>CAWFFV010000013.1:0-472884 GCA_963814985.1 uncultured Chloroflexia bacterium | reverse complement strand
CGCGTAGGCACGAAGTATCTCCGCCTGAGAGAAGCCAATGCCCCCTGCGGTGCCGCGTCCATGCGTGCCTCGAGGTCAGCAATATCCTGCTCCAGATTGATTCCTTGAGGCGGTACTTCGAAGCGCCACTTGTGGATGCATCCGGCCACGTGATTAAAGCCGGTACGAATATTGACGGCCAGCTTCCCAAGGGCTGGTTCCAACTGCAGCGCGAAGCGATCTTCACGGCTGCCTTTGACAGAGAACTATCCCAGTGCGAGCAAAGCATCAAACAGAGAGCGGCCGAATTGCGAGAGCGTTCCCAGCGCTTCGTGCCAGCCCGCACCGCCTGAAGGTTCGTTGCGCGCATGTTCCAGCAACTGGTTGTTGCCGCGAAGTCTTGCCTGCACATCGTCACGCAGCGCGGAAAGGTTTTGGGCGGGCGTGCCGCCGAAAGCCTTCGAGTACTACACTGGTGCTTGGTGATCGTGGGGAAGACTGTCTGGAGAGTGCTCCATTATGGTGAAGAATCGATGGCAGTCATTCAGGGCCTCTGCGCTTGTCTCTGGTAGGCTTTGCAAACCTTCTCTGCTGCGCTGTGATCCTGGAGTTGCTCGTAGATGAGAAGGCACTGCTTGAGCGCAGAGGCCCCACGTTGGGAGTTAGGGATCGTTTGAATGGCCGTCAGAGCACATCGTGCGTAGAGCTGAGCAGAGTACCTCAAGCACTGTTCTCTCTCTGCTGCTCTGTGGCCTGCTCACCTCCTTGTCGTTCGCGAGCGGCTACGGAACTCAGCAGCGTCAGATATTTCTCCCGGTACGTCAAAAAAAGCGGTCTGGCCCAGGACCATTCCCTTTCTGAGAGAGGATGATTTGCCAGATATCCTCCCGCAGAGAGATGAATGACCTCCTCGCATCCTGCCAACAGTTGGTCTCTGGCAAGCATGAGTGTTCCAGCTTCAATGGCAGCTACCTTTTCAGACCAGATGTCCAACAGATCAGTTGCCTGATCATCTCGCTCACAGATGGCCTTCAGACGCCAAACGGCCTCATCGTGTTCGTTCTTGCCATGTTCAAACACTTCTCCAAGGATGAACCCATGCTTGAGGGCCTTCTCTTGCAGAAAGAGCAAGATGCGAGATCGATCGGTGTCAAACGAATTCTCTTTGTCTTTGAGACCACGATAGAACACCTGGAGCAACTCGCGCCTGCTCACCCAGGTCCCTTTTTCCCCAGATAGGCCAGCAAGGCCGCCCAACGTTGGTTGCGAAATGAGAGCGGCAGATGTTGCCCGTTGGTTCCCGTAAGGATCAGCGTGAGAGTCTCGATGAAGCTGATGCTCACACGCACCACCGGAGAGGAGATCTGAGCCAACACCCTGCCTGCCGGCTGGTGGGTTTCTTCTGGACGGCGAAGACACCGTTTCCACAGGCTGTGTCTGCTCCTGCTCACCGTCATGCAAAGACACACGAGAAGGAGGATAGAGCCCAACTCGTACGGGACTGAGAAAGAAAGACTCTCTATGTCAAGCCTTTTGTGGGACCAATTGTGGAGCAAGCGAACAAATGAAGAAGCAGGAGAGGTGGAGAAATGTCTTCAACTAGGCATGAGCCAGTGTACCACGCCGCTCACGGCTGTCAAGCCGCTGCGCTTTCCTTGACAGCCACTCGCTTGCGTGGTCTTTTATGGGCATGCCAAGTTGAAAGCCAAAAAAATGGAGGGTTTTTGGCTCTGGTTGAGCGTGATCAGCACGAGCTGGAGCCGCTAAGCCGCTCTGCGTGCATGCTGTTGTTGTGCGTGCTCAAAGGTGGCCGTCTCATAGCATTGGCGATGGAGCCACATGGCAAAGATGATCCTGACCCACACATTGGCAAGCGCTCGCACGGCTACGCGTATGGCTTTTGCCTTCGGCTCGCTTGCGTTGGTAATAGTCTCTGGCCCACGCTTCACTGTGTGTCGTCTGCCAGGCAAACTGGTGCAAGGCATTGCGCAACGGTTTGATACAGCCCATGCGGCGATGCGCTTTGGAGTACATCCCGCTTTGAAAGAGCACAGGCGAGGTTCCTCCCAGCGCTTGCAGACTGCTGGCATCCTGATAGCGTGTGCGATCATCGCCGATTTCGGCAAGCAGTCGCGGGGCCAGGCGTTTGCCTGCACGCGGCAAGCTCGCAAAGAGCTCGTGGTCCTCATGGGTCAAAAAAAGGGTGTCGAATCTCCTTGTCATACTGCGCAATTTGCTCGATCAGCGGCAGCAGCTGACTCACCAGCGCCAGCATCAAACGCGATTTGGCGCGGGTGGTGACGGCATCAGCCTGCAAATGGGGTTGGTGCAGCCGCTCGACAATCGTGGCGGCGACCGGAGTCGGATTGGGATGCTTCGCTTGTCTGAGGACCTCTGTGATCTGCTCAGCCGAAGCGGCCATCGCAGCCTGTGGCGTGGGGTAGGTTTGCAAGAACAGCAAGGTGCTCTTCTGCTGCAGTTTGGTAAACAGCTCCAGGGCCACCGGGTAGTAGGCTTTGAGACAAGCGGTGAGCTGATTGACCAGACGCGTTTGCATCCGGATCAAGGCATCTTGATCGCGCGTGAGCAGTTTCAGCTCGGCAATCTTCTCGCTATCTGGGGTGAGGCGGTGCAAATCGGCCAGGTCCGCACGTCCGGTCTTGGCCAGCAAGTAGGCATCAATCGTATCGGTCTTGGCTCCCGATGCGGCTCGCCGACGATCAACGGTGCGCGGATTGACCGGATAGACCGGCCAGCCCGCTTCCAACAGGTGAGCGATCAACAACCCATGCGTCGTCTCGATGATGCAGGCCATCTGTTCTTTCGACTCCGAGCCAATGATCTGCTCCAAAAAGTGTTCAATCTGGTCATGCCTTGTCGGGCTGTGCTCGACACGCAGCGTGCCGACCTGACGACCCTGCTTCATCAATGACCAGGGCGTCATGATGCTCGTTCGCCCAGTCAATACCGGCATACCACATGCGCAATGCTCCTCTCTACAAGCATGGTCCCTGAGCTCACGTGCCCTTATACTGTGGCGCTCAGACCGCGCGACTCTCTCATGATCGGTTCTCGCTCAGGAACAGCGCCAAGGAAGTGCGAGCTTTCTTAATCGGTCGAGCCGGGTGGAGGAACGAGACTTTCCCTGGCGCGTTCAACAGTTGTATAGAACAAGTGTACCCTTGTTCCAGCCCTGTGTCGAGAGGGCTTGTTCTTAGTTTAATGTATAGTGCGATCCGTTCGCTCCAAACCGTGCATGACGGGGGAAGAGCGGCGAAGGAAATCTTTGACAACTATCTCTCTGATGTTGGGTGAAATCCCCAACCATCTAAATGGGCGGATGATAGCCATACCCCCAAAGTGGCGACTGGTCCTAGCAAAACGGCGAAGCGGGGTACAGAGTGATCAGAACAGTTGAAATCTCATACTAAGTAGATCATTGGTTGAGCTACTACGAAGGATGAGGGGCTAACAGAAGCCTGTTAGCAAACGAAGGTGCGACCAAACTATTCCAAAGAAGACTAACAAGCCAGAAAGAATGAGAGGCTTGACCAAAAGGTATGCGTCAGACGGCTTTATTATACGGAAAGACGTTGAAAGAGAGAATAGATCTCTTCCCATCTTCAAAAGACGCTCGGTAGATAGCACCCATCTACGGTAGCTGAAAACAGAGAGATCGAACGGAGTAACCATCAGGAATGCTCTCGTCGGAGGTCGATACGGCAAGTAGGTGCCAACCAATGCACCCTATGGAGCGATTGTCCAAGAAGCAAATGCCTTTGGGAAAGCCAGAGGATAGGCTGACGTGGACACGGTTGTATGGAAAGTAGAGAGGAAGTAAGATGGCAAAAAGGAAAGCACCGCAGGACGATCAGAAACGGATCGACCCCACGAAGTGAGGCTTGGCGTACGTTGCCCTGGCGAAAGTTCCGAGCAACTGACAGTACCGCATCCAAAAGCGCATCTACCGAAGGCAAGCAACATGGCAAACAAAGAGCAGTTCAAAAGCTCGAAAAGCTCTTGATGAAATCCGAAGCAGCTCGACTGATCGCAGTGCGACGAGTGACTCAGGAAAACCAGGGCAAGAAAACTGCCGGGGTAGATGGCGTGAAATCCGTTGCCCCCAAAGATCGACTTGTCATGGCAAAACAAATACATCCAAAGCACTGGAAGCACCAAAAGCCTAAACCAGTTCGACGTATCAAATACCAAAACCGGGGAAAGGAGAAAAACGGCCATTAGGTATCCCTACTATGTTTGAAAGAAGTAAGCAAGCATTAGTAAAAATGGCAATCGAACCGGAATGGGAAGCGGTTTTCGAGAAGAACAGCTATGGCTTCCGACCAGGACGCTCCTGTCAAGATGCAATAGCAGCTATCTTTAACCACATCAAGTCCAAAGCGAAATTTGTGCTTGATGCTGACATAAAGGGTTGTTTCGACAATATCCAATCAACAGGCACTATTGAAGAAATTGCAAACATATGCCGCATTGAGACAGACTATCAAAGAATGGCTCAAGGCAGGTGTATTGGATAAACATGTATTTGCACCAGCAGAAGATGGAACACCACAGGGTGGTGTAATTTCACCACTTTTGGCAAATATTGCTCTTCATGGGATGGAACAAGTAGCAGAAGCTTCATAGCAGAAAAAGACAGGAAAACCTGCTCTCATACGATATGCGGACGATTATGTGATCCTCCATTCTGACAAAGAAGTGCTTCAGATAGCAGCAAAAGCAGTAGAAGAATGGTTAAAAAGCATGGGATTAGCTTTGAACCAGAAGAAAACAAGAGTAACGCACACACTCACCCCTTACCAGGGAAATGTGGGCTTTCACTTTCTTGGCTTCACGGTGCGTCAAATTCCAAAAAGCGAAAAGCAATCGGGAAAAGATACGCATGGAAGACCTCTTGGCTTCAAGACGTTCATCAGACCCAGTAAAGAAAAGATAAAGTATCATACGGAGATCAGGGGTAAGAAGGATTAAAAAACTTCAGAGGAGCCCCTCAAGAGGCTCTCATCGGAGAGAACTAAATCCGGTGATCAGAAGATAGGCTGATTATTACAGGACGGTAGAGACACGAAGAGTCTTCCGTCGATGTGATAAGACCCTCTACTGCCAACTGGTCAGTTGGGCCACGTGGGAGACATCCCAGAAAAGGAAAAGAATGGGTGAGAGCAGGAAATTACTGGCATCAGAGAGGAAGAAGAGAGGCAAGTCTTTGCCGTCCCTGAAAAGAACTCTCTTGAGATCATACAGTCAGACGCAGACCAGTCCGTCCGTACCCGAAAGTGAAAGGTGAAACCAGCCCGTATGATGGAAATCTTCTTTATTGGAGCAAACGGCTAAAAACGCATCCATTGACCAAAACCAGTCTCGGAAAGCTGCTTCACAAGCAGCAAGGAAAATGTCGGTGGTGCCAGCTGCATTTCAAAGATGGAGATCGAATCGAAATTGACCATCTTGATGGAAATCATATGAACAATGCGATAACAAATCAAGTAGCTCTCCATCTTTACTGTCATGATGAAAGGCATGCAAAGTACCCTGAAAAGTGGACGCATGCCACTGGTATCAATCACAAATGACCATACACTGAAAAGCCGTATGATGGGAAACTATCACGTACGGCTTGGGAGTGGCAGTGAAAGAACGGCGACTCCCTTTACTGACCATCACGAGGAAAAGGCGTAATATCTCGCTGATGGGGATTTGTTGAGGAGACTGCTCCTCCGGACGAAAAACGGTCTGCTCCAGGCGATAGACCTTTCGTGCGCGGGTGATTTTGTAGATGAAGTAGTAAGCTGCTGTGCGTTAATCCGGTGAAAGAACGATAAAGGAACATGAACAGTGGAGACCAAGTTCAAGCAAGACGGGCTGGGTCATGCTGATACATGATCGCATAGGAAAGAAGGCCATAAAAGGCGAGGCGGCCCCAAAAGAGATGCTGGCTGCGCCGCAAAGATAGATCGGGTGTGAGGAAACATGAAACACGATCTCATCCTGGGATGCGACGTGCTGTTGCATACAAACCATCCTTTGCTATTGAGTGTGACAGTCGTTGTAAGTCGCCAGAAAGCGCCAGAAAATGTTTTCCCTCTTGTAAGTATAGCTCTTTTGATCTGACAAGACACCTGACAAATGCACAATTATTTCCGATACTTTCTTCTGTCAGATGCGTTGTGTGCATATCAGCAGGTATGCTTGCAGCATGAAAGAGATCATGAACCAGACAGGAAACTGATCACAGAGGACAAAGACGAGAGGAGCAAGTTCATCATGCAAAAAGAACCATCATCCAATGTCCATCAACTCCAACCATTGTTGCTTACCATTGCCCAGACAGCACAAGCACTGAACCTGGGTCGCACCAAAGTGGTCGAGCTGATCGAGCAAGAACGATTGCCGACGGTACGATTTGGCCGAGCAGTGCGCATTTCACTGGCCTCACTTGAGCAGTGGATACACCAACGAGAACAGAACCAATCAGGAGGAGGAAATTCCCAGAATGGCTTCCACTGAAATCCAATGGACCTGGCGACGGCTCCCCGATGGGACCGTCATCCAGGGATATACCTTCAATCTGGTGTGGGGATGCTTCAAAGTTTCTGAGGAGTGCAAGAACTGTTACGCTGAAGGCATCGCTGCACACTACGGCCATGGTGTGTGGGGACCAGCCGCCACCACACCACGGCGTACATTCGGCCCAGCATACTGGAACAAGCCTATTGCCTGGAACCGCAAGCAGGCAGAGGCTGGGGCATCGCGCCAGTGTTTTTTGTAGTAGCATGGCCGATGTCTATGAAGATCATCCAACGGTCAACCAGGAACGCCCAAAGCTCTGGCGGCTGATTGAACAAACGCCCTGGTTAAACTGGCTACTGTTGACGAAGCGGCCAGAGAACATCCTGAAAATGTCGCCCTGGCGAACATCATTCCCTGATAACGTGTGGATAGGAACAAGCGCAGGATTGCAGAAACGTGCAGAAGAGCGCGTCCCTTTTCTTCTCGAGGTTCCTGCCGTGGTGCATTTTTTGAGCTGTGAGCCACTTCTGGGACCACTTGATCTAACTCCCTGGCTATCCCAACTGCAATGGGTGATCTGTGGAGGAGAAAGTGGAACGGGAGCACGACCATTTGATCTGGACTGGGCACGCTCTCTTCGAGATCAGTGCCAGCAACACCATGCCCACTTTTTCTTCAAACAGGTTGGTGGCCGCTACCATAACAGCGGTGGGCGAATGCTCGATGGGCGGACCTGGGATGAAATGCCGCCAGAAGTGGCGCAAGGCCGCAGGTCGCTCACTCTTCGCGGGTGTTGGTTCACTGAGGGCATACAGAGTTAGCCAGCTCCATCAGTAAAAAGGCATTTGGCACCTCGGATACTGGCTGTGACCAGAAGATGTCATGTTTACCTTTCCTGAGAATAAGCAGAATATCGCTTGAGGTAACTTCGTTTTGCCACCAGGACAGGCGTTCGAGAAGTGTCTGCAAGTTTGGAGGTGGAACGTTTTCTGGCAAGGGATCTTCTTCTCTTCCATCAAGGGTAATCCGGCCAAAATCATCCCAGGAAGAATCGCCTTTCCATCACTGAAGCCCCTGGTGCTCATCTCCAATTTGCCAAAGGTCACTGAAAGACCTTCCTGATATGTCGCAACCATTCTGGGAAAGAGCCGGAGAACAATCTCACGTTCCATAACCGTGATGAATTCTCTCTCCTGGTTGAGTGCTGCCTCATGACGCGCAAAGAGAGGAGCCACTTCGGTTTCCTGACGTCCGATCAATCCCAACCAAGGTAAGTACCAGGGTAAGTCTCTGTCACGAGGATCAAGAAGATGTACTGTCTCAAGGTTCAGAAAGGTGTTATTGAGTAGAAAGAGCTTTCCGTTTGTTCGAGACAGAAGATCAGAGCCGGTAACTACCTGACGGATTGCTGTCACTTGGTCCCAGCAGAGTTCGCATCGATCCGGCGTCCTTTGGATGAGATAAATCCCTCAGAATAGAGGAACACATACCAGGGGATGGTTGCACGGAGAAAGAGAATCGGAGCCAAGATAAGGGTAAAGATACAGAAAGGGACAAAGAAGATGGTAGTCATCAGGATAAGTGCTGGCTGCTTGGAAGTACTCAGAAGAGTTCCTATCAACTCAGCAGACGGGAAACCCATGATCAAAACGATGGATATGAGAATGAAACCATATTTCCTGCGCTTCATGGAAGGAGAAAACATCTGCTGATAGATCGCCGTGGGTGACCCAAACTGAAGCGTGTCGGCGATTTGATCCACGTGTGAACGGATGTGTTGCTGCAAGCCAGCCTCCTGTATGAGTTTGGTTTCCCTCATTCTATCTGACGGAGGTACATCCCGCAACACTGGAATCCGTAAATCTTTTTCACTGGAAGGGTCCGCAGTGCTGTGGACAATGATGCGATGAGAAGAATGCTCACGCCAGACTTATCAGAACATTTCACGTTCGAAGCGGTTTTTCAGGTTGGTTTCCCCCCAGAGTTCTCGTTTTCTGTTTTCCTTCCCTATACAAAACTGGTGTTCTGGTTTCCTTCCCTATCCATGTCTGGATGATGTCTGCTCTGTTTCTTCTCGTGAACCTGTTTCTTCCTGTTCTGTTAAGGTATACCTTTCTTGAGAGGAAAATACCGATGTACTCCTGATAGGAAGGCCTGACGAAATGGCTTGATCCATTGCACATCGAGGCACTCACGACGATGAAGGAGGTTCCATGAGGAAAATCTCGCTCTGTCTGACCTGACAACCGACCTGACAAAACGGGAAATATGCCAAATTCGCGATTCTGTCAGATGTGTTGTGTGCATAAAGGCAGATATGCTTGAAACAGAAGGAACTGCGGCAAGAGATCACGGGGCCTGGAAGAACTGGTTGAGCAAGAGAACCAGGAACCAGTCAGCATGATCATCACAGGAAAGGAGAGCCAGGATGATGCTACAGCTCCCATTGGTCGACAGAGAGGCTTGCGATCGCTCTGTGGTCGACCTGCAACAGGAACAAGCAAATCAGCATCAGGCAAACAGATCTGACAGAAGAGTTGTTTCGGCTTGTGAAGCGAGAACAGAGGAAAGGAGTTCTGCACAAGAGAGAAGGGAGCAATCACGCTGACTATATCCCTCTATTTATTAATAAATAGAGAAAGATACTCTCTTTCATACATACACTCTCTCATCATTGAGAAACACAAACGGAAAGGAGCAACGATGGCAGTACAAAAGGAGAGGGCCACTGACACAAACAAGAACCGACGCAAGACGCGAAAGGACAAAGGAACTCGCCTGCTCACCAGGCGAGATCTGGTGACCTTGTGCTGGATCGCTGAAACAGCAGGCTGCCACAATGGATCACATCCGGTTCCTTCTGAGCAGAGCACCAGGTTTCAATGCCGTCGGCGACGCGGGAATTGGGGAGGGTGCGGCCCGTATGGTCGTGGCTCGTTGGCTCGATGCTGGCTGGGTTGAGAAAGAGAGAACGCTTGTCAAAGGTCAAACATGGGTCTGGCTGACGACGAAGGGACTCAACCTGTTGCAACTCCCTTTTCGTGCACATCGACCAGCAGAGAGTACGCGTAAGCATCTGGACGCCATCAATACGATTTGTCTTGACACGGAGGAGACTTTGCTGATGTGATCTGGCTGAGTGAACGACATTTGCGGGCAGGATCGTCAGGCAGAAGCATCAGAAGCTGACCCATATGCCTGATGCTGTCATGCAGTTTCCTGATGAGGGCAAAATCGCCGTCGAGGTCGAGCTGACCATGAAGCGGCTGGATGAACTCCGAGCAATCATGATGGAGTTAGCCAGTCAGCTCGCTCCAAAAGAGGAAGACTCTTCCCCAATGATGTGCAAACCCAATTAACACGGTACTACAAGATGAAAAGAAACGCTGCATCCACACGCTGGGGACGGCAACATGCCCCGGTGCAGAGGCCACACATCTATGAAGAGGTGTGGTATTACGCTCCCCGGCTCTGGCGCAACACCTGGCTACCGTTCGGGAACGATTGGTTGACCAGGGAGATCTGACAGAGGAGGAAGCAGAGGCTTTTTCTATCTCTTCGTATCCACCAGTCCCAGATGAAGAATCCCTGTAAGGAAGGCTGGTTTTCAAAGGAAAGGAGTCACCAATGGCTCGTGCACGGAGTTTCCCTTTCGACTTTTTGAAAAACCCTGATGTCATTGCTCTGTCAAGTGATGAGTGCCTGATTTTGATTGGCATGGTCCTGCAAGCTGATGATCATGGACGGGGCTTTGCTCATAGCACATTGTTAGGTCGCGAAATACGCGGCTATGCTCCTGAACAGATTGAGGGTGCCCTGGGAACCCTACAGGCACTTGAACTGGTCACCTTGTACCAGGTGGGGCGTCATCGCTACTACAGTCTGACCAGATGGCAGGAATGGCAGAAATTAAGAGACCCGGCCCGATCAAAGTTTCCTGCACCACCTGAGCAGGAGAAGCAAGAATCCGAGGAACTCTCCGACGCTTTTGATTTTCCTCAAAAAAAGTTGAAAAAAGTTGAGGAAAGTTTGGAAAAGTTTGAGAAACCTCAAAAAAGCTCCCTAGAAGTAGAAGTAGAAGAGGAAGAGGAAGAGGAAGAGGAAATAGAAAGAGAAGAAGAAGTAGAAGGGAACGTGTTCACCAATGTTGTGACCTTCCCGACCTCTCCTACTTCCCCAACCACCCGCGACGCGACAGCGACGATCTCTCTTTTTCCGATGAAACAATCACGAGGGTCACGCACCAGGTCGCACAAATCCTCAAGCTCTCTGCTACTCCAGCCCTGACACGGATTGTGGGTGAGTTCCTTGGTGATCCAGCCATCTCCCTGCTCGGTGAGGCAGATGCGGCACGAGAGTGGATTGACAATCAGCGGCGCAACCAGAAGAAGCAGGCCATGACCCCTGCTTTTTTCCGCCGCTGGTTGAAGCGGGAACGGGGTGAGTATGCCTCAGCTGAGCACCCATCAGCCAGAGCCCATGCTGTGGCTTCGCATCAATTAGCAACGGGTACGACAGGCAGGCCCCAGGCCTCATCAAGTACCAGTCAAGGAGACGGTGGTGATGCCTACGAGACATTTCTGCAACGGCGACTCCAGGAAGTCAACAGCCGCTCAACGCAGAGAGAATCAGGAGGTGTCATCATGCAACGATCCGGTGAACTGATGCCGCTTCCTCGGGGGGTCATGCGATTCTTGAGCCAGAACGAGGAAGAAAAAACGTGGATGTGTGCCACATGCGGGGTCATCAAGCCGTTCGTCCTGGGCAATGGCTATTATGCTCGCCGCCCGTGTGCCTGTGAGCAGCACGTGCTGGAGCAGCAACGCCGACAAGCTGTCCCTCGGACGCTCGCCGAGGCCCTCACACAGGCCCAAATAGCACAGACCTACACCTGGCTTGGTCGCAAGTGGGCGCAACTGGGACTTGCTGACAAGACCTTTGCCACATTTGAGCGCAAACGCCAGGAGCGAGCGTTTGGAGATGCGCGCTCCTTTGCTACGGCTCAGGAGGGAGTTCTTGCCCTCTATGGAGCATATGGCGTTGGCAAGACCCACTTGCTGGCAGCTCTTGCCAATGCACGAATGGTAGCCCGTCGACCCTGCTTGTTTGCTTCAGCGGTGACCCTCTTCGATGCCATCCAGGATCGTCTGGGCAATAACCAGGGCTATCATGACCTTCTCAGGCGGGCCATCGAAACGCCATTGTTGCTGCTCGATGACGTTGATAAGCCCAAACCCAGTGAGTTTCGGCAGGAGGTGTACTACCAGATCATCGATGGACGCACCAGGGCGGGACGGCCTCTGGCGCTCTCATCGAACTGTACTCCAGTTGAGTTAGAACGCTTTGTCGGAGGTGCGGCACGCTCCCGTTTGATGATGGGGATCATCCCTGTGCAGATGAGTGGGACCGATTATCGCATGGAGATGCATTCTGGACAGAAGCATTGAACTGAGTTGGGCGTTGCAGAAGTGATGATGTTCCTTTGCACGCTTGTAACGGATGGGCAGGAGTGGCAATAGGAAGGCAATGACCACCCAAGCAGTCCTATCCAGCAAGACCCGAACCAATCACATTGTTGTCTCAATATCCAAAGGAAAATTTGTTCTGTTGGGCAACATATGGGATCTGGTGGCGATCTAGCAGGTCTGGCACTCTTGCCCAACACCCTGACTTGTTTAGGGTTCTTACGTTTTCGCATATTCGCATGGTGCGCGGCGTTGTGATCTCTCACTGAGAAACCGCTGTGGCTTAGAAAGAGGTGTTCCATGGCTCGTCGTAAGAAGATCTCGACTGTGCAACCGTTGTTGTTGAGTGTTGCTGATGTGGCTGTACAGTTGGGGGTATGTCGTCAAACGGTCTATAACTTCATCTACCGCGAGGGATTACCATCGATCCAGGTCGGTCGGATACGTCGCGTTCATCCAGAATCGTTAGATAGTTGGCTTAAAGACCGAGAACGGTGTTTAGCTTAGGAGGTATGGGTATGACTGATCAACGTCGTGGTCATAATGAGGGATCGATCTATTATGCACCTGATCGTGATCGATGGGTTGTCGAAGTTTCGGTGGCTCTTGGCAAGCGCAAGAAGTTCTATTGCAAGACGAAACAGGAGGCGGTGAAAAAGAAAAATGAGGTCTTGCGCGAACTGGAAAAGGGGACGCTGGCTAATGGGCCTCAGCGTAAGCTAAAGAACTACCTGGAAGACTGGCTGGAGAATGTCCATAAGGATAATATACGCATAAGCACATATGTGAAGTACAAGAAGCTGGTCAAGTACATTGTTACTGATCTGGGAGAAGTCTGGTTGCAGAAGTTAACACCTGAGCAGGTGCAACGTTTTTACGCAAAGAAGCGTAAAGACGGCCTTTCCTCAAAGACCGTTCATGAAATTCATGGTGTCCTGCATCTGGCTCTGAAGCATGCAGTACGCTGGAATTATGTATCAAGAAATGTGTGTGATCTCCTCGACTCTCCGCGTGTTGTTAGCCGTGAAGGAACACCATTAACATTAGAGCAAGCAAGGAAGTTACTGGAAGGTATTCGAGGGCACCGTTTAGAAGCGGTGTTGATGATGGCGATTATCACCGGTATGCGTAAAGGCGAGATAATAGCGCTGCGCTGGTCGGACGTTGATCTTGAGCGACGCGTATTGTGTGTGCTCCATACCGTGGACTACATTTCAGGATATGGGTATGTTGAGAATGAGCCTAAAACGCAAGCTGGGAAGCGAACTATCAATCTGCCAGAGTTCTTTATTAACATGCTGAAGCAACATCAGGTAAAGCAAGCTGAGCGGCGTCTCAAAGTTGGTGAAGCCTGGGAAAATCGTAATCTGGTGTTTCCAGACCTGACGGGTGGGTATCTGAACCCTATTCACGTACTGAGGATGTTTAAAAAGATACTGGAGCAGGCCGAACTACCAGCTATGCCTTTTCATGATCTGCGTCATAGTGCTGCAACCATTTTGATCAGTATGGGGATTCACCCGAAAGTTATTCAGGAGTTGCTAGGGCATAGTGACATCTCTATCACACTTGGCATTTATGGTCACTTGTTCCCGTCAATGCAACAGGATGTTGTGGAGAAGTGGCAGGGTGTGTTTGGTAATGAGAAGGACAATCAGCGTGAGGGTGATAACGGTGCTACCCCTGTATGATTTTTGCTCTCACCGGCGTTTTGCTCTCAGTTTTGCTCTCACCCTCTCAATTTGAGCGAGAGTGATCAAACAGATGTGCCCATAAAACAAGTTGGGAAGCCACTTTATAGGTGAGCTTCCCAACTGTATTTTGAGTGCCGAAAGGGGGACTCGAACCCCCATGCCAGTTAAGGCACAACGCCCTGAACGTTGCGTGTCTACCAATTTCACCATTTCGGCTTGCTGACTCTCTTGCGAGGACGTGTTTTATATTACAGTATCTCTTGTGACTTGTCAAGAGGTCCATCGGGTATTTTTTATCTCCTGCGTGCTATAATTACGATATCATCCCCATCTGATTACTGTCTTGGGAACTCTATGTCCTCCTAAGACCGGAGGGCCAAATCGTGGTAACATCCGAGAGTACATACTCTCGTAGTCTGGAGTCTTTCATGCAAGATCAAAGCTCACCCATCCACGCCGCTATCGATATCGGTAGCAATACGATCCATATTGTTGTTGCCAGATGTAGACCTGATGACCTGGACATTCTTGCAGATGAACAGGAGCTGGTACGCATTGGTGAAAGTGTAACTGCTACGGGAGCCATCTCATCGCAGAAATGTGATGAGGCCATGACTACTTTACGTAAATATCAAACTTTGGCACAGCAGTATCACGCCGGGTCAATTCTTGTGGTGGCAACTGAAGCCATTCGGCAGGCAACTAATAGTGCTAAGTTTCTTGCGGAGGTGTTGCGAGAGACCGGGTTGGAGGTTCACCTTATCGATGGCAACGTGGAGGCTACTCTTACCTTCTCTGGTGCAACGTATGAGCTTTACAGAGAACTCTCTACACCTGCATTGGTAGGTGTGATGGACCTGGGCGGCGGTAGTACAGAGTTCGTGACGGCAATACATAAGCATATCATCTGGCGTACTTCCACTCCTATTGGCTCTGGCTGGTTACATGATCGCTATCTTTCCTCAAATCCCCCGACATCTGAAGACTTAGCTGTTGCTCACATATTTCTGCAAACTTACTTTCAGGGGATGCGCTTCAAGCAACTTCCCCCAAACCTGATTGTTACTGGTGGGAGTGCAAACTCATTGCTGCACCTGGCCCGTCATGCATTCCACTTAGATGAGCACGAAACTAAATTGACGCGCGATGATCTAACACGCAGTGAAGAACTGTTGAATATATTGACTGCCGAAGAAGTTTCTCAGCGCTACCAACAGCCGCCAGGACGTACGCGCATCTTACCAGCCGGCGCATTGATCATACGTGCTGTCATGGATCGTTTACAGTTAAATGAAATTCATGTCAGTCCTCATGGTATCCGTGAAGGTGTTTTACTCAGCTATGCGCGCTATGGCGAAGAATGGTTACAGCAGGTACAAAAAAGTTCAGAGGTTCCAACACAAGAGAAAAATGGAGTGACAGATACTCAAGAGACGAAGTACGACGAGACCTTTGCACAATCTGGTCGTCGTTTGTTGCTGGAACGTACTCACAAAATGTTAGCGTGGCGTGATGACGTATTGAAGCACGAGGATATCGAGGCTGTACATAAAATGCGCGTGGCCTCGCGTCGTCTCCGTGCCGTCCTGGATGCCTACGAGTCAGCTTGCGATCCTAAACAATTCAAGAAAACCTACCGCCTCGTTAAGGAAATTGCAAATATCCTGGGTAAAGCTCGTGATACAGATGTAATGATTGAGAACCTGCGCTTGCAACTCATACAGGCACCTTGTGAAGAACAGGCTGGTATACAGTGGCTTATTCGTCGCCTCGATACCTATCGCCAACAACACCAACAAAGACTAGAAATGTTCTTGCAGAAACTCGACGTATCTGGCCTGCAGGAACAGGTCGAAGTCCTGCTTGCCTGAAGGAGGATTGCATCATGGCAAAAGCTAGACCTGTTACAGAACTAAATGCGACAGCCTCGACCGGCAAGAATGCACGTATTATTGCCAGAGCACGACTTGAAGAGATGTATAAATGGGATAAGTATGCCGATAATCTCTACGCCGTACATGAGCTGCATAATCTGCGGATTGCAGCAAAGAGGCTACGTTATACCCTCGAAATATTTGAGGAAGTGTTACCCAAAGAGTGTGTGTCCATCCTCAAAGAAGTCGAGCAGATCCAGGAAGAATTGGGTACACTTCATGACAGCGATGTCATGATAGCACTGCTACGACTTTGTCTGGGAGCCCAGGATGGGGGAACAGGCTATGAATATGTGCTGGCAAATGCCCTGCATCTCCAGGCGAAAGGGCGCTTTAAGATCCATCCTGAGATAGTTTCTCATCTGCTTGATCCTAAATTTGCCCTTTCCACTGATGAGCGCCAGGGACTCGAACAGCTTTTACGTAATTTGCAATATAATCGTGAAAAGCAGCATACTGCTTTCCGTCAGCATTGGTACCAATTGCAGGATCGTGATTTTCAGCGCGAAATTCTCAGCATTTTAGACGCATAGTAGAAAGGAAACAATGATCAGCTATCCTATGCATTTGTTGGGAAACAATGTGATCTGGTAGGATATATATCTGTACACCATGGAATATAGAGAATATATCGTACAGTGTACAAGGAGGAACCTACTGATGATGTCACATTCGCTTGAAGAATTGAATTGGTGGAAACAGGCCCAGCCTACAACTGAAGAACTCCGACTCAGTGGAGGACTGCTGGTAGAAGATTGGCCTCATGCTCGTCATGTAAGGTATCTTTCTGTACAACTGTTTGACGCAACGCTTTCTCTCCATCATTTGAATGGGCAAGCGTTGCGTTTGCTAGAACGTGCTGCCTTTCTCCATAATACAGGGATGATGATCGAAGCACGCCGCCATCACAAGCACTCTTTTCGCCTGATCAAAGATACAAATTTGCCTGATTTTACGGATGAAGAGCGTCATGAGATTGCCTGTATTGCGCGTTATCATCGCAGAGCACTACCAAATAGGGAACATGAAGAATTTGCGATCCTACGCCGTTCTGCGCGTAAGCGTGTCTCCACTCTTGCTGCCTTGCTACGAGTAGCTGATGCCCTTGACTACAACCATGATGGAAGCGTACTACGTCTGGCAGAGGATCCCCTGTTATGTAATGATACTGCCTGGACAATCCTGCTCTGGGTTCGACCACTGGCCGATCTTGATGAGGAACTGATGCATGCCTATGAAAAAGCTGACCTTTTCGAGAAAGTGTTCAAACGGAAATTGCATTTCGTGATCCAGGATGAGAAATCTAAATCACTCTAGCATTTGTTTATTCTCTCATCCTGGAGATGTAGCGAATTGCTTATTATAAGGAACGGCGCGTAAAACCCCATGCCTTAAAGCATGGGGGTTTTACGCGCCGGATTGATAACAAGTTGTTACGAACGGACGAGTTCGCGTACTTTACGCCCACCTCTCTCAGAGGTCTGATCGCCGTTAAAGTAACTGAAACCCAACTCACCTTTCTCCCAGATGACGAGCAGCATACTGGCATTGAAGATGGACGAGTAGGTACCACTGAAGATACCAATGAGCAGCGCTAGTGTGAATTGCCTACACTACCACCGACACTGAAGAGCGTCAGCGCAAGCAAGGTAAAGAGTACAGTCAATGATGTATTCAGTGAACGGGCCATCGTCTGGACGAGACTGGCATTCACAATCTGCTCAAATGTTTCGGATGTGCGGCGCTGCATATTTTCACGGATACGGTCAAACACCACGATTGTGTCATGGACAGAGAAACCGACAACCGTCAAGAGGGCCGTGATAAACAGGGCATCGACCTGAATATTGAGCAACCAGCCGAGGATTGAGAAAACGCCAAGTACGACGAGCACATCATGTAACATGGCAATGATGGCACAGGTACCATAACGCCACGCTTTAGCGACCTTGCGGAACGAGAACCAGACATACAGCAGAATGAAGAACGATGCAGCCAGAACAGCCAGAATAGCATTACGTGTTGTCTCACCAGCGACAGAAGGACCTACATCAGAGTTACTCAGCAACTGCATATAGGGTCCACCACCGTTGAGAACCGTTCCTAACATTTTCAAGATATCGGAGGTCTTAACGTCGCTGCTTGTACGTATGTTAATCGTTTGTGTGGTGGTACCCTGTGCCACATCCACAACCGTGACTGGAATGCTAGATGATACCACAGGCGTTGCTGTTGCTGTGGGTGTGGCAGTTGATTGCGCTGTGGCCGTAGCAGTTGGTGTGCTAGTAGCAGTTGGTGTGGAAACTGCCGATATATTGCTGAGCACAGTCCGGATATCACTAGTCTGTGGCACACTGGTGAAGCCAGTAACCGTTACCAGAGTAAATGGGTTGTTTGCCAACGGGATATCTTTAAAATCAATGCTGACTCCCTGTCCTCCTGGCACTGAATATTTGTTGTTCAGATCTGTCTTGATATTCTGTGCCACAGTGCCATTGGGATCGATGCGGGTACTCAACTGTATCCAAACGGTCTTTTTGGCATCTAGAGCAGGGTTGTTCCCAATGATGATCTGCAAATCTTTCAGGTGGAGTGGCTTGAGTTGATTGTTCAAGGCAACCGTGTTAATAACCTTCTGGGGACGTAACTCTACGTTTGCGCCGCCCTGGAAGTCGATGCCAATATTTAGTCCCTTCACAATCAATGAGAGCGTACCAGGGACAATGACAATCAGCGAGAAAATCAGGAACAGGTAGCGATATTTTACAAGATTGAACACGACATTTCTCCTCTACACCGTGCTGTTTCGCCGCGCCAGGGTGGCCGTGGCAATCGAGCCAGCCGGAAGCCCAAAGAGTGCAGGGTGATTGATAACACCGGTCGGCACGAGCAAATTCAGGAAGGTGCGTGTGACGACAATGGCTGTAAACATACTAACCAGGACACCCAGGAACAGGGTCGTAGCAAAGCCAACGATGATAGTTGCACCGAAGTTGCTGCCAAAACCGTACAATACTGCACAGGTGATAAGTGTCGAGGTATTTGAGTCGCGAATAGAAGGCCATGCACGCTTCCAACCGACGTCAATGGCAGCGACAAGTAATCTACCTGCTCGTAACTCTTCTTTGACACGTTCAAAGATCAGCACGTTTGCATCCACAGCCATACCAACAGAGAGGATGAAGCCCGCGATACCCGCCAGAGTTAGCGTTACACCAATCAGCTTAAAGATCGCAAAGGTGAAAATGGCATACAGGATCAGAGCGATATCTGCGAGCAGGCCGGGTAAACGGTAGTAGAAGAGCATAAACAGGATAACGATGCCCAATCCAATAGCACCGGCGAGCAAGCTCTTGTTGATGGAATCCTGACCGAGGGTCGCACCAATAGTTTGTTCGCTTTGAATAGTGAGGGCAACCGGCAATGCACCATATTTCAGCACGTTGACAAGCTGCTGGGCTTGATCAAGTGTAAAATTACCCGAAATCTGTCCATTGCCAGGAAGCTGACTTTGGATGACTGGCGACGAGATGACCTTATGGTCCAGAGTAATCGTGAGGTAGTTTCCGATATGACTGGCCGTATAGCTGCTGAGCTTTCCAACAGCGTCTCCCTTCATCGAGAACTCTATAACATATTGTCCTCCAGTCTGTTGATCCTGACCTACGGGAGTGACTGGGGATCAAGATCCCCTCCAGTAAAGAGAGGCTGACCTTTCACAATGGTCGAGGCATAGGTAGGGTCATTGGGGTTAAGCGTCGTACCCTCTGGCACACTTGTTGAGCCAGTATCCCAAAATTCCAGCTTTCCAGTTTTGCCTAATGTATCAATAGCTGCTTGCTGATTACCACCAGTTAATCCTGGTAACTCAACGAGAATACTCGGCTGGTTCCATCCGTAGTTTGTAGTGCGGATACTTGGCTCATTGACGCCCAAACCGCTATTCACACGCTGTTCAATTTGCGTACGTGTATTCTCCATATCAGCATCCGTAGGATTCTGACCAGGAGCTGGTACAAGCAGAACGCTCACGCCACCTTGCAGATCGAGTCCTTGCTTAATGGTAAACGGATTGCTGATACCATGCCAGGGCTTCCCGTCTTTACCTGAGTTGGGCCAGAAGACGACATATGAAGCGCCCATGGCTAACAAAATAATAAAGAGGAGGAGTGTGAGTGTTCCTCGACGCATATGTAGTATTTCCTCTCACTCAATAGTTTTGAAAAATGTTGATGTGTGTACCTATTGCTCATCTTCCGCCAGACGCAATTAAAAAGCGCTCTGTGATGGGAACGCACAATGCGCCATCATGATTACAGTGCAGTATAACATATTCCTTCTGAACGTCAAACTAGGTAGGACGCGCTTTTGTTGTGCCTGGTACATGACAACAGTTTAGTATCTTCAGATTTCACTTGTTTTGCTCTTTTGATCGCTGGTACACCTCGTTTTTGCAAGGCACGAAGTGAACAAACTTCGATGCTCGCTTCCCCGTCTAAACTCAACCATTTGCGCGGGTCGCAGTGACGAAGCTTCTGAGCAGAGACCCGCGCATGGCTCTACAGGCGGTCTACTGCGATTTTAACCATTTTCAACCAACTATTTACCCCCCCAAAAACGTTACCCAAAAGAGACCCGCGCAAACCCTTGTCTGAGACGGCTTGTCATGCTATACTAGCAAAGGGTCCGTCTAAATGGCTTGTGGGGTCCGTCAGGAATTGAAACAAGTTTCCGTGCAATACAATACTTGAGTACGGTTCCGTCTAAATGGCTTGTGGGGTCCGTCAGGAATTGAAACATAAGTATCCTTGACTGAACATCCCACTATAATCGTCTAAATGGCTTGTGGGGTCCGTCAGGAATTGAAACGAGGACGCTCGTGACTGACAGGTTGCCTGCGAATATCTGGTCTAAATGGCTTGTGGGGTCCGTCAGGAATTGAAACTAAACTTTATGATGAGCTTTGACTGCCCTAAGGTAAAGTCTAAATGGCTTGTGGGGTCCGTCAGGAATTGAAACCACGAATTCGCCAACTCAGCCACTTATAATGTCTAAACGTCTAAATGGCTTGTGGGGTCCGTCAGGAATTGAAACTATCTTTCTAATAACGACAAGGTCAACCTTTCATAGAGTCTAAATGGCTTGTGGGGTCCGTCAGGAATTGAAACGAGGACGCTCATGCGGACTAGGTCGCCTGCCGAAATTGGGTCTAAATGGCTTGTGGGGTCCGTCAGGAATTGAAACAAACTACTAAATGATGGCGAGCTTTGATGCCCTAAGGAAAGTCTAAATGGCTTGTGGGGTCCGTCAGGAATTGAAACGACGAAGTCGCCAACCAGCCACGTTATAATAGTTAAAGTCTAAATGGCTTGTGGGGTCCGTCAGGAATTGAAACCACTCTTTAAAAGATAACGGTTCTAGCTGTTCAACTAGAGTCTAAATGGCTTGTGGGGTCCGTCAGGAATTGAAACAAGATCGTGAAATCACCTCCGACACTGTGCAGGGTCTAAATGGCTTGTGGGGTCCGTCAATTGAAACTGTCGCTGTATTTGCGTTTAAGATGCGCTATGTGTCTAAATGGCTTGTGGGGTCCGTCAGGAATTGAAACTGATCAGTGTCAAACCAGCTCGGTTTAAATCCAGTCTGGTCTAAATGGCTTGTGGGGTCCGTCAGGAATTGAAACATGGCAACCTTCAGTCTGGATGATGTCATAAACCAGCGGTCTAAATGGCTTGTGGGGTCCGTCAGAGGGTCGAAAGTAATTCATTTGTCAAAATCGCTCTAAAATGGAATGCTTTCCTTAGAGAGAAAAACTCGGAGATATGGTCGAATTTCATGCCGTGAGGAGCCTGAAAACAGAAGAAAACAAGATGCTCTTTGTTACAGATGAGCCATTACTCCCAATGTGAGAGGCGAGGATGAGAGAGTAAAAATGACCTTTGTGTCTAAAAATGCTCTTTTGCTCAAATGTGATCAAAATATTTCGACTGCGAGATAATAGAGCCATCTAGTTATGAATTTACTTTCTGACCCTCCCGTCAGGAATTGAAACACAGTGAAAATTAGCTTGTTATTAGAATCTTTCTCAGTCTAAATGGCTTGTGGGGTCCGTCAGGAATTGAAGAGAAAAAGATACCCAGGGCTTCTACTTCTTGTTGAGTAGAGGTCCTGGGTGTTTTCTTGTCAGTTGGGTCTATAGAGCTGGCTAGTAGAGGGTATATCCTGGAGGTAAAAGAGTAAGGTTTGAAGCAGGTTTACATGGTATTCTCTGCTTCAAACATCTAGTATATTCAGTTGGCTGTTTTTTCTGCTTCTAATTCTTCCTGTGCCTCTTTATAGGGCTGGAATATGGGATGATTTGCTTCTTTCATGACTGAGTTTATATCTCAATACTGGATCATTGGGATATTTTATTTCTTCCATTCCTAGCTTGCGTGCAAGGCGTATGCCGTCGCCTCTTTCGGATGTTGCGTATATGCTGCCTACTGGCATTTTCTTATGAGCGAAGTTCACCAGGATTTCTAGCATCCCTCTTAGCAACTTAAATCCGTAGTCTCTTTGCTCTGTGTTAGAAAGTCCAGGTCTGACACCCATAGAGATGAATAGGTTATCAATTGGTTTACCTGGGGTGAATGTGTGTATGTGTTCTGGTCCGGTTATGGAATATATGCCTGTTCCTGCTGATGATACCGTAGTATGTTTGGGTGTCGGTCCTATGAGAGTTTTGATAGCCTCTTCGTCAAACCAAATGAGAGACACATATCCTACTACAATTCCTCTCTTGCTTGATTATGTAGTAAGCATCTGGGTTTTTTTGCCAAATTTCGCGGCGTGCATCATAGTTTGGTGTACCTCCTTGCCCATATATTGCTATACATAGATCAACAATTCCTCTAATATCCTCCTCTGACTCTACTTTTGAAAAAGTGATGGGTTCTATTGAGTGTATGAGCGTGAATAAGGCCGTTTCCTGTGCCATTTTGTCTATTTCTCTTTTGTCGTAGTATCCTTCTGATCGGTTGGGAGGCGTGTATTTTTTTATCTTCCCGCTTTTCACATGGTTATGAAATGTTCCTTTTGTTAATCTTAACTTTTCCATTGCCTCTTTAGCCGTATAGAATCCGCGTAGGTGCTTTTGACGATTTAGCCATGTTGATTTCTCCGTTCTATTTGTACTCTTTGCTTAATATTAACACATTGTAAGAGAGTTAACAAATGTCATCAGTTCAAAGAGTTCAATAATATTTTCCAGTTCAAACAGTTGACATTCTAAAGAGTTTAATGTAAACTAATGAGTAGATGAAAGACAGCGAGTTCTGATAGTTGACTTGGTTTAACTAGAACAAGCAGTACGAGAAAGGAGTTTGTCAGGTATGGGGTATCACTGTGGAGACACGGTTGTTTTTACTGATGAGCTTGGTAGAAAGCTGGTGGGTACCATCACGAAGATAAGCGTGCAGGAGAATGCGGTTCATCTTTCTATCGATGCTGGTTCCTATGGTTTTTATGTCAGGGAACCCAAAGATGTGCGTCTTGTTCAGAAGTAGGACAAAGGAGGTTCTTCAATGTTTCAACTTTCCGTGATCATCGTTCTCGCATTCATTTTAGCGGCTCTGGCACTGGCAAAGTTTGCCCGTTAGTTGTTCATCATGAAAGAGGTGCAAATGGCAAATCTTCCGTCTAAAACATTTCTGGTTCGCGTCTTTTTCTCTGGTTCGCTGCTCCAAATTGATCCAGATATTGAGGAGAGTGTTTCTGCTCTCACTGAGAGATCGGCGATTGTTCAGGTGATGGGATCGCGTCGTGTGAGTTCTGCTGGCGTTGTCTACATCAGAGATTCTCGTGGTGGTGAGTTGTGGTTGCATGATGTTCGTTTGAACAACGGTCAGTTGTCCTGTCGTTTTCCTGTCAGGAGACAGAGAACAGTACCAGGAAGGTAAGAAGATGCAAGTATCCATCGACAAACACCATTATGTCAGTATCCAGTCAACGAGTTTTTTAGGAACATTTGTTGATCTGACGCTCTCTCCGGAAGAAGCCTATGATCTGCTTCGTCGGTTGGAGGAGAAGAAACCACAAATTCATGATCTGGCAACGAATTATGATGACTGCCATGATTGCGGGCACATTCATCCTAGGGGCCAGTGTCCGAATCTTCGTCGTTCTCGTCGTGCGTAAAAGTGCTGGCTAAGGTCTGGTACACCCTAGCCAAGCGTTTTGAGTCTCGTTTGTGTTGTGTTGGCGAGTGTCTCGCGTCCATTGTGGCATGTCGAGCCTCGCCTGTCAAGAAAGGATAGGTGTCACATGGCATTTGAATTAACCGGAACCGTCAAGTATGCACGTCGTATGCAAGGGCAAGCACAGGGATCGGGCAAGCCCTATGATTTCTTCTCCCTGATTGTCCTCGATCCTGATGAGGGGGAGCGCGTTCCCTTACAGATGACCTCTGATCATCCTCAGTTTGAGGAACTCTGTCAGAAACAACCCTCACTTCTCGATCAGCCTGTCAAGGTTATCATTCGTCGCTTTGTTCCTGGGACCAAGAAGGATAAAGAGACACAGAAAAGAGACCCCTACGGTTCGCTTCTTCATTAAAAAGGTGTTGTTTGCTCCCGCTTCACAAGGTGCGGCTCGCTAGTTTCACAAGGAGGGTTTGACATGCGTTTAGCTATTGGGCTTCATTTACTCTGGAAACGTCTTGAGGTTGCGTTGTGTGCTCTGGTCGTGCCTGGTCTCATCATCGAGTCCAGCATTGCCAATGGATGGGTCTACGGTGGCGGTTTCGTCGGTTTCCTGCGTGGGTTCTTCTTGGAGATTGTTACCTATATCACTGCCCGTCAAGCGTACTTACTCTTTCAAAAGAAGAACTGGTTCGGCTGCTCGTTGATGGCTCTGGTCTCGCTCTCCGTGATGTATGTCAGTGCCGTCAACAACCTGGGATGGGTGCTGGCTGGTCATGATCTGGCTGGTCTGTTGAGTACCCTGGGTGCCGTGATGGGCAACGGTCCACTCTATCACAGTTATCAATTTTTCCTGGCGGTCTGCCTTCCTCTCACCATGGGGGCTATTGCTCTGGTCGATTTAGATCACTTCTTCCAGCATGCACTTGAACAAGATCACCTGGATAACCACGCGCTACAAGTTGATGAGCGTCGGATGCATCGAACCGCCTACCAGAAGGCTCAACGGACAATGAAGAATGATCTGACTGAGTCCTACCTCGGCATTGCGAAGAATCGTGCACAAAGCTTTGTTGATGAGGCTCGAACCGGAAATTTAACCTTTGGTGCTGGCAGTAGCATTTCAACGGGTCAACTTTCTGAGCCTGTGCCACCAGTTCAGCAGTTGCCTCCTCCTGGTCCACAGGTAACAGGAACCGTGTGGCCTGCTGATCAAGGCCAGTGGTCAACCAATGCCGGTCAGTGGTCGTCGGACAACGGTTTCTAGTCGATGGTCTAAGAGGGTGGAGCAACGCCGAACGCCGAACGCCAAGCGCCGAACGCCGAACGCGTCTTGCCTGCCCTCTCTTTGTGCCTGTGAGGTGTCTGATGATCTCTGAAATCCTTCTTGAACGGTTTCACATCGGCCTTTCTCGGTCGTCGCGATGATTATGCTTTGCAACGAGAGGATGGGCGTTATGTGCGGGTCGGTGCTCCTGTGACGCTCGATGTGATCCGCCGACATTTGCAGGGTCTTCACACGGTAGGAACCTATGTCATTGATGAGCAAGGGCTTTGTACCTATGCAGTCTTTGATGCTGATACGTCTGATGGTCTGAGCCTGCTCTCTGATCTGCAAACGCGTTTAAATCTGTGCGGGGATTGCTTCCTACTTGGAGGTGTCTCGGCGTGGTGGTCACTTGTGGGTCTTCCTCTCGACTCCTACCGCTCCGGCTGCCGTTCGTTGCTGGCTCCTGCCGTTGTGCCCAACTGGGGTTGAATTCTATCCCAAACAAGATACGACAACTGGCTATGGCTCTCTGATCCGTCTCCCTTTCGGTGTGCATCGTCTTTCAAGGTCTCGCTATGGCTTTGTTTCCATTGCTCATGGTCTGGCACGTTTGCCCATTGTCCACCTCAAGCCAGGGCGTACAGATTGGCTCTCTCGCCTGGAACGTGTTCCGGTTCCTGCCGATAAAACAAACGTTGCTCCACGCGAAAAAAGCTCAACCGAACACCAACACAATCGTAAGCAAAAAAGCTCAATTGGCTGATAGCTCGCCCTTTAGCTCTATCGCTGGGTGGTGTGCTGCTCAGAATGCCTCAACCCTTATCGGGCGCTATGTCTCGCTCAACTATCGAGGAATCGGCTGCTGTCCATTTGGGGAGCATCATCAACAGAGTGAGGATACTCGGGAGTCGTTTCGTGTCTATCCACCCTCAGCAAACGGCAATTGTTGGTACTGCTACGTGTGGCAACGTGGCGGCAATGTCTTTGATTTTCTGTCCCTGTATCACAACATTGATGCTCGTACGCTGTGGACTCGCATTCGTGCGGGTGAGTCTTTCTAACGAGGTGATGAGATGAAACCTTCCGGTGTGAACAATCAAGGCGGCTGTCCGTTTGGCTGCTCTGCTGGCTCTCCTGTCTGTGCTCAAGGTAAGAGCCTCTATAGCCATGCTCGCAAGCTTTTCTGTCAACTGCCTCAACGCTATCCAGACCGTCCAACGCGGCAGCAACAGCAACTCTTTGATGAGTGGCAACGCTGGGCAGATGCTTATGTGCACCATATTGGATCATGAGGTGATGAGATGATACAAGTTGCTCTTGATGTTCGCAAAATCAACCAAGCTATTGAAAAGAATCTGTTTAGCCGTGGCGGTGGTGTGTACTGTCAATTGGCAGATGGCTCCCTGCATCGCATTTGTAAGGCGAAAACGGTACAGGGCCAACTTCTGGTCCGCCGTGTCGGTGATGGCCTTTGGCTCTCTCCCTGGGCAGTCTCTAAAGAGTATTAGCGCGTCGGTTTTTCTAAGAGGTGATGAGATGGCGAAAAAGACCATTTTTGTGAGTGACCCCTATCGAGAGGTGTGTTACCTGTGTTGTGAGCGTACCCAGGTCGTTGCCTGTCATTTTCCTGTTGATGCAGCAACAAACAGGGTTGCTTCTACACGGTTGTGCAAAAACTGTTTAGGTGATGTCATACGTCGGTTGATGAACGCTCTTCCACAAGGGATAGCGCGATAGCTTGAGAGATGCACGGCACACACTACTATTAGGTGCCGTGCAATTTACAAGGCTTGTTTGTTCTCTGGAGGTGAAATATGGATGATCTGAAGATTTTGAATTTTGGTGTGGATAGCTTGTGGATCAACTTTTCTTATACCACATTGGATGATGAGACCCAACCGGAAAAGCGTTCCTGCGCTGAGGACGTTCTTGAAAAGCTTGCCGCCTATCAGGAATGGGCCAAAGCATCGGATGAACCAGTACCGACAGAATACGAGTTCAATGGTGCGAACCTGGTGATGTATCCTCATGGTGGTGGCCGTCGTTCACCCTGGCGTTACCTGCTGCGTTCGGATGATCTGGAACTCAAGATAGGGACAGGCAAGAAAACCGGATATGTTGCAAAGGTTCGTGTGATGGCTCAATACCTGTGGTCCTTGACCCTGCTGGATCAAGTGATAGCAGAAGCCCATGTGTTTGTTTCCTCGATCTTTGGTGTGATGCTCTATCCACAGGTATCAGAAGTGCATCTGTGTGCTGATGTGGCCTTCAACTTCGGTCTAGCGAGACTGGCAAGATGGGTTTATTCGTCGCTGCGGTTTGACTCCTCATATTGATCAGGAGATGCATTTTGTGATGCCACAAGATGAGGAAACAGAAGCCCATCTGATCGGTCCTGATAAGGTGCATATGCGGTACCGTCCTATCACAGGCTATAGCTTTGGAACCCATGCCAGTGCTTTGAGTGCGGTGATTTACAACAAGTCTGCTTACATTCGTACGAAGGAAAAAGCGTCTGACTATTTCCTGACGATTTGGCGGAACAATGGGTGGGATGGTGAAACAGAGGTCTGGCGGGTGGAGTTTCGTTTCAAGCGTGATGTCCTGCGTGATTTCAAGATCGAGGGGGTGTGTCATGGTGTGGACTATGCGTATGATCTGCCTGACCGTCTCGAAGTGATGTGGGTGTATGCCTCAATTCACTGGCTGCGCTATGTGATTCCATCTGATGACACCAACCGTACCCGCTGGGAGACTCATCCAGTGTGGGAACTAATTCAACATGCGTACTTTCCATTGGTCCGTGTCGAGCTGGGGCCTGTGGTACGGGAACGCAAGCGGGTGGTAAATCAAGAACAAATGCTCGCTCAGATTGTTGGCTGTGCAATGACGCTGCATGCCTGGGATAAAAATGATGTGCCATGTGAAGATGAGGACCTGTCACTTGTCCTACATAGATTGTATCCCTCTGGTCTGGACTACCTGGAAAAACGAGGGAAAGATTTCAATACGGTCGTTCGGAAGAAGCAACAACAGTACAACCTGATTGCTGCCTAGAAAGAGGTGTATTATGAAACTTGAAGAGGTTGTAAGACAATTCTTGCGTGATTGTGAGAATAATCAGCGTACCAGGACTACTTTACTTTCCTATGAACAACGCTTATGTACATGGACGCGTCTCCTGGCGACAATTTGCAATGATGCTAACGGTACTCCTGTGAGTGTGACTGAGCTTGAACGGGTAACAGTAGATCATCTTCGTCAGTGTGTCCAGCATATGTTAAAGGTAGGTATTTATCAGGGGCGTGGCCGTACTCCTGATAGTGGTAAAGCTTTAGATGTGACTACTGTCTGTGGTTATATTCGGGTGTGCAAGTCCTTTTTTAACTGGTGCTATGCTGAGGAATTGCTTGATGTGAACCCTGTTGAGCGGTTGAAGTTTCCGAAAGCTGCAAAGAAAATTGTTCAGACGTTTACCTCTGAGCATATTGATAAAATACTCTCATCATGTAACTCCAGCACAGAAACGGGCTTCCGTGATTTTGTGATTCTGTCTTTGCTGCTTGATACGGGCATACGTCTTTCTGAAGTGTGCGGTTTGAAGGTGACTGATATCCGTGACGATTATATCAAGGTGTTTGGTAAGGGGAGAAAAGAACGTGAGGTAGGTATCACTCCGGATGTGCAGTCACTTCTCTGGAAGTATATTAATAAACACCGTTGCCCTGCTGACCCTGATGAAACGGCGCTTTTTATTGGCCGTGGTACACCTCTCACAACAAGAGGAATTCAGCAAATGTTAGAGCGTGTCCAGCAAGCCGCAGGTCTTGAGAACATGAAGTTTTCTGCACATGTGTTCAGACATACTTTTGCTAAGATGTACAAGGATAACCAAGGAGATACATTCAATCTGTCTCGTGAAATGGGACATAGTAGTATTCGGGTGACAGAGATTTACCTGCAAAACTTTGGGAGTACTGAGGCTCGGCGTGAGCATACAAAGTACTCACCAATGGCCAATATTCAGTTAAAGAAGTATGGAAAAGCTCGCGGAAAACGTCAAGGGAGGAAAAAGTGATGTGTTAATTTTTGAAGATACTATACTGTAAACGCAAATTTTATAGTTTAGTATCTTCAAAAAACGCATACTAAAGCGGTACCGTTGAGAGGAAAAAATCTCAGCGGTTGTTTGCTTTCCTCTGGCTTGTGGTGCTGGTTCATGTTGTTGAGTTTAATGAGGTATATTTTCCGGTTTTGGGCAAGTTGAGTTTAGTATAACATAGTTGATTACTATTGCAAGTTCTAGCCATTTCTCTACAATTACATAACCCAATTGGTATGTACTATCGCCTAAACTTTCATAGCCCCTTGTGCGTAAAGAAGATAGGAATATGCAACCATCACCGAATTGTTATGAAACCTGAGTACAAACGGTGTCACAGTATCCATTATGGCACTACTGTGTCAATACCGATCAATGTGTTGCTTAGGATGCCGACCTCCCTTCCTATACCTGATAATATGTGGAGATAAAACGTCATCCAGGAAAAAGATCTATCGTTTCCCTTTTCTGGGAAAAACAAAGGGGCTAAAACGTCTATGGACGAAACAACGACTGTACAAAGTACGCAGGAACAGGTGCATTCACGCAAGACAGTTGTGATGGATATTCGCAACATTACCAAAAGTTTGCCATTAGGACATGAGCGCATCGATATCCTCAAAGGGATTAGTTTTCAGATAAAAAGTGGGGAGTTTGTTTCCATTGTAGGGCCTTCTGGCTCTGGTAAAAGTACGCTGCTGGGAATTATTGCCGGGCTAGATAATCCGACCAGCGGGCTAGTGCTGATTGATGGTGTAGATATTACTCATATGACTGAGGGACGTTTGGCGGTGGTCCGTAATACAAAGATAGGAATGGTTTTCCAGGCTTATAATCTGATACCAACGCTGACCGCTCAGGAAAATGTGGAAGTCCCGCTTTACGTAGGCAAGCATAAAGGATCACCCTCTGATCGTGCAAAACAATTGCTAGACCTGGTAGGACTCTCCCATCGCCTGGGTCATCGACCTACTCAGCTTTCTGGTGGTGAGCAACAACGTGTTGCTATTGCTCGTGCGCTGGCAACTGATCCTGCGATTGTGATTGCTGACGAGCCAACGGGCAATCTGGATGCTAAAAATGGTGAAAATGTCCTCAAACTCATTGCGTATTTGCGTGCTCAAACAGGAAAGACCTTTATCATTGCAACCCATGATCCAGTGGTCGCCTCGCATGCTGATCGGGCTATTCGCATTGTCGATGGTTTGATCGACTCAATCGACTCGGCAAGCGGGAGAGACATGCAGTGAAAGCATCAATATATTTTCATTACACATCTCGCTCGTTGATCCGAGGGGGACAGCGCACCGTGCTGGCAATCTTCTGTGTTGCGGTTGGTGTAATGGCAATTGTTGCCTTGCAGTTGGTTGGTCTTATGATCAATGATGGCTTTACCAGCAATGTGCGTGATGCCAATGGTGGCGATATTGCCGTAACCTCAAGCAATCAGCCCTTTACACAGAACGACCTCTCTTTCTTCGCTAAACTCAAGACGAAGGGGACGATTACCAACTATACAGCCTTTATTGATGCTCAGGGGTCTATTAGCTTACAGGCTTCGTTACGCCAGTCCTTTACTGTTCGTGTGGTTGATGCCAACAACTATCCCATTGTCACGCCACCAACCTTTACCAACCCCAAAAACGGCACTATTGCGAGTCTGCTGAAAAATCGTCAGGTGATTGCAACACAGCCGTTCATCGATCAATATAAAAAGAAGATTGGTGATACGTTTGAGATTCGTGCAGGTTCACGTGAACAGGGGAGCCGTACCATTACTGTTAAGCTGGTAGGAATTGTCACAGACTCCGGTGTACTTGCGCAGTCTGGTAGCGTTGTACTGCTCTCTCAAGATGATTACAAGGCGGCTGCTCCCAAACTGCCAGCACTCTATGATACCATCAACGTGACCGCAGTGGATCAGGCCAGTATTGATCGGGCAGTAAAACAAATTCAGGGAAATTTCCCCATTGCTTCAACTCAGACGGCGAAAGATGCCCTACAAGCACAGCAAGATACGATTGACAATATCAAAAAGTTTTTGGAAATTGCAGGACTTCTGGCGCTGCTGATCGGTGGAGTAGGCATTGTCAATACCATGCAGGTTTTGCTTTCGCGCCGTAAGACAGAGATTGCTATGCTCAAGACCACAGGATATCGTCGCTCTGATCTCTATTTGCTCTTTGGTTTAGAGGCAAGTATGCTTGGGCTGGTCGGTGGTGCAATTGGCGCGATTGCCGCTGTAGGTGTAAGCTACCTGGTGCGTAATCTGGTTCAGCAGACTTTTGGCTTGAATATACCGTTTGTCCTTGAACCGGTGACGATCGGTGGTGGAGTCGTAATTGGTCTGGTAACGGCCCTCATTTTTGGTCTATTACCGATTGTACAGGCTGCAAATATCCGTCCACTGAATGTAATCCGTGAACTACCAGAGGGCCGAGGAATCGCGAGTATTGCTCTGACGATTGGCCTGTTAATTGTACTCTCTATCTTGTTCTGCGGATTGGCAATCTTTATTCTGAATCAAGATGTCTTCCTGGGCGTGGTGTCTGTCTATGGAACGTTCGCCTTCCTGGGACTGCTGAGCCTGTTTTTTGGGCTGGTTGTCTTTATCATCAGTAAGTTGCCTGTACCTGAGCGTTTCAGCCGGGGACATCTCGCTATGGTCATGATTGGGGTGGCACTCTCGGCCTTGCTCTTGCGCTTCTTGCCCATATTTGCTGTGTTGCTGTTGATCGTATCAATAGCAGGCATTGTGGTAGTGCTGCTTCCGCGCCCCTGGAAAGCAACCACAAAAATGGCATTACGCAATCTGGGACGGCAACGTACACGAACTACAACAACAATGCTGGCCCTGTTTGTGGGCATCTTCACGATAGGTTTGATCCTGGTTCTGGGACAGGATTTGCGCGATCAAGTCAATGGTGTTCTTGCCAAAACCTTGAACTATAATGTCATCTCGATTACATCGAATGATGATACGACAAAGCTACAAAATAAGCTAAGCTCTTTGCCAGGACTCTCAGCCTTCCAGCATCGAACACTTGCTGCGACGGCTCCTGTTGCTATCAACGACATGCCCATTCAAACTCTCTTGCCGACAGGGGATAAGGCAAATCCATCTACAACCTCTTTAGGACGCGGCGGCACTCTGTACTTTCTAAGAGGTGTTGAGGGATATGATGTGGGAAACAATCAGCTTCCCAGTACACAGAATGTACAGATTACGGCTGGACGTAATCTTACTGCCAGCGATGCAGGAACTGATCATGTGTTGATTGCCTTCCAGCTTGCCAACCTTCCCCCTCTGCATTTGAAGGTCGGCGATAAGGTAACCCTGGCGAGTATAGATCGTCTAAACACAAAGACAGTGACCATTGTCGGTGTCTATCGTCCCAAAGGATTGGGCGGAAATCTCTATCCTATTCTGGGTACAACTGACACTGTACAGGCCTTGACTCCGGCGCTTCTCAGCCAGTCAGTCTTTTACCTTAAAATAAACCCGAATCAGTTAAGTAAGGCGGTCGATACCATTGGTAATACTGTACCGAACGCGTTTGTGCTGAACCTGGCAAATATTGGCGATATCATCGATGAGTTGCTGAACGATGTGCTGTTGACGTTGACTACTATCGCTTCACTCTCGCTGCTGGCGGGTGTCATCATTATTGCCAATGCTGTGGCGCTGGCCATGCTGGAACGACGACGTGAGTTGGGTATTCTTAAATCTGTCGGATATACGAGCGGATCAATTTTGAGCGAGGTGCTGATCGAGAACGGTTTGATCGGTGCTACAGGAGCATTGATGGCTATGCTTCTGGTGACGCTGGCCACGAATTTGCTTGGTACTTTTGTCTTCAAATCTAATTTTGGTGTAAGTAGTATAATTGTAATTACCCTGATTGCTGGATCGGCAGTTCTGGCGATGATCACAGCTACCCTTGTGGCCTGGGGGTCCGTACGGGTGCGTCCATTAGAAGTGCTTCGCTACGAGTAATCACTTGAAAGCTGGCTAATAGAAACAGTCAACAATCCAAATAAGATGTTGACTGTTTTTTGTTGGCTGGTTGCCGTTGCACTGCTCTGTCAATTTCCTGTTGCAGGAAGTAGTTCAGGGCCGTTCGTATAGTTGCAATTGCCGCAAGTTGTCCGATCTCAGCCCATGTTGGGGCAATGGCAGTACGTAAGATGTCCGCTGCCAACTCAAATTCGAGTGCAAGCGCCAGCCATCTTCCCAGACGGAGCCGTATACTCTCGGTTTGTGGCTCATGTACTCCAGGCTCTGATCCTGGTTTCCGAAAGAATAGGGCAAAAGCTCGTAGCGTTGCCTGTAAAGCTGCAAACGCGATGAGCAGTCCTGCACTGGCTTCAACCCCTGCTGCCAGATAAAAAGTCCATTGTTTGAATAGTTCTTCCAGGATGTGGTTGTTCCCCTCGGATGGTTACTATTCTCTTTGCTGAGATTGTTACCTCAAAACGGATCTTTGCGGTTATCCTGATACCATATCGATGCTCTCAGAACAGATGCAAAGATGATCCCTATTTGTGTGCACGTTCCCATGTTCGGGAGAAGTTTCAGTACATCTCTACATAATATAGTGTAATATACACAGACCAATATCTATGATATATAATATATTACATGATAAGTAGCAATGCTAATTCGTAGAGAGTAAGCGAAAAACGTACTTGGCAACAGAGCAAAGATAGGGGTATACTGATGGACAAGTGGTTAAGCTCAACACAACGCTTTGTGCTTTCTAAGGGATTTGTAACTCCTCGGGTCTCCTCGCCACTTGCTGTGGTTCACACAAAACAGTTTGCGAAGCGCCTCAGGCACTGAGGAATCCGAAAAAAAGTCTGAGTGGCTACAGAGAATTAAGTAGGAACAGAATGACAGAGAACAGGTACGGGTTATACAAAAATCGGGGATTGACATCGATAGAACTGATAGAGATCGAACATCTGGCAGAGATATGTAACAAACACGAGAGACTGGACCTGAAGTTAAACTGGGGTTGCCTGCATAGGCGTCCACAAAACGAAATCAATGATTTCCTCTACTATGAGAATGGACAAATGGTTGGTTTCTTGCCTCTGTTTTGTTTCAATTCTCAGGAAGCTGAAATCAGTGGTATGGTTCATCCTGACTATCGTCGCAGAGGTATCTTTACGGCTCTGTTCAACGCTGCAAGGGAAGAGTGCCAGCACAGGAGTGTGCCTGACATATTGCTAATTGTTGAGCATATCTCTCATGCTGGGCAGGCATTTGCCAAAGCCCTCGATGTGCGATACGATCACTCAGAATATAAGATGGCACTGGAAGAGGTTCGGCTACCATCCAGCTTCGACGAGCATTTACATTTCAGGCGAGCAACAACAGAGGATATTCAGGTATTGAAGCACATTACAGCGATCTCCTTTGGGATGCCAGATCAAGAGGTAAATTGGTACGTCAGCAATATGATGGATAACTCAACACGTCATTACTATGTGGCTGCACTGGATGATGTGTATATCGGGAAGATCGACGTCTCTTTTGAAGCACATGAGGCTTTTATCTACGGCTTTGGTGTGTTACCCGAGTATAGGGGACGTGGCTATGGACGACAAATCCTGGCACGGACGGTTCAGAACATCGTTGCAGCAGGTCGGCATCATATTACACTTGAGGTGATGACCGAGAATAAAAATGCGTTATCACTCTATCAATCTTGTGGCTTCAGGGAAACTGGTAGCTATGATTATTACAGGTTTGATGTTGGGAAATCGTGAGTAGGGAGAGGAATTATGCCAGGACAACGACTGTGCAAGCGCTGTGGACATCCTATTATGGGGAGTTATCTCACAGCGCTAGGGGCTACATGGCATCCAGAGCACTTTATCTGTGCTGGCTGCGGTAAACCTGTTAGTGCCGCCAGCTTCCAATTGCACCAGGGAGCACCCTACCATATCGAGTGTTATCGCAATATGGTTGCACCTCGCTGTGCCTACTGTGGTAAACCTCTTATGGGTGAATACCTGGTAGATCACTGGAGCACACAATTTTGCCAGGAGCACGAACATGCATACCCACATTGTGCCTTTTGTGGTCGTCTGGTACCTCCACATGAGCAGGAGCAGGGAGTAGCGAACATCCGCTGTGCTACTTGCCAATCTACGGCTATTGAGTCTGCTGCTGCCGCAAAACCCATCTTTACGCGTTTGAAGCAGTGGGTGAGCAGTCAGGGCCTGGTATATAATAATCTACCAATTAGTCTTGAACTCTGTGACAAAGCCAAACTGTCTGGATACTTGCGCGAGCGTGCTCAAACCCATTCCCTCGGTGCTACTATGAGTTCTACCTATACACAAAATGGACGTGTGATACGTAGTGAGGTCACAGGTGTGGCTGTGTTGCTCGGCCTGCCGGCCATGCTGTTTCAGGGCGTCACTATCCATGAACTTGGTCATGTCTGGCTGGTTGTTCAGGGAGTGCAAGGCTTGCCTTCCTGGGCGGAGGAGGGTTTCTGCGAATTACTCTCCCATCGTTTCTATGGCGAAATGCATACTCCTGAAAGTCAGTACCATGCTAGCAGTATTGAGCAAAATGCTGATCCTATCTACGGAGAGGGCTTTCGACGTATCCGCAAGCTAGCCGACTGGTATGGGTTTTCAGCATTTCGTGGAAATGTTGCGGACAACCAAGCAATTACCTGCACACTAGTTAGTCTTGTCTATTGAATGATCCTTCAATGGCAAGACCACTCGACTACATGTGCCTCCGTTACATCAGGTACCTCAAGCTTGCTTAACAACTTATATATTACATGTTCAGGGACACCCTTTTGTCGGTCCTGGTTTCTCTTCAATATATCGTTGAAGGGGGCATCGATATAAACAATGCGTACTCGTCCACGATAGGACACAAAGAAGTCGATGAGTTGACGGCGCATCATTCGCGTGACGTTGGTTGCATTCCAGACAAAAGATTGCTGTTTGCGCATCAACACGCGTGCTCGTTCTTTTGCCGTCTGTATTACCCGCCCCTGATCTTCTTCCGGAGAAATCTTCAACTCTTTACGCACTGCATCCAGGGAAATGACAGGCCACTCGTTAAGGTGTTCTCGTATCCACGTATCTTTGCCAACTCCCGGCAATCCAGACATCAGCACCACTTCAAATGCCGTGTCATCATATGCCTGCAAGTTGGGGTCGATGCGTCCACCCTGCAAATACACAAAACGACTGTGATGCGTTGGGAACTGGCGCGGACTGCCATAACATTGGTTCTCTTGACAGAATTCTCGGAAGAGTTCGACACGCTCTAATAACTCACTCTGGTCAGAGCAGATCCTTCCCTTAACGTCGGCCTCAGCTAGCAATGCCACGTGATCCAGGCGCACGCTCTGGCTGGCTTTGATCACTGCACGTTCTGGCTCTGCATTATTCAGGAATTGTAGAGGGAGACCATGAAAACGTACCAGTTTAGCAATATGTTCCCGACGTGCAAAAGAAAGCGGTGCTGCCAGTTCACTACCAGTCCACAACGCTTGCCTGGCAATCGTCTCCCCCTTACGTGCATGACCTCTAGAGGTAATGTGCCCAAAATCATCTATTCTGGTACATTGTGGCTTTCCCACATCGTGCAAGAGTGCAGAGGCAAAAAGCAGTGAACGCTCTTCGGGTAGCAGATTTCTTCACTCTGCTAAATCCACCAGGGCCTGTGCCACCATCCGTGTATGGATGAGTACATTGCCTTCTGCATGATAGATGGGGCTTTGTGGTACTCCGTCCATCGCTCTAACCCAGCTAAATTGCTGCTGGATACCCTGCCAGTCCATTGTCCAGTCTGGTGGAGTGGGACAAAATGGGAAGGACCATTCTGGTAAAGTGGTTTGTTCTCTGGTCATATAGATGATGATCCTTCCTTAGAATAACTCTGTGCCTTCTTTGAGACAATTAGCCAGCATCGGACAATTCATCCAGTGATTCTCTGAAAATCGAATAACGTTTGTAAGAAGCTCGTTCGCACATACTTGTAACGTTCTTTCACAACCCCCTCTTCCTCTACTTTGATGTAGAGTCCTTCCATCAATGTGCCTGGATCAGTCTCTTTCACTACCTGAGCAACATCCAGATTTTTCTCTTTGCAGAGCATATGTAAACGAGTAAAGTGGTCATCGCTGATAAAGTGCGAATGAACAAGCAGAGAGGTAAGCTTCTGCAATGTATCTACCTGACCCTCATAAAGTACTTTAACCGAGACAACAAATGGTAGCTGTTGCAGGAATATTCTACGTCGCTCCGTACTCAGAAATTTGTCTGTGGTCTTGTCATAGATATCAAATTCCAGGAAGTAGTGAGGTAGATCGGTATAGAATACAGTATGTTTAGCATACAACCATTCACCATACATAATATAACGATCTGTGAGCACTTCCCACAATTCCATGGTGTAGCGTGAGGCCCATGTTTTGAAGAGGTGAAACTGTTTTTCTCTGGGACCTCCCATAAGATAATGTCCCCGGCTTTGCAATAATAACTGTCCATCAGCGCTGAAGCTGATTGCACTATTGGCCCCATCCATTTTTTCTTCGACAACCAGATGTCTCTCTGCAAACTCACGTAAGGGAATAACCGAAAGATCTTCATCGCCGTGCTGGATGCCGGAACCCTCAATATGCGGTGTGCGTGGGTATTTGTAGATGTTGGTCATGAGCGTTCCCTCCTTGCAACAATGATGATATGATTGAGTATATGAAAGAAAATATTCCTGTTGTGTGTTCATTATGTTGCAATAATATCACATCATTCCATCTATCGAATCGGATTTCTCGCCACTGCTGCTCGCTCTTGTTGCCGTTGGGGTGTTTGCGCCGCAAACACCCCAACGGCAACAAAACAGCCCGCGAAGCGCCGTAGGCGCTGAGGAATCAGGAAAAGAGGTGTATCTATGTACATTCCAAAACACTTCCGTGAAGATGATATCCCTACACTCCATGCGTCTTATGCAAGAGCATAATTTTGCAGCTCTGGTAACTCAGCAACCGGATGGAGTACCTCTGGCTACTCATTTACCTTTTATATTAGACACTGAACGGGGACCCTATGGCACTCTCTTCGGACATATGGCACGTGCTAATCAGCAATGGCAAAGTTTTGACAGCACGCAAGAAGTTTTGTTGATCTTCCAGGGACCCCATGCTTACATTTCACCATCCTGGTATGATGAGAAATTGAGCGTGCCCACCTGGAATTTTGCGGCTGTGCACGCTTATGGAAAACCACAGAATCATCGAAGATGAGACGGAAATGTATACATTGCTGCAATCGCAGGTGCAAACGTTTGAAGCACATTTTGAAAAACCATGGCCATTCGACTTACCTGACGAATATGTGCACAAAATGATCCTGGGTGTTGTCGGTTTTGCCATCCAGATTACCCGGCTGGAAGGAAAATTCAAGCTTAGCCAAAATCGTCCTGCTGCTGACCAGATACGGGTTGCGGCCACTTTGAAAGGGAACGCCGACACTATGAGCGTAGGTGTGGCAGAGTTGATGGATCAGCGGCGCCCGAAGGCGTAGATCATATACTGGATTTTCCACTAGAAGGCGTTCACCACCGCGGAGGTGATGATGCCTGGAATATTGCAGGCATCTTTGGCGAAATTTTGCGACGAGGCAGAGTTACCACCTTTCATGGATGAATGGCTGGTCCCCAGGAAGTAATCTGATCAGGAGTGATGGCTATCACGGGATAGTGTTCTAATGCCATCGTTCTGTATTGTATATAGCGCTCCCTCAGTAATTTCAAAACATGTGCATGTGTTTCGTTTTCTGGAGCAATGAGTTCTGCTCGTCCATGGATCAGCACATAACCCAGGCGTGACCAATCGTCATCATACTGATCGATCAATAATGATGCCTCGTGGCGCGCTTCGATGTTGCGGACGCGACGCAGTCTGGTACCCTCGACACGTTTGGGCTTCTCGTCGAGAGGTGTATAGAAGCGTACGCCGTCGAATACATAGCAGACGGGTACAAGGTGAGGACTCCCATTCGCATCTGCTGTGGCAAGTCGTGCAACGCGCATGGTATGCACAAACGTTGTTTCTGCTTCAGTAAGTGTTGTACGTTTCATTGTATACCAATCTCTACGAACAAGATAATCGTCCAGGTCTCCGACTCTTAGTATACAAAATATAATATTGGGACTCAAGAGCATTGATCTGTATATCAGGGCCATTGAGAAGCCCTGGAAGGAGCGAAAAAGGCCACACGACCACGACGGACATGGCCCATCCACTGATTTGGGAACTGAGGATATGTAGAGGTAATGTCTCTCATTGAGAACTCACCTCTTCATTGGTTGGTCCAGTTTACCAAACAAGCGGATGAGCTATTCCAGGTATCACATTTCTGATGAGCGAGACGATCATAAATGTGAAAACCAGCTAGATGAGTTACGGAGTGATAAGCGTCACTGACGTTGTGCCACCAGCAGTAGTAACAACGTCGTAGTTTGCAAGAACTTCGTCAGTGCCATAGAGACCTGGAGTAAGCAGATCACTTGCTGCCCCCACTGCCCCAGGAGCAGTTTGCCAGTCTCCGCCAACAACAATAATGGAGTGGACGGCAGCGAGGGTAACAGCGACTGGGGAACCAGTCGTGGTAGTGGTGATATATTGCGGCGTACCGCCAAAGTTTTCTAGCGGATACAGAACAATCAGCGGTAGAACCTGCAGCGACGCGATCAGAGTCGTTAGCAATATTGGCACTGTTGCAACGTAGTTATAAAGACCTGGACCACCAGCCGCGCCTGGAGAAATGGTTGTAGCTGGATCACTCGCGGCATAACCGAGCAGGAACAGGACCTGGAAGCACGGGAGTAATGATATTACTCGCCGTCCCCATGAATCGTATATCCGTATAGGCCCTCCATGCTCCGCTAACGACAACAATGGATGAAATGCTCTTGTAAAAGGTATTGTCATCAGCGGCGTTGAAGTTGGTTTCACTTTGAAAGAGGTGTCTGAATGGACCGTGAAAGTAGGCATTATTGAAAACGACAATCTGCGACATAACCACTTCCTCCTTGCTCGATACGAGCATCTTGACAGACATACTTTGAACTGACAAACGATACGAGAAAAATGGTCAACAAATGCCGAAAGGCACTATGTAAATTAACTTCTGACTTCTAGTTATACACGACTCCTTTCTTGTTTTCTGGGTCCATACGTCGAGATAAGCTGACTGCGAGTATGTCGCTGTTCTCGTGCATGCGTCCCTTCGTAACGGCGTTCCTATTTATAGTATACTTGTGCTTCCAAATAGTAGAAATAATTGCTAGTAGCAGATGTATCTTCTGATTGATGGATATAAATGTAGTGGATGATGGTGAAGTTAAAGTATAACAGTTTTATGGCCGGTTGCGAAGTTTGCAGCACAAACCCTGCCACTGGCGACAAAACAAGAACGTGCCATCTGCGATGGTGGGCAATCTTGAGGAGTTGTCTACCATCCCTTGTAGACGACGAAAGATTTGGTCAGACCAAGAAATTTCTCCTTGTAGATTTTTGCTCCTGGAAAGAGGCGTCTCAGTTCTTTTTCTGTAAGTAGCCTTATTTCACGCACGTACTCTACGGCTTCTTCCTTGCCTGAGAGCTTCCAGCCCCATGGAGTTCTGAAATGAGCGAGAATAAATATTCTCAGGCTTACGGGAAGAAACTGAAAAAATGGCAGAAGGACGTGGGGTTCAATGGGGAAAAAGCGATTGGGTGTTTGCAGACAGTATTTTTTCCCCACACGCTGTACTTCTTCTGCCATCTGGCGCTGCTGATTGTAGGAGCCAACATGCTCAATAACAGAGTTTGAGAAAACTATATCGAACTCTCCATCTTTGAATTCCTGCATATTCCTGGCATCACCAGCCATACTGGTCATGTTGGGATGCGGGATATCAAAAGATGTCAGATTATATACCATAATTCTTACATCTGCTCTGATAAAGTTCATCTTTTCCCAAAACTCTTGCGTTCCACCTACGTCAAGTATCTGTAGTGGTCGAGGTAGTGATGAGACAAGAGATTTGAAAAATGCGAAACGCTTGCGGCGTATCTTTGTTTGCATTACACGCCAAACGTTCTGTTCCTTCATGTCATGTGGACTTATTTCGACCTGATGAGATGTTTGTTTGATAGTTTGCATAAAATGCCTCCTCCACATCTTGCTGTTCCTACAAAAATTTGCAAATTGTTTGTTATTTTGAGCAAGTATAGTTAACTCCCATGGTGGTATCTGCTGTTATATCCTGCTGTAAACTCAAGCTGTGTGTATTATTTATTCCCAACAGGCTCGAACTTTGTGTCGCACAAGAGGGAGGGATTATCTGAAGATCGAGATGCCACACGATCCCTGCTTGACGTTGAATCAAATCGCGATAATGCCAGCCGTGAGTATCTTTTATCGCGGCATGAGGCACCGTCCAGGTCAGACTGATCGTCCCTGTGTCTCCATGGATGAGTGTGAAAACACCAGCCTGTATCTGGCGACTAAGTTCCTGACTTGTACCTTGTGGAACCCAACCCTCCTGTGTTTGTATTCGACTACCGGGCGGAGTATAGATGTTGACATGGTCGAGATATAGGTTTGGACGGCCACCATAGTTATTTTGCAGGCTTTCTATACTCAAAGGCCAGTTGTACGTAAGCTTTGCGTGATGGGTAGCGTTGCCAGAAGTGTCGAGGGTGACCCGATCTTGCAGGGTGTAGGTAATAAATTTATTGGCTTTGTTCGAGACAACGTTGCTATCTACGACAAACAAACTGTCACCTGCTGGAGCCTGGATAGTTGAGGCCAGTTGATAGCTGCGCAACGTATCTTCCGCAGCGTTAGCATTCAGATAGATCTGAATATCTTTTGTATGGAGCGAATTGCGCAAAAGATTGACAAATTGCGAGGTAGTTGTAGGGGCCATCTGGCGTACACGAGCCAAAAAATGTTCAAAGAGTAGCTCTGTAAAGCGTTTCCGCAAAGAAGAGTGCCCATCAGCCGAAGGAATATCGCCGCTGTTCAATTCTAGATCCAACTGGTGGTAGTGAATACGATCGATCAGATTATCTGCGCTGATAGTCTCTTTATATTCGCTCACATAGATAGGCCCGGTAATTTTCAGCGCATTCTCGATGAATGCCGGTGTAATCGCGAGTACCCCATCAAGGTGACCTGTTCCTCCTTCTAAGGAGTAGAGTTGTTCAGCATAGTGCGCCGCCGTAGGAAAATCTGCGTCGAGACTCACGTCACGCATGTTCCAGCTCTCTGGAGAGAGATAATGGCTAAACCACTTGTAGGCAGGAGGATAAGGAGTACGATTGCCCTTATATTCATAAGGCTGATCGAGCAGGTATGTATCCTGCATATGGACAGTTGCGACCCGTCCTCCGGATACGGTTAAAATTCCGTAGCTACCAACAAACCCTCCACCCGGACGCAACTCGGTCGAGTCCATCTGCTCAATCAAATACGATGCTGGTTTATCAATACCAAGCAAGATCGGAGCAACACTCATAACGTCCTGAGCATTGCTAAGCGCCTTTTGAAGTTCTGGTAAAACTACATGAAATGTTGTGACAGCGGTTTTAAGACGAGCGTCAATTTGTAGATCAGATGGTTGTAAGTGGTTAACCTGATCGATAGCAGTATTAAAGATCGCCTGGATTTTGTCCAGATCCTGTCTGATAGCTGTCAGATCAGTCATAGTAAGGCCCTGTGCCCCAGCATCTAACGGCGTATGCAAATGCGATATGAGAATGGTGAGTGCATCGCATCCTACTATCCCCGCCTGAGACACTTCAAGGGCCAGCGGTACGAGATGTAAAGCGGCACTGAGCAAAACACCATATTTGGGAATATTTGCTGTGGCTTCTGGGATCTGTTTCAGGTTAGTCATTGAGCTGGCTAAAGTCGTTCGAAGGCCTCGGTGAACTCTTGCCGGGCTTGTGTCGTACTAGTAGCATTGAATGATCCCTGTGTGAGATTTTTCAGTAACTTTTCTGCGGTTTGTAGGTGCTCGTATCCCTTCTTGAGCAAGTCCCATATTATAGTTTTGATACAGGGCCAGGCCAGATAAACTTGCTACGAGAATGGCAAAACCTATACAACAGAGCATTATTACTCGTGGGCGTGATCCTCTTTGTCTGAGAGGACGAGTAGGTGACAGAGTATTCTGTATGAACGCTAGCAACTTCTCGCATTGCTTATAACTCCTTCACTCTCCATCAGTTGAATTTACCTGGTAGAAGCGGCTTTAGTATACCTGACACTGATGGATGGTCTTTCTCTAATTTGGCAGGTAGCGTACCGGTAGATGCGATTGGTGGTATGGGCAGTTCATCAATGTCCAGTACTTCTTGATAGACTCGAAGCATAGCCCTTGCGTAGGCCCTACTTGTCATCTGAGTCTCCTCTGGGGAGAGATCAGCAAAAAGAGATATGGGACGCTGGGCATGATGAATAAGGCGAATACGTTCCGCTCCTACAGTCCCGGTGACAACCAGTTCATCGTATGTTTGTTCAGAGACTGCAATAATGCGCTGTGCCCGTCGCACGCTCTCACGAAGCAGATATTGCCAGTAGAGTCGAGTGTAGGATGATGGCTGGTGGGACACTTTCAAGAATGCCAAGTCATGCACCGTCATAACGAGCGGTCCATTCCAACCAATAGGGGCGGCAAAGTCTGGTACATGCAACACATCTGGTTGTAGCCGCCGTAGCGCATCTAGCATAAGTAGCTGGTGCTGGATCAGAATACCTCGTTTGGATCGTAGCTTCATGGAATGGATACGCACGTTGGGTATTTTTGCTAATGCCTGGTATTCTTTTGGGCGTGCAGTGATAAGAATATATTCGTTTACCTGATCTATTTGTACCAGCCCTTCTAGCAGTGCGCAGAGTGGAGAAAAGCATCGTGCCAGGATCTTTCTCCGCTATAAACAAGTCAATTGCTACACGCATAAACCCTCCTTTATTTGAAATAATTGTCGTTAACTAGTTGTCAATATCTTCTGAATACCTCTTTGTGACATAGAATACGCTGTATCCGAGAGACATCCTTGAGTGAAAGTACGCGAGTTGCCATACAGCCGATGGTGGTCAACAGTAGAGCAATCGGGGCAGTCAATAGCAGCGGTTCCTGGTGCCTCCAGAGCAGGAATACCAGCATCGGGAGATTACCCACGAGGACTCGTAATATTCCACTTAAAATCTGTAACAGATGCACATGGCGTATGAGTAAGACTGAGAATAAACTGAGTCCTACTAACTGGCTGAGTAGTGCCGCTGTGGCAGCACCCGCAATTGGCCAGCGGGGAATGAGTATCAGGCTTGCCAGTATATTGATACAGCCTGAAGCCACTGTCACGTATGGAATCAGCTTTTCCATATTTGCTGCCATACAGCTACGCGCAGCTAACTGGCTGAAGAAAGTGGCGGTCATTGCCCACATTAATAGTTGCACCGCAGTTGCAGCCGGAGCAAAATGCTTCCCTCCCAACAACGCAACAATTGCGCTTGCTTCTATACTGACAAAGATTGCCAGCGGAATGATAGCAAGTGCAAGCATGCGTGTAGCCTCCTGGTAGACCAGAGCGAATTGCTGACGCCCTTCCTCAAATTTTATACACAGCAACGGATACAATCCGAGAACATATGCATATGCGATGGAGATAAGCGGATCAGTGATCCGTGCAGCCAGACTATAGATACCCATGCTCAGGGGGCCTACTAATGCTAGCAGCAGAATAAGGTCAGCTTTCCCAATAAGAAATGTCAACACATCGTATCCTGTCAGCGACAGACTCTTAAACAGATACTCACGCAAACGCGTCAGACTGAAACGTATCCGCAAGTGAAAACGCCGACGAGCAATTATCACCAGGACGATAAAGAAAGGCAGGTCAGAATAGACGACAAGGATGTAGGCCCACAACAGTGAGAGTCGAAAGAATACAACAAGTGCCACAAGTCCAGCGGTTATCACACGATTTGTTGCTTCAAGTAGCGAGAGCATACTCACCCGCTGCTCTGCACGAAAGCCGAGTGTGTAGATAATGCGTAAGCCATTAAAGGAAAAGCTGAAGAGCAGCGAGAGACTTCCCAACAGAAGCAAGTTTCGTTGCTCGGCGCTTACCGGTATCACCAATATCACTAGAATAGCTATACCAGTGCTCAGTACAGTCGATATCAGCCGTGTACCAGCAGCATAGCTGAGGGTTTGGCTCCACTCTGCACGTGGTTGCCGACTCAACTGCCGGGTGAGGAGTGAAATCCATGCCAGTACAGGTGAGAAGTCCAAAGACAGTCAGAAACGGGAATGTAAAGGTGTATTCGCCATAGCGTACAGGGCCGAGATATCGTGTCAGTAAAGCAGTTACCGGGAATATCACAGGAATAGCTATTCCCCAGGATAGTAATTGAATCAGAACAGAGCGACCAGTTTTTTGTGTATTGGGTGTTGCATCGCTGTTAGGAGCCTTTGAAGCATCTGGTGGCGTGGGCCAGGGCGGTGCAATGACGGTATTGGGCATGGCGTGCGGGCTATGCGCTGTGTTTGGAGCTACCTTCGACTGTGCCATGCTAAGAAGATTACTGGCCGTGCTCATTCTAGAAGTTGCACCAGTGCAAAGGGTTGTTCTGAGAAGAATGAGCCATCGCCAGCGCTGGATTATCCAGGAAGAATGTCGTACCCGCATATCGCCTTTCACCTTTAATAAGCCCCGATACCGTGGAGCACTACTGGGATAGTTTTCAGGAGAATAGCCAGATCCATTCTCAAGGATTGGTCCATTACGTATGTGCAATCAAGGATGCATCTTTGTTTGTAGTCGGCCCTTGAGCGTACACTAACTTGCCAGAGGCCAGTTACACCGGGTTTTACTAGCTGGCGCAGTTCAAAAAGTTCACCGAAAGCGGCTACTTCTGAGAATTGGATAGGGCGTGGACCAACAAGGCTCATCTCACCGCGCAACACATTAAACATCTGTGGCAACTCATCAATACTGGTATGGCGAAGAAAGCTTCCAACACGCGTGATCCGTGGGTCTTCTTGCAACTTGCCACTTTTACGCCAGGCTTCGAGCAGTTCAGGATTTTGCACCAGATGTGCATCTGCATCCTGGATCATGGTGCGAAATTTGTAGATATGGAAAGCCATACCGTATCGACCAACACGAGTCTGTTTGTAAAAAATCGGCCCACGATCTTCTAATAGAATCCAGAGTGCAATGATCGGTAGTAGTAGTGCCAGCACGGCAAGGCCAACCATCGCCCCACAAATATCTAAAACCCGGTTAGCAATCTGGTAGGTTTGCGATATCTGGGGTTCTTCGAGAAGGTCCAAGGCACTGGTATTGACCATTTGCCTGCTGAGATCACTTATACTCTTCATAATGTCCTCGTTCCTTCACTTCATGTTGTGTATATGAGCAGACCACTTGATGACCGGCACATACTATGCCTTCTTCTGTTTCTCTTCGGGCCTGGGAGGAAGTATTCCACTTGTTGTACCCATGGCGCGGGCATAAACGGCGGTAAGTTGCTTCGAGATAGACTCCCAGTTGTGATAAGTAGCAATGTATGTTGTTCCGTATTCTGCAAGCTGGTTCCACAATACATTGTCATCGAGCAGACGAAGTACCATGCGAGCAAACATTTCAGGGGCATCAGCGACAAGTAGATGATGACCAGTGATAGTTTGTAAGCCGGCAACGGCACTAGAACTGGCGACGACTGGTGTGCCCAGTGCCATAGCTTCGAGCACTTTGTTCTGTATTCCTACTGCATACGGGAGAGGGCTAACAGCGATCTGGGCCTGTGCGATGTAGGGCCGCAGATCAGGTACGTAACCAGTGACTTCGATGCGTGGATCACGTGCTAATCGGCGTATCCTCGCTGGCGGATCACTTCCGGCGATGATCAATCGCACATTTGGCCGCTGTTTCCAGATATGTGGTAGGATGCGTTCTACCATGTTAAGCGCACCAGCCACGTTCGCATGAAAACTCATTTTGCCAGAGAAGATTAATGTCTCAGGCTGTCGTGGTCCGCTATATCGTTGGAAGTACTGTGGGTCAATACCATGAGGGAGCACAGTAATTTCTGCCAGCGTTTTTCTCGCTGCGACGTTCTGCTCTAAAAGGGCCTGACGGTCACGCTCAGAGGTTACCAGCACATGGCGAAAACGCTGGAGCTGGTCACTCTCATATGCTCGGGTGCGCTTCGCTTCACTCTGTCCGATGATTTGCAGCATAGGGGTAACTCCACAGTGGGCCCCCTGCTCGTAGAGCAGACTGATGCAATCGACAGCATCCCAGATGACAGGGACAGGAAGAGATGGGGGTAGTGCTCCCAGCGCACGTATGAATTCTACATGTAGTAGATCGATATGTCCAGACAGAAGCTGTTTGTTGATTGCTGCCCGCAAGCCGGGTGCAGCGCCAAATGCCACCTGAAGAGGTAACGGTGTACCAAGTGCACGTAAGCTACGCAGATATTGCTGAATACGTTTTTCTTGTATTGCACAGATGGTGAGACCATCACGTTGAAGCTCCCACATATCTGCCGCATCTCTTTCGCCTGAGCACAGCGTGAGCACTATGACATCATGTTGTTTGGCTAATTGTGTGACAAAACCATAGGAACGTACACGAATATGCGATACAGGATAAGGTGTGACAAATAAAATCCTCACAAACCAACCCCCCAATTATATATTTATTCTTGTTACATATGGAGCAGGAGATTAACTTCATACTCATGGAACACTTCCATTATAAAGACCCTCAAAATTCGGAAAGGAGAATAAATCCAAATAACAGTGTCATACGAAGGGTGCTGAAGGTATTGAATTTATCTTGAAAAAGGGGGCTATTCTTTTTCGTGTAAGAGAAGAGAATGTAGGTCCGTTCTAGCAGTTTTTTGGGAAAGGCAAGAATGTATGTCGATAGAGCAAGTGCTCCGTTCCTCACAAGGCTATCTTCAGGCATTGTCTGTCAAACGTCCCTGGTGGCGTCTTCTTCTGCTCTGCATGTTGCTGTTGCTCTCGATAGGTTCGAATGTGTTACTTATAGTGAATCCTGACCACGGTGGAAGGTCCTGTGAGTCCATTTGTACCACTCTGGTTGCTCGGCTTTTTACCCTATTTTGCAGCATGTATCCTTGTCCTGGCAACAAAACCACAGCAGGGGCATTGGCGGTGGATCGAGTTGGGGATAATTTTGATGGGAGCGCTGGTACTACGTGCCATGTTGTTGCCGATACTACCTGATCTCTCGCGTGACTCCTGGCGTTACCTCTGGGATGCACGTGTGACACTGCATGGCTATAGCCCTTATGTCTATGCTCCGGGTGATCCTTTGTTTGCAAACCTGCGTGACTTTATTTATGACAACAGTCGTTTTCGCAGCGTGCCAACTATTTATCCGCCAGGGGCACAGGCCATTTACTTGCTAAGCTACCTTATTGCGCCCAGTAATTTATTTGTGCTCAAAGGTATCTTTGTTGGCTTTGATCTTGTGACAAGTGGGGTGTTAGCTTTCTTGCTCAAATCCAGGGGACTCGATCCAGGCCGCTGTATTATCTACGCCTGGTGTCCGTTGCCCATCATCGAATTTGCTATCCAGGGGCATCTCGATGCCATGACACTCACCTTTACAATCCTGGCTGTTCTCTCTGCTCTCAGTAATCGGCGTGGTGCACGGGTCCTCACAGGCTTCCTGATTGCTGTGGCAACACTCACAAAGATTTATCCTATCCTCCTGCTGGTAGCAGTCGTGCGTCGTCGTGATTGGGCACTGCTGGCAACATGTTTCTCCACAATTGTTATTGCTTACGTTCCCTATCTCATTCTGGGGCACGGACAAGTTTTTGGTTTTTTTGCAACCTATGCGGGTGAGCATACACCGAATGCAGGCGTGGTGCAGCAGAGTGGTAGGATGGATTAGCGCGCATGTGAGTTTTGGTCAGATAACGAGGACGACAGTAGAGTATGGTATCGATTTTGTGGTAGTGATGGGCACATCGGTGGCAATTCTGCTGCTGCGTCATCGTCAATATATTGGCGTAGAAGCAGCAACATTGATCTTGATTGGAGTGATCTTTGCCGTCGCATCGCATATTTTCCCCTGGTATACTGCGGCATTCCTGCCCTGGATAGCAATGTTGGCCGGGCCATTATGGACACGTAAAGATGGGTTGAGTGGCAAAGGGCTGGCTGCGGCGGCTGCCTGGTATTTTGTCGTTGCTTCGGTTCTCGGATACCTTTTTCGTGATGCGCCATCCTGGAATCTCTACTATGTGCTTGCCTATGATGTGACGCTGGTGGTATTGGGAGTGGCAGCAGTGGTGGGTATTGTGCATTATCGTACAATAATCGGACTGCGAAACCATAACGTACCTGTTGCGTGAGTGATAGGGCACTCTGTGAAAAATGTTAGAACATGTAGCGTGGTATAGGAGATAATATCGTAATCTTTTTACCATTGTTCTTCAAATATGACACGCTTAACTTAAGAGGATGGATTTATGCAAGACACTAATCAGGTATCCACAACAGCCAGCCCACAGGCCACGCCATGCATCACCTGTGGCTTACTTCGAAACTTCGAGCAATCCTTATCTCGGCTCTCTTTCGCGCCAGGAGCCGGGTTGCTCGCTAGTTTACTGGCAGTATTGCTCATGGGAACCTTGCGCGTTGTTGCAGGTATACCCACTCCGGTAGAGCTTTTTGGCGACTTTCTTCTCAAACGTCTCGATACAGGTACCTTTGTTCACCTGTTCGATCATGTTTTCTCCCCATTCCAAAACTTCCCCACTTGGTCTTGCCCTACTTGGCATGATTGGGGTCGGAACGCTACTGGGTCTACTCTATGCTGTTATTGTGCGCATAAAGCTTCCTGCAACAGGTTATCAACCGGGGAGAAGTGAATGGTTTACGGCCTCCGCATTTGCAGGAGTAATGGCGCTGATTGGTGTAATCCTGTTCTGGAATGAACTGAGGCAGAACCAGTTTGGCCTGACGATAGAATGGTCTACATTTGTTACATCTGTGGGCCTGCTCGCCGATTTTAGTTTGTATGGTGTAGCCCTCTGTCTGGCCTATCGAGCGTTACTACCCAAGCAAATCGTGGCAGGCGTAGCTCCTGCTGTACAGCAACGCAGACAGTTACTTTCACGTGTGAGTATTGCCGCACTGAGTGTAGGTAGTGTTGGAGGAGCACTGGAAGCAATCAATAGCTATCTTAGCCAGTATGCGGCCTATGATGGAATGAAGACCGCTACTCATAATAATGTAACTCCACCAATCACACCTAATAGTGAACACTATGTCGTAACGCAGAATACCGTTGATCCAACGCCTGATATCGATCTGTGGAGATTGGAGGTCACTGGCCTTGTGAATACGCCAGGTGAGTATACCTATGCGGAATTGCAGAAGTTGCCTTCAACCTCGCGTGCAGTTACCCTCGAATGTATTGCCAGTGGTGTTGGAGATCACTTGCTAGGTACTGCAATCTGGCAAGGTGTGACCTTGCGTACCTTGTTGGATCAACATGGTGGAGCACAATCAAGTGCACAGTATGTGGCGTTTTATAGCGTTGACGGCTATAATATGAGTCTTCCTCTCAATGAAGTGCTGGCCGTTGATGCTCTTTTAGCATGGCGTATGAATGGAACTGAGCTACCCTTACGTCATGGTTTCCCCTTACGTGCTCTGATTCCCGGACGCTACGGTGAGGAGAATGCAAAGTGGGTTACACGTGTTGAACTGACCGATCATTTTGTGCCTGGTCTCTACTCCAGTCAGGGCTGGTATAACGGTACGCTACACACGATGAGCCGTATTGATCGCCCACGTGGTCAGGTTGCGCTTGGGCAGATAGTAGAGATTGGTGGCATCTGCTTTTGCAGGGAATTGCGGCATTCAAAAGGTTGAGGTAAGCACTGATAATGGTGTAACATGGCATACAGCCAAACTACAGCCAGCGCTCTCCGAAAATTCCTGGGTGATGTGGACATTGCAATGGAAACCTACTATGGCAGGAGCATATACGCTCGTTTGTCGTGCTACTGATGGAACAGGTGAGGTTCAGACAGAGAATAAGCAAGGGACAGTGCCAAATGGAGCTACCGGCTATCATCATATAATGGTGCAGGTAGTATAACATTTCTTCTTGCCACAGGTCATGAGTCATCCCGAATTTTTCGAACGCATGTTCAGTAAATAGAGTGTTGGAAGGAAAGATGCAATAATTGGTGGAAGATGAATTTTTTGCGATAAGAAGCTGATAGCCCAACGGATACGGTAAAGCGGTATCTTCACCTCTTGATATCGCTTTCCTGTTCGGTGACAGCCTTGTCGTAAAAGCCGAATTTTTATTAGTTCAACCGCAGGATCGCAGAGTGAGAGTAAATAGGTATATGCCAGTGTCACCAGGCAAGCAGTTTTTCGCGTGCTTCCCACGATCTCGAGCACACGCTCTCTACGCCCATTTCACTCTTCTTAAAACGAAAAGTTTCTTCTATTTTCCATCTCCTGGAATACATCTTCACCACATCCCATGCTTGCTCTTCCGTTTCTATCGGCAGATTGGTGACCAAATACCACGGATCTTTTTCTCCACGCCCAACGACTAACCATAACGGTCCTGCATATGCTGCATGTCGAATCGGCAGCGCAACCACGCCCCTTCTGCTCCATCCTTTCTTTGAACCATCTTCTACATCTCGATATCCCCATGTTCTCTTTCCTCTAGCAAACTTCCATAATGCTTTCTCTTCCCCTGTTTCATCGATGAAATGGTGCTTTCCTTTCCATGTATCGCAAATGGAACTTTATGCAGGTTTAACTCTCCTATCCAGGGTCCACCTGCATATCCTCTATCAAAGATATGTACCACATCTTTCCCAAAATATCGGGATGTCTTCCATAACAGACGTTTTTCCACTTCTCTCTGGTTTGTCGCATGCTCCCCTTTTCTTGACCAGTACTCCATTGTTGCTACTTCTGGGACCCCTTGCATTCCTGCTATCAGCAGCCCGCTCCACTCTAATCCTAACACTGTGACCGGTTTCCCACCTGGTGGATTCCATACTCCTTTTCTGTTCTTTTTAAGCCTTTTTGCTTTTGACGACAATACTGCACACATTCCTTCGGTCTTTTCGCTTTCTGGCTTTTCTATGCGACTGCCATCCCAGATACACAATGCTCGTTTTCCCGCTTCTTTGAATCCTTGACCTGCTTGACCGATTTTTCCCAATGAAATTCGTCAATGAGCTCTTTTCCCCATTTTTTTGAATGCAGCAGCTTTCTAGCTTTTTTATTCCTGCTGGTGCTTGTGCCCCATTTTTTATATAGGCACCAAGTTCACTCACATGCAGCCCTTGTTTGGGATTCCTAAAGACGAGGATTGCTGCCACACTTTCTACCAACGTGCGTACCAACCGCTTATCCAAATACGCGTCCAGCCTCTCTAGAAGCGGGTCCAGCTTCCTCGTCAGCAACTCCACCAACTCCTGATCTTGCCTGACCTCCCCTTGCCGATTTTCTCCTGATATGCCATACTCTAACGACATCGATGTTTCTGACCTCCTGATTTCCTCTGAATTTTTCGTGAACTCAGAGTCTAACTCAGGAGGTCTCTTTTGTCTACTGGTCATCCTTGAACTTGTGTTTCAAAAATTCGGGATGACCCATGTAACGTCAGCTCCATCTCTCAAGCCCATGCCAGCACATGACGCAAGAGTGTTTCTCGATTGGCAGACAACCATGCTTCACGCCATAGCGAGTGCTTTACGCGCTCCTGCATACGGGTATCTGTTTCCAGGCCGGCAAAATAGCGCCCCATCCGATATACCAGCGATGTGGCATCACGTAATCGCAAAACATCAGGAATAACGAGCAGTTCTTCTTTGCTCAAGGGGAAATGAGCCATGTAGGCACTACCAAGCGCATCAATCAGTTCCCATTCTGTTCCCGTTCCCATCAAGTCAACAGGCCACCAGCTCAATGCTACACAGATATCAAGGACTTGAAGATCCATGCCAGCGAATTCGAAATCTAAGATGGCTGTCACACGTTGATTATCTACGAGAATATTGCTTGGATCATAGTCCCGATGTAGCAACTGTTGGGGAAGTTGGCTGTACAGACAAGGAACCTTCCCTATCATAGCCGCAAGGAAGGTACGTATTTGTTTGGCCTGATCGCGATCAATCGGGAGTCGCTCTACAGCCGCGAGAGGATCTGGTACCAGTGGATGCCAACGGACAAGTTCCCCCAATGTGGGAAACGCCTGGAGTTCAGTGGGCAGATGGATCTGCGGAAGAGAAGCAAGTACATCATCGAGCACGGCCAGGGTCGCCCCGGCCTTTGACGCACTGATGCGATCATTGCGATCTGGCAGACTTCCTGGCAACAGGGGATACAGAGTGGCAATAGCAGGGTACATCCTGTCTCCTGCTCAAAAGATACAATAATATCTCCACTTTTTGCCCGAAGTGGTTGCGGAAGGAGAAACGGAAATTGCTTTTCAGATAACGCATCAAGAAGGGCTGCCTGATAGCGAATACGTGGAATGCTGGAGGTATCATGGAGAGATGCGCAGCACGTAAGAATGTTCATCGGCTGTTTCTACACGCCAGACAAGATTGTTCTTGCCACCTGATAAAGGGAAAAGAGAGCACGGCCCTACAATTGGCCAGGCCATCCACAGACTTGATACATCCATTGCGAATTGCTCCCTTGCCCTGTGTGCTCTGGTTCAGTATGGCATCAAACGACTTTTCTACCATCCTTAGAGATGCATTTGTCGGATGAGAAATGCTTTTAATGTAGCATCATAGGTTTTCATATCTATATTCCATAGCTGTGTATGAGGCGCACCGCTCCCACGGTGGTAGGTTACCAGATCAGGGCGGGCCTGAGCAAACGCATCACTTGAGCTTACTGGCACAAGTGCATCATCCGCGCTATGGAAGAGAAGTGTTGGAGTTGTCAGGCTGCGTGACAAACGGACCTGATCGAGTGTGTTGAAATCAATGCCAGTGCGCATTGTGATGATTTTCTCAACCACAGGTGACCAGTAGTGATGGCAAATGGCGCTGCACGAGCCTGAAGATCAAGAATAGCGTGCCAATCAAGTGCTGGCGAGTCGAGGATCACAGCTCGCACATGATTGGTGTACGATGAGCGATGGAGGAATGTCTCAACAATGCCACCACCCATTGACCAGCCATAGAGCACAATATCATTAGCACCATGTGCAAGCGCATATTGCACTCCCGCCTCAAGGTCGCGCCATTCTGTATCACCCAGATGATAGAACCCATCCGGACTCCGTGGCACATTGGTATCGTTACGGTAAGACAAATCAAGCACAGGGAATCCCAACTGGGTTAAGACGGGTAAGACACGCAGTCCCTCCTCGCGTGTTCCCGCATGACCATGGACAATAAGCACCCATGTATGCAGTTTCCCCGGCAGGAACCATGCGGGCATTGGTCCTAGAGGATCGGGTACGGCCACATCGGTATAGTGTAGGCCCAGAATACTTGCAGGTGTGTCCCCATAGACATTGCTATTCCAATGTACCTGTAATCCTGCGACAAGAGGCTTTGTCGTCGCTATGAGTTGTCGCGTTACGCTGGTAGCGTTGGAAGCGACAATCTCGCCAACAACTGCATAACCATCATGCCAATCAAGGCCATAGATGCCATGCATTTCGGTTGTGCTCGTTCGCTGAATGGTCACCGTCTTTGGAGTAACATTCATTATCAGGAGTGTATAGGAAGGTGGGGAGTTTGTCACACGCAGAACCTGATCTGAGAAGTACCAGCCTATAGCGCCAAGGCCACAGAAAATGAGAACTGACAGGAGAAAAAGGAGAGTGAGAAGGATTTCAGTCGCCGTCGGAAACGAGTAGGAAGTGAACGAGCAGACGATGGTTCCCTGAAGGATTCCTTATTGCTCTTGCTTGTGGCGTTGATCTTCAACAAAGTGTAAGTACTCCTTTAGAATTTATTGACACAAGTGCTTTCTTTTGCCCCATTACGGCCTTCACGCCTAAAAATGGTTTATAAATCCATTATAGGAGTATATCATACACTTTGATGAGGAGTATGGGTTGGGAATATTATGAATTGGCAGGAAGGTCTTTGTGGTTCTTGCCGTCAATCCTGATCCATGCAATAAACGCGCCGATAGAGCGCAAGCCCTGAAGCAGACGAGTACCACCACGCGAAATCCACTAACAAAACGATTTATCAATAGCTTGTTTGAGGAGTGCATGAGCATGGCTACTCATTCCTTGAGGGATTTATGATGCCTGGCTAAATTCGTACTTTGCGCTTCGATCGTCTGTCGTATGGCTGATGGGATCTTCATAAACCTCAATTGACTTTTGAGATGACTACTGAAAATATTCAACATCACAATACCCATAACCGCGATAGCAAGCAGACCTGCGGTGCGAGAAACTGTATTGTTGATACCTGAGGCGGTGCCAGAGTAGCGTTGTTCGACGGCACTCATCACTGTAGTTGTCAAAGGCGCAACGGTTATCGTCATTCCAAGGCTCATCACGATTACCGGAGGGAAAAAGGTCGTCCAATAGCTGCCTCCAATGCCGGGTATAGCAAAGAGAGCAAAACCAACTGCCGCTACCATCGGCCCAACAATGAGTGGGAATTTTGTACCGTAACGTTTTCTTAGCCCTGCCGCCCAGCGTGAGAGCAGGAACATGGTAAGCGCGAAAGGTGCCAGGGCTGCCCCAGCCGCAGCTGTCAGAGTAGCCTTGTACTTGTATCAGGTTGAAAGGGAGAAAATAAGCAGTAGCCGCCAGGGCCGCATACAGCAGCAAGGTGAGGAGATTGGCTCCGCTGAACGTACGCGAACGGAATAGGCTAAGCGGAACTATCGGATGTTGAACATGCGCTTCGACGAAGAGAAACGCTACCAGGGCAATCACGCCGATGGCAAGGACACCCAGAACGAGCGGGTGATCCAGGCCAAGGGTGCCCGCTTCGATCAACCCATACACAATGCCAGCAAGTCCAAGTGTTACCAATGATGTGCCTTGCCAATCCAGCTCACGCAACCCTCCACTCAAACCTTTGTCACGGCTCTCTGGCACATGCCAGAACAAGACAACAAGCACAATCGCGGCCAGCGGCACATTGATAAAGAAGATCCAGCGCCATGAGGCAAAAGCTACAAGCCATCCTCCCAGTACCGGACCGATAACGGAGGTAACTGCTGTAAACCCTGACCAGGTACCAATGGCCCACCCGCGCTGCTCACCATCGAACGAAGCGCTGATGATGGACAGACTACCCGGTACGAGCAACGCGCCGCCCAATCCCTGGACGCCTCGCGCAACAATCAGTTGGCTCACATTAGCTGAGAGACCACACCAGATAGAGGCAAGAGTGAAGATGGCAATACCACAGGCAAAAACGCGCCGACGTCCAAGATGGTCACCCAACGATCCACCAACGAGAAGAAATGCAGAGAGAAAGAGCAAATACGCTTCCATGACCCACTGCACATCGATAGACGTTGCGTTAAGTTCTCTCTGTACCACTGGTAGCGCAATATTGACTACTGAGCCATCAATGAAGGCCATGCTCGACCCAAGAATCGTTGCTACAAGTATCCATAATCCACTTCCCTGGCAATGAGCAGCAACAGGGGCTGATCGGATCACTCCTTCGTCGCATGGCGATTTCACAGAGTTGATCATCTCTTCATACCTTTTATTCCTGAATTTCTGGGTCAAACAAGTTTACCGCTCCAATGCTTGTCGATCCCACTGAGCTAACGTAGCGGCGGCTTCATAGGTGCTTTGCAGAAAATCCAGGAGTTCCTGTTCCGGGGAGTTTGCCTGTCGCACATCATCGTACATGAGCAAGAACTCTCCCAGGTCAGTATCGTAAAAGGCAGAACTAGGACGAATCGACGCGGTCTTGAGTCCAGACGGTTCCGGGGAAGCATAGCAGTAGAAAGCGGGTGCTGTGATCTTTCCACCGCCAGGCCAGAACCCACAACTGATCACTTCATGAGAGTAGGCTTCTCGCGTGATCCGATCTGCTCCTGGTCGCTCGGGTGCACGCCGTCCTGAAAAACGTGTCACTGCCATGTCGAAGCTCCCCCAGAAAAAGTGAACGGGGCTACTCTTCCCGATAAAGCGAGAACGAAATTTCTTGAAAACAGTATCAATTTGTACTAAAGCACTCCAGAAGCGATGGACGTATGCCGGATCATAGGAAGCATGCACCTGATCTTGCTCAAACGGGATAGGATGTTCCACTTCACTGGGTACCGTGTTGATAGTGACGTGAATATCGAGAGAGCGAAGCATCGCCATAAATTCCTGATAAAAATCCGCAACTGAACGTGGGATTAGAGGCATGGCTTTGCTAGCACCATCGCTACTGAGAATGATAAGATTGTGATCAATAAAGTCAAACTGAACCTCAAAGATGCGGGAGTGATAGGGAATAGGAGACGTTGTTATTCCACGCGGGGTCACATAGAAGGTGGCCTGCCACCAGTGGTTGATATGTGGACTCAGTGCAAGTCTCACCTTCCCAACGATCTGTGTCCACATGTGCAGTGTTTCATATGTCTGCTTCCACGCTTCTAATGGCAAAGCCGGCCAAATATCAAGCGTCTCCCCTTTGCTTGTCTGAGTTATCTTGTTCATGCTATTCTCTCTTCTCTGACATAGAATGGCGACTATACCATCAACTGGTCAACATAGCACCACCGCCAGGTTTCACCAGGTTCAAAGGACTTGATGATCGGATGCCCGGTGGCATGAAAATGTTTGGTTGCGTGTTTATTCTTCGAGGAATTGCAGCAACCGACATGGCCACAGATTAGACACTCACGCAGATGGACCCAGGTATCTCCCATTTGCAAACACTCCTGGCAACCTTTTGTACCGGGTGTGACCTCTCTGACCTGGTCAAGATGGCGGCATTGTGTTGTCATGTGCATGCTCCTTTCTTGAGATTGTCTATCATCGCAGAGGTAGACGTGTTTTTTCTCTGATCTCTTCTCTCACGTTGTGGGTCTGCTTTAGGTGACAGATGAGGAAATGAGTTCACTGTCAGACAGCAGGAAAATATAAGCAAATTCTTTGTGGATGCACATGGTAGAATAGGACGTAGGTTACAAATGAACGAAACGAGCTAGTGCTCTCCACAGGCATATGAAACAGGAAACAAAGAGGAGTGTCAAGAAGCACTGGATCGGCTTTGCCAGAATACCCATACTACATTGAGGATTATTTTGCCACTAACGATCATTACCGTGAAGAGTGTTCGCTACGAATGATTATTGACGGTACGCTCAGAATGGCACTTGCACTTCTTGAACTGTACACCCGACCACTCCAAGTTATTGCAAATAACATTGCTGGAATGCTCTAGAGTGGAGCCACGTAAAATACCATGGGCACAGTGTAGTCAATTCGGATGTGCGTGTACAACTTTCTGCCTCACGCTATTTGCACATCCAGCATGTAACTCTCTCGTGGGATGCGACCTGTCATGATGTTGGTACAAAACAGATAGCTATTGAGTATCTGTGTATTGTCGCTGAAGTGATTTCACCATGTACAGAAGCTATTGATGCGGCGGTTGATTTTAAAGCTTGTTCTTTACTCTGATTCGCGAGCCACCGCGATGGCTCGTGGGCGATAATGCGGGATGTCAAGATCGGAGTAAGGGTGAATTTTCCGCAACCTCCAGTAGCAACATAACCCACACAAAACGCCTTGCGAAGCGTCTCTGGCGCTGAGGAATCATAAAAATAGATCTGCCAGAAACTCTAGCAAAAGGAGAAAAAGATGCCTATACCCGATACAATGCATGCCGCTGTGATGCATGAACGAGGCGATCCCGATGTCTTGCGTTATGAAACTACCCCAACACCCAAACCTGCTGCCAACGAGATCTTACTACGCGTTCATGCAGCAACGATAAACCATACAGATATTTTTCACCGGACAGGCCAGTTTTTTATTCAGAAAGCATTGCCACATATCCTGGGGATGGATGTTGCAGGAGAAATTGTACAACTCGGCGAGGATGTAACTGGTTGGCACATCGGTGATCGTGTAGTGGCAACCTTTGAGGCACTTGGGCGTGAACGCAACGGAGCCTATGCCGAATATACGACATTACCTGCTGATCAACTCTACCTTATTCCTGATGGGTTAAGCTATGTCAAAGCCGCCAGTATCGGGCTTGCCTTCACAACTGCATGGATTGCTCTCTTCTATACCGAACAGTTTGGAGAAGCCGAACGTATTGTTATTCATGCCGCATCGAGTGGTGTAGGAACGTCTGCTTTACAGATTGCACGCTGGAAAAATGCCCAGGTTATTTGCATCAGCGATAACAGTAAGATGGAGCGGCTACACGCCTTGGGAGCTAATCTGGTGATTGACCGCCATGCCCCGGATATGGTGCAGCAAGTTATGGAGGCAACTGGTGGGCAGGGTGCAACCTTTGTACTCGACCTTGTCGGACGGAGGACGTTGCAGTCCTCTCTCGATATGCTGGCAACTGGTGGGCGTATTGTTTGTGTAGGTACACTGAGCGGTGATGTGGCTGAGGTGAATGTGATGGATCTGATCATGAAGCGTGGGACGATCAAAGGATCGTTTGGCACTATTCGTCAGGGTGATATGGCAATAGTGTTGAGCTTGTTTGCAGATGGCACATTTCAGCCTGTGATCGATGCAGTTTTGCCTTTGCAGCAGGCAAGAGAGGCACATGAGCGCATTGAGGCAAAACAGGGCTTTGGGAAGATCGTGCTGGTTCCAGAGAACGCTTCATCTCGCTTTTTCTGATTTCTCAGCGCCGACGCTTCGCAAACTATATGTGGGTGGCATGGTTTGCAGCGCAAACCATGCCACCCACATAAAATAGTTTGCGGACCACTACAAGCAGCGAGAGCCAGAGCCGTTACACCTTTTTTCTGATTTCTCAGCATTTACAGCACTTCGCAGGCTGTTTTGTGGTCAGTAGCATGGTTTGCAGCGCAAACCATGCTACTGACCACAAAACAAGAGCGAGCCACCGCAGGTGGTGAGAGACCTGAAGAATTACAATAATCCCTTGCTCTTCAGGAAATTGGTGGCAACTATCTTTATAGCCTGGGTAAGAGACATACCACCTGCCTGTTGATCGAGTACCTGCTTTTGCAGTGAGAGACTTACCTCATTGGTCAGCAACGGTGCAAGTGGGTTCAGTGCATCCTTAATCTTAGGATTGGCTGCCAGGACCTTATCGCGAACGATTGGGGCTGGATTGTAAGCCGGGAAAGCATTTTTGTCGTCTTGCAGAACCACAAAATTCTTCTGTGAAATGGTGACATCTGTCGAGTAGCAGAAATTGAGATCGGCCTGTTTGTTGGAAACCGAATCAAAACCGATAGCGTAGTCAACTTTCTGTATAGCCTTGAAACTCTTCTGATCAATACCATAGGCGGTCTTCAGAAAATCCAGAACGTAGAGACTATCGCTTGGAAGGGCCAATGTCAACTGCGAGAGTTTCGGTAGAGCCTGCGAGATGGTCGTAATCCCAAGCTGTTGTGCCCTGTCCTTCGTTGTGCACAGAGCATACGTATCGTTCAAGGGTGAGACATCCAACCATGTGATCTGGAATTGCTTCTCAAAGCCAGATTTGACGTTTTGATAATCCTTCTGTGGATCAAGGGTTGGATTGATGTTCAGGGCATTCAGACCAGTAGAAGTGAATTCGGGATAGAGGTCAATATCACCATTCTTGATCGCTGCCAGAACAATGGGAGTTGTACCTGGAGAGGCCTCCTTGACATTAAAGCCAGCTTTCGTCAGTAATAAGCTGTATAGCTTAGCAATGAGTTGAGCCTCCAGATCTTTTTTGCTCCCTACGGTCAATTGGACCGCCGGGGTACTAGGAGTAGTACTCGTGGACCCACATGCTGCTAGCAGAAACAGTGGTATGAGTACCAGGAGTGCAAGGAATTTTGTTCGTAAAGAATTGGTTTGGGAAGTCATATCTTCCTCCTTCAGGAAAGTAAATAGAAGAGACAAAATACAGTATTACAACTCGTGCATTATGTACGGGCTACCTCAACCTTCCCTTGCTCACGAAGACCAGCAGGGGTCAGGATACGCTGTAGCCAGCTCATAAACACTTCTATCATCATTGCCAGCACAGCCACAGGGATTGCGCCAGCCAGGATTGCTGTATTGTTAAGTCTGTTGACGCCGTCGATGATGTATTCACCATAACCACCAGCGTTAATAATTGCGGCCAGTGTCGCTGTTGCCACGATTTGCACGGCAGAAGTGCGAACACCAGCGGCAATAATTGGCAATACCAGCGGCGTCTGGATACGTGCGATAATCTGCCAGGTCGTCATTCCCATACCTTTGGCAGCATCGATCATTGCAGGATCAATACTGCGAATGCTTGTATAGGTATTGAGTAAGATCGGTGGGATACCCAGTACAATCAGGGCTACGACTGTGGGCTTGAATCCGGTGCCAAGGTAAGGTAGGGCTGCAATCAGAAACGCGATAACCGGAATAGCGCGCATCAGGCCACTGAGGTTTACAGCGATAAATGCCAGCAGTGCGTTGCGTGAGACAGCAACCCCAAGCGTTACTCCAATGATGATCGCCAGAAGGATTGAAAATCCGCATATCTGGAGATATGCAATGGTATGTCCTGGAAAATCATTGGTTGGATCTTGTATAAATTGCAGCACGTCCATAGCGTATTTCCCCTCTTCTATGCAACCGATAGAGCACTACGCCCACGATTAAGGGCTATCTGCACTCCTAGTAGGAGCAGATCAGCAATAATAGCAACAGAGTGCCATAAGAATTGCTCCAGCAATCACGGCCTCTCTATCGGGAGTAGTGATATTGTTGAAGATGAGATCTCCTAATCCACCCTGTCCAGCCAGAGAAGCTAATGACGCAATACCAACCGTTGTCACAGTAGCAATGCGAATACCAGCCATAATCACAGGCATCGCCAGCGGTAAAGTGACGCGGAAGAGAACCTGCGTGGGATTCATCCCCATAGCTCGTCCGACTTCGATGAGCAATGGATCAATACCCTTGATGGCCGCTGCCGTATTACGAATCAGGATCAGTTGGGTATACAGTACAAGTGGGATGATAACTGTTGCAGGGCTCAAATGGGTGATAGTGATGAGTACACCTATCAATGCAACTCCAGGGATAGTGTAGAGCAGACCCGCGAACGTGATCACTGGAAAGTAAAATTGGCGATAGCGTGCAATGAATATCCCCAAAGGAATAGCTATGATCAGTGAAATGAGCATAGCTATTCCAACCAGGTACAGATGTTGCAAAATGAGATTTGGAATGCTGCCAGGGTCAGTTAGATCATAGTTATAGGGACTGAGCAGATATCTCATGGCACTCCTTATGATAAATCTGTTTACAGATGCAAAGTGAATCTGGATGATCTATATCTTTGTCTCTTGCTGGATGGTTTTGTGGCTGTGCACTTGAATGATTTCGCGGTTAATGCTGGGGAGAGTAACATATCCGAGATGTTGGTGAGTATCTGGGGCTTGTACTGCAAGAGCAGGGGCGTTGGTTTCAATCAGTTTTAACAAGGCTTCGAGCAATGTTGCATCAGCAGAGCAAGATGGAACGTCTCCCCAGTGTGCCGAAGATACAGCATCAGGTCTTGTATCCATAGCATCAGAAACCGGCAAATATTGGAGCTGACGGAGAATACTGTCGGCTCCCACCAGCTTACGCACGAAATCGTTGGCGGGCCGTGCTAACAAATCGACTGGTGAGCCTAGCTGTACCAGCTTCCCCTCAGTAAGCACCGCAATTTGATCTCCCAGCTTGAACGCCTCTTCGATATCATGTGAAACAAAGACAATAGTTTTATGTACATCACGTTGCACACGTAGCAACTCGTCCTGCATACGTGCGCGGGTGATAGCATCGAGAGCACCAAAAGGTTCATCCATGAGCAAGATGGCGGGATCAGTTGCCAGAGCACGGGCCAGCCCCACACGCTGTTGCTGTCCGCCAGAGAGTTGGCGTGGGAAACGTTTCCGATACTCGGCAGGAGGCAGACCAACGAGTTCTAAGAGTTCATCGACGCGAGCCGCCAATCGTGATTTTGTCCAGACCACCAGCGATCTCAGCAGTCACACGAACATTCTCAGCAATGGTCATATGGGGAAAGAGACCAACCTGCTGAATTACGTACCCGATGCGGCGACGTAATTGAATGGGATTTTCCTTCGAGGACATTCTTTCCATTAATGATAATCTTCCCCGAAGTTGGCTCTATCATACGATTAACCATGCGCAACAACGTTGTTTTGCCAGAGCCAGAAGTTCCTACCAGCATACAGGTACTTCCCTCTGGTACTTCAAAGGAGACAGCATCAACAGCAGGATGACGAGCACCGGGATACTGCTTGGTGATCTGGTTGAAGACAATGGTAGCCATGCTCTGACACCCCCTTATGTGGACTCTACGCTCAAATCATACGAGTAACTTTTTACACTTGTAAAGATCGATATTGATCTTCTCAGTACCAGCTAAGCTAACACTTAATATAATACGTCACAAAAAGGGAAAATATCTCTTAATTCCTCGGGTCTGCTCGCCACCTGCGGTGGCTCACTCCTGTTTAGTGTGGGGTTTGTTGCCCATAGCGAAGGTTGCGGCGCAACCTTCGCTATGGGCAACAAACCCCACACTAAACGGCCAGTGAAGCGCCATAGTCACTGTTTTGTTGGTGGTGACAGAGTTTGCGCCGCAAACTCTGTCACCACCAACAAATTAAGAGCGAGCCACCGCGGTGGCAATGAGACCGGAGGAGTTAGGAGTAATCCTAGCATATTACTCCTATTTATTTTTTTGCCACGGTTAAATTTAGTATAAAGAACGTGATACTACTTACTAGTCAAGAACTCATCCCCTGGAAGGTGATGAAGCGCTAAGACAATCTCGATGTGTTGCTACCGGAGCATATCTTAAAGATGAGAAAGTAGGGGACTTTGAGTTGAAACGATCACATATAGCACGAGATATTATTGAGATCATCGTACTGGCATTCGTCATTTTTCTCGTAGTGCGCTTTGTATTACAGAGCTACCGTGTGAATGATACGAGTATGCAACCCAATCTACAGACAAATGAATACGTTTTGGTAAACAAAACCGCTTATCTCTTTCATCAACCTGATAGAGGCGATGTCATTGTTTTTCACTATCCCTTTAATACACAAATAGACTATGTTAAGCGTATCATTGCCAGGCCTGGTGATACGATTGATCTGGATAGTACAACTGTACGTGTCAATGGCGTTTTGTTGAAAGAACCATATATCAGTATGCCAGTCAATGCAATAGCCATTCACAGAAAATTAGGACCCAACGAGTACTTCGTGATGGGCGATAATCGTAACAATAGTGGAGATTCACGGAATTGGGGTCCTCTTGATGGGCAATTTATCGTTGGCAAAGCAATCATGGTTTATTGGCCCATCAACCACTTGCGTCTAAATATCTAGGCAGGAGGCATCAAGGTCAAAAAAATGGGAAAGGCTTCTGATCCTCTGGTGGCTATCACAGGATCAGAAGCCTTTCCCACTTTTTCGTGTCACTGTACTATGACCGTCAGGTTCATGCCTGTATGGATGGTACAGTATAGCTTATAAGTACCTGCTGTATTGAAAGGTCCAATCGTTTGGGTATCGTTGCCATTGAACTGGACTTGTACAGAAGGTGCTCCTGGCTCTACTGCGGGCTTTGGTGTGCCATTGCTATCCCAGGTACCGTTTTCAATGATGTGAACCGCCGCGGAATCATCGACCAGAGTCACACGCTCACCCTTTTTAATTGTGATGCTACTCTGAACAAAATCTGTATCACTCAGATGAGCTGTATTGGGTGAGTTGGGACCACTGTTCGTACTCGATCCGCTACACGCCGCGAAAAATATCGTGACCAGACTCAATAATGCGATTGCAATAAAACACTTTTTCATGCTAGCTTGTATTTCTCCAGAAAAATTTAATGGCTGAGCATACACATCTTTGTATACTCTATCTCATGTGCATCTCTTTTTGAGAGGGGGTCATGATACCAGATAACCGTGCTATTTCTCGGTATGCTCCCTATACAAGAGTATACGTCTCTCTGTCTACCTGACATTGGTATCAGTGGATTACCTGATACCAATGTCAGATATTTCCTGATATCGTATCTTCGTAGTATTCAGGTGTTCTTTTCTTGCTTCCTCACTGCCTACGGCAGTTCCCCAGCCGTTTTGAGTGGGTGACATGGTTGGCGACCGCCGGTCGCCAACCATGTCACCCACTCAAAACGGCTGGGGGTCCGGTTGAACTGAGAAGCCTTGTGGGGAGTTGTCACATATTCGTAGTAGCCCATCCGGCAAGCTGTAACTGTGTGCCATCAGCAATGCTAGCAAACGCATTAAAAGAGCTACCATCGAGCATACCAAATGCCATACCATAGGTGTGTGTGTTTTGATCGTATGACTGCAAAGCATACATTTTGCCGTCGGGTGAGACATTTGACCAGGCATATTGTGTGAACTGGCAGAGCAATTGCGTGTTGTTGGGGTCCGTAGTGAGACGCGTCAGGCCAGCCCCAGCGGTGCTCATCTTCCATAATCCGTTCTGGCTGGTATCACCACTAGCATTCTGAATGAGCAGCAAGAGGGTATCTGAATTGATGGCACGTATCATAGTCACAGCCTGGGGGATAGTCCTAATGGTTTGTGGCGTCCCTCCGGCGACAGGCTGCATTGTGATAACGCTGGGGCCAACTGGTTCTTCAAGTCTCCCTCCAGCGGGAAGTGCTGTATGGCAAACGCTGATAAATAACTGCGTTAAATCGTAACTGCTATCAAAACTTCCACATTTTTGTATCCCTGTAGCGATCTGCGTGAGATCGGTGTCATGCTGATTTGCCCCTTTTTGTATACCGAGAATGTAGATGTCCTGCGCTGATGTCCCTGGATTTGTTCCTATGGCAGCCATATAGACATGTGTATTGTCAAGCCAGGTGCGCGGGATATAGGACAGGTTAGATGGCGATACCAGTTCTGCTTGTAGTCCCCCTGTGCCTGTATCGAGCAGATATGTTGTGATCGTACCAGATTCTACGTTGAACGCTACGGATCTTTCATCGAACGACCATTGGACATGACGAATAGCCTCATTAGCTGGAGCACAGTAGAGGGTCTGGAGTTCTTGCCCATCTATACGTACCATGCGTAATTGGAACTGTCCCGCTACTTTGGCACTGAAGAGTATCCATTGTCCATTTTGTGAAACTTGTGCCTCACCGATATAGGTATTGGCCATCTTGCTAATCTCAATATCCTTGAGGCCAGACGTTACATCATAGCGTTTTACTATTCCAAAGGTTGGGGCGTCGGATGTACCTTCATTTGCAATGTAGATGATATTCTGGTGGTTTCCTGGCTCCAGTGGATCTATGATGGCTGGTCTGGCCGTACCTGGTACCGGACAATCTGTTGGGAACGCTGTCTGGGAAGGTGTGGGAATGGGAGTGTTACCTGGTTTTTGTCCCGGTAATCGTATATAAAGGACACCACCCACGGTCGTCACAAGCAGAAGTAGCAGTAGAATAAGGGTAGCCAGTAGAGGTGTACGTAAACGTGGGCGTTGTACCTGGGCTGGTTGACTACCAGGTATGATGGGATTGGGTAGATGCTGATTTTTAGCAAGTATGAAGGTGGTCGAGTCTTGTTGGTCAGGCTCTGTTGGTGAGGAGGGAGAACGTTGTACATGGATGTCTCTGTCAGGTGGTAATGGAGGCTTGGTGGAGAAAGGGTGTGGAAGAGAAGAGGACAATGGGGCCGATCGTACATCGTTTCTGTCCTCTATTGCTCGCCCTATTACTACTGTTTGTTGTAATGCCTGGAGAAAATCGGCAGGGCGCTGATAACGTTTGTTCGCGTCTTTTTCCAGAGCACGCATGATGACAGCTTCTAACATGGGTGAAATTTGTGGATTAAATACCCGTAATGGTTGTGGCTGCTCATGGACGTGCTTCATAAGCACGCTCATAGAATTATTGCCTTCAAAGACGCGCTTCCCAGCGAGCATCTCATAGATGACAGCTCCCATTGCGTAAATATCGCTGGCAGGTAGAGCCTGCCCAATGATCTGCTCTGGAGCCATATAATCAGGTGTGCCCATGATAGCAAGGCCGCTTATCGTACCAGGAGCAGCAGAGGATATCTCCGTCTGGCTCGGAAGAATCTTCACGAGGCCAAAATCGGAGAGGAGCAATGTGCCATCCGTTTTGAGCAACATATTGCCTGGCTTGATATCGCGGTGAATCAAGTTGCGATCATGGGCATATTGGAGGGCGTTCAACATCTGACCACTGAGTTGTATGGCTTCCTGAACAGGAAGAGAACCGCGTTTGAGCAAGAAATCGCGTAGTGATCCGCCTGCAATATAGGGCATGACAAGATAGGCCATCCCATTCTGCTCCCCATAATCGTAGACGAGAAGAATATTAGGATGGTCGAGTTGTGCCAGTACGCGTGCCTCACGCACAAAACGATGCAAGAATTCTTGTGTTGCGCCCTCTTCGGGCATAAATACTTTGACGGCGACTTCTCTGTGCAGGTTGCTATCTTCTGCTAAAAAAACGGTAGCCATGCCGCCATAGCCCAGCGGTCGTGTAATGCGGTAGTGGCCCAATATCTGTCCGACCATCGCTTCTGGTCGCATTACTTTTGTCTCCTAAAGAAATTCTTTGGTCAGATAGTTCTTGACATCAGAACGTAATAAAAATGCTCTAGTGCCTATTTTTAAAACCTGTCTTCCTGGTTTTACGGAAAATATATAATTATATTATCCAGTGCCGTAAGAATATCTATTATGATGGAAGAAAACACTGGTCTAAGGATAGCATATTACATACTATTTTAACGAATGAAGCGCAGAAAGTCCCATCCCTTAAACACAAACAAGAAATGAGGATGCTACGACTGTGCGATGTATTATGTACAGCCACACTTGACATGACACGTGTCATAGTATATCCTTTACCCAATAAACAGAATATAGACAACGCGCTGACCAGGATTAGTAGACGGTGGCGTAGTCGAGCAGCGAGCCGAGGAAGTGCAAGTCGGTAGACGGATACCACGCCGAACCCACCTGGGAGCGTCAGTGAGAAACTGACCGGAAGCCTTCACCGTTATGCGAAGAGCGGTTCTCAATAGAATGACCGCACGAGTGGAAACATGCAATGCTGCATGCTTCAAAAAAAGGTGGTACCACGGGTAATAATCTCGTCCTTATGCAGGGCGAGTTTTTTTATGCTTATTTACCAGCAAAGAGAGGGGTATATGGTAAGATTTGGAGTTGTGAAATTATGAGGATTGTATGCTGTTAACACTGGATAGCAATTTGAAAACACGTATCCCTGGTGTCACGTTTGGCATTGTGACAATTCAGGGGGTACAGGTGCATGAGCGAGATGATCGTTTGTGGAAACAGATGGAGATACTTTGCCAGCGATGGAGCAAAGAGTTTTCACTGGAACGGCTCTCGGAGTATGAGCAGATAGCAGCCGTACGCGGCTTGCAGAAATCATTCGGCTTTGACCCGACGCGCTATCGCCCTTCATCCGAAGCTCTGCTGCGTCGTGTTCTCAAAGGGCAAGGGCTGTACCAGATCAACACAGCGGTCGATGTCAACAATCTCTGTTCTTTGGAGTTTCTGTTTCCGATGTGCATTTATGATCTACGCAATGTTCAGGGACAGATTCGTGTGCGCATCGGTGAGTCAGGTGAGGCCTATCCAGGTATCGGACGACAGGTTTTTCAGGCAGAGCAGAAGGTTATTATTGCTGATGACCATGGCATTATGGGTAGCACTGTCTCTGATTCCGAACGCACAAAAGTCACAACGGAGACGACTGATATTTTTCTGGCGATCTATGTACCTGCTGGCAATGATCCGTATGCTATTGAGCGCTACGCGGCGCTGGCAGGTCAAAGAATGATAGAGTTTAATGGCGGTCAGGTAAGCGACGTACTGGCTCTGACCGTATAGGAGGAATTATATATGCGTGTCTCACAACAGCTGACAACAACTTTACGCGAGGTGCCACGAGATTCAGAGGGCGGCAATCAGGAGCTCCTCGTCCGTGCAGGCTTTATACGCCAGCTTACATCCGGGGTGTTTAGCTACTTGCCCCTGGGTAACCGTGTCATCCGCAAAATTTCACAGATCGTTCGCCAGGAGATGGATCGTGCGGGTGGTCAGGAAGTAACGATGCCTGTTATTCAACCTAAAGATATCTGGGATAAGCGTCCTGCTAACGGTGGACCAACACGTGTTGAAGGCTATGGTCCAGTCCTCTTCAGTCTTACCGATCGCAAGGACCGCGAGATGGTGCTTGGTCCAACCCATGAAGAAGTTACAACCCTGCTGGCAAAAGAGTTTGTGCGTAGCTATCGCGATTTGCCTCAACTGATCTACCAGATTCAGGAAAAGCTACGTGACGAGCCGCGTCCACGCGCTGGCCTGTTGCGCACACGCGAATTTCTGATGAAGGATCTGTATAGCTTCGATGCTGACCAGGATGGGCTTGATAATAGCTATAACAAAATGAGCGAAGCTTATAGCGCCATTTTCAAGCGTTGTGGTTTACGCTTCATCGTTATCCATGCCGATAGTGGTGCAATTGGCGGTAAGGCATCGCAAGAGTTCATTGCGATTACCGAGGCGGGCGAAGATGATGCTATGAAGTGTGATACGTGTGATTATGCAGCTAACCGTGAAAAAGCGGAATTTGTACGTTCCGAGTTTGCTAGAGAGTCGGAAGCCGCACTGGAAGAGGTCCATACGCCCAACTGTATGGCGATTAGCGACCTGGCGGCCTTCCTCAACGTGCCTGAGTCGAAGACAATAAAATCCGTTTGTTATGTGGCAAGCGGCAAACTCGTGCTTGTGGTGCTACGCGGTGATCTGGAAGTCAACGAGGTCAAATTGACCAATACACTCTACCGTGTGGGTCTCATCGCTGCCAATCTTCATCTAGCAACAGCGGAAGAGTTGTCGGAGGCGGGTATTGTTGCTGGCTACACCTCGCCGCTGAACAAGAGCGAGCAGGTGTTAATTATCGCTGATACTTCACTCAAGCAGGGAAACAACTTTGTCGCAGGAGCAAATAAAGTTGATTACCATCTCAAGAATGTGAACTACCCACGTGATTTCCGTGTGGATGTGTGGGAAGATATCGCCTCCGCTTATGATGGCGCAACCTGTGCGCGTTGCGGAGGAACATTGCACAGTCTGCGTGGTAGCGAGCTGGGTCATATCTTCAAACTAGGTACGAAGTATACCGAATTGTTTGATGCCACCTTCCTGGACGCAGAAGGCGTTGCACGTCCTATCCTGATGGGTTCTTATGGCATCGGTATCAGCCGTTTGATGGCGATTGCTGTGGAGCAGAGCCATGATGAGAAGGGTATGATCTGGCCCTTTGGTATCGCTCCCTATCATGTAGCGCTGATTGGACTTGACCTGGACAAAGCCGAGACAGGCTCAGCCGCCGAAAAGCTCTATGCCGACCTGATGGCGGCAGGTATCGAAGTACTCTTCGATGACCGAACTGAGACTGCGGGAGTGAAGTTTAACGATGCTGACTTGATTGGCCTGCCCCTGCGTGCGGTTGTCAGCAAGCGTTCCTTGAAGAACGGTGGTATCGAACTAAAAATACGTTCTCAGAAGGAAAGCCGTATTGTTCCCCTGTCGGAGGCAGTACAGGTGATTCAGGAGGAGATTGGTAAAGGTTTGGCTGTGGTGAAGTAACCGGCTGAGCACAAAACTGGTCTGATTCCCTACCGATGAGGGAATCAGACCGAGAGATTGGACAAGGAGAAATTGTATGTTGCCACTGATCGAGGATGGAGCAGTTGTCCTTTTTCAAGGTGACAGTATCACGGATACCTATCGTGGTTTTCTGGATACACAGGATCTGGGAAAAGGCTATGCCATGATGGTTGCTGCATGGTTCTCAGCACTCTATCCCGAAAAATCAGTACAATTTATTAACCGTGGTATAAGCGGGAACCAAACCGCAGATTTGCGAGACCGTTGGACTGCTGACTGTTTGGATTTGCGACCAACCTGGGTTTCGATCATGATTGGTATCAATGATACCTGGCGACGCTACGATTGTGATGATCCCACTTCTGTACAAGATTACGAAATGGTATATCGGGATATCCTGGAAAGCACAAGAGCAACGTTAGATACCAGACTGATCTTATGTGAGCCATTCGTGCTCCCAGTATCGCCTGATCGTATAGCATGGCGTGAGGATCTGGACCCTAAAATTGATGTTGTGCGGAAACTGGCTCGTGAGTTCAATGCATTGCTGGTTCCTCTGGACGGTATCTTTGCCCAACATGCAGTACTGCGTGAACCTGCATTCTGGGCACCTGACGGAGTACATCCATCGGCGGCAGGACATGCACTCATTGCTCAATCCTGGCTACGATCGGTGAAAGCGCTCTAATGTTCAGAAGCATACAAAAATATTTTCAGGAGGTGTGCAGGTGAATATACTCCCTTTTGAGCCACAGGGTTTCCGTTCCTGTGCCAAAAATATAGGCATCAAAGATGAAACGCTTGACTTTACGGTAATTGCATCGGATGTCCCTGCTTCTGCTGCCGCCATGTTTACACAGAGTCGCTTCAGCGGTGCTGCGATTGTGGTGGGGAGAGAGCATGTTGCCAACGGACAACTGCAAGCCTTTGTGATTAATAGCAAAAATGCCAATGTGGCGACTGGTGAGCAGGGGCTTGCCAACATACGAGACATTGTACATTTAGTCGCCGAAGAATTGGGGATTGCCGCCAACGATGTACTGCCATCTTCAACGGGTGTAATTGGTAGGCAACTGCCAATGGAGAAGATGTGTGCAGGTATTCGCGGAATCGGTCAGCAGATGGAGAAGGGAAAACTCGGACTCTCAGCTCAGGCAATTCTGACAACAGACACACGTCCCAAAGTATGTGCTTGCAGGATTGGCAATGCCGTCCTGGTCGGTATGGCAAAGGGAGTGGGGATGATCGAGCCAAATATGGCAACGATGCTCAGCTATTTTGTCACGGATGCCCAAATCGCGCCTGATATGTTAAAGCTGTATCTGAAAGAAGCTGTTGACCTTTCTTTTAACATGGTCAGCGTGGATACCGATACCAGTACCAGCGATACCGTAGCAATCATGGCAAATGGTCTGGCAGGCGAAGTCAACCTTGAGGAGTTTCGTCAAGCCTTGCAGACGATGGCAATTGCGCTGGCTAAAGAGATCGCCAGAGATGGCGAAGGTGCAACTAAACTGATCGAAGTGACTGTAGATAGTGCAACTTCCTTCGCTCAGGCCAGACGCGTAGCCAAAGCTATTGTGAACTCTCCACTTGTCAAAACGGCTATTTTCGGCACTGATCCTAACTGGGGCCGCGTTGCCATGGCGATTGGCAAATGTGATGAGCAGAGAGATATCACGCCTGAAAAGGTTTCCATTGCTTTTGGTGATCTGCTCGTTTACCAGGGGCAAAGTCTGGGTGAAGATAATCTTGATCAACTGAAAGCATATTTACAAAACCCTGAGGTAGTCATCCATGTTTCGCTAGGTCTGGGCGAAGCAAAAGCGACCGTATGGGGCTGTGATCTCTCCTACGAGTATGTGCGCATCAACGGCGAGTATACGACGTAGTAGTGCTCTCTAGAGCATCCTGGCCGGCTTGCTCCAAGGCTTTGGCGAAGGCCTGGATACCGTCAAAACGCTGTTTGGGGTCTCTAGCAGCCTGTCGGAAGAAAATCTCAAGCCCTGGCAAGAGCCATTTCGATCCCAAAAGCGGGGCCTTCAATCGTTCACTTTTGGCCCAAAAGCGGTCCTCCAGCGGGGAAATTTTAGTGAAAAGCGTTCTCTCCGACAAACTGCTAGGGGGCACCTTTTACTGACCATTCATCCTTAAGCAAACCAAAGTAGTGTTCGTCCTCGAAGCGGTCTCGAAGGTAGTAACGCTGGCGCAAGTTTCCCTCATAAGTAAAGCCGAGCTTAAGCAACAGGCTTTGGGATCGCCTGTTGGCAATATCGATGATTGCTTCAACGCGATGCAACTCTAGTTCTGCAAACCCATAGGCCAGAATGGCAGACATCGCTTCGGTCATTATGCCTTGTCCCCAAAAAGTGCGATTGAGCTCATAGCCTGTTTCCGCTCTATGAAAGCCCCGGTCGAAGCGATGGAAACTGCATGAACCGATCATTGAGCCTTCACTCTTGAGCGTGATACCCCAGCGGATGGACTCGCGTCGGGTATAGTATACCTGCGTTTTTTCAATTACTGCACGTGCTTCGTCTAAAGACCGATGAGGTTCATGTGGAGTGAACCGCATGGTTTCCTCATCAGAAAATGTTGCAAAGAGTGCTTCTGCATCATTGGGCAGGATTTGCCGAAGCAGCAAACGACTTGTGGCGAGGGATGGAAAGTGTGTGAATGCTCTCCCGATGGACATAGAAAAACTCCTCTGGACATCCATCCTCATGTCGCTGGTTTGAGAATAATCACAATTGGCAACTGCGCAAGTGAGTTTACCGTGATCTGCTGGTTACCGACATTCGCATATAGGCCCGTTGATGCGCCTCCATCAAGATTGAGTGCGGTCTGAATTGAGAGGTCTGAGGCAACGAGTAAATCTGCCAATTCATCGAGAGAAAACGCCGGATCTGGGCTAACAATTAGCAATAAGCGGCCTTGCTTATCCATGGCGATGACACTGCGTCGCTGACTGGCAGCGTTAGCCTCGAAGTTTGTGCGTTGCCCGTTAACCATGAGTATCGGAGATGATTGTGTAGCCTGTTGCAACTGCTCATTATTAGGATCATAGGGTTGCTGACTCAGTGAGCGAAGTCCAGCATTTCCCTGGGCATCGACGTAAAGCATACCACCAAAGCCTGTATAGGATGTGCCAGATACCTGTCCATCAGAGACAATCAGGCTGGTTGCATTGTTCTTATTGTCGAAGTAGCCACCGTTAATAATCGCTAGCGCGTGCTCCTTCTTCATCCAATCACTCATCATTAGGGGTTGGTCTGGCTGATAACCGACACTGATATGGACACGCCGTAGATCGATGCGCATAATTGTTACGGTATCTTCGTTGTCCCCTGGACTCTTCCAATCTTCGTAGCGAGTCTCAATGCCGGTTGTTGCCTGGTACCATACATTTAGTGCTGGAGTACTGGCTCCATCAAACGTTCCTGAGGTAGTGGGAGTACCTGTACTGCTAACACCTGGTAGTACGCTACATGCCAGCAAAGAACTGACTAAAAGGCATAAAAGTAGGCATATCTTAGAAAGTTTTTTTGCCGGCATGATCAGTTTCCTTTAGTGCTCGACGGTATTACCGTTTCCAGGGAGTTGCTTCAATGGCCGACATCGTACCCTTGAACTCCATGGCGAGCTTCAGTGCCGCAGCGTGGGCCGCATTCTCTGTGGAGTCATCGAGGGGTGCCAGTTCCACTTTTCCATAGCGGCGCTCTAAACTACGCTGAATTAGCAGGTCGGTAAACCAGGGATTTTTTGGTAGTACAGGCCCATGCAGGTAGGTACCAAAAACATTTTTATAGATGGCCCCCTCGAAACCATCTTTGCCATTGTTACCCCAGCCAGCCAGTACCTTGCCGAGTGGCTTTGCCTTAGAACCAAGATAGGTGCGTCCGCTATGATTTTCATAGCCAACCAGAACCTTGAGTCCCGTGTCCGCAAACTCGCATTCAAGTGCCATATGCGTCATGAAGCGTGCACCACCACCTTCAGTATAGAGATCGAGCAAACCTACTCCCTTAAGCTCTGGTCCCTGGAAAGGTTTATAGTAATGCCCCAGTAGTTGATATCCTGCACACACGCTAAGGAAAACTGTATTAGACTCAGCTGCCTCATGCAACGAAGGTATTTTGGCCTGGATATCCTGCGAGGCAATCTCCATCTCGCGGTCTGCTCCACCATGAAACAGAATCAAGTCATACCTGGTGAAATCAGGTGTCTGCTTGACATAAATTGGCTCGACTTCGATGGCGATACCACGCCACCTGCAACGTCTCTCAATCGAGAAAAGGTTACCACGATCCGCCGCTACACTCATTAATGTGGGATAAAGGTGACCTATTTTGAGTGTCATACCGGTGTCTTTGACATGATCGGTCATTTGTTCTATTCCTCCCAAAAGTGCTTGACCCAACCGCGCTTCTGCATAATCCTACGTAGCTCCTGAGTTGGAGTGTAACTGCTCATGACGTAGAGGGTTCCACCGGATTCAACATTCTTGAGGGCGGCATCTAGCGCAGCTTCACGATCATGGATAAGAGAAATCTTGCTGGTGGGTACCTCGGCGTACTTCAAGCGCATCGCCAACTCTTCAGGTTTGTTGCCGCTACATACTGCATCAAGAATATTGGGAGCCATCTCTTCCAGCTCCACATCCCACAGCCATGCAAAATCTTCTCCATCTACAACGGTATGGCTCGCGGCCAATAACAGGTGCTTCTGCCCTGGATGCTGAGCAATCAGACGTAACATCAGGTTGAATGAAGTGGGGTTTTTCACAAAGGTCAGGTAGATGGTCTTATCGCCTGCCTGTATCTTCTCCAGGCGTCCGAATGCCGGGCGAACGCTACTGAGAGCGGTCTGGACTTTGTCCATCTGGAAGCCGGCAGCCATGGCAGCCCCAAGGGCGGCGGCGGCATTGTAAACATTGTGAAGGCCTGGTAATGGAATATCTATCTTCATCTCACCCTGGGGTGTGCGTAGTTTTACATGGCTGGCCCCCTCACCATCCGGGGCAAGCTTAACCGCCGTAACTGCAATATCTAATTTGGGAAGTGTATAACCGCAGTTCGGACAACGATAGATACCCAGGTGTGACATGTAGGCAACTTCGTAGACCAGATCACTGTTACAGTGAATGCAGCGTATAATATCTGCTGACTGCTCAGGGACGGGTGTGCCGACCTCCATTGTCTCCAATCCGAAGAAAACTCGTCTGGCTTTAGCATTCTCGCCGAAGCTAGCGACCTGTGGATCATTGCCATTGAGCAAGATAGTAGCCGACTCCGGCAAGTTTTCCAGCATACTGTTGAGGGCCTTAGCGACAGCATAAAGTTCACCATAGCGGTCTAACTGGTCACGAAAGATGTTGGTGATAACAACGACATCCGGCTGAATTTCGGGAACTGCCAGAGGAATAGTCGCTTCATCGATCTCAAAGAGGAGCACATCACTATCGAGGCGTCCGAACATGTCGGCGAAATTCACAGCGACGGAGGTCACCCCTTGCAGCAGATTGGAACCAGTACGATTCTGCGAGACACGGCGTCCACTAGCATCGGCAATAGCAGCGGTCATGCGCGCAGTCGTAGTTTTTCCGTTGCTTCCCGTAATCACAATCTTCTTAGCTTTGCTTGCACCCACCACCGACTTAAGAACATTGGGGTCAATGCGGCGGGCAATCATTCCTGGGAGACTTGTGCCACCACCAATATGGAAGAAGCGACCCGATGCACCAGCTAATTTCCCAGCGGATATGGCGAAAGCCAGCCGTGCTTTTCCTAACCCTGTCGGCGCGACACTGCTACCGTCATTATTGTTATCCTGCTCTGTATTCGTATTCTCTGTTAACATAGAATATTATACCAATCACTAAAGATGCCACTCACTCATTGTAAAACATTTCTTGTGGATATCCTCCGAATAGAGAGATACTGCTCACTGAGTGCCTCTGAAGAATATCCCCACCATTTGAAATTCGTTTGCAGTATAACAAACCTGCGTAGAAGGGGCAAGGGATGTAGGCACAATGTAGGGCTTTCAGACGGATTTGTGAAGAAATACCTCTGTGGTTCCCTGGTACAAGGATATTTCTCACAGCGTTTTGCACTGTTTAGTTGTCGTATCACACTGCAGTGTCGCATGCTCGAACTTCTGGCTTATACTCCCACTCGTCAACAAATCGGGCATGCCGATGGGGTAGCCAAACTTTTTCAGACCACCTCCTTTATCAAAAAAGGCAAGGATTGGGTCAGAGATGCTATAACCTGTATAAATGTAGTAACGCCCCCGGTTACTCTGTAGGTATGGTATTTTCCTTTTTGTCCCGTGAGAAGTAGTTCCAATCAGTGTCGTAGGGGATGGGGTGCTGGAAATCCACATCATATGGAGAAATCCAACTATATGTATCAAAGCCCCAATTCATAAGATCACGCATATCGGTCCACCAATCCCTGGTATGCATGGTAACACCAATCAAGTGATGATTGTTACGTGTACATAAGATAACCTGGATGAAATTTGTATCACCATCCCAGCCTGGTTTGCCACCATCAACACCTGGATACCACCAGAGGAACTGGTTGCCATTGATAAGAAAATGCTCCGCATGATCACGACTCTGGGTAATGTGATATTGCTGCGTGGCGCTGATCTGGCGAATAAGCGGATTGCTCAGGCTATATCTGCCAAGTAGCGCAAGATCGTGAGCACTGGAAAAATGCCCTGTTGCTAACAATCCATGAGGATTTATATAGTGGGTGTCATTCAGACCTAACTGACCTGCCCGCTGATTTATCCTGGCTACAAAGTTCTTGAGATTGCCACTGATGGCATCAGCAATAGCCACAGCGGCATCATTTCCTGAGACCAGCAATAAACCGTAGAGCAAATCGCGCAATGTATATGTCTCGCCTTTTTTGATCATCATCAGCGAACTATCGGCAGCAAGTTGGCTGATGTCATGAGCAATAGCATCATTAATAGTAATTCTCTGGTCGAGATTGCCTTGCTCAACGGCAAGTAACGCCGTCATCAACTTCGTTGTGCTAAGCATGGGAAGATGCATAAAAGGGTTGTAGGCGTAAAGTGTTGCTCCAGTATCCGCATCCAGCAGGTAGGCTGATGTTGCATAGACTGGCGGTGCCGGGTGGTCGCTATTTGCAGGTGTAATGACGATTTCATGTGGGTCAGAGGGCATCTGTACAGTCGCAGGGGTACTCCCAGCCCGATTAGCAGGCGTTGAGATCATGCTTGCGGGATGATGAGTACTGTTGCTAATAGCGTTGCCAACAAGCGGTACAAGAATCAAGGTGACCAATATAATGCTTCCGATCAAGGTTGCAGTCTGATTTTGGCTCAATCTTTGTAAGAGGGTATAGACCAGAGATCTCTCGCCGCTTATGTCGTACACGTGGGCTGGTTGGCGGAGGCTCATACACTGTCGAGCGTCGTCGCTGTGCCACCAGGATTTTGCTAGACTGTGTGCGTTTATTCTGCTCTTGCTCATCTTCTTCGATCCTCTCAACACGAGTCTTTTGGGAGGTAGAGGAAGATATACGCTTTGATGGAGTGGTAGGCAAAACACGTGCCCGTTTCGATACAGGTGGAGGCAAAGCGCGTGCTTGCTTCATTGTCGTAGGAGGTGGGGCAGGCTCTTGTTTTTCAGCAGGTGCAGGAGAAAGATCTTTCTGCTCCAGGTATAACGAAGCACGCCTGACTTTAGGAATTTCAGGGTGCTCGTCGCTGTGGTAGGATGCCTGTTGTTTCCTGGGCCTCTTTACCGTATTGCGCTGCTGTGTTGGATAGGAGGTTTGTGAGTCCTCGGATTGTTCGTCTTCTTCTGGCGGCGTTTTGTGCATGCGCCGATCCCCTCCCTGATATCACCATCGGACGTACGTAATGCAAATTATTTATGACTTACCTTGACAGATTGTCATGATTGAGAATTATCTTTATCTTACTTGGCTTTAAGTCTTATTGTCAACTCCATTGGGGCAGTCTAGATAAACTGAAGAGGAACTTTATGTCTGCTCTGTTACAGTATTACTAGTAGAGCATTTTCTTGAAGGAGGCAAGCATTCACAAGATTTGGCAGAAGTCATAGTAGCGATTTCGTTCTCTACAGCGAGAGAGGGAAAGAATTCAAAATGTTAGAAGAAATAGAGATGAGCTTCCAGCCCTTATGGGACAAAGAAGACTCCGATGCAGATCTGCTGGCGACAATACCGAAATCATCACGTCGACAGCGTGTTTGGCTCACAGCATTGGCCATCGTACTGCTGGCTGCCTGGGGAGGTGGTGTATGCTATTGGCAACTTGCTAGCAGGCCAACTGCACAATTTATGCAAGCAGTTGCCCACATTGGCGATTTAAGTGTAAAAATTTCTGCTACTGGAGCTATTGCAGCCAGAGCGCAATACAATATGAATTTTCTTAGCCCTGGTCGGGTACGAGAGATTAATGTACAGATCGGTCAGCATGTAGAGCAGGGACAGGTACTTGCTAAACTCAACATTGATAAGACTGCACTCCTGAATACCACCAATGTGGCCCAGACGGCAGCAAATATGGCACAGGCTACTCTGGATGCAGCTCGGATAAATCTGGATCAGGCAGAGACAAATCTGGGCAAGGTGCAAACAGCAAGTGGAGTAACGGTTAACATTGCCCATAAGCAAGCACTGAACGATATCACTGCCTGTCGGAATAGTGGGACCTCTCTACACAGTTGCCAGCAAACTGCGCAAGATAAGTATACTCTGGCGCAGCAGCAGGCCTCTGCAACGAACTTTCTCGCACAGAATCAGGTCAATTCAGCAATGAATCAGGTGAAGTCGGCACAAAGTAACCTGAACCTGACACTGGTACAATTTAATGCAGCACAGCGTAATCTGGATGATGCCAATGCTAATGCGATCCTTGTCGCTCCAGTATCTGCGACCGTGGCCTCAATCAGTGGTATAGTTGGTCAGGACGTAGAAGCTAATTCTGATACAGCATCACACCCCTTTATGATCCTGGCTGATATCAGCCATGTCAGCATTGCAGCCCTGGTCAATGAGGCTGACATTGGAAATGTACAGGTGGGGCAATCAGCACAATTCACGGTGAGTTCGTATCCCTCTAATGTCCTGACAGCCCGCGTATCAGCTATTGAGATGGTTGGGCAAACGACTTCGAATGTGGTGAATTATCTGGTCCATCTGACGGTGGATCAGAACACACTCAACGGCGTCCATCTCCTCCCAGGGATGACGGCAGTGGTAAATATTATCACAGCTCAACGTAAAGATGTTTTGTTGATTCCATCGAGCGCACTCGACTTTACCAGTAGCGCCATTCAAGCCGGAAAAGTGGATTCTACAGCTGTTAACTCACTTCTGAGCCAAACGCAAGATTCCATACAGGACCAGAGGAGAGTTGTGTTGGTACTGCGTAACAGCCGACTGACTCCAATTGTAATTACCACGGGCCAGGGCAATGAAGATTTTACAGAGGTAATTTCTGGTCTACGCGCCGGTGACGGGGTGGTTGTAGATCAGGTCGGAGGTAGCAATACTGCCAGCTTATTACCCTGGTGATCGTATTGGAGATGTTCCTTAATACTTGACGGCAAAGACACGCGCGTGCTACTCTGCAACTATCCAGTGAAGCTCTATGTTGCGCAGAGAGGAGCCTGTAGATGCACTTGAGAACCGCTGTTGTTCAACTCAACTCTCGCGATCATCTCAGCGAAAATATGGTAAATGTAGAGTACGCACTAGAGCGTGCCGCCTCTATGGGTGCCGAGTTCGTCTCCCTTCCCGAGTTTTGGACATATCTCGGCCCTTACGCAGGATTCGACGAAGTTGCACAAACAATCCCTGGTCCTGCCATTGAACTGCTACAGGAGAAGGCACGTAAGCATAAGATGATTGTGCATGGTGGCAGTATTGTCGAACGACATCCTCATCTGGCAGACAAGTTCTATAATACATCTGTGCTCATTAATCGAGATGGAGAGATTGTTGCGTGCTATCGTAAGATGCACCTCTTCGATGTGGTTCTTGCCAACGGTGAGAAACATTACGAGTCTGAACGTATAGTGTCCGGTACTCAAATTGTGACGGCTGAAGTAGATGGAGTGAGTTTTGGTCTTGCTATCTGTTACGACCTGCGCTTTCCCGAACTTTTCCGCTCATTAGCACTTCAGGGTGCCCAGATTTTGATGCTCCCGGCGGCTTTCACGCTGCATACAGGGCGTGATCACTGGGAAATCCTGTTACGAGCGCGGGCAATTGAAAATCTCTGTTATGTTGTCGCTCCCGCACAGGTCGGAACCTACCCACCCAACAAACACTGCTTTGGTCGTTCAATGATCATCGATCCCTGGGGACTTGTTCTTGCCCAGGCACAGGATTATCCTGATGTCATCCTTGTGGACATTGACCTGGCGCAGGTCGAGCGTGTACGTACACAAATTCCTTGCCTGGAGCATCGCAAACCCCAGAGGTACCGATTGTGAAGGCAACCTATATTTTCAGCCGAGAAGGGATGGACAGTAATACATGAATCTTACCGAAGTAAAACGTCTCATTGACGAGGACAAAGTCGAGTACATCAAGGTAGGTACTCCCGATATTGAGGGGATCTACCGTGGAAAGCGCGTTGCGGCTCGCTTCTTTCTTGATTCGCTAGCTGATGGATTTGCACAAAGTGATGTACTTTTTGGATGGGATATTGCAGAGAATGTGCTACCAGATCTTAAGATGAGCAACTGGGAGAGCGGTTTTGGTGATATCGTGATGAGGCCCGATCTCACTACCTTTGCGCTGGTACCGTGGGAAGAGAAAGTTGCCTCATGTGTCTGCAATGTATGGACAGAACACGGTGATCCGATCACTGTTTCTCCACGTTATATTTTGAATACGATGGTCGAACGCGCCCGATCCATGGGTTTTGAGCCAATGGCTGCCTCAGAACTGGAGTGCCGCTATTTCCGCGAGAATCAAGTATCGTTGCGCGAAAAAGATTTTGGCTCGCATCTGACCCCACTTAATCCTGGGACGAATTGCTATGCTATCAGCCAGGCCACCGCTGACGATCATCTGTTAGGCGGTATTGCTCGTATGATGTGCGATTATGGCATAGAGATTGAAGGCTATAATCGCGAACATGGCCCAGGCATGTATGAGATGAATCTTCGTTATAGTGGCCTGACTACAGCCGCAGATCGCACCATGCTCTTTAAAAATGGTGTAAAAGAAATTTGTCACCAGATGGGCTTTGCCGTCACTTTTATGGCAAAATGGAACGATCAAGAGGATGGTAGTAGTGGGCATTCACATATGAGTCTGTGGGATCGTAACCTGGAGCACAACGTATTCTGGGATGAGCATGCTGGGGGGCATATGTCTGTAACCATGCAGCAATTCCTGGCAGGCGTGCTGGCTACGATGCCAGAGTTCATGCCACTGTATGCTCCAATGATCAACTCCTACAAGCGCTACATTGAGGGTACCTGGGCACCACTTAATACCTCATGGGGCATGGATAACCGTACCTGCTCCGTTCGTGTGATCAACAGTGGGCAAAGAGCTATTCGTATTGAGAACCGCGTGCCGGGGGCGGATGCAAACTTCTACCTTGTCTTTGCAGCGATGCTAGCAGGCGGTCTCTATGGTATAGAGAATAAGTTGGAATTGCTGACGCAACTCAATGGTAATGCTTATGATACTGCAACGGTCGCGAAAGCCATGGAGTCCGGGTATATTCGACCGCTTTCACGTAACCTGACGGTTGCCACAGATCTATTGGAGTGTAGCAAAGTCGCCAGGGAATACCTGGGTAACGACTTCGTTGAGCACTTTGTCGCTACCCGACGTTGGGAGGTCAAAGAGTATGAGAAAGCAGTTACCAACTGGGAACGCCGCCGTTACTTTGAATTGATCTAAGGAAGAGGTTCTTCAAGCCAACCGTGATCATGGTGGCAATTCAGTCCTTGCTGTGTCGCCTCTGCGGCAGTCAGGTATGGTAAGAGGTGACCCACCAGGGGCTGATTTGCTTTATAACGTTTGAGGTTTTCCCATGCCCGTTCGTGCATCATACGCATTGCAATGAAAGGATCATCGAGCATTTCTTGTAACTCTTGTTGTATACGTTGCCCTCGCTCTTTTTCCTCGACCGATTGAATCTGTCTGCCAAGCAAACGGGCCATAGCAAAAAGATCACCATCCTGGATAAGGCCAAGGTGTTCGCCCTGGAGCAAGAGGCGGAGACCGTAGGCTAATTCAGTATCAAGGCTGGCAACATTCATCTCAGTATCATCGCGCATCCCACGGTTATTCAGATTTGCTGAACCAACAGTGACCCAGATATCATCAACAATAGCTACTTTGGAGTGAACATAGATGGGGCGATAGTGTTCATGTCCTCTTTCTTTAGTCGAAGTTGCCAGGCAGAACACTTGTAATCTTCCCTCTTCCACCGCCTGTGGTGCCTTTGCTCGCAAGTGTGCGAGACCTTCATCGGTGAATGCGCGGCCAACATTAGGATGATCAGGCAAGACAATAGCCAGAGATGCCCCACGTTGCAGTGCTGCGCCCAGCTCGTGGAGATTCTGTTCCATTTCATGGTTGTCAATGCCAATGAAGGGAACATCAATGCCAAGGTAGGCACGCAACCAGAAGTACTGATTCTCCAGGTAGATAAATTGTTGGGCATTACTGAGCGCATTAGCATAGAGTTGGGCAATACCCCGAACGACCGAAGGCTTGAATTTGTAGGTATGTTCGGGAATAGTACGAGCAACCTGTACCAGGATATTACTTTCCAGTGAGGGCGGGAGAGGATGTTGTGGGATGATCAAGGAGTTTTTATCGTGACGTTGCGCAACATCATTCCAACGCTGGCGGAAGTTAAGTTCCACATCACCAGCGGCAGGGCCTTCGATGATGGCATGAACATCATGCCATGGATGGGGAGGGGTGCTCTCAGATGTATGACGTAAGGGAGTCAACAAGAAGTGACCATGAGTATCCCAACGGTCGAAATCACCCTCGTTTTCAACTAACGGATCAATGCCACCTACAAAAGCATGTGTACCATCCACAATGGCGATTTTCTGGTGAAGCGCTTCAGCAGGATGACGCAACCCATCAAGAGTACTATCATCGAGGAAACAGGTCACACCGACTGCTGTAAGGTGGTCATGGGCAGCCTGTGGACTATAATGCGAGAATAGCTCCGGGCATTTCCACAACAGTACTTTGACTTCAACGCCTTTGCTGACCGCATAGCCCAGGACCGACTGTACGGTGAGATCATTGTTACACCAGAACTCAATATCCGCTTCCTGGAATCCCTCAGCTCGCAGTTCGGCAAGATGTGCCTCTTGCTCTGGACTACCAGCAGGTCCCACAAGGCTGTCTGTGCCTCGCACAAGTTGAAAGCTGGCTGTCAGCCCCCAGCATGCGAGATAGATATAGTGTTGTGCCTTAATAAAATGGCGGCACATTGTTAGCATTGTAGTGCGCCCGTCTACCAGATAAGTGACACGGGAATCGTCGCGAACGGGCGTATCACCATCTGCCCACCAGTTCTTCGAGAGCTGCTCTTCAGTTAATGGCACGAGTTTCCTCCTATGTATAATGCCAGACTCTCCATCCTTCCAGATGAAAGCGGGGTGCAGGGTCTCCCTGCCGGGGTTTGGGGTGTCCCAATTACTTCTTTTCCCCTCTTTTGCCGCTGGAAGCGGCACAAAAAACAAGAGGATTCCCCTTTGCTAAAGTCCGCGCTTATGGGGGGATCCCCCCATACCTCTTTCCAAATCACCAGAAGGATGGAGATCCTTAACACTACAGATCTTCTGAATGCTGCTTGTATTAGCTGATGGTAACATGAGACGCCAGTCTTTGACAAGAGCATCTTTCATATTCTTGTGATATGACTTGACATTCAGTGAAACTAAATGTATAGTAGAGGTAGAGACTGGAATTGGATTCTCGCGCTGTAAGAATCTCTGTACACTTTCCAGTAAATGCCCTGGTAAGTTAGAGAAGATATTGCACAGAAGCACGAATGTTTACTCAATGGATTTTATCATCGATTGAAAACAACAAAGAGTTTCGTGTACAATACTCTCACCCTTTCTCAGCGTATCATCGCCTTACCAGATGAGAAATGAGGCAAACCAATAGGTACCTTACGCATTTTGCCTGCTGCACAGGCGGCATCACAGCCGGTATCTCTATCTCTTTGCCTGAGCTATGACGACATTTTCAAAATACAGCGTGTACGCAACGCTTTTGCCCTCAATCCGGTAAGTTTCTCGGCTCTGGCCTCATATCTGGAATGTCCCTGGTGTATGCTTGCACACAGGCGGAAGAGACGGCCCAAAGAGCCAGTACACTTTACTCTGGTACGGCAACCGACACTCTTCAGTAAAGGTTCATCGCCTGATGCGAGAGCCGTAGGCACCCTCTTACATGTCCTGGTGAATTTCCTTCATGATCCAGCTGGCCCACTCACCAAAGAGCAACAAGAGGCACTACTGACAGATCCTCAGATGCTTCTACGCTTTATGCGATATGACCTCCTCTCCACTTTGCAAAACGCTGGAAAAATCAACCTGGCAATGTTTTTCTATGAGCTGAGCATTGACCCAAAAACATTGTATACCACACTTATTGCCCCCATGCTTCATTACCAGCATGAGTTTGTCTCTACTGGTTCGGTTGTTTTTGCCGCATCGGAACGCTTTCAATTTAAGCTGCTATCGACAAGAGGCACATTTGCAGGGTATCCAGATCGTGGCGGACACGTTGGACTTGTCGGAGAGTTTGACCAAATTCGCATTCGCAACGTTGGTGACAAATCTCAGCCTGCTGGCATCCCTTCAATTATAGAGTTTAAAAAGGGACTGGGAGGGAACAACCTGGCTCCCTCATCCATATTTTCCCCTACGCAACTGCAACGATACCGATAATTTAGATACATCTACAAGTACCGTTTTACCCAGTGTATCTCATGCAATGCAACTTATGATTTACTGGATGGCGTTTCAGACCCGGTGGGATATCTTTGAAAATGTGAAGGCGGCAAAGGGAATGTTGGAGGACATCCGCATGCCCCTCCATCAGCAACTTGAGTTGATCATCTATAATCTTAACGATGGTTGTCGCTATCAATTGCTCCCTACTGACCACAGAGAAGCGCTCTTAGCACTGACAGAGTGTATCTTCTACCTCGATTGGGCCATGAAAAGTGGCTATGCTCAGCGAACGCCTGAACATAATTGTAAGAAAACGCCTCTCACAGAGGTCCCACCACACGCAATTCAGGTGCAGGTGGGATACACAGCACTCACAGCACAAGAGTGCTATCTTCTTGCAAGAGAGGCCTGGAACAGATTTAAAGACACGGTGAGATGGAAAAAGTTACTCCGTTCAGCAGAAAATGATGCATTTCCGGAAAAAGAGAAAGGGTTGAGGCGGGAGGATAGCAAGATACCCTCCTGAAAGACGGGGAAAACTTGACCGATAACCTGGAGAATCAATCCCATTCGATGGTCGTCTGGTTCATCTTGTAATGGTAACAAAATGAACCAGACAACACAAACAGGCAAGGCAATGATCAGGCAGATGCCCAGATGCCGAATTCGTTGCCATCGGGATCGGTGAACTGGGCCCATTTGCCCCAGGGCTGAGTGTCCGGCTCTTTGGTCAGTGTAACTCCACGAGCTTTGAGCGTTTCACAGGTTGCTTCCATGTTGCTGGTATGCAGGACATAGCCAGTGAAGCCTGTTTTGTCGCCGCCACTCTGACCGCGCAGGCCAAGCGTAATATGAGTCTGTGCTCCCTCAGGAGCCACTTCGATCCAGCGCTCAGTTTCACTCATCGGCTGGTCGTCGATTTTCTCAAAGCCAAGCTTGTTAACATAGAAGTCGAGGGCTTTGTCCTGGTCGCTGACGCCTACACTGATGGTACCGATTTTCGTGAACATAGATTTCTCCTTATTCTCTTACGATGCTGTATATGAGTGTGATTATTCAGGTTCTCTCGCCATCTACGTTGGCTCGCAGGTCGTTTTATGTAGGTTGCGGTGGTTGCCGTACAACCACCGCAACCTACATAAAACGACCTGCGAAGCGCCTGTGGAGCTGAGGAATCAAGGAAAAGGAACCGGAATAGGTTAGTTACACATGAGTGCATATCACTCTTTGTTCTATTGTAGAACAAAAATTCTAATACGTCAAGCCTGAGAGAGAAGATCGGTTAAGCCTTCGCAAACACCTGCCTATCCTATCCTGTGCCAGACAGAGGACCAGGACACTCTTGAACAAGCTGGCTTTTCACTGGAAGAAACTGTGACCGAGCATCTCACATGGCATGGACTTCAGATAGCTCGTACCGGAGGACAACATGGAACAGGCGACGTAGGTAAAAAGATGAGTCCGGTCTCTGGCTTCTATACCCTTTCCTGCTCATAGTATGAGTATACTGGATCACAGCATCCACAGAATTGAGCAAGGCCCTATTCCAGTGTTGTTCCAAAATACCCAAAAGTGCTCAATTGGGTTATATTTACTATGAGCGAAGCCGGAAGTGATTGACCAGCATATAGCTGCAAGCGAGGGAAAGCAGGAAGGCAATGGGAGGGACAGCAAAAACTATATAGGTATCCTGAAAAGGATCGTGAAGGTCTCCCCCATGAGCAGAGTATGGAGAACGCTACAAAGAAGCTGCTGAGGCTCCAGCCGATAGTATTCAGCAGATAACTGACATAGATGCCCTTTCCCAACAGCAAGTCTTTCAGTTTGTTCCTGACAGACCAGCGCAGCAGGCAGACCAGGTAGGTGAGCGCTGGCAAGATCAGCGTGGCAAGCGATACAGTCGCCAACGGCACCGAGAGAGGGGCATAAGGGAAACTATAGATGAGTCCGGCTGGAAAGGCTCACTGAGCAGTTGCCAGCCAGTAATGAGAGTAGGCTGAAGAGCATCTCCATAAGGATTATAGTAGTCGATGTACGGAAAAAAGAGGCTTAGTGCGATCAGCAGGTGACAGAGGAGGCCAAGGGAAGCAAAGGTCGGTAAGCGAAAGCCCTTACCAGCGCGCACGGGCAGCGTCTCTTCTGCCGAAAAGTGAGATTGTTCGCCACTCTCTTTCTGTGTAGATGCCAGACTTTCTGATCTGCTCATGTGTAGGGTGTTCTGCTTATAAGTAGGAATAAGAGGTAAGAGGATAGTTAGAATAAGACAAAGTATAAAAGAAATTACAAAGGCATAAGGTGGAATATAGCTTACCGGGCTCAAGGCAGGTTGTTGGCTGGTGTTCGGGAAAGGCAGGAAAAGCGGCACCTCAAAAAACAAGGAGCAGACGAGGTAAGCTATCAGGGTTACGGGGAGGCTGATCCACAGGCTGACCAGACTCACCATCCGCGTGGGAAATCGGAGTGCAAGCCATGCTGCCAGTGGAGGTAAAACCAGCGGAACCCCCAGGAAGAGAGTGAAGGATACAACATTGATGAACACAGAGTAGCTCCCCACCAGAGCGGGATCGGTCTGGACTGGAAAAATCCTTTGCCAGGCAGATATGCCATTGTAGAGCGGGAAAAAGAAGCTGGCAAGGATCACAAGGTAAATGAGGGAAATGGTAATAAAGCAGCAGCGTAGCAGCAGCGATTGAGCTTTCATATGTCGTTTCTTTCTGCTCAAAGAGCAAAAAATAGGAAGAGTAACCTATTATTTCCTGGTAAGACGATTCGCAGGACACTTGCGCCACATCTCGTTGCAAGACTTTCCTATACTGCTATACTGGGGTGCGCGCCACTTTTTCGCGAAGAGCGGTCGACTCCAGAGACCAGTTGCACAGGGGCGTGAAGAGCCATAAGATTTGGAAGTGGCAGGAACAGGGGATGGAGAAGAAGGCACACGCATGGAGAGACGACTTCTCCAGAGCAGAAGACCAAATTGCAGTTGACGCAACCGGGAAGCGTATCGATGGGATTGACGGCGCTGCCGTTCAGCCACCTTCTGGTGATGAAAATGAAGATGAGCTTGCTCCACTCCTTCCTCCCATTGATCATTAACAGGCAAAGGTGCGCAAGGCAAGCATAGGATTGACATGTTTGCCTGGTTTGTCGAAGCATTCCGCAGGCAAGGGTCGTCGCAGTGCATATGGAAACCGTCAATCACCGCCGTCTTGAGAACAAAGATGGAGGAGGAAGGGCTAGGGAAGCCGGTGTGCATTCCCCCGGACGGGGACATCCTTACGTTCTCAATGCAATTGGCTTGATGCAGAGAGCAATCCAGATCCAGGTCTGGATTGCTCTTATTCATGCATGATCTCACCCTCTACCAACAAATCGCCCGCGATGACCTGGGTACGCACATCCTGTAGCAGACGTGCATCTTTCATCGACGCCAGACCTTCTCCCCCAATGGGAGAGCTGGCAGCAGTTCCTCCCACTAATTTGGGTGCAATGAAGGCTGCAACATGATCGATGAGGGACAGGCTAAATGCATTACCCAGCAGAGTGCTTCCTCCTTCGATGAGCACATGCATAATGCCTTTATGCGCTAATATTTGCAAGACTTCAGCAAGATCGATGAGACCACTTTCGTTTAGCGCAACCGGAATGACATCCGCACCATATCCCGACAGGCGTTGACGCTGCTCGTAGGAACAGGGTTCACCCACGATGATACAGGTACCGACAGCAAGATCAGACTGAAGAAGTTTGTATTGATCGGATAGCTGCCCTTGTGTGGCAAGAACGACGCGTAAAGGTCCCTGACGTGGCAAACGTTTATGAAAACGCTGCTCGTCAGAGAGTCGTACATTCAACATGGGATCATCCGCACGCACTGTCCCTGCTCCAACAAGTATGGCATCGACACGGTCACGCAAATTATGGACCCACACACGTGCCTCTGGTCCACTAATCCAATAGGCATCACCTGTACGTGTTGCCAATTTGCCGTCCAGAGTCATCGCCCATTTGGCCGTAACATATGGACGACCTCTGGTGATAAACGTGGCAAAAGGTCGTATTAGCTCGCGTGTCTCCTGTGCTTCAACGTCCACTATCACTTCGATACCTGCGGCACGCAGTTGCTCTACTCCCTGTCCACTGACAAGTGGGTTAGGATCAAGCGTTCCCACAATCACGCGTCGTACGCCAGCGTCAATGATCGCTCTGGTACATGGCGGTGTGTGGATAGTGACACAGCATGGCTCAAGCGTTGTATAGAGATCCGCGCCATACGCCCTGGCTCCCGCCTCGTTAAGTGCATGTACTTCTGCATGCGGTCCATAGGGAGGCGATGTGGCACCTTTCCCCACAACGACATTATCACGTACGAGCACAGCTCCGACAGGTGGTCGTGGGCTGGTGCGTCCTTCAACTGAACGTGCACAAGCAATCGCCTGCTGCATCGCTTCTCTCTCATCCATGAAATCTTCCTTGTGTCGTGAGATTATGCACTACTGGGCACGAATTCTCGCATATCGTTTGCTAGGTGTCAGCACCACAGGTTGTAGCTCTACAGCATTCAATGATACGCGTCGCTTTTCCTTCGATACTGGACTTGACCCGTTAAGCTATACAACCCAAAAGTATTCAGCCTGTATTCCCATGATAAAACGCGAGCCAGTTTCAGAATCAGTAACTATTCGGGTGTTCTTTTCTTGATTCCTCACTGCCATAGGCAGTTCGCAAGCCGTTTGGTGTGGATAGCGGGATTGGCGACCAGCAGTCGCCAATCCCGCTATCCACACCGCGAGAGCGAGCCACCGCAGGTGGCGAGCAGACCTGAAGAGTTACCATCATCCTTGCCTCTGCTTGATTTCAATGTTATAATAGTGGCCGATCAAGTAATTATACAGCCAAAAATAATAGAAAATTAAAGTAACATGCAAACTAATTATGTATAACGGGCAAGAGTAAGAAGGGCGAAGCTTTCGAGCTGATGGGGGAGAGATGAAGATGAAACGGCATTTGGCAGTTCTGCTCTCAATAGTGGTTCTCGGACTTGCCGTAGTGAGTACTGGAACCTGGATCTACCTCAATCGTACACAATCCCATATACCGTATCAATCCACACCTACAATTTCGGCTCCCCACGTCTTCAGTTCGTTTGTGGGGCAGTGGTTCGGGCATGCTCGCACTTTGACATTTCAGCCAGACGGGCATGCACAGTACATCGGGCGAGTGTTCCACTGGTGCGGCCCAGGTGTAGCTCTGCCTTGCGACTCGATGAATGGCGACAAAATTGTCGGAGGACTCCGTGAGAATTCTGCTCTTTACGCATGTGATTGATGCGACTGCCTATGGAACGGTTCTCTCAGGAACAGGGCAGCCTGGAAGTATGATCTCGCTAACGTTGCGACCAGACAGTAAGCTCTCTGTTTCTGACGGTTGGATCTTGTGTGGATCGCATACCCCACCCGGTGACCCGGATTGCAGCGGAGGATAGGGCTACGACTGTAAGTGAGAGAAGATATCTATTGATCTTAGTCACTCTTCTCGGCAATCATTTGTGCATGGATAGCATCACAGTACGCGTCGACCAGGGATTGTTGTTGCGTGGCTGACCAGTGGTGTTCTTTTGCCATCAGGGTTGCCACTTCATCGACAATCCCAAGCCCTCGCTTTCGGTCTTGCAGTGTGATTGAGGTACGACGTGCCAAAACATCATAGGGTGTCATAGCCATCTCATAACGACAGGCATAGCATACCTCGGCCCAGATATAGGGAAGGTCGTCGATGAGAAGCGTAGCTAATGAAGCATCGCTCTCTATTAGCCGCAATAGTGCGTTTGCCTCAGAGCCATAACTGCGACCCAGATGGTGTATGGTCTGTGAGGTTAGTCCAAGCGCTACCTTTTTGCGCTCCAGTTCACTCTGTATTCCAGGCCAGCCAGCGCTCCCTTGTAACGGAAGTGTCTGTGTGGGATGGATGCGTGCCAGGCCATCGCGGCGACTCAAGACGTCAACTGTGTCCTGGGCCATCCGTCGATACGTTGTGAGCTTTCCCCCAACAATTGAGACCAGCCCGGATGGACTCTGGAGTACTGCGTGTGTACGTGAAAGCTTTGCTGTAGACAGGCCTTTCTGACGTGGTCTTAGCAGTGGACGATAGCCAACATAAGAACTGACAATGTTATCTTCGGTAAGGTGCACAGAAAGATAGCGGTTAAGATACTTCAACAGATAAGCAATGTCCTCTTGCGTTGCTGTTGGGTGATCAAGATCGCCAGTACCAGTATCGGTCGTGCCAAAAATTGCACGCGACTCCCATGGCACAAGAAAGAGGATACGCTTATCTTCCGTTTCCGGCAGGACAATAGCTGTATCTCCCAACTTGACATCTTCGCGTGATAAAACCAGATGCACACCCTTACTTGGCTCAATGTGAATTTGTGGCTCAGTGCCAGTAAGAGCCTCTACTTGCTCAGAGAAAACGCCGGTTGCATTGACAATATGACGTGCCTGGACAACCACTTCTTGACCAGTGAGATTGTCACGGATACGCGCACCACAGATTTTCCCCGCTTCAGTCATAAAGGAGGTGACTTCGGTATAGTTGGTAATGATAGCACCATGTTGGGTAGCCGTGCGAATGAGTGTCATCGTGAGGCGAGCATCATTGGTTTGTGCATCATAATACACAAAGCTTTCTTTCAGTCCTTTGCTCACCAGCGCTGGAGCCAACTTCAACACTGCCTCATGGCTCACACGACGATGGTTGTTCACACTGCGCTTTCCTGCTAACCTATCATAAAGCCAGAGTCCAGTGTTGAGCAGCATATTCAGCCCTATTCCTCCTGGTGTGGTGAATGGTATGCCGACTGGATGCCGCTCTCCTTCATAGATAGGCAGAACAAAGGCCACAGGATACACGAGAAATGGCGCAATTTGGAGCAGGATGCCACGCTCAACGAGGGCTTCGTGTACCAGCGCAAAATCAAAGTTTGGCAGGTAGCGAATACCTCCATGTATGAGCTTGGTTGATTTACTACTTGTGCCGCTGGCAAAGTCTGCTTTCTCAACAAGAGCAACCTGATAACCACGTGCCGCAGCATCAAGGGCCACGCCTGCTCCTGTGATGCCACCACCAATCACCAGCACATCGAAATGGTTGCTGGCTAGCTGAGAGAGATTGTGTATACGTTCTGTTGATGAGAAGAGCTTATCTAATGTCATATTGTCTAAAGTACACCCTGATAGATTGCATCAACTGAAAGCTCTAAGCCCGGATGCTCAAGCTTGATTGTCTGACCTGCCGTAAAGAGTTCCTGTTGCCAGCCGGTTGCACGACGGTAAATTTCAACCTGTTGTGTATTTTGACTGGCCAGGATGTAGACTTCAAGCGTAGGACAGAGTATATACCGGGCGAATTTCTCTATGCGGTCATACGCTGCGGTGCTGGGAGAAAGCACCTCAATGACAAGACGCGGAGATTGTATCTTGAAAGGCTTGAGCCGTTTGTTCGGGTCCCAATCTGCCTGATCACACGTCAGTACCACATCTGGCACAACAGGAGACTTACCAGGAATAGCTACATACTGGTCATGATGGATACGGCATGGTCCGCTATTGCCCAGTTGTGCGCGCAACAAAGCCTCAAAATTAGAAGCAATGGCACTATGCTCCGGAGTAGAGCCGGTCATATTATAAATAACACCATCGATCAATTCATAGCGATAGGGACTTTCAACACTAATTAAACGCTCAAAAGCTTCTTCTGTCATGTAAACACGATAAATATCGTCATCATGTCGCGGATTTGCAGCCATTGGCTTCCTCCATTTCACTCCAAATAATGCTATCTCCTACACAGATTGTTTGTACTGCTATGCCTGTTCCCAACCCAGAGAACGCTCAACAGCACGCTTCCAGTTGGCATAGAGTTTATCGCGTTGATCTGCGCTCATGTGTGGCTCGAATGTACGATCTACAGCCCAATATTCTGCAACCTCTTGCGGACTCTGCCAGAAACCAACAGCTAAACCTGCGAGATAGGCTGCCCCTAATGCGGTCGTCTCGGCAATTTTTGGTCGCTGTACCGGTACGCCGAGAATATCTGCCTGGAACTGCATAAGGAGATTATTGACAACGGCACCTCCATCCACGCGCAACGCTTTAAGATGAACGCCGCTATCAGCGGTCATAGCCTCAAGCACATCACGGGTTTGATAGCACATAGACTCAAGGGTCGCACGTGCGATATGACCTATCGTAGAGCCGCGTGTGAGACCGACAATGGTACCACGAGCATAGGGGTCCCAGTAAGGAGCACCCAGACCAACAAAGGCCGGCACAAGGTAGACGCCGCCGTTATCAGAAACGCTGGCAGCTAATGCCTCGACATCAACGCTTTTCTCAATAGCTTTCAGACCGTCACGTAGCCACTGGACGGCAGCACCAGTGACAAAAATACTTCCTTCTAACGCATAGGTCAATTGTGGATGAGCCGGATCTCCCATGCCCCAACCGATAGTGGTGAGCAGTCCATTTTGCGACGACACGCCTTTCTCACCAGTATTCATAAGCATAAAGCAACCAGTGCCATAGGTATTCTTTGCCATGCCAACGTCAAAACAGGCCTGTCCAAAAGTAGCGGCTTGTTGATCTCCCGCATCACCAGCCATGGGGATAGATCCACCAAAGAACTCAGGGTCGGTTTCTCCGTAGACCGCACTCGACGGCATCACTGTGGGCAACATCGAGCGAGGTATATCTAACTCTTGCAGAATGGTTTCATCCCACAGGCCCGTATAGATGTTAAAGAGGAGGGTACGCGAGGCATTGGAATAGTCAGTGACATGGACACGACCCTTAGAAAGTCGCCACATTAAAAATGTGTCCACATTGCCGAAGAGCAGTTCACCACGCTCAGCTTTTTCTCGTGCACCGGGAACATTATCAAGAATCCATTTGACCTTGGTACCAGAGAAATAGGCATCGGTTACCAGACCAGTGCGCTCACGAATCTCTTTGTCAAATCCCTTTGCCTTCAAGGCATCACAAATAGGAACGGTTAAGCGGCTCTGCCAGACAATAGCATTGAAGACAGGTTTCCCAGTCGTTTTATCCCAGACAATAGTCGTCTCACGCTGATTGGTAATGCCAATTGCCGCAACATCAGAAGCCGAGGCTCCCGCCTTTTGCAGAGCCTCCTGAGCAACGGCAAGCTGGCTTGACCAGATGGCTTCTGGATCATGCTCAACCAATCCCGGTGATGGATAGATCTGGGGAAATTCTTGTTGTGCGACACTGACAATTGCACCATCATGATCGAAGACAATAGCTCGTGAACTCGTCGTGCCCTGGTCTAAACTAAGGATAAAACGCGCCATTGAGATTTTTCTCCTTACTCACCCCATATTGCTGCATAAGCCGCAAATCATTCCAAGAGAGAAGCAAACTGCAATCTTTATTATACCCTCTGGCTTGCAACTTCGGACATTGACATTCGCCACTTATGCACTTTTTCTTTACACTTCATGACGATTATGCTGATCTTTTCTGGAGAACAGGCACAAAAAACGCCTGGACACCCTCAAATAGCGTTGTCCAGGCGTAAGTATTTTCCGGTTTATGCTGCATACTTTTGTGGTGGTGGTATGGGCCTTCCATCTTTGATGGCAACTTCTAGCCAGAGTTCGATGACTTCTAAGGCGTTTTTGATTGCCTCTTCGTATGTTTTTCCGTGTGTCTTTACTTTGAGTTCTGGAACGCTGACAATGTAAATGTTGTCTTCATCATCCCATTGGATGAGCATTGAATAATGTTGTGGATTTATTTTCTGCGCTTTGCCTCCTGCATAAGTTTTTTAACATCCCGCTCTTGATATCTTTCAGCATCATCTCCGTCATGTCCAGAGAGCGTGATGTAGAGGTCAGGATGTTGTGAATGTTCCCAGTATGTGTGACTTCCTTTTGCTGATCGGCTAATAAATCCGGCTTTGGCTAGTGCAGATTTCAGTTGTCTAATTTTCTGTGGCATTGTTTCTACCTTTGATTATATCATGCTTGCTAGTTCTTTGCCTCAAACATTCTGCTCCCGCAGTATCTTTTCATCTACTACTGCTTTTCCCATTCTGTGAGTATTTCTTGACGTAGAAGTACAAAAATTGGAAATTTTGGAATTTGTATCATATATCCTTGTGCGATGCTTCTTCAGGAATTTCCTTTTGTTCCATCATATTTCTGAGAAACATGCTTACAAGCTTTACTGGTTCCAATTTGGTTTCTAGCATATAGCCTTTTCTTTCCTCGCTATAGTCCGCGATTAGTTTAAAACCAAGTGCTTCTAGTAGAGTCTGTCCTTCTGATGTTGCCCCAATTCCGTACCAGTTTTTAATCTCATGTTGGATTGTCAGAGAGATTGCCCATTTGATGGTCTTTCTAATAAGATAAGAGGCTACTGCTTTATCTCTTTGTATACTTCCTGATGGTATTACTTCTATCACCGGTATATATACAGAAAGTTGCTTGTCTGTCCATTTTTTGATGGCTGGAAGCGGAATATCCTTCTCTCTAATCTTGTCTTCTATTAATGCGGCTATAACTTTCTCATCCAGTGGCAGAAATGTTGTCCATCCAAGCAGTTTTTCACCCTCTTTCACATTCATGGATATCTCATCATTTCTTTTTCTCCAGGCCAGCACAGTTTTAAATGGTACGGCGTCTTCGTTCCCGTATGGTTGCCGTGTAATTTCTTGTTTTGTCCATGCATCGGCTATTGTGGATAATGTGAAAGTGAGGTTTATGTTATCTTCTTCGTTGGTTCCTATTTCTGCCAGCGCGTTTACAGCTTCTTTAGGGAAACGCATATTGGGCCGTTTGCCCTTATATGGTATACGTCCTTCTTTAACTTCTCTATAGAATGTGGTGGTTGGTTTACCTAAAACTTGCATAGCCTCTTTTGCTGTATAGTATTCTTCTTGCATTTTAATTCTCGTTTTGTCTGTTTAGATGTGGTAGTTTGGTAGTATTGTACTTCAGGGAAAGGGGTTAGTAAAGTTTGGAAATATGGAAATTTGGCATTGACAAATCATGACGCATCAACTATACTATAGCTTATTAATGGTAATTTGGGAATACGGTAATATGGAATTTAGAAAATAGAACAAACAGAGCACCCAGGAACAGTATCAACTCTAGCGGAAAGGCGGGAGATGATGGCAAGTGAGGTAGCAAGGTTACGTGAGCAGATTGAAGCTGAGTGCGAATCATTACGAATGTTGCGTCTCTTCTCTACAACAGCTTCCCACGAAATCATTAGCGCAAAATTCGGTGTCTTAGACCAGCATTACCAACAATTAATAGACATTGTTGGTGAACCGGAAGCAACAGAAATATCTGTCACGATCTACAACACCGTCATGGATAAACATGTGGAGGAATGAGTATGCATAGTGAGGGCATAGACACAAAGAATCAACCACTTGATACCATGCAAGCCATGCCAAAACCGCCAGTACTGCCGCAGGGCTATGTAGCACTGAATGAACCGAGGCCATTGATAGGAATACATGACGATCTGTGGGTTGTGCTGGCTGACTACGGTGACACTGGCCTTCTGATTTATGAGCAACATCGTTGTGTAGCATTTCTCATTTCCGAGGAATGTATCACCATGCTCTATACGCTTATGGAGCATACACAAAAGTTCCTTGACCTGTGTCAACCAGAATATCTTGAGAATCCTGTTCACCAATCGGGTCTCGCTACGGTTCGTGCCTGGCTCAAGTGGAAAGCAAGTTGAAAAAAAGTGCCAATTGATGTTAAGGTGAATAGAGAAGGGAAAAGAAAGCGATGGCGGCTAACCCACAATACAACGATTTGCAGGGCATTCCCATGACTGAGGAGGCTTTTGAGCGCTTAACCAGTGGAGAGAATCCATATCGCTATGAGCTTATTGACGGTATTGCGTATGACATGACAGGTTCAAGCCCTGAACATGCCGATATAGTGGGAAATATCTATATACTGCTCCGTGAACAACTGGGCAAACGTGGCCCTTGCCGTGTCTATCAGGGTCAATATGTTGCTATTCCTGGTAAGCCACCCGTTGTCCCTGATGTGGTACTCACCTGTGATAGGTCAGACTGGGATAGGGATAAGCGGCTCAAGCCCTTCCAGATACAGTCTCCGCTCCTTGTAGTGGAAGTCCTCTCACCCAGTACTGAGCAATACGACCGCACAGAAAAGTTTCTGCGTTACCAGACTTGCCCTACGCTGGAGGTCTACATCTTAGCGAGTCAGGATGAACCCTCTGTCGAAGTATACCGATGCGCCACAAACTGGAAACAGGAGCGTTTCTCAGGAAGATCAGACCATAAAGCTTGATCAGCTTGATCTGGAGTTTCCGCTCGCATCGATCTATGAAGGTGTGTGGTAGGCGGTCCCAGAGCATCTTCGATCTTACGATGCCACCCAAACCTGCACTGTCCCATCCCCATAACCAGAGGCGATATGCTTCCCATCTGGTGACCACGCTACCGCATCCACATCGCTGGAATGTCCATGATAAGTGAAGGCTTTGCCCTCATCAGTCGCATCCCACACTTGCACAGTATTATCGGCAGTCCCAGAGGCGATGCACTTTCCATCCGGCGACCACGCCACCGCAGACACAACGCTGGAATGCCCATGATAGGTAAAGGCTTTGCCCCCATCAGTCGCATTCCACACCTGCGCTGTGCCATCATCGCTTCCAGAGGCGATGCGCTTCCCATCGGGCGACCACGCCACCGCCTCCACAACATCGGAATGCCCATGATAGGTGAAGGCGTTACCACCATCAACTCCATTCCACACCTGCACAGTGTTATCATAGCTTCCAGAGGCGATGCGTTTGCCATCAGGCGACCACGCCACCGCCTCCACAAAGAAGGAATGCCCACGATAGGTGAAGACGTTGCTCCCATCAGTCGCATCCCAAACCTGCACCGTCTCATCATCGCTTCCGGAGGCGATGCGTTTGCCATCAGGCGACCACGCCGCTGCCTCCACAAGTGTGGAATGCCCACGATAGATGAAGACGTTGCTCCCATCAGTCGCATTCCAAACCTGCACCGTATGATCCTGTGAGCTAGATGCAATACGCCTGCCATCCGGTGACCACGCCACCGTCCGCACAGCATAGGAATGTCCATGATAGGTAAAGACATTGCTCCCATCAGTCGCATCCCACACCTGCACCGTATTATCCCCAGAAGCTGAAGCGATGCGCATCCCATCTGGTGACCATGCCACTGCCTTCACATAGGCAGAATGCCCATGATAGGTATAGAGTGTGGTTCCTAAAGGAGGAGGAGTCGTGCTCTGGATTTGTGGTGAAGCTGAACCATGCGAAGTTGCAAACCAGATGACACCACCACCCACGATGGTAAGTCCTGCCAAACCTGCAATCACTACTTGCCGGGAAAGGCGATTTGTTGGTCGAGCGGCTTGCACCTTGAGGTCTACCGGAGCGATCACCTGAGATGAAGGGCCTGGAGGTGGTGCTTCAATCGTTGGTTTAACGGATTGGCTCGGAGGCGTGACAAGAACGGTTGGTGGCAGTGCCTCACGTGGTGGAGTCTCTCTTTTGGAGGCACAGGTGGTCGCCTTTGTTCTGGTTGACTTGCCGCCTGCTGCAAAGCTGTGGCAAATGCCTGCACGCTGGCGAACCGCTGTTTGGGATCTTTAGCAAGGGCCGTCATCACCACCTGTTCCAAGGCGGGCGAGATCGTTGGTACCTTCTCACATAACGGAGGTGGAGGGGCAAACATATGCTGGGTACATAACTCGGTGAATGAGCCACGAAAAGGACGGACTCCACAAAGCCATTCGTAGACGACGATCCCTAACGAGTACTGATCACTCGCTGGACGGGGCTTGCCCTGGATCTGTTCGGGCGACATGTAGGTAACCGTACCAATGACATCCTGTGTGCTCTGATAGCGCGAACTTTGCGCCACCAACGCTATGCCAAAATCACTGAGCAGAACGTTGGATGTCGGTCCAGCAACATATTTTCGGGTTTGATATCACGATGGACCAGTTTCTCATCATGGGCATATTGCAGAGCATCAGCGACCTGCTTGACATAGGAGACGATCGTAGCAACTGGAAGGATGGCTCCCTTTGGATGTCGCTCTCGCAACGTCCCACCCACGGCGTAGTCCATCACCAGAAAGGGTGTTTTGCTCTCTATGCCAAATTCGAGGACACGCACGATATGGGGATGGACCAAGTGAGCTATCGTATGTGCCTCTGTGCGGAAGCTTTCGACATCGTCATTGGTCAACTGGGTGTGGAGCACCTGATGGCTGCCTGTGTGCCCAGGTGAATATGCTCACCAAGATAAACTTCGGCGAAACCTCCTTCGCCCAGTAAGCGGATGAGACGATAGTTGCCAAGCTGTTGCCCCACACGATCGGGTCGCTCTGCCATCTTCACGCTCCTTCGTCAGTACGCACCTGTCCTGACTCTTCATCCAAATATATTGCTGTGATTGTTGGTCTTGTAAAGAAGTGCATGATTTAATCAATCACTGCATGAGTCGGTAATACTGTTGCTTCTTCATATAAAGTCGATATTCAAATGTTCGCATGTTTTGTACTCTACATCAGGAGAGAACTGGTGTCAAGAAAACTATTGAAAAAATATGCAAATTGCATCGATCTATGGAGGCGTGTGGTAGGCGGTTCCAGATGAACTCCTCCACAGATTTTTTCTAGGGTATTGTCGATCTTACGATGCCGCACAGTAAGTACTGGCCTGAAACTCTGATGGCCTCATTCCCGTGACCTCCTGAGAATGTTTCTTGTACTTTTGCTACCCAACAGGTAGACCCATGTCAAAAGAATTGTTGGGTAGCAACAAGAAGGGGCTGGTGAGAATACCATGCCAAAAGCAGCCGAGTATCGTTTGACCTGGAACTCAGAGCAGGAAGTCTACGAATTCCGTGAACAGCGGCTTCAGCAACTCCTCACTGTCATCCCTGGTGACCGTGCATGGTTCGCCTGGCTTGACTCCGTTCCCTCGTTTACCTTTCATGGTCAGTGCGGCCAGCTGACGGTGCGCAAAGAGTCCAGGCGACGTGGTGATATGTACTGGTATGCTTACCGCAGAGTTGGTGAGAAGATGGCGAAGAAATATTTGGGCCGCACCATAGATCTCATACCGACTCGCTTAGAGGAGATTGCCGCCGTACTTACTGCTGCTGAAGTCCGCTCTACACCTGGGCGGGTCATCCGCGATTTTAGTGAAGAAAGAAATATCTGAGCATCTGAATGCATATCATATAACAGAAGATACAAACATCATCTTACCAGCTCTACCGAATACTCAACGCAACCTGAGGCTTTCAACCAGCTCCATGTGCCGCGCCCTCGTGCGCAGTTGGTACAGCGCTTCCACCTGTTGGATCGCCTCCAGAAGGGTATGCCGGTCCGCTCACGCTCATCTCGGCTCCCGCTGGATATGGCAAACCACCTGCTTGCTCAATGGCTCGCTGAACATGACGCACCTGTTGCCTGGCTCTCGCTCGAACACGAAGACGATGAACCAGCGCGCTTCTTCTCTACGTGATTGCCGCTTTGCAAAGGCTGGACCCGCAAATTGGCGCTGCTGCGTTGTCACTCCTTGAGGCACTACCGCCTGCGTCCCTGGAGCGTGTGCTTACTCTGCTGATGAACGACATCACCGGCAGGAATCCAGGTGATTTTGCGCTCGTTCTGGATGACTACCACGTTATCACCGCCGAACCCATTCAGCGGGCTATGATCTTTTACTGGAGCATCTACCGCCTCAGATGCACCTGATCATTGTCACACGCACCGATCCGCCGCTACCACTGGCGCGTTTACGGGCACGCGGACATCTCACCGAGGTGCGAGCTGCTGACCTGCGTTTCTCCCCCGAGGAGGCCAGCGCATTTCTGTCTACCGTGATGGAGCTAAATCTCTCACCGGAGCATATTGTCAAACTCTTGCGTCATACGGAAGGTTGGGTTGCTGGACTCCAACTGGCAGCGCTCTCACTACGGGGCCAGAGGGATATCTCCGGGTTTCTGGCTACCTTCACCGGCAATCATCGCTTCGTGCTGGACTACCTTAGTCAGGAGGTACTCTCGCACCAGACCATGCGGGTGCAAGCATTCCTGCTTTCCACCAGCATTCTGGAGCGTCTCTGCGGGTCACTCTGTGATGTAGTGATGGGACAGGAGGGAGGGCAGGCGATGTTAGAGATGCTCGACCAGATGAATTTCTTTGTCATACCACTTGACGACGAGCGACGTTGGTACCGCTATCATCATCTGTTTGCTGAGGTACTCAAGAACTGCCTGGAGCAGACAGGGCCGTCCCTGGTTCCCGAACTGCATCAGCGGGCTAGCGTCTGGTATGAGCAGCATGGATTGATCTTCGAAGCTGTGCACCATGCTTTGGCGGTACCTGCTGTCGAGCGGGCGGCCTGCTTGATCGAACAGATCGCGCTTCCGGTGGAGGTGTACCGGGGGCAGATCCCTGCATTGCTCGGTTGGCTCAACGTGCTACCCGATGCACTGGTGGTACGTCTGCACGCCTCTGTATCTACCATGCCATCGTACTGATGTTCACCAATCATTTGGAAGAGCTGAGGATCGTCTCGAAGATGCTGAAAAATGTATCCAGTCGGGTATGCTTGCCGAAGAGAAGCAGGACATCCTGAGTCAGATAGCCCTGGTGCGCGCGAATCTCGTCTGTTTTGCTGGCGATCTTACCCACTGCGTGGTCCTTGCCCGTCAGGCACTGGACTTCTTGCCGGAGGTAGAGCAGTTTTGGTGTCCTATCGCCTTGATGAATGAGTCCCATAGCTACCTGCTCAATGGTGACGTGAGACCCTCCGCAGAACGTCTGATTGCAGAAGTGGCAGCAAGCGCACAGTCCTCGAATAATCCACTTGCGGTCCTGAAGAGTATCACGTTGCTTGCTCATGTGCGGATGCTGCAAGGCAGACTGCATCAGGCCGCTACGACTTATGAGATGGCAACGCAGCTAGCGCCTGGACCAGATGAACTGCAGGTTATGATCGGTAGCCCTGCCTACTACTTTGGCCAGGGCGATTTGCGGCGTGAATGGAATAACCTGGATGAGGCCGAACGCCTCCTTTCTCAGGGTATGGAGCTGGTCAGGGGGACACTCACGGTTGATGCAGAGGTTGTGCTACAGGGATACACAGCTCTCACACGCCTTGAGATGGCACGTGGATCTTCTCGCAGGGCTCTTGCAACGCTGGAAGCGTTCACGCAACTGGCCAATGTACGACGTTTCATCCCTTCCCTTTTGCACCGTGAAGGAGCTCTGCGGGCTTGGGTGGAATTGGCACGAGGTAATCTGGCAGCAGCCAGCCGCTGGGTGAAAGAGTGTGGCCTTTCTCCTGATGATATTGATCTCAGCTATCCCCGTGAGCGGGAATATTTGACCCTGGCACGGGTGTGCATCGAAGAAGGGAGGAATGACCCGGTTGGAGCATTCCTCCAGGATGCTCTACATCTGTTGGAGCGCCTCTTGCAGGATGCCGAAGCCAAATCGCGCATGTATAGTGTTCTGGAAATCCTCATTGTGCAGGCATTGGCTCTCTACGCTCAGAATGACCGAAAACGTGCTCTTACCACACTGGAACGTGCTCTTATACTGGCTTCGCCGGAGGAAATATATCCGCCTCTTCGTTGATGAGGGAGTACAGATGCTAACCTTGTTGCGTCAAGCCCAGGTGTGTGACATCATGCCTGACTATGTTGTCACGCTACTCTCTGCTTTTGGCGAACCGGTTTCACTTTCCTCGACTCTTCATGCTTCACGCCCTGGTGTGCTAGTAGAACCCCTCACAGAGCGTGAACGCGAGGTACTGCAGATTTTGCTGGAAGGGGCATCGAACCGTGACATCGCCCACCGTCTTGTCCTCAGTATCAATACAGTGAAGCGGCACATCTACAACATATGTGGCAAACTAGGCGTGCAGAGTCGCACCCAGGCCATTGTCAAGGCCAGAGCACTCGGCTTCATTTAGCTTATCCGATCCCACAGCATGAAATCACCCGGCACCTACAACTTTGGTGTGCAGTATCTTACCCTGCTCACCAGCTACACTAAGTGCAGACGTAACGCTAATGTGCTGCTACGTTGTCGTACCTGAGATGGATGTACAACCAGGCAGATCGCCGTTTTGCAAGCGGGCTGCGGAAAAGGAAGAGACAACTTAACTTCAATGAGCTAAGTACACCTACCATATGTAAGAAAGAAACGAAGAGGAGTCTATTCATGATAAAAGACATAACATTTCAGCACATTCGTTCGATGGTATCTGTTCTTGGGAGGCACGTGGTAGGGGTTATCGACTCACTTCAAGAAGGTGAGCAAGCAGCCCAGGCACTTGAGGATGTTGGGTATAAGGCAGAAGATATTGCACTCATCCCAAGTCAAGATTTCCCTTCAGCTTTCCTGGAGAGCCTGCAGAAGGGAGGGCTTTTTTTGCGAGTTATGCGTCGCCTACAAGCCACGACAGATGATGGATTCACAGGGGAATTATACCTGGCAGCCGCACGACGGGGGCACCAGATTATTACTGTCTATGTACCACAATATGAGCAAATTGATGGTGTAAGCGCCTTGCTGTTCAATCACCATGCTTGCCTGATCAAGTACATCGGAAACTGGTCGATTGCCGATCTCTATCCACCAATTCAAGACAACAAGAGGTAAAGTTTCTCACTGGTTTGGAGGTATAGATATGATGAATGCTGTTGCAAGTCCTGGTAACTATCGAGGAATGTTGATCATACGTGCAATCTTTGCGGTACTCTTTGGGGTTATGGAACTCACCTGGCCTGGTTTATCGCTTCTCATTTTTATCTACCTCTTCGGTATATTTGCGTTAGCGGATGGTCTTGTTACCGTGATTGTGTCAATCGCCAGACATAGCGATATGCAGTACTGGTGGGTACATCTTCTGGGAGGGATCATTGGCATTATCATCGGCTTGATCGCCTTTTTCTGGCCAGGCTTAACTGCGCTTACGTTGCTCTTCGTGTTTGCGACGTGGGCAATCATCACAGGAATAGCCCAGATTGCCTTTGTCTTCACGTTCGGTGGCACTTTTGCCCAGGAATGGCTGATCGCCTTTTCCGGTGTCATCTCTCTGTTACTGGGGATTTTCCTCTTCCTCCGCCCAGGTGCTGGTATTTTGTCACTTGTGTGGCTTATCGGTATCTATGCTATTGTGTACGGCGTCTTGTTGTTTATTCGTGCATTCCAGCCTGTGCCAACGCTTCCCTCTTACAACCCTTAATGCAGTATCCTATAACGAATCGAAGGGAGAACGAAAACCCGATGCCGCTCTACGCCAGGAAGCGCGTGGGTAATTCTAACTGAACAATGCCTGACGTGTCAAGTGGCTTTGCATTAGACAAGAGCAGCGATCAGAAGAAATCTTCCTGGAAGCATATTTTCTTTCAGGAAGATTTTTTCTCATTACACTGCCTCTGCAAGAAACTCCAGAGCTGATAGATCCTGTGAAGTGATTTCTCCCTGAAAGCGGATGTGTTCTTGCAAAAGTGCATGTAGACGCATGAATGCGGTGTACGCTGCCACATTTCTCTGAGCAGAAGGACGCCGAGCAACTTTTAGGTACAACACATTCTTTTTGTAGTACATCTGCTCTTGTTCCACTTGTTTTGTTGGCAACATGTCTGATCTCCCCTCTCTCCATTCTTTCATATACCTGTATGGGAAATATCGAGAAAACTGTTCGGGATTCCCGATCTGGTTTACGATAACTTTGCTCAGTCATATATATGCAATTTGCATATATATGACTGATATATTTATATGCGATGCATATTACAAAACCGTCACATTACATGTAAATGTTCTCACAATACGATCAATCTTCACGTCAATTATTGCATGGGCAGGGGTGGTTTGTGGATGCTTTCAGAAAGATTGAAGTTTAGACTACCGACGTTTCGCACTGACACTCGCTTGGGTGAAACGTCGGTAGTCTGAGTGAAAACAAAAGGCAGCTCTGGCTTGCCAAAAGCCGCCTGATGACGTAAAGTTCTTTGCAATCAAAACAAAGAAACAAAGGACTCTTACGCCGTGAACTATACCATATTGAAGCAAGTACGTCAGCAGCTATATGCCAGTTTTGAGCGGGGAGCTGATGCCCTGTTCAATTTGGGGGATGCCTTGTTGTGCGAAAGCCAGGCACAGTCGTTCCAGAATTGTCGCTGTCGCCCTTCTTTGAACGCCAGTGGCCCAGCGTGTATGAAGCTCTGGAGATGGACGGATCAATGTCGAACAACTGCGAGCCATCTGGGTCAATATCTTGCTTGCCGAGCGGACAGATACGGCTCCCATCTGGATTGCGGTCGATGGGAGTCATCTGGCTCGTCCCAGCGCTCGAACCAGCGCAGATCGGACAATCATTCATCTGTCGAATCTGCCGCTGGTTGACAAGCCGATCAGTGTCGGTTGGACCTTTTCGACCGTGGTGCTGATACCAGAACAGCCGAGCAGTTGGACACCGATCCTGGATCAACAACGGATCACGAGCGAACAGACCGCGATAGGAGTTGCGATTGCTCAACTGCAAGCACTCAAGCCGCTCTTTGGAAAGAGGCAGGTCATCATTTTGGCGGATCGGTGGTATGGGACTCCTGAGTTCTTGCGTGCGTGCCATGAACTGGGCTATAGCGTGTTGGTCCGGCTCAAAAGCAATCGGAAGCTCTATCGTGTTCCAGTACGCATCCCACCCGCGTGGACGCAAGCCGAAAGATGGTCCTCTGTTTCAGGGCAAACGCCCCGAGACCCATGCAGAGGCTAAAGAAGTTTGCAGTGAGCAAGATCGGACAGGCAGGAATACACGCACCAGCCGATGGAACCATCTGCATTTCCAGCAGGACCGTGACCTGAACCTCAGTGTGATCAGCGTCAGCGAGAAGCAGCAAAAGCCGAAACGGGATCCCGTGTGGTTGGTTTGTGATGCTCGATGAGGTGATCCCTTTGTCGCAGATTGCTCAGCACTATCGTCCACGCTTCTCGCAAGAGCATGGCTATCGGTTTCTCAAGCAATATCTGCTCTGGACGCGTGTTCATGTACGCACCCCTGCACAATTTGAGCTGTGGAGTTGGCTGGTTGCCCTGGTGTTTAATCAGTTGTATCTGGCACGTGAGCTTGGACAAGTGTTACGTCAGCCATGGGAGCAGAACAATCGTCCTGTAACTCCACAACAGGTGCGTCGGGTGATGCCTACGATTTTGTCGCAGCTTCGAACACCGGCTCGTCCGTGCCAACCACGTGGAAAATCACCTGGACGGGCCAAAGGGTTTCGACCTCAGCCTGCTGTCCGCTTTCCTGTGGTGCGTAAGCCGCCCAAAGTGCCTCTCAAGGCCAGCGGATGAACAGGATCGTTGCTTCAATTTCATCGGTTTTTGTTCCCTGAACAAGTTTCGGCTGGTTCAGATAGTTCCCTATAGTCTAAACTTCAATGAAAGAGACTCCTTATGAAGAGGCTTAAAGCATGCTCGATCGAACACTGATGACATATAAGGAGTCTCTCGCAACGGGGAGAGATCTGTAGTTACGAACAAACCGTACACCAACTAAACAGCTGTGATATTCCCATTTCCATCGATGCGTATGGCGACTTTGGGTAGAGGTTTTGTATTTTGTCCCCCAGTTGGTTCCCGAAGCACCGCTCCCCCATGGGCGGGATCAAAGATCGCACCATGTGCTGGACAGACAAACTTCTGTGTTGCAGGGTTATAATTGAGATAGACACCGCTATGTGTACAGGCCTTGTCATAGGCTACAAAATTCCCATTAGACAGGTGTACTAGCAGACTGGCGTTACCCGCATGGTTTGTAAAGCTTACGGCTGAGTTAGTGGGAATGACTGCCGTATTGAGTGTTCCCTGTTGGAAGACATGTGTCAGATTAATCGCAACGACGGCTCCTGCTGCAACGACACTACCGGCGGCAATCAACGTAACAACCTGCCGGCGACTCATACGGCGATTAGTCTTTGTGGAAGACTGAGACCGTCGGTTTGATCCAGGGCGTTGACTGGCAGGAGTGGTTCCTCTCCTTAGTGGTTCAGTTCCAGGTGCTTGCACACGTGGTAGTTCCTGACGAGGAGAGGATGCATTTAACCACCAGGGAGCCTCAGAAGTGGTGCTTCTGGCAACGTTTGCTACTGGAGGTACAGACATCGGTCTGGATGACTGCGTGCGTGGTAGTTCTTGGAGAGGAGCGGATGGCTGTGGCCATCGGACTGCCTCAGAAGCGCTCTCTGCGACTTTTATAATTGGATATGCAGGAGTGGATGGTGTCTGGGATATCTTTTTCTCGTCACGTCTGGATGTGGTCGAGGGAGATAATACTTTGCGTTGAGTGTTATTAGCAGGTCCACCATAGACCTGTGTAAAGGCCTCTACAATCTCGCCGACATGCTGAAAACGTCGGGCAAGGTTACGCTCAAGTGCCTGATTCACTACGGATACTAATGCAATTGGGATATCAGGACACAGCGCACGCAGTGAGGGAACAGGCTTCTCCACATGCTGTTTGATGACATCGAGGGGATTGGTCCCCGTAAATGGAGGTTTGCCACTAAGCAATTCGAACAGGATGCTTCCCACTGCATAGACATCTGAACGAACATCTATCTCCTGACCCTGGACAATTTCAGGTGCCACATGTTCAGGTGCAACCAGAAGAGTGTCAGCAATACTCATAAGGTGCGCATAAGGGCGATTATCTTGCATGATACCACGCATTTGTAGTAGACGCATCAGACCAAAACCAGCAACAAGCCATGTCTGTTGATCGCCCAACAGGATATTGGAAGGTCTTAACGTTGCATGGAGGACACCCTTGCTGTGAGCATACTCTAATCCTGCTACGACCTGTTCTAGAATTTCTAAGACAGACTCAGGAGAACATCGCCCCTCTCGTTTCAAGAGATCGGCTAGAGAGCCATTTGTCATATAGGGAGTCACAAGATAGGGATTGCCATCTAGCTCGCCAGCTTCATAGATTGGCAGAACATGTGGGTGGTCAAGCTTTGCGAGGGTGGCAGCCTCTTTGTGAAAGCGCTGGATAAAACGATGATGTGCCTCTGCCGAAAATCGTTCAGGGATGACGAACGTGGTCAGTGCTACAGTGTTTTGCTGTACAAGATCACGTGCTAGATAGACCGTATTGAGCTGACCACGTCCGAGCATGCGCTCTATACGATATTTCCCCGTATTTTGTCCGACAAGCTGATCTACTGACAGTGTTTGCATCCCAATGCCTCTATATCTTATGTTCTACTTAATGGACGATATCGATCTAAACCGTAAGTGTGTTGCTTCTGTGATTTGTGTTGTTCACCTGGCTCTGTTGTCTTGACGGAGGGCATTCTGTCAGTGGTACTGTTCCCCCATTTTCAGCGAATTACATGGTACATACCACATGAACTGCTTAGTTTTCTTAAAAAGAGTATATATTTTATATCAGTGCATGTCAATGTGATATGCACGTACATAGAACTTGTGGATAGTTAAAGCAAGTGGATAAAAGATATCGGGGCAGACCATCTTCAAATCTGAAAAAAAGACTCAAGGTGTTGCTTTCACAAGCAACGCCTTGAGTCTTTTTTTGGTATCTAGAGTCCCATCAAAATGGAACCGAGGTTCATGTGGCTATTAGTTGACTGTGACAGTGATCGAAGCCCCTTTTTCGCTCTTAACTGTAAAGGTTCCAGATGTGTTGAAGGTGGCAGTCGTCATTCCGTTGATATCCATTTTGAAATCGACGCCAGCTTTTACAGCATCGCCCTGATCAAAATCCTGGATCTCGTCAGTATTGTTGGTAAACTGGACCGTATCTCCCTTATTAATGGTAATGGTTGCAGGGTTGCATGTGTAAACGTCAGCGCTTCCTGCTGCCTTGGTTTCCTGTACCGTAACACTCTGAGCTGGACCACCACAGGCTCCCAACGCGAACACGAGGAGTGTAAACAATGCGACTGCGAGCCAGAGAGTCTTTGCGCCACCGAAATAGCGAACTGGTTGCTTTGCCATCAGAACGATCTCCTTACACATGTGAATTTACTTAGGGGTGACTACGCACTCCATACAATCAACGGTGTCAAACGATTTTTTAGCCGCCCGAATGTGCTCTCAAGACGTATCTTGTGAAAAATAAGCTTAGGACATACAGGAATTGCATCTCCTCACTTGACACTGACGAGAGCATACCATACAAAATCAATAAATTCCTGTATATTGATGTGATAGTAGTAGAAAAGTACCGAACAGCGTAAATAGGTCTTTGTTCTCCATAGCTTTTCAGCTAGTTTCTCTGTTGGTGATGGTAGTAAAGTCAGGTCGGAGATGTATTAGAAAATAGCATTATTGCAGACATCGGGGGGCACCGTCAGCGCAATATGTGGCTGCCTATCATCCTGATGTCGCTCTTTTGCTCCATTATGCGCATCGACAAGAGGTGCTCGTTTGTCTGCTACATCGTGTTATGTAATCCATTGTATTCCTTGCGTGTCCTTTATTCCAAAGTAATAACTTGTATAGATTGTAAATCTCTTAGTATCTCCTCTACATTCTTGCGAGAGAGCGATAAAACTGCGGCAATTTGTTCAATATTTTTTTGCCCATCAATCAACGCAAAAACAGCCCTATGTTTTCGTGGCCAGGTGTTGACCTGTCCCTGTCTTGGCAGTGCAATGCGGCGGGGAATGAGTGGACGAAGTCTAGGTAGAGATGCAGTATTTTGAATGTTGGGTGGGTTTGTGGGAGCGGTTTCTGCTTGTAAGGTCAATGTCCAATTCAGCTCTCCCAGGTTATATAACAGGAGTACTGCCTCATCATTGCCAATGATAATCTGTCCAGATCTGTTTGTGATAGAACAGGAAATTATTTTTCCGGCAGCGATAATAAGTTCAGCCTGGAACTGTCCTTTCAGACCACGCACATCAGGCAGTTCTGTTTGCAGTCGCCCACTTTGTCGAAATATTTGTAATGTCTGCATTATATCTGCTAAACTAATTGTGTACACAAACCCTCCTCTTGAGTTACGTTTACCTGCTTATAGGCCTTTGACTCAAATAGCTGCTATTTAAGCTTGCTTTGAAGCCTCCTCCTTAGAAACAGAATTAATGAGAAGCGGTAGTTCAGATAGGTTTGTCAAGGGTACCAAAAACAAACGGTCATGGTATAATTAGTGTACGATCTTCCTCTGTATTGTCAGAACATGCAAGCCCATTGCCAGCAGGAAGAAGATGTACAATCCTTATGATATCGCATCTAAGTTGTTCAATCAACTGAACTCTAAAATATGACTATCCCTAAAGCATATCATCCGCTTATAGTACCCTATTGATTACCAGGCGTTGGATCACATAAGTGGATAAAGCTTTGATGACAATATCGATCTTTGCAAAGGTGATACCGAAAATAACCCAAGTATCGTTCAAAGAAGAAATAATGAGAAGAGATAAAATGCAAGAAGAACCATCTCAGCCCCTTTATCATTACCACAAAGGCTCTACATTGCTCCATCAAATATGTTGTATGGAAAGCCCGAAGTACCATCTTCCAAGTATTACACGTTGCGCTATTTGTTAGCAGCTATTTTAGCTGAGGGCGTGAGCCGAATATCCTTTCTGGCAGAAAGTGATGATAGTGATGTGCTACTTCGTGGGTGTCAGGCACTTGGTGCAGAATGTTTCTGGGAAGATGAGCAAAGGCGTATTCTGCGCGTAAAGGGTGTTGGACGTCCCCGGAGCATGGGACCGCTCACTATTAATGTTGGAAATGCGGGGGCCGTTCTGCGTTTTCTGCTTGGCCTGGGAGCTTTCTTATCAGAAGTAACGTTTATTACCGATCATCCACAATCCCTGGGGAAGCGTCCCAATCGGGAGTTGTTGGAGGCACTTACTATGCTGGGGGCTACTTGCCAGGGGACAGGTTCAGAAGGGTGTCTTCCTATTACGCTGCGGGGTGGAAATTTGCATGGTGGGCGTGTCACAATTTCTGGTGCACGCAGTTCACAGTATATAAGTTCACTGCTCTTTCTAGCACCATTGCTGGAAGAAAAACTGGAGATAGTGGTAGTTGATGGGTTGAAATCGCAGCCACTAGTCCGGACAACCCTTGATGTTTTGCAAGAGGCTGGAATTGTTGTTGAATATGATGAGAGCGTTACGCCATTTTTCTATTGCTCGCCGGGCAACACTATCAACCGCGCGAATATGTGGTTCCTGGCGATTATCCCTCTGCTGCAGCGTTACTGGCAGCTTGTGCCGCATCCAATGATCCAGGCAGTGAACTGCGTCTATCTCGCTTGCGACCAGGGGAAGAGATTGGAGAGGAATTGTTGGCAGCATTTCGAGCGATGGGTGCTGATCTGCATGTTGAGGGTGACACGGTTCTTCTACGGGGAGGACGTCGTTTGCATGGTATTGAACTCGATGGTGATCGTATCATAGACTGTATCCCTGTGCTGGTAGCGGCTGCCTGTTTTGCGGAAGGTGAAAGCATCTTTTACAATATCGAGAGCTTGCATTACAAAGAATCTGATCGGATTGATGATCTGTGTGCCGAGTTACGACGTGCCGGTTGTGCGGTTTTACCCAGGCAAGATGCTATCATTGTGCAAGGACGCCCTCAAGGTGTCGAAGGTGGCGTTGTTGTTGATGGGCATAGTGATCATCGGTTACTGATGGCTCTATCCATTATTGGCCTGCGCAGCAAGCGTGGTTTGACGCTTACCGGGTGTGAACATATCGCTAAGAGCTATCCACATTTCTTTGCTGATTTGCACCGCCTGGGTGTACAGGTCGAGTGATATCCCTGGCACAAAATCGTATTCCAGGATCAGGGGAATTTTTTAATATTTGCTTATGCTCTTTAACTGATCTGGTAAATTGGACGGTAGAATGGTACAATAGCCATCGATCATTGCGGAAGGTATTCGGAGGCATGTGGGTGTAGTGTCATCATTTCACAACTTGATTGAAAGGATAAGATGGTGTATAGGTTTAAAGGCTTTGATAGTGCTCAGTGTGGTGACAGTCTGTCCGCGCTAGAGGCAATCGTCAATGCCTGGATGGAGGGGGAGCATCCACGCATTCGTCATGTTTGCCAGAGTATGCGCGGTGACCATATTTTACTGAGTTTTGTATATGAGGATACACACGCCCTGGAACAACGTATCTCGGTCCAGACGCAGGCAGGGATAACAGGCGGATTTCCAAGATTCTTCGATGAGGAATATACTGAGGAACATCCTACCAATCCACGCGTTCCGGCTACACCACCGCCCATGCATTAAAGTGTGTGCCCAGATCGAAGGACAACAATGGCAATTCCATATCTGATCTACTGTACCCCAGAGGGGGAGATACGCGAAGAACCGCGTTTGCAAGCACTTGCCTTTGATGATCACTCATTAGAGGCATCCGACCTGATACCCCTACCTGATGGTGTCACACTTTCCATGATGCCTGATCGTTTAGCTGTTGGACGCAAGCGCAATGGTGAACGACAGGTGTTAGCGAAGTCACGCGGCTGGGCGGTTGCGGCTTTGCTTCCTATTGGCTATACGCGTACCTTGCTACCTGCCTATGAAAAGGTACCGGATACTGAACCACTGCCGTTCTTTGGTTATAGCGCTGTTGCTGGCCTCAATGGACGGTTTTATGTTGCAGCCTTAAAGACAGACAATCCCCGTAAGTGGCATCCTCGTGCCTTCAATAGATCTATGCTGGAACGTTTGGTGCAGACGAAACAAGCTGCCTATCCCGATAACCGCATTGTGGCACAGCATGCCCATTGTGCGCTTGACTACTCCTGTCCGACAGCAAGTAATCTCTTCTTCGAGCGTTGGGAGATGGCGATAGCGGTCTCTCCAGGCTGTAATTCGCGTTGTATTGGCTGTATCTCGAAGCAAGAAGAGGAGGGACTGATCTCACCACAGGATCGTCTCACCTTTATTCCCTCCGTTGATGAGATCGTTGAGGTTGCGCTACCGCATCTGGAAAAAGCAGAAGATGCGATTGTCAGTTTCGGACAAGGGTGTGAAGGTGAGCCCCTATTACAGTGGAGGAGAATAGAGCAAGCTATCCGAGCTATCCGGGCACGTACCGCTAAGGGCGTCATCAATATCAATTCCAATGCCAGTAATCCCCGCTGGTTACAACGCCTCTACGATGCGGGATTAGACACAATTCGTGCCAGTACCATCTCTGGACATCCTGAGACATATACTGCCTACTATCGCCCTATCGGATATAGCTTCGAGGATGTCAAAGAATCCTTGAAGAGAGCATGTGATGCAGGACTCTATAGCTCAATCAACTTGCTATGCTTCCCTGGTTTAATTGATCGTGAACGCGAAGTCGAAGCCCTGTTGTTCTTTGTGAGAGAGACAGGGTTAAAACTCATTCAGTTGCGCAACCTCAATATTGACCCCGAAATATTCTTACCACGTATGCCTGCTTTAGACACGATGGGTAATGCGTTGGGTATGCGTGCGATGATTGAGATGCTCAAACGGGAAATCCCTGATGTGGAGATCGGTAATTTCTCTCGCCCTGTAAAGAGAGTCATCAATGCTACGCCTGCGGTGGCTAGTGAGATTACGCAGGCATAGCGATCTCTGATTGTCTCTTCACTCTCCTTTTTTCGCTTCTTCCGTGTGTTTCTGTATTCCCGCCTGCCGCAATAACTTGCGGGCTGCTACTGCCACAGGGTCAACGCCCAGGGTTGTCAGACAGTCACGCGTTGCACATCCTTCTGGTGTACCAAGCTGATGACCACGGTAGAAACAGGGCATACAGGGCAGGTCGAGGCGTACCACAATGGCCCGTTTTTTCGCTGTAGTCCCTGTGTAGGGTCCCCAGGCCTTATGATTCGTCAGACCGAAGATGGCAACCGTAGGCGTGCCTACAGCCACAGCCAGATGCATAAGAGCGGAGTCATTGCCAACAAAGAGATCAACCAGTGCTAAAACTGCCGCTGCAACCTTGATGCTTCCTTTGCCGGCCAGACTGCGTACAGGCATTGTAGACTGCATCATGCCTATAATCTGTTGATGGAGTTCTGCTTCTTCCGGACCACCCACCAGCAACAATTGTCCACCGAAATCATGAAAGAGTGTGTCAGCCAGTTCTGCAAAGCGTTCTGGTGCCCAGCGTCGTGCTATACTGTACCCACCACTGCCCGGATGAATGGCAATGATGGGATGTTGAACATTGGCGGGCAACTCATCGCCATAAACTAACTGATGGGCTTTGCTACGTTCTTCCTCACTGAGAGGCACCACCAGTTGTGGATTTCCTATAGTCGCACCAACAGCTTGAGCCACTGCCATATTATATTCGGCTTCGTGCATCGCGCCAAAGCCTTCATCTTTCACGCGCACGTTGAGAAACCAGCCATGACCATTATCTAGCCCGACACGCCATTTTGCTCCCGTAGCTCGCATCAACATCTGGTGTTTGAGGCGACCAAAGGGAAGTGTAAGGTGGTGGAATAGGAGTACTGCGTCGTAGTGACCATCACGCAAAGAGTTCCACAGTGAGGTCAGGCGTAAGAGTCTGGCGGGGTGCATAACCATTTGCTGTGGATAATCAAACAGATATTTGTCCAGAACAATAATGTTATTGATAACGTCCCAGCCATTGAGGAGACCAGCCGAATCCGGTGTTACCAGCAGGTCAATACGTGCCTGTGGGTAGCTCTCTCGTAGAGCCTGCAATGCTGGAGTAGCAATCAGTAAGTCGCCAATGCCAGCTAGCTTGACTACAAGGATGTGGGCATTGGGTGGGAGTGTTATTTGTTGTGTACTCATGTTTTATCTCGTATATCAATAAAAATTAGCTAGGAGACCACAAATAAAAAGGTGTTTTACCGTGCTCCTGAAAACCGATGCGTCGATAGATGCCCATGCCCATCTCAGAAGGGGAGAGGATCGCTATTCGGTAGCCAAGAGCGCGAGCCTGATGTATCACATGAAGCGTCAGTATTGTTCCTACCCCCTGTCGTCTTGCTTCGGGTATGGTCGCAATACCATAGACGCCTGCCAGACCTGCATGCAAGAGAAGCGAAGCAGTACCTACTGGTTCGCCGTTTAGCCAGCCAAGATAATGATGCCAGGGGTAACCGTATCCGAAGCCCACAATTCTTGTAGGCCTCATAGTAAATCTGTCCCATCTCTTCAGTAATATCGAACCCGCGAATGGTAATTGAACGCCATAATTGCAATGTCTCTTGATCGGTAATTTCTTTGATTGTGAGACCTTCGACGGTGGGCGTTGCCTCGTTTATGGCGAACATATCCAGCACCATCTGTACATGGTCGTTGCGGCGGGTCAGGCCATGTGCCAGTAAATATGTTCCCAGGTCAGTTGGCTGCGTAGATAGCCATACAGGCCATCCAATTTGTACGTTATGCGCTTTGAAATAGTCGAGTGTTTCCTCAATTTTTGCGTCTACATAGGCTTTATCATTGCGTGCCAGCGATGTATGTAAGATACCGTTGAAACCTGAGCGACCTGTGTAAAATCGCTGTATTTCGAGATCTTCATGCAGTTCTCCACCCGGCAAGCCACGCGCAAGGCTCGCCATCTCTTCGGAAAAATTGGCACCTATCGCTGCTGGCAGAGTTGGAGCTGAGAGATCGAGTAGTATTTTACTCATTCACACGCCTCTTGTTTTGTCGAAATAGCAGTGTTATCTTTTAATTTCTCGTGTATAGTGGCGAAAACCTGATCAGGTGTAATGTTTTTCATGCATTGTGTCGTGTAAAAACGACAATCAGCGGGTCCCGCTGCATTGTAGCACGGACTACACCAGATGTCGTTACGTAAAACGGTTGCCTTAGGGCTGATAGGGCCGCTTAATGCTGGATCGGTGGGACCATGAATAGCAATAAGTGGCATACCAACGGCTGCGGCAATATGCATAGGACCACTATCACCTGTGATAAGCAGATCAGCGCGTTGTAAGAGGGCTGCAAGCTGTGTCAGAGTAGTTTTGCCAGCCATGTTGATTGGCCGCCCATGTGTGCGCCGGATCACCTCTTGAATAAGGGGTAAATCATTGGGCGCACCTGTCAAGACGACGTTGAAGCCATCCTCTTTTATGATGCGGTCGATCAGTGTTGCCCAGTATGGCGTAGGCCAGCGTTTAGATTGTCCATTGTTTGAACTGACATGACAGGCAATAAGTGGTTTGTCGAGGTCTACACCTTCTTGCAGAAGCAACTGCTCAACTTCCAGGCGTGCCTGGAGACTGACGTGAAGTTGTGGGATGCGGTCGTCAGGCTCGATGGTCGCCCCAGCCGCATGGGCTAATTCCAGGCAATAATCAACCTCATGCTTGTGATCACGTAGGTCCCAATGTTGTCCAGCTACGCTATCAGTCATAAAACCTGGATAGCTCTCCAGACCAAACCCAACGCGTCTTTTTGCTCCACTGAGGACAGCCAGTATCCCGGCCCATGATCCAAACACGCTAACGGCAAGATCATAGTGCCGTGCGTGCAGGCGTTGCCGCAATGCCTGAGCCTCACGCCAGTTCTGAGAGCGCAAGAGCGCCTGAGGACGACGCCAGATATTTGGGTCGTAGCTGATGACCTCGGTCAGATCCGGATCTTGCGCAACCACTTTTGCGCTGGATGGTATCGCGAGCAGATCAATCTCTGCTTCGGGATACGTACGTTTGAGCAAGCGTACCACCGTAAGCGAGAGCACAAGATCGCCGATCAGGTCCAGACGAATCACAAGTATACGCCTGGGATGAAAGCTCTGTGGTGTCAGCGCTGGGTATCGCTTACCAGCTTTGCCTGGTTGGAGGATAGTCCCAATAATGCTCATGAGAATGTAGATAGTTGTGAGCAGAATACGCTTACTGACATGTACACCGATGTTACGGAACTTGCGTCGCGAGTTCGGACGTTGTGGGTAGCCATCGTCATCTCTATTATCGGGTTGTTGTATATGTGCCATTTTTATTCCTATAGTCATAAAAGATAAGTTTTCTCTCTGCATTATAGGTACTGTGTAGAAAGGTTGCAAGTCTAATGTGGTTTGAATATCTCAACATTTTGGGCATCTGCAAATCTGGCAGATGCCCAAACAAACAGTTTCCTTATCATGCCCTTACTATCTCGTCCAGCCCGCAATAGCAATGATATCGTTCGTCGCAATAAAGCGTTTAGGGGTACCGCCGTTGAGTGGGCCAATATAGGCCTCCTCAGTTGAGATCACAGATCCCTGTCCTATGTTATTGACGGCAACATAGAACTTGCCATCGTGCGAAACATTTGCCCACGTCGTACGTGTGTTTGCCAGAACTATATGACCGCTAAGCAGTCGCGTGAGACCTGTACCGTCAAAATTCATCTTCCAGAGGCCGTCCTGTGGACCTACCATGTAGGTAGAGTCTTCAATCACAAAGAGCAGTGCCTGATTTGAAAGGCGCGTCTGTATGACGGAGTGGACATGGCTCCCGTAAATGAGACGGAGCGTGCCGCCGTGTGCAGCTTGCGCTGTAATGAGGCTTGGTGACATCGGCTGATTTAGTTGCCCAACATAAGAGGCCACATCACCGCACTGACTGAGAATGAGCGTCCTGTTATCTGGCGTCAGATCCATGTCCCAGAGATTGCCTGTAATGGGCGCAATCTCCGTACTATTCTTGCCAGCAGGCGCAGTCACATTCAGCGCATAAACGTTATTGTAGAGTGTCGCCATTGGCGGAGCGAAGATGGTGTAGTAAACTTGCGTGTTGCCAATCCATGCATCGAGTTGGATGGCAACGTGTTCGTCGGACTGTGCAATGGTTTGCACGTTACCGTTGCTCAGGTTGAGCAAACGCACAGTTGGACCAGCAGGCCCGCCATACTTAGGAGGCTCTTCAAAAACTGCGAGTTGCTGATTAGGCGACCAGAGCAGGTTCGTCAGCTTATCCGGAATGCCCATGGTCTGCGGATAGCAGTAAAGCGTCTGTAACCCCTGACCATCCTTACAAATCATCTGAAGTTTCCTGCCAGAGAGGAACAGGATTATATTGCCCATCTGTCGAAACCTGGGCGTCCAACAGAGCTACCTGAGCCGTGCCGGAAACGCTTGTCAATGTTTTCGTTTGCCCCGTTGAGACATCATAGCTTTTCAGAGACCATGACGACGATGATGCATCGACATAGACAAGCATCTGATGGTTGCTGGGTGCCAGCGGTGCTGTCGCTGCCGGACGTCCCTGTCCGGTCGTTGGACAGCTTGTCTGTGTCGGTGGCATCGGTTTCGTCGCCACTGTCGCTGCTACAATGCTGGTGCTAAGCGTTGTTGTATTGTTACCCCACTCTTTGTGGTACGCAAGCTGCTAAGAGAACCAGTAGCGCGCCACTGACAAAGAGGGGAAACATTGTTGTGAACACACGTCGATAAACGTTGTATAGCGTGCTCATTGTGAAAGTCCTTTCTCTTATGAAGAGCTATGGCTATTAATAAATGTGTTTCAACCTTTTTCAGAAAGAATATTCTCACTAATGGCTATATTATATTTGTTATCAGTGTGTAAAAATATTATCACATAAATTACAGAATAATACTGTGAAAAATTACCATTTCTCTCTCATTCTTAGCTATCACTTTCATTGTTAAAGAAATCATAAAGGGATAGATCGGCATGACCCTTCAGATCTTCTCACCTCCTTGGGACGTGTCGTAGACACTGAGGAATCTGGAAAAGGGGTACCTTTCAGTAGACAGAAAACAAATGGCGAAGTAAGCTTTTTTTAAAATTCTTGTAACTATTCAGGTACCCTCGCCACCTGCGAGGGTACCTGAATAGTTACAAATTCTTACGAGAAACCGGCAGGCCTTGCGATAGGAAGTAATTATTCCCTGAGCATCGAAATTTGTTGACCCATGAGGTATTCAATCATACGCTCTACCTGCTGTTCTGTGATAACGCGTACACATGGGTGCTGCGCTAACTCTTCCGCTGCGAAATCTAGTCTTCCACAAGGGATAGCTGGACAGGTGGCACATTTTTGTGTTGAGATAATCACCTATGCTTTTCGGGTGTGCCCCAGGGACCGAAGATCCGGAGTATCCGTTGGGCCAAAAATTTGGATGGTTGGGGTATCCTGAGCAACGGCAAGATGGAGGGGGCCATTATCGACGCCAAGTACGAGGCGTGCTCGTCCCAATAATGCAGCTAACTGACCTACAGTGGCGTCTGTCACTAGCAATGGCGATGATTTCATGCCTTGCGCAATTTCTTCTAGTAGAGGACGCTCGTGCTTTCCTCCTGTCAGAACAATATGGGGTGATGTAGAGAAGAGCGACGATTGTGTGAGTGTATTAGCGATATGCGACCATGCCTCTGACCGCCATAGCTTGACGGTGGCACCTGTGCCAGGATGAATGACAACGAGAGGTGTATCGGTAGCAATGTTCGCAGCCTGTAGACAATTCGCAACCCACTTGTGTTCTTCGGCTGTTGGTGTGAAGCGAAGAGGGTAACGTTCGGGAGCGTATGGTTCTTCGAGTGCCGGGTAGCCAAGCGCTTGTAGTCCGACGCTGCTGAGACGAAGGCTGGAGATGGTTGAGTGCTCAGCAGATGGGAATGGTAGGGCCTGTGTGAGAAAGGGCGTTTCTGGCTGAATTGCGTAGCCTATACGATGTGGAATGCGTGCAAGATAGAGTAGAGCGGCTCCCCACCAGAAATCTGGACGCAGGTTGATAGCAAGATCATATTCACCCCGTTGTAGTTGTTGAGCTGTACGGAACAAGAGCGTATAGGGTGCTAATGGTTTTTGAGCGGCTCTTTGGAAACCAGGGAAAGGACAGCTAATGAGACGGTCAATAGCTGGATGACGTGCGACCACTTCGCTTGACCATGGCCCGACCATCATCGTGATATGAGCATCCGGTGCGTGTGTTTTCAATGCTTGCAACACAGGTGTTGTAATGATCCAGATCGCCAAGATGATCCGGTCGGATGAGCAAGATGCGGGGCGTTTGCTTTACTCCTGTACGAGCCTGACGTGTGGCGGCAAATGCTCCTGGCGTGCCAAGGATGCGTACCAGCAGGAGAACCACTGTGCGGAGAAGCTGTTTCACGGAGCGACCTCTTTTCCTTGTGGGTTGGGTATAAGCTGCTGGACTGCTTTCCACACGTCATCGAGTGTGACGGATTGCATGCAAGTGCAGTTGCTACAGGTCTGCATTTTACCCAGAAAGAAGCAAGGTTGGCCCGTTGGATGATGCCAGATAGCAATATGTTTAGGATCATCTGGTGGGTAGGGGCCGTACTCCTGTGGGCTGGTGGGACCAAAAATAGCGATGACAGGTGTGCCAACCGCAGCCGCCAGATGCATCGGGCTACTATCATTGCCAATGAAAAGTGAGCAAACTTCGAGTTGTGCTGCCAGTTCTCCCAGGCTGATTTTTCCTGCCAGATCGATTACTGTACCATCTGGTACATCGAGTCCCTCCTGAAGCAATTGTGTGAGAGATGCATCATCTGGTCCGCCAATGAGTAGGACCTGGACATCCAGATCATGAACAAGTTTGCGGACAAGCTCTTTGTAGCTGGCTAGAGGCCAACGTTTGGCCGTCAGGTCCATGCCAGGATTGCTACCTCCACCTGTAAATACGGCAACCTGATGGCGTGTCGAACGCAAGACGGTTTGTCGTTCCTGTCTGGTTGGTACAAAGCTCATACGTGGGTGGTCAATCGTAAGGTGTAAAGTGCGAGCAAGGTCGAGATAAATTTCTGCCTGATGTTGGAGTTCGGTAGGTGAGGCCGAGACAGTTACCCTATCCGTCAGTGAGAAGCCGCGTCCCAGACTATCAGGTCCAACACGACGCGGTACCCCTGCTAACCAGGGTAAGAGTGTGAGCATTGGCGAGCGATCAAGAACAAAGGCCAGATCAAAATGATATTGGCGTAAGCGTTTTGCTAACTTGAAATACTCGCTCAAGTGATAGCGTCCTGGGATGCCAACTGAGCCACAGTCGATGACTGTGCTAACGGTTGGTTGGTGCTCTGCAATGACTTTAGACCATGCTCCTGCAACATAAGTAATGCTGGCTTCCGGATAGTTGTGGCGAATGGCCTCTAATAAGGGAGTTGTCATAAGTAAGTCGCCGAGGCAGCACGGCTTTATGACAACAATAGAGCGTGGGTGCTGGCGAGCACGACGCACAAAAGGGCTTCGGATTATATCGAAGCATGCAAAAGGTAGACGCAATAAAGTACATAATGCTGTAATGATATGCTGACGCAGTTTTAGTGTCCTCCATCTCGTTCGATTTGCTGATTAGGAGTGGACGAAGGAAGATTGCTACGTATTGTTTCCTGATTTACCTGAGAGAATGCTTCCTGTGTACTTCCTCGCATTGTCGGTAGATGCGCGGTTGCACTATTCTGTACAAACGTACCGCAGTTATGGCAAAAAGCGTTGCCTGTGATAAGTTTGGTCTGACAGTTTGGGCAAGATGGTTGTTCCTCAATGGGAGAAGGCAGTAAGGGGGTATTCAGTGTCCATCGCCACCGTCTCAATCGCGCTTGTTGTCAAGGGTTCTCCTCCTGGAGGAGGAGGTGGTGGTGGGGGAGCCGCTATTGTGTTGTGTTCATATTGCTGATAGTCGGATGGAGGTGGAGGGGGAGCGTACATTGTCGGTGCTGTTTCACCTGGACCTGTGTAGGGATTAGCAGGAGTGGATTGTGGCCCCTGATTCTGGAGCAACCTGAGTTCGTTGTTGGCCTGCTCTACTTGCTGCTGAAGATTGTTTAACTCCTGGCATAAAGGAAGAAGTTCACTTTGCGTAAGTTGACCGGCAGTAAACAGTTCCATTACCTTGCTAACGAGAGTGCTATTGTGTGTATTAATCTGGCGAGACAGGGCGTCAATGGTGAAACGTAACCGTTGCGTCTTAGCAATGCGTGCCGCCTCCTGTGAGGCTTTTTCCAGACTGCGGTGTACTGAGTCCCAGATATTCATAAATCTCTCCCGTTTGTTAGTAGTTGCCTCATCCCAGTAGATTTGGATATGGTGTGATTTGTTCCCCATTATAGCAAAGCAAGGAAGAGAAGTCGAGAGAGGAATGGAAGAGATGATTGCCTGTCTATGCAGTAGACGCAGGGGGAGATAAGAACTACATGCTCCTTTGTGGACAGCTTACTCATCAAGAGGGAATAAGCTGTCCAGAGTGGAAATAAACCTTATCGGTACTTCTACTCTACAGCCTTCTTCTCGCCACCAAGTATGGCATTGACTGTAGTGCCGCAGATCGAACATTGGCCCTTGAGAGCAGGTTTTCCGTTCTTCATTGTGATACGCTGGGCGTCTTTCATTTCTGTCTTTTTCTTGCACTTGACGCAATAGTAAAGGTCAGCCATGGTTCGTACCTCCTACATCCATGTTAGAAAAAACATACATTTTCGATGTTTGGATGAATGGCACGCGACAGATATACTTCGTATCCCTGTGCGTGTAGTTGTTGCTGCACACATGTAGCACTGGCTAAATCGGAAAACGTTGCAAAAAGAGTAGGACCACTTCCCGAAAGCCGCGCGTTCGGTGCTCCTGCGCGGAACATGTCCTCTCTAGCCTGGGCGACTTCTGGGTAATGCTCCAGTACGCAGCGTTCCAGACCATTGTGCAGGTTCACCGGTTGTAACTCTCTCTTTGCTTGTAATGCTGTAAGAACCGCTTGACTATGTGTACCGTCGGTATAATCACTGGCGGGTAGAGCACGAAAGACCATTGCCGTCGATACACTAATGGCAGGCTTGACCAGAAGTAGCCAACGCATAGACATTGGCCAGTGCGGAGTCAATGGCCGTACCTGCTCACCACGCCCCTCGCAGAGTGCCAGCCCCCCCGTAAGGAAAAATGGCACATCTGAACCCAGCGAAGTTGCTATCGTGAGCATATCCGATGGAGATAATTGTAGTTGCCACCATTGTTGTAGTGCAAGCAGGACAGCCGCGGCATTACTACTTCCTCCTCCTAGCCCGGCGGCTACAGGAATGCGTTTATGTAATTCGATTGCGATTCCTTGTGTGAGCATGAGTCGTTGGCGTACTGCTTGTACAGCCCGTACTGCTAAATTCTCGTCATTACTTAGCTCTGGGCGTGTACAGATTATGCGCACACAGTCGTCATCAGTAGTGGTAAGGCAAATAGTATCATAGAGATCGACGGTCTGCATGATCGTTGCTAGCTCATGATAACCATCTGTTCGCCGTCCCGACACGTCAAGTGTCAGGTTGATCTTTGCATACGACTGAACGAAGCACATGTTGCTTGTCGTATGTATGTACTGTGTGTGACTCATGGGAGCATTGTGCATAGAAAAGCTGGACTTGTCAAGCTCAACATCTTTTCTTATGCCAAAAGTCGTGGATGCAATTTCACCTTTACAGTGAATAGCCAGGAAATCCTTTTTTAGGTAAGGATGGGAGGTCTATGCTATACTGCTCATGGAGTTGTACACTTAAATAGATATTTCGTGGCGCGTTCCTGTGTTTCTGTTTGCTCTTAGTTGCTGGCAGGTAATATGGATCTAACTGTTGCATATTTTCATCCGTTGCATCGTCCTGATATCATAAAACATGATTTTGAGCAAATTCGCTCTGTGGGTGCGGGAAGTATTCTTTACGCAATCCATGAACGAGAAGAGCAACGTTGGTCCCGTGACCTGGAACGTGGTTTTCAGCAAGCCCAGGATGCTGGTTTAAAGGTTCACCTGAGCCTTGGACGTTACGGTAACCTCTTTGCCGGCCCATCGCTGATGCCAAGCTGGTATACCTTTAATCACCCGCAATCGCGTATCAAGGATCGTCATGGACGTTCTCATGGCATCTCTTGCTTCAATCACGAATCATTTCGATCCTGGCTTTTCTCCGAGATCGAATACTTTCTCTCTACCTACCCCATCAATGGTATTCTCATTGATGAGCCTCTTGGTCCGGATATTACCTGTTTTTGCTCGGTATGTCGAGCGCTCTGTCCGGATATTACCGATCTGCAAAACTTCCGCCGCCGGTCGATGATTGAATTCCTGGGAGCATTATTCGCCTGTGTTAAACACGTAAATGTTTATGCGAAAACCTCTCTTGTGCTGCTACCCCAAAATTTCGATATGATGGATGAACTGGCAGCATTGCCGCATCTGGATACTATTGGTAGTCACCTCTTTTGGCAGTTGCTCAATGAGGATATGATGATGGTGGAGGAGTGGGGACGCGCTGTTGTTGAGGCAGCTCGTCTCAATGATAAGCGGAGTCAGCTCTGGCTACAGAATTTTAACCTTGACGAGCAGAGTGAACAAATGCTAGAACCGTCCTTTACAAAAATCCTTCGTACCGAGCCAGATGAGATTGCATGTTATTACTACTGGCGCAATAATGTGAATCCAGAGCAGGTCTGGCAGACAACACGTGGGCTATTACGGCGTATCCCACGTCGTCAACTGCACTGGCAAACCCTTCCACGTATACCAGTTCCCCATATTCCAACAAGCTAGTTCAATGTGCAAGTTTCTCCAGTCCCCTCAGCCATGAGTCATCCCAACTTTTGTAAAAGTTCCCAAAACCGGGGGTGCAGGGTTTCCTGCAGGGGCCCAGGGGTGCCCCCAATAGCTTCTTTTTACTTCTTTTTCCGCCGCAAGCGGCGAGCAAAAGAAGAAAAGAGTTTTTCGGGGGCACCCCGAACCCCGGCAGAGGGCTGGCCGCCCTCTGCACTCCCGCTTCTCAAACAGGTTAAGGGATTTCGATCTCCCGTGAAAAATTCGGGATGACTCATTGCCACTGCAAGTGGCGGGCAGAGCTTCTCATGAGGTTGTGATTCTAGAGTTTGCGTAGAGAGGGGGGCGAAGTATCCTTCTCTTCGTGGTAAGCCTTTTCTAGCCCATCACGGAGTGCTTTGATCTGCTGGCGTGTAGTCTCTTCTATTTCATTTGCCGTGAGTACAACGGCCTGAACACCCAGAGCCAGAAATGTATAGGCGTCATCCTCGTTCTGTGAACTTCCTACGTTGAGGAGTGCCGGGAAGCGTACTGCTTCTCGGACAGCGCGATAATTCAGAATATCCTCAATGGTCATAGAACCAACTGAACCCGTTAGTCCAAAATCCAGCAGTACTGCCGCAATGCCATCAAATGCTGTCAGGTTGCGAATAAAGAGCGGATACATATCTCCTGAACGCATAGGAATCGTCACAACCTTCTCTACATCCTTATTTTCCAGAGCAAGAAGGCGTGCCGGGGCATCGAATGGTAGAATAATGTATTGTAATCCCAGATCTTTAAAGTTTGTGAGGCTGTCATGGTCCAGTTTCTCCCAACCACCTGTAATCTGTAAGCCGGAGATTACCTGCTCGTTGCTCGCCTTCGCTGAAGTGATCTCCTGTTTCAGCGTTTCCAGTAAGGTGCTATCTTTGCCGTCCCATGTAAAGAGCAACCCATCTGCACCGGCTTTTAGCGCAGCCTCTGCGCTTCCCACAGTCACCTGGTTGAACTTGACAACAAGCGCTGCGGCATGTGCCCTGGCCTCAGCCTTACCTTTGCCCAGGAAACCCATCCCGCTACTATTTTTTGCTCGGCGTGCCTGCGTAAACATGTCTTGCAGTTTAGCCATCTTCTGTGTACTCTCCTTATCCTGGCACGGATAACATCATAGTAACCGTGCAGTGTAATATATCGTTGTAGATGCAAGGTACAAATGTGATGTCCATTATAGCACTTTCCAGAAAGGCTGACATAGGAGCCAGCAAAAAATACGCTGTGGAGAAGAGAACCATGATGCTTTACGATCAAGTCATTGAAGCTACGACAGCAATCCAGACATACAGCACCCTCAAACCTGCTATCGCGTTGATCCTTGGTTCTGGCCTGGGAGATCTGGTGAGCCAGTTGGAGGATGCGGTGGCAATTCCCTATGCTGAGATTCCTCACTTTGCCCGTTCAACCGTCAGCGGACATGCTGGTTGCCTCTTTCTTGGCAAACTGGAGAGTACAGCAGTAGTGGTAATGCAAGGACGTTTTCACTTCTATGAAGGCTATACTTCTCATGTGCTGACATTACCCGTCCGTGTGATGTCTCTGCTAGGGGCACATACCCTGATAGTGACCAATGCGGCTGGTGGTGTTAATCCCGCGTACCGTCCAGGAGATTTTATGTTGATCCGTGACCATATTTACTTTCCAGGGATGGTTGGGGCAAATCCGCTCATAGGACCCAATGATGAGCGCTTTGGGGAACGTTTTCCCCCTCTCGCCAAAGCATATGATGCCCGGTTACGTATTCTGGCTCGCTCGGTTGTAGATGCACAACCAGAAATTACACTGCATGAGGGTATCTATACAATGCTCTCAGGACCGCACTACGAAACAGATGCAGAACTCCGATTCTTACGCTTGATAGGAACAGATGCTGTAGGTATGTCTACTGTGCCAGAAGTGGTAGTGGCGCGTCATATGGGAATGAGCGTATTGGGGCTAAGTTTGATTACCAATGGTGCCACAGGAGAAGGGACGGAAGAGGTCAATCACGCTGAGGTCTTAGCGACAGCCGACATCGCCCGTCCAAAATTTGCTACGCTGGTACGCGGTATCTTACAAGCGATGGCTACTCTACGCCTTTGACGCTAATTTGGATCCAACTCCAGTTCACATATGTGCCATCCCAGTCATTGAATATAACAATATAATACTGACCGTTCATGACAGTAGGAGATATGGTAAATCTCCATGTGATTTGACCCTGATCATTAGATGTCTGAATTTGGTTAATGGTTGGATCGAAAACGAGTGTGTCTGGGAGTTCTCCTGGTAGCGGTTGCTTGATAGCTTCTAGCGTAAACTTGGTACCATGGGGAAATGTAACGGTTTTTCCTTTATTATCAGGAATATGTGCAAGCCAGATTTTGCCTGTGATACCTGTATTATGAAGTGGCTTTCCTGGCTTGCCCTGGGTGCATAAACCATTGGAGGTGTCTACTGCCTGTGCTGTGAGTGTATAGTTGTCAATCCCTAGAGCAGAGTAATTCTTTACTATGGGACATCCCAGAGCTACTGGTTGGACTGTTTGCGTTGGTATTGATGTTGGTGAGCTGTGTGCCATAGAGGTGTTTGTATGTTTTGGTATAGGCTGCTGTGCTTGATTGAGGCGCGTAAATGCGCCTGTGGCAAAGCCAACAGTCATCCCGGAGAGGGAGAAAAGGGCTAGAGCGACAATAAGAATAATTTGCGTACGGTTATTTCCTCTGTTATTAAGGTTAGCATCTGGCCCTGGCCTGGATACAACGTGTTGCATCTGTATAATCGCTCTCTTTTAGTATTTTGACACATGACATTTGCCCACATCATAGCATGTTACTTCTTCTTCTTCTGCTAAAAGAAATGAGAAGTAGCCCAAATAGGTAATTCTCTTCCAGGCGCTTATGAGTAGTCTCATCGAACATCAGGCTTGATGATCTAGCGAGCAGCAAGATGTACTGATTTGTATGGTAGAATAGAATAAATATAGTGCATCATGCGATGGTAATAACTCTTCTGGAAGGAGTTAGCTTTATGGGCGGGCATTTTGTGGAGATTCTGATTATTGCTGTGATTGGTCTGGCTCTCTTTGGTCCCAAAGCTTTGCAGTCGGCAGCTCGTAATACAGGGAAGGGTGTTGGTCAGGCCAAGCAGATGAAAGACGAAATTATGTCAGGGTTACCAGTAGAAGAGATTACGAAGGTCACTAAGCATATTCCACAAGTTCCTCGTAATTCCCGTCAGGCTATTCAAATGCTCATGACACCTGAGAGCAAGCCACAAGAGACAGAACCCACTGAAAGATCGTAGAAGACCAGGGCTGACGGTCATGCCCTGGCCCACGCCTCGGCGACCTTGAGCATCTGGATGCCAGATTACTCCTGCCCCACCCGCATGAGTAAGAGTCCAGTGGACATGCACTGAATGAATCCCCATTGCCAGATTGCTTGCGTGTCTGTACCAGTGAGATGGCTAAGATAGGCACACCTCTCACTGCCAAGTCTCACAGGGTCGGCAATCAGTTCGTCAATCCACTCCCTCATGAGGATGCCAAGGTCGTACTCGGCTTCGGCGACGAGCCCATCTGGATCGATCAATTTGAACGAAGACTGAGTCTGAGAGTTCTGAGAGAGGTTCTGGAGCATATTCCCATTGTGAGCGTCGCCGTGAACCAAAACGGCGATTTCTGGGTCGAAGGCTCTTGCACGGATCTGTGCAAAGGAGAGCGCTGTATCAAGTGCCTGCTGAGAACAAGGTCTGTTGAGATGTTCCCAAAGATCGGCGATGAATTTCGAGAGCCACTGAGCCATACTGGCCCCTGATGGGAGCCGTGACTCAGACGAGATGTGAACCCAAATTTCTCTTAGGGTTGTGCAGATGATGTCGATCTGGACTCTGGTGGAATATTCCAAATCTCTCAACGGAATACCTAGTGACTCTAGCAAGAGAGTTCGGCGACTGAGATCGGAGCGAAGGAGTCGAACGTATCCATGCCCATCTGCGGCAGTGAGAGCGTTAATTTCATTTGCAAGCACCGTGTTTCCATTGTTTTCTGGAATGGCGACTTTAAGGATGACCTGTGAACCATCCCTGGTTCTGGCTTGAGCGACGTAGCTTCGGAGCCACCTTCAAGGCTCGATCCTATGATTACCTGCCACTCTTGCTCTAATTCCTCAATGAGGTCACCCAGGCCGCCCAACCACCTCAAGCCCTCTGCGCCCAAAATCGCGACTTTCTGGCGCACGGGCTCTGGAATTGTAATGATCCGATTTCTCATCCTACTCGTCCTTCACAAAACGTCCTTTCAGGAAGCCCTACGGCTTTAGCCAGGGGAGGAATGAAAGGCTCCCGCAGGAGCGCCGTTTTGAATGGGAACGGCTAAACCCCTACACTCAGGATTGCTCCCTTGTGCGTAATGTTGGCCTCGACAAACTTATCCAAAGGTTTAACGTACACCACACTGGCTTAACCCAATAGACCTGTTTAATAGTGTACCGTAGAGGTCAGAACTGGCCTCGCATTCTGACGTACCTATTTCTTTGGTAAGGTAGCTAACACACGGCTGATTGTATCCAGACGATACATGTTAGCTGAGTCTGGTCAGGTTCGGCTTGCAGTCTCCCTTTCAGGATTGATGCAAGCCTCTGGGTTTTAACCCAAGGGGTTTCTGACCGTCAGTTCTCGCCTTTTTAAATCTTTACAGCTGTATAATGTAAGACCTCGCATAAAGATATAATATCTCATAGATATGTGGTCTGTTTGCGATCATAGCCTGAACGGCTTTTGCCAGAAGGCCGTGAACATACAGACTGAGCAAAAGATAGCCTGAAGATAAAGGATGGTTTTACTAGTATGATCGAGTTAGTTCCCTCTATATTGTCCGCCGACTTTACGCGCTTAGGTGAGCAGGTACGCGAGGCAGAGGCCGCAGGAGTTCAGCGTATCCAGATTGACGTGATGGATGGTCACTTTGTTCCCAATATCACTATGGGCCCTCTGGTTGTTGAAGCTGTGCGCCGCTGCACCAAACTCCCTCTCGAAGTTCACCTGATGATTACCAACCCGCAGGAATACATCGAAATATTTGCCAGAGCGGGAGCAGATGTGATTATCGTCCATCAGGAGGTCTGTCCGCATCTGCATCGCGTTATTCAACAAATCAAGGCCACAGGTAAGGCGGCTGGCGTAGCACTCAACCCTTCGACTCCTGTTTGTATGTTAGAAAATATCCTCTCATTGCTTGATATGGTACTTGTCATGACCGTCAATCCAGGCTTTGGCGGACAGGACTTTATCCCAGAAACGCTCCCTAAAATTACTAACTCTCGTCAGGTGATTACTCAATGCGATCTGCACTGTGATATAGAAGTTGATGGTGGCATTCATGAAGGCACTGTATCCCAGGTCGTACAGGCTGGAGCAAATCTGCTTGTAGCCGGTTCTGCAATCTTCAATAAGAAAGAAAGTGTTGCACTGGCGGTGGCGAGACTGCGTAGAGCGATTGGATAGCTAGCTGAAGAAACTTGAAAGAATTAAAATATGCATGATGACATTACAGATATTCCTGGTATTCGCGTCGGGCATGATACTGATCTGGTAGCAGGTACAGGCTGCACTGTTATCCTGTGTGATGTTCAGGCCGTTGGAGGAATCGATGTACGAGGAGGCGCACCAGCTACCCGCGAGACTGACCTGTTGCGCCCTATGCATCTGGTCAACCAGGTGCATGCTATTGTGCTTACCGGGGGGAGTGCCTTTGGGCTGGACACGGCTGGCGGCGTGATGAGTTACCTCGAAGAGCAGAATATTGGTTTTGATGCAGGAGTAGCACGAGTTCCCATCGTGCCAGCTGCCGCTATTTTTGATCTCACATGCGGCTCTGCTCGCATTCGTCCTGATGCCGCAGCAGGCTATCGTGCCTGTGAGCAGGCGACAGATGAACCTGTCGAGCAAGGGAACATTGGTGCGGGTACGGGAGCTACTGTGGGTAAACTGTCAGGCCCTCATTTTGCTATGAAAGGGGGGCTGGGCTCGGCCAGTATGAAACTACCCGATGGCACGCTCGTGGGGGATCTCGTCGTCGTCAATGCATTGGGTGATGTGATTGATCCCCAAATGCAAGAGGTGATAGCGGGGACACGTAGCCCTGGAGGGGGATTCCTTGCCACTAACCCGTTTGGAAATACCGTCATCGCAGTAGTCGCAACAGATGCCTCACTTACCAAGGAAGAAGTGAACAAAGTTGCCCAAATGGCGCATGATGGTATAGCGCAGGCCATTAGACCAGCGCATACCATGTTTGATGGCGATACCATCTTTGCACTGGCATTAGGATCGTTAGTAACAACAAGAACAGAAATTGCAAAAACGGCACTACAGGTAAGTATGCTGGGAGCAGGGGCAGCGACGACGCTGGCACGAGCCATCGTCAAGGCTGTCCGTCATGCTCGTGATCTTCATGGGATACCAGCAGCAAATAATTAGATTAGATTGGGGGAAAGCATGTCTGGCTCTACTCCAAATCTGCTAAGGTTGCAGCATGACAAATAACACAACGCCCCCACCAATCAGCATAAGTACGACGCACGAGAGAGTAATTAGCGCAAAAATATAGCTACGAGACATAGACTGCATTTGCGGTACCTGATCGGCGTTACGTCGATCAGGTCGTGTGGGGAGTTCGCGCTTTGCGGTTAACGTCTTCAAGCCACCTGTTGCCAGATCCCAGGAATGAGTGGCAAAATCAATAGCATGCTCGTGAGTTGTTTTATCAAAAATTCCTGGAGCAGGCCTTGTGGGTGGTGGAGTAGGAGTAAAAGGGAGCTGACCTGCTTGAGGCCTGACTGGGATCGAGTATGTTGGAGGGGTCGGGTGTGGGCGTCGTTGCATGAATCCCGAAGATTGAGTATCAGATGTTGGTAATGTCACAGCTTTTCTCCGCGATGGGTAACTTACAGACCAATCGCATCTTACAGGAACGACATACAGACTACAGGCTATTTACTTCCTCTATCATATTAGAATAATTAAATTGCATAGATTAGCAAGCCCCCCCTGACTAATGGACTAATGGGCAAACTTGCTATGGCCTGGAGTTACTATATCCAGAGCTTTCAGGAACAGATGAAGTATACGGCCAGTAGCTCCCCAGATTTGATAGGGGCCATAATCGTAAAAATAGACCAGACGTGCTGTCTCTCCACGTATCCACGTTTCGGTATGTACGATGGTTGGATCGGCAAGGCTACGAAGCGGCGCCAGGATAAGTTCAGTGACCTCGCTTACTTGTAACTGCACCTCTCCCAGACCTTGTGGTAAAAATGCGACGACAGGAAAAATTAAATAATTACTGACGACTGTAAAAACAGGAGAGAGAACACCGAGCACCTCTACCCTGGCCGGGTCCAATCCTATTTCCTCTTGTGCCTCACGTAAAGCGGCCATGACTGGCGAGCTGTCAGTTGGATCTATGCCCCCTCCGGGAAAAGCAATTTCTCCACCATGAGAACGTAATGTACTGGCCCGGCGGATAAAAGCCAGGAAAGGTTCCCCATCCTGTTCGAAGAAGGTCAGCAGCACTGCCGCTTTGCGTGCATGGGGAAGTTGGCCTTCCAGGGCATCATCTAACAGAGCAGCGCCCTCGACAGGCTCTAAATGTTCGCGTAGCGCTTGTAGAACATCCATCAGGGTGTTTATTTCCATGAAGATATTTTAACATAAAACCAGGGACTTGCATCATTGTGATACAATGTGATAGATAGGAAAACATCGGAGAGATCTGCTAGAAGGCTGCGTATTGTCTTGCATTCACAGACGGCATTTGGTATAATTAAAAGTACCGAGTGGGGGTATGCTTGCGTTCAGGTCTTTATTGTATGCGTGCCGTAGCTTACCTGCCTGCGAGTATCGTTTCGTATCACCGTTCTGTAGAGCAAACAATGGTCATAATGATTATCTTGAGATAACAAGCAAGAGATTCTTTAACAGAAGACCGAAACGATTAACGCCTAAGCAGCCTCCTCCGACAAGTCCAAGTCCGATGGTACATTCCCCATGATCCTGACGTGAAGTCCATCTCTTTGCCGAAGTGGAACCAGGCGGTTCCAGGCAATTTGGGACGACGGCGCACATCCTTTAGGATGACGGCATGAGTGTAGCAGCGAACGAGGCAAAAACCGTGGATCGAAGGGGGTTTTTACCCATGCAAGCACAACAGCACGGCGACCTTTCGACAAAGCCAGCGGCAAATCATAAGAGCGGGCGGGTACAGACGATGATCGAAGGAAATGACCCACAAGGACAGAAGAACAACGACTCCGAAGAAGTGGAAGACCTCAATCAAAATGAATTAGAAGGGATGGAAGAGTTGCTGGCAGCCTCGGCCAATCCCATCAATGTCAAGCGAGGCGAAGTGGTCGAGGGCGTGATCGTGCGTATTGACCAGGACGAAATTCTGGTTGATATTGGCCTCAAATCTGAGGGCGTCCTCCCGACAAAAGAACTGCCAGCCAGTGGCTATGGCTCCTTTAGTGAATTGCACCTCAATGATAAAGTTTTGGTGTACGTCAGCCACCCGGAAACATTGGAGGGCCATGCCGTTCTCTCTCTCAAGAGAGCCAATACCGAACGCCAGTGGCGCATCGCGGAAGAGCAGTATAAGAACAACGAGCTTCTCAAGGCCAAAGTCATCGATTATAACAAGGGCGGCTTGATTGTAGATGTGGCCGGTATTCGAGGGTTCGTGCCGATTTCCCAAATTCTCAACCTCAAGCGCGAAGAAGTTGCATCTGGTGGTGAAAGCCAGGAGACGGCAGCGAAACTTCAAAGCATGAAGGACAAAGAGCTTCAGCTGAAGATTATCGAGATCAATCGAGCACGTAACCGTTTGATTCTTTCCGAGCGTCTGGCTGTCCAGGAATGGCGCCAGCGTCGTCGTGAAGAGTTACTCGATGAATTAAAGCCAGGTGAAGTACGCCGGGGTGTGGTCAGCAACCTTGCTAACTTTGGAGCTTTTGTTGACCTGGGTGGCGCAGACGGACTGGTACATATCAGCCAGTTGGCCTGGAGCCGTGTCAATCATCCTAGCGAGGTGTTACATGTTGGCCAGGAGGTCGAAGTGCAGGTCTTGAGTGTCGATAAAGACAAGAAGAAAATTGCACTCTCGATCAAGCGTGCGGAAGTTGATCCATGGACAACCGTGGAACAGCGTTATACGCCTGGTCAGGTTGTGACAGGGGTTGTTACGAAGATTGCTCCATTTGGAGCCTTCGCCCGTATCGAAGATGGCATTGAGGGATTGATCCACCTTTCAGAATTGACACCTGGAGTGGACCCCAAGGCTGTCTTGCATGAAGGTGCCCAACTCCAGCTACGTATTCTACGTATCGATGCTGAGCGGCGCCGTCTGGGCTTGAGTCTGCGTCAGGCTGACGAAGTCGATGCAGTAAAAGAAGTCACTACGGAAGTACCAGCACCTGAAGCAACCGAGAGTATTCCTGCTCATGAACCAGTGCCATCGTTGACTGGCACGACACCTTCTCTGGAAACAACTGTGCTACACCAGGAGCACTCGGCTCCCAAGCGTGGTGAGAATAGACGCGAACGTCAAGATCGCTCCGCTGAGAACTCACTTTTAGGTGGCCTGCCTGGCGGTGATGAGGGGGAGCTAACTGCTATGGCTGAAGCCTTCCGGGCAGCGGCACGCCAGCGTTCCAAAGAAGAGACGGAGGCATCTGAATAGCAAGTTTGCATCGATTGCACCTGAATAGATGATATGGAACCTCCTGGCCAGGTCTACTAGTTATGTAGGCTGGCCTGGAGGTTCCTTATGTCAGAGAAGCGTCGTGACGAAACGAAGATAGAGAACACTGGCTTGTAGGAGGTCGACTGTAGTTCTTTGGAGCAAACGGAAAGATTAGCTAAATACGCCTTGTTTCCCACAAGTTGAAATGATATACTCTTCTTAACAAGCATTTTTCGATGAAGATCCACTGCAGTGGGTAGGAGGCGCTTTGTATAAGAAGAGTTATAGAAGAATATCTCCCTGGGAGGAACGAGCGCACAAATAGAGCGGTCAATTCACCCACTTAAAAAATGGGAGGTGTTGGTCGTTTTACGATACAAGGCACTCAGGTTATTCAAGTAGCATTGAGGCATCGTCAAAACTCTGTTACGAGTCAAGAGGAGAGCGAACGAACTAAAGAGGAAAGCGAAAGAAGATGGAAAAATATCGCACGCGATGTACTTCCTCGCTGATTCTTATCTGGCATGTTGTACCTGAACAGATGATCACGCGACCTCTCCACTGCGTATATGCGATGATAGAGCAGTGTAGAGGTCAATTGTTTCTCAGTCAGAAGTAATTGAGCGTATATTGACAGACGGGAGGCTACAGTTGTTATCCTTGACGCTGTATGAAGAGTGTTGTATCATGAATCACACGGTTTACCTGAGCGACACAGAGGGCTCGGTTCCACCCTCTGCCACTGTGAAAGGGGGGTGACAAACAGGTGAACGATAGAGATAGGTTTGACAAGTTCACAGAGCGGGCCAGGAAAGTTTTAAGCCTTGCTCAGGAAGAAGCTCAGCGCTTCCAGCATAATTATATTGGGACAGAACATCTCCTGCTTGGTCTTGTACGCGAAGGCGAAGGTGTTGCGGCAAAAGTACTGGCAAATCTCGGTGTTGAACTCAATAAAGTTCGCAGCGCCGTCGAATTTATTATTGGTCGTGGAGACCGCATAGTCCTTGGTGAGATCGGTCTGACTCCACGTGCCAAGAAGGTGATTGAGCTTGCTGTTGATGAAGCTCGTCGCCTGAATTATCACTATATTGGGACAGAACATCTCTTATTGGGGTTGGTGCGTGAGGGCGAAGGCATCGCGGCTGGTGTCTTGGAAAGCCTGGGGGTAAACCTTGAGAAGGTCCGCACACAAACTATTCAGGTACTCAGCCAATCTGGTGCATCGCATGAACGTGATGCCAAGCACTCGAAGACTCCTACCATTGACCAGATGGGCATCGACTTGACCGCCGCTGCTCGTGCTGGTACACTGGATCCCGTCATTGGTCGCCATCAAGAAATTGAGCGCGTCATCCAAATTCTTTCTCGACGTAACAAGAATAATCCAGCTCTCATTGGTGAGCCTGGTGTTGGTAAAACTGCTATCGTAGAGGGATTGGCGCAACGCCTGATTGCAGGTGAAGTGCCCGAGACGCTGGCGGGCAAGCGTCTGCTGACCCTCGATGTTGGTTCCCTGGTTGCAGGTACCAAGTATCGTGGTGAGTTTGAAGAGCGTTTAAAGAAGATTATCGAGGAAATTCGCAATAGTCGTGACTGCATCATCTTTATCGATGAGGTGCATACACTTGTCGGTGCTGGTGCCGCAGAGGGCGCTGTTGATGCCGCGAATATCCTGAAACCAGCACTGGCACGTGGCGAATTACAGTGTATTGGTGCCACGACGCTTGATGAATACCGCAAGTATATTGAGCGTGACGCGGCCCTGCAGCGCCGTTTCCAGGAAGTGATCGTCCGTGAGCCATCGGTCGAGGAGACCATTGAGATCCTCAAGGGTATCCGCGAACGCTATGAGCAACACCATCGTCTGATCATTACCGATGAAGCACTCAAGGCTGCTACTGATATGGCAAGTCGCTATATTACAGATCGCTTCATGCCTGATAAGGCCATTGACCTGATTGACGAGGCATCAAGTCGTGTTCGTATGCAGAACTCTCTGGCCCCTCTTAACCTCAAAGAGGCTATGAAGGGACTGGAATCAGTACTGCGTGAGAAGGAAGCTGCAATTCAACAGCAGGAGTATGAGCTGGCTGCGGAGTTACGTGACCGCGAAGTTAAATTGCGTGATCGTATTGCCAAGCTGGAATCTGGCTGGCAGAAAGAGCGTGGTAGCGATAAGCCGACTGTTGGTGAAGAAGAGATCGCGCAAATTGTTTCGATGTGGACTGGTATTCCTGTCATGCGTATTGCTCAGGAGGAGTCACAACGACTGCTCCAGATGGAGGATGCCCTCCATGCGCGCGTGATTGGTCAAAACGAGGCCATTGAGAAAATTGCCCGTGCCGTTCGCCGTGCACGTGCTGGTCTGAAAGATCCCAAGCGTCCGATTGGATCATTCATCTTTATGGGACCTACAGGTGTTGGTAAAACAGAACTGGCACGGGCACTTGCCGAGTTCATGTTTGGCAGTGAAGAGGCACTCATCAAGATCGATATGTCAGAGTTCATGGAGCGTCATGCGGCAGCTCGTCTGGTTGGTGCGCCTCCTGGATATGTCGGTTATGAGGAAGGTGGTCAGTTAACTGAGGCTGTACGCCGCAAGTCCTATAGTGTGATCCTGCTCGACGAAATCGAAAAGGCGCACCCGGATGTCTTTAATATGCTGCTCCAGATTCTGGAAGATGGCAAGTTGACAGACGCCAAGGGTCGTACAGTGGACTTCCGTAACACCATTATCATTATGACTTCAAACGTCGGTGCTGCCTTGCTGAACAAGGAAGCGTCCATTGGCTTTAAACAGTCGAAGGACAAGGCCAAGGCCAGTCAGACCGAATATGAGAGCATGAAGGGTAAGGTGCTCGGTGAACTGAAGAATACCTTCAAGCCAGAGTTCTTAAACCGTATTGATGAGGTCATCGTTTTCCATTCCCTGCGTATGGAAGAGATGTATTCCATCGTTGATCTCTTGCTGAATCGTGTGCGTACACAGTTGACCGAACAGCAAATAGAACTGGTTGCGCCCCAGGTTTCCAAGGACTTCTTGATTGAAAAGGGCTTTGATCCTCAGTATGGTGCTCGTCCATTGCGCCGCACCATTCAAAGGATGGTTGAAGATCCGCTGGCAGAAGGCCTGTTGGATGGTAAGTTCCATCCTGGTGATCTGGTAGAAGCTGTTGTTATTGAGGATAATCTCGTTTTACAGGTCCGTAATCGTATTGAACAGTTGCCTGCACCGGCAACCCCTGAAGCAGCCCTCTCGGCTGGTGGTGAGGGGAGTGCCAGCAGTAGTGACGTATAGGCGTTATCACAGGGGGCGTGAAAAGCTCATGCCCCCTCCTTATCTTGATCTGTCATTGCGTGTGCCTCCCCCTGGTGTAAACCAGGTCTCTATGAATTCTCTCCAGAATAGATAGCAGCTTTTGATGGCAAAACTACGCACAAAATATATCTGCCAGCAATGTGGTGGTGAACACAGTAAATGGATGGGTAAATGCCCTGATTGTGGAGCATGGAATACGCTGGAAGAAGTGACGGATGTTCCACAAAATCCTGCTCAACAACGTCGTCAGATTCTGTTAGGGAACTCGTCCCTTGCGCAAGGGACGCAAGTCCCGGTCGTACTTCCTAATATCAAACCGCTGGTACAGTCGCGCATTTCCGTTGGTTATCCAGAGATGAATCGTGTGCTGGGTGGCGGTCTGGTCGCTGGCTCACTGATCCTGATTGGTGGTGAACCGGGTATTGGTAAATCTACGCTCCTACTTCAGGTTTCAGGCGCGATTGCCAAAGATGTTGGTCCTGTCCTCTATGTGTCAGGGGAGGAGTCAATTGAACAGGTCAAGATGCGTGCTGAGCGCCTGGAAATTACAGGGGAACGGCTTTATCTGCTCGCTGCCATTGAGCTTGATGTGATTGCTGAAGCTGTAAATCGTCTCAAACCTGCCCTTGTCATCGTTGATTCGATACAAACGGTGCTTTCCAGTCATCTGACAGCGGCTCCCGGCAGCATGAGTCAGGTCCGTGAATGTACTCTACAGCTTATGCAGCTGGCTAAACATACCCATATTCCTATTTTTGTCATTGGGCACGTGACGAAAGAGGGAACTGTTGCTGGCCCAAAGGCGTTAGAGCATATTGCTGATGCTGTACTCTATCTCGAAGGTGAGCGTTACCACTCCTATCGATTACTGAGAGGGGTAAAGAATCGCTTTGGGGCTACCCACGAAGTCGGTGTTTTTGAGATGCAAGGCGAAGGTTTGTTGGAGGTAGCTAATCCTTCTGCGGTCTTTCTGGCAGATCGTGCGGCTGAGGCGACAGGCTCAGCTGTTGTAGTCAGTATGGAAGGTACGCGACCCCTGTTAGTGGAGGTGCAAGCTCTGATAACTCCTAGTAATTTTGGAAATGCACGTTGCACTACCAGTGGTATTGAGCATAATCGTCTCTTGATGCTCCTTGCCGTTTTGACTAAGCGCGTTGGCCTGGCTGTAGGCAATCACGATGTTTATGCTAATGTTGTGGGAGGATTTACCCTGGAGGAACCATCAATCGATTTAGGGGTGGCAGCAGCTATTGCCTCTAGCTATCGTGAGAAAAACATTCCGTCCGATATGGTATTGATAGGTGAGGTTGGTCTTTCAGGTGAACTACGTGCGGTTAGCCGTTTAACGCTCCGTGTACGCGAAGCTGCAAAACTGGGATTCAAACGCTGCATCGTCCCCAGTGCAGGTAGAGGTGCACGTGTGCGGGCAGAGTTGGAGGAAGCAGGACTGCCGGAAGATTTCAAGATACTGACCGCAAGTTCACTTGCGGTTGCCCTGGAAATTGCTTTACACTAGTAACAACGAAAGGAAGGTTTCTCAAAAGTTGCTGAATGGGGAGTTGGGGGCAAAGCCCCTGACCGAAGCGCGAGGCGTCCTCGCTCAACTCTCTCCCTCTCAGGCCGCCAAAGACGGCAAAAAAAGTCTTTTGCGAAGCCAGAGGAAAAAGACGCAACTATTGATTTTTATGCAGGAAAGATGTATACTGCATATTCGACAATGAAGATTTTATTACTCACGATCACGTTTTTGGGATAGCAGGTTGGGCGACAACATTTTTGCAATTATCATTCTTGTTTTTATCACTGACCTTGCCTGCGCATATCACTACATGTGGCCCTCTGAGTATATCCGCACTTTACGGGTGCACTGCTTTGGAGGATGCAGGGATGTTTGTTAATACTATTGCCCGCATCGTTGGGTGTCTTCTTGCCATTGTCACTGTGGTTAGTGTTTTTTTGTTTGATCATGCAGTTCCCAAAAACCTTGGGTGGGAGTGGATCATTGCAATTGCAATCACTGGCGGCATTATAGCTTTTATTATCACCCCTTATATCACTGTCGTTCCGTTTTTGTGGGTGCGCGACAGAATCCGTGGTGCTGCTGCCAGTGATCTGGTTGCTGCGGCTATCGGACTAACGATTGGACTTATCATTTCAGCACTTCTGGCAATCCCGTTAGCAAATTTACCCGACAATTGGGGGAAAGTGCTTCCCTTTGTTGGGGCTGTTCTCTTTGGTTACCTGGGCGTGGCTGTTGCGGTTCTGCGCAAAAGTGATATTGCACATCTTCTCCATGAGGCACTGGTACGACGAAGACGCGAACGGGACCGCGACGACGAACGAGAGAAAGATCATGATCGGGATCATGATCGGAGGGATCGCGAGCGCAGAAAGGAGCGAGACCGCGAAAATGAGCCTGTCACACAGGGTACACAGGTACAAATTCAACCGGTCACACAGATACTCCTCGATACCAGTACGATCATCGATGGACGTATTGCTGATATTAGTCAGACAGGCTTTATCTCAGGTGTCCTGGTCGTTCCTCGCTTTGTGTTGAATGAACTCCAACATATTGCCGACTCTGCTGACACCATGCGACGTAACCGGGGACGTCGCGGCCTGGAGATACTCAATCGCTTGCAGAAGGATGCTACGGTTCCTATTGATATTATTGACGATGATATAGAAGGCATCGCAGATGTCGATGGTAAGCTTGTCAAGATGGCAAGAAATTTACACTGCCCTATCATTACTAATGATTTCAACCTCAATCGTGTTGCAGAGTTACAGGGTGTCAAAGTCCTCAATATCAATGAGCTGGCGAATGCCATTAAACCGGTCCTCTTGCCAGGAGAAGATATTCACATTAAAATTATGCAAGATGGGAAAGAACTCGGCCAGGGAGTGGGTTACCTGGATGATGGGACAATGATTGTTGTTGAGAATGGACGGCAGTTTATGAGTACGACGATTGAGGTAACAGTGACGCGCGTCCTACAAACTGTCGCTGGACGGATGATCTTTGCTCATCCCAAACAGGGAAATGCTGTGTCTCCCTCACCTCAATCGTCTAAACAGAAACAGATTTGAAACTGTAGCAGCATTTCTTAAGGAGGGTGGGCATAAACGCCTTCCCAGTACTGTATATGCAAGATAAATCAGCCGCCATTATTGTCGCTATTGGTGCACGGTGTGATAAGCTATGGACACCAATTGCCGGACGTCTCATCCTGGCACGCACCGTTGACGTATTTGAACACTCTTCTTTAATCGAAACCATTGTGCTTGTGACAAGTGTCGAGTGCCTTGTGGATGCCACCAATCTCTGCAAACGTGAACACTGGCAGAAAGTTGTTACTGTCGTTACGGGTGGTGTTCGTAGACAAGACTCTGTACGTAAAGGACTCGATACTCTAGCAAATCTCTCTCCTGACTGCCGCTGGGTGATAATTCATGATGGGGCACGTCCATTTGTCACTCCTGCAATGTTGGAGGCGGGCCTGCAAGCGGCACAGGAACACCAGGCGGCAATAGCGGCTGTTCCCGTCAAAGAGACCATCAAGCAAGTATCTCAAGGGCAGATAAGTACCACACTTGATCGATCACTCCTCTGGACCGTTCAAACTCCACAGGTTTTTTCCTTTCCCCTCATCTATCAAGCCCATCATTTTCCTTTTGCACAGGAAGATGTGATCAATGATATTACTCTGCTCAAGCGTATGGGACAACAAGTGACTATTTTCCCTGGTTCGTATACTAATATTAGGATTACAACGCAAGAAGATTTATTGCTTGCTGAAACACTCATACAAGGATATATTCCCTGATGAAAATACGTGTTGGTTCTGGTTACGACGTTCATGCTTTCACTCTGGGGCGTCCATTAGTCTTGGGAGGCATCACTATTCCTTTTGAATATGGGCTTTCAGGTCACTCTGATGCGGATGCCGTTATTCATGCCGTCGTTGATGCTCTACTTGGTGCTGCTGCTCTTGGTGATATTGGGACACATTTTCCTTCTAATGAGGCACGCTGGAAAGACCAGACCAAGTGCGGTCTTCCTTGACTATACATATGAGTTGCTTCTCCATAACCAATGGACCATTGGGAATGTCGATATCACTATTGTTGCCGAACGTCCCAGGCTGGTTCCCTATGTGCAAGCTATGCGTACCCATCTGGCTGAACACTTGCACTTAGATAAAGAGCAAGTGAGTGTGAAGGCTACCACCACCGATGGGCTAGGTTTTGCGGGACGCCGTGAAGGGATTGCCTGTTATGCTGTAGCGCTTATTGAGCGGTAAAAGAAGGGTATGCCTGGTCGGTCTTTGCTGCCATAATAAAATCGTTGCGGTGCAACCCCTTTATTTTATGCGTCCACCATGTCACGGTCACCGTTCCCCATTCTGTCAGAAGCGCAGGATGGTGGCCCTCTTCTTCGGCAATCTCTCCAATCTTATTGGTGAAAGCCAGAGCATCGACAAAGTTCTTGAACGTAAAGGTGCGCTCAAGGCGTTTGATGCCATCGCGCTCTACTATCGTCCATTGAGGCACCTGTTGCTGAAACACTGCGCTCTCTTCATTGGTCACCGTTGGTGCGCCTCTGTGGCATGCTTCGCATTTAAACTGTGTCAGATCTTCCATAGCTCACCACCTTGTATGAGATAGCAAAGGACAGGACCAGAGTGGTCCCCCTGCATTATATCACCCTTGATGCTGGTTTAACTTACCCGCTGCCGCCGCGTCAAGCATCCAGGTGGTTTCACCTTTAGTGGGACGTATGATTTGTGCAGGATATTCATCGGGTTGATACTCGCCTTCCAGAACAGCCTGTACCGCATCTTGCTTCTCGGCCCCTGTGACCAGGAAGAGGATGTGGGTGGCAGCATTTAGGAGACGGGGAGTAAAGGTCAGGCGTGGTGGTGGTGGCTTTGGTACCATGACTGGCATGACCAGACGTTGCAGCTCTTTGAGAGAGGGTTGGTGTGGGAAAAGAGAAGCTGTATGCCCTTCAGGTCCCATTCCCAACTGAACCAGGTCGAAGCTAGGAATACTATCAGTGCCAAAAGTCTGCTGCATATCCAGTGTATATGCGTAGGATGCAGCATCGCGGTCATCATAGTCCGCAGGCATACGGTAAATCTGGCTGGGAGGGATTGGTACCTTGTTAAGCAGAGCCTCCTGAGCCATTCGATAGTTACTGTCTTCACTCTCTGGTGGTACACAGCGTTCATCAGACCAAAATATTTCCACCAATGCCCAATCGATCTGGCTCTGATATGGTTCATCCCCCAGGAGGCTGTAGAGCTTTCTGGGTGTAGAACCTCCTGAGAGTGCTATGGTAAAACGCCCATGAGTGGCAATAGACTTGCTAGCGATGCGTACCACGTAGTTGGCAGCTTCGTGACTCAAGGTGTCGATATCAGGATAAATAGCGACATGCATAAACTACTCCTACTTTTATGGTTCTGCCAGTAGCTCGGATATCTCGCACAACGCATCCTCGTAGAGGTGATCGCGGCCCATAATCTCCAGTTCATCGTGTAGCAGTTCACTCTCTTTGTGAGTCGCGGCCAAATGCACTGTACGCTGTTGCCGTGTTCCCTGGGCCAGTTCGACAGAGGTGAGCGCATGATCATCTTCACGTCTGATAGTGAAGGTAGCATAGTTATTCTCAATATTGCAGATCAGACGTACCAGACAAATAGAGCCGGGACGCAGGTCGGACTGGATACATGGACGAACCTCAATACTTGCGTGGGATACTCCATTGAATTGACTCGTCGTACTTACATTCAGGCTATCCGAAGGTAATGAAAGTGCGCCTGTCGTGTGGGCCATATACCAGATATGTGTGCCTGTTGTGTAATCATGCTGGTGATGTGCCCGATTGGAAGAGAGTTTCCAGCCCAGGCGTGTCTTTAACCAGCCTGCGAGAAGCAGAGCACCAGTAGGATTGGGTGAGACCTCTCCTTGCTCGGTGCGTATATGTTCAGCGAGAGGAGCCACAGCATGTTCGATTTCAATAGAGTCAACTCCTTGCAGGTATGATCTGTATTCTGCTACATCGAAGAACTGTGCCACCAGTTCCTGCCAGGGAGTGAGGCGTCTCCAATTGAGATCACTCAAGATATGGTTATACGATGCCTGTAGAAATGATGAAAGCTCACTGATACTCTGTTCAGGCGTAAAAAAACTGTTTGAGTCAACGATGACCCTCGTACTACTCTGGGCAAGATTTGTAAGGAGGGCACTATTGCTGGGTGGATCATTTAGCCACCACACATAGACCGGTAGATCTGGTTTGAGTAGTGGTTGTATGATGTTAGCCCCGTTTTGAACCGCTGAGCCACTGGCTAAGATCGTAATCTGTTCAAAGCTATGACGCATGATATCTGAGAGTATAGAAAAGGAGCGAAGTGTTACCCATATAGAAGTGTCTGAGGGTAAGCTATCGTTTGTGTTAAGGATTAAGAGTATGACACGAGCTAGATGGGTACTGGATAGATCACGCATAAGCATATGGGCACGCTGCGCGGACTCAATATCTGATGTACAGATGACAAAGTTGAGTATACTGGTACGCACATGAATATTCTGAGCGATACGCATATTATCAGCAGACATACGCCAGAGGAGGGAAAGTTCCTCCTCGACGTATTGTGTGCGTACTTTTTTCCCTGCCCAGGGTAAACGTGGCCCTGAGGTACTACTAGTATCCATTGCCATATTTCCGAACCCCCTTTATCATATTGAACTTCATTGTTCACATGGAACAGTTCACTCTCTCGTTCATCGTTGCAAGTGAGAAGTCTTGTGGCTAGGGGCGCCGCCACCTGAAACCATCGCGCCAGATGAATTCGTCGGCTGCCTGTGGTCCCCAAGTGCCAGATTCGTATGTTTGAATGGTCGAGCGTGGCTCATTTTTCCATTCATCAAGGATGCTCTGGATAAATGTCCACGCTGCTTCTACCTCGTCGCGACGTGTAAAAAGTGTGGAATCACCAAGCATACAGTCCAGTAGGAGGCGTTCATATGCCTCTGGTTGTTCACGGACAAAGGAAGAGCCGTAGAAGAAATCCATATTCACAGCCCGAATTTGCATATCGGTACCAGGAACCTTTGCGCCGAATTTGAGCGAAATGCCCTCGTCCGGTTGAATTCGTAGTGTGAGAACGTTTGGCTCAACCTGTACCTGTGCATCACTGCGCTTAAAGAGCATCAGAGGAGCCAATTTGAACTGAATTGCTATCTCGGTGACACGCTTAGGTAAGTGTTTGCCGGTACGTAAGTAAAATGGTACTCCTGCCCAACGCCAGTTGTCAATGAAAAGTTTTAGTGCAATATAGGTCTCTGTTGTTGAGTTTGGCGCGACACCCTTTTCCTCCAGGTAGCCAGGAACCTGCTGACCACCTACCCAACCAGGACCATACTGTGCACGGATCGTGTTCGTCTGAATATCACGGCTGGTCAGGGGTTGGAGAGCGTGAAGTACTTTCACTTTCTCGTCGCGTACGGCATTGGCATCAAAGGCAATTGGTGGCTCCAGGGCAACCAGCGTGAGCAATTGTAGCATATGGTTCTGAACCATATCACGGATAGCTCCGGACTCTTCGTAATAACCGCCGCGTCCCTCCAGGCCAAGATTCTCGGCGACGGTAATCTGCACATGATCAACGTAACGACGATTCCAGACTGGCTCAAAGATACCGTTTGCCAGGCGAAAGACAAGAATGTTCTGGACGGTCTCTTTCCCCAGGTAGTGATCAATACGATAAACCTGATCCTCTTTGAAAACCTTTGCCACCTGACGGTTGAGTTCGCGTGCTGAAGCTAGATCGTGTCCAAATGGTTTTTCAATAATGATGCGTGTCCAGCCCTTACGGTTTCTGTTTAAGCCCGATGCGCCGATATTCTGAATAATATCAGGATACTGACTGGGTGGTGTAGACAGATAAAAGATACGATTGCCATTAGTGCCACGTTCTTGATCGAGCGTATTGAGTAAGGTACTTAATTTTTCATAGCCCGCTGGATTATGAAAGTCAGATTGCAGGTAGCGGATACCAGCGGCAAAACTCTCCCACACTTGTGGATTCACGGGTTTTTGTCGGGAGTATTCGTTAATAGAATTAAGTGCCTGTTGGCGAAATTCTTCATCGCTATAGGGACGTCGTGCAAAACCAACGACCGAAAAGCCCGCTGGTAATGGGTGTTCCAGCGCTAAATTGTAGAGCGCTGGAAGGAGTTTGCGGTGCGTCAGGTCACCAGTTGCTCCGAAGATGACCATGACGCACGGCTCTAGGCTTGGTTTGGTGCGTAGCCCCTCGCGAAAGGGGTTGGGCGCCTCGACCGCGCTACGCTGAGGCATACGAAATCTCCTAGTATGTTGTTATCATTTACTATCGGTTGATTTGACGGCGTGTCCTCCGAACTCGTTGCGCAGTGCTGCAATGACCTTCGCCGTGAAGGACTCATCCTGTCGTGAACGGAAACGTTCAAGCAGGGAGAGTGTAATAATGGGAGCTGGAACATCAGTATCAATGGCCTGCTGTACAGTCCAGCGGCCCTCGCCGGAGTCGGCTACATACCCTTTAATAGCGTCAAGTTTACCATCCTTCTCGAAAGCGTTTTCTGCAAGTTCGAGTAGCCAGGAACGTACAACGCTACCCTGATTCCACAAATGTGCAATTGCATGGAGATCGAGGGAGTACGGACCTGCGTTGAGGATTTCAAAACCTTCACCATATGCTTGTAGCATACCATATTCTATACCGTTGTGTACCATTTTGACGAAGTGACCTGCCCCGGCCGGACCACAGAGCAGGTAGCCATTAGGAGGGGCAAGTGTTTTCAGTAATGGCTCGACATGCTGAAAAGTTTTCTGTTCACTTCCAACCATCAAACAGTAGCCAACTTGCAGGCCCCAGATGCCACCACTCGTACCGGCATCCATAAATTGGAAACCTTTGGCGGCGAGTTCTTTGCCGCGTCGAATTCGAATCTTTGTAGTTTGAGTTGCCGCCATCAATGATAATATCACCTTTGCTGAGCAGAGGTGTGACTTCATTAATCATGTCATCCGTGGCCTGCCCTGCTGGTACCATGGTCCAGACAATGCGAGGGGTTTGTAGTTTCTCAACCAGCTCCCGGAGGCTGTAGGCTCCCTCTGCACCTTCTGAGACAATCTCCTGCGTTTTTGCGGCTGTACGGTTCCATGCGACAACACGATGATTCTCTCTGAGCAAACGGCGTACCATGTTTGCTCCCATACGTCCCAGACCAATGAATCCGATCTCCATGTCTTTCTCCTTATTGTATTGTAGATTCTCTTGTCAATCCTCTTGTCGTCCTAGTGTGCTACCTGTCCTTTTTTGAGAGCCTGCTGTTTGCTCTCAATGCCCTCAAACAACTTGTGGAAGGAGTCTGCGAACTTCTGGACACCCTCATCTTGCAATTGCTGAGTGACTTGATCGTAGTGGATACCGATTTCCTCTAGCTCTGCCAATGTTTGTCTGGCACCTTCCATATCATCTTCCATGCTGTAGCGTGCATGTCCGTGGTCGCGGAAGTTCAGAATAGTCTCCAGTGGCATCGTGTCTACAGTGTCGGGGCCGATCAATTCTTCGGCATACAGTACATCACGATAAGCCGGATTTTTTGTACTGGTGCTGGCCCAAAGTGGTCGCTGGACATGTGCTCCGGCATGCTTGAGTGATTTAAAGCGTGGCGCTCCGAAGATGCGCTTAAAATCCTGGTAGACGAGACGCGCATTTGCGATAGCGGCCTTTCCTTGCAGTGCTTTGAGTTGTTGCTGTTGGGCAGTGTCGTGGGTCTGCTTGATCCGGTCATCGAGCAACTTGTCAACCAGAGTGTCAACGCGGCTCACGAAGAAGCTGGCAACCGATGCCAGGGTACTGATATCATGTCCGGCTCCATTGCGATCTTCCAGGGCGCGCAGATAAGCATCTGTAACCTGACGATAGCTCTCAATGGAGAAGATGAGCGTAATGTTGACATTGATACCATCACGTAGTGTTTCGTAAACGGCGGGGATACCCTCAGGGGTAGCTGGAATCTTAATCATCAGGTTGGGGCGGTCAACTATCTGCCAGAAACGTTTGGCTTCAGAGATCGTGCCCTCAGTATTGTGTGCCAGATCGGGAGAAACCTCAAGGCTGACGTAGCCATCTTTTCCCTCAGTGCTGTCATAGATCGGACGCAGCAGATCGGCGACCGTGCGAATATCCTGGATTACGACGGCTTCATAGATGTCGTTAGTGTTCTTTCCTTCGCTAATAAGTTGGGTTATCTGCTCATCATAGGCATGCCCGGCACTGATGGATTTTTCAAAGATCGTTGGGTTTGCTGTGACACCAACAATACCATCTTCATCCAGCATACGCTTAAACTGCCCAGAATTCAGTTGTGATCGGTCGATATTGTCATACCAGACGCTCTGTCCCAGCGTCTTGAGTTGTTTCAGTGGATTGGTCATCAGATTTCTCCTTGTGGATAGAGGCGCAATAGCGATTACGCCCGCTTTGTCATCGTAACCTGTATTGGCATGCTCTATGATATTGTCTGCAACAGATTTCTGGCTTTTGCGACAATGTTCTCGACGGTGAAGCCAAATTGTTGGAAGAGCACTTTCGCAGGGGCTGAGGCTCCGTAGTGGTTCAGTGTGACAGTATCACCGTTTGGCCCTGTATAGCGATCCCAGCCCATTGGTGAGCCAGCTTCGATGGCAATACGCGCACTTATACTCTTTGGTAAGACGGTTTCCTTATATTCTTTACTCTGTTCTTCAAATAATTCCCAACTTGGCATACTTACTACACGAACGGAAATCCCATCTTGACTCAACTTTTGGGCGGCGTCTACTGCCAGTGAAAGCTCTGAGCCGGTAGCGATCAGAATGAGTTGGGGTGTTTCCTTGCTATCAAGTAGTACGTAGCCGCCCTTTATAAGGTTACTGGCACTGGCCATGCTTGAACGATCCAGAGTGGGCAGTGCCTGTCTGGTTAAGGCCAGGGCAACAGGACCTTTATGGGTAATGGCAACGCGCCAGGCTTGTGCCGTCTCGTTGGCATCGCCAGGACGCAGGACGGCCAGATCTGGTATGGCGCGCATCGCGGCGAGTTGCTCAATTGGCTGATGGGTTGGACCATCTTCACCGAGACCAATACTGTCGTGAGTGAAGACATAGATTGTCTTGAGTCCCATTAAAGCTGCCAGGCGAATAGGAGGTCGCATATAGTCTGAGAAGATCAGGAAGGTAGCGCCAAAAGGAATGATACCACCATAGAGAGCCATGCCATTCATGATACTCCCCATACCGTGCTCACGTATACCAAAGTGCATATTGTGCCCATTCTCTTGAGGTCCGAAGTCGCCCTGTCCCTTCATATATGTGTTAGTAGAAGGAGCCAGATCGGCTGAACCGCCGATGAGGTTGGGGAGTTTAGACGCAATGGCATTAAGAACCTGACCTGCTGCAACCCGGCTGGCGAGAGACTCTCCAGCTTTAAAGGAAGGAATGGCGCTATCCCAGCCCTCTGGTAGTTGTCCGCTTAATTCCTGTTGTAATTGTGCTGCCAGTTCTGGGTAAGCAACGGCGTAAGCGTTGTAATGCTCTTGCCAGGTTTGTTCCTGGGCTGCCCCACGCTCAATGGCCTGGCGGAAGTAGGCCAGGGCCTCTTCAGGCTCATAGAAAGACTCTTCAGAAGGCCAGCCCAAGTTTCGCTTGGTGAGTATAACCTCCTCGGCTCCCAGTGCTTCACCGTGTGCTTTGGCACTGTCCTGTCTGTTCGGGCTACCGTAGCCGATATGTGTTCGTGTGATGATCAGTGAGGGGCGTTCGGTTTCTGCCTGTGCTGCAAGAATAGCTTGCTCCACTGCGGCCAGATCATTTACGTCTTCGATATGCTGGACGTGCCAGTGATAGCCCTCAAAACGGCGTCCTACATCTTCACCAAATGTAATATCGGTGTTACCTTCGATAGTGATGTGATTATTGTCATAGAAATAGATCAGCTTGCCAAGTTTAAGAAAGCCTGCCAGTGAAGCTGCCTCTGAAGCTACACCCTCCATCAGGTCGCCATCACTCGCAATTGCATAGATGTAGTGGTCAAGAATGGTATGACCGGGTTGGTTGTAGCGACTGGCCTGAAAACGTTGGGCGATAGCCATGCCAACGCCGTTGCCAAATCCCTGTCCTAAGGGGCCTGTGGTGGTCTCTACGCCTGGAGTCTCGCCGTGTTCGGGATGTCCTGGTGTGTGGCTTCCCCACTGGCGGAAGTTCTTGAGTTGCTCCAGGGGCAAATCGTAGCCAGTAAGATGCAGCATACTATAAATGAGCATTGAGGCATGACCAGCGGAAAGAATAAAGCGGTCACGGTTAAGCCAGTGAGGATTCTGTGGATTGTAACGCATAAAGCGTGTCCAGAGTAGGTAGGTGAGGGGTGCCAGTGCCATGGCGGTGCCTGGATGTCCGGAATTAGCCTTTTGTACGCCATCCATGGCCAGGGTGCGAATGGTATTTATACACAATTGCTCCAGTGCATTCTGCTGGACAGGTGTTTCCTGTTGCGTTGTCATAGGACCTCCAAATGGGATATTAATTTAGCGTACTATGTACACTAACGTTCCCTATCATCGTATGTAACAAACATGAGGCACAATTTTATTGTACCTGGATACAGGGGGAGAGAGCAATCGGGCAGACTACCCTCAACACCATGTATCGCTGAAATTTCAATCACCCCTTTTAGCTTTCTGTTGCAACTCGTAGAGTTTGCTGATGGCTTCGATGGGGGTAAGTTCGTCAATTGCCAATGTCTTGAGTTCCTCAAGAAGAGGGTGTGGTTCGGATGCGAAGAGAGTCATCTGCCATGCCGCTGGCATGGTCATATCACGCATAGCTTTGCGACGCACTGTTGCATCCCCTTTGCGTTCTAACTCCTCTAAAATCTCCTGGGCACGGTGAATGACAGGACGCGGGATACCCGCAAGCTGTGCCACATGAACGCCATAGCTGCGGTCAGCGCCTCCTGGTACTATTTTACGGAGGAAAACAACTTTGCCAGCCTCTTCTGTTACCGCAACGTTCATACAAGCAATGCGTGGAAGCAACTGTGCAACCTCAACCAGTTCATGATAGTGTGTGGCGAAGAGGGTACGTGCTCCGCAGCGCTTATTGTTATGGAGATATTCGACGATAGCACGGGCGATAGCCAGGCCGTCATAGGTACTGGTTCCACGTCCGATTTCGTCTAGTATGACGAGACTATGTGGTGTTGCGTGATGCAGGATATTCGCCGTTTCGACCATCTCGACCATAAAGGTACTTTGACCTGTGGCAAGATCATCCTGTGCACCGATGCGTGTAAAAATGCGATCTACGATGCCGAGCGTAGCAGCTTCTGCGGGCACATAACTGCCGATCTGTGCCATGAGAATGATCAGGGCAACCTGACGCAGGTAGGTTGATTTACCCGCCATATTTGGACCTGTGATAATACCAATTTGTGCTTTATGATTAGAAAGGTTAGTATCGTTGGGAATAAATGGGATCTCGGATTGGGTTTGCTCAACTACGGGGTGACGACCAGCTACGATGTGGATCGTATCTTCGTTGTTGAGTTGCGGACGACAGTAGTTTTGTCTGGCGGCGACTTCCGTCAAGCTCAGGTAAACATCGATTTCGGCGAGGGCATGGGCTGTATCAACGATACGTTCGGAGGCATGAATAGCAATATCTGCCCGTAGTTGCAGGAAGAACTCATTCTCCATTTTGTTCATACGGTCCTGCGCATTGAGAATGAGTGTCTCGTATTCCTTCAAGTCTGAGGTGATAAAGCGTTCACAATTGGAGAGTGTCTGGCGGCGTAGATAGTCCTTAGGCACACGGCTCAATTGGGAATTAGTGACCTCTATGTAATAGCCAGAGGCTCTATTGTAGCCCACCTTGAGTGTACTGATGCCGGTACGTTTGCGTTCGCGCTGCTCCATATCAGTGATCCACTGTCGCCCATTTTGCGAGGCGTCTTTCAGTTGATCAAGTTCAGAACTAAAACCTGTCCGGATAATGCCTCCCTCGGAGAGACTGGCAGGCGGTTCGTCAACAATAGCGTGCTCAATCAGCGTAATAATGTCATCATTGTCGGCGAGTCGTTGTATGATGCGAGCCAACGAGGGCATATGTGTTTTGGTGTCATCAGTGAGACATGAGCGTATCTCAGCGGCGGAGCGCAGGCCGCTGGCAAGAGCTATCAGGTCGCGAGGAGTAGCGATGCGCTGACGAACGCGGTTGATAAGGCGTTCGATGTCCCCAGCCTTTTTGAGTGCCTCTGCCAATCTTGCTTGTAGCAATGTATTCGCAAGCAATTCACTAAGTGTCTGCTGGCGCTGCTGGATTATTTCTGTATCAAGGAGGGGCTGACCAATCCAGCGACGTATGAGACGGCCACCCATCGGACTGCGTGTTTTGTCCAGTACCCACAAGAGCGATCCCTTGACGGAGCCATAACGCCCGGTCTCGAAGAGTTCAAGGTTGCGACGTGTGTGTGGGTCGAGCGTCATAAAGCCGCTGGTGGAGTATGTCTCTAATGGAGTAAGTTGTTGGAGTAAGCCTTTTTGTGTCTCCTGTATGTAAGCCAACACCGCCCCTGCGGCCCGAATAGCGAGTGGAAGATGGGCACAGCCAAACCCTTCCAGTGAGGCCACGTCAAATTGTGTGAGTAAGCGATGACGTGCATCATCCTCTGAGAAATAACGTGCATCGTAGGGGGTGACATGACCCGCTACACCTGTGAGCAACTTATTCAATGAGCCGTTATCATCCTCGTCGTCCTCATCAAGTTCAGGAATTTCGGCATTGGCATTTCCATTACTTCCCAATTTGGTGACCTGTTTCTCGCTCATCACAGTTGCGAGCCAGCGTCGTTTCCGGCTACCCTGGCGATGGTAGTGAGCTTCGATCAGGACCTCGGCTGGTCCGACACGAGCAATCTCCTGTTGAATGGCAAGTTCTGGCTCAGGAGTGTTAAACTGTGTGACCGCAAATTCGCCTGTAGTGATATCAATGTATGCGATGCCCACTGCGTCACGTCCGACGACGACTGCTGCGAGAAAGTTATTCCGCTTGGCGGCAAGCATCGTAGGATCGATAATGGTGCCTGGAGTAACGACACGGGTCACTGCTCGTTCGACCAGTCCTTTAGAAAGGGCAGGGTCGCTCATCTGCTCACAAACAGCAACACGGTATCCTTTGCCGACAAGGCGAGCAATATAGCCGTCGGCGGCGTGATGTGGAATGCCAGCCATAGGTGATTTCTCACCGCGTCCGAAATCCCTGCGTGTGAGCGCAATCTCTAGTTCGCGGGCAACGATTTCGGCATCATCGTCGAACATCTCATAAAAGTCACCCATGCGGAAAAAGAGGATAGCGTCAGGGTTCTGCTGCTTAATCTGCAAATATTGTGTACGCACCGGGCTGTGAATAGGGTTCTCTTTTGCGTAGTTTTCAAATAACACTTTCTACCTCCATCAGGCTCAAATCCAGTATAAGCCTATTGGGGGGTGACGTCAATGTGTCTAAGAAGAGAGGGTTAAAACTAGTTTTCTAAACAACGGACAACTGTTGCCTCTTGAAAATTTTCTCTGTTGACGCCATGGTAACTCCTCAGACCTCTTTTTCTGATTCCTCAGCGCCAAAGGCGCTTCGCTGGCTGTTTTGTAGAGGTGGCAGGGTTTGCGTCGCAAACCCTGCCACCTCTACAAAACGAGAGTGAGCCATCGCCGGTGGCGAGGAGACCTGAAGAGTTACAGCAGATATCAACTGCGCCAAATTTTTATTAGTAAACGTTGTAAGAAGCCAGGCTGAGGCTTTACCTGTTCAGCCTCTTGCTCTGTTGGTAGAGCAGTGAGAATGGGAGAGTAGATCTGGTGTAGCGTCGATAGGGTCGGCAGGGTCAAGGATTAGCCGCCTCAGGGAGATCTTCCGGTAGAGCAGTGAGAGTGGGAGAGTAGATCTGGTGTAGCATCGACAGGGTCAGCAGAGTCAATGCTCACCGCCTCAGGGAGATCTTCCGGTAGAGCGGTGAGAGTGGGAGAGAGATCTGGCGTAGCGTCGACGGGGCTAGCAGAGTCAATGCTCACCGCCTCAGGGAGATCTTCCGGTAGAGCAGTGAGAGTGGGAGAGTAGATCTGGTGTAGCGTCGACAGGGCTAGCAGAGTCAATGCTCACCGCCTCAGGGAGGATCTTCCGGTAGAGCAGTGAGAGTGGGAGAGTGATCTGGCGTAGCGTCGACGGGGCTAGCAGGGCCAATACTCACCACCTCAGGGAGATCTTCCGGTAGGGCTGTGGCTTCTTTGGGAACAAGAGGTAAATGATGGAGAGTCGTCTCTGTCGCATCATCTGCCAGGAAATTTTCTGAGGTGGAGGCCGTCTCTTCAGCGCCTGATGAGATGGTGAGTAGTTCTCCAGGAAGGTTGGGTGGCTCAATAATCAGGGTCTCTTCTACAAGCTCTATTGTCTCTTGTGGAAAGCTATCTACATGATGTAGCTCAGCAGAAATTTCATCTGTTTGTTGCTGAGAGGGGTTTTGCTCGTGAGTGTCTGGTGATGTAATCTCTTCATCCGCAGGAGGTTCATCTGTTGGCATAATAGTAATCTGCTTCGATGGATTGAGTAACTTCCTCATGAATAACCTCGGCGGTTTCTTGTGCAGGAGTGATCTCTCCATCTTCACTCATGAGTTTCTGGAGAAGTAGTGCTTCTGTGGCTTCTTCGAATGGTTTGTGGAGTTGCTGGTCTGTATCTTGGGAGGGGGCTTGTGTTGAATCGGCGTCGTTGATGGATTCAATCCAGTCGTAAGCTCCCTCTAAGGCGTGCTCGCACCATTGTTTGTAATCGCCACGAATAACGTCGAGGTGCTCACAATGTTCAAGGATTTGCTTGGTATGATCAAGCCAGATTTCACCTCGTTCATACATTCTCTCGAGAAGATCGATGTCATCGACACCGCTTGCCTGGAGTTGTACCAGGGTAGCCAGTGCGATGGCTGAAGGCTGTACCTGTTGCATCTGCTCGTCATTTTCCGCGATCTCCTGTTTGAGACTGGCAATCGCGTTGTGTAGTGTCTCTATCTGCCGTTGGAGCGTCCATAGTTGGTAGCCTTTGGCGAAGTGTTCTACTGTTTGCGGATCGAGTTGTTCAAAGATATGGCTAATATCTTCAGAGATGTATTGTCTTGTTGTGTTATCCGTGTCTCTATTTTGTGTGTTGTTCATTCACGTGATCCTCTCGTGACACCTGCGGATCTTTGGGATGTCGTCCCCAACGTTCTAACCAGCGTTGCACATCATAATTCGTCTGCAAACTCTGCTGATCTATCGGATAGTGGTTTGGGGAGACGGTGGTAAGGACCGTTTTGCGTAGCCACCAGGGCAGCTTGACCTGGGGAACAGCCTGGGTATGCTCGTCAACGAAAGCTCCCATATCTTTGGGCAGGAGGTTCATTTCCAGGTGAGGAGTAGCTCGCAATGGTGTAGAAATATTGGTCTGCGAATTGGGCGTTGGGACCCCCTGTGAGTCAAAATTAGGTAAGTTGCTCCAGGCGAAAAGCGCAGGAGAAACGCCTGTTATGGACTCTTCTATTGGTTGGCTGACAGGCGTTGTATGTTCAGAGAGAATATGTTGAGCATCCGTAAGGAGTACTTCTACAGTTTGTTGTCTGGCGAGTGTTTGTATAATTTTGTTGTCTGTACAAGAGGTGGTTTTTGCTAAAAGATCGGCCTGCTTGTGGAGTTGGTCTAACTCCTGTTCAAGTATCTCTAATCGTGCTTTTAGCCGTTGGTCAACCTCGCGAGAGTGTAACCATTGTCGATATTGACCCATAATCTTTCCCCTAAATTCCTCGCCAATATAGCCACAGTTGTGTCTCTTGGGAAGTATAACATGTGTTTGTCAAGGAGACAAGCGGGGGAAGTCAGGGTTGGTACTCGTCGTTTTTTGCTCCCCCAAACTGTAACTGTGCAGGGTATGATTCTGTTGCCTCACTGACAACTATAGCTTATAGCAACTAATGGAATATTTCAACCTGTGCATAACTCTTCAGGTACTCTTTGTTCCAGGCCCCTTTTTCCTGATTCCTCAGTGCCTCAGGCGCTTCGCAAGTTCATGGGCCATCCTGAATTTTCCGAACTTAGTTCGGAAAATTCAGGATGGCTCATGAAGAGCGAGCCACCGCCGGTGGCGAGGAGACCCGAGTATTTTTGAGTAGGTTGGTTCTATCAAATTCCTTCACGCTCTACAGCAGTATTATGTGAGATGCGGAGCAAGATGCCAATAATAATAAAGTTGGCAATGACCGAACTGCCACCGCTGCTGAGGAATGGAAGGGGAATACCTGTCAGGGGGAAGAACTTCAAATTCCCTGCGCTAATAATGAGCGTCTGGATAGCGAAGATTGAAGTAAGGCCAGCCGCTAATAGCTGGCTAAATGGTTCAGTAGCTTCAATCGCTATACGGAAGCCCCGATAGATGATGAGCAAGTAGAGACCGAGAATAGCAAAGAGACCCGCCAGCCCTAACTCTTCGCCCAATGCTGTCAGCACCATATCGGATTCTACGATGGGCACAAATCCCCTGCCTGCTGGATGACCCAGGCCAAGTCCTGCCCCAAGAATGCCGCCACTACAGAGGGCAATCAGCCCTTGTACAACCTGTCCTGCTCCACCAACTTGTTGATAGAGTGCTTCGCTTGCATCTGTCCAGTTTAGGACATCGATTCCTACTACCGTGAAGCGGTTGCGTACGTAACCGAAGAGATGGTAACCAACAAAGGCCAGAACGGCGAAAACTGCCAGACTAACTACCACATAGGAGATCTTCCCGCTACCTAGATACATCAGGGAGAGGAACAGGCTGTAGATGAGCAAAGCAAGGCCGAGTTCTTTCACAACCAGAAAAATGAGCAACGCGAGTGCCAGCATGAGCATGATCGGACCGAGTTGACGCAAAGGGGGAAGACGAAATCTTCCCAGACGCATATAACCTTGAGTAAAAATGTCGCGGTTCTCGCTGAGGTAAGCTGCAAAGAAGATGACGACGCTGACTTTGAGTAACTCTGAAGGTTGTAGATTGAAGGGGCCAACATTTAACATTATCGTGTGTTGGCGAAGTTTGTACGTAGACCAGCCCACACACTTGGCAGCAAGACGAGAATGCTGACCACTACCCAGGTATACTTATACCGTGCCAGCCAGTTGACGTTGCGGAGGAGAAAGATGGTCGCAATGCACAGGACAAGTCCCAGGATTACCCATTCAAGCTGGCGTGATCCTAATTGTGGAATTCCATGTCCATCTGCTGTTGGAAGATCTGGTCCCTAGACGTGTGGCCATTAAAACGCCAATACCACTGATCAGGCCAACAACAGGGAGTAACATTTGATCAGCTTTAGGAAACTTGATACTCATGACGATGTGAGCCGCAAGTAAGGCTCCAATCAAGCCAAGGACCGGTATCAGGCCCTCGATAGTGGGCAAATTCTTTGCACTGAGCGATGAGTGAGGATCTACATTGGCAAGGAATAACTGCGTCATTGCCAACAGCAGAATCACAAAGGGAATGATAAACAATCCCAGTTCTTTCCAACGATAGTGTCGAAGCACGCCGGGGGATTGACTTGCCATATGTAAAAGCCTCCTGGGCAACTCTCATGATTGCCCTTATAGTACGATTGCAATAGCTACTGGGTAAGTTTAAATTGGATGTAGCCAACGCGTACAATATCGCCTGGTTTAGCCAGTAGAGCTTCACGGGCTGGCTGGTTGTTGACGAAAGTTCCATTGACACTTCCTGCATCCTGAACGTACCAGCTTCCATTGCGGTACCAGAGGCGTGTGTGTTCAGAAGAGACAAAGTTATCGGGGATCTGAATAGTGTTGGTTGGGCCGCGTCCGATGTTTGTTTGGGTGGCAAGATCGAAACGTGTCCCTGGCTGAATACTGCTGGGGCCACTATCAACTACGACCAGATGACCGAACACTGGCGCTGCTTTGCTCCCCCCATCTGTGCTAGCTGTCGCTGTTTTGCGTAAGTCTCGTGAAATAGCGATGACTACCTGCATGAGAAAAAGGTAGAGCAGCACAATAAACAAAAGTCTTAAAATGAATAAAAACGAATCAATTTGTAGCATAAGGCGGAAGTCTCACCTTCTCTCGAAGTAGAAATCATAACTACCAATAGTGAAGCGATCACCGTTGCGTAAGACATGTTGGCGCATATGTGGTGTATTATTAATTGTAATGCCATTGGTACTACCAAGATCAAAGATGACAAACTGTCCATCTGGTTGATATTTAACCTGGGCATGATAACGGGAGACACGTTTGTCTTCGACAATAATATCATTGCTGAGTTGACGACCGATATTGATGATCTGTTTTTCAATGCGATAAATTTGTTGACCTGCTTGTGGCAAACGAATAGTCAGCCAGGCTTGTGGCAGAACTTGCGGCATTGGCTGTGATAGGGGGGCAGACATCGGTGGGAGAGGAGAGCTGCTCGCCAGGTTGGGTGACGAGCTACTCGAAGGAATACCCGGCAATTGTTGCCCTGGTGGTAACTGCGCTCGTATTTGTGCCAACTGGTCGGCGCTCAGTGCCTGTGTTGCCATCGCTCCACCATCGCTACCCCCACCCTGGCGATCCCCCTGTTCTGTTTCGATGCGAACTATTCCTACACTGAGTGAACTATCCGCATGGAGTCGCAGGATAGGAATGGTTCTGAGTGTATAACGACGATGACGGGCAAACTCAACTAATTGATTCTGCCAATCTCGAATTAACAAGGCCTGGCTGGGAGACAACTGCTGATGATCTTTGATACTCAAGTAAATATCATAGACATTAGGTGCAAGGCGGCGACCCTCGCCCTGGAGCAGTGTGTTATCTTCCATTGCACGTTCTAACTTACGGGCTAGTTCGACAGGCTCTAGCCGTGAAGGGAAGAGCCGTGCGAACGGACCTTCGACCAGGCTTTGCATAAATGCTTCAAATCTTGCGAATGGGTTCTGGCGAGCTTTCAATGGCTCACCCTCCTATGGCTAGAATTTGACGCGCTTTTTGCACATCAATGGATATTTGAGTTTTCAATGCGTCAATACCTGAGAAGCGCTGTTCATTGCGCAAGCGTGCTACGAAGTCTAAGGTAAGGTGTTTGTCGTAGAGGTCAAGATTGACATCGAGCAAATGCACCTCTACCAGACGTTCTTTTCCATTAAATGTTGGACGTACTCCAATATTGGCTACACCTTTATAGACGGTAAAGTCGGTTTGTAAGTCACGTTCATGTCCATCATGAATATGAACATGAACAGCATACACGCCATCAGCTGGCAAGAGTTTGTGCGGATCTGGGAGCATATTGGCGGTAGGAAACCCCAGAAGTCTCCCACGTTCGTTTCCATGCTGGACAGTACCATTGACCCGTACTGGATGTCCTAGCAGTTCGTTAGCCTCACTGATCGATCCTTCTTTCACCAGCGTACGAATGCGCGTGCTACTGATGCGTGTATATTCAGCTTCTTCTAGCGAGACAGCACGAACCAGAAATTGATGCTCTTGACCATACTGTTGCAAGAAGGTTACATCGCCCATCCGTTTATGACCCAGACTAAAATTCGCGCCAACTACCATCCCCTTAATAGTAAAACGTGTGCAGAGGCTATCCATAAAATCTTTAGCACTCATGGCCGCAACCTGTGGCGTGAAATTAATCACAATGCTATTACTAATAGCACCATACTCTTTGGCCAGAGTCAGTTTCTCCTCCAGGGTCGTTAGATATTCTACATAGATATCAGGACGCACAACCATGAGGGTATGTGGTGAAAAGGTGACCATTACTGGTGTACTATCTAACTCCTGAGCCATGGCACGTAGCTCGTGCAGCAGGCGTTGATGTCCTCTATGGATGCCATCAAAATTACCAATAGTAACAGTGATTGGCTCATGTGTTGCTAAAGTTGCTATGTATTCCATACGGTGTAAAAAGGGACCCCTTTATGCTATATCCACTCTTCGTAACATTCTCCTGCTTATAGTACCACAGCCCATCCATGCTAGCAATAACGATAGCCCTACCAGAAATAACAGGACGCGCTTAAGGATAGAAAACTTTTTTGGGTTGCCAAACACGTTGTTCGGTATTCCATGCTGCAATAGCTATGAAGTGGCCTTCACTATCATAAATACGTGCAAGGTCTGCGTGTGGTTGTGTGTCTGGTTCGTCTGAACTGAATGTATTCCCATGTAATACTCGCTCAAGGGTTGTTGCGTCGAGTTGCAGGGCAGGATACTGTTGGATAACGCTATCAGCAGGGAAGATATGTTCTGCAATAGTCTCTTGTACGCTGGCCTCTGCCAGTTGTTCCAGGCTGACGCTTTCTGAGAGCTGGAAAGGACCACTACGTGTGCGGATCAGTGCGCTGAGATGTGCGCCATAACCCAGCCGTTCTCCCAGATCATAGGCCAGAGAGCGGATATATGTTCCCTTGCTACACTCAATGGCAAGGGTGAGCAGCGGTGGATGCCAGGCGAGGACTTGTAGCTGGTAAAATGTAACAGGACGTGGAGCCAGTGTAATCTCTTCACCTGATCGTACTCGTTTGTAAGCGGCCTGTCCCTGGATTTTGATGGCCGAGTAACGTGGTGGCAATTGCATCTGTGGACCGAGAAAGGACGGGAGAACCTCCTCGACCTGTGCTAGAGTCAGATTGGCAGTACTGGTTGTGCGAATGATGGCACCTTCAGCGTCATATGTATCAGTAACGACACCAAAAGTAATCTCTGCCTGATATGCTTTGCCGCTCTCGCTGAGATATTCCGCAACACGTGTCCCCATGCCTATGCAGATAGGCAGTACACCGCTGGCCGCAGGATCAAGAGTACCTGCATGACCAACACGTTTTTGCTTGAGGATTTTACGCACTTTTGCCACGACATCATGTGATGTCATGCCTTTAGCTTTATTGATATTGAGAATCCCGTCCATTGTAATAATCAGCTCTCTGTATCCCGAAGTACCCGTTCCAGTTCTGCTAGAACCAGGGGAATGGCTTCTTCCATGGGCTGAGAGATGGTTGCGCCGGCGGCTCGTGCATGGCCACCTCCCCCCAGACGCAGGCAGATCTCTGCAACATTATAGGGGGCATTACTGCGTAAGCTCAGACGTGTCACAGTTGGCTCCCCATAATTTTTAAAGAATGCAGCTATCTGTACGCCTTCAATATCACGAAGCAGCCCTGACAAATTTGCTTCCATCCCAGGTGTTGCTCCCGTAGCTGCCAGCATCTCATCTGTGATATATGACCAGATCAGTCGTCCATCACAAGCGGTTTGTGCATGAGAAGTAACCAGAGCTTGCAAGCGAGCCTGAGCCAGTGGTCGTGTCCGAAAGATGGGTTTGGCGATGGTTTCAGTGATAGCACCAGCACGCAGGAGCAAAGCACCAACCTCCATTGTACGTGGCGTCGTGTTTGTATATTGAAACGATGCTGTATCGGTGATAATGCCAGTCAGCAAACATTGTGCAGCCTCCGTATTGAGTGGTAAGTTGGCTTGCTGCTGGAAGAGTACCAGGAGTTCGCCAGTGGCTGCTGCGGCTGGCACAATAATGTTTACCTGCCCACACCCCTGACTGCTGATGTGATGATCAATGTTCAGAATGGTGGCTTGATCGAGAAACGTACGATGTTGTGCATAGATTGCGCCAAACCGCGTAAGTTCGCCTGCATCCAGTGCAATCACCAGATCAAAGTTTTCGTCACCCAGAGTATTCTGTAGCGTTTCGATGCCTGGTAGAAAATCGAACGCTTTTGGAGCAGGGTCTGCGCAGACAGGGGTGCATTGTTTGCCTGTTTGCCGCAGAATATGGGCAAAACCAAGCGCTGAGCCAAGGCAATCACCATCTGGGTGCTCATGAGCAAGCAAGGCAATACGTTGTGCTGGCTCGATGAGCGCCATAGCCTGTTGTACCAGCGTTTGATCTAGTTGTTGTGTTAGTGATGTGGCACTCTGACAAGTCGTCTGGTTCATTCAACCTCTGTCGTATGGGCTTTGGTACGCTCTTCTTGTTCAATCTGGTGAATTATCTCAAGAATACGTGCACCTTCTTCTATCGATGTATCGAGTTTGAAGACGATCTCAGGCATATAGCGCAGGACAATACGAGTAGCGAGTTCATGACGCAGAAATCCGGCGGCATTTTTCAGCCCCTTCATCGTTGCCTCTTGTTCTTCTGTGCTTCCCATAACGCTCACAAAAACTTTCGCATGACGGAGATCGCCACTCACTTCGACATGAGTAATGCTGGCAAAGCCAACACGTGGGTCTTTGATGCGAGTACGCAGCAAGTCGCTTAGCTCTACCGCAATCAACTCACCGAGTTTCTCCTGTCTATGTGGGTTTGCCATTTTTCTGTTCCCTTCGAAACTATTCACCATGTAGCTGACGGGGTACCTTTCGCAGGTACCCCGACGGCCTATGACAAAAATTTCACTTGCCCTGGTGAATAAGTGCTTGTTTATGCTCCTGTTTTGACGCGTTCTTGCGCGAAGGACTCGATGATATCTCCGACTTCGCATTCGTTGAAATCTTCGAGCACAATACCACACTCATAGCCGGTAGCAACCTCACGTACGTCGTCTTTTCCACGTCGTAGTGAAGCCAGCTTCCCTTCATGAACCTTGGTGCCACTGCGTAAAACACGGATCTGCGAGGAGCGTGTCATCTTGCCATCGGTGATGCGGCAGCCAGCAATCACCATATTTTTACCTGCCTTGAAGGTCTGGAGTACCTCAGCATGACCTTCGACCACTTCTCGGAATGTTGGCTCTAACATACCGGTCAGGGCAGCCTGGATATCGTCGGTCAGCTTATAAATGACATTATAGTAGCGAATATCGACGCCCTCTTTTTGAGCCTCACGTTGTGCTGCACCATCGGCCTTCACATTAAAGCCAATGATAATTGCACCAGATGCCGCTGCCAGGTGCACGTCAGTTTCACTGATGTTGCCGATCCCTTCATGGATCAGGCGTACCTTGATGTTCTCCTCACCAAGTTTTGTCAGTGCGTTCTTGATTGCTCCCGCTGAACCCTGTACATCGCACTTGAGGATCAGGTTCAATTCCTTGACCTTACCCTCTTGCATTTGCATATACAGAGTATCGAGGCTGACCTGTCCAAGTGGCATACTCTCGTCGCGACGTTTCTCTATCTCTTGCTGTGCGCGTTGTTTGGCGGTACGCTCATCGGCAACAACCTCCAGACGGTCGCCTGCTTGTGGAACCTCTGGCAATCCTATGATACTGACTGGCGTACTGGGCGGTGCCTTCTGGATGCGTTTGCCCCTATCGTTAAACATGGCGCGGACTTTACCTGAGATGGCACCTACGACGACGTTGTCACCCATTTTTAGTGTGCCTTGCTGGACAAGGACAGTGGCTGTTGGGCCACTATTTTTCTCTAGCCTGGCCTCGACAATTACGCCTGTGGCGAGACGGTTGGGATTGGCCCTGATATCCTGTACCTCAGCGACCAGCAAGATGTAGTCCAGAAGTTCATCGATACCAGTGCCTTTGCGTGCCGAGACAGGGACACAAACTGTATCTCCACCGTACTCCTCAATCACAATACCAATATCAGCGAGCTGTTGTTTGACATGGTCGGGGTTGGCATTCGCTTTATCAATTTTGTTGAGTGCAATGATGATGGGTACCTTGGCAGCCTGGGCATGGTCGATAGCTTCGCGTGTCTGAGGCATAACGCCATCGTCGGCAGCTACAACGATAATTGCAATATGTGTTACCTGAGCACCACGGGCACGCATAGCAGTAAACGCTTCGTGACCTGGTGTGTCCAGGAAAGTGATTTTCTTCCCGTTCACTTCGACCTGGTAAGCACCGATATGCTGTGTGATACCTCCGGCTTCACCAGCCGCAACCTTTGTTTTACGAATTGTGTCAAGTAACGAAGTTTTTCCATGGTCGACATGACCCATAATGGTAACTACTGGCTGGAATAACAATCATGTGGTCTTCGTGGCGCGTAGCCATCATGACTTCGTTAGCAGACAGTACACGCTCACCCTGCCCGGCAGATGTCGGGCTGAGTTCGCTCTGTGTTGGCTCGAAGGTGAGATCCTGAGCCACCAGAGCAGCTTTTTCATAATCGACCACCTGGTTAATACTGGCGAAGATACCATGCTTGATGAGTCCACGAATGATCTCATTGGGGGTGGCGCTTCAGTAATTCTGCCAGATCTTTCACCATGATCTGTGGTGGGATCGATACTGGTCCCGTAGGTTTTTCTTTAACTACAGGTGCCCGCCGCTCCTGGGATCGTTGCGTATGAGTACCGGACCAATTCCCCGGACGTGCGCCCGTTGGGTGCTGATTTTGTGCTCCTGAACGTGCAGGCCCGTTGCCCCGTCCGTTGTTTGGTCGTTGGGTGGTATGTCCACCCTGTTGTGCTGGTGCTCCAGTAGGGGGTGTCGAACGCGTCTGATAGGGTGCATTACCCTGCCGATATGTTGGCGTAGCCGTTCCCCCTGTGCGTTGAGCCGGAAAGGGACGAGGTCCGCCAGGAGCATAGTTTCCAGGGCGCTGACCCTGTGATGGTGCATTATTTGCTCGTTGGTTAGGAGGCATGCCACCTGGACGCTGATAAGGTGCATTACCCTGTTGTGTAAAGGGTGTGCCACCTGGACGCTGGTAAGGGCTTACCCTGTTGCGAAGGGCCCTGGTTGTTGGGTCGTTGGTTGAATGGCTGGCCCTCCCCCCTGCTGGTGATAGGCAGGATTGCCAGGACGCTGGTTTGTTATCGGTGAACCTCCTGGCTGAGCGGCTGGCGTATTGCCTGTCCGTTGAGGCGGTGGAGGGCCACTATTACGTTGGTTAGGCATTGTGCCATTCTGCTGAGTAGGCGCAGGACGTGGCGTTGCTGTGGGAGCAGATAACGTCGTTGTCGTCTCGTTCCCGTTGTGTGTTGCCGCAACTCCATGGGTAGTAGGGTTTGGGTTTGGGTTTGTACGACGCCGAGGAGCGGGTCTTGCTTCCTGTTCCTGATTGCCTGGTGTAGTGCTTTCTGGTTTGGGACGGGCCGGAGTCCTGGGTCTTGGATTTGCCGGTTTGGCCTGCTCGGTTCCATCTGGAATTTCAGATGTGTCTCTCATGAAGAAGACTCCCTTCTATCGAATGATGCGCCACAGAAGTGGCGGTGGAAATCTCTCTTCACAGCCATAAAAAAGGCCTGTCGCCCTTCCATTGTAACTGGAAAGGGGACAGACCCTCGTTGATGCAGTGCCAGGCACGTTTCAGTCTGCGCTCTCTGGCGTCGTTGCTATGGTTATCTAAATCATAGCGATCGCTCCGCAAACATTCGCTTGCTATAACTGCTTTTTAGACGAGGGGCTGTGTCTCTGTTAAGAGTAGAGATAAATTGACGCATTGTTCAATCCTCATCCAATCCCAGGATTGGATGCCAGTATTGAAAACTTCCTCCCCTCCATGGGAGAGGAGAGACGATAAAAACACTCTATTTTAGTATAGCTTACTCTACTAAAACTTGCAATATTTCGTGATTTATCTGGAAACTGCATTTTCAGCAGGGACCAGATGAGGGTATTATGGTTGCTTTTCTCGGACTTTTTTACGACTGGACTGGGCTTTGACGCCCTGTTCTGTTGGTCGTAAAGGTTCATCCCTGGGTAGGGTCTCAATAAAAGCATCCAGTTCTGCCCGGTCTTCCTCTGGTATTGTGATCTCAAATTCTTGTTCGAGACGCTTCTTTTTTATCGCCTGTTCCCAGCAAGAGAGCTTGGCGCAAAGGTATGCACCACGCCCAGATTTCTTGCCAGTAGCATCGATGACTACATGACCATCAGGTGTACGTACAATACGCAAAAGTTCACGCTTAGATTTTGTTTCTCGACAAGAGACACAGGTACGCATCGGAAGATGTTTGGGCCGTTTCGTTTGTTTATTTGCAGCCTTCGCCATACACAACTCACTCCTACCTAATCTCTGTCGTAGCTCTGGGATGCATTATTATGCCTGTGACCACCACGTGGATGTCCTGAGCGTCGTGATCCATCTATCTCCCCGCTCATTTCGTCCTTGTGGGCGTTCGCGTCGTGCTGGATAGGAAGAGACTGGTTCCTGTGTAATTTCGGGGCGCTCATCATAGCTTTCGCCCTCGACAGGTTTAGTCACATCAACGCGCCATCCTGATAGCTTAGCTGCCAGACGGGCGTTTTGTCCATCCTTTCCAATGGCGAGAGACAGTTGCTTCTCTGGAACTGTAACAAATGCGGTATGGTCCGAGTCGCGCAGTTCGACTTTAAGTGGTCTTACTGGGCTAAGCGCATTTGCCACGAAAGTAGCAGGGTCGGGACTCCACTGGATAATATCAATTTTCTCGTCGTTGAGTTCATGGACAATGTTATTGATACGCGAACCACGTACGCCAACGCATGATCCAATCGGGTCCAGCCCATCCTGTCGGGCGACGACTGCCACCTTTGAACGGCTTCCAGATTCGCGTGCGATTGCCTTGATCTCAACCGTGCCTTCATAGATTTCGGGGACTTCTGACTCAAACAAACGGCGTACAAGATCACGATGTGTACGAGAGACCAGAATTTGGAGCATGCGCCCCTGGATACGTCGTACGTCATAAACATAGACACGTATACGCTGTCCGGCACGGTAACGCTCGCTAGGAACCTCTTCGCTGATGGGCATGATGCCCTCTATTTTGTCTGTCCTGTCGAGGTCAAAATCAATTAACCAGCCACGAAGTGGGGTCTTTACGTGTGAGTATACCCAGACGAATTTCGCCGATCCAGTTTTTGATCTGGTCGTAAAGGTGCTCATGTTCTGCTTCGCGGATACGTTGTAAGATGACCTGTTTTGCTGTTTGTGTTGGGATACGTGCGAAGATGAATGACGAGTCAACATCGATGAATTGTCCCAATGCAGCATTAGAGATGAGACGCTGTGCTTCTGCCAGGGAGACCTCTTCATTCTGATCTTTCACCTGGGCCACTACCCGTTTTGATGCCCAGACGTGCACTTCACCGTTTTTATCAACCTCGATGCGGACATTTTCTCCCCCGCCGAAGCTCTTCCGGTATGCTGCTAAGAGGGCTGTCGCCACGGTTTCCATTACCACTTCGCGGGGTAGACCCTTCTCGGCAATTAATTGTGCGATAGCCGCCTGAAATTCGCTCCTCATATGCCATGCTCCTCCCGCTGGTGCCCAGTTGAAACTACGTCATTTTTTCGAAGTGCAAAGAAAAAGTCTCTGACAAGCAGAAAAGTGGGGGGAAGCCCACTTTTCTCAAAAAGTTTTCCTCAATTCTTTACGTATTATAGCATGAAACGTCCAACTTGTAAATGTGACAAGAAGCCAACAAGCCACCAAACTACAAGCTGAACAATTTGATTGGGCACAGCGAAATCTGTATGACACAGTCAGACGTAGGGGCGAGGTTTACAAGCCCGTGTTAAGCATTAACAGCATAACAGGTAAATATACAATTTATCAGGCATTGTAACCAAGCTGACGAGCTTTTTCATAAGCCTGTTGAGATTCTTCCAATTTCCCAAGTCTCCTCAAGAGCAATGCCCTTCCATGCCAGGCAATGGCATATTTAGGATCAAGATGGATGGCTTGGTCGTAGGCAGCGATGGCGTCGTTATAGCGTCTGAGGTTGCGAAGAGCAACAGCCCTTGTTATTCCAGGCATAGGCATAGTTAGGATCAAGACGGATGGCATGGTCATAGGCAGCGATGGCGTCGTCATAGCGTTTGAGGTTATGAAGAGCGTTGCCCTTGTTACCAGGCAAGGCATGGTTAGGATCAAGACGGATGGCGTGGTCATAGGCAGCGATGGCGTCGTCATAGCGTCTGAGGTCAGCAAGAGCATAGCCCTTGTTATTCCAGGCATAGGCATAGTTAGGATCAAGACGGAGGGCGTGATCGTAGGCAGCGATGGCATCGTCATAGCGTTTGAGGTTATGAAGAGCAAGGCCCTTGTTATTCCAAGAATAGGCAACGTTAGGATCAAGACGAATGGTCTGATCAAAGGCAGCGATGGCATCGTCATAACGTTTAAGTCCATAAAGAACAAGGCCCTCGTTATTCCAGCCAGAGGTAGAGTTAGGACTAAGGCGGATAGCATGGTCATGGGTGGAGATGGCGTCGTCATAGCATTTGAGTTCAGTAAGAGCAAGACCCTCGTTGCCCCACTCCTCTTTTGTTTTCAACGAGAGGCGTAGTTCGTTGATCGCTTTGCGAATGCCGTTGGTGATACTTCTAAATGCTTCGTCGCGGTCGTGCCATTGTTTGATCGGTTTTGCATCTGTAGGAAGAACTTGCAGAGCACTGAAAGGAGTATCTTCCCAGTCGGCATGACGAAGAATGAGTGGGATAACGCGAGCTGTGCCAGCATGATGTCTTTCGAGAGCGCGTTCCATCTCAATACTATAGCAATAGTCTGAAGCCATGAAGTGTGGAGTTACTAACAAGAGAATGAGATGAGCAGCATTGAGTTGGATATCGATCTCCTTTTTCCAATCTGCGCCTGGACTGATCTCGCGATCGGACCAGCTCGTGATCAGGTTTTGACGTTGCAGAGGTTTCAAGTGGAGATCTAACTCGTCGCGCAGTTCTTTATCTTCGCGTGCATAGCAGTAGAAGAGTTTGAGTGGTTTTGCGGGTTCTGTTGACATGCTCAAAAATCCTCAGAAGCTTCATTCTCTGATGAGTTGTGCGCTTATAATAGCATAAACAGGTACTTGCTGCAATTGTGTTTGTCAGAGCGAGTACCAATCACTTTTTGCAGAGAGAAGAGACCTTTCTCCAGTGTTCCACCGAAAGAGAGAGCCAGACGTAGGGGCACGGTTTACAAGCCCGTTATGCCGTTAATATTAATACGGGCTTGTAAACCGTGCCTACGAATGACATTTTCTTTTGCCCATAGGGAAAGCACAGGAGAAGACCGACCCTTATGAGATTGGCGTGATCTGGAAAACACAGTGGGTAATTGTGCTATACTCCTTATAGAGGTAATAGCTAGTAAAGCGTGGTAAACTTGCAACAAAGGAGCATGTTATATGGCTGTGTCTCATGTCGTCGAAGACGAAAAAGAGCTTATAGAGGCTATTCGGGAGATAGCTCAGCAACGGGTCGCACCACGTGCGGCAGAGATCGATCATACCGGACAATTTCCCTGGGATATGAAAGAACTCCTCGCGCAACAAGATATTTTGGCGATGCCTTTCCCTGTTGAGTATGGCGGTATTGGCGCAAGCGAGCTAGCACTGGTGATGGCAATTGAAGAGTTATCTCGTTGTTGTGCCACAACAGGCCTGTTACTGGCTGTACAGAAGTTGGGGTCAGCGCCGATTTTGTTAGCGGGTAATGATGAGCAGAAGCGTCGATATTTTCCCCGTTTGGCTAGCGGCGAGTGGCTGGCGGCCTTTGGCTTAACCGAGTCTGGATCTGGTTCGGACGCAGGGGCAATGAGCACCCTTGCCGTGCGTAAGGGGGACAAGTATATTCTTAATGGCTCGAAGCGCTTCATTACAAATGGTGGTCTGGCTCAGGTCAACACTGTCTTTGCTGTTACAGACCGTGAAAAAGGAACGCGAGGAATTAGCGCATTTATTGTCCAGAAAGATTATCCTGGTTTCTCCGTAGGGCGTATCGAGGATAAGATGGGCATTAAGGGATCACAGACCGCTGAATTGATCTTCACGGATTGTGAGGTTCCTGTCGAGAATTTGCTTGGGCGTGAGGGTGATGGTTTCAAGATTGCCCTGATGACGCTGGATCGTACTCGTCCTGGCATTGGAGCGCAGGCGGTAGGCATTTCCCAGGGAGCACTCGATCTGGCTGTAGAGTATGCTAAGCAACGTATCCAGTTCAACAAACCGATTGCTGATAACCAGGGCATTCAATTTATGCTTGCCGACATGGCTACGAAGGTCGAAGCCTCACGTTTGCTGGTCTATAACGTTGCTGAAATGATCGATCGTGGCGAGAAAAATTTTAGCCAATATTCCTCGATGGCAAAGATGTTTGCCTCAGATTCAGCGATGGAGGTCACCAATGACGCTATCCAGGTCCTCGGTGGCTATGGGTATATGAAGGAATATCCCGCAGAGCGAATGATGCGCGATGCGAAGATTACACAGATTTATGAGGGAACAAACCAGATTCAGCGTCTGGTGATTGCTCGTGCTCTTTTGACAGCGTCATCGTAGAGCAACCCTCTCTCCTGGACACCATTAAGTAGTGTGGCATCCACAGGGAAGTGGTGCCATCTTTTATCCTGTCACTTATGCTCCTTTTCTATGTATCTTCTATTGGTAGCTGTGGAGAACAACAGGCATGTCTTCGCTTTCTTTTGATCCAATTGCCCATCTCTATGATGTTACACGTGGCCATCCCGACGATATCGCTCAACAAATTGGCCAGACTATTGCTAAAATTGCTAATGCAACTGCGCAGACAGACTTTTTAGAGATAGGAATTGGCACTGGGCGTATTGCGCTGCCTCTTGCTGTTTTGGGTCATACATATACAGGCGTAGATATTTCACAGAAAATGTTGCAAATGCTTGAGGCGAAACTACAAACTCAGGCTTGGCAGGAACAGGAGCAGCCATGGGGTACTTTGCCAGATGAAGACCCCACGAGGGTATCGGCGGTGCAGCGATTCAGACAAGGTGAAGGGTCTGCCTCGATGCGTCTGGTTATATCCGATATGACAACGCTTCCTTTCTTAGATGCCTCATTTGATGTTGTTATTGCTGTACATGTGTTTCACCTTGTTGCTGATTGGCTGCAGGCTGTTCGCGAGGTGCGGCGTGTGCTGCGTCCGGGTGGCGTGTTTTTGCATTGTTGGGATGAGTTTGTTGTGTCGGATATCCAACGAGTCGATGATGAGTGGCTGAGGATTCTCCATGAGCTGGGAGGAAAGATCAACCGTCCTGGTGCTGCTTCGTGCTCCTCTGTTGCTGAACTGTTACAGAGCTGGGGATTGCAGCCTCAGGAATTCTTTGTGGCAAAGTGGGAAAGTAGCGTGACGCCGCGTCAGGCTGTCGAATACCTGGCACAACGTCTCTGGTCAGGAACGTGGGGAGTGCCGGACGATCTTTTTGCTACCTCGATAGAGCTTTTACGGCATTGGGCTACCAGCTACTATGGTGAGAAGATGGATACGGAGCAGAAACAGGAACGGCGCTTTGTCATTTCTAGAACGCAGATAGAACAATGACTGTGAATAGATGGAAATAATTATTCTGATGGGCTTGCAAGCCTCTGGAAAAAGTACATTCTTTCGCACTCATTTTGCTGAGACGCATGACCACATAAGCAAGGACCTGTTGCCCAATACTAAACACCGGGCGACAAGACAGCATCAGCTCATAGAAGAAGCTTTCCAGATGGGACATTCCATCGTAGTCGACAACACAAACGTTACTAAAGAGGAACGTCAGGCATTGATTGAGCCAGGACGTACATATGGCGCTAAGATCATCGGGTACTATTTTGAAGTCCAGGTGAGCCGGAGTCTTGAGCGTAACAAGCTGCGTACGGGCAAGGCCAGAGTACCCGATGTGGCGATTTTTGCGACACTCAAAAAGCTGGTTCGTCCTGCATATGCAGAAGGCTTTGATGAACTATTTTATGTATGCAATAGCGGGAATGATATGACGTTTGAGATCTCTCACTGGAGAGACGAAGAGGTTGCAGAGGGCGGCTAGCCCTCTGCAGAAAGTTGGGTGTCCCCAAACATTCACTACTTCTGCTCTATCGCACGAGCGATAATCTCAGAAATATCCTCAACCTTCATCTGATCTTCGGCCTCCACACCCTTCACGCCATCCTCGAACATTGTGATGCAGAAGGGACAGGCAGCCGCAAGCACTTCTGCTTTTGTATCCAGAGCCTCATTGACACGGGTCTGATTGACACGCTTGCCAATCTTCTCCTCCATCCAGGCACGACCACCACCACCACCGCAACAGAAGCTCTTATTGCGGTTACGATGCATCTCCGTGACGCCATTGCTGTTGAGCACTGTGAGCACACGGCGCGGCTCGTCGTACACATCGTTGTAGCGTCCGACATAGCATGGATCGTGGTAGGTGAGCTTACGCTTATCAAAGCCTTCGGGAAACTTGAGTTTCTCATCCGCTAAGAGTGTATCGATAAACACCGTGTGATAAATCACTTCATAGTTTCCGCCAAGCTGTGGGTATTCGTTCTTTATAGTATTAAAGCAGTGTGGACAGGCGGTGATGATTGTGCGCTGTTTGGTTGCTACTGCTGTTGAGCCGGTGGCGTGTCCGTTGTGATTCTGCTCGGCAGTATTAAAGCCGTAGCCGTTCAACGTCTCAATATTCTGCTGAGCTTGCACCTGCCACAGATATTCGTTGCCAATGCGACGGGCAGGGTCGCCTGTGCAGGACTCTTCTGGACCAAGAATGGCAAAGTTGACGCTGGCCGCTTGCAATATCTTTGCCACCGAAGTTGCTACCTGCTTGTTCCGTTGATCGAACGATCCCATACAACCGACCCAGTAGAGCACATCGGCGTCTGGATTCTCTCCCAGTAGCGGGATATTCAGATCTGCCGCCCATTCGGCCCGTTTATCGTTACTGATCTCCCAGGGATTGCCGTTGCGCTCGATATTGTTGAAGAGCGAAGTTACCTCGGCTGGGAAGTCGCTCTCCTCCATCACAAGATAGCGGCGCATATCCACAATCTTCGGTATATGCTCGATTGCAACGGGACAGACCTCCATGCAGGCCATACAGGTTGTGCAGGACCAGAGAGCGTCTTGAGAGATGATCCCACCCACCATCGGCTCATGGTGAGCTTCTTTCTCGTCTTTAGCGCCCACGAAACTGAGTTTCTTATAAATGGAGTTCTCGCCAAGAATTTCATCGCTTCGTTCAAAGAGAGCCTCTTTGACACCCAGGATGATCTCTTTGGGAAAGAGAGGTTTCCCTGTATTGCTGGCAGGGCAGACAGTATTACAGCGTCCGCATTCAGTACAGGCGTAGCCGTCGAGCAGTTGCTTCCAGGTGAATTGTTCCACCCTGGAAACACCATAATCTTCACGCTCTTCAATATTCTCAATGATTGGCAGAGCGCCCCTGGGTTGATAGCTGCGGAAGAAAACGTTAAATGGTGTTGCCAGCAGGTGCAGATGTTTGGAGCGTGGCAGGTAAATCAAGAAGCCCATCACCACTCCGATATGTAGCCACCAGAAGAAGCGGTACCAGGCGGTGTTCGCTTCTGTACCCAGACCGCTAAACCAGGGACCAATGGTTGCACCGATAGGGGTCCAGGCCTGGCCCACGCTTGCGGCATACTCAAAGCCTTCGACAAATACCAGGGTGAGAATGACGAGCAGGATCAAACCTAGAATGATAAAACCATCCCATGGACCATGGAGAGTGCTACTAAGCTGTTTGGGGCGTACAATGCCACGTCGAATGGCAAAGAGGATCAATGCCACAAAGACAAAGATAACAAACGCATCCAGTATGATAGCAAAGATGCGATTGTCACCAATCAGCGGGAATGAGCCATTAAAGGCCCCAAGCATCAGGTTGAGGAGGCCAAACTGAATAACAATAAAGCCCCAGAAGGTAAAAAAGTGTGCAATGCCAGGAATAGGATCACGAAGCACGCCGCTCTGACCAAGGACGACCTGGAAAAATTCGCCGATGCGGTCATCAATATGGTCGGTGCGGTTCTCTTTTTGTGCTTTTGCCAGCAGCGTAATCAGCCTGCCTGCACGAGTGCCAAAGAGGGCGAGAGCTGCTAACAAAAATACTACAAAAAGCGTAGTGCCGATCCAGTTCCCGGTTGGTGAAATGACCGGGGGAGTCATATTAAGGAACCTCCACTGTAGGTGATCTGTCAAACTTCAATGGGAACATGGCCCCGAAAGGGGTAGGGACGCCGTTCACGGCGTCCAGCAATTCATCGCGCATATACCGTTCCTGATCTCTAAAATTGTCGAGCTCAAGAAAACGCTTCAATCAGGTAGAGAGTCCTACAACTCACGCTTTTTTCAAGAGATATGCGCGATAAATCGCTGGACGCGATAAAATCTGGTCCCTACCCCTTTCGGGGTCCACTTCCTCTTCCTGTGAACTCAATGACGTTTGACAGGGTAGTAGGGGCGCGGTTTACAAGCCCGCATTTGCCCCAAGATATCTTTGCGGGTTAACGAGTACGGGCGGGTTAACGGGTATGGGGTTGTGAACCGGGCTTGTAAACCGCGCCCCTACTCCTTCCTATGCTTTGCGTCGTCGATGCACTTCCTCTGTCAGTTTGGGAAGAATAGTTAATGCATCGCCAATGACACCATAGTCAGCAACGGAGAAGATCGGTGCATGCTCATCCTTATTGATGGCTACGATGAACTTGGAACCTTTCATTCCCGCAAGGTGTTGAATTGCCCCGCTGATCCCGCAAGCAATATAGAGTGTTGGCTTAACGGTCTTGCCAGTCTGACCAATCTGGAAGCTATAGGGGAGCCAGCCAGCATCAACGATAGCGCGTGTAGCCCCAGGAGCACCGCCTAAGACCGTTGCCAGTTGCTCGACCAGTTGGAAATTCTCAGCTTTCCCTAAACCACGTCCTCCTGCAACAATGACGCTGGCATCTTCCAATGCCGGACCATCGCTTGCCACCTCAACGGTATCCAGAATCTTGATTGTTTGGGATGCGGCGCTGATGGAGGTTGGAGCGACTCGATCTCTGCTGTTCGGCTCGGGTAGCGTTCCAGGCTAAAGGCTTTGGGACGTGTCAGCACAATGCCTGTACTCTGATGGGGATGTGTCGCTGTAACAAGGGTTTCGCCACCCCAGGGAACCGTTACCTGGAGTCCGCTCTCTGTAAAAGCCAGATCGGTTGCATCAGTAATCAGACCCATGTTATTGCGTACATTTAAGCGTGCGGCGATGTCGCGCAGATCATAGGTGGTTGCCATCATCAACAGGGCCGGTTGATGTTGCTTAAGTAATTGACTGACGGTTTCTACAGCAGGCAGTGTAAGATAGTTGTCGTAGGTGGCATCTGCGTGGACATAAACTTTTTCAGCACCATACTCACCAAGTGTAGGAGCAACATTAGCGGCGGCGGCACCAAGGACAATCGCCTCGGCACGACCCAACTTTGCAGCCTTGCCCAGCACCTCTAGCGATGAGCGAACGGGCGCACCATTTTCCAGTTCAACCAGCACCCAAATAGTTTTTGACATACGAATCTCCTCCTAAGAGATCACTAGAGTAACTGGTAACGCTGCAAGAAGTCTGCAATCTGCTCAGCCGCGCTGCCATCATCTTTGATTACCTGACCTGCGGCACGTGCTTCCGATTTTCCTATAGTCAGAACTCGCTCGCGTGCACCTGCCTCGCCGACCAGGGAAGGATCGATACCGAGATCTTTGAGTGCTAGCTGGCTAAAGGGCTTCTTCTTGGCTCCCATAATGCCCTTCATTGTGGGGTAGATGGCTTCAAAAGTACCGCTGGCGATAGTCACGACGGCGGGCAGGGAACTCTCAATGGTTTTATAACCTGTTGGCGTCACACGTTTGATAACGGCTTTGGAGCCTTCAATTTTAATTTCACGTGCAAAGGTCAACTGTGGGAGACCCAGGAACTCTGCGATGCCAGCCGGAACCATACCAGTATAGCCATCGGTACTCTCTGTTGAGCAGAAGACCAGTTCGGCCCCTTCCTTTTTCAGGACAGCCGCCAGAACGCGAGCGGTACTGAGTGCATCAGAGCCAGCCAGCGCGGGATCAGTTACCAGGATAGCACGGTCAGCGCCCATTGCCAGAGCACGGCGCATGCCTTCTTGTGCGGTGGTTGGTCCCATGCTTATCGCCGTTAGCTCGCTATTGCCAATGGTGTCCCGGAGTTTGATAGCTGCGGAAATAGTGCTTTCATCGCCGGGGTCGAGAACGAGCGAAACGCCAGTACGCACAAGGCGTTTTGTGTTGGGATCGAGCTTACTGACTGTTGTGTTAGGATCGGGTACCTGTTTTATACAGACAAACATCTTCATTGTATATCGTACCTCGTCTTTTTCTTAGGTAGGACGTGGGAGAATAGGGAAACAACTGCATTTCCCTCGGCTATCATATTGTATCTGTGCATACAAGATCGTGTCAACGTTGCCAGTTAACAACCTGATGCATAAGCACAACCCCTGCACCCCTTTTTCACCCTGGCTCCTCGCGGCCTGAGTCATGCTCCCTTCTTTGTCGCTTTCAACGAGAACATCAAAGGAATCATCTCCCTTTTCGTGGGGTCTTTCAAACGCATAAAACGGTCCTCCCCCTTTTCCATGTCTGGCAGACAGTCCCATGCACAAAAGGGATGTTCGTGAAAGAAATCGATGGTCAAGCCCGCTGAGAGAAGCGAGCTGAATATCTCGCTGAGCGTATGATTCCATCCATAGGTGGTAGTATGTTCAAGTTTGGCGTCCTTCTCGGCATACGTTCCTGATGACTCGTCCTTAATGGGAGCTTGAGAAAAGTAGGGATAGCCTATCTTAAAATCGGGTGATTTCTCGTCAAATATCCACATGAATGGATGGCCTTCTGCGATGTAGAAGAATCCACCGGGCTTGAGATAATGGGCGATGATCTTCCCCCAGGGCTGCAAATCGGGAAGCCAGCCAATGACTCCATAAGAAGTATACACAATATCGAACTCACCTGCTGCATCCAAAACGTTTGGCAGGTTGTACAAATCGCTGCACACAAAAGTCGCATCCATCTGTAATTCCTGGCTAACTGCCTGTGCAATAGCAATCGCCTTTTCTGCATAATCTATGCCGGTAACTTGTGCGCCTAAACGTGCCCATGAGAGCGTATCCAGACCGAAGTGGCATTGCAAGTGTAAAAGTTTCTTCCCGGTCACGTCCCCCACTTCTGCACGTTCAAGTGGATGGAGCTTTATCATTCCCTCTTTAAAGGCTTTCAACTGATATGCCTCGCCTTGAGCGTGAACCTGAGCAGCTTCATTCCACCAATCCTGGTTGGTTTTTGTGTACTCATCCAAAGTAAAAACTCCTTTGCTATCTTTGCGTTATTTTATTGCTGCTTATTGTGCAATTGCAAGCAGCTTAGCATACTATACTGCCCACAAAATCGATGCGGCGATGCAATTGCATAGTCCCATCTGACATCCTATTTGGCTTGTAACCCGCAAAGATGCTACACCCCCTTCTCTTCCTGCTCTGCTAACGTTTGCAATGCCTTAAACAACTCATCGTCCAGACGCAAGAACCGGTTATCCGGTGTATCCAGTGGGCGATATGATAACTTCTCATCATGCAGGATGCGCAAAATAATTTGAGTTGCCTGCTCTCTCACCAACTGAGGAATATGCTTGTTTGCCTGGAAAATCTGTGTTGCAGCCCCACAAAGTAAGGGTTCAGGACTCTCCAGATCATGGAGAACAATCGTCCATGCCTCCGTACTTAGTGTAAATGGATGTGATAGCAGCAACCAGGTAAAGCGTCCCACACTGCCCCTGCTACGTTGCCCTTGCGTTAAAATTTGCCATGTTTCTTTTGCGATTTCTCGTGTATCCGTGCAAGCATCAAGCAGATCTTCCACATCCTGTTTGGTGAGCTGCGAGCGCTGTTTGAGAGCATCTAACTGCTGGCTCGCTCATCTGGCGTTTTTGAGCCAACTGCTGAGAGGTAGGCTGAGTCAAGGCGACTGGATGGAGTTGCTGGCGTATGGCCTTGATAAGCTGTTCCTGTTCTCTTTCAAGCGTCTTTTGCTGAGAGGCCATGGACTCAAACTGTTGTAAAGCTTGCTCGATTGGCTGCTGAAGTTCGGCTATGATCTTATTGTTGGCAACAATGAGGCTATAGAGGGCAAACAGGAGAGTGATGGTATGATTGGTATTTCCCTGCATAAGCATGGTGCATAAGATGATCGCAATTCCTTTATGATCTCGAATATACCGAATATACCGAATATAAATATCCGAATATACCGAATATATCTATAGGATCTCGAATATGACTCAAATCGTGAATATATCGAATGAAATATTTCGCTAGGTAAAGTATGCATTATGGAATGTCTAGGATATCTGAAGTCTAAAATGTCTCGAATATACTCGAATGGCTAGAATGTATCTGTGAATACGTGAATATATCTCGAAAATCTTGAAAATCTCGAATGTAAAGATTGGTGAGAGTAATGAGAGCCATTTCTTGTTGCTGGTCTTGTGAAGAAAGTGCAGTTGTAATCTCTCTGGCGATTGCCTGTTGCTGCTGGCTGTCCTGCTCGGCAGAGCAAAAAGCGTAAATTGAAACAGGCCTGGTAGGTAGCGCTGTGGCTGCGATCCATCTCCTGCTGAGAAAGGATTGCCAGTTAGCTTTCCAATTTCGTCCCTGTCTGGGATGAAACGTCTCTCGTCTGAGCATCTGCCAGTAGAGGTAGGCATGGGGAAAGCGGGCCGTCGTACTGGCCTGGAGCAACTGGTTTGCAGATCCCTGGGGTTACTGCGAGCGCGCTTCTGCCACTTTTTGCCCAGCGCAAGTTGTTTGTCCCAATTTGGATCATCCCATGTGGCAGGCAATGCAGCCGGAGTAAGCAGATAGTCCAGCTCAAGCGAGTTCTGGCTCAAGTCGCCCCAACAGCTCAGGCTGCTCTTTGTTCCAGGTGAGCCATGCCTGATGTAGCCAACCGGCAGGACCATCGACGTCGAGCAATCGTAGCGTTATCAGCGCATACTCTGTTATGCGTGTGGAGACAGGTCGGGCTTTAAGTGATGCACATTGTTTACGGATCTCTGCGGGTATCGGAAAATCGGGTAGTTCGGAGAGTTTGGCTAGTATGACAAGTGGTGGTAGCAAACTGGACAGCACAAGTCTGGGGCAATCAGGCAGATCTAGCGCAAGATCGCTCAGGAGGCGAACCGCTCCTTCCTGGCGAACAGCCTGTGTATTATCGCATAAGGCATCACGCCAGACCGCAAGTAGTGGGGGTAAGGAACTGCTGCTCTCTGTGGGCTGGCCGCGTAGCCAGAGGAGTGCGAGTCGCTTAATCTCCTGTTGGAGTGGCTCGATAGCGTCCTGCACCAAGTGTGTCGCCATACAAGTCGAAAAGTTGCCAGGCAATATCGCGTTGTAATGAGTGCTCAATTTTCCAGACATTGCAATCAATTACACAGCTTGTTGCCAGGAGCAAGTTACGTTGCAATACTGTGTCATAGTTCTTTTTTGTATCCAGGATAGCCTCAATGAGGTCGCTGGCCTGCTGACCCTTCTGCGTGCTTTTCTCGGCAATCAGCAGTAAGAATGGCTCATGCCAGATGGAGTGATGGCTGTGCTGCTGGACAAAGGTCCGTAGCTCGTCGGCAGGTTTGGGCATCAGATGTTGCGCAACATAGTACTCCTGGAAAGTGCGATGCATAAAGCAGAATAATCCCTGTCCACCCTCAACGAAAAGCCCACTACTCTGGCGAATGGTATCGATAAATTGATCAATCTTGTCATCGTTTGGCGTCACTTTGTAAAATGCGGTCATCGTCTGGCAAGCAATCTCTTTGACTTTAGCCTCTGTGAGCAAGAGATCACTGCTGTGCATTTCGTACGCCAGACAGTTTAGCATCTCCTCAGCCAGCGCTATCTCGTCAGGAGGAAAAGCACGCCGTCCCGTCTGTTGGTTCCAGTTATCGAGCAATGTACGTGTCACGATCTGATACAGTTCAATACGGCGATGGGGAAGTGTCCTGCCACTCTGTTGCAACAGGGCCAGCAGCGTTAGCATCAATGGATTGATAGCCAGATTTTTGATACCGGGATTTTGTATCAATGCATCACGAAGGCGTTGATAGTGGACGCGTCCCTCTTTATTTGCCTGTGCCTGTTGATCCAACGAAAGCTTCTTCGAACTCTGTGCTGATTGCATCCGGTAGCGCTCTACTACTGGGCACCAGTGTGAGAGAAAATCCTCGATCTGCTCATCATCAAGATCTTGCAAGGTATAGTGTGTGTAGTCAGAAAATTTGTTGGCCTCGTAGCCCACAATGCGAGAGGTAATAATAAAACGATTGTAGCGTTTCGCTGTGGACTTGTCAGGCGAGTAATGGGCAACGAAGGTCGTGATATGTTCAGCCACCTGACGGCGCGTCTGATCATTGGCAACTTCGTCCAGGCCATCAATGAGCACAAGACAATGTCCATTTTCTAGTTCTTGTAGCAGACGATCGGCCAATCTGGGGAGATGCTCATATTTGCTCTGCAAGAAAGAGCGGAGATAGGCCTGTACCGATAGTGGCTCAGCATTTTGTGTATTGGTGAAAGCTTTCGCGTACTCTGCCAACTTTGAAGAGAATGGGGATCTGGCAGGGAGTCAGACCTTCGGGGAGACCATCGCCCCAGCGGAAAGAGCGCCTGAAGAGACGGCTCAGGAGGCGCGAAAGAAGAGAAAGCAGGCGACGATGACGGGGAGTACGAGCAGCACGTGCCATCTGGAAAACCAGCCAGCGCAGGGTTGTACTTTTGCCAGAGCCAGGACTGCCCAGAATCACTATACCAGGCTGTGCAGCCGTGGTATGTTGCAAGATTTCCTCAACCTTGACCCGGCCTGGCGACTCAAGAGATGTTCGACCTATCTGGGAGTACCAGCGTACGCGTAGAGCCTGGATCAGTTCCTCATGCTGTGCAGAAGTCAGATCCGTACGATGTTGGATAGCGGCCAGCGCTTCTCGTTGCTCGTTTGGCAAATCAAAGCGAGGCCGGTCGGAAGTGGCGTGCAAATGAATGAAAACACTATCAAGCGGTACCCCCACAATACCGAGCACTGATTGCTGGAAGAAACCATCAGGGGCTAGCGTCTCATTGTTCCTGGCTATCTCTCGCAAATATTTCCTGAGTTCTTTGCTGCCATTGCGTTGCTCTTCTATAAGTGCAAGTATTTCGATGACACTGATAAGGGCAAGAAGGAGAATCAGGAGGATCAGATACTGCCTATACTCCGGCGAAACGAGCTTCTCTCCTACTTGTACAAGCACTGTTGTGCGAGCATCCTTAACCTGACCTGCCAGAATGGGGATCACAGCCCCACCTAAAATAGTGACGAAGAGAAATGTGCCAAGAGACCGGCTGAATTTTCGTACTTGAAGAGCGAGAGTAAAAAATATCATAGAACGAATCACCTTCCCCCAGGGTTCTTTTCTTAGATAGATAGAAGAAAAAGATTTTTTCTCGACCTTATTGATGTAAACGTTATCCAATTGTATTAGTGGGTATTATACTTCAGGTACGGTGATAGGGGAAGGTGGGTGAGTTACTGTTTAGCTGCTAGAGAGGGAGTGATCATGTAACCCATTCGGTGGGTGGTGTGCTCGAAGGCATTGTCATGTCTCAGAGGAAAGAAGTATAATCGAACCGTCGAAACCTGCGGCGCGAGAGGAAGGAAAACAACAGATGTCATCAGCAGAAACATTGCTGGGTCATGTCATCGGTGACTACCAGTTGAAACAGGTTCTTGGCGAGGGAGCAGCAAATGTGGTCTTCCTGGGAGAAAGCATAACATCTCCTCAAGAGTTGGTTGCCGTCAAGATCTTATTGCCTCCGCCCTCTCTGTCGATATATGAAATCATTGAGTGCCGCAGACGCTTCACCCATGAAATTCTGACCCTGCGGGAGCGTTTACACCATCCCTCGATCTTACCTATCTTAGCATTGAGTGACGTTCCCTCCACCAGATACTCCTATCTGGTCGTACCATATATCAGCGGAGGAAGCCTGGGAGATCGTCTTACGGGTGGTAAACTCCCGTTGAGCAAAATCTCTCACTACGTGATGCAAGTTGCCGAAGCGCTCGATTATATACACAGCCAGCAGGTAATTCATTGTAACCTCAAACCAGCAAATATTCTGGTTGATGAAGAGGACCACATCTACCTTATGGATTTTGGTATTGACAAACCCTTTGACAGTGCCCTGACCCAGATTTCGCAATCAGGTCAGATGGTTGGAACCCTCAGAATATATGGCTCCAGAACAGGTGTTGGGAGAGCCGGTGAGTGGTGCAACGGATATTTATGGGTTAGCGGTCCTGACGTATACATTGATGACAGGACGATTACCCTTTCCGCCAGCATCGACGGGATTGATGTTACTGCAAGTGGCGACCATCCCTCCCATCCCTCCACGAACATTTTGCTCAGATTTACCAGAGCCAGCGGAGGCCGTGCTCTTGCGTGCGCTCAGCAAAGACCCGACTGACCGCTTTGCCACAGCGTGCGAGTTTGCCCAGGCCCTGGTACATGGGATCGGGGGACAGGGGCTACAAGATCTCCATTCTCAAACGGAGACATCTCTTCAGGTGGGATCATCGTTACAAATAGAGGACGAAGATCAGCTTGATCCTCTGAAGCAGAATACATCTGTCCTCGTTCCTCTTCTCCCAGGGCCTGTGGTCTCTTCGATCATGGATGATGATACACTGAAAATGCCAGCCGTCCCACAGGTGGGAGTTTTCAATCAGACATCTCCCTTGCCTACTGGTAAAAAACGCGGTCCAGTATTGGTATCGAGACGGATGGCTCTCACAGGCGGTCTGATAGGCCTGTGCGTTATGGGTGGTGGTACCCTCTGGTATCTCTTGAACGATCCACTCTCAGCTCCCAGGAAATTGAAAACCGCCTCTGCATCCTCCTCGTTGGAAGGTGCACGACAGCCAGTGATGAACCCTACACCCACCCCCACAACACAACCTACCTACACACCTGCACCAGTGCCTACAGCTGCGCCTACTCCTACTCCTACTCCTACCCCGGTCCCAGTTCCTCCCTTGAGCGTGATGATCACGAATATCCCCTTGCAAGTTATGAGGGGTAACACTGTCCCCGTGGTTGTGACGACCAGCCAATCAGGTGTTTCTGTGACGCTACATGTAACCTATAGCGGTCTCACAAGAACTACCGACAGCTCTCCACAAGTCACTAATATTGGAGGGCAGACAACATTTTCCTGGTCCATCCCTACTTTCAGGACGCGCCGTGTGGTCAACGCTACTGTAAGTGCGAAGGTCAGCGATGCTCAGGGACAAAGTACGCAATCTTCTCCAGTCCAGGTGCGGGTTAGCTAGCTGGTGGCTAGTTGGAACCCTACAACTGCTGTGCCTCACTCTAGTTTTGTGCAGGTTGTGTCGCTATTGATGGAGGTGCGCCGCACCTCCATCAATAGCGACACAACCTGCACAAAACACCTTGCGAAGCGCCTCAGGCACTGAGGAATTATAAAGACACCATTTCCTTATTTACATGTTTATATGGTAAAGACGGAGAGACCATATAACCCATTTGGTGGGGTTATACGCTCGACAACATTGTTCTATCCCAATAAAAGAATGTATACTCGCAAAAAGATCGGTAGTTAGTGGGGATATTTTGATCAAATCCGGTCTTATCGGAAGAGAGTATCAGGCGGAAATCTCGTTCTCAAAAGAGCCGAGAAGTCAGAGGAATGGCTGAGCAAGAGCACCTTTTGTCGAAACCTCCAACGTGAGAGAAAGGAAAACAACAGATGCCATCAGCAGAAACATTACTGGGTCATATTGTAGATGACTACCAGTTGAAACGAATCCTCGGTCAGGGAAGAGCGAGCGTGGTCTTTTGGGAGAAAGGATAAACTCCCCTCAAGAGCTGGTTGCCGTCAAAGTCTTACTACCTTCACTTACTCTCTCGATAGACGAAGCTATTGAGTGCCGCAGACGTTTCGTTCGTGAAATTTTGATCCTCCGGGAGCGTCTACACCATCCTTCGATCTTACCTATCTTAGCGTCTGGTGAAGTTCCCTCCACCAGATACCCCTATCTGGTCGTACCGTATATTAGCGGCGGCAATCTGACAGAGCGTCTTATCGGTAGTGATCTCTCGCTGAGCAAAATCTCTCACTATGTGATGCAAATTGCCGAGGCGCTCGATTATGCGCACAGTCAGCAAGTGATTCATCGTGATCTCAAGCCTGCAAATATTCTGGTTGATGAAGAGGATCATGTCTATCTTGCAGAGTTTGGTGTTGCCAAAATCTTTGATGGCGCTCTGACACAGATTTCGCAAGCTGGTCAGACGGTTGGAACTCCCGAATATATGGCCCCAGAACAGGCTTTGGGAGCACCTGCAAGCAGTGCAACGGATATTTATGGATTAGCGATCCTGGCATATATGTTGGTGACAAGAAATTCACCTTTTCCACCTGCATCGACAGGGCTGATGTTAATGCAGGTGGCAACTATGTTGCCCATTTCTCCACGAACGTTTCGCTCCGATTTGCCAGAGCCAGCGGAGGCCGTGCTCTTGCGTGCACTCAGCAAAGACCCGGCGGACCGCTTTGCCACCGCGTGCGAATTTGCCCAGGCTCTGGCACAGGGAATTGAGGGGAAGTGGCCACGAGGTCTTCAGCCTCAAACAAAGACATCTCTTCATACAGAGAGCGCTACCGCTCTTCTTCCTGTGAGTCTACCTGTGCAAACAGAAAACAAAGATCAGTTGATACAGAGTACATCTCTCCTTATCCCCCCTCTCCCAGAACTTGCGACCCCCTCGATCATAGATAGTGATACACTAAAAGAGCATGCCGTCGCACTGGTAGGAGCTCTCGATCTGGCAACACCTCTGTCGGCTGATAAAAGACGCAGAGGTTCTGCGGACCAGGTGCTGGTCTCGCGACGAACGGCTCTTATGGGTCTGATTGGTCTCTCTATGCTAGGCGGTGGTACTACCCTCTGGTACCTTCTGAATAATCCATTTGCCTCCCCTAGCCAATTGAAAACTGCCGCTATATCCTTTATGCCAGGAGGAACAACACAGACGCCGAAGATCCCCACGTCCATTCCTACGGCACAACCTACACACTCCCTCACTAGTAAGCTCCCTCCTACGACTACTATGGGAGCAACTCCTACAGTGGCCCCACCTACAGCAGTCCCACCTACAGCAGTCCCACCCACGGCTACAGCGGCCCCTACACCGATACCTGTCACCCCTACCCCTACGCCAGTCCCGGTCCCCTTGAGTGTGACGATCACAAATATCCCATTGCAAGTCAGAAGTGGTACTACCGTTCCCGTAGTCGTGACGACCAGCCAACCTGGCGTTTCTGTGACATTACATGTGACCTATAGTGCTCTCATACAAGCTTACAACAGCCCTCCACAGGCCACCGATATCGGAGGGCAGACAACATTTTCCTGGCCAGTTCCTATGCCCAAGCTTCGCCAGATGATTACTGCTACTGTGGAGGCGACGGCCCGCAATGCTCAAGGACAGAGTGTACAATCTCCCCAGGTCCGGGTGCAGGTTGCGCAAGTCCGTTAACTGGATTGAGAGAGCCTGTAAAGAGTCGAAAGAATTTTTAAGCTTCAGATCTCGATACATGCGAGTCAGGGGTAATTGCTCTACTCATTGACAGCTAGCCGCGTTGTCGTCTTACCATTATTGCTATGATAACTGAAACAAAGCCGGCTATACAGAGTGGAAGGCCTATTTGAGAACTCTGTGTCATTGCCCAGAAGCTCCCTCCAGTGATCTCTAAGATCAGGCCGCCTACGAAGAGTAAGAGGATTGCAAGAGGGGAATTGTCAAAGGAGGCGCGAATATCCTGCCGACCATAGATAGGAGCAGGGCTGTCTGTTGTTGATCTTTCAAATGTTGCAGCCGTAATGGATGTACTGTCCTCGATAGTTGAGTGCAAGGCAGTATACAATGCCTCAATTTTCTGACGTGGAGCACGAATATAGACTTTATGTTCACCGTCATTAACCAGCAGTTCACGGAAAATTGGCTCAAAGCGTTTCTGACGCAATGAAATATTGGTGATAGTTGAGAGCGTAAGTGCTTCGAGGAAGAGGCGCTCTCGTGGAAATGTTACAAACACATAGCCGATAAGACGTTGATTAGTCAAAATGACATCGCAGGGCATACTACGTTGCCCCTGTCCACCATCCCAAATGGCAGGAATTGTCAGCATTGGTTGCTCGTCAGGCTGTAAATGGTTGCGCAATCCCCTGGTATTGGTTATGATCTTTTCAGCTGTACTTGTGTTATTCGGCAATGTAGATGGCGACCTTTCTTCCGTATGGAGAAATTATAGCATACAGAGAGAAGAAGCTGTATGAAAAAAGTTTCAGTGAGTGAGGATATTACCCTATGTTACTTGAACTGGCAATTGGTGATGCATATGGCGCTGGTTTTGAATACGCGGACGCCAACATGATTAGCAGATATAATGATCTGTCACAATTTGTAAAACATCCCAAACATAGCATAGAACCAGGTTCGTACACTGATGATACGCAAATGAGCCTTGCCATTGCGGAAGCTATCGTATCGGGTGAGACCTGGACACCTGAAATGCTTGCTCGTAGATTTGTTGAGGTTTTCAAACGTGATCCACGGAGTGGCTATGCTGGAAGCTTTTATAGTTTCTTGTTGCATGTTAAGGATGGCCGGGAATTCCTGGAGAAGATCATATCTACGAGTGATAAGAGCGGTGCGGCTATGCGTGCTGCTCCAATTGGTGTGTACTCGTCTATTTCCACCGTGATCGAGCGCTCTACTCTTCAGGCAACTCTGACTCATAACACACCTGATGGGATCAATGCTGCTGTGGCATCTTCTCTAATGACCCATTATTTTTTGTACAACCTGGGTCCTAAAAAAGAGCTGGGCCGTTTTCTAGAACGCTATGTCAATGGACAATGGTCAACACCCTGGTTTGGCAAAGTCAAATCGAAAGGGTGGATGAGTGTGCGGGCAGCGATTACAGCCGTTACCAATAACGATAATATGAGAGACCTGCTCATGGCCTGCGTTCGTTTTTCTGGTGATGTAGATACTGTTGCCACAATTGCCCTGGCGGCAGGGTCTTGTTGCTCCGAAATAGCTCAGAACCTTCCTGAACACCTTTATCACTATTTAGAGAATGGTAAATATGGTAAAGATTATATTAATAATTTGGATGAGGAATTAAAAATATTTCAAGTCCAGCAAAAATAGATATTTCACATTATCTATAAGGCAAGGGCGAATAGCCTTCCGAAGCTTCTTCACATCTCCGATTCATCTTTGCTTGTTTCAGCTTGTCGCTTTAAAACAATAGTCCTACAATATTAAAGGGATGTAACTACTCAGGCCTCCTCGCCACCGCAGGTGGCCTGCTCTCGTTGTATGTGTGGTTGTGTTGCCTGTGGAGGAGATTGCGACGCAATCTCCTCCACAGGCAACACAACCACACATACAACACCCTGCGAAGCGCCGAAGGCGCTGAGGAATCAGAAAAAGAGACCTGAATAGTTACTAAAGGGATCAATAAACGTATAGGTTGATCGTACGGTCAACGTGCGACAAGAGGAAATAATTTATGCCTGATCTGCTAGCTGCCCGTGCCCAAATGGGCACATCATTAGCTTTTCATATTATCTTTTCGGCTCTTGGAGTCGGACTGCCATTACTGCTCTGTATCTCTGAAGGATTAGCGCTGAAAACCAGGAATCCAGTCTGGATGATGCTAACGCGCCGTTGGGCGAGAGCCGCAGCTATTCTATTTGCTATTGGTGCCGTCTCTGGCACGATACTCTCGTTTGAACTGGGATTACTGTGGCCGACATATACAAAATTTGCCGGTGCGGTCGTCGGTTTGCCTTTTATGCTAGAAGGGTTTGCCTTTTTTACTGAGGCGATTTTCCTCGGTCTTTACCTTTATGGTTGGGAGCGTCTCTCACCTCGTGCGCACTGGCTCTGCTCCTTTCCAATCTGGATAAGTGGATTAGCTTCGGCATGGTTTATTGTTACGGCAAACTCCTGGATGAATACACCAGCAGGATTTGTCATCAAAAATGGTCAGGTAACAGGTATCAATCCCATCGAAGCTATGCTCAATCCCAGCACACCATATGAGACAGCGCATATGATTCTGGCTTGTTATGTTGCTACGGGCTTTGCCGTGGCGGCTGTATATGCAATGGCTTTACTGCGTGGTAAGCGAGAAGAATATTATCGTAAGGGATTGGTGCTGGGTATGGCCATGGCACTGATTGCTACTCCGCTTCAAATCATCAGTGGTGATTTTAATGCACGTTTCATTGCGCAGGTACAACCCGTCAAGTTTGCAGCGATGGAGGGAGTCTTTCATACCCAGCGTGGTGCTCCTCTGAGCATCGGTGGACTCGCTGATCCCCAGACGGGCAAGGTCTACTATGCTTTGGAGATTCCCCATGGTTTGAGCATCCTGGCTGCGAATGATCCAAATGCGCTTATTAAGGGTCTCGACCAGTTTTCACGTGAAGATTGGCCCAACTCGACCATTGTACACTCGTCATTTGATGGTATGGTCGGTAGCGGATTCTTTGCGTTGTTCGTTGCCATTGTGTTCTGGTTCCTCTACTGGCGTAAGAAGCGAACGGTACCTGAGAACCGCTGGCTGCTCTGGGGAATTGTGCTTGCTGGTCCATTGTCCTTTCTGGCAATAGAACTGGGGTGGATGGTGACCGAGATAGGACGACAACCCTGGGTCATTTATGGCTACCTGCGCACCAGGGACGCTGTCACTACTGCACCTTTGCTCAATGTGAGCTTCTTTATCTTCTCTTTGATCTATATCCTGTTAGCCGTGGCTCTCATCTGGTTACTTATGCGTGTAGCGCGTTCACCTTTACCCAAAGGAGAAATACCTGGACAGGCGCAAGAGCCAGAAAAAGTGGGGGTGTAATGGATATCGCATTAGTTGCACTGATTGTCCTGTGGTGGGGACTGATAGCCTATGCGGTCCTGGGTGGAGCAGATTTTGGAGCTGGCATCTGGGATCTGTTCGCGGTCGGGCGTCAGGCTGAGCACCAGCATGATTTGATTAATCATGCACTCGGTCCTGTCTGGGAAGCCAATCATGTCTGGTTGATCTTCTTAATTGTTGGCCTGTTTAACGTATTTCCTTCGGCCTTTGCAACACTCTCAATTGCCTTGTTTTTTCCATTCAGTATTGTACTGATTGGTATTGTCCTGCGGGGAGCCGCCTTCGTTTTTCGCTATTATGCTACTAATACGAGAGGGGCTTTTGCTCAGTGGTGGAGTCGTGTCTTCAGTACAACCAGCCTGATCACTCCCTTCTTCCTGGGGGCGTCTGCCGCAGCTGTGGCAAGTGGACAATTACTCACAGCTAATGGGCAGGCGCGGGCCGACCTGGTAGCATCCTGGACGACACCGTTTGCTCTGACGATTGGTACAATGGCGGTATTACTCTGTGCCAGCCTTGCTGCGGTCTACCTTACCGTAGAGGCCCATGATGCACACGACGAAGAACTTACGCAAGCATATCGCTGGAGAGCGATGATAGCGGGGGCGGTCACTGCCGTACTGGGTGCGTTGGGACTTCTGCTTTCACCGTCGCAGGCCCCTGTGTTGTGGGCAGGTATGCTGGCTCGTGCTCTACCTGTTGTGGTCGTGACCATGCTCATTGGCGTGGCGACGGCGGCTGCGTTGTTTTTCGAGCACTATCGCATTGCTCGCGTTTTGATCATCTTAGAAACGGCATTTTTGTTAGGATCATGGGGACTATCGCAATATCCCTATATCATTCCGCCGCATGCCACTATCGACAGTGCGGCCAACGAACCCGGCGTTATCATGACACTGTTGATAGCCATTGCCTGTGGTATGATTATTCTCTTGCCATCACTATATTACCTGTTCTCTGTCTTTAAGCTTCCCTATCCTATCCCTGGACGACGGAAGCAGCAAGTAGCAGCAAATCAGCCTCATGAAGAGGCACCGGGGCAGTAAGAGGACAATCATTTGTTATATGGTTGCCTTCTTAGCGATGGATTGTATTCTCCATTCAGCCTGTGGTACATTTGAGCAGGAAGGTTTGCGGAGAGGAGAATACACCATGGCTCAGCAAGAAGAGAATGTTGATCATACGACAGATGGACAAAAAGCACCTGCTAGGCGTCCCCTGACCACGAGCCAAAGAGTTTCTGATCATCTTGCCAATGAGCGTACCTTTTTGGCCTGGATACGTACCGGCCTGGCAACCATCACTTTTGGCTTCGTGGTAGAACGCTTCGGGTTACTTGTACGCGAACTAGGCTTAAAGACACGTTCTATCTTTTCTATCCATTACTCTACACTGATAGGTTTTAGCTTAACTATTCTTGGTATTGTGATTATGGTCGTGGCGCTGGTGAATTTCCTCCGCATCCGGCGTTCTATTGATCAAGAGCAATTTCATCCACAAATTGGTTTTGCCATTGTCCTGACAATTCTTGCAACACTCATTGGTCTCACTCTGGCTGTTTACCTGCTATTGGCTTCCTGAGTACTCAGCGGATAATATGATCCTGGATACCGCAACTTTAACAGTAAACGGACCCCTTTTCGTGGCATCAGTAGCGTGAAGGCCGCAGTAATTTATGGAACAGGCCAAAGAGGAGGAATGTTGGAGGCCATTGGCCAACAAACAGGCTCCAGTCACGCCTTTTGACGACAAACAAAATTGCGGAAACGATGATGGAGCCGAGTGCTGCCCAATACCATGCATCTTCGGGAATCTGGTCAGTAACACGGAAGTACCCTTGATTGGCCTTGCTCCTGCTCTCAGGTGCGGTATCTATGCGTGCCATATTGTGTTATCCTTTCATCGTATAAAATGTTTTTGTGCTTGGAGGAACGAAGTATATCCTATTATGGCTTTTTGCCTCCAACATCTTCCTCTTTTTAGTATAGAGAGGAAGTAACCATAAAAAATTGGCATCTATGCTAAGGGGAACATCGGTATGAATGATACACAGACCCTATCCACCGGAGCAACGCGACTGCCAGCCTGGAAGGTGTGGGTGAAGACAAGCCGTCCTTTCACACTCACTGCTGCTGTTAGCCCAATCCTGGTCGGAACGGCGATAGCCGACTATGAAGGCACCTTTCACATGGTGACCTTCCTGATCACATTTTTTTCGTGTCTGTTCCTGCAAATAGGCACCAATTACTTCAATGAATATTTTGATTACCGCTATGGTCTGGATCACGAAGGTTCCCTGGGAGCTATGACTGTCATTTTTCGTCATGAGATGACTGCTGCCCAGGTACTCAGCGGAGGTATCGGTAGTTTTATCTTTGCAGCCTTGTTGGGACTTGTTCTTTGTTTTATGGTAGGACCTGCAATTCTCCTCTTTGGCTTAGGAGGTATGGCTATTGCATATTTCTATAGTGCCAGGCCTTTTAAATTCGCCAGTCGAGGGCTGGGCGATATCCTGGTGTATATTGCCATGGGGTTTTTGATGACGTGGGGTGCATACTATGTACAGCTCCACCGCTGGTCATGGCATGCTTTTATTGCCAGTGTACCCATTGGCTTCCTGGTCACAGCTATTCTCAACATGAACAATGTACGCGATTACCAGGATGATCTGGCCGTGAATAAGAAGACGCTACCAGTGCGCTTTGGACTGAAATTTGGGCAGTTCTTTCATGCTACACTGTTGATGGGCAGTTATGTTGCAGTGACCATCTTTGTGCTACTGGGGGGATTACCACTCTATAGTCTGGCTGTCTGGGCGACCTTCCCGCTTGCCTTTCGCAATGTACGTAGCGTGCTAGGAGCCAAAAATCGTCAAGTCTTTATCATTGGTATCAAGCAAACTGCGCTCTTGCATCTTCTGTTTGGCATTGTCCTGGCTCTGGGGATTGTCGTGGCTACCTACTAATATCAGCCTTGACATGTTTTTCATACTCAGGATGGTTCCTTTTACTCACAAAAAATATAGAATATGCACAAGGTGAAGTAGTGGTCAGAAAACAAGACGCGCCAGCACGTGTGGTAGCCATTGTATTAGGTGCAGGCCAGGGTACACGTATGGGGCAGCCCATTAACAAAATCTTTCTGCCTATCAACGGGAAACCGGTGATCATCTATGCCATTGAGACTTTTGAACAATGTCCGGCAGTGGATGAGATTATGCTGGTTGCAGCCGTTGGTGAAGAGGATCAGCTTGCCATGCTTGCTCATCATGCTCAGTGCCATAAGGTGCGTCGTGTGGTGCAGGGCGGTGCTACACGCCATGCATCGGAGCAACGTGCGCTGGAAGTCTTACGTCCACGAATAGATGCTGGTGAGATTGATATTGTACTGATTCATGATGGCGCACGCCCCTTTATCTCTGTTGAAAAAGTGGAGCAACTCATTGAGAAGGCACGAGAGCTAGGATGTGCTATTCTAGCGGCTCCACTACGAGAGGAAGAGCTTATTGTACAGGTGGATGCGCAAAAAAATATACAAAAGAGCTTTGAAGGAGAGCAAGTGTGGCAGGCACAAACGCCACAAGCCTTTCGGGCCTCTTTGTTGCTCAAGGCCTATGATCAGGCAGAACATGATCAATTTTATGGAACGGATACCGCTGTATCATTGGAACGTATTGGTTGTCATGTTGCCATTGTTGAAAGTGATGCCACCAACTTAAAAATTACAACAGCCCATGATCTCCTTCATGCAGAGAAATTGAGCCGCCATCGTTGTTTGTAAACTTTCTAAAAAATATGCTCCTGGAGTATGTCTTCTTCTATTTGTTGCCATACCAGGCGTTCAGCTTCAAGAACGTTTATCGGACGTTTCTGTTTTGATGTCTGGAGCATCAGGTTTGCAACACGTTGCCGGAAGGTGGAAAGATATGGATGTTGTGCTTCATAGGGGAGTATTCTCCTTAAATCGACATGATGTAATGGGTAGAACGCCTCTGGATCGAATGCTAGAGAAAGCAATTCCGCATATTGCTGGATCAGCTTTTGGAGAGCCAACGAGAGAAAAAAGTTAGGTTGGGTACTGGAGATGAGGAGACATCCAGCTATGGAGTCTGAGCGCATGATGGGATGGGCCATTGCGCTTTCTTCCCATTCGGTCCAGCGAGCAGGGAACAGATGTTCTCCTTCCTGGCGACTGTGAAGAGCTAAAGCACGTCCCATCGTAACGGTATATCCGGCTAAGGATTCTGCCCCAAGAAATACTGTTCGTTGTTCCAACTCTCTCTTCCAGGGAGGGGTACCACGTCCTATACCCTCGCGCAAACTGCGAATTTTATTGTCTGGAGAGGGGTACATGCATTGTACCACTGTGATCTCCATTCCTACGCGACTGGGGTCAAGTTGTGTCAGGGCTTGCAACAAGATTACATCACAGAGCGAGCTGAAGTGTAGTATGTTGGGCAGATTGCAGTGCGCATTTAAGACACGAGTGTAGAAGACAGAAGGAATGTTTTGTACGGTCTCATCCACCTCTATCGTCTCGCCAAAAATCTTCTTGAACTCTTCAGGTTCCTGTTCCTGGAATGTTTTACGAAATTCTGGAATGGCATGCAGCAAGTGGCGTAAGTTTTGGGCACGAGGAGTCGACTCACCGCTGGCCCAACGAGTTAATGTGATAGGGCTGACCTTTAACTCGTTGGCAATACGTTGTCTTTCGTGTGGGTCCTTAATAAAATTTCCGAGCAGTTCCCACCACTTTTGGGAATTGGACACTAACGTTACTCCGTTACTTGTATCGTACATTGATGTATCTTTGGTACTCTATGGTATCATTGGTAAAGTAAAACGTCAACTAACTATGCGTTGTCAAATTATGATTGTAATTACTCAGGCCCTTTTTTCTGATTCCTTAGCGCTGAAGGCACTTCGCAGACCGTCATGAGTCATCCTGGTAACTCTTCAGGTCCCTTTTCCAGATTCCTCAGCGCCACAGGCGCTTCGTAGGTTGTGTTGGCAGTGGCAGGGTTTGCGCCGCAAACCCTGCCACGCCAACACAACGAGGGCGAGCCACCGCAGGTGGTGAGAACACCTGAAGAGTTACCAGGATGACTCATGACGAGAGCGAGCCACCACAGGTGGCGAGGAGACCTGAGGAGTTAAGTTATTATCCCTTTTTCTGAGTGCGTTGAGTGCGGGCTTTTTCCAGTGTAGGTAAATTTTCCTCTGCCCATCTACAAAGCGCTGACAGCGGTTCAATGAGTGTTTTGCCCAGTGGCGTAAGAGTATATTCAACCATAGGTGGAACAACCGGATAGACGGTACGCTCGATCAGACAGTCACTTTCCAGATTACGCAATGTTTGTGTTAACATCTTCTGGGTAATACCATTAATCGTACGTTGTAGTTCGCTGTAGCGCCTGGTACCTCTGGAGAGAGCATAAATCACAAGCACTGTCCACTTATCGGCAATCAGATCAAGTGTCCGTCGTGATGGACAGGTTGCGTCAAGTACATTCGCCCTTCACCGGATAAAAATCTAGCATATCTCTCTCCTGATCTCATTTTAAATGTTACGTACTTTAAAGTAAGTATACCACTTTAAAGTCGGTACTTGTGGATATAAGGATGTGTCATTATACTTGCTCTTACGTGGTCGTGATGACGACCACGCTCTAGAGCGTCTTCTCTGGAAAGAATAACTCACATGAGACATCCCAGATTTTTGTTTCAAAAATCTGGGATGTCTCATGTGAGTTATTCTTTACTTACTTGATGTTTTAGCCTGTCCTCGTTGGCGTTTAGCTTCCAACAACTTCTCTGCGACTGAAAACTCTGGTGTCTCTTGTAGTGCAGGTATTGATGACTTCTCTTCAGTAGGCTTCACTTTGAGCGTTTCTCTGATCACTGGTGGTGGCTGAACTTGTGTTACGCGGCTACGTCGCGCCTCGCGTTGTGCCCGTAAGCTGCCCAGTGGTGCCACGAGAGGCGTCTCCTTGTTTTGTCCTGTCGAAGTTGCGAGTTGGACGGTACCGGGTCTGAGAAGGGCCAGAAGCCACCTGTACCCGACAGTGAGAAACTCCAGACTTGAGAGGCGGCGTGCTGCAATATCGATGGGTAACAGGAGTGCTGCCAGTGCAAGGAGCAGAAATGTGATAGGGAGTACTGACGAGACAGGTGCTAAATTTTGCGTGAAGGCGGTTGTGGTATTATTTGGAGCAAGCAACTTTCCTCCGCCGGCTCGCGCCAAAAGCTGAAGAAACGCTGTATCTGTTCCCTGCGAAAGATATTCAGGAGAGTAGGGCACAACCAGTCCTGTTGTTGCCGTTAGCTGGTGAGAATTGCCCTGATTACTGCTGCGCCAGGAAACCTGGACTAAGTAGGCTCCGACCTGAACTGCGGGAAAAATTCCCTCCCAGCGTTCTGGTGCCGTCGGTTGTAGGGTAACCGTTGCTTGTGAGTGATCAGGGGCAAGAATACGGGCCTGAACTTGCTGCTGATCTCCTGATCCCACCGATGAACCGGGGGGAAGATCTACAGTCAATTGACCTGCACCGTTGACAACTTTGCCATTGATACTCAATGTACTATCGGGCGAAGGTAGGGTCCAGGTGACAAGATTAGCCCACCAGCGGGCAGCCTCGTTCCACTGTAACCACTGGGATGTCCACAATCCTAATGCATCGCTGGTCCAGGCGGCAACACGACCTGACCCATATTGCCAGACGGCAAGCACGGGGTCATCTTTGTGGCTGATAAGCACCAACTGGGCAGTTGGTTTAGGAGTGGTTGCCACGTACCCATCCAGACTGGGAAGCGCAATGAGTCCACTCAGAATAGGATGTGCTCCAACGACCGCCGGAACAAAAGTTTCATTGATAATAGCACGTCTGGTTGCACGTTGTGTCTCCTTGAGTAGAACCTGTGGAATAATTCCGACATCATCTGCCCGGTAGAAACGTCCTTTTCCCCATTGTGCGATATTGATCATCGTACCGAGTTCGTTATAGTCTGCCGAGTTGGTAGCCACTGTTGAGATGGTGATGTTCTCGCTGGCCATTTTGTTGACCTGAGGTGCATAGTTATCAAAGGCGTCGCCATCACCTAGCAGGATGACATGTTTAATCTTGGCGTTTGTATGCAGGAGTACCTGCTCAGCATTAATCAGGTCCGGGTTATAGCTACCTGGATCTGCCGGGTCCATAGCATCAATGGCATTGTTGATTGCAGTTTTATTGGTGACATGTTGCATTGGGATAATCAGGCTCCCGTTGCCTTCGGAGATACCAATCTGGTCCTGAGGTGTGAGAAGACCTATCACTCCCTTAGCCGCCTCTTTAGAGATATTGACCGGTAATGGGGACTCCAGGCTTTCGATGATCAGTACAACGGCGATGCTGGGTGTATCCTTGTGCTGGGGAATGTCCATACGAACTGGCAACGTTTGTTCCAGGGGCGTGTTAGTATAACCACCTACGCCATAACTGTTCTGGCCTCCGCTGACGACCAGACCCCGACCAAGATCACGTACAAAAGATTGTAGCGTCTCCATACGTGCGGTACCCAGTAATGCTGCCGGAACATCAGCAAGAATGACGCAACTATAGGTTGCCAGGCCATCAAGTGTGGTAGGCACATCATTGGGAGTACCCACCGTAACATTAATTTGTGTAGCTTTGAGCGCAGATACAATGTTTTGCCCATTACCAGGTTGACCTTCGACCACAAGAACCTGTGGCGGTCCCTGGACATTAACGAAGGCGCTGGCTTCATTATTTTGCATAATAGTATCTTGTGGGGCATCCAGCGTTACATGGAAGGTATGAAACCCTGGTGGGGGAGCAAGTAAGCTAAAGTCAGCTTCCTGTTGACCCGCTGCAAGATGAATGGCTTGCTGGACAATCATAGTCTGGTCAAGGTAGACGCGTAAGATCGTATTCTGAGACACGCTGCTATAGAGTTTAACATGGAGCGCAAAGCGCTCGTTCGTTCGCAGTTCTGTTGGGGCATCAAGGCCGTCAATGCGAGCTTCGATACCTGTGGAGGTCGGAAGAGGTACAACATCGAGGCGAATACCTTGTTGTTGCAGCAGTTGTGCTTCTTGAAGAGCATCACCGAGATTTTGCTGTCCATCTGTTAGCAGAATAATATGGCGCTGACTATCCGTAGGTAAGATAGCTGATGCCAGACGTAGCCCGGCTGCCAGATCGGTATAGTTTGTATCAGGGGTGGACTCAAAGTGTGAGAAGTCGATTTGTGTTTTGACTGATTGCTCGATGAGTGCATTACGTCCCACTGCGACGATGCCTACCTGATCATCGAGTCGTTTATTATGTATGCTATCTGTGATCCATTTTTCAATAAAGGCGCGTTGTGAGCCTGCACTGGCGGAGATGTCTCCAACGAAGACGGTCGCTTGACGCGATACTGGCTGTGACCAGGAGGCCCCTGCCAGGGCGGCAATGACAAGCGTAAAGAGTGCCAACCGGCAAGCCAGAATCAGACGTTGTTGGAGAGGCGGAAATGGCAGAGACACATGTCTCCAGGTAAGATATACCAGAATACCAACAGGTAGTAAAAGCAAGAGCAGCAGTGGTTGTTCAAATGTTAGCATGGGTTTCCTCCTTTGCTACCTATCGCGTCTTCTTTGCCAGTTTACTTCTGGCACGTTTGGTAGCTTTCAAGGTGCGCTTCCTCATAGTGTAATAGCGCACCTGAAACTGATCTTGTAGATTGGCAATCAGGCCGTTCTTTGCCCGCTGTGAAGGTGACCCACGTACTGGCCTGCGTTGGTTTCCGCCTTGTGTAGAGGAGGCCACTGTCATTTGTTGTTTATAGCTACGGCTGAAAAGCCACCACTCGGCACAGAGGATCAGTAGCAGAATGGCGGCAATCCAGGGCCAGATCTCACGCAGTTGGCGTGAGACTGCGTTGTTGTCAGGTGCCACTTCAGTGCTATTCATGATTGGTAGCGTTTGTGCTGGAGCCAGACGGGATTGTGAGGGATTAAACAGGTTGACGGTAAAGGAGCCTTGTAGTGTTTGCCCTCGAATTTCCTGTGTTACCTGATAAATACCAATCTGGTTAGTGCCTGCAAAAGGAATAACGGGAAACGGAGGTCCTACAGTGCTCACCTGTTGGTCCGGACTGGTAATCGTTACTTTGTTAGCTCCTGGCCAGCTCTGAATTGTAACAGGAACTCCTGCTGTAACCTGTCCATCTCCTGGGACAGGAGGCGGTAGAAACCAGTTTATTATATTATGGATCAGAATAGGGAAGGCTGGTTGTAGTGGCAGATCGCTCTGATGGAGATCAAAGCCCAGTGCCGCTATACGATGAGCATTATTCTCACCAGCGACGAAAAGAGGTGTTTCGGGGGCTGTGATAATCGGTTGTGCCCATGGTGCTGGTTTGAGTTGATGGCTGGATTGCAGCACATGGATACTGCTCAGGTCAACGGAATCGAGCAGATTGATGGTATCATTGCCAGCGGTAATCTGGCTTACGCGAATCTCCGGGCTAACAGCGCCGAAAGGATATGAGCCTGTTGGCGGATTAATGAAGAAGATCGCCCCATTTGGTAGCGTTGGTGGAACAAACCCATCGAAGATTGTCAGGTCGTAGGTACCAATGGTGGAAGAATATTTATCGGGTGTTATCTCGTAGAGATTCACATTTGGCTGTAGGCGCAGAGCCGTTTCCAGAAAACTGTTTCCTTTGGTCGCAAGAAGTACACGACCCTGGAGGGAACCTCCAACGATAGCCCATGCCTCGTGGTCAACAGTCATAGCGTCCTGTGAGATAAGGCGTGCATGAAGAAGACGAGTATTTGGTGCGAGTGGCCCCCATTGTATGGCACCACTGGTCCCTGCTGGTAAGATGATTGTCTGGACACTGACAAGCCGGCTATCAGCATAGAGTTCGACTGGTAGAGAGCGTTGTTGTTTACTGTAATTGGCGATTTGGGCAGAGGCAATCAGCTTGCCCTGGATGGTGCGTGAAGCAAGGGCCAGAAGAGCGGCATTAGGGGCGTCGGTACCGACACGCAGGTAGTGTACGGGGAAAGGCACGACCATGGCCTGATCAGAGGATGTGACATGCCCATCCCCAATAACCAGAACTTGAACATTTGTGCGACCTGCCACCAGGGAGGTTGCCAGCGAAAGAGCCTGTTCAAGGTCGGCGTCCTGATTGGTTACTTTGGCACGCCCAAGAGCAGCTATAAGCTGCCCTTTGTCCTGCGATTCCGTGATGAGTACCTGCGGTGTATGGGCCATTGTGATCAGGGAGAGATAATCATTGGGGCCAAGACCATCAATAAGATCAGTGATGCTATTGCGGGCACTCTCAAATCTGCTTGGTAAAACATCGGTCGCCTGCATGCTTGCCGACGTTTGTAGAATGATAATAGTGTTGCCACTAATCGTGCTATTGGTAAAGATTGCAGGCCGTGTCAGGACAAAAACAATAACAAGAGCGGCTAAAAGTTGCAGGAGAAGGAGCGGTGTCATACGCAGGCGTTGCCAGGGCCGGCTTGCTTGCAAGTCTTGTAGGGCCTGTTGCCAGAGAAGTGTGCTGCCAACGACACGCTCCTGACGTTTGGGGCGCATAAAATAGAGTAGCAATATGATGGGAATGATGGCACTAAAAGCGAGCGCAGCCGGGACTAGTAAATTCATCACTCGATCCTTACTATGTTATTTAACCAGATCGATTTGTCGTAATAGTCGTTGCACAACATCAATAATAGTGGTATCGCTAGGAATCAGAGTATAGGTTGCCATATGTGTATGGGCAAATGCCGCTAATTCTTGCGTAAAGGCTAGCTAAACGCTGTTGATAGGCTTGTAGCACGTTGGTTGAGACGCTCACTTCGATATTGCCCAGTCCCTCGCTATCGCGCAAACGCCAATCGCCCTGTATCTCAGGCTTGATCTCGTCGGGCGAGAGAATTTGCAGCAGTGCCACCTCTTGTCGTAACTGGCGCACTGCTCGTACACCTACCTGATAACCGCCTGGCGCAAGGAAATCCGAGAGGATGATGGTCAGCCCTGGACCTGTCACAACTCTACCCAGATCGTATAAGGCCCGATTAAGATCGGTCGTACCAGAACGTGGTAACCGATTGAGAAACTCACCGATACTCCAGATAGAGTTTTTTCCTCCGCCAGTTCGACGATAAGCTACCAGCCGGTCTGTGAGCGCACCAACAATAACACTATCCTCACACTTGAGGGCAACATATGAGAGCGCAGCCGCTAACGAGATAGCAAGTTCAGTTTTTGATGGTGTGCCATAATGCATCGAATCGGAGCAATCAATCAGAATGGTGACTGTGATATTCTCTTCAGCCTCAAAGACACGCAAGAAAAGTCGCTCCAGACGTGCGTAAGCTCGCCAGTCAATGCGGCGAAAGTCATCTCCTGGAGCGTAGCGTCGGAAGTCGGCGAACTCCATAGAGGAGCCGGGCAAGGGGGAGCGACGGCGTCCAGGGCGTCCGGTTGCCATAGAGCGGCGTGTAAGAAGCGCTAAGCTGTCCAGGCGTTGCAAGACGCTGGCTTCCAGCGGAAAGCGATTTTTCCCGTTCTCGTTGGGCATCGTCTCTTCCTCCTTAGTAGTTCTTCCTTACACCGTTTCCACTTCTTCGATAATAATCTTGATTAAATGCTCCGGTGTAATCCCGTCAGCCAGGCCATCGAAGTTAAGTATGAGCCGATGGCGCAGGGCTGGAAATGCAACAGCACGCAGATCTTCCGCTGAGACATTATAGCGACCTTCCAGCAATGCCCTGACTTTGGCCGTCAAAATGAGTGCCTGAAGGCCACGCGGACTGGAGCCGTAACGGACAAACTGGCGAACCTGCTCCGGGGCATCTTCCTGATCTGGATGGGTTGCCAGCAGCAGACGTACCGCATATTCTTTGATGTGTGTGGCCACTGGCACCGCACGTGCTGTTTCAATCAGGCGCAAAAGTTGGTCGCCTGTAGCGACTGATTTTGCTCGATTAGATTGAGTACCCACGGTTGTATCGATGATGCGAAGCAGGTCTTCGGCTTTGGGGAAGTTGACCATAATCTTTAGCAAGAAACGGTCAAGTTGGGCCTCTGGTAAGGGATAGGTCCCCTCCATTTCGAGTGGGTTCTGTGTTGCCAGGACAAAGAAAGGTTGAGGTAGTAGGTGTGTGCGGTCGCCAACACTTACGGTACGCTCCTGCATCCCCTCAAGCAAGGCTGATTGTGTTTTAGGTGTTGCCCGGTTGATCTCGTCGGCGAGGACAATATTGGCGAAAATGGGACCTGGCTGGAAGCTAAAGACGCGCCTGCTGCCTGTCGTATCAGGATCAGATTGTTCACTGACAATTGTGGTACCAACAATGTCGGCTGGCATAAGGTCCGGCGTAAACTGGATACGGGCAAATTTTAGGGTCAGAGCATCAGATAATGTACGTACCAGCAGCGTTTTACCCAATCCTGGCACACCTTCAAGCAAAACGTGACCCCCAGCTAGCAGGGCAAGGAGTAGCTCGCGGACAACGCGCTCCTGTCCCAGCACAATAGAGCACAATTCTTGCTCTAGCTGTTGGGCAATACTCATAAATTCGGTAATCTGAGCTTCGTCAGGTCCATTCTCCTGGGAGGATGGGACTGTAGAGATGTTCTGTCCATTCTGCTCTGTGGTATCTACGGCAGACGTGTTTTTGCTTTTATTCGCCATGGCTTATTGTTGCCCTTCTAATGTATTAAAGTAATCGTGAACGAGATCTTTCATATCAGGTGAGACATTGCTATTGTCAATTTCATCATGAGCCATCTGATTATACTGCTCGATGATCTGTGAGTAAGGAACAGCATTACCTGACTGGACGACACCATTATTATTATCGGTACTCTGAGTGCTGGAGCCAGAACCGATTTGTCCAGGAACGTAGACCTGCTCATTTTTTCCCTGGCCGTTGCCAGATCCATTGCTACCTCCCGAACCGCCCTGACCCTGTCCACCCTGACCTTGACCCTGTCCCTGTCCCTGACCTTGACCTTGACCTTGACCTTGACCCTGTCCCTGACCTTGACCCTGACCTTGACCCTGACCTTGACCCTTGACCTTGACCCTGACCTTGACCCTGTCCCTGACCTTGACCTTGACCCTGTCCCTGACCTTGACCTTGACCTGGGTTAGTGGTACCGTCATTAGAGGCGGCCAGATTATTAGCAGCTTGTTGCAGCCCTTGAGATGCCCGATTGATGGTATTATCTTTTGTCTGATCAGCAGCCCCCTGAGATGCTGCCGCTTGTACTGCGGCGCTAGCGTCGGAGATTTCACTTTGGCTACCATCAGCAAGTGATTTTGCTAGCTGGTGTAAGGCCGAACTAAGGGCAGGATTCTGGCTGGCCTGGTTTGCTGCTTTTTCTAGTTGTTGTGCTAACTGGCTACGTTGAGCAGGTGACATCTTGTTCGCCTGCGAGGCGAGGTTTTGTAGTGCTTTAGAGACACCTTTGCTATCATTATTAGCCAATGCTGTTCCGAGTGCACTCAGGTTGGCATCAGTGCTGTTTTGGAGAGTGGCACCTGAGGCCGCTGCTGCCTGCTGTCTATTAGCGGATTGGGGATCACGTAGCTGGTTAAGCTTTGCCTGGGCAGCCGCAATAGCTTGCTGTGCTTCCGTTTCATTCTTCGCTTGTTGTAATTTAATCTGGAGATCATGCAAAATTTGATCGATTTGTTGTTGCTGCGCTTTTGGCGTACTCACTTGATGGGCAAGATCTTGCCGTATTTTGTCAATAGCGGCGACTTGTTTAGCAATGCGGGCCTGTAATGCTGCCTGTTGCTGGAGTACGGCTGTCATGGGATTAGGTAGCACAACAAGGAGTACCAGTGCCAGGGCGATCACGGCGAATGTTAGCAGTGTGGAACGATGAAGACGTAAAGAGAGAGCGCTGGCCGGGGTATGTTTCCTGAGTTGCTTGAGTGCATCGTTTCGCTGAAAGGTTGTCAGCACCGATGTTTGGGTACGCAGTTCCCAGGCTGTGCCCAGACGATCATGGAGAGCCAGACGTTTATCAACGATACGGGCGGTACCGGCTAACGAGGGACGATACCAGAGTGCGGTACCAGATGCGAGGATGATGCATACTGTCCCGATGCCAATGGCCCAGTAGTGAGCATTAGCCCAGGGAGTAAGGCGTGAGACTATGAGCACCAGGCATGCCAGAACAAGACCTGTAAGAAATCCTCGGATCGTCCAGCGTTGGGTTTGTTGTAGGAGGAGCCGCCTGCTCCAGGGCCGCAAAGCGATTGTGAGACTCTCGCTAGCGGGAGGCCCCTGGGTGATAGTGGCTATGCGCGATGGCATCAGGGTAGCCATAATGAAACCTTTCTCGTTGTTCTTTCGCTAAACAAGCGAACCTATAAAGCCAGCTCAATCTTTCAGAATCTCTTTGAGTTATGGTGTTGCTGTTGCCTGACGTTGCGCGGGAGACTTCCTTCTCGCCAGAGGAAAGAAGCCTCGCGGGTGAGGTCTGGCAATCCGCATGCTGAAGAGAAAAAACACGATGGCTACTATGATATTCAGTATGGTATAGACCAGCCATGGTTGTATTGCCGGGTTACTGAACATATAGCGAGGGATTCCTCCTCCTGTAGATGGATAGGTGCTGATGAGAGCCGCTACCGGGTTCCAGATAAAAATATCTGTGAGCGTGAATGCTGGTGGAGGGAGAGGGGTGAATACTTTCCCACTGGGGGCAACGGAGACTGAAAGTGATGAGTATGCTTGAGTTCCACTGATAGAGATGATATAGAAAATGATAAGGGGAGCAACCATCCAGAGCAGACCTACCATATATGTGATGGCAGTAGATACTGCTGGACGTCTGAAGAGTGTTGAGCAAAGTAGCCCAAAGGTTCCAACCAGGATAGCAGTGGTAATGAAGACAAGTTGTGCGCTCAGAAATTGGGCAGGCGAGATCCCTCCAAAGAAGAAGACGAGGCTAAAGAGCGGTAGGGAAGCCGCAATCAGGAGGAATGCATTTACCAGACCCGCAACCAACTTTCCGGAAACCAGCGAAAAGGCCGAAAGCTTTGAACATAAGAGCAGATCAAAAGTTTGTCGCTCCTTCTCGCCATTGACCGTTGTGGAGGTAAAAGCTGGTGTGATGAACAATATAAGGGAGAGTTGTACTAACGAAAGCAGATTGTAAAGTTGTATACCTACGGATTGAATGACATCGGAACCATTGCCATTGATGCTGGCGTTGCTATTAGAGCTATTGATAAAGAACCAGCCTAATAGTCCCATCAGGAGGACATAAACAATGATCACCCAGATGGTGCGTTCACGTCGCATGCGTAAACGTAATTCTTTAGTAAGAAGAGCTAAAAATGTCATGAAGGGTTACCTCCTTCTGTAATACTCATAAACACCTCTTCAAGCCGACTGCCACCAGTACGAGGAGCAAAAGAGATAATAGGGATATTCTGATTGATAAGTTGCACCAGAATATCATGCAATGCATGGTCATCACCAATGAATTCAGCCCGTATCAAATTTCCTTCATCATTTAAAACTTTGCTGATGGAGGGCATCTCTTTTAACTGCTGGATCGCCTGAGGAATACGCTCTGCTTCAAGTAGACGTATCTCTAACTGGCGAGCACCACCCAAACGGTGAGAGACCGTGTCAACATCACCTGAAACGACGAGGCGACCCCCTTGAAGAATCGCAATGTCTGTACACGTCTCTGCCAGTTCAAGCAGGATATGCGAACTAATGATAACGGTTTTTCCCATGCTCTGTAGCGTTCGTAAGAGTTCGCGTAACTCTACACGGGCGCGTGGGTCCAGACCAGAGGCAGGTTCATCGAGCAAAAGTACCTCAGGATCGTGAACAAGTGCGCGTGCCAGACAGAGTCTTTGCTTCATTCCACGTGAAAGTGACTCAACAAGCTCATCGCGTTTTGTGGAGAGGTCAACCAACTCCAGCAAATCTGTCACGATCTGTGCACTTTTCTGACGAGGAATACCATGAATACCCGCATAGAATTCGAGGTATTCGGCGGAAGTAAGATCTGGATAGACGCCGAAGAAGTCTGGCATATAGCCAACTTTCCGTTGAATAACGGAAGGGAACCGGCTGATCTCCTCGTGACCAAACCAGACCTGTCCAGTACTGGGAGTAATCAGTGCCGCCAGAATGCGTATCAATGTAGTTTTGCCAGCTCCGTTTGGTCCGATGAGACCATAGAGGGCACCCCGTGGTATCTCCAGGTTAAAATCGTCTAACGCAGTGACGGTGCGATAGCGCTTAGAGATGTTCTGTATTTTAATTGCAGTATTTTTTTGCGTGGTGTGTTGCATGAAACTCTACATAACCTCCTATCCTAATACGAACCATTGTCTTGCAGTTGCAATGATGGTTTACTGAAGAGAATGGCACTGGGCGAAGTCTCCTGGTTAGCTAACTGTAACAAGACTCGTCCGTCTGAATTGATGTATGACTGAGCGTCTCTGGTTGAAAACACATACTGATTGAACGTAAAGGAATCCCAGGAGCCTGTTTGCCAGTTATACAAATAGGCATGGAGATGATTCGCATCAATGACAGGCCCTGTTGTTGGTAGTGGTGGACCAGACATTTGCTGCAGGTTGGTTGGTTCCGTAACTGTCAGAGTGTTGCTCCCCAGGTGAGTAATCCCTGGCAATGTGAATTCAAAGGTCATGCTTCCTGTCTGCATGGTGTAGGTGTTGGACGATGATATTTGTATGCTATTGTTCTGGCTTTGTATATCGATCACACGTCCTGTTATGGTATTTGGTGGGAGTTGCACTGTATCGGAAAAGTTGAGATCGAGCGGAGCCTGAACGATAGCTTCTTCAACACCTGTAGAATCATTGCCATTGATTGTCATAGTACCTGTTGTCGTAGCCTGATGATCAGCCCAACCGATAAGAGTAGCCGGTGCGTCCGGGAGCAACAACGGATCAGCAGTACTGGTGGGATTAGGACCCATCCCTGGAGCTATCCCTACGCCCGAGACGGGACCAGAGTACGCAGGTTGATAGCAATTCATGCAGTTGAAGTATCCGTTTTCACCACTCAGTGTTGCTAACATCATTATACGACGTTGTGTTTCACTCATCATTTGTGTTCTATTAGAGGAACCGTAGGATATATGCACGCCCTTGCTCGCAGCAATCTGGTCAGCCAGTGATATATTCTGACCATTGTTAGTGTTGTTGAGGACGAGATTCACCTGCTTGGTCTGCCCTGATGCCAATTGACCAAGGGAGAGATACTGATTACTAATCAGCACATAGGCATCGCTGAGTGGGTAAGAGAGGGTGTTGGTGACACTTCCTACGAGTCTGCCCTGCTGAAGTGTCAAATGAGAGACGAATTCCACCCCCTACCTGATAATTGTGCCGAGAAACAAGAGTATGAAGCGTCCAGGTACTGACGCCTGGTAGCAGTACATCTGTCCCATCCTGTTGTGGTTTGATGAGGGGCGGCTGGCTTGTTGAGGGTTGCGTAAAATTGTCAGTGGTTGGCTGGATCAGAGAATTCCCAGGAATGTGAATCTGGTAATTGCCTTCACTAGGTACGAACACACCAATGTAAGTGGTAGTGTGGGCAATGGAACCTGTCGAGTCTGGTCGAGTCAGTTGGATGACAGAGACGCTACTGCTGATGATGGAGGTTCCCTTCTGCAAGAGAGCAAATCCATAGCTTAGTAGTGAGAAGATGACGATAGTACTCAAAACGATACGCCAACTCCAATCACGTTTTTTGAGTCGCCGTATTAGCAGAAAGCGCACAGGCCCAAGGATTGTCACATAACCAAGAAGCAGAGCGAGGATCAGCCAGATCGAAGGGAAAGCACTTGGGAAGAAAGATTGTAACAATCCACTCATGCTAGATCCCTGATCAAAGGGAAGCACTTTCGCGAAGCCAGGGATACTCTGGTTAGAAGCCAGCAGTTGGTCGCCAAGAGCACGGAACAGAAGGCTTTTCCAGAGGGAAGTGGCACCAGACCAGCCAGTAACTGGCTCAAGAGTGGGATCGTATGCGAGGTAGCTGACCATCCCTTGACCCACCTGGGATTGGACAATTAAGGGTGTTGAACCTGCGGCAAGAATAACTGTACTCCCTGCATTTGCCGTTGCTGCACTGGCGATGACCGGAGATTTGTACCGTATCTGCAACCGCATTACTGCTTGCTGGTCCACTTATGGGTAACAGGCGAGTTCCTGCCGGCAGCGTAGTTGTTCCTGTGGTTGTGACTGGTTGGAGACTGGTGGGCAGAGGACTGAGGGTGCGTCTCCACTCTGGACCACCAACGACCAGCAGTGATCCACCCTGATTGACCCAACCCTGCAAGGCGGCAAGTTGCCCTTTGCTCAAAGTACTCGTTGTAAAATTATCCAGGACAAGAAAATCGAAATTCTTTAGCACCTCTGCTAAATCAGGTAAGGTAGCTGTGCTCAACTGTTCCTGGACGAGAGAGGCACCCTGACTGGGCAGTGGAACTGCATTCAATGGTCCAAAGCCTGTGAACTGATCAGAGAGAATGCCAACAAAGACGTCATTTGATCCAAGGCTACGCAAAGTGCCATTCTGACTGCTGACCTTCTGGCCATTGCTGTCGAGCAGATCAACCGTAATGTTTTGAGGGAGACCCTGAGAACCAAGATTGAATGGGACATAAAGTGTCACTTGCTTTTGTGCGCCAGTAGGAAGACTGATTGGCATCTGGTAGATTGATGCGAGAGAGTTCCCAGCAGAGTTTCCTAGATAAGGGGAAGGAACATTAATAGAAACGGTTCCACTAAACTCTGGACCGTTGTTCTGTAGTGTGACTTGCACGGGTGTCCAGTTGCCATCGCGATAACGTGAATTAAATCCGAGGTTCACAGAAAATGTTGGTTCGGTAGCAGACGCAATAACTGTGTGTGCTGAAACCTTGAAGGGGAAAAAGAGCAAGGCAAGAGTCAGAGCAAGGCAGGAACCAACGAGGAGCCGAATTGTTGCACGGCGTTGAAACCGATGATTTCTCTTCTGCATATTTCAGGGCCTTCCTTAAAGGATTATACATAATGCGTTATTTCAAGTAATACGTTTTTTTACTAAACGTTATTGCTCTATCAACGTAGAATGTGCTCGATGTCTATGGTCGCGCTATCACTATGTATGACGCTAGCCATCGTCAATTTGTTGCAATGTATTTCAGATCAGGTGACTTTTTGTATTTATGCCAGAACCTTAATGCCTTCAGGACCGGCGATGAGCGCACGTTCAGCCATATTTAGGAATAGACCCGTTTCCACAACTCCCACAATGCTATGGATATGTGCGTCTATCTCTACGGGGTTGGCAATGCCGTTTGGAAAGGTACAGTCCAGGATGATATTGTAGTTCTCTGTCACAAAGATGGAGTCCGCTACCTGTCGAACCTGTACTTTTGCTCCCAGTGCTTCTAAGCGTTTACGTACAGGAGTGGCTGCGAAAGGAACCGTTTCAACCGGCACGGGAAATTTGTGGCCTAGTTGGTGACCTGTTTTGAAATATCTGCAATGACGATGAAACGCCGCGCAGCGGAAGCAACAATTTTCTCTCGTAGAAGAGCACCTCCGGCTCCCTTGAGCAAGTGTAGCTCATGGTCAATTTCGTCTGCCCCATCAACGTACAAATCAAGGTCGGGGTGGGTATCGAGATCAGTTGTGGGAATACCCAGGTTATCTGCGAGGTCTTTGCTGGCTTGTGAACTGGAAACAGCACCGATAATACGCAACCCTTTTTGAATACGTTGTGCAAGGGCAGAGATGAAATAGTTCGCGGTCGAACCAGTGCCGAGACCGATCACCATACCTGCTTCAACCAGCTTTGCAGCTTCCTCGCCTGCCAGTTGTTTCCATGTATCCTGCTGCATGACGTTATGGCTCCTTTAATATGTATAATGGTGTGTAAGCTGCTGAAATGTGACAATCCGAGATGAGGATCATATCTTTAACACGCTCTTGGGAGACAAAACAGCCCATCTAAAGGGTTGCTATTTAGCATACAACATCCGTTAAACAAGTGGCCAGAAGGAAAAAAGGTAGGATCTCCATTCCTTCCACCTGGAAGGATGGAGATCCTATGGTACCCTTTTGTGACATCTTGCCATGGGGACAGTAGCCGTGATACACTCATCGTGTAATTGCAGGACCGACTGGCAAAGAAGACCTATCAGGCATGTTATTGGGCAGATTTGATGCATGAATGTAATGGTCTGAGTTGACAGGGTAGGTAGAAACAGGCCACATCTGTTTCAGGTGGTAAAACTATGGCTGATATATGGCGCATTTTTGTGATTGAGGGCGAAGAGAATCTCAACCGAACCATTACCAACGCTCTCCGCAAGGATGGCTACGGTGTACAGGGAGTCATAAATGGCGCGGATGCTATCCGGGGACTCTGGTCGGAAGAGTATAATGTGGTGATCTGTGACCTGAATACCCCTGGAGTCGATGGATTTGAGTTACTCCAGTGGTTACGCTGGTATCGCCCAAATGTACATGTAATCTTAGTTGGTGAACCTGATACCGCTACTATTCGTCTGCAGGCATTAGAATCTGGAGCTACCAGCTATCTAGAGAAACCTTTGGATCTGCGTCTGCTCAGGGAAGAGCTACGCCGCTTTCTCCAATGGACAGGTTTCTCGGCTAGTTTGGACTCGTTTGATTTGTTAGATGTGATCCAGATCATCACGATGAGTCGTAGGAGTATTGCTCTGTTGGTGAACACGGGCCTCGAAGAACATGGCGTCTTACGTTTTCAGGGTGGGGAATTGGTCTGGGCTGAGTATGGGACCCTGCTTGGTGAAGAGGCTTTTTTTGCATTAGCAGCCCATAAAAATGGCACGGTAATTCATCAACCCTGGAGTGGGCAGAGCGTCTCAAACGTAACGCAACCGCTCTCACGCCTGATCTTCCAGGCTCTCCAGTATCGTACAAAGTATGCCAATATGCAGCAGGCGAGTGGAGAGTTAAATGCGATCTCAACGCTTCAGCCGCAGCCAGACAGCGACCGAAGGCCTCTGTTGTCAACATTAGGGGAAATAGATGATAGCCCTTTTACGGTCCTGACGGAGTATCAGGGTCTCCAGACCTCACAGATGCAGAATGAACCTGTAAAAGGACCGACTAAGCAAGACCCATCCCTCTTTCCTACCAGGGACGCCAAAGAATGGTGGGAGAAAACGGGAAGCGTGCCAGTACTAAATCTAGACAATGGGTCGGGAGGTCTTCGTCCATCGCGTATTGATGCAGATCCTACGGTTGTCTTTGAGGGGCCTATCCTGACAGGTGGTACAGGAAATATGGGGGATGCCATACCATCTGCTGTCATACCATCAGCTACACAGAAGCCTCTCACGGATTTACCTTCGTGGTTGACGGAACAGCCGACGTCTCCTGAGATGGCAGCACTACGTCGCTCATCTCTTTCAGACTCTGTACACATACCTGCTACACCAGCCGTTGGGTCTGCGCCTACACCGTGGCAGATGCCGCATTCTACCGTGACAACCGGCGATATCGCATCTAACCAGGCATTACCATTGCCTCTCTCGATGAGTCCAGATATCCGTCAGGCGACCTACACCGGGCAGCAGTCACCAGCAGCAGAGTCAGCAGGCCAATCACAGCTATTCGGTGAATTGCAGGATCTCTCTTCTATGATGGCATCAAGCGATGTCATCTCCTCCAATGGCACTCAGCAAAGGCCGACCGGACCATATCAACGTATGGAAAAACGCAGTTACAATTATTCTGCGTTGGTAGCAGCATTGCAGACGTTAGGCTATTCCATCGTAGGTTTTATTGCAGCTGCTATTGTCAATATGGAGGGTCAACCGATTGCCCAGGTCGCGGTAGATGATCTGGATATTTCCCACTTATGTAAGCTCTTCAGCGCTGTTCTCAAAAATATGTTATCTGCGCTGGAGCAGAGTGCATGGGGTACATACGAGGATACGGTGATAACCAGTGCTGATTGTCGTATTCTCATCAAACTTGTAGACAGCGAGAAAAAGGCCTTTCAAATCCTGATGACGACTCGCGATGCCAACCCTGTGGAGAGCCTGAGATTTATGGCTAGTGTCAGCGGAACTATGAGCGCAGCGCTGTACGAGCCTGGAGAGAAAATCGTGTGATGAGCGAAAAACTAGAAAAATTACCTCTGACTGAAGAAGAGCGCAAGAGTAATCGCTTCTCCTTCATTGTGGGAATGTGCATAGCTTTGGCAATCATTATTCTTTTTGCGATCTTCTTCAATCGGTGAACAACTAACTATCTTTAGTCCTTTGAGGAAGACCCCTGAGATGTATCGAGCAACTTTTTCAGGTATGCAAGATCAGTCTCTTTAGGTGTACCTGACTCGGTGAGAGGCACACCTGACACTATGGTGTCCTTTTTACGCTTTTGCACAGGTTCATCTGCTTGTGGTTGGGGTCGTAGTAACGAAGCCGGATGTGAACCGCCCTCATAGAGCAATGGAGGCTCACGTGATGGGCGGTTCTTTGCTTTCAAGTCGCGCAATTGATGCTCAACCATCTGCTCGTCTGAGAGTTGATCGAGTTGCGTATCGAGATCGCGTTTATGGAGATCTGCCAGGGCTCGTGCGCGTGCTTCCGCTTCCATGATCGCATCCTGAGCTTTGGCGGTGCTCTCTTTCTCCTTTGTTCCCCCTGTTTTATTGAGTGCCTCGAAAACACGTTGCTGGATGAGGGCATTGCGCTTACGTGCAACGAGTAGATCAATCGTTGTCTCAACCTCAGCGATTTTTGCTTCTAGTTGACGCAAGGCATCGCGCATGGTAACAACCAGCTGCTCCTGTTCTTTTTTTTGTTGCAGGTAACGTTGTGTCTGCTTGTTTGTATCGTTATAGCGTGTAAGTGCAGCCCGTGCAGCATCGTCATTTCCTTGTTGGATTGCCTGTTCTGCTCTTTTCAACCACGTATCAGCTTCTACATTTCTCTCCTGGCTACGTTTTTGCAGTTTGTGACCCTCAGCAATGGCCGTGGCAACTTGCGTTTTAACCTGTACCAGCTGATTGCGCATATCAAGTTGTAGTTGCCGTAAGACCTTCTCCGGGTCGTCTGCCTTCTCAACGACTGTGTTGAGGTTAGCACGTAGCAAGGTGAGCACGCGTTCCAACAAATTCATCTATGGTCCTTTGATGATATATAGGGCGATCACAGAGCTATGTCAGGATCGCCCTGAGATGACGATGTTACGTGAGACAGGTATTGGTTACTACTTGTCAGTTGGTGCAAGCTCAACGGCGTTGGCCGTGCCATTAACTCTTGCGCTGTCGCTATCTTGATTCGCCATTGCAGGAACTTTGTTCATCAAGTCACCAACGCGTGTACCACTGAGCAGTTCAAAGAGCGCAGGCACCTGCGCGACCATGTTCACGATGTCACCTGTGAGGCGACTGGCTCCAAGCCCGTCGCTAGCATTGCTACTACCTGTAGAAACAATGGTAACCTTGTCTACCTTGCTCAATGGCTCTGCAATGGCACGAACGATTTCCGGCATGCCCGTGAGTAGTTTGTCAAGTACTGCTGCCTGATTGTACTCATGGAATGCTGCCGCCTTTACCTTCATGGCATCGGCTTCTGCTTCACCTTTAGCGCGGATAACTTCGGCTTCGGCAAGACCACGTGCGCGAATAACCTCGGCTTCGGAGAGACCGCGTGCGCGGTTGGCGTCGGCGTCACCAAGACCGCGTGTCTTGACGGCATCTGCTTGACCCTGCGCTTCCAGGATCAGACGTTGACGCTCGGCCCCGGCAACCGTCTCGACGCGGCGGCGCTCAGCCTCAGCTGCCTTCTGAATGGTAGCTTGCAGTTCCAACTCCCTACGCTGGATTTCCGCCTGTTGCACCTTGATCTGTGCATTCTTTTCGACTTCAGTTACCTTGATGGCCTCAGTTACAACCTGCTGTTGTGATATGTTAGCCTGGATGTCGTAGGCTTTGTCGGCGGTTGCTTGTTGCGTCTTGACTTCGGCGTCAAAGGAAGCTTTCTTCAAGGCGAGGTTACGCTGAGCCTCAGCCTGGAGTGCCAGTGATTCGGCTTCAGCTTTCACACGCCCTTGATCAGCAGCGGATTTGGCAACCGCGGCTTCACGTGAGGCATTGGCTTGCTGGATCTGCGTATCGCGTTGTGCCAGTGCTGAGGCGATATCTGCCTGCTTACGAATTTCGGCAATCTGCGGACGACCCATGTTGGTGATGTAATCATTTTCGTCACGTACATCTTTAATAGTGAAAGAGATAACGGTAAGGCCCATCTTCTCCATATCGGGAGTGACAGTGCCGAGCATTTTGCCGCCGACGCTCTCAGGGTCTTTTACCAGATCCTCGACGGTAAGCTGACCAACAATACCGCGCAAGTGGCCTTCCATCACCAGACGGATCAAATTCTCGCGATCATCCTGGGTCTTGCTCAAGAACTGCTCAGCGGCTGTCAGGATACTTTCTTTATCTGAGCGCACTTTGATCTGTGTGACGGCTTCAACATTGACGGCAACGCCTTGAGTAGTATACAGAGCTTGCCGAGGGGCAACGTCAAAGGACATCAACTCCAGCGAAAATTCTTGTGCTCGTTGGTATAGAGGTATCACGAAGTGTGAGCCACCTGTGATAATCTGTGTGTTTCCAGCACCGTAGACGATCAGAGCCTGGTTGGGGCCGACCTTACGCAAGAGACCGCCCACAATTCTCAGAAGAGTAAAGACAACGATAATGAGGGCAACGAGGCCGCCACCAATTAGCAGAGGCAGAGTCATAATGTGTTACTCCTTTTGAAAGTGTTTTCGTATGACGTATAATTGCTCATATTTAACGGCAAAGGAAGCTCAGGGGTATGCTTACTCCTTTGGTATATCTTTGCGCATGGCATATTGTGCATCGGTCCTATCTGGCTCTTCAAGTAAGGCTCGTAGAGTCGCCATTTCATCGGTGTCAGGGGTCTGTGCTACCTCAGGTTCTTCCTGATTAATGAAATGATCCCACGTATCAACCTCTGCAACGCCGCGCTGATAATTGATGACAACAACCTCCTGATCTCGCTCCAGGCGACGCCCCTCTACGCTACGAGCCGGAATGCTCTTGCGCATCCCACCAGGAGAGATATAGATCACTTCGCCCAGGCCGTTTTCCTGGATAGTGATACTCACCTTTCCTAGCAAACCTGTACGGTCAGAGACATCTTGTATGGTTGATCCTTCACTATCTCCAAAGACACGATTGATTAACATAAGCAGGAGAGTAGCAATAATAATTCCGGCTATCCCTGCCAATATTAATGCCAGCGGTAGCGCTAGCGAGGTCGTATTGTGAAAGACGTAACCGAAAAAGCCAAACCCTAACAGGAAAAGGATAATAGCGGTAGGATTGAGGAAGCCCAGAAACGCGAGATGGCTTCCTTGCGAACTATTTGTTGCCGTACCCTGTCCTGTCTGTGTTGGCGTGTGCGCTGTGTGCGTACCACCTGCATGGATATTAGTCACATGTGTAGTGCCACCAACGTGCGCATGAGGGAGAGCACCATGTCCTATAGTATGACCAAACCCATGTCCAAAACTTCCTAAAAAGGCTGTCGCAAGTAGGAAGAGCAATCCAAAGAGAAAGCAGCCTATGAATACAAGTGAAAGCGGATCAGTTGCGATTAGCATAGCTATGCTCCTTTGGCTTCGGGAACATTGCAGCCCGTAGGCCGTATCGGTCAATACTTTCAAGGATACCAATAATGCTGGCAAGTATGCCAGCTATTCCCAGCACAAATGTGATTGAGAGACACATCAATGCTACGGGTACTCCGATAAGTGCTAATATGGGAAATAGGCTCTCTGCAGAGAAGCTAGCAATACCTAGTATGATTGAACTACTTAAAAGTAGCATTGGCAACAACACCGAGTGGCGCTGTAGCAGAGGGCTTCGACCCTGGAGGGAAATATGTCGCCGTTGGCGAAATGGTTGAAGTTGGCTTTGTATCATGTGCCTTCCTTCCCTATAACTCAAACATACTGGTATAAATTCCGCCTCCGCATGCCCCATCCCGATGAAAACCTTATCCGTATATAGAAACGTAAAACAGCTATAAAATATAAAATCCATTCTGAGAGGTTTAGCTCTCCTGAGTCGTAATAGCGTGAACAATAGCTTCGATTTCGTCCACTGGGAGTTCCATCAGTTTACGAAATTGCTCAAGATAGCGGCGTGGCTCCTCAGCGTCGGCCAGATGTTGCAAAAAATCCTGTAAAACTGGTTCGGTGTGCCACTCTTCGGCGCTAGCCGTTAGCCAGGTGTTCAGACGATCTGTATTGTCCTCCATGTCCGTTAGGAGGTCTGTGCTATAATCAGGAGGATCACTGACCAGATAACCCGGATGGACTTTGAAGAAGCGTGCCAATAGATCGCGGCTCGAAGCCGTAAGATGAAGACGCTTGGCCTTCTCCAATTGTGACAAATAGGCCTGACTAATACTTGTACCTAGTTCTTCTTGCATCGCCTTAACAACTTCCATTTGTGTCATTGGTCGATTATAACCACGAAGTTCGCCTTCTACCTCGCGCAAATGTTTGATCTTCTCCGCTAAATTCATCTTCAGCCTCACATAGCTATTTGCTATAATCAGTATAGCTGTTTGTTATGCACTTGTCAAGCGGTAACTCTTCAGATCTCCTCGCCACCGCAGGTGGCTCGCTCTCGTTTTATGTGTGGTTTGTTACCTGTGGAGGAGATTGCGACGCAATCTCCTCCACAGGTAACAAACCACACATAAAACAACCTGCGAAGCGCCACAGGCGCTGAGGAATCAGAAAAAGAGACCTGAATAGTTACGTCAAGCAGTTGGGATGGGTACATGGGGTGTTTTTCGAGTACTAGTAGGTTTGATGTGTATAATCCATCAAGCTTGACCATAAGCAGGGAAGCATTATTGATTGTACCACTTAACGAAGTATCATATAGTACTAACGCATGTAATTCGTCTATCGGCCCTCATATATGTGACAATAATCTGAGCTAGCGTGCCTGTGCGAGGATGCTCTATAATCGTTGAGGGACAAAGAAGTGCAAGATATTCATTTAGATCAGAGCTTATCGGTAGTGTTGCCCGCCCATAATGAAGAGGCGGTCATAGCAGACACTGTTCATGGCATCATTGATACGCTGACCGGCTGGAAATTGCAGGACTTTGAGGTTATTGTGGTGGATGATGGAAGTCGAGATCGTACTGGGGTGATTCTCGATGTCATTGCTGATGGCAATGCGCGAGTCCGTGTCATCCATCATGGGGTAAACCAGGGCTATGGGGCAGCGCTGGTGAGTGGATTTGAAGCAGTAGCGAAAGAACTGGCTTTTTTTATGGACTCAGATGGACAGTTTGATATTCACGATTTGGAGCGTTTCTTTCCGCTGATCCTTGAATATGATGCAGTTATAGGATATCGCATTGATCGCCAGGATACGTGGATGCGAAAGCTAAATGCCTGGGGTTGGAAGATCCTGGTTGGGATGGTCTTTCGTGTGTATGTTCGTGATGTTGACTGCGCTTTCAAACTCTACCGTGCCGACTTTTTTCGTAAGCATCGTCTGGAGACGCGGGGTGCGATGATTAATGCAGAGATCCTCTACAAGTTTGCGCGGGCTGGCTATACCTTTACCCAGGTAGGAGTGCGTCATTTGCCACGCCGTGGTGGGCGTGCAACGGGAGCTAAACCAGCAGTAATCCTGCGTGCACTCCTTGAGATTGCTATGTATGCCTGGAAGTGGCACCGTGAGGAGCAAAAGGAGAAAGAAAAGCAATTGAATAGTCCAGGTGCGTCATCTGTGAGATAGGCGGAGAGCAGAGAGAATATCCTCAACAAACAAACCATGCGCTATCGACGTGCATGGTTTGTTTGTTGAGGATGTTCTCTCTGTTAGGCACTCAAACGAAAAGTGAGGCTTGTTGAATATACAAGCCTGCTGGAATGTAGAATGCCGGAGCCTGTGACACACTCTGTGCTCTACACTATCTAAAGTGTACTGAAAGGATGTCAAGAAAGGTTCACGAATATGTAAAATGTTTGTCTGGTTTACCGTAGTTCTGTTCCTCCGGGTGTATCCCGTACCTCGAAGCCGAGAGCTTTGAGATGGTCGCGAAGCTGGTCAGACAGTTTCCAATTGCGTGTAGCACGGGCTTCGTCACGCTGCTGAACCAGGGCAAGAACCTCGTTGCTCAGGACACGAGGGACTTTTGTTTCAACTGTGTCGAGACGTAGACCCAGGACACGATCAAAGTCAAGGATAAGACGACGGCGTTCCTCTGGTGCAATTTTGTTGATACGAGCAACTTCTCGTGTGAGACTAATCGCTGTTGGCAGGTCCAGGTCATCATTGATGGCAGCATGGAAGGCTTTCTGTGCACGCTGTGCCTCTTCTGACCAGCGAGTGGGTACTTCTGCTGATTCAGCAACAGGCAACGAAGCGAGATCAGAGCGCAGGTTGTTCAGCCCATTCTGCGCGGCAGCAATTGACTCATCGGTGAAGTTAAGTTTCGTGCGATAATGTGCAGTAAGCAACAGGTAACGGTAGGCCATTGGGTCTATATTCCGCTCTTTGAGCGTACTAACCAGGATAACGTTACCTATAGAGCGTGCCATCCTGCTATGACCAATATCCAGGAATTCTCCATGGAGCCAGTACTGTACTGGCTGTTTCCCTGTCACCCCCTGGCTTTGGGCAATCTCATCCTCATGATGTGGGAAAGTAAGATCAATACCGCCCGTATGAATGTCAAATTGTTCACCCAGGTATTTAGTTGCCATGGCAGAGCACTCGATATGCCAGCCGGGGAAGCCAATGCCCCAGGGACTTGGCCAATTCATTTGCCGTGTTTTGTCCCCACGTTTCCAGAGAGCAAAATCTTCAGGGGCATCCTTATCTTCGGCAATCTCCATCTGTTGCCGTCCATGTCCGCCTGCTCGCAATTCCTCGACAGTATTGCCTGAAAGTCTCCCATAGTTGGGGAAATAGCTGACATCATAGTAGACGTTCCCATCTGCTGCGTAGGCTAAACCCTTCTCAATGAGCTTCTCTGTCATCGCTAACATCTCTGGAATGTGCTCGCTGGCCCTGGGACTGAGATGTGGTGGCAAAATGTTCAGAGTGGCAGAATCTTGCTGGTATTGCTCGGTATAGTGAGCGGCAATTTCGTGGGCATGAGCGACCAGTTGTGCGGGCTTCATATTCCAACTTATCCTCACCACTCTCCTCAATATCGTTTTGCAGGTGTCCAACGTCTGTGATGTTACGCACAAGGTAGACATTGTATCCATTATATTCAAGCATGCGACGTAGCCAGTCCGTCATAATGAATGTGCGGAAGTTACCAATATGAGTATCTCTGTAAACAGTGGGGCCGCAAGAGTAGATGCCCACTCCTGGCGAATTGAGAGGCTTGAACAGATCTTTGCTTCTGGTGAGTGTATTGTATAGGTAAATTGGTTTAGTTGAAACAGACATGAGCTTATCTCCTCTATATTTTAGTAGATGGTGTGTATGGTGGAGGCAGTAGCTCAGACGCGAGGCATGCAAAGACTGTGGAACTAGTCTCTGTTGGAGAGCACGCTGAAACGTTCACAGGGGGCTGAGCTACTTATGTTACCCCGGTGAACGTAAAGACAGGTGCAATAGTGCTTGAAATGGTTCACAATCTTCTCCAACTTACCAGGATACGTGTTTGAAACTAGTATAGCATATTGATCAAGCAGGGGCAGAGACCCGTTCACGACAAAAATCGGGAATATCTTCAATCGGTTCATTTGAACCTTCCTGTTCAGGCCGATATAATCTTTGCTAATGTTGTGCAGAAGCGCTCTATCTCTTCTTCACTATTGTAGTAGTGAACGGAAGCTCGAACCATGCTAGTGAGTCCTCTGGCTTCCATGTCGAGTAGTGTTGAGTTGCATACTACTACTGACACGTTCATCTTATGGGCGGCAAGTTGATACTTAATTTCCTCGGGGGTTATGCCTTCGACGGTAAAGGTAACGATGCCGCATTGGATAGCGCCGCGATCTCGTACAATGAGGCCGGGAAGGGGACTGAGTTGGGTGCGCAATTGATAAGCCAGAGCCTTCACACGCCGCCAGATGTTGTCGATTCCCCACTGCATAGTATAATCGATGGCAACGCCCAGGCCAATTTTACCAGCGTAGTTTGTCTCCCAGTTCTCAAAACGACGTGCATCTGGACGTATCTCGTAGCGGTCATGTGCAACCCATTCTGCAGCGTGCAGATCCAGGAAGGGTGGTTCGAGGCGTTCAAGAATGCCCTGGCGTATGTATAAAAAGCCTGTGCCACGTGGTCCGCGCAAATATTTACGACCTGTTGCGGAGAGCATATCGCAGCCGATTTGTTCGACATTGATGGGAATTTGTCCAATAGACTGGCAGGCATCTACCAGGTAAAGTATCCCGGCCTCACGTGCGATCTTGCCTACCTCTGCGATAGGGTTAACGAGTCCACCACTGGTTGGAACATGTGTGATGGCAATAAGCTTTACACGGTCGTCAATAGCTTTGCGCAATGCCTCGATAGAGATTTGTCCGTGTACATCATTGGGTATCACTTCAATGATAGCTCCCGTTCTTTGGGCCATCTGGAGAAAGGCGATATAGTTGCTGGCGTACTCAGACATGGCGGTCAAAATGCGATCCCCGGATTTGAGGGGGATGGAGTAAAAGGCCATATCCCAGGCACGAGTGGCGTTTTCGACGGTAGCAATTTCATCACGTGAACAGCCAATAAGTGAAGCTACAGCATCATAAGTATGTTCTATCGTATCGTGTGCTTGCTCGGCAGCCTCGTAGCCACCAATCTGCGCCTCAAGTTGCAAATGGGCAATGGTGGCGTTGAGAACAGGCAGCGGCATGAGTGATGAGCCTGCATTATTGAAATGCAGGACATTCATGCAACCTGGTGTATCATGACGGGCAAGCTGAAGATCAAAAAGCATCATGTTATCCTTGTTTTTCTCTCTATTGTATCATCTGTGCCATCTTGTCTTCGCATGCAAAGGTGATGTGCTCAATTAGAGTGAGTGGCAGAGTTTGCCGTCTCAGACGGCAAACGCTGCCACTCACTCTAATTGAGCACGAGCCACCGCAGGTGGTGAGGGTACCTGAAGAGCTATGTTGGAATGACAACCTTTCCATGACCTGTTGGGGGCATATTGGGACCACTGCCCACGTAGCGTATAGCTGTACCGATGGCTGTGACCTCCATCCATTCGTTGTTATGCATAAATTCCACTTTAATATCAACGCCGATGACGCCATCAGCCCCAAGTTGGTCGGCCTCAAATTGCATTCGGCTGATAGCCAATTCACGTGCCTGATACATCAATTCGGAATATTCTTTGAGTTCACCCTGGAAATTGCTTTTGATGCCGACGAGCCAGTTACGGACAGCGCCCATTGAGTAGATACAGTTGCCTACGACCAGACCCATAGGTTGGAAGCCCTTATCAACGACGAGCCAGAACTCTTGACCACTCAGGTCAGAGGTGAAGGCTCGTCCCCGGTAGCCTGGTCGAACTTCCATTGCATTGCGTGGGTCGCCCATATTGATGTGCCTCACTTTCATGTACATATTAATAATCAATAACGTTGCTTAGCATATGGTATGTGATGGATGAAAGTCAACAGTAGTTACGATAATCCGATGACCTGCAAACCCTGAGGATGCTCCACGATAAAGCGATATTCAATCTTTTGTTCAGTATCAGGTGATAATGTAACGTTCCAGGTCATAAGTTCCAGTTTTGTACGTTCAGTTGGTGCTGGCTGAATACTTTGAACTTTAACCTTAACACGCTCATGTTGTGGAACTGGTAGATGATCGTGGATGACAACTTTGCGTGGGAAGGTCGCATAGTTATGCACTGTAATGCGATAGGCATAGGTGATTCTGCGCATATCGCTCTGTAAGAGATTACCCTTATCTACTGCGCGTTCGGTTAGCTCGCGTTTAATCTTGAGACCGTCATCGATACCCAGGAAGATTTTGAATTGCTCTGTTGGGGCTGTCGTCTTGACCTGAGTTGTGCCGACATATTCGCCACTTAAGAAGATATTGGCATCACCTGCCAGGAGGACACGCTCTGTGACATTGCTAATGGTTGCTCTCAGATGTGCATGTTCTTCAAGTGTGGGTGCACTGACATAATCGAACTCGCAGGGTAAGCTATCACGGGCAATAGTCGTTTTGTGTGGTGAGTTATCTGAAGGAATATCCACCGACCGACCGACTCGGAAGATGAGAGATGTACCTGTATGCTCAACTGTCGCTGTGGCTATGCTAGCGACTTGTGGTGGAGGGGGAGCCATTTTTTCTTGGTCTTCATCAAACGAAAACCCACCTGTATCAGCAGAGCCAGGAGCCGCCTGGCTTTGACTTTGCCAGGAGGTTCTGCTCATTGGTGCTGCTGCTGCTGTTACTGACCCATATGCAATGGGTATCGGTGGTGGTGGTGTGTAAACTTTGAGATACCAGGGGTCCAGTTCTGGTAGCACGGCTGCAAGGCTGGGGCGTGCCGTAGAAAGTGAGAGACCAGCATTTTCCCATCGTTCGCCTGTATATTGCTGTACTACCCCAAGATAGGTCACTTCAACTTCACCTTTGGCTCCATCGTCGTTCATCTGTACACGCACATCATATTGAGGATGCCAGGAGGCTCCCATAACCAGGTAAGAGAGTTCCAGATCAAACTCACCGGCTGTTGCCATCTCAACAGTAATGAGAGCAGCCAGGCGATCAGGATTAATATTGCCTTGCTTTTGTGCCAGTTCGCGATTTTTTGCCTCGATGTCCTGATATAGTCGCTTCAACTGTACTTCCAGATTTTGTGCTGCTTCGGCATCTTGCAAGCTCTGAGTCGACATAAAACGAAAGAAATCGGCACAATCATTGGGTTTCATCTGCCCTTGAGCAATGCCCTTGGCAAAATCCTTTGATTGTTCACCCAGTGCTCGTAGCCATTGGCGGCGGTCGTTGAGCGAATCCTGACGGGCCTGGAGCAGTTGCCTTTGCAGTTGTAATTGCTCAAGTGCATCGTGTAATGTCCGGATTTCGGCTTCGGGAGGGCGGCTATAAAATGCTGTAGTGACATCAACGTTGAGGATACGAGTCCCCTCCGGTCCCTGACCAGAGGCACGCAGCGAATCACGTAAGAACTGAGGAAGGTTATTGACGCGTAGTTCGTGTTCCCCTGCTTCAAGATGGATGCTCCCCTGGCGTGTGACCAGAGCGCGGTCGGCATAGACTGTCACATCTTTGATTAAGGCTTCCAAATCAGTCATCATCTATCTCCTTTTGGATAATTTTTTTGATATATCTATGAACTTGAACGAAGAGATAGGGGTAGAGTTGCAATTTTGTTTATTCCCACCAACTTTTGACAGAACGTGGAGAATGCGGTAATGTACATGTGTTCAATTCTAGAACAAAGAAGTAACTATTCAGGTACCCTCGCCACCGCAGGTGGCTCGCTCCCGTTTTATGTGTGGTTGTGTTGCCAGTGGAGGAGATTGCGTCGCAATCTCCTCCACTGGCAACACAACCACACATAAAACAACCTGCGAAGCGCCGAAGGCGCTGAGGAATCAAGGAAGGGGAACCTGAATAGTTACAACAAAGAAACTGTGATAACGTAGAGGGAAGTAGACCCATGCCCACACCTGCCCGTAATCAATATTTACAAATTAAGAGTCAGTATCCTGATGCTATTTTAATGTACCAGGTGGGAGATTTTTACGAAACCTTTGATGAAGATGCCCATATTGCAGCACGTGAGTTACAGATTGTTTTAACCAGTCGCGGCTATGGTAATGATGGTGAGAAGATTCCGTTGGCGGGAATTCCGTTGCATGCTTTAGATAATTATGTAGGCAAACTTATTCAGCGTGGCTATAAAATTGCTGTGTGTGATCAGGTGGGGGAAGTTGGTAAGGGGTTGGTCGACCGGGCTGTCACCCGTATTTTAACGGCGGGCACTCTCTCTGAGCCAAATCTCTTACCTGCTCGCCAGAATAATTATTTGGTGGCGATTGCTACAGGGCGTGCACAGACCGGATTGGCAGCGGTAGATGTAAGCACGGGTGAGTTTATGGTGACATGGTTTACTCCCGATGAGTTGCCAGTTGCCCTGGAAGCGGAACTGCAACGGCTGTGTCCGGCTAGAATATTTGCTACTTGAGGGGAGTCGCACAGAGAGCTATCAGTTTCCCTCCAAAACTGTCACAATTACGCACTGTCCTCCCTATTTCTTCCAGGTAGAGGCGGCGCAGGCCCGTTTGTGCAAACATTTTGGCGTGCAATCACTCGGCGCATATGGGTGTTCGCAGGTCCCCCAGGCTATAGCGGCGGCGGGTGTGATCATTGCCTATCTGGAGAAAATGAATGTTGCGTTGCTCTCGCTATTAACGGGGTTACGCTCGTATCGTACAACCAGCTATATGGTACTCGATGCCCATACACAGCGTAACCTTGAACTGTTGCAGGGATCGCGGAGTAATTCGGTGCAGGGAAGTCTCCTGGGAGTACTGGATCGCACCATTACGCCAATGGGTGCACGACAACTGCGGCGCACCATTACACAGCCGCTACTGGACTTGAATCTGCTTGATGGACGGTTAGCAAGCGTAGAAGAACTCTATGAGAGTCCGGCCTTGCGTAGTCGCTTCACAATGTGTTTGCAGGATCTGGGCGATCTGGAACGCATTGCCGGACGTGTACGCCAGGGAAGTGCCGTACGCAACGAGGTACTGGGATTAAGCAACTATCTGGGAGTTATCCCCCGCTTGCGTGAACTACTGCTAGGATGTGATGCTTCTCTGCTACGAGAACTTGCCGAAGAGCTTGATCCGTGCCCGCAGATTGTGGAACTGGTCGAGCGTGCTCTTATGCGTGCTGGTGAAGAAGATGAGCAGGGCGATGATGGACGCTTGATTCGTCCAGGATTTCATGCTGAGCTAGATGAACTATTTGACTCGATCCGTAATTCGCGACGCTGGATGGTATCATTAGAAGCGCGTGAACGTGCTCGTACTGGCATTAAGTCACTCAAAGTAGGCTTTAACAAAGTCTTTGGCTACTACATAGAGGTAAGCAATGCCAACGTCAAGCTTGTTCCGTCTGATTATATGCGTAAGCAAACCCTCGTCAATGCAGAACGCTTTATCACACCTGAACTCAAGGAGCATGAAGCGCGTATCCTGAGCGCCTTCGAGCGCATTGAGGAGATGGAGCGCAGTATTTATACCGATGTGTTGCGCCAGCTAAGTATCTACTATCCACAGTTGATGGCGACTGCTACGGCGGTAGCCAGAGTGGATGTCCTCTTGAGTCTTGCAGAAGTAGCTGCCCATCAGGGCTATGTGCGGCCTATCCTGGAGCATGGTTATGGTTTAGAGATCGTTGGAGGACGGCATCCGGTGGTCGAATATACCCTGGATGGTGATGTATTTATCCCTAACGATACGCAGTTAGAGGCCGATGAGGGAACACGTATTTTGCTTTTGACTGGTCCAAATATGGCGGGCAAGTCAACATATTTGCGGCAAGTGGCATTGATTACATTATTAGCACAGATCGGTAGCTTTGTCCCGGCACGAAAAGCCTGTATCGGCCTGGCGGATCGTATTTTTACACGCGTTGGTGCTGAAGACGATATCGCATCGGGGAAAAGCACCTTTATGGTTGAGATGGAGGAGACCGCAACCATTCTCCATCATGCCACACAACACAGCCTTATCATCCTGGACGAAATTGGTCGGGGCACAAGTACCCATGATGGTTTAGCAATTGCCCAGGCCGTTGTTGAGCATCTGCACAATGAGACCAGGGCGCGTACACTCTTTGCCACTCACTATCATGAACTGGCCTCAATGGCAGATGAATTATCTCACCTGAGTGTCTGCACTATGGCGATTAGTGACGATGAACAGGGTGGGATTGTCTTTCTGCACCGCGTAACACCCGGATGTATTGGGCGTAGCTATGGTGTCCATGTGGCAAAGCTTGCTGGAATGCCGGTCAGTATTGTGCGACGGGCAGAGGCGGTCTTACAGCATTTAGAGCATGATCGCCATGATATCTTTGCCCATATGGGACGCGAATTCACAATCAACGAGTACACGGAACGCTCTCAGCACAACAAGGTCTGGCAGTTGCCGAGACCAATAGGAGTGCAGAGAACCGCTTTACTTCACCTGGAAAAGAATATAAATGGCAGAGCGGTGAGGCTCGTATGGTTGCAAGCGCATTAGAACAGGCGAATGGAACGGAGCCAGACCTGGATGCAATTGATGTATGCGCTATCACGCCGCTGGATGCACTTAACTTGTTGTTCTTAATGCAGAAAAAGAAAAGCAAAATTCGACGATGAGCCAGACACATAGTTACTCTACGCTACAAAATACTATCATGCAACGGACGCCGCTGCTTGTGCTCTCTGCTGATGTGGCAGAACGTATTGCGGCAGGTGAAGTCATTGAGCGTCCTGTCTCAGTAGTCAAAGAACTGGTCGAGAATGCGCTGGATGCAGGAGCGCGAGAAATTCGTGTGGAGGTACGTGGTGGGGGATTGCGTCTGATACGTGTCACTGATGATGGCTATGGTATCCCCGATGATGAGTTGGAGCGTGTCTGTGTGCGCCACACCACCAGTAAAATAAGTGTGGTCGAAGATTTAAGTCGTTTACATACTCTGGGCTTTCGTGGTGAGGCGCTTGCCAGTATTGCCACAGTCTCAGAGGTAACAGTCCTCAGTCGTGCTATTGAGACTGAGATGATGGGTGAGGAACATGCCGCGTTGTGGATAATGTTACGTGGAGGCGAAATAACGCAACGTGGGCGACGAGCACGTTTACATGGTACAACGGTAACGGTGCGTGACCTGTTCTATAATGTCCCTGCCCGCCTCAAATTTATGCGTGGTGCGCGTACTGAGAATGGGCATGTCTTACAGTTAGTGCGGCGTTATGCGGTGGGCTATCCTGCTGTACGCTTCAATCTGATCATTGACGAGCATACGGCATTACAGACGAGTGGAAGTGGTGATCTGGTTGCGACATTAGCCGAACTCTATCACCTGCCGCTCAATGAGATGCTTTCCCCCATAAGTGTGAGTGATGGTGAGCATTACACGATTTATGGCTTTATTGGCAACCGTGTGCTGGCCCAAAACAATCGGCAGTATGTGACGCTGTTTGTGAATGGACGCTGGATATCTTCACGATCACTCTATGAGGCGCTTGAGCAAGGCTATCGTGGCCTGTTGTCAAAGGGGAAGCATCCTCTCCTGGTGCTTTATCTGGAACTGCCGCCAGATGAAGTGGATGTGAATGTACACCCGGCTAAGACAGAGGTTCGGTTGGTGGAGGAGGATAGGGTGATAGCAGTTTTGACGCAAGCAGTCCGATCAGTTCTGGAGCGCAGTCCCGCCTTGCCTGAGGATGTATTCTTCCCTGGTCCTGTGTTAGCTAATCAGCGGCGTCTTCCCTGGTCCAAGACGACGAGGGTTACACGTAGCGGAATCGGCAGAAGGATATCAAGCAGAGGTGGCACCCCCTGGAACGGCAGAGGTGATTACCAGTTTGCGCCCATTGGCACAATTGCAGCAGGCGGTGATCCTGGCTGAAGCTCCTGATGGGAGCCTGTATTTAATTGATCAGCACAGAGCGCATGAGCGTATTATCTATGAGCATCTACGTCGTACCCATGTGGGAGCGCAACATGGTGAGGGAGCTGATTCACATCTGCTCCTGGAGCCAGTAATTGTTGAGATGAAGCGTCACCAGGCCGAACTGCTTGAGCAACGTTTGCCGATGTTGCGCGATTTAGGATTAGAGTGCGAGCGTTTCGGAGGACGCAGTTTCCTGATTCGCTCGGTACCCGATGGTGAAGGACCGCAACAACTGGTTGCCCATCTGCAAGAACTGGCAGAGGTCGCAGCGGAAGATAGTGCTGATTGGGAAGATCATTTGCTGATTAGCCTGGCCTGCCGTTCAGCGATGAGACGTGGGCGTGATCTGGGAAGTGGTGAGCAATTAGCATTGCTCAGGGCACTGGCAAATGTGGGAGCACCAGCCGTGTGTCCTCACGGTAGCCCAATTCTGTTGCATTACAGCCGGACGTTCTTAATTGATAAGTTTGATTGGTAGCGTTTGTTGTAAACCTACCATTTTTTTGATACACTGAATTGGGCATAACTGGGAGTAAATTGAGCTAGCAGACATATCTAAGTTAGGATAGAGTTTTATGAGCACCTTGTATGTGCCCTTTATTGGGAGATACACATTTTCAGAGGTAGGTTGCTATGCTACAGTTTGAACCATTTCGTAAGCATATCTGTCCTTTTTGTAGTAAAGCATTCCACCTTAGTGAGTGTGATATTGTCTCTACAGTAACGACGGAAAAAGTTCTACGTAAGCCATCGCAAGGTTTCTCGAAAACTCTAGAGCGCTTCTTTCCTGTCCATCTGAATAGCCCTGGATATATTAAAGAGCTTGCCTGTCGGCAATGCCCACATTGTAAAGAACTGTTACCATACAATTTTGGATTTGTTGATAACCTTACTATTGCTGTTGTGGGCGACACCTTTTCTGGAAAAAGTCACTATATTGCTGCTCTTATTCATCAAATCCGCGAAGAATTACAAACTCAAGGAAGCAATAGATATATTCGCTTTGAATGTTTGAATTAAGATGTAGAAGATCACTATGTCCGAAATTACTATGAGCCGTTATTTTTGAAGAAACAAAGAATAGAAGGCACACAGCAGGCCACCAGCCCTGTTAGAGAACCATTAATCTACGAGCTAGTTTTTAGAAGAACAGCATCGGAGCTAGCACGAAAACTTAATCTGATGATCTATGATGTTTCTGGAGAGGATTATGCTGACCAAACCAGAATACTAGAATACAGTCAATATATTTTGAATGCCTCGGCCATTATTTTCCTTGCAGATCCAATAGCAATGCCTCGTATATACGACCAACTACCTGCTCATCTACAATCTGGTGCCACCGTCGTAACGGGGAGACGGGTAAGCTCTGTTCTAAACTCTATTATACGAATTTATGAACGTAATCAGAAGTTAGCATCAGGCTCACGTTTAGTCTCTATACCAATTGCTATCACAATCTCCAAATCTGATCTTCTGAAATTCTTTAGGCCGGTTAGTCAACCGTATAGCTTTTCTCATAATCCTATGTATGATGGTAACATTCACTTAAGGGACTTGCAAACAGTAGATCATGAGGTGAAAGAACTAATTGCAGAGTATGGAGACCCTAATCTTTTGCTAGCGGCTAGAACATTTTCCAACGTACATTTCTTTGCAGCTTCGGCAACGGGATTTTCCCCTGATGCTAATGGAATATACCCAGATGTAATACCATGTCGCTGTTTCGATCCATTGCTGTGGATATTGTGGCGATTACGTTTTATCGATGCCGTGTGAGAACGTAATGTATTTCTCCTCTTCATAAGAGATTTTTTGTAGATATATATGTGTATAATGTGCGCCATGCTGTGATTGTACAGAAGATAAATGTTATCAATAATGCTATAATATAAAGAAATGATGTAATTTGTTGATTTGTATGCATTACTAAAAAAAAGATTGCTAAAATGATTAATACCAGTAACGATCCAACTATGCCCCAGTAGAGAGCAAGCATAGCCGCAAAAAATGTCGCGACATTTCTTCTTACGAGAAGAATACAGATTGTGAAGATCGTTAAGGATGCTATTAGCCCCACACTCCCTATCCAGATAGAATTAAGTGACGAACCGAGGATGATTGCAGAGAGAAAATTGAGTAGCATACCCAGTTGGCGGAATAGCCTATATTTCTTTGCGGTAAGGAAGCCTGTATCCAATTCAAAGAGGATACTCAGTGGTGATATTAGTTTAGGAAATGTCGCTACGAATTCGTTTGGTTGACGGGTGGGAAGAAGTAAAGGACTTGTGATCTGCGCTGTATTGATAGGTGTATAGCCTTGGTTGTCCCATCGCTCACCAATCAGTGGAGTGATAGTAGAGTGGGGTCTTGGTGCTTGACCTGCATGCTCCAGGGCATCAGCAAACGTTTGAATGTCTTGAAAGCGTTCCTCAGGATTTTTAGCCAGTGCCGTCATAACCACCTCCCCAACTTCAGGTGGAACTGTTGGAGTTATTTCTTGCAAAGGTGTTGGCAACTGTTCTTTGTGTTGCGCAACTATTTCGTCGTAGGTACCTTTGAATGGACGTGTACCACTTAGCCATTCATAGACAATGATACCTAATGCATATTGGTCACTTGCTGGCGTGGGTTTGCCCAGGAATTGCTCAGGTGCCATATATGCCACAGTGCCTTGCGATGCATCGTTTTTCCGAGAACGTGAAATTTGTTCCATACTAAAACTTGTGAGGAGCACCTCACCATCCAGTCCTATCAACAAGTTCTCTGGTTTGAGATTACGATGCAGTCGATTTTGATTATGTGCATATTGTAAGGCCTGTGCTATCTGCTTGACGTAAACTACAACAGTGTTTAGAGGCAATGCTAGTCCCCTGATACGTGCTTGAAGTGATCCATGAGGTGTATACTTCATAACTATGATGGGCATATCGTCATACACAAAGAAATCCTGTATCTTTATAATATTATGATGGGTCAAACGACTCAAATCGGATACTTCATCAATAAAGTCCTTACGTTCATCACTTGCTAAGCGCGTTTGGAAGATTTTGATTGCTACCTGACCCTGATTCTTGAGAGAAATGTGGTTACCCAGATAAATATCCGCTGAACTCCCTCTTGCTAGCAACTGTGTTAGCCGATAGTGGCCCAATGTTTGCCCTTTACGATCACTTGCCTGTTCATATCGTGGGGGGCGGTATAACGCAACCTTAAAGGTATTGAGCGGACTTAACTCGAAATATGGGGCTTGTAATCCTGCCTCTTGCATGAAGGATCGCATGCGCTTGATCCCGGAGCCAACTTGTTCGATATAACCGTAGAGGTAAAAGATAATGGCTATTTGCAAGTTTCTTGGATGGGATGTAGTTTCTGTGCCCAGCATCTCTATAGTCATGGGAGGAGGAGGACCGCCGGGGCTACAGATCTCAACGCGGTCATCGAATACCTGCACCTGTATAAATCCAGTTGGGTTTGTGTATTCTCGATGGACGAGAGCATTTGCCAGGGCCTCTTCGAGGACACGGAAGGGAATCTCCCAACTCTCAGTGCTATCTTGTCTGCTAATCACACGAGTCAGGCGTAGGCATCTCCGTAAGAAATCGCGGCTGGCCATAAACTGACTTAACAGGTCACTTTGAAAAATCTCGCTATCTTGCAACCGATCATCACTGTTCCAGTTGGTGCAGCGTGTGATAGAACTGGAAACCCATTCCTGTGGGTTTTTTCCAAAGCAAAGGAGCGCTCCATAGGTAGGGGAGAGATCTTTCACAAAACCGAACTGTGTTAGCCGATCTTGCACAGACGTACCTGATGGCAATTGCTTCTGTTTTAGTAGCCGATCCTGCTTGAAGAACTCGCTTATTTTCTCCATATCGAGGTCAGCAAGAGATGCTTCTCGGCAGAGAGCGTAATCGAAGGATTGAAAACTGTCAGCTTGCGAGTGCTTCCAATAGTTTGGATCATCGATGAGTTTAGACATTTTACCCATAAATTTGGAAAATTCTTCCCATCGCTCATTTTCTCTGGCCTTCTGTGCCTCTTCTTCAGCTTTTTGGGTTGCCCTACGTAGATGTTTAGCTTTTTCTGGATGATGTGCCAGGATGCAATGAGCGGCAAATTCTCCAAACATATTGGGACGTTGTTCGGGTGGCATCTTGTCCTGCAAGTATTTGTAAAGATACAAGAAGTTGATGCGACCATCATCATCTAATACCTCTTCAACTTCGCCACGCAATGCAGAGAGGAGGAGGGCGGTCATTACCCCATGCCCCTCTTTCTCATGAGCAACTGTGTCATAACCACTAGCCATAAGAATAAGCCTTAAACGGTCTTTTGGCTTTGGATCATCAGTATCCTGAAAATACTCATGAAAAAGCTTGCGTAGATTGATTTGCAGGGCGTCAGGAACCGCATTGACTATATTGCCAGCGTAACAGCAATCGAGAATAAGGAGTACTCCACCGAGGTTGTTTTGTTGATAGAGAACCTCACGGAGCCAGCGCATAGAAAGATGTCTGGTAGGATCTATTTCTACCTGCTCTTCCTTGAAATCGGAAGAGACCAGGTAAATATCCTCCTGGTCATCCTTTGTTCGCATTGGTTGTGCATGCCCACTAAAGTAGAACAGCAAAAAATCCTTGCTCGTTCTTTTATGAACGAACTCGGTAATGGCGTCCCTAATGATCATTGATTGGGCATCTTTACCGGAGAGTGTTGGGGTAGGTGTGAGGAAGATAAAATTGCTGGCTGGCTGCTGTAAAGTCCAGGCAATATCATACGCATCATTTTCGGCATACTGGAGTGATGGTCGTCGATGTGTAGAGTGTATAGAATTGTTTACTCCTACCACGAGTGCCGCCTTGTTAAACTCTGTGGGGGTAATAGTTATATTTTCATCTGAGCTATTAGGAGAGGTCATCGTCTAAATCCTCTTAGGAGAAACGCGATTTGCTTAAAGTTCTTCTCCATCTCTATTTAACGGTACCATTCTACCACAATAAACTACTAAACTCACCTTTTCCCGTTTGTATCAGCGAAGTTCAAGAACGATTTGTAGTGAGACTATTGACAGAGACGCAATAAGAAGTAGCGTCTTCTCCATTAATACTATCCTGACGCAATTTCCTCTTTGAAATATTAGGGTTTCTTGCGTCTATTGAAGTAGAATAGAGATAGCAAAAGACATTTTAACAGTGCTGTCGATTTTATGTGGTTTTGGGTTCATATTTTTTAGCAAAGGATGGAGAGCAATAACATGGATGACCAGGAGCATGCTAATTCTCATCAATCTATGAGCATTCGGCTAGAAATTCTTCCTGAAGACACACAACAAATAGATATTGCTGAAATTGATGAGATAGGACGAAATATTGTGGACCAGCTGAAGCAAGATGGATGTAACGTAGAGCCATTTTATGCGGGAAGCAAGGGTGGTGGTCCTATCTTTGATATCGTTGTTCATATCTATAGGGTTATTCACGGCAATGAAGAATTATTGGCAGCCATCTTTGCTTCTATCTCACTTGCTCTGCAAGGAATTATCAAAGAGCGTGAAAGACGGACGGCGCGGGAGAAGGCGCAACGCGATCCATTCGAAATTACGTTGTATGTAGATAACAAACCGCTCAAGATACAAACTCCTGATACTCAGAGCGCAGTAAAATTAGTCGAACAGTTTCAAAATTCCTACCCCAACGAAGCGAAGAAAGTAACAGTGAAGAGCAGTGTAAGTATTCAAGTGCAGGTTCCAAAGAAAAAAGACGTCATAAACGTTGATCCTCCTTTGCCTCAAGACTGGCACGATCCAGGGCAAGATATTCTTCCGGGTTGATCCAGCGCTCTCGTTGTTCTCCAAAATCGTAACGTGTGCTAAAAATGTGCAAGGCAATCATATCTAAAACCTCTATAGATGCGATTGCCCTGCACATTTTGAAGCAGAAGAACAGACGGCATCGGTGTATACCGACTTACTTACATGGTCCCTGCTAATTAGGAGTGATCGTTCCACTGACCATACATGACGAACTCTTCCTGGAGCTTGCGACTGCGTGGAGCTATCTCGCGTTGGTGCAGGGGATCGGGGAGTTTATTCGGGTGGTCGGGATTAGCCAAGCGCAATCATCGCCAGCGGTTGGTAGCCCTCGGGTATATTCAATAAGGTGCGGGCTTTATCTAAGTCAAACCCCGCCATCTGATGAGTTACCAAACCGAGATCGACGGCTTGAGTGACCAAATTACTTAACCATGCCGGCATCATAGAAACTTGTGTACTCCCAGCCGGGGTGATTATAGAGTTTTGCTACGACAAGGATAAGCACGGGAGCGTTCTGTGCCCAGACGACGTTGCCCTCAAACAGGGTAGTGACCAGCCGTGCATGATCGTCGGTGTTTTCTTTGGTGGCAACGATGAAGTACCGGGCTGCTGATTTGCTGTCGGAGGCCCCCCATCTAGCAGCCTCAAACACTATGTAATTTGGCTTCCTCGACCGGTTGATCGGTAAAGGAGCGTGGACTCCAGCGCTCACTAATCAGGTCGTGGATAGGATGATTTGCATCAGCAGGTTTGCGATAGAGTGAGGTAGAGGTGGTTGTCAATGTTAGAACCTTTCATGGATGATATGATTGTAAGTAACTAGTATTAGTTTAGTACAAAGTCATCAAATTGGCAAGACGAGAGGAACCACCAGTCCACTCTATCGTCATTTTTCTTTGGTCTTCATGTACCCGTCTAATGTCGTACCACTCGTACAATCACCTCGGCGACGATGAGAAAGACCAGATCGAGTGCTAGCAAGACCAGCAGGGCAAAGTTAACCCGTGAAGCAATAAGCGTGCTGATAGTGAGCAGATCGTTGAGGTAATGGAAGTACCAGAGGGCAATGCCTGCGAGAATGGTGAGTAGAGCCAGACCACTAACGAACCAGCGAGCTCCTCGCCAATCCTGACGGCTGGGCCAGAGTTCAGAGGTGACTGTGAGGATCAGATAGGGGCAAAGATGAGTGTCCACCAGGGCCAGCCGGGACGTAGAAGTTGCAGGTGTTGGTGAGCATCGAGGGGAATTTCCCACAAACTATAGCCAGTAGCGACCCAATAGAGCAGTATGAATGCGGCAATCCCACCAAACAGTGGTGCAATGCCACTCATGCCATCACCAACGTAGCTCATAAAGCGACCCTGGGGACGTACATACTGTACTTCTCCTAGTTGGAGTGATTGCCGTCCTCCGCTACGGCTAAGTCCATTTGCTCCCCGCTGGACCATGGGTTTGATGCGGAAAAGAGTGATACTGGTGATGCGGAACCCCATGGGTGTAAACAGGAGAACCACGAGAGCATGGCTGAGTTCATGGAGTATGACACCTGGCGCATTTAACCAGAACCAGATAAGCAATCCTCTTTCCCTGATCAATCGGTAACCGATTTCATCAACACGCTGTCGCAGTCCTTTACGTGTAACGCGTAGTATCGTAAAGAGCACAAACACTGCTGTGATGATCAGCCAGGGTTGATAGGGTGCTATTTGTTCCATGAGCTTTGTATCAAGATACATATTTTCTACTCTCTGTATTGAATAAGTCGTTCCTCCATCTATTGTAGACGCTGTAAGTAGTTCAGTCAATCCGTTTTGTTTAAATCAGGGCGCTATTTTATCTGGTTCGACCTGGTCATGGGGGTCTTTTGTCTCCTGAGTGGCTTTGTCGTGTGAATGTCTGCGTTCATAGTACATACCCCATATGCCAAATGCGAGTTCACAGATTGACATCAGGTAAAGGACACGATCAAGCCCAAAGATGTCCGCGATTACTCCAATAAAGAGAATGATAGGGATAGAGCAGGCATTGTACAACACAAGTTGCAGGGCCAGTACTCGTCCCTTAATCCAGTCAGGTGTTAATTCCTGGATGGTGGTTTGTGCTGGGATGTTGATGAAATCAAGGGCAACTCCTGCGACGAACATGTAGAATGCGATAGAGATGAGTAACAGTGGATTGGTGTTCCACCCGACTGGCTGCAAGAGATGAGCCAGCAAGGTGGTCAATGGTAAGAGGAGTGTTGCAGTGGTGAGTGCAACTGTACCGGTGAAGATGGCACGAGATTTTCCCAGGCGACGAGTGATACGTGGCATCAGCACTGATCCTGCCACCAGACCAATACCAGCAGGTGCGAAAATAAAGGCCATTGCGGTAGCTTTAAGGTGGAGTAATTGAGTAACAATGGGCGTTGCAAGCTGTCCAATGACGAGCAAAAGGACACCTGCAAAAGAAAGTTGAACGACTGCAAGAAAGAGCTGTTGATTGCGGCGAACAAAACTCCATCCCTGATGCATCTCGCCCCAGACATTCCCCATGATCCCCAGCGTTTGTGTGGTCAGCGCGCCCGTAACATTTTTGCGTTGTGTTTTCTGTGCGAAACTCTCATATGGAATGAGCAGGATGAGCAATGCGCAAACGAGGTAGAGTAAGGCAACGATCACATAGAGCTGCTCAATGGGTGTGATGGTAATGCTAGCGATCTGCAAGGTGGGTAAGAGGCTCAAAGCTATGGGAGCTAGAAGGATAAATCCTAGTGCCTGCGAGAGCATGAACGTGACATTGAAAAGAGAAAGAGCGGGCATCAGTTCTTCCTCACTGACAAGCAGGGGAATAGCAGATCCCTCTGCGGGCGTGAAGAATTGACCAATGGCTGAGATCAGGAAGGTGAGTAGGTAAATAGGGATGAGGAGGTTGGGACTATGATTAATGAGCAAAAGGAGGGCGAAAATAAAGGTAGCGATCGCTCTCAGACAATTACTTCCCCAAAGAACGCGGCGCTTGTTCATATGGTCTACGAAAACGCCAGCGGGAGCACCAAAAAGCACTGCGGGTAGGCTAAAGCAGATGATGGCGAGTCCAACCAGCGTTGTTGAGTTAGTGATAGTTTCGATCAGTACCAGGAGCGCATAGTTCGAGGCATTAAGAATCGTCATGGAGATGAGCTGGGCCAGCCAGAGACGAAGAAAGTTACGTTTCTTAAGCAATGTGAGGAAACCATCGGTTTGAGTAGCTGATGCCATAAAATCACCTCCTTCCCTATTCCTCCGTAAATGGATCAATATCGGTTTTGGGTACACGAGGTAGTGTCTGTTTTGTTCGGCGTTCGACCTCTGAACGGGGTAATAGCACTCGACGTCCACATTTTTCACAACGTAGACCGATATCGGCTCCCAGGCGAACAACCTCCCAATCGAAGTTCCCGCAAGGATGTTGTTTGCGTAGGCGTAATCGGTCACCAAGTGCAAACTGCATTGGCTGCATTGTCATGATACATTCCTTTTTTACTGGTACAAACCATGTTCCTTGATATACTGCTCAACGGTTTCTGGTAGCTGATACTTAATCGGTCTCTTCTCTGTAACACGGCGTCGTAGATCAGTAGAAGAGATATCAAGTTGTGGTGCTGGCACAACAAGTAAACGTTGTGTGATACCAGGTAAACGGGCCTCTAACGATGTCATATACTCGCTATGTTTCGTATAGCCTGGACGTCTGGTCACAACAAGATGTGTCAACTGAGCGAGAATACCCATAGGATTATGCCACGTATGTAGTTCTTCCAGACTATCCCATCCTATCACAAAATAGAGAGCGGTATTTGTTCCCCACTCTTTTCGCAAGAGATGCAGTGTGTCGACCAGATATGATGGCCCTGGCCGATCCATCTCAACATGTGAAAGTCTGAAGTGCGGATTTGAAGCTATAGCTAACTCAAGCATTGCCAGGCGGTGATGTGCTGCTGTAATAGCGCGTCCAGGTTTGTGGGGTGGCTGTCCAGCAGGAATAAAAACCATTTCCGTGAGATCCAATGTCGTATAGATCTCCTCTGCAATTGCCAGATGAGCATAATGAATGGGGTCGAAAGTTCCTCCTATCAAACCAATGCGCTGTATGTTCGTTGCTGGTGTATATGTTTCCAACGAGTGTATTCTCCTCTCAGGAACAATCTGGTATTGTTTGCTCTCTACACACTTCCGGCAGACTCCTGAACAGTCAACTCCGCATTGGGTAAGATTGTATGTAGTGCATACATTACGTCTGACACGGTTGAAAGTTGTTTGTTGGCTACCCAGAAGCGCACTGTGAGCGTGACCTGATTATTGGAGTAGTGGGTGAACATTACTGTGGGCTCCGGTTTGGGCGCAATGCTCTCAATCTCTGTGAATACATTAAGAATCTGTCCAGGAGTCTCGTCCTTTATAAACTCCTCTTGCAGAACTGTCACAGTGATAGTTGCCCGTCTCTGCCCATAGTAAAAATTATTGACGACGATGCCACCGAAGACAAGCGAATTGGGAATGGTGACCTCTTCTCCACTCACCAGTTGGAGCTTTGTCGCCCTGATTTGTACATCTTCAACCCGGCCTGTATATGTTGCCGTACTGATCTGGTCCCCGATGTAGAAGGGGCGCTCAATCAAAATGTAAAAGCCTGCCACCAGATCCTTGAGAATATCCTGGATGGCAACGGTCAAGGCGACGGTGATGATGCCAATAGTTGCTATGGGAAGGGCAACGGCAATGTGCCAGACATCGAGTATCCAAAAAACGGTGAATGTGACAATGAGAATATAGAAGACGCGCCCGATCAAGGTACGCATGTTGATATCGATGTGCCTCTCACTCAATCCGCGAATTGTCAGGTTTTGGGCAGTACGTGCGACACCTATGCCGATCGTGATAAACAGTAATGTCTCGACAAAGCTCACTGAGAAATTGGTAATATCGTGTATCGTAATCGTGCCCTTGATGCTCTCCCACCAGCCAGACAGGGTTGTGATGTTCCAATCATAAATGACGGGTATTGCTATAATTGCTAAAATGAGCGAGGGAAAGACTACAAGTATACCCAATGCTTGCACAATCCAGGCATCGAGTACTGTGTTGGAGAGGTAGCGTACAAGCCTGCGACGCAAAAAGAGACCAATGACAAGCGCAAGCAAGATAGTGAGTACGATAAGAATGATACGTACTGTCAAAGATATTGTACTCATTCTTTCAGCCATCCAAGCGTGTTCTGTATAGAATACTTTAAACTCTTTAGTTAATGATGTTGGCGTTGCAACATTGGGCGCATTATATCATATGCTGGTTGAGCATACCTTCTTATAAGATCGATTGTACTGATTGATATACCGTTGTCCACCAGACCGCAACTTGCCGCAAGTTGTCCAATGATCTGCTCGGGAGTGCTTCCGCTACTACGTAGTGGCGCGAGTCCCGCACTCTGTATACGTTTCGAGAGGCGTTTTCCTTGTTCATCGAGCATAAGGGGAACGTGTGCAAAAGCAGGAACAGGGAACCCTAGAGCTTCGTAGAGTAAGATTTGCCGTGCAGTGGAGTGGAGCAGGTCAACACCACGTACGACCTGATTGATGTGCATAAGTGCATCATCGACAACAACCGTAAATTGATAGGCAAAGATGCCGTCGGAGCGACAAACAACAAAATCTCCTATGACTTGCTGGACGTGCTGCGTCATAGAACCTGCGATCAGGTCTGTGAAGGAGACAAGACGTTCATCATCAACGCGAAAGCGCAGCGATGGACGGCGACCATTAGCTTCATAATGTTTGCGCTGAGTTTCTGTGAGGTGACGACAGGTACCCGGATAGCGAGGTCCCTCTTCTGCACCTTGTTGGGGGGCACTGGCAATACTGGCAATTTCTGCGCGACTGCAATAGCAGGGATAGATCAAGTCGGCCTCGCGTAAGCGTTGCAGATAGTGTTGGTAGAATGCGCAACGTTCACTCTGTGTATAAGGAGCATAGGGACCACTACAATCAGGCCCCTCATCCCAATCGAGGCCAAGCCAATGCAAATCATCAAGCATTCGCAGCGTAGCCCCTGGACGTACGCGTGGCTGATCAAGGTCTTCAATGCGCAGAACGAATTGACCTCTGGCGCTGCGGACAAAGAGCCAGGCAAGCAGAGCCGTACGCAAGTTGCCCATGTGTAGATCTCCAGTTGGGCTGGGAGCATAACGGCCACGAACTATTTCAGACATCGCTCAGACCACTGACAAACTGTGCCCTGGCATTCCTGTGTTGCGGGATACACATTAAATCTGGCTAGAAGATCAACAAGGATACACAATGGCAGACCCACCACATTTAGATAACAGCCGTTGATGCGCTCTGTTGGCTGGAACAGGGGACTTTGAATGCCATATCCGCCGGCTTTATCCAGAGGATCACCTGTAGCAACGTAGGCTGCGATATCCTCTTCGCTATAGGGACGCATCAGGACAGGGGTGGCGCAGCTTGCTCCCTGGATCTCAAGTTGATCATTAATTATAGCACTGACAACGACACCTGTGACTACCTCATGCCAGTGACCGCGCAGAGAGAGCAGAAGTTCACGGGCATGCGCTTCATCGCGAGGTTTGCCAAGTTCTTTCCCTTCAAGGATAACGGTGGTATCTGACGTAATGATGAGATGATTAGCTGCTTCAGGCAAGGTAAGGACGGCCATTGCTTTCTGATGGGCGGTCCAGAGCGCCAACTCTTCGATGGGACCCTGGTATTGCTTTTGGAGTTCATCTTCATCTACCGGTGAGACGCAGACGGTGCAGGGTAATCCGAGCAGAGTGATAATCTGCCTGCGGCGAGGCGAGGCAGAAGCTAACAATAACGGAAAATTGGTATTCATAACTGTGTACGCTCCAGGACCGCTACGCATTCAATATGGGCCGTCTGGGGGAACATATCAAGTGGTTGTACTGAGCGTAGACGGTAGGTAGGATGTAGGTGACAGAGTATCTTGAGGTCGCGGGCCAATGTGGAAGGATCACATGAGACGTAGACGATTCGTTTGACCGGATGCTGCACAAGTATGTCAAGAACGGTTTGTTGGCAGCCTGCACGTGGTGGATCAATCACAAATCCATCGATCAGTGGAGCGAGCGTTGGCAAGATATCCTCCACCTTGCCTTTGAGAATTTCTACATTGTCGACAGTACGCAGATTCCATTGTGCATCTTTGATGGAACTGGCAGATTCTTCGATGGCAATGACCTTTCCTACATGGCGAGCCAGTAAGAGGGCAAATGTGCCCACACCACTATAAGCATCGACAATGGTTAACTGCTTGCCATGTTCTCCTGACTGGTCATTGCCGGAAAGAAGTCCGTTAAGGACCATTTGTGCCATTTTCTCGGCCTGCGCGGTATTGGTCTGAAAGAATGAACTGGGACGAATGCGGAACGTTTCGCCTGCCAGCACCTCTTCCATGGTGTCGGTATGCAGATCAAGCCCTGCTTCAGTAAGTTGTTGCGCAACTTCTGGTGCAGGTTGAGGTTGGATAAGTAGCTGGTTGCTGGCGGCTCCACAGCGGATCAGGACTTGTGGTTGTGCGTTGGTGTGTTGGGTAAGCACATGGAAGGCACGGTTAATCTGTTCGTGAGCAATGGGACATTCAGTCAATGGGAGTACCCAATGAGTGCCTCTGGCTGTCAGCCCTGGTTGGCCACTCCGGTTGACTGAGAAGCGCATCTGGTTGCGATAGTGCCAGGGAACATCACAAGGCATCGTTGGTAGCACTGGTAGATCTGTAAAACTGCCGATCTCATATAGCAACTGGCTTACGACGGCCTGTTTCCATTCTAGTTGCGCTTTGTAGTGCATATGCTGAAGTTGACAGCCACCGCAGGTACCAAAGACTGGACAGGGTGCCTGAACACGCAGTGGCGAGGCCTCGTGAATCTGGGTAATCCACACGCGAGGAGGGCGAGGCTTCCAGCGACGGCTACGGCGTCCAGGACGTGGTGTTGCTGGAGCTTCGACCGTGATAGTAACACGTTCTCCTGGTAAACCAGCAGGAACGTGGAGAGTGACTATCTGTTGTTCACCCTCCGCGTTCTGCTCGACGATTTCAGCCAACGTATCCCCTGCACGTGTCATCGCTCCCAGTGTGACCGTGTGATAAGTGATAGGTCGTTCCTCTTGCATCATCGCTTCTTTGCTTTATGGCGTTTGGACTTGGATTGTTGACGTTGTTGTGCCTTTTGCACGTCGAAGATTTGCCGTACTACTTGTACCAGTTCGTCCTCTGCATCGATCTCTTCTGCCTCTTCCAGGTATGGCTCGGCGTTGCGAAGATCGTCAGCATAAATGTAGGTCAACGAGAGTGCGGCGAGCAAATCAGCGGCGTCCGGGTTAAGATCGATACCTTCTTCCAGGAGATCCTGTGCTGTCTCGAACTCACGGCGATTGGTGTAGATCGCCGCTAGCTCGACGTAAGCATCCGTCATGTTGGGATCTTCTTCGATACTATGTTGAAAGCTCAGTATTGCCTCATCTTCTTGATGGAGATTGTGCTGTAAAGTACCAATGTTGAACCAGACACCAGGAAAGTCTGGACTAATCTGAGCGGCTCGCTGGTAATGCATCAGCGCGTTCTCTTTTTCATCGCGGGCCTCTGCAAGTTTTGCCAGACCTCCTTCAATGAGCGTGGATTCTTTGGGATCTGATGTCAAGTCCAGAGTTTGCTGCAGCAGTGTCTCAGCTTCATCAAGCTGTTTATTTTGGGCGATCAACGTTTCTGCAAGGAGAATGCGCCCCATGGGTACATTCTCTGTGGTAAGAGAATCGCGTAATGTGTTTTCGGCTTTTTCTATGAAGTGAGCAACAAATTCCAGCTCCTTTGCCTCTTCAAACTTATTGGCAACACTGACAAGAGCCAGTGCAAGTTTTCTTTGTATCTCGCCGCGTTGTTCTGGGAAGCGCTCTATCATCAGTTCCATGTATGCTGCGGCACGTTCATATTCCTGGATAACCATGGCTTGATCGTAAGCTGTCGCATATACTGAAGCATCAGAAGATGGAAGTTGTGTGATTAACGAGTCATTGTAGTGCGAGGCCTGAGTTGTCACACGAAGCATTTCCTGGAAACGCTCTAGAATTTCCTCAAATGCTATATCTTCATCGTCCTCATCTTCATCTTCATCTTCATCCTCATCCATCTGTCGTCTGCGTCTACGTCTTCGTCCTCGCTTACCTCATCGTCCTCGTCTTCGTCTATCTCTTCCAATTGGTGAGAGGTGAATTCAACGATCTCGGTCAGGCGTTTTTGTAGTTCATCTGGGGATAATTGTAATGCTTTTGCCCCTTCATCGGTCATATCTTGAATGTGCCATGTATCATCCTCTTCAACCAGTGTATAGCTGGTCCAGAACCAATGTCGTCCGGTTTCTGTATAGGTGAGGGTTGCCACTGGTAGTTCTTTGAGGGCGCTTGCGAGAGGTGTCTCATTGAATGCCAACGACCATCCAATCTCTACGGTAGGGGACTCTTGCTCTGATTGGGGTTCAGGCATATGGATGAACGTGTTTTTCAACTGCCTGGGATGAGCCTCCGCACTCCACTGGCGACGGCGTTCGGCCCATTCCTTACGTGAAAGCCCTTCGCGAAGGGGGCTGGTGCTAGCAAGCAAGTCATAGGCAGTTTCGTAACTACCCTCTACCCAGGCTTCAATGAAATTAGGAACAACATCCTCATTTTCTAAACTGAGAGGGAAGAAGCCTTTGCTGCTAAGCGCATCAATCACTGTTGCATTGCTATCTGTTTCATCGCTGGAAATATCCTCAACATCCTTCTCTGTATCCACGACATCCAAAATCAGTTGCCGGATGAGAGAAAGATGGCGCATGTAATCTTTATGTGGTTTTGTACCATGCTTTTTGTTTGCCAGGAGAGCCTCTTCGATCAGTCGGTGGCCCTTTGCCAGTGTACAGTCGACGATTTCTAGACCAACAAACTGTGAACGCATCTGAGCAAGATGACTTTCTATATGACGTTTACTGTTCACTTCAGTGAAGAAATCTTTGACTCCATCATGCCAGAATTCGAGCAAGAAGCCCATCATACGAACTTCTTGATAGTTGGTCCCTTGTTCCCAGCAGAGAATCAGTTGCATCTCGCCCATCTCTCTGGAATTGGTCATCAGGCCTTTCCAGAAACGTGCTGGTGGAGCAGGAATATTGACCTCCTGGACTGTTGGTACTGTCCACTGTGGATATGTTTGTGTTTCCTCAAGGCGTATCAGTGAGCGATGAGCCTCTTTGCGGACCTCTTTGATTGGTGCAAGAGTATTCATGGCGCTCATGATGTCAGCTGCATCAACTGTACTTTCTTTGGAAAGAACCTTCAGGAACGCTATTTGGGTGCTTTCTGAAAGACCGGTGAGAGGGGCAAGTGCCACCTCTGCCTGTGCTTTTTCTGTACTTGTATGTAATGCACTGGCAATCTGATGGTATTGTGTGAGCTGTTGCTGTACCTGTGCTTGATCTATTTGGGAAGTGGAGGATGGTGTTTGTTTTTTACCACCAGATCCACGTTGTTTATGAGACATGAGATATCCTTCCTTGGGTGTTAGTGTGATAATTACTTCTTCTTTTGTACGTTCATGTATTGCCGTACCCGTTTGACAATTTCTTCTTCTGGGTTGATGGCCTCAGCCTCCTCTATCTCTTGTTTTGCACGCTGTTGATCTCCCGTCTCAAGGAGAACAGAGGCTAAGAGCGCATGCATGTGAGCAGAGTCAGGCCTGGCCCGCACGCCTTGTTCCGCGATATCGCGAGCCTTTGACTGATCTCCTCGGTTCATAGAAATAGCCGTGAGTTCAGAGTAGGGGCGTATATCGCTTGACTCCTTTTGGATAGCGCGGTAGTAATATTCCTCAGCTTCCGTGAAATGTTCAAGCAGACGGTGAACAAAGCCAATGTTGAACCAGATCCCCGTATAGTCGGGGTCGAGATCCGCAACTTTTTGGTAATGGAGGAGAGCTTCCTCCATATGCTCACGTTGCAGCGCGATATTGCCAAGACCAGCTTCGAGGGTGGTTTCTTCAGCAGGGCCAGGATTCATCGTTTTCGCCTTGAGCAATTCTACTTCTGCATCGTCGAGACGATTCTGAGTGATGAGTAGTTCGCCGAGCAGTATGCGACTTATGGCACTGTCATTTGTGTCAATATCTTCACGTAAGACAGCCTCGGCTTGTGAGAGAAAGCGCTGTGCGCGATCTTGCAAACCCTGCTCCTGGCTCCGGTAGGCAAGGTTTGTGAATGTTGCTCCCAGGCTTTTCAATATTACACTATGATTCTCAGGGAAACGCTGAGCCAGTCGTTGCAGGTAAACCAGAATGCGTTCCGGGTTGCCTATAGCAGAAGCGCGGGCATAGGCATCTTCGCAGATCTGGCGATCTAGTGGTAGGCGAACAATAAGTGCATCATAATAGTGCAATAGCTGTGTGAGACGCCAGGATAGCTCTTCTACTGCTGCCTGAATATCGTCATTGGGCTGCTGAAGCGTGGCATCAATAGCTTCTTCAAACTCCTTGACGCGTTTCTGTAACTCTACAATAGACACCCCTTGAATATTCGCGCCTTCGTCTGTAATCTGCTGGATGCGCCATTCACCTTGTTCTTGCACGAGTGTATAGCTAGTCCAGAACCAGTGTCGTCCTGTCTCTTTATTGATAGCCGTTCCCATTGGCATCTCTTTTAGTGTACCGTTGAGAGGGGTATCAACCAGTTCAAGCGACCAACCGATCTCGATCTCTTTGCGCAAAGTGGAGAGATTCCCGATAGAGGATGAAGGGAGCCAGAGTGCGCTTTGACTACGTTCGCGCTCATGGACAAAGCCCAGTTCTATGCGTGCCGGGTGTGCTTCATCTGCCCAGGCGCGGCGGAGTTTTATCCATTCGTCACGTGTCAGACCTTCGCGGGCACTGCTATTGTTGGTGAGGAAATCATAGACCAGTCCATAATCGCCCAGAGACCAGGCTCCGAGGAAGTTAATCACAACAGCCTGCTCATCTAACTCTGGATCGATGAAGATACGACCGCGATCCTCACCAGAGTCAGTGCACTCCATGATCAAACTGTTGATCGTGGGAAGGTAGTTGCGGTAATCTTTGTGAGGAGTGGTACCCCTCCATTGATTGACAGACAGTGCCTCCTCGATTAACCGCTTGCCCTCTGCCAGCGTACAATCTGTGATGGGGGTAGTGCCAAGTTGGGAGTGTATCTCTTCTATGCGCTCATTGATGTGGCGTTTGCTATTCGTTTCAACAATACAATCTTTCACACCCTCATGCCAGTAGTCAAGCTGAAAAATAAAGCTACGAGCTTCAGTATAATCATAGCCTTGTTCCCAGAAGAGAAAGAGTTGGATATCACCTTCTTCTCGGATTTGTGTGACAAACCCTTTCCAAAAGCGGGGTGGTTTGACGACATTGACCTGGATAGCTGATGTGTTGGCTCTGGGGGGTGTCCATTGTGGATGTATTTTTGTTGCTTCAAGTCGAATAAGAGATCGGCGTGCTTCTTTACGGACCTCTTTATGTGGACTAAACGCATTGATTGCCACCAAAACATCAGCCGCATCGGTTATATTTTCTTTGGATAAGGCTTTGAGCAGGGCTATCTGGGTCGTCTCCGAGAGGGTATTGATCTCGGTGAGCGTTACCTCTGCCTGTTCCTGATTGGTACAGGTATGCAATTTCTCTGCTATCTGGCGATAATGTTCCAGTATGAGTTGTATCTGGTTATTATCCTCTTGGGATAGAAGCGTACTCGTTTCTTTTTTATGTGACATGATCGTTCCTTGCAACGGCTCTATCTTCTTTAGTCTCCTGGGGATTGTACCACGAAGGACGTGAAGAGTCGAGATGGGTGGGGTGTGTAAATACTCTAATAGAGTGTGTGATATGGGAGCAAGCAGGATATTCATAACCTGCTTGCTTGATGGTTCAGGCAGAAGTTGTTATCTGTACATGCTCTGGTGGGCTATTGGTATGAACTGAAGAGAGCATACTGTGAGACCTGAGTGGCACTTTTGCAGTCATCAGAATGAAGATCGGATAGGCGGCACAGTAGAAGTACGAGGACAGACTGCGCCAGGCAAAGAAAAGTGGTATAACAGCGAGTAGCATCGCAGCTTCGGGGTGCTTACGGCAGATGCGCCAGTACCATACCAGTGAGAAGAGCATGCTCCCTCCTTCGAGAGCGCTGTAGACCCAACCTGGGAAGAATGGCAATAAATGTGTGACACTCAGATTGATGATACCAACTCCCATTGGGAACATTGGATCTGCTATCGGTGCAAGCACACCGGCGGTCCACGCGTGCGGGTCCCAGAGGATAAACGGGAGATTAATCACAAGAGCCACGCTACCGGCGATAAACAGGCGATAGATACTTTCTTTTAATCCATAATGACGAAAAACCATAATGATATAGAAAGGAATGAAGAACCAGGCTATCTGTTTGGTCGCCAGTGCCAGTCCAAGAAAGATGGCTGAACTCCAGCGACGATCACGCAGTAGCCAGACCAGGACAATAAGCAATGTGTAAAAGATGTCAAGATTACCTCCGATGGTCGATGACCACATAGGGATATTGGCCATTGCTAACAGAAATGCCCATGGGCGCAGTTCAGGTCGAACCATCCGCCAGGCAATAGCCACCAGAACTAAATAGCTCAATATATAAAATGGCAATACGTTATAGTGTTGAAAAAAGACAAAAGGTACGAGTGTGAGAAAAGAGAGTGCAGGATAGCTAACCTTTGACTCAAACTCAAGGTCAGAACCTGTTTTGAGATCATGTTCGTATACAGCTTGCAACTCATCAATTGTTGGGTAATCAAGACGATTGGCGAATTGGCCAAGGCGTAGTGGTGTCGTCCAGTCAGGTCGGATATGAAAACGTTGCATCAACTCCACCATATCTGAGTTGGTGTAGGGGTTGCGCCCTTGTAGAAGCTGGATAGCGGCGTTCGTATCAAGAGATGTACCATCATTTGAAAAGCGTGGTGGTAAAATGCTGAATACCAGACCCCATCCCAGAACAATGTTCCCTATGATGGCAAGGAGTAATGTCAGGATTAGTACCCGACGCTGCCAATGGCTGGGATGTTGTTGTGTGTCTTGTATCTGATGTTGTGCTGGACGAAATGCCATCCAGAGTGCAACGAGGCTTCCCAAAATGAGTATGAAAGGAATAAGAGAACCAAAAGGCATTAAATAGGGGATATACAGGTTATGATCTATCTCATTGAGGGCTTGCAAGATGAAAGCAAGAGCAATCCATACAGCACGCCGTTGTAGCTCAACGATAGAACGATTGTTAGATGATATATCTTCACTGAAGAAGTGTCGCATCCATCTGGGTGTCATTATCGGTTCTGCCTCTGATTGAGTGATCTGTGCGAGTACAGAGCGCTGTTTCATCTATCTTTACGCTTTTGCCCGCTGTACAATAATTGCTCCTATCTTTGGCAAAAATTAACTACTCAGATCCCCTTTTCTTGATTCCTCAGCGCCCTGAGCGCTTTATTGGCCGCTTAGTGTGTGTTTTGTTGCCAGTAGCGGAGGTTGCGACGCAACCTCCGCTACTGGCAACAAAACACACACTAAGCGAGAGCGAGCCACCACAGGTGGTGAGAAGGCCTGAATAGTTATAGCAAAAGATATATTGATAACAGGGTCAACTGATGCCTGTGGGTAGGCCTCTGCCTCCCATTGAAGTACCGAGAATATCCTGATCCTGTGAAGTTATCTTGTCAGGTTTGTCCTGGTCTACCTCTTACAACGAAAGAGGAAATAGCTCCGTCACAACGGTAAGCGGTAGTATAATTCACGATGCTGTAGCTCAAAGCCGAGTGACTCGGTAGAGATGGATCGCGGGCAGATTACCTTCCCAGACATGCAAATCGATGCCATCCAGTTTTTGTTTAGTATGGGCAAAGTTGATGATATGTTGCATAAGTTGTTGAGACAGGCCTTGTCCACGGAAATTTGGATGGACAACAACGCGTTTCATATAGCCAATAGCTTTAGCTGTTTCTGGAGGAGGTAACATCAGTTCAGCTTTGGCAGCGGTAGTTCCACCTATCTCCGCCAGGAAAATAAATGTGTGCTCATGAGTAGAGGGGTCAATAGAGCCAAAATACTTTTCCATATCACGATGGATATCGCGCGTAGGTGATGTGCTAAAACCGTCAAGATATTCGATCTGTGCAATATCTTCGAGAGTTGCAATGCGAATAACCAACGCCGTTGTTGGTGGTTGATCAACCATTTCTCTTTATCCTAACATAACTGTAATTATGGTTGTTTCTTGCGTGGGAGCATCAAGAGTGAGACCAGAGCATAACCAGCGCAACCCAATATGAGTAGAGCATAAACGATGCTTTCGCCATCTTTATTTGGAGCGGCTAATGTAGAGGTCAGCATAGAGAGTCCCCACCAGAGAAAGCCGATGAATACCAAAAATAACAATAGGGTACTCGTAAATTTCTTGTTCATAAGAATGGTCCTTTGAGCATATGTGGAAAGCCAGACTTCTTCCTGATTTGTTCCGTACATATTATAGCACATCATCGCCATCAGCTCTGTTCGTCAGTATGAGGTTATGCCGGCAAGGCTTGCCACACCAGACGATGAATTACAGCACGGAAGTGTCCCCACGCGCTCCAATCGGTATTTAGTTCCTTGCTATGGTGACTACGTATCTGCTCCAGGAACTCAGCCTGAGTTAGCAAGTCCTTTGGCTTGATTTCCAGGAATGCTTCAACGTTTTCTTCCTCATCAATCGCTCCGAGTGTCCCACCAATCTCATCGAGTAAGAAGGCGAAAGTGTAAAATGCAGGTTCTTTCTCGACGTTGGTAACGCAATAAGCAGCGGCAACCAGGAAGCGAGTAATCTTCACTGTAAGCCCAGTTTCTTCGTGCGTTTCCCTTAAGAGTGCATCATAGATCCTTTCTCCATGATTGATACCTCCGGTGAGTAGCCTGTAACCCCCTTCTGGATAGAAGGTTTTCTTCATGGTGAGGAGATGACCGTTAGTTCGTCGTATAACCATGCAGACTTCGCCATAGCGGTCACTTTTATTCAAGGGGTCGAAATAATTTGTAGTGCCAAGGTCAATGATCTGTACCAGAGGTTGGCCATAGAGTTGTGCTAACTGCTGTAATTCATCCTGATTTTCTTGTGGTAAAGAAGGAAACATGAAAAAAGTTCTCCGTTTAGCTCTGATTGTTTGTTGGCATGTTTGCTGATGTTTGGTTGAGATACCATTATAGCATCAGGTGTAATAAGGGCTTTGCTAGCCTGTCTTGCGTCGCGCCCGGTTTTCTTTCCACAGATAGGAGCGAGCCAGCATCTCTTCGGCGCTCTTTGCCGACGACTCGGTGACATTTCCTCCCATGATATGCGCAATTTCACGTACCCGTTGCTCTGGACGCAATTCGTTAACGATGGTGAGGGTGCGGTTCTCGAAGATTTGCTTGTTGACGTTATAGTGGGTGTCAGCAAAGGCGGCGATCTGAGGGAGATGCGTTACACAAATAACTTGATGGTTCAGTGTGAGTTGCCACAATTTCTCACCAACAACCTGTCCACTACGTCCACTAATACCCGTGTCGATTTCGTCAAAGATAAGTGTTGGTGTTGCATCTGCATGGGCCAGGATAGTTTTCAATGCGAGCATGAGACGCGATGTTTCACCGCCAGAGGCAATTTTGGTGAGTGGTTTGAATGGTTCGCCTGGATTGGGAGCGATCAGAAATTGGACGCGGTCTATCCCGGTCAGGTCGCAAGTATAACATTGTTCCGGTCGATCTTGAACACATGCGGGTATACCATTTTCGTCGGGAACCTGTTCAATCTCAACCTGAAAGCGGGCGCGTCGCATATTCAGATCGTTAAGTTGCTCTTCCATAGCTTGAGCGAGATCTTGCGCGACCTGGTAGCGGCGTGCAGAGAGCTGCTGAGCCAGCATACCAATCTCGTGGCGGAACAGCCCATCCTGTTGCTGCAATTTGGCAACCAGTTCATCCCGATTGGTAATCGTGTCAAGTTCGGCCTGATCATCAGTAGCGTGTTGCAAAATAGCCTCGATTGTGGAACCATATTTGCGTCTGAGTTTGGCGATAAGATCGAGTCGTTCCTCAATGTCAGCAAGACGGTGAGGGTTATCTTCGATGTCGGTTTCGTAACTACTGATACTGGCTGCAACATCTTCTAGCTGATAGATAGCTTCGGAGAGCGTATCTTCATACTCTTCCATACTCTTATCGAGGCGTACAAGCTCACTCAAACTGCGTTGAGCTATGCGTAACTGATCGAGAGCCGGTTTGAAATCGTCTCCACCCGGATCAGCCCCCTTGATGGAGCCATAGATAAGGGCACAGAGTTCGCGCAGACGCTCGGCATTGTTGAGTACCTTGCGCTCCTCCTCCAGTTCCTCTAGCTCATCAATGTGCAGGTTGGCCTTTTCGATCTCTTCGATCTCGAAGCGCAAAAATTCAGCACGTCGTGCCTGCTCACGTTCATTTTGTTGGAGTGATTGCAACGTTTTGCGTGCGCCGCGCCATTCAGCGACTTTATCGCCGAGTTTTTCTCGCAAGGGGAGAAGTTCGGCATAGCGATCAAGGAAGTTGATATGCTGCTCTGGCCGTAGCAAGCTCATATGTTCGCTTTGACCGTGGATATCAACGAGCCAACTGGCAACTTGTTGGAGAACCTGCTGCGAAAAAGCACGGCCATTGACGCGGGCTACAGTGCGTCCAGAGCGGAAGATATCCCGCGAGAGGATAAGTTGCCCATCTTCGGGGATGATATCGTACTGATGAAGCAAAGTAGCAAGAGCAACGCGCGCATCGGCGCTATGGGCATCGACTTGAGCATGTTGGGTCTGGTGGTTCTCGGCATACTCGAAGACCTCAAACAGGGTACTGGCCCCATTTGTTGCTGGTTGTGCGAACACTTCAACAGATTGCCACTCTTCGTCGATGGGCGGCAATGCTTCGATTGAGAAGACCCCTTCAACGGTGGCGCGTTCACAGCCAGCGCGCACAAACTCAGCACCGATTTTGCCGCCGAGTAGCGCGTTTACTGCATCGATAATAATTGATTTACCTGCACCTGTTTCGCCTGTGAATACATTGAATAAGCGATTGAGCCGTAAGTGCAGGCTATCAATAATGGCGAAATCTTTAATATTTAACTCAAGTAACATGGTGGCTTTCGATGGCATGCGTGCCATCACTGCTTAATTTGGCATTGATAATCTGGTAGAAGTACGTTGGTGGCCTGCGCCTGAGAAATCGCGTGAGAAACGGACTCCTCTGAATAATAATCGTGGCTCCATCCTTGATTTCACGATTCATCTGACCATCAGCCGAGAAAACGCCGGTTTGTGAACCTGTGAAAATCTGAAGTTTGATCCTGGCTTCAGGATGCAATACTAACGAACGATCGGATGCCAGATGTGGCGCGATAGGTGTGAGGACGCTACTGTGCACCTGCGGATGGAGCAGTGGACCCCCGACGGCCATATTATAGGCGGTTGAGCCTGTAGCTGTCGAGAGGATCATCCCATCGGCATAGCTTGTATTGTAATAGTAGTCATCGACCCACACAAGGATTTTTACTAAATGTGGCCACATCCCACGAGCGATAACGATATCGTTGAGTGCAAGAAACTCCTCATCATGCCCATCCTGTTGCAGGACAGCGGAAAGCATAGAACGTTCGTCGAGCCAGACCGACTCATCACCATTGAGGTAATAGTAAAGCTCATCTGATAACTGATTTGGTTCAAGTTCAGCCAGGAAGCCGACGCGCCCAAAGTTGATACCTACGATGGGAACACTGACACAAGCACAGAGGCGAGCCGCATGCACAATTGTGCCGTCTCCTCCCAGGACAAGTACTACCTCGCAGCCCTGAAGAGAGGGAGCGCACACCTCCCCTTCATCGCGGATATCGATGGCACGGACAGCATAGCCTTTTTGTTGCAATGTTGGTGCCAGTTGTGCTGCAACATAAGATGTATCTTGTTTGCGTCCCTGGTAGAATATCGCAATTGTCTTCACTATGCTCTCCAAATCGGCAAGCCAGAGTGAGCGTCTGATGCTGCCCCTACAGTTTTAGCCTCTGTAATGGTACGCCATCGAGGGCATGTTGTCAACTATGCCGAGCGGATTAGGACGTGCAATCCCCCCTTTGTAATATCTGGGTTGAGCCGCTGTTTTGTGACGATAATCTCAAAAATTGTTGCGGATCAACCCGATCCTTCAGAAATAGTGCAAATGAAAACCTTGCCCATTAAACGGTCGAAAGCACCATAGCATTTGGTGCGGTTTTAATAGCATCAGGAAACAAAATAGTTTGTCGTTGAGACAGGCGCTCTTTTGCTTCTGGATCATGTGATGGTAGGTAGACAGTAGGTACCATTCTTGCATATTCTTGGATGCGTTTCCATGTTTGTTGTGCTGCTTGCTCATTAAACGAAACACCATCCAGAGTCTGTTCAAGCATAAGTTTTTCGGTGTACGAAGTATCTCCAGCGAGGAAGAAGGATAGTTTCTCTTCTCGTACCAGTACCGAAAGATGACCGCTGGTATGGCCTTCAGTGGGTACTAGTACACAGAGGCCGAGATAGATCCATGATAGGATCAGCCATAGAAGACATATGAGGCTCACTCCATCGTGGACATTTTTCGGCCCTTGTGTACTAGTATAATATCGTTCGCCCTGGTCAGAGCAAAGCTTGATGGAAATGGGCCTACGGCCTCTGGTGTAAAATCTACCAGATGTGGATTGAACCATCTGGGCCAGTGTTGTGGTAGGTAGCCTTGTAACTGTCCAATCAGTCCCTGCGACGTTTTATATTCTTTGCGAGCGACAAGTATTTCTGAATGGGGAAAATAATGTAATCCTCCAGCATGGTCCGTATGGAGGTGGGTCATAACAACCCAACGTACATCATCAGGTGTGATCCCCAGTTTCATAAGCTGATTCCCGATTTCATCTTCCGGACTGACAAACGCCTGTACACTTGACCGGTAGAAAGGATGCCATTGAGGAAAGTAGCCTTTGCGGGCTGTCATTGCAGTTTCGCCAGTATCAACTACGATGACTCCTTCAGGATGCTCAATAACCCAGGCATAGATGGGAAGCGGTTGTTCCCATGTTTTATCGGTCAACGTATTTAACAAACGTGTGATGCCGTGTCCCTCTCCATGTAGTTGCTTTGATTTAACTCCTACTCTTCCCGTTTGAAGTGCATGAATACGTAACATGATCGGCTGCCTCCTTCTATTCATTTTTTTATATTTCGATGACGGATTAATATGTGACACATCATTAATGATATGTAATCAATGATACATCATTGATGATGTGTCGTCAAGATGTGGGGAATCTCTGATGGTAGCTGCTTCTCATGTAAGCCGAAAGATTTGACGCTGCCTCGTTGATGATCTATAATCGATGCTGTGTCACGGAATAATCAAAAGGGAGATAAGATGATACCGATAGAAGAACTGCGTTATCTAATCCTGGCAGTTCAACGGGAAGGGAACAGAATTCTTGCAGATGCTCTGCACCCCTTACATTTGACGCCTTCACAAGCGGAGGTGCTGCGTGTTTTACAGGATTATGCGCCTCTCTCGCTCATTGCGCTTGGCGATCTTCTTATCTGTGAGATGGGGAGTCCAAGCCGTTTAGTACAGGGACTTGTTGAAACTGGCCTGATTGAACGAATTCCATCGCCCACCGATAGACGTATGGTTATACTCACCCTGACTGACGCAGGGAAAGAGATGGCGGCAAAAGTCGCTGCTATTGAAGCTCAATTCTATGAAGCAAATGCTGATATCGCAAAAGATGCTCTGCTGCCGGGAACTCTTCAGTTGCTCTGGCGGTTTGTGAAAGGCAGGCCTGCTGGCATGCCTCTTGAACATAGAGTGAGGAAGGAAATAAGCAGTAATACTCTCTATCTAAAGGAGTCCATCTAATAGGGCAGTCACCATCAGTCATAGACTCTCCCCTGGTTTTGCCCTTTTACATTTTCTTGTTGAATAATCTATAAAATCTTTGTAACTAGTCAGGTCGCCTTGACACCTAGAAGGAGGGAAGCAGAGGTTGGTCCAGCAAGGTTGCCTCCAAAGCCGAAAACACGTGCAGGCTTTGTTTGCGCAAGCTCGACAAGTAGCCACGAATGCGACAAAAGGAGACGGCTCCCTCATCACTGCGAAAGGTGCCAGAGATTTTTTGTTGGACTTTGACCATCCGAACATCGCGCTCGGCGAGATTGTTGTCAAAAGGCACGTCGAGGTTGTACAAGAAAGCCAGGACCGCATTCTGGTGCTTGCGCAAGCGATCAAGCAAATTGCGGGCGGGATGTTGCTTGGCTTTGCCTCGTTTGCCAGGAGTCGTCGGAGCGCGAGGATGAACCTGATCCCCTTCATCCAACAGAGAGAGAAACTGCGTCTGCAGAGCCAGTACGTTTTCTGCCGAAAGGCTGCTTTGACCAAGGTGGCGGGCTTGATCGGTCGCTTTCTTCATCGTCGTCAGCAGGAGGATCATTTTGTGAGCCCACCACAAACCCACCTCTTGAGAAAGGAACGTCAACTCGCGCAAGATATGCACGCAACACAAGCTGTGTTGGCATCCGTAGAGGAAATAGGCTTTCCAGGCGTCATGCACGCTCGTACCAACAAAGTGAGCCAGGATGCCAATCTCATCCAACGCGTCATGTCCTCGACTCGCATGAACCTGATAATGGGTCAGAGAGGAGGTGCAGGTCACATGCATCCAGAGGCGCTGCCCTACCACATACAGCCCGGTTTCATCCTGATGGATCACCTTGGCCTGACTCAGAGCGGTTTTGATCTGCTGCTCGACCGGCTTCAAGACGTGAGCCGTGCGCTTGATCACATTGGCAAGCGTGCCTTCACTCATCTGAACGCCGATCATGTCTTTGAGCACTTCTGCCGTTCGACCTCGCGGAAGCAATTGTTGTGTGGTCAGATAGACAGCCATGGCTCCGATCCGAGGCCCATACTGAATGGGGGCTGTGACGCCCCAAGGCCAGACTGCGCAGCTATATCCCTGACAGTGCGGACATTGTTTCCATTGCCCTTCGTATTGCGTGACCTGCAAAGGGGGAGGAGCAGGCACATCCATCACCTGCCGGCGTTCGATCGTTTTGACCGCAACCTCGGTCAAGTCTGCCTGGCAATGGTGACACTGGGTGACGTTGGGCAAACTGATCACTTCATCGGGGGCAGCGCTCATCTGCAATGTCTTCCCAGGGTGACCCGGTTGCCCTCCTGGCTTCTTCCCACTGCGAGTGCGCAAACTTCTGGATTTGCTTTGCCGCGCAAAGCGGTCAGAAGAAGGGGGCAACGAACTATTGTGGCTGTCTTTGGCACGTTGCTCCTGCAACTGCTTGACCTGCTCACTCAGTTGCGTGATGATTTCTTGCAGCACGGGGATCTGCTTGACCTGCTCAAGCAACAAGCTATTTTGTTGTCGAAGGTGAATCAGTTCTTCTTCTGCTGTCATGCCTTTACTCTACCCTTTGCGACGAGGTTTGGCAAGTCTCTAGGAGACCTGACTAGTTACAAATCTTTTTATGTTGAATGTGTTTGGGATAGTTTCTCCTCTGCTAACCAGAGAGCATCATCTTTAGAATGAATAAGTCCCTCAGCCTGAGCTTCAGCAATAGCTTCAAGAAGTTGTCCTACGATAGGACCTGGCTCTATTTTCAAGCGATGCATCAATTCCTCTGGCAGGATAAGGCGAGGAGGCATAATGCGCTCACGTTCACGAATGTAGCTGGTAAGCAGGAGGCGTGCGGTAGCAAGGTGGCGTTCCCAGGCAGCGGTAAGTGGTTCTGGCCCACGCATTGAGAGATGATCAGCCAGAGAGATGAGCGCGACGTTGATGCCTGTAGGGCCGAGATCCACAAAATAGCGCCGAATAGCACGTTGGGTCATGGTAGCATGGCTGAGTTGTCCTGGGCGCATATGGTGAGCAACAACCTGTTGAACGAGACGACGATCATGGGTGCTGGCACTCAAACGTCTCATGATTTGTTGTGCGAGTGGTACTCCGACTTGTGGATGTCCATAGAAGCGAATATTGCCCTCTTCATCTACTGAGTAAGTGGGAGGTTTGCCAATATCGTGCAGAAGTGCTGCCATTTTCATTGGTGGTGCTGTAAGGGCCGTGAAGTGAAAAATGCCCTGCTGTTCTGCTTCACAGAGGAGTGTATGTATCTCGTTCAGGTCGCTCTCGCTCTGATCTGTGAATTCTATTGACGAGTGTTGTATGTTCTGTGGCGTTTGTTGGAGGACAGTGGCAAGTTTCTCAAGAGCTGCGACCGTTTCAAGGGAGTGCTCGAATACATCCCAGTGGTGCAGGCCGGGTTGAGGCATGCCTTTAGCAGGGATAAATTCAGGCATGAGCACAGTAAGGATGCCATGGTTGTCGAGGAAGCGCAGGCGTTGCGTTGCGCCATCGGGTCTTAGGATGGCATATAGCTCTTCGTGGATGCGCTCGGGTGCTGCATGAGGGAGCAGTGAGGCATCACGTGTGAGCATCTGTGCGGTATGACTCTCGATGGTGAGGTGGTAGCGCATCATAAAGCGGACCGCACGCAGCATACGCAGTGGGTCATGCGTGAAAACAGCATCATCAACGGCTCTTAGAGTGTGTGTCGCCAGATCTAAGCCACCATGTAATGGATCAATGAGAGCAGGGAGATGTTCCCGCTAGAAAATGCTCAACCACATCGGCAAGTGGGATAGCAATAGCGTTGATGGTGAAGTCACGCATATGCAGATCAGACTCGATGGTGTTGCCATGTAGGGGAGCGATATCGAGTACCATTTCCTGTTCGTCATGCTTGACGACAACACGGCTGGCTTTGTCATGCATGTGGGCATAGTGGCCCCCCAGTGCGTTAGCGAGTTGGCGTGCCAGTTTGGGAACATCGCCATCAGTAACGATATCCCAGTCAATGCAAGGTTCCTTCAAAAGGAGATTGCGTACGGAGCCTCCTACAAGGTAGGCCTGACATTGATTATCGCTAAAATGTTTGGCGGTCTGTTGTAAAAGGTGCAGGGTCCATGTATCCAAGTTGTACTCTTTCGTTTATATTTTGTCCGGTTTATTGTGAGGAAATGTTGGCTTTCCTCGCCGGCAGTACGGGTATCTTGAAGAGAATGAAGGCATCTTTATGATCCGGATAAGCGCGTAAAAACAAACGGTCATCACGCTTCTTCTTATTATTCGTTCTTTCTAATTTCTTCAACTCTTCAACTTTTGTCTCTTCCAGTATCTTATCATTTATGCTCTCATCAATCACAGTATGCACAATGCGATGAATATCCTGCTGTTGTGCTGCAAATATAGCCATTGCTGCCATTGCTTTGCGGCCCCCAGAAATCGTCAGCTCAATCTGACAGGATGGGGTCTGCTGGCGTGCCCTACGTATCGTTTGTTCAAGCAGGTCCTGGTATTTGGTGCACTTTTTTTCATCGTCGATATCATCCCATCCTTTAAGTGGCACTGCTTCACATGTTACATTCGCGTTTTTGAAGGCATCACACGCAATCTCTACACTTGTGCGTACATCAGGGTGTTGTGTATGTACTAGAATAACCGAATGTACCTTGTAACCCTTATCAATATATAACTGGTATAGTTGAGTTGCAACCATGGGAGAGGTAGCGATGGGAACGATGAGAATATGTTCTTGTGATCCACTTTCTTCAGGAAAAGCACGGTCGAAGTTCACCCGTCCCCCGAGAGAAATTTTGGGCTTGTTGACAATCTCTTCGAGCGATCTATACCGTCCCGATACTTCAATCTCTAACTCAGAGATCACTACCTTTTTTATGTATGCAGCCGAGGTAGAGGCAATGTCCTGAGGTTCTGTGTGATAAACAGCACGCTCTGTTGTATGTTTATGGCTTTTATAGAAGTGAAATATCCGACCTAGAGGCTTAGAAGGAAAAATATCATGTGCTCCATCCTCTTTATTTGTTCTCCAACCTGTCATTAATTGTTTGGCATAATGCATTTGCTTGAAGCATGTGGTAAATTTTCTGCTATGGTTCACATCATGTTTAAGAAGAGTCCGATATTGCTTTGCCGCATTTCCCGTCAGTTCAACAGTAAGCAGACCACCTTCATCATTACTTTGTTTCGAGGGGTTATAAAACTCTACCATTTCTGCTTGGTCTGTATCCTGCTCCCACAGATCGTCAAGTTGCTCATCTGTAATGGTAGAGAGGCGATCTCTGACTTCTTTACTGAGATGCTGCTTTTCACCATAGGGAATGGATATCAGGTTTACTCGATCGTGTGAAGGAAACAGGATACCTTGTTGCTCTGTTGTTGATACCTCACATAATCTCGTGGTTGACCAGAAGTGTTGTCCTCTTTTGCCTTCGTCTTTATCAAGGATGTGGTAAAGTTCTCTCACACAAAGGAATAAAGGAGCTAACAGAGCCATAAGCGAAGCCATGCCCTTGCGCCCGCCAGCTAGCGAGAGATAGACAACATCACCATTTTTCTGATGCGTATTGAGTTGCCGATACAGCTTACGCAGAAAATCATAGGTAGCGTCTTCTCCATCCACATCTTCACAGTCCAAAGGAATGCCTTCTACCTTGCATTTTTGTTGCAACGCTTTGTAAATCAGATCTTCGTAGCCAAAAAGAGCAATACCATCTTTGGGATATAAAACCTCTAGCAGATCAATACCCTTTTTCTCTTCTTTCAACAGCTTGTCGTTCAGCAGGTTAAACATGGCTGTGACCACAACAGGCGAATCGCCGAGTGATGCAATCAGTACTGTTGCCATCCATCTCTCTCCTTGTCTTGTTAAGGCGTCTGCGGAAGACGCTTGCCACGATTCTCAGGATTCTTGAACCAGGCATAGCCAGGATAGTCATAGATCACATTGGGGTCGGCAGGCCAACGCCAGATGCGACGCAAGTCCTCCAGGGAGCGTAGGGCAAGATGCGTCTCTTTGAAGGCACCAAATAACTCATTGCGTAGTTGGATGATAGCGTCATGTGTATATTCTGTTTGGGCTTGCCCGTTTGATTGTGTATACCGGTTGGCGTAGTCAATAAGGATCATGCTTTGTGGATTGAGGTAGACGGAGCCAAGACCAAGTGGTTTAGCGTAGCCGATCTTATGCCTCATTCCCTCCTCTAACGTAATTGCCAGCAGCAGCGCGCCGAATTCCTCTGCTGTCAATCCGACAAAGTCCAGACGTACCTGAAACGTTGTTCCTTTATCGAGTGGTTGAATATAGCTATTATAGTTGGTTGGCCGCCTTACATCCACAGGTCTGGTTGCATGATGAAAGTAGTATTTACGCCCTGCGATAGCGTTTTTTGTGATATCAAGATAGAAGTCATCATGGTGTGGCTGAGGTCCCATAAGATCGGCTGTACGTATCTTACCGTAGAGGGGAGAGGTTCTTGGGGCACGGGCATCACCGATATTCACCTTGCCTAAAAACAGATTTTTGCCTGTTCCTGCATCTTTCTCTGAGTTGTCCTGCCCTTTTTTTTGTCGCATCATACCAAAAATGCGGCAGGAAAGGCATAGCTCGTTATTATTGGTGCAGCGTAAGAAATCTTTAGGAACACGAGCTTTATAAGATGCTTCATAGCCGACAATGCGTCTGTCTTTCTTAATTGGCTCATAATCTCCATCAAATAGCGTCAAGCAGCCTCGCCCCAGCGTTTCCACAACGCTACGGAGCATACCTTTGAGTGAACTCCCTGAAATGATGTACTCACCCTGCTGATTGCGCAATGATAGCACTGGTTCATTTTTGGCGTGTGGATCATGGATAAAGAGCGGCGTTTCCGTCTGGATAGCCAGCTCGATCTGTCCATGATAAAGCTTTTGCTGATCAGGAGCGACTAGTTGATAATGCCAGATGGGTTTCTTACGCAATGGGGGTCTCTCCCAATCAATACATACAAAATCATAAGGATTTATTATGCCTCCTTCACAGCGACAAAGCGATGCAGAGCGACTTGCTTTGTCTCCTTGTCAAGATATTCCTGCACGAATAATCGCGCATAATGTTTCTGCCCCTTTATAGGGTAATGTAACAAACGCGGAATGCGTGCCTCGGCGAAATCTTCCGGGCTAGCAGGTTTGCCGATTTTCTCTGTCTCCTTGTTGTCTATGACGCGTTCACCAAAGAGATAATAACTTTGCGTGCGTTTTTCTAACGTCAGATTGTTTGGTATCCGTAAAAAGGGAATGTCGCGGTTGACGCCTATATACAGGCGTGTACCTGGCCTGACTCATGCTGCCAGCGTAGCTCAAAATCGTCGTGAAAGATGCGCCCAAAAGTATATTGTGTGTATACCTCATAGGAAAGCGTGGTGTCAAATGGTCTAAAGCGTATCAACGCATCTCGTTCTTCTGTGTTGACAATCTGAAGAGGTAACATCTCCCCGAGAAATGTCCCTTGCTGCAAAAAATCACATTCTGCAAGCAGCGTCGCAAGGTCAGCTTTGCTCAACATATTACTACAGATGATCTCAGCATCCATCTCTGCCTCCTCTCTCTATGAGCGTCTGGTCCATCTACTGTTGCTAGTTGTGGTTGCGTAGGCCACTCTTTCATGCGACGAATAAAATGATCAATTGTTTTTGCACGCAGAAGCAGCATGATCGGCATCTTCTTTAAAAACACGCTGTAAACGAATACCACGCTGGTTTCGCTTTACAGGAGACGTCAAAGTAAGCCAATCATCTTCGCCATGTGCCATAGCCTCCATTGCCCGGGAACGATAGCCCTAATAAGCTGTCATTTCCTAGAGGCTTGTTACTGTCGTCGTCGAGCCATTTACCCAGTCCCCAGAGCTGCTCGTCGGGTTCAGATGTATGTGCCTCGCGTATTGTGCTGATCACAACACCACCTGGACGCGTAGGCCGATCTTGCTGCACGATTTCAGTTTTGACCTTGCCCAGGCCACGCGAACGTCCTGAACCAAGTGGAATCAGCTCATCCTCCATATCTTTCAGAACAATAAAAAGCATACCGAGCTGCCATAGCTCAAAATTGCGCAGATGAATATCAGTCTCGAAGACTACGCCTGTACTCACTACTTCGAGATCAAATTTCGCTCTATGACTTGCCCCACCAGTCAGACGATCAATCCCTACACCATCACGCAATTCTTTGATCTCTCTGGTGCCAGGAGCAAGATAAGCATCATTGATGGCAATGCGCCCAATAAAGCTGGTTGAGCCGAAAAGACGACAGGTTGGACAAGATGCAGCGTAGATAATATCTTTACGGTCATTCAGTCGCTTATTCCGCTGGTTACCCTGTTCATCATCATCTTTTTTAGCGATTTTATTAAACATCTCACCGCACGATTCACGATAGTCGCGTTTGCGCTGTGCGTTATCGGCCTCTTTGTCTGCTTCTCCCGTAAAAGGGTAACAGACGACGTGAGGTTTCAGGCTACCCACAACACGCTCGACATGGCTACGAAAGACCCCTTTGAGTGAACTGCCTGGAATGAATACCTCCTGTCGGTTGTTGCGAAAGGTAAGAACAGGTGTCATATTGGGGCCGCTCACGGTAGCACGACCAGATTTTATCAGTAGTGGTCCAGTTGTTGTGATACGTACAGTTAAGGAAGCTTCATTCATAATTTTTTTGAGCATAGCGGCTTCTTATCCCTTCTACTTATCAAAGATGCTTTGAATATGTCGATTGAGAAATTGCTCCCCTGGCTCCTGTTCCGTCGAGAATTTTCGGCTGATGAGATATTTTTGGAGCCGTTTGTAACTCTCGTCCCGGCTGATGTTGTTACCCACTAGTTCCAGGGATGACACTGTGAGGTTTTGCAGTTCGCATGCTCCCAGGCCGCGTGAGCGTTTGCCGCCAATCATACCAAAACCATGCACAAACTCACTTAGCCCAACGCTGATAAGCTGTAAATCCTGCTTTGTTGCATTCTCCAGAACGATACGTAATTTAAACATTGCACTGGCAGGTACAACCTCGAAATCATATTTCAAACCATCCTTGGCAGTCTCGCTATCACGGTCAATAGCCACACCATCGCGGATCTGGATGCCACCAGCCCACTGGTCGCTTACAAGATAGAGATCATTCACATTTATTCGCAGCCGCCGCGAAGGGAGAGCCAAAGAGCCAGCAGGTACTACAAAGATAAGGGAACTCATACTTCTCAATCTCATAGTCTTTGCCCCGTTGCTCCCATTCTCGACGTATAGTTCTAATACCTTCTGGTCGTACTGTTGGACATGATATGTGTTTGGGTATGTATATGCTCGTTCTTTTCCTTCATCTCAGCGATTTGCCGCGTCTCAGCGATTTGTTGGTCTTCAGGTAATTCAATCAATGCGCACGAAGAGAGTTTTGCGCTGGATGGTAGCTCAGGGACGAGTTTCTCTACTGTGCTACGCAATGATCCCTTAAAGCTAGAGCCAGGAATAAAGGGATGTCCGGTGGGGGTTAATACAACCGGACTATCGCTAGGGCTGAGTGACGCTCTCCCTCCACCGATATGAAGGGCTGTTTGCATCACAAGTTGTCCCTCAAAGAGATAGCGGTTACGCAATTCGTAGCGTTTCTCAAATTCAGTCATTTTCAATCCTCTTCTCACTTGGTTGCACCATGCCACGCTCGGCAATAATATGCTGAATAAACTCACGAGCTAGCAGCAGCATCAGCTCTTTCTTTTGCGCATCCTCTTCTCGCTTTGTTGGTTGGGGTATAACTAACTGGAATTCTTCTTGCATACGCGTTCGCTGGATGGAAGTCAACGCCTGACGAAGTTTCTCGTAAAACACCCTATCGACGTAACGTTCGATCTGGTGGTTGACGTATCTGACCACATCATCATATGTCGTACTTTTAATAATATTGAGTAGCCCCATAATCTGGCTCTTTTGGGAAGTTGCCGCACTTCTTCGTGCTCTAGCAATTCATGTATAAAGTTCACAGCTTCAGGATAAAGTACAGTATCACTGACCAACCAGATCTTTTTGTACTGTGCATCAGTGAGTTCCATCAGCGCCTTGCTCCCTTGCCAAAACTCACCTGAAACTCATATTCCACAGCCATCTGACGAACAAACTGGCGAATGAGCAGCAGGTGTACTCTGCGCCGCTCCTGTCGTCCCTCGTCTGTCTTCTCACTGATCCGCAGACCACCACAGATGGCTTTTTGCCTCTTGGCAAGCTCTATTTCTAATTTCTCGATCAGTTTTTTGCCAAAGTCATCCTTTCGCCAGTGTTCATGGCGCGCGGACTGTCGCTTAATGTAATCAAAGATATCTGAAGTCTTAAAGCTACTTTCAGCGATATTTTCAAGTCCTGTGATCTGAGAGCGATGTTTTTCTCCGAATGCTTCAGCAGCGTGGTCGCCCAGTGCGTTTGCCTCCTCGTAGAAAGCCTCAGCCTGAATATTCACTTCGCGGATGATTTTCATTTCGTCTATTTTATTTTGTTGGTTCTGTTCGTCTTTCACCGCAAATCCCTCTCTCTATGAAATGGATCGGAGATACAGATGCGTCCAAAGCCTTCGGCTCGTCGTTGTCCTATGCCCAGTCCTTCAAGCGTAAACAATGCGTGCGCCAGCCTATCATCGAGTGGTTGCGAAACGCTAAAGAGAAATACAGAGCCTGCATTGATTGCATACTCGTGCATACGTGGCAATCCCCACAGTTCCTGCCAGCCCATAACTCGCTGTACATTGGCCAAGTGATAGAGCAACTCAAATGTGCGCGTTGGCAGTCCAGCCAGTGTTGCAAGCCGTTCTCCTGAGATATAACCTTCATAGCGTAGCAACTCATCATAGAGAATAGCTGGTGCATGAAGTGTGAGCGCGATGTAATATGGCTGGGATGCAGACGTTTGCATATAATCACGCAATGCTTTTTCGAAGCTATGTAGGCGTTCTTTGAACGACTCGAAATGATCCTGTGTATCTTCTATTGGCATCATTTCAAACTCCACCTGCCCAAAGCCACGTGTTCGTGCAGTGCCAAGACGGGCAAAAGTAGTAAGAAGTAAAGGATCTCCCTCTTTATCCCAGATGAAGTCTTGTAAATCCTTTGCTACATCGTCTTCAGCCTGAATAATGCCAAAGAAGACATTCTCTTCTTCGTAGACTTCTCGGTTGTAGAGTATTTTCTCCTCAACGGTGCCATATTTGCGATTGATACCTGTGCGTGTGAGCAATCGTTTCTCCTGTTTCGCAATGGCACGTGCATTATCCTCTCCCCAGCGGTAAAAACCATCGAAGCTATCCAGTGGCTCACCGCAAGTGCAGAGTCTACTCGTACATTCTTGTAGAGCAGCAACGATCTCTCCTCTCTCTTTATCGTTAGTATCCTGCTTCGCTTTGTCTAACGAGGCGAACATAGCCCAGTCAAACAGGCTATCGCGTACACCGTGAGGCTTATCTTCATCATCCACGTCGTCGTCGGATAAGGGTAAGAAGCCTTTAAAACGTTTACAGGTCTGGGCAGTGCGCGGAATACAATAGAGAGGAGAGAATGCCTTCTGCATCTCTTTATTTTTGAATGACGCAGGATACAGATTAGGATACTGCACTTTATCGCTGAGGAAGAATTTAACAAACTCGTTCTCCCAGTTGCCACGAAGCAGGCGATGCGCTGAAGCCAGGCTCCCCATGAGCGTTGAGCCAGAGATATAGGGCGCGACCTCAGCGCCTGTTGGCGAGTGGTCAGAGCGAATAGAGAGCGGAGAAAGAGTTGTTACTTTAAGTGCAAACTGTTTCACGCTTCCTCCTGTAACATCAGTGAATAGTAAGAGAGAACGTTAAGATGTTCTAGCCAGTTTTCCCATTGTGTTTTGTCGGTAAAAGTAGCATTGTTGATTTTGAGCTGCGTAATCGTACAGCGACATTCGCCTTTGCCAGTTGATTTATTGCCTCCCAGACGTTCTAGCATATGTAATCCTGCCAGTAGCAACAGCAATGAATATGTTGGCTCGTCATCCTTGCCTGAGAATGTCTCGTCTATCTCAGCGCTAATCGGGAGACACTCCAGACCGCCGATGATACTCCCCTGAAAAACCATCTTGCGTACACCAAATTCGCTGGTATAGAGCGCTCCCTGCACAGCGGTGCGTGTAGGACGGTTGAGCCGCACCTGGGTGTAAAGGTCGGTTTGCATACTCTGGTAGCGCTTTGTCTCACTCTACGAGTATCGTATCGCTCTTTATCCTCTTTTGTCTGTTTGCATCATTGAAGCAAAGGCGGCCTGGCTGAATTTGTGAACCGAAGACACGCGTTACTAAAGTAGGCTTTGCTCCCAGGTCTTTCAGCGCAATCTCCTTATCGTGAGGGGATGCAATCCTTGCACGCATTGTATATCACTATCCTCATAGAAACGTGCTAACTGTTCGCACAATTCGCGTACAACTCCCTTAATGGTAGAGCCAGGCACATAGAGATATCTCCCACCATCGCGCGTCACGGAGCGATCAATCAAACCTCTTCTAACGCCTGTGCCACAGTGGAAGGGAGCAGAAAACTCCAGTGCATAGGAGATCTGAATGCGATCAGTTCTTGTCATGCCCATCACCATCCTCTCGCGCGACAAAATCATAGAGTTCGACGAAATCGAGCAGAAGCGTACTATGCTGTTTTACATCCTTCTCCTTGTTATCAACTACCCAGGGGAAGGTGACCACTGGAAAAGATGCCGCAGGATTCTGCTCATCCCATTGAAAAAGTGGATACTCTCTCTCCGTGCGATAGACTTTGCTGACCACAAAGTTCCGTTCTGTTGCTTTCCAGCTTCGTAGATACAGCGAGGCTCTCCGTCACTGATGTCGAAAGATTGAGTTGCAAGATCGCTTCACGCAACTGATGCAGTTTGCTTCGTCCTAAAGCAAGCTGATTTCCCTTTTGTAGCATAGTAAGCAGGGATTGAAAATCTTTTAATGTATAGGGACGCATCGTTGCATAGAAAGAGCGTCAAGTCTTCAAATCTTTCCGATGCAACGATTTGTATACTTTATCGAAGCTCTGGCTGGTATTGCCGGAAACAACCATGAAGTTGATGCAAGTTTTCCCATAATCGTTCTTTTTCTTTTCGGCTGTCTTTGAGCCATCCTTTTTGGCAAATTTTAGTGTATCCTCAGCAAGATTGAGGAGGAGCGGGAAGGGATAATTTGTCGGGGCTAGCACGACACCCACAGAGAGCGAATGCTTTTCTGGTTGTTTTGCATCTCCTGTTCCTGCCCTTCTGTTTGTTTTGTGTTATCCTGTTCCGGCTCTTTATTCGCGAACGTATAAAATCGTTCAGCAAGCGCGTGGGCGACTGTCATTGCCTGAGCTGCGGGAGTAACGAGAACCAGATCATCACCGCCAATGAGCAAAATATCGAAGGGAAATACCCAAATCCCTTCCCCAGCTCTTTTGCTGGTAAATGGTCACTGATGACCTCATGCATAGCTCTATAGACGGCATTATCAATCTTTTCCGCAAACTCTTGTATCTTTTCCAAAGTTGAGAGCTTGTCAATCTTGTTGCCCATACCATTCGCATCTGCATAGATCAATCCAAGATAATCTTTTGCCCGTCGAAATTCGCGAAAAACATTGAAGTCTTCAGGTCGCTCTATATCAGGAAACGTATTATAAGGTTGTAAATGTTGTAAATGCTCAAATATCTAATTCCAGAGTGGACTCTTAAAACCTTTATGCTGCTTAGGTAATGTTCTCCATCTTTTGATATATTCCTTTATTTTGTCATCCTCTATCTGTTTATTCTGGCAGCTCCGGCAATAGAACTCTGATTCTCCAGAATCATATATTGCAGCATAAAAAGTGCCACAGGAATCGCAAGGGCGCATTAATGGATGTGAAGGTTCATTAATATGTGTGTGGGGATGGCCTTTTTGCTCACGCAAGCGGTAGCGCAGTAGTGCCAGCGTATTGAGCATCGGATATGTCATGGCTGTTTCTACATCATCCGGTGCATCCACTGGCAGAAGTTGCACAACGTAGGTAACAGATGCACCTCCTGCCGTCAGCTGCTGATACTCCTGTTGTACCTGTGTGCCGAATTCTTCTGCTTTTGCTGAGTCGATAAGGAACAGGCCAGAGCCACCATTTGCGTAAATCTTCTTCCCACCATATGACTCTGCCAGTTCTCGCATCACATCACGGTTGAGGCGATCAAGCAATGAACTGGCCCCGCAAATCTCTTTCAGCTTATCGGTCGCGAAAACATAGCTTTTAATGTGGTCGGTATCAAATGCAACGAGCGACAACCCCATGTATATCTTACCTCCGATCTATTGATATGTACGAATTGAAAAATAGTCCAAGCTGCGATCAGGTCTGGTGTATCTTCTCTCTTGCACAATTGCTCGGTTTCTCGACAGAGCATAACATTTCTCTCCTTGAAAGACAACAGAGATATCTAGAACATAGTAGGAGCAAAAGTTAGAGATATCTCCAATGTACTTTCTACACTGAGGCAGTATAATCATCATTATTAAAGTATGGAGCAAAGGTCTTGTAGAGGAAATGATAGCCAAGTCGTGTATCCGTTTTGATATTCCAAATTTCACGGCAAAGATCTAGAAGTTTGGTTTTGTGGGCATCGACAGTGCGTGTTGTGATTCCTAACGCTTTTGCTACTTCCTGTTGGTTTAAACCCCTGGCAAATGCCTGGAGTACTTCCCGTTCACGCGGCGAAGCCCGTTCTACGACGCGTTGGCAAAGAGCTCGCTGTTGAGTGTCCATGTGGACGGTTTGCGTCTGACGCATAGCCTGGGCAGTATCGACTGACTGTGGCAGGTTGGGAATGTAGGTACCCCAGGGCACGAAAGGTGCTCCGATCAAGCGTACTCCTGCTTCGGTGGGAACATGCATATGTGCACCTTCATTCGCCTCTTTTCTGATCTGAGAAGGAGTATGGATGTGCCAGATATGGTCAGAGTGGTCGAAGTGCAGGTGAGCGGCTGAGATAGAGAGAAGGGACATGAGCCGTCGCCCACCTGTGATAGAGAGATGGATACAACGGCGTTGCTGCTTCAAGTCACGGACAAGGCGATGGATAGTATCGAGAACACCAGTGGCACTAATATCATCGACGATATCTTCCAGGGGTGTCTCATCAAGTTGCAGAATGTGGGAACGAAGCCGACAACGATGAGAGTGATCGCGAAACTGATAATAATCACCGACGAACTCAGCATTGAGGAGTGCTATCAAGTGTTGCAGACGTTCATCCGTGGCCTGCGGATGAAGAATGAACACCTCACTGATAGGATAGCCACGCTGGAGTAAAAGATCAAGCGTGAATGTGACTACCTGTGGTTGTCCACCCAGGGTAGCAATCATTGTATGTGTATATTCTTGGCATAATGGCCTCTCTTGCTGAAGCAAATAACATATTATGGTACAGGAGTAGATGAATGGTAAATCTCTTGCCTGCTATTTTGTTTGGTGGACCACCGCATGCAGGAAAATCAGTTTTATTTTATAGCTTAGCAAAGACTCTGCGTGAACACGGTATTCCTCATCATGCTATTCGTGCATGCCCCGATGGCGAAGGAAATTGGTTTCATGAGCTTGATCAGGATAAGGTGCGCTTGATTCGTGTCAAAGGCAAGTGGACTGATGACTTTGTAAGGCAAGTTAGCCTCGACGTAGAGCATCGCCATTTTCCCCTCCTGGTTGATATGGGGGGACGGCCCACTATGCTACAGACAACCCTCTTTAACCATTGCACACATTCTTTGCTGCTCCTTCGTTCGGATGATCAGGTGAGCGCCAATGTCTGGCGTCAAATGGTCAAAGAAAGAGGTCTGCTACCACTAGCAGAGTTAAGTTCGGACTTATATGGCATGTCTACGGTTATCAGCGAGAAGCCTGTGATCAAAGGTACGCTTACTGGTCTGGAACGCGGCTCAAAAGCCCATGGTCCGCTCTTCGATTTGCTTGTTGAGCGTATCGAACTCTTATTTTCCTCCTATTCTCTAGACGAATTGGAAAAAACAAAGCTGGCTTTAGCACCAGCAGAATTAGTGATCAATCTAGATATGTTCTTGCATGCCTGGAAGCCAAATTCCAATATGTGGGAACGTGATATAATTCCTCGCCTGCTCGCAGAGCTGCCATCTGATACTCCATTGGCGGTGTATGGTCCAGGGCCAAACTGGCTCTACGGAGCATTGGCGGCTCATTGTGGTCAACAGACGTTTTACCAGTTCGATCCACGTATTGGATGGGTAGCTCCACCTCCTTTGCGTATTTGTCCGGAAACCATGCCCGATGTGCTAACATTGCAGTATCCATATGAGAATGCTACTGTGCTGACTACCCGTATTATCAGCAACCATCTGGACTATCTACAGGCAGATCTGCTCCCATTCCCGCCTGTACCTACCGAACGTGGTTTGATCCTCGATGGACGTATACCGCATTGGCTGCTGACCGCTTTAGTGCGTGCGTACAGGGAGGTTGGTATCCCCTGGGTGGCCTGCCGTCAAATACAACTGGAAGGAGCCGTCATTGTTACCTCATATACAAAGACATACGAACCAGGCGATCTCATTCCACTCCCTCATTTCACTGAATAAATCTCGTCTGATTATAGCACATAGGCGACAAAGATTCTAGTAGAAAATTAAAGTGAAACTATATCGTCAGGAGTACTTTACATAAAATGAGCGTGACTCTACACAGGGCTGTACTACAGTCCTGTTGTTCGTTAAAGAAAAGGATAAATTTGTGATGAGTATGCCATTTACTCCAGGGACCCGGCCAGGCTCTACGCCTTCTTGTTAAAATTGCGTCCACTGCAATCTGGCTCACTGATGTCGTTTTCTGGTGAACTGGTGCACGGGGCATGGCTACACTGGTTGAAGGTTACTGCTCCAGATGTTGCAACATGGCTCCATGAAGGCAACAAGAGACGTCTCTTTACCTGCTCAAGCCTGCAATTTCCCTTGCCTGTACCGAGGATGCTGGAGGCTGAACGCGGGAACGTCCATTTGCCATTGACTCCTGAAAAAACCTATACGGTACGTATCACATTGTTACTTAGTGATCTGTTTCCGCTATTTCATACTGCGTTAACGCACGTCAATACTATAGAACGTAGTGCAAAAGGGCCGCCTTTTATGCAAATTGGCAAACAGCTTTTTTTGTTGGAGGAGGTTGTAATTGACAATGATGATGCCACTGGATGGACAGGCTTTACGTCGCTGGATGCGTTAGTCGAGCGCGTAAAAGGGAGGAAGTTGGAGACTGCACAGCCATTGAAGCTGGAGTTTGCTTCATTGACAACATTCAACCGTAGTAATAGCAAGAACATTGGTTATGGTGGACACTATGCACGTTTACCCTTACCAATGTATGTTTTTCCTGGTTTAGTCAAACGATGGGAGGATGTGGCCCCACCAGAACTGGTGGGGATAGTGCAAAAAGATCGAATAGAACAATACATTCAAGAAGATGGTATAATTATCGTTGATTACGATCTTAAAACACATCATATAAGATTTACGACACATGTGCAGCAGGGATTTATAGGAACGTGCAAGTACCATTTACGTGCTTCAGACGAAGAGGTGACGCCTGAGGCCCCATTGACTGTACGGCAACAGTTACTCTTGTTAGCGCACCTGGCATTTTACTCCGGAGTGGGATACAAGACATCAATGGGAATGGGAAGAACCAGACTGGTGTAGGGATATTGCCGGCACGTCCAGGAGAAGATATCATCTCTTCCGAGAAAGCCCCTTGTTATCTCAGGTATTCCCATGTATAGTAGTGCTTATGAAATCCTGTGGGAGAGTGTGTATGGGAGTCTACTCTTGTACGCGTGTGTGGCAACTGAAGCCTGGGGCTACAGCTAGCGATCTGGAAGCCCTGGCTACCTCTGGTATATTAGAGATACAGCGCTGGATTACTGGCATCGAGCATGTCACATTGTTGCGGATTGCTGGTGAACCTCAACGTTACCTGATGATCTTTACCTTTACAAATCATGAGTCATATGTGTATTGGCGGCAGGTACAGGAAGAAGCTTCGGACTATTGGGAGCATTTTGCTTCGATACTCATGTATTGGGAGCAATTGTGCTTCCTGGTTGAGGAATATGCGGGCGAGCTTACTGATGGAGGTAGGACTTGAAGGGGGAAATGTGAATGAGCCAGCCATTTCTAACTAAGGCTGGTGGAGTACAATATTAAAGATAGAGGTGGCAATCATGCCCTGTATACCGGGGAAATAGCATGACTTATAATTATGGTGCGCTGCGTGTTGTGCGAGTACGACCACCTGCTAATGCGACAGCCGATCTCCAGGAGAGATATCCTACAGGTTGGTTACCCGAAAAACAGTTAGTACATTTACTAATGTGTTGTGAGACAACTATTGGGCGGGCGCTTACCAATGATATTGTTCTGTTCGATCTCACAGTGTCACGTGAGCACGCTCGTCTGGTACACGATGAACATGGGTGGCGTGTCTTTAACTTGACCGTGCAAAATGTTGTACGTGTAAATGGGCGACCTGTGCCGAGCGGTGGTAGTCTACCCATACATCCGCAGGATTTGATGGTACTGGGCAGTACTATCATGCAGTTAATTGCTCCACAGCCAGATGCTTCTGATGCCTCCACCTTTGATCTTGATGGGCCAACACAACGTATTTTCGCTTCTCGTGATATTGTAGCATCAGCAAGTCCGCCCGTTTTATATAATGGATTCTCTAGAAATGGACAGCGGAGGTATGATAGTGCTGCTGCCGAACAGAAAAAAGCGCCCACATCTCTACAGCCACAGGAAGCTATGCAGGAGCGCACCTGGCAACGTCCTACTCCTCCTCCGTTAGATATTCCGTTGTTGCCAGTCCAACCTGAACCAGAACTTGCGGCACAAACATGGGAAGATAGCGAGGAGAGCCTGCTAGGCGCAGGCATAACAATGCAGTTTGCATTACCACAACGTATGGGAAAGCATACTCGCTGGCTCATTGCAGGCATTAGCATCACTATTCTAGCCGTTAGTGCAATAACGACCATTGTGCTGAGTAGCCTGATCGGGATTTCCGCATTAGCACAAAATGGACCATCCAGTGTTCTAGCCGCATTGACTATTCCTCTGATACCTGCATTTGGTATCAATTTGTTAGTAAATTTTATTGATCGCTTCGAGCGGGAACCGTGGTTCTTACGATTGGCGGCCTTTTTATGGGGAGCCATCATTGCTATTCCACCTGCATCAGTGATAGAACAGAGTATAGATGCACTTATGCAGCACGTGCTGGGACCATCTGCCAGTAGTCTGGTTAGTACAGCATTTACGAGGGCTAAATGCCGGGGTTACTGAAGAAACAGTCAAGGGGCTGGGTCTCATTTTGCTTTTCCTGGTACTACGTGATGAGTTCGACAATGTCACCGATGGAATTGTATATGGGGCGTTGATTGGTGCCGGCTTTGCAATGGTGGAGAACTTTTTCTACTTTGCTGGGAACTCCAAAGATTTCCTCGTTTTTCTTATAGTCGGAAGAATAGTCCTGGGATGGCTTTGTCACTCAACCTTTACTGTCTGCTTTGGTGCAGCTCTAGGCTATATACGGCATACACGTGTGCGCTGGAGGCAGATTGTCTTTCCATTACTGGGCTATTTCTGTGCGGTAGGTCTGCACAGTGTTTTTGATTTTGTCGATTTCTTTACCAATGCAGTTGTCCTTGCCTCGCCAGGTAATTCTACCGTAGCCATGTACTCACTGATCGCCATCATCGGTGATTATATTCCTCCATTTATCGCGCAACTTGTCCTTCTGTATTTTCTGATTAAGGCATTAGCTCATGAAGCAGCCGTCATTCGCGAGTTTCTGGCCCTGGAAGTAAGCAGTGGAGTGGTAAGAGTAGAGGAATATGTTCTTCTGCAAAACTCGTTCCAGCGTACCAGAGAAGAGCGGCGTATTTTGCGGCACTATGGGTTTAAACAGTGGCTACGCATCAAGGCATTGTATCAGACTGAAATCGGTCTGGCCTTCCGTAAGTGGCATGTGAGCATGGGCGATAAACCCAAATTGGGATATCTTCAACCAGAGGATGCTTATCGACAACGTATTAAACGTCTGCGACAAGAAATTATAATGGCAGAAGAGAGAAGGTAACTTGACACCTCTTCTAACCACATGTTAGCATGAACACAGTAGACCCTTAAAAGAAAAGGAAGTGATTGTCATGGAACTGGAGCGGGCAGACCTCATCCAGATCTACTCCTTTATGTGCCTGACTCGTGCTCTGGAAGATCGTATCCGTACCCTGTTTTTACAAGGGCGTGTAGTAGGCGGAGTCTACACTGCACAGGGTCATGAGGCCACTACCGTCGGAGCAGCAATGACGCTGTGCGACGGGGACTGCATTGTTCCGCAGCATCGAGATCTGGGGATGCATTTAGTGCGGGGCGGTTCGCCGCGTGCTGTAATGTGTCAATGGTTAGCTCGCGGAAACTCACCAACTCTAGGTCGTGATGGGCAGATGCACATTGGCGACATGCATCATGGTATTGTCCCGATGATTAGTATGCTGGGTAAATCACTCCCTGTAGCGTGTGGTGTTGCCCTGACGATGAAGATACGAAGAAAGCATTCAACCGTTGTACTGGCTTCCTGTGGCGATGGTGCTACGAATACAGGACCGTTTCACGAGGCGATGAATTTTGCTTCAGTGCAGAAACTGCCGCTGGTGCTTGTGATTGAGAATAATGGCTATGCCTATTCAACTCCCTCCTGGAAGCAGTTTGCTGTACAAAATCTTGCTGATCGTGCGCTGGCCTATGGCATACCGGGAGAAAGTGTTGACGGCAATGATGTGCTGGCTGTGATAGAGGCGGTTAGACGCGCTGTCGTACATGCACGTAGTGCGATGGGGCCAGCCATCGTCGAGTGTAAGACGTTCCGTGTACGAGGGCACTCTGAAGCCGATAAAGCCGACTATGTACCAAAGGAACTACGTGAAGAGTGGTTGGCGAAAGATCCAATCAGACGTTTTGAAGCATATTTAACGGATGAGGGGATCTTAACAGCGGCGGGAAAGAGTGAAGTTGAGGTACAAGTGAAGGCGACTGTTGATGATGCAGTGAATTTTGCTGAACAGAGTCCAGCTCCTGATGCTACGAGCGTAGCTGAATATGTGTTTGCCCCTGAGGGGCCTATCGCGATTATTGGCGAACCTGGCGCACAAGACCCGCGTTACGTCAATGCTCTCGATAGGCGAACAGGCCAGCCGTTCACTACCGTCGGTAAGGTAGAGGAAGCCGTTGGACAACGATGAGCGGAAAGAAAGTGACCTATTTAGAGGCGATCAGTCAGGCTATTCGAGAAGAGATGCTACGCGATGAATCCGTATTCCTCCTGGGAGAAGACGTGGGAGCGTACGGTGGGGCTTTCAAAGTCAGCGCAGGTTTGCTCGAAGAGTTCGGTGCTGATCGCGTGATTGATACGCCGATGGCAGAGGCAGCAATCATTGGTTCGGCGGTAGGGGCAGCTTTGATGGGTATGCGCCCTATTGCTGAGATGCAGTTTATTGACTTCATTACGTGTGGTTTTGACCAGATCATCAATATGGCGACAAAAATGTATTGGCGTGTAGGTATGCCAGTGCCCATTGTCGTTCGTGGTCCTTCTGGTGGTGGTACAAAGGGGGGACCCTTCCACTCGGCCAGCCCGGAGGCATGGTTCTTCCACACACCCGGCATTAAGGTCGTTGTTCCTTCCACCACATATGACGCAAAAGGGATGCTGAAAGCAGCTATTCGTGATAATAATCCCGTCCTCTATCTGGAACACAAGTTGCTGTACCGCCTGCCTGAACTGCGTGAAGAATTGCCGACTGAAGATTATATTGTGCCACTCGGCAAGGCGATTGTACGACGGGAAGGCGAGGATATGACGATCCTCACCTATGGAGCTATGGTCCACCAATGTCTCAAGGCCGCACAGTTACTTGAGCAGGAAGACGATCTGGAGATTGAAGTGCTCGACTTGCGTAGCCTCACGCCGCTGGATCGTGAGTCCATTTTAGCATCGGTGAAACGTACTAATAAAGTATTGATCGTCCACGAAGATACCCTGACGGGTGGAATTGGCGCGGAATTGTCGGCGATCCTGGCTGAGGATCTCTTCGAATATCTCGATGGACCGATTACACGGGTAGCAGCACCTGATGTGCCGTTCCCCTATGCCCCACCATTAGAGGCTGCCTATTTGCCAAATGCCGAAAAAATTCTTACGGCGGCACGCAAACTTGCCGCATATTAAAATAGATGTACAAAGGAGTGCATGACATGCCGACAGCAGTAAAAATGCCACGGTTAGGAGAATCAGTTGCAGAAGGGACCGTGGGAGCCTGGCTCAAAAAAGAAGGCGAATACGTTGAGAAGGATGAGTCGTTGGCAGAGATCATTACTGATAAGATTAATGCAGAACTACCATCCCCGGTTGCTGGTCGTCTCACGCAGATACTGGTGAAAGCTGATGAAACTGTTGCAGTAGGTATGGATATTGCACTGATTGAGGAGAGTGTTGATGTCATTTCCTCACTGCCTGTGTCGGGACCGGAAGCTGTGCCTGTTAAGAGTTCTGAGCAAGATGCTGCACTCGTTCAAGAGAATAGGAGTATCAATACAATTCTAGGCAATGGTAGAAGTGCAAGCAGTTCTCTCCCAACTTCCCCTGGCGAATGAAGAAGAGGAACGGCAACGCATTTCTCCCCTGGCGAAGCGTCTGGCACGTGAGCATGGGATTGATTTGAACCAGATTGCGGGTACAGGTACGGGTGGGCGTGTGCGCAAAGAAGATATTTTAGCATATGTAGCGCAGCGTCAACCTGTAATGCAAGTCCCGCGATATACGGAACCTGCTCCAATCATTGTGCAATCTGCAAAACCAGAGAGAGCACCGACCTCTTCTCTTGCTTCGGCTCTACCCACAACGGTAGTGGGAGCAGATGAAGAAGTCGTGACACCTGACCGTATGCGTCTGGCAATTGCTGAACACATGGTGCGTAGTAAGCGAACTTCTCCTCATGCGACGACTGTTGTGGAAGTGGATATGACCAACATTGCTCGCTGGTTGGAGAAGAACAAAGAGGAATTCAAGCGGCGTGAAGGCTATGGTATCAGTTATGTACCCTTTGTGATGAAGGCTGTGTGCGAAGGTATTCGGAAGATACCCATGATCAACTCGACGTGGACCGAGGATAACAAGATCATCCTGAAGAAACGTATCAACCTGGGTATCGCGGTCGCTACAGATGCAGGACTGGTTGTACCTACGATTTACGATACTGATCAGTATACGCTGGCAGGTCTGGCGCGGCAGATTAGTGTGTTGGCACAACGAGCACGTACGAACAAGCTTACCATTCAGGATATGCAGAACAGTTCGTTTGTTGTGAATAATCCTGGCGTATTTGGTACAATTATATCAGTGCCGATTATTAACCAGCCACATGCTGGTATTCTGAGCATGGACGCAGTAGTCAAGCGGCCCGTTGTGATTGAAGATGATGCTATTGCGGTCCGTTTCATGATGTACCTGTGCCTTTCCTTTGATCATCGTATCCTGGATGGTGCGGGGGCTGGTGGATTCTTACAGGCTGTTCGTACAAAATTGCAAAGCTACGGGCGGGAAATAGACGTGTATTAAGTCACAGGGCACCCTTTAGCCTTCTTTCCGGCGATATCTTGCTAAAGGGCATCCGCCCGCTCTTTCAGAAATAGAGCAAGGGAAACTAGGATGACAACGATTATCCCTGAGCGTCGTCCAGAATGGCTCAGAGTACGTGCCCCTCAAGGGGAAAACTACGAGCAGTTGAAGCAACTGATGCGTGGTCAGTCGCTTCATACTGTATGCGAGGAGGCACGTTGCCCAAATATTGGTGAATGTTGGGGGCATAAGACCGCGACTTTTATGATCCTGGGACGCATTTGCACACGTAGTTGTGGTTTCTGTGCAGTGGAGACAGGGCGTCCTATCGGTCTCGACTGGGAGGAACCAAAGCGTGTGGCTGAAGCTGCCCAGAATATGGGTCTGCGCCATGCCGTTGTGACCTCAGTAAATCGTGATGAGTTGCAAGATGGGGGTGCAGCCGTCTTCGCCTCTACGATCCGCTGGATTCGCCGTCTGAGTCCACACTGTAAGGTAGAGGTCTTGACGCCTGACTTCAAAGGCAACTACGATGCCTTGCGAGTAGTCATCGATGCAAAACCTGACGTATACAACCATAATGTCGAAACCGTGCCCAGGCTCTACAAGCGTGTACGGCCACAGGCAGTGTACAAGCGTTCGCTACAGGTGTTGAAATGGGCCAAAGAGATAAATCCAGATGCGCCAACCAAATCTGGATTTATGTTAGGGCTTGGTGAAACCTGGGAGGAAATTATCAGTACTATGCACGATATGCGTGAATATGCGGTTGATATTCTGACAATCGGGCAGTATCTACGTCCCTCATTCCAGCATTTGCCAATTCAACGTTATATACCCCTGGACGAGTTTGCGGCCCTCAAAGCCGAAGGTAAGAAGATGGGGTTCCGACATGTAGAGTCGGGACCATTTGTACGTAGTTCGTATCATGCACACGAGCAGGCAGATGGAGCAACAAGGGAGCAAAAGTAGTTTTGAGAGTACGTGTGAATACTGTTGATATTGCTTACGATGACCATGGTGCAGGCCAACCAGTCATCTTTCTACATGCCTTCCCTCTCAATCGTCGTATGTGGAAAGATTTGACAACTGCACTCCTTAATGAACAACGGTTTCGTCTGGTGGCTCTCGATTGGCGTGGTTTTGGCGAGAGCGACATTGTGGCCGGCATCTCGACAATGGAGGATCTGGCCGATGATGTTGCTAGCTTGATGGATATCCTTGGTATACAACAGGCTATTCTGTGTGGTCTTTCGATGGGAGGATATGTGGCGTTTGCGTTCCTGCGGAAATATCCGCAGCGGGTGAATGGGTTGATTCTGTCTGACACACGGCCCGGTGCTGACACCACAGAGGCTGTGACAAATCGTGAAAATGTAGCGCTCCTGGCAGAAGCGCAGGGTACAGGCGCGATAGCTGATCTCCAGATGCCGAAACTCATCTCGGACTATACTCGTCGGCACTACCCAGAAGTAGAGGTATATATCAGGCGGATGATAAATGCAGCTACTCCTGATGGTATTGCTGCCGCTTCTCGCGGTATGGCGCGTAGAGCCAATTCCTCTGACCTGCTAGCAGGCATTACCTATCCAACGCTGGTGGTGGTTGGTGAGCAGGATACCTTGACTTCACCAGAAGTAGCGCAAGACTATGCCGCAAAGATTCCGGCTGCACAGTTTGTCGTACTACCAATGGCTGGCCATCTAGCGAATTTGGAGCAACCAGAGGCGTTCCTTGCAGTAGTACGCCGGTTTTTACTGGCAACATTTTGAAGTTTTGTGTATCTGTATCTCTCTAACAAGAGGCCGTTATTTGCAAGCAGTTTTTTTATACCTCAAACAGTGGAGAGGATCTACTTTATCCGGTGAGGAAACTTGGGGGGAGCATGAGTCAGCCTGTCGTGCTTGTCGTGGACGACAATCCTGCTATTCGGGATATGGTATCCTGGGCACTTGAACTGGATGGGTTTGAACCAGCGGAGGCTGCTGAAGGGCAAGAAGCCCTGGATTGGATGAACAATGCCGCTCGTGAGGGACGCTATCCTGCTGTTATTCTTCTCGATCTTGCCATGCCAGGGATGGATGGAAGTATGTTTCTGGAGCGATTACAAAAGCAATGGGAGGTATCGCACCCTCTTCCAGCTATTGTGGTGATTACTGCGGGTACTGGTGGGCCTGATGCGGCGAGTTTGGGGGTGGAGCAGGTGATTGTAAAGCCGTTCCATGTGCGCGATTTGCTCGACGCGGTTCGCCAATTAGTATAGAGAGGATCACCAACCGATGGCGTCGATATAAACCTCACTACTTGTACCGCTATTGGTAGCACTGCTAAATTGGATACCTATCTGATGTGGTTGTCCTGTGATGGTAGTAGGCAATGTGTACGTCAGGCGATTCCATACTCCCGGTGTCAGATTAGTTGGATTCTTGAAAGAACCAATGGTAGCTATTATCGACAACAAACATTTTAGCTGCCAGGCTAACCGCGTTGCTGGGTAAGTAAAGGTAGGCGGTGAGTGTCTGGCCTGCCTTTGGATATGAGGGCAGGCTGGAACCTCCTACAGAAACGTAGGGATAACCGCTCCTACTCATGTTGTTGAGCGTCACCTGGAGCGCATGGCTACCTTGTATTGCCACGACCGTACTGTTCTGTACATTAGTGATGCCTTGACCATGTGCACTCCAACCGTTAATCCCTCCATCTTCAAACGAAAAGAGAGCAGGTCCACTCTGTGTTGTGGTGACCGTTATATTTGGTGGCGTCGTTGGTAGGGGGACGACTACTGTTTTTTGTCCTTCGATAATAATGTGCTGGTAGAGGAACTGAAAAGCGGCTCCTTGTGCAGTAAGTATACCATTGCTACTGATCAAGGGAATAGCTGTATCAGTACATGAGTATTGCATTGAGGCAAAGATACGATTAGCCGCTAGCGTTTGCAATGCTCTAGTGGTCCAGGTAGTCATAAAGGCGCTATTGTTGTTTTTTCCATCGTTAGGCACTGCATTTGGTGCATAGTTCCACTCTGTAATCATGATAGGAAGTTCACTGTCTATCGTGGTTCTCATTGTTGCTCGTGCATCTGCAATATGGTTGGTCCAATGGGCAATATTTGAAATACAAACATTGGCAGTCCAGGAATCATCACAGGTGTATTCGTGCCAACTAATTTCATCGGGTCGTGGTTGAGCGTTCTGTAAAAATGTCGCGAGATAGTTCCGATCATACTGATAGTTGACGGGTCCAATGAAATGTCCGTTAAGGGCGATACGCTTGAGTTGAGGAATGATGGCATTCCACGATGCCGTATAGCGATTTACAGAAACGCCTTGTAGATCTTCCTCATTACCGTACTCGTAGTAGACAATGCTATTGCCGAAGATGTGGTTCATTGCATTGACCATCAAGGTATCCTCGGCCAGAATATTCTGATCCACAGCTCCGTGTAGTATTACCAGTGGAATTGCCCCCAGATCCTTGATCGTTTGTGCAGCCTGTACCTCTGTGGTCTGGGAGAGACTGGAACGCACAGGCATACGAATAATACGTGTGTGCATTTGCTGGAGGTAGGCGCGTGTGCTTGCTGAGTTCAATACCTGATCTTTGTTGTTGAAGAGTCCCAGATTTGTGCCAAAAAGGAGTGGAGAGACAGGTCCACTTGGGAGGGGGACTTGTATAGATATGGAATTGCTATTCTGTGGATCGCGAAATGCTCCGTGTGATACTTCCCACACGCTCATTCCTATCAGTGAACTCGCCAGTACTATACCGAATATGAGAGCAGAGGGTGGAATACGCTTTATACGATCCAGCAATTCAGGTTTTGAGGTCATGTGCTAGTAGTCTCCTTGTGCTCTTTGATAGATACCGTACTACCTATCAATAAAAGCATCTCTTCCTTATGATGTATCACTATTAATAACTATATCATTATGTACTTGATTCGACCATAGCTTTTTTCAATAGATAGGACCTTTGCACTAAGGAAGGAATAAGATAAACACCCAAAAAACATTTGTCAAACTCTTATCTCCTCTTGAGAGTTTCTTGAGTTTTATCTGATAGAATAGCTGATAATAAAGGATCAATACGGAGTAGGAGGCCCAGAAATGGATATGCATGATGAGCCAACCGAGTCGTGGGACATACAGGATATGACACAGGTGCAGGGGATATCAGATCCACAGGATGCAACAGTTCCCCTGCTTGCTGTGGCGGATCATCCCCTGCATCGAGGCAATGTATCACGTCGTAAACTATTTGGTGCATTAGGTTTGGCAGGAGCAGGTATAGCAGCTGGTGGTATTGCATTGGAACAGTGGCTACAGCCTGGCGGATCATTACATACTCCAATCGCCAGCAAAGTGCCGATAGGGCATTTATTGCGTCGAGCAGGCTTTGGTGCTAAACCAGATGAACTGGCGACATATACTTCTCTGGGTTTTAATGGGGCTGTGGATCGTCTGATCAACTACCAACAAGTCTCAGATGAGAATATGGAAAGTCGCCTTGCAGCGCTAAACCTGGATCTCATCAGCAAGCCACTGGATCAGCAGCGCTGGTGGTTGCTGCGTATGGCCTGGACACAACGTCCTCTTTTGGAGAAGATGACATTGTTCTGGCATGGTGTCCTGACCAGCAGTTTTCGTAAGGTAGGTGGTCCAATATCATATAACCGTATGATAGTACAGAACCAGTTTTTACGCGATCATGCCTTTGATACTTTTGATAATATTCTGCTGGGGATAACAAGTGATCCCGCAATGCTCTTCTACCTTGACCTCACAAAGAGCCACAAGAATGCGCCAAATGAAAATTATGCGCGTGAATTAATGGAACTCTTTACACTTGGACTTGGTCACTACACCCAGCAGGACGTCTATGAAGCAGCAGCGGCCTTGACCGGCTGGCATCTGATAGGAGCTGACGCCGCCTCGCACTTTTTGCCACGAGATCACAATAATCTGGAAAAACACTTTCTGGGACAAACAGGTAATTTGGGATACAAAGACATTATTCATATTCTTGCTAATCATCCTGCTGCGCCTTGGTTTATCTGCCGAAAGCTTTTTACCTTTTTTGTATACGAGAATCCAAGCAATGACGACCTGACTCCGTTAGTTGATACCTATGTGAAGAGCGGCCATAATATGGGAGAGGTGATGCGCACACTATTGTACTCTCCGCAGTTTTCCTCAACAAAGGCATACCGCAGTCGTGTAAAGTCACCAACCGAGTATGTGGTAGGTGCCTACCGTGGGTTAAATATACAGGAGAGTGGGAACGGGTTACAGACTATGACAACAATTATGGGGCAGACATTGTTTGATCCCCCTAATGTAGCCGGTTGGCCAGGAGACAAAGCCAGCGCACTCTGGTTGAATAGTGGCACCTGGATGGCGCGCCTGAACTATATTGACCTGTTGCTGGCAGGAAGTCGCAACGCCCGTGCGGGAACCTCTAAGCCTCTGGATCTGCAAGCAATTGTGAATGCCAATACCATTGACTCACCAGAGCGCTTTGTCGACTATTTTGCCTCATTTTTGCTAGATGGTACGCTCGAACCAGAGAGACGAGCGCAATATATTGACTACTTCTCCATAAAAGATACTGTTGGTGGGCAGGCACAGATTGCTCTGACCAATGGTAAGACATATCCGCTCAGCCGCACGCGTGGCACACTTTATCTGATGATGGCATCACCAGAGTACCAGCTGAACTAAGAGGTGCGAAAAAATGAAACTTTCACGAAGAGCAATGATCAAAGATGGGATGTTGGTGGTGTCGGCAGGTATGGTAATGCCGGCCATTTTTAGCCGTGGTGTCGCTTCTGCAAAGTCATTGAACTTAGATGGAGCACATTTCTCACAGGTAGCCAGTGATCGCACCTTGATTGTGGTACAGATGGCTGGCGGCAATGATGGCTTGAGCACCGTCATTCCCTTTACAGACTCACTCTACAAAAAGATGCGCCCTACACTGGCAATTCCCGATGCTAAGGTCTTACCGCTAGACGGACGCCTGGGTTTTCATCCCAATCTGGCTCCACTAAAAAAATTGTGGGATGAGGGACATCTGGCAGTGATCGAGGGAGTGGGTTATCCCAATCAAAGCCTGTCACACTTCCAGGCGATGGACATCTGGCAGACCCTTGATCTCAATGGTAATGGTAGTGAAGGGTGGCTGGGCAAACTCGTCTCCGGCTGGGTTGATAAAGATGGTCATCCCTTCAATGCGATGGATATTGGTGTGCAGACCGCACAGGCTCTTTCGTCGATCAGCGCACAGGTCCCGACCTTGACGAGTATTCCGGCGTATCGTCTTGCGGCTGATCCCACGGATGGCGATAACGGTAATGCGCGTCTTCAGGCGTTAATGAAACTCTATAACTCCTATCCCAAAACCTCTCCTTATGCTGCTCTGCTGGATACAACGGCACTCAATGCTCAGGAGGGAGGACGCCAACTGCATCAAGCGGACTCACTCTATCACTCTACTGTGACGTATCCAAAGAATTCATTTGCAGCTGGTCTCAAAATACTGGCGGAGACGATTGTCCAGGAGTTAGGGTTGCGTGTTGGGTATGTCACGCTGGGTGGTTTTGATACACATGCCAATCAACAAGCGACACATGATGCACTGATGACCACACTTGCAGATGGCCTCTCGGCTTTTTATAGTGACCTTGTGCAGCATGGCAAGGCCGATAATGTCGTTGTGATGACCTGGTCCGAGTTTGGACGACGCGTGGAAGAGAATGGAAGCCTGGGTACAGACCATGGAACGGCGGCCCCTCTGTTTGTAATGGGCAATGCCGTCAATAAAGGCATCTTTGGTGAGCCGCCGAGTTTAAGTAATCTGGATTACAGTGGTAACTTAAAGTATACAACTGATTTCCGTTCAGTCTATGCAACTGTGCTGGATCGCTGGCTAGGAGCATCATCGAAAGATGTGTTAGGTGCTTCGTTCACTTCACAGAATTTCTTGCCATAGCCCTGATCTAGCGGTTTCTCGAAGAGGGTGTCAATGTGTACATGGCCTGTCTCTGATATAATTTAAAAAACATAGTTAGAATTGGAGCTAGAACATGGCGCAATCAAATAGTGAACATACTACGACATCCCAGGGGGTACGCACAGCCCTGGTGGTGATGCTCGTCCTGATATTCGGTGGAATAATCTTTTTTATGGCCTATAGCCATTTACCGCGTGCTGGTGGAGGAAATAGTAATACAACCAGTGATCTTGTTACTCCGACTGTGATTGTGACCAATCCAGTCAGTTCTTTAACGCTGAATTGTAGTGTTATAGTCAATGGGGTACAAATTACTGTGACACAGGTGCAACAGGCGAGAAGCTTTTCTGATGTGGGTAACTGCGATCAATTTCCGACGACACAGTGTTTCACAGGAGCGCAACAGGCGGGAAGTTCTTCTGATGTGAGTAACCGAACCGGTCCATATACAGTGCGTGTTTATATGCAGGCAAAAAATAATGGGCAAGCTCCTATTGGGATAGATTTTTCAACGCAGGCAAAATTACTCCTTCCTGGCGGACGAACTGTATCACCTCAGGTGATGTCGATTTCTCCTGTGATGATGCCTGATACAACACAGTCTGGTTTTTTTGATTTTCCTGTACAGAACCCTGTGTCTTTGACTGCGCTGACGTTACATTTAGACGCGCATACCGTAGTATCTTTTGGTTCCTAGTCGTTCCTGATGAGAGCATAAGCTAACCGCATTTTGAGTTATGCCCAGAGCATAGCTCATTCCTCGTTGGGGGCACCGACATGTTCAACGCGATGGTAAACATCGGCAATGGCCTTGTGCCAGGATGTATGCTCTGCTTCGTGGGTCTCCGGGCCATTTTGCAACAGTTCATCCAGTGAAAGGTAGTACTCAACGAGAACACGTTCACCGGTGGTTGTGTGAGTAACGCATTCCTCGAAGAGTGCTTCAGCTTCTTCATAAGCATTCAGCCGTTGTTGTGCTTCCTGGAGAGTACGTTGCATATACTGTATGCGCCCTATGAGGTCCTGATGTTTACTACGGCGAAGTCGTGTCCCTTGCGGCTCCTCCTGGGAGAGTTGTTGGAGAGAGAGTGCTGCTTCTCCTATCTCGATACTTGTTTCGCGTTGACGGCGTGTGAGCCATGAACGTATGGCATGGAGACGTACAAGGGTATTGGCGCTCTCTGGAAGGCGTAAATTGTCATCTGAGAGTAGTTCATCGCTACCTGCTTCCGTCAATTCTGCGGATAATTCGTCATCCATGCTCATTGCAATGCGTCCTTCCCTGGCACCGCTGGACTGCGATAAAGCCAATCACTGTTAAACTCCCAAAAAGTAGAGCGTAGCCGTGATAATGGCGGTGATAATAATCCAGGCAAGTTGGAACCAATAGAAGAAAGGGATACCGAATAACTCTGGATCTGTCGTATTGTAGAAAGGAGGCCAGAGTAAAGTGAAGAAAGGAACGAGTAGGAATAGAAGAATCCAGCGGCGGTGTTTTCTTTCATGGTTGGTTGCCATAAAACTCCTTTCCGGGAACCATCCATGCCCAGTTGTCTGAGGGAGGAAAACCGCCCGCAGATGGGAGCATTTTTGGTTGGGAACTCTTAAACCCATGCAGGTTGTCCGAGTAAAGTTGGCCTTACCTGGTACTTTATGAGTATCCTACTATATTTTGTGCTAAAATGTCAACCGATAACCGCAGCTGTTGTTAAACCATGCAAAACCATTCGTTAAGTAAGATGATAGCCTTGTGGGTTAAAATATTCTGGGTGGATGCTGAGCTTAAAAGGGATGGTCCCCAGAAAGGATTTTTATGGATAAGAAAGTGAGCGACGAGAGTGCGGCTCTAGAAAAAGGCGATATCATTCTTGGTGGGCGCTACCGCATTGTGCAACAGCTTTACCAGCGTCCCCGACTCAACTTATATCTGGGGAGACGTGTGTTTCAGCAATCCCCTCATTCTGCTGCAGTACGTGCCAATGCAGCGTCCGAGCCATTGGTTGCCATTCGTGAGCTGGTCCTGACGGATCTATCTCCCAGTGTACGTGAGCAAATCAAAGCTGTAGCATTTGAGGAATTTGTCTCACCAATACTACTTGGCTCTCCTCACTTGCCCTCTGTAGGAGATCGTGTGTGGGTTGAGGGAGAGCGACATTATCTTATTATGCAACTGCGTGGTGTCAAAGGCGTGCAACCAGCCGTAGCGGTAACGTTGGCAGAATTGTTACTAAGTCAGCATTCGTGGCCTTCATGGTTGAGTAAAGAAACCGCACTAAATTGGGGTATGCAACTGTGCGAGGTTGTAATACGTTTGCATGGCCTGGGTCTTGTGCTAGGAGACCTGAACCCGGCTATCGTGCTAGTTGATAGTGGAGGAGCAGCTGCGTGGGCACCGGTACTCCTCGTTTCGTGGCCGCCCGCTCCTCGTTTCTGGCACCTGCCCTCAATGGGTCGCGTCACCTCTTCGTTCCCAGCTCAGGTATTTCCTAGAACTAAAGCTTCTTTACAGAGCGCATTTGTGGCACCGGAGATGCTCGGTGGTGTGTGTGATGAGCGTTCAGATGTTTATTCTTTAGGGGCAATACTTTATTTACTGTTGACACGCTATGCTCCCATAGCGGCAGCGCGTAGACTGCGTGCTGCACAACGAGGTACTTCTCTTAAGATAGAGGGCATATCCTCTGTGGATTTGCAGGAACTGAATAAAAGCGATGGTCTTGAACTAATACCCCCACGCCTTCTCTATAGCCGAATGCCATTGGCTCTTGAGCAGGTATTACTCTGTGCTCTGGATCTTCAGCCTGACTTGCGCTACCCTTCAATTTTTACGCTGGTTGAGGCATTGAAGGGCTGCGGGGTTGTAGAGTAGTATCTGGCTGCCCTGATAGCCAAAATTCCTTTCGGTCAAGCCTGAAGAGCTTCTGTCTTGCTATTGCTTAGCGTTTCTGCTACCATATCTGCATGGTAACCCATCAGATACAATCACAAGGCTGGGATATCGTCGGCCACGAACGCTGCATAGACATGCTATGTCGTACCATTGCAGCACAGCAAGTACGCCATGCTTACCTGTTCACTGGTGCGCAACATATTGGTAAAACACTGCTTGCTCGCCGTTTCGCACAAACATTGCTCTGTACGGGTGGTCCTGATCCACATGCCACGCCACAAAATCCTTGCAATGTTTGTCTCTCATGTCGCAAAGTCTTGCATGGAAATCATCCAGATATCCACGTGGTCGCAAAACCGCCTGAGAAACAATTTATCCTTATTGAGCAAATACGTACACTCCAGGCTGACTCAGCACGCAGAACATTGGAAGGGCGGCGCAATATTTTCATCATCCAGGATGCGCACGAAATGAATCTGCAAGCTGCTAACTGTCTGTTGAAGACCCTGGAAGAGCCAGAACCAGATGTTGTGCTGCTTCTCACCGTTCCTGATGCTGGTCTGCTTCTACCAACGATTCTTTCACGTGTACAGCAAATCCCTATGCAATTGCTCACCACTGCTCAGGTTAAGACAGCTTTAGAGCAGTATTGGGAGGTGGAGCCTCAAGAGGCTGGTTTGATTGCTTCTCTGGCGGCAGGGCGTATGGGTTGGGCAGTACAAGCCGTCGAAGACGAGGATCTGCTTACAGAGCGTAAGGCACAGTTGGATCAGCTGTCGAAGTTACTGGCAGTTAACAAAGTACAGCGTTTTGAGATGGTGCAGCGCCTGAGCACAGACACGGAAAAATTGAATGCTTTGCTAGAGTTATGGCTACTCTGGTGGCGTGATATGGTTCTGGCTGCGAACAATTGTCTTGATTTGACCGTGAATGTAGATATGCGTAATATTCTGAAGGTTCAAGCCAACAAAATTGGCTCGGCTGAGGCCGAACGTATGGTCAGAACTCTCCTGCGGACGATGGAGGCGATAGAGCAAAATGTAAGTGTGCGTCTTGCACTCGAAGTCTTAATGCTCGATATGCCGAAACTGTAGAGGAACTAGTTAAGGAACACAGGAATTGACATGCTCTGAAGACGTTTTGAAAGGTCGTGCTTGATGAAAACTGATTTCCAGCATCTGCTTGTTCAACAGGACGAAGCCGTTGTTACTGATTATAATGAATCGTCCGAAGGTGTTGAATGCCTTCAATGACCTTATGTTACAAGAGCTTACCGAGGCCGTTGAAGCTGCTGCCAATGATGATACTATTCGTTGTGTGGTGATCACAGGAGCTGGAAGAGCTTTTGGCTCCGGACAAGATCTTTCCAGTTTCTCAGCCACACAAACCAGTAACGAACCCATGAAAGTCAGTGACCATCTGGCAGAGTATCATCGTCTTCTCCTGCTTATTCGTGAGATGCCCAAGCCTGTTATTGCTGCTATCCGGGGTGTGGCCGCAGGCATTTCTTGTAATGTGGCACTTGCATGTGATTTGCGTATTGCCGCTGACAATGCTCGCTTCATCCAGGCCTTTGTTCGAATCGGACTCGTGCCCGATGGTGGTGGTGGTTACTTCTTGCCACGACTCGTCGGACTGGGAAAAGCTATGGAACTGGCAATGCTGGCTGATGAGGTGAGTGGGCCAGAGGCCGAGCGTATTGGATTGGTCAACAAATGTGTGCCAACAGAAGAGTTTGAGGCTGCCACCGCTGCTCTGGCTCAGCGCTTAGCGAATGGGCCAACGCGTGCTTATGGGCTAATAAAAGAACTAATCTATAAGTCACTTGAAAGTGACCTGCAAATGTCGCTTGATTTTGAGGGTAAGCAACAGGATATTGCAATTGGGACGGCAGACCACCATGAGGGAGTGATGGCATTTTTGCAGCAGCGTACCCCCAAATTTAGCGGAAGCTGAGGGGTCCCGAAACTGTTGACCTATGTAGAGGCTAGCTGTTATTATGAAGAAACGTGCATAACGATATACATGAAAATAGAGTGAAAATTATTTTAGAAAGCAGTAAGTAATGTGGATGACTCGTACAAATGGCAGGAACTGTTAGGAAAGATCATAAGTGATCCTCAGGAGAGGCAACGTGTTGCTAATGAAGTGGGTGTAAGCCCTATCACCTTGACGCGTTGGGTAAGTGGCGAATCCAGGCCACGTGTGCAAAATCTGCGCCAACTTCTCAGTGCCTTACCTGAACAGCGTAAGGCTTTTCTAGCGTTAATCCCAAAAGAGTTCGAGAAATTCTTGACAGAGTCAGTAGATGTCAATGATGTGGCACAAGCAATACCATCCACTTTCTATGCTCGTGTCTTGCATGATCATTGTACGCTTCCTAAAGCATTACATATGAGTTCTCTCTGTGATCTGATCTTGCTACAGGCATTGACACAACTTGATCCGAACCGTGTAGGTATGGAGATCACCGTTGTGCGATGTATGTATCCTGGCAGCAATGGCAAAATTCACAGTTTGTATGAGTGCATGGGGCGAGGAACTGCTATGTTAGATAGAGAGTTAGAGCAGAAGGCATTGTTCCTGGGTGCAGAGTCTTTGGCGGGCTATGTCGTTTCTACGGGTCATTATCGTGTAATCCACAGTCGTGAGGAAGGTCCCCATCCATTTCCTGCTCATTGGATGGGATGGGAACAGAGCGCGATAGCCTATCCTATTATGCGTGCAAATCTTATTGCTGGATGCCTGCTGGCTTCCAGCACACAACCCCATTATTTTCTCACATCTCGACAAGTACTCTTGCAAAATTATACAGAACTGCTCTCATTAGCTTTCGAAGCAGACGCTTTTCATGAACTACACAATATCGAGTTAGGTATGATTCCTCCCTCTAATGTACAGTTACCCTACATTTCCTCCTTCCGCAAACGTGTGGCGAATACGATGATCCAGGCGACAAGAAATCAGCGGTCTCTCACCCTTTCGCAAGCCGAGCAGCAAGTATGGTTACAGTTAGAAGAGGAGTTACTACAACTTTTGCATGGTTAGCAATATTTTAAGAGTATAAATCTGTGTTCCCTCATTGTTTTAGCAAATGCCATACGCAGAATGTCTACCATTTTTGAGGGTTAGTAAGATAGAAGAAGTATTTTGTAGTTTATAAGGTATCTTAGCTGAAAAGTATAAAAGATACTGTTTAAAGTTGACAAGTACTTTTATATAATATATCATTGGATGTAAATTCATTGATACAAATTCAATTTGGTCATGTGGTATATTCGACGTAAAATTCTTATATCCGTGTATATGTGGAAGGAGGCCTTTTGTGACCTGGCAAGCTCCAATTATTCCAAAGGGTGTACTATCCTGGCACCGCTTTTTTCAGATATGGTATTATCCAGTAGTGCTGACCCTGAATCTTAGTTTGATGGTTGCCTTACTGCTCAGTGGCTGCGCAGGGAGTACTGGGACGGGAACTATACAAGGAAAGCTAGTCGTGGTTGGCTCAACGGCACTTCAGCCGCTAGCTGCTGCCGCTGCCTCTTTATTTCAGAAGCAGTATACACAGGTTCAGGTTACCGTGCAGGGAGGCGGGAGTGTCGCCGGCCTGGATGCAGTTAGTAATCATCGGACCGATATTGGTGACTCAGATCTTTATGCAGATCCTGCTACCTACTCTGATCCGAACTTAACGGATCACCTTATTTGTGCAATACCTTTTGCAATAGTTGTTGGACGGGGGATTCCCATTACATCACTGACACATCAGCAAATCATCGATATTTTTTCAACAGGCAAAATCCGTAACTGGCAGCAGGTTGGTGGTCCTGATTTGCCTATTGTGCCGATTATACGAACGGCTACCTCCGGTACACGTGCTACGTTCCGCAAATATGTCCTGGGTGGATTGGAAGAAAGTGGTACACTACTTGCCTCAGACTCATCCAAATTGGTGCATGACAGGGTTGCCAATACTCCTGGTGCTATTGGTTATCTTGCCCTCTCTGTGCTGGATTCCAGCTTGCATACGATTGCTATTGATGGCAAAGCGGCAACGGCAGAAAATATTGAGTCTGGGAGTTATACCTTTTGGGGGTACGAGCATATGTATACTCTGGGTCTGGGAAATGCTGAGGTTACTTCCTTCCTCAATTTTATGATGACTCCTGCTATACAACAGCTTGCCAGACAGATGGGCTATATACCAATTAATGACATGAAGGAACTCTCATTAAAAGCAGAAATAGAGAGGAACGCGATGAGGTTGACCAGCGCTGGCCTATTGAGCGATGCGTCGACATCACCGGGGCAAGTTTCTATAGGAATAGTACCGGGGAAAATCCAATCTTGGTATGAAAGTGAGGCTCTCACTCGTGAAATTTTCTAATCACCAATCAGCTGATTCTCTATCTTCTATCCCGTATGAGAACTTTCAATCACTGAAGAGAGATATCACCAGTCGTACACAAATCAATCCACTACTCAAATTATCTATAACGCAGCGATTAATCCTGGGGTTTATCATCCCAGCACTGATTGCGGCCTCGGTATCTGGTATCATTGGCTTTCAGAGTATGCAGTTGCTGAATAAAGAATCTGATTTCTACCAAAACTTCTTCAATACCTATGCTGCTCTCACATCAGGTGGGAGTTTCCTTCAACTTATGGACTCCAAGTTGCATACCACGCTGAATGATGCTACAGTCGGTGTTCCACACACGACGTTAGTTGCCGACCAGAGTGCACTGCAGAATCTTGCGACACGTTACAATACCATTCTTATTAGCTATGTACAGCATGACCTCCTTGATCAGCATCCAGAACAGGTAGCCCTCTTTACTGATGCGGGTCATATAGTCCAGACAGCGCAACAACGTTCTTTTGCCAACAGTGCTTTAAGAACATGGCGGGTCTATCAAATGGCTCAAGATCAAATTCTTCAGGATATTCTAGCAGGTCACTTGTTGAATGCGCAGACCTTGCTGCATGTACAAGGAGAGCCAACCGAGGCAGATGGGCTTAGTGCTTTGCGTACGCTTATCCAATTTGATGGAGACCTTGTTCACTCCGTGCGTGATGCCACCAATATTGAGGCGCAGAACCTGCTCATTATGACGCTCGTGGCGGCCCTATTTGTTTTTTTTGCTATTGGCGTAATTGGTTGGCTTGTCTCTAATACGCTGATACCTCGGTTGCATGATTTGCGTGGAGTTGTTCATTTCGTCAAGGAAGGGCAGGTTCATGCGCGTGTGGCGGTAGAAGGAGGAGACGAAATTGCGGAAGTCTCGACATCTGTGAATACTATGCTGGATACTATTGTAGGGTTGTTGGAGGAGACTCGTGTCCAGCGTGACGCACTGGTTAATGCGACTGAACGGCTTTTCGCTGATTTGCGTGTAGCAAATGGCGGTGAGATGCGTATTAGTGCTGCTGTGAATAACGATCCTATTGGAATGTTAGCGAATGCGTTTAATTTCACTATAGGGCGTTTTCGTCGCTTTGTGTTGCGTACCCAGGCTACTGTTGAGCAATTAGACGTGATTGCACGCCAGGGAGTTGAGCATACTGATACATTTGTTCAAGCTGTTAATACGATTTTGCGAGGACGAGTTATAGCAACTTCATCGCTTGCGAATGGTCACTCCCTTACGGGCAAAGAAGAGATTACGGGAGATTATGCAGCAGTTATTGCACAAATACATCTTGCGCGTGGGTATATGCAAAAAATGAGTCATGAGACTGCCCATCGCAGTCTTCCTACCATCTTGAACTTGATCCACCAATCCCAACAATTATGTCAACAAATCACCACTGATATACATGCTACTGATGCTCTCACACAGGCGCAACAACTGCGAACGCTGGAGACAATGTTAACGCAGATCGCCCAGAACATACAAACCATGCCTGATCATACAAGCAAAGATCTTGCTGAACTGGATGCTGTTCTGAAGCAGCTCTCCACAAATACTAATATGAGAGAAATGTCCAGCTCTTCCGCTGATATAACCAGTGCACAGATCCAGGAACTCTCGCGGCTGGTCAATGGATTTTCTCAGAATGTTATGACTATGACTCGAAGTCTGAAAACTATTACACAGGAAACGCGTACCAGTCTGGCACCATTCCAACTGGAGACTGTTGGCAGTAGCGACATCCTGTTCAGGAGGATGCAAAGTCGCTGAGGTTTATCCCTTGACGCATCCTCCTTGCACAAATGGATATTAAGCGTTGGCAATGGGCAATTTAGCCACATCTGCCAGCGCACAATCCAGCAACTCAGTGGCCTCGTCGATATCGCTGGTTGTCAAGATCAGTGATGGAATCATGCGCAGAGTGCTGGGTCCTGTGCTGTTTAGCAACAGGCCATGTTCCAATGCTTGCTGAACAATCACAGGAGCCAGATCGTGTTTGACATTGACTGCACGCATCAGGCCAAGACCACGAGGGCTATCTATGAAGTGATATTTTGCACAGAGTGTCCCTAGCTTACCAGACCAATATTCACCCATCTTTGTGGCGTTTTCCAACAGGTTCTCTTCAAGAATTGTGCGAATAGTAGCGATACCAGCGGCACAGGCTATGGGGTTCCCACCAAAGGTGGTACCGTGGTCACCAGGAACAAAGATGTCTGTACGTGAACCTGTAAGCATAGCCCCGATGGGAACACCGCCAGCCAGTCCCTTTGCCATCGTTATAATATCTGGTTTGACATAGTGGTCTGAACTAAAGAACTTGCCTGTGCGTCCCATACCTGCCTGTACCTCGTCACAGATCAAGACAAGATTCTGCTCATCGCACCACTCTCGCAAACCTTGCATAAACTCCTTGCTGGCAGGCCAGATGCCACCCTCACCTTGAACTGGCTCGACCAGAATACCCGCTGTCTTTTCACTTGTCGCATCCTTAATCGCCTGTAGATTGTTAAATGGCACCTGTTTGAAGCCATCGGGCAGGGGAACCCATGTGGCCTGGTAAGAGGCCTGACCGGTTGCAGCGGTGGTAGCAAGGGTACGCCCATGGAAGCTTCCATCCATACTGATAATTTCATATGCGCCATGGCGATGCAGACGACCATACTTACGTGTAAGCTTGATGGCCCCTTCGTTTGCCTCAGCACCACTATTGGAGAAGAATGAGCGCATGCCGTTGCTTTGTATACCGAGTAATTCCGCCAGTTCAATCTGTCGTGTGTTGTAGTACAGGTTAGAGACATGGATAAGCTGTGTAACCTGCTGTTGTACCGCCTCGATGATAGCGGGATGGCAGTGGCCCAGGACGTTGACGGCAATACCAGCGACAAAGTCAAGGTACACTTTCCCGTCGCTATCCCACACACGAGGTCCTTTTCCATGTACAAGCGTGAGAGGCTGTCGTTTAAAGGTTCCCTGATAATATTGGTGTTCAAGTGCAACCCAATCACGTTTGTTTAACTCTGTTGCTGTCATGCTGTTTCTCCTTTACAGGTACGACGATGTACCATGTTTCTATTCTAACGTGTATACAATGTGTTCTCGTCAATGTAACCATGGGTCAGATCGCAGCCCCATGCTGTAGCCTGACCCTCACCGAGATGAAGATCAATCGTAATCGTGACCTCCTTGCCGATCATCGCAGCTCTTGCCTGTTCCTGGTCGTAGTGTGCAGCCATACCCTGCTTTGTTACCAGTATATCTCCAATGGAAATATCATAGCTATCCTGTTGTAGGGCGCAACCACTGGCTCCTAGTGCTGCGACGATTCGTCCCCAGTTGGGATCACTACCTGCCAGGGCACACTGCCACAGCGGAGAGAGTGTTACGGAGCGTGCAGCCTTGACCGCATCGGCTTTATCGTGTGCGCCGTGTACATGCACAATCATCAGTTTTGTTGCACCCTCGCCGTCGCGGGCCATCTCTCGTGCCAGATATTCCATCAGGTAGCGCAGTGCCTCGCGGAATATGCCTGCTTCTGGGTGTTGTGTGTTGATAGGTGTATTGCCTGCCAGTCCATTGGCAAAGAGAATGCAGGTATCATTGGTGGACATGTCGCCGTCCATGGAGATCATATTGAATGTATCGTTGACTGCTGCACGTAGCTCGTGTTGCAGCCATGCCAATTCAATGGCGGCGTCTGTTGTCAGGTAGCAAAGCATGGTTGCCATATTTGGGTAGATCATACCCGCGCCTTTTGTTGTTCCTCCCAGGCGTACCGTGTGTCCATCAATCTGAAACTCCAGTGCCATCCGTTTCGGATAGGTATCCGTCGTCATGATAGCTTCAGAGAAGGCATTGCCCTGTTCTCTGCTCAGTTCGATCTGCTGCGCACCTGCCGCAATTTTCTCTATTGGCAGTTGGCGGCCAATGATACCGGTGGAAGAACAGAGAACCATTTCGTTCTCAATCTTTAATCGTGCTGCGGCAAACTCAGTCATGCGGTATGCGTTGAGCAAACCCAGGTCGCCGGTAGCACAATTGGCATTGCCGCTGTTCACAATAATCGCCTGTGCTATGCCGCTCTTGAGGCGTTCCTGGCAGACCAGTACAGGTGCAGCACGTGTGCTACTGATCGTAAATGTGCCAGCTGTAACACAGGGAACGTCGGAAGCTAAAATAGCCAGATCTGGAATAGAGGCATCTGCTTTAATGCCACAGCTCAGCGTACCAGCGCGGAAACCCAGGGGAGCGGTAACGCAGTTGTCAACTTCTCGAAATCGTTCGGTCACTGATACCTCCTCCTTATTGTCTCTTTTACATAGAAACAGCCGAAATCCTCACTGAGGTCAGGTATTCGTCTCGCCATTATATGGTGGCTGTAACTGTGGCGGCATCGGATAGGAAACCTTAGGGGAGGGCAGACTTTTCAACTGGCTATTGTCCGTCGCATAAACAGCAGGTCCACCTGCAAAAATTGAGGGGGATTCATACTGTTCATCATTGATTTGCTGATTAAAGAGCAATTCAAAAAGCGTTCCCTCTAAGGTTTCCTCTTTAATTAAGCGCTCACTGATCATGATCAAGCGGGTCTTGTTTTGTAGCAGTACATTATATGCTTTATCAAAGGCCTCCTGGATAATACGACGTATCTCTTCGTCTATTTCACGGGCCGTTTGTTCACTATAGTTGCGCTGTTCGCCGAAGTCACGACCCAGGAACACCAACTCATCTTTATGTCCCAGCGCCATCGGACCAATGCGGCTACTCATCCCATACTCGGTGACCATTGAGCGTGCAATCGCAGTGACCCGTTCTATGTCGTTTGATGCGCCCGTGGTAACATCGCCGAAAATGATGAGTTCGGCAACATGACCACCCAAAGCATAAGCAAGCATATCTTCAAATTGCAACTTGCTCCACAGGTAGCGATCCTCGGTTGGGAGTAATGTTGTGAAACCGCCGGCCTGACCACGTGCCACGATTGATACCTTGTGAACAGGATCGGTATTGGGCAACATACGTGCAACCAGGGCATGGCCCACTTCATGATATGCTGTGATGGCCTTCTCACGCTCGCTGATAATGCGACTTTTTCGGGCTGGACCGGCTATTACGCGGTCGATAGCCTCCTCAAGTTCGCTTATCCCAATCTTACGTTTATTGCGCCGTGCTGCCAGGATAGCGGCCTCATTGAGCAGATTGGAGAGGTCCGCTCCAGAGAAGCCAGGAGTTTGCCTGGCCAGGGTTTCCAGCGAGATGCTGACTTCTAATGGCTTGCCCTTCGCATGAACCTGGAGTATGGCGATACGGCCACGAATATCGGGACGATCAAGTACTACCTGTCGATCAAAACGACCGGGGCGCAGCAATGCGGGATCAAGGACATCGGGACGGTTGGTGGCTGCAATCACAATAACATTCGTGCTCGTATCGAAGCCATCCATCTCCACCAGGATCTGGTTCAATGTTTGCTCTCGTTCATCATGTGATCCTCCCAGACCCGCACCGCGCTGGCGGCCAACTGCATCAATTTCATCGACGAAGACAATACAGGGACTATTTCGTTTTGCTTGATCAAAGAGATCACGAACACGACTTGCCCCCACACCTACAAACATCTCGACGAACTCGGAGCCACTAATGCTAAAGAATGGTACTCCAGCTTCACCTGCTACTGCACGTGAAATAAGCGTTTTGCCCGTTCCTGGAGGACCAACAAGCAGAAGCCCTTTGGGGATACGTGCACCCAGGGTGATGAACTTTTCAGGATACTTGAGAAACTCAACGATCTCTTGTAGTTCCTCTTTGGCTTCCTCGACCCCTGCTACATCAGCGAAGGTCACTGTTGGTTTGTTACCCATGAACATACGTGCTCGACTCTTGCCAAACGACATTGCCTGATTATTACTTCCCTGGGCCTGACGCAACATAAAGATCAGGAGTGCACCAAGAAGAAGGAATGGAATAAGCCCACCCAGGGCACCAAGCCAGCCCCAGAGTAGGTTGGGACCCTCATATTGCAATACTAGTAAGTTGTTATTTGAATAATCAATGTTGTTATCTTTGAGGACTCTCGTGATATCGAAGCTGTCATTAACTGTTGCTGTTTCCTGGGGGGCTTCTGATCCTTTTCCCCTTATCAGCGTGAGTGTATTACTTGAGATGGTAAGCGTGTCCAGTTGGTTTTTATCCATATCCGTTTTGATGTGGTTGAGAATGGTGGACACATTGACCGATTGCGTGTCAGATTGTGGATGGAAGACGAAAACAGCGACCATAACGACAGCCAGCAAAATCAGGAGCCAGAATAGACTCGTTTTGAGCCATTTCCCACTATTTGACATGAAGGCCCCTCTCTACTAGTGGTAGGTCAGTCAGGCACAAATAGACTTCTGATTGCTTTGTTAACAGGCATCAGTGCTACTTGTTATTCAGTGTATATTATGATTCTTGTGTGTGTTATTATAACACACCCACAGATAAATCTCTTGTAGAATGTCAATTGGTGGAAGGTATTTTCCCTATGCTGGTCTTGTCAGTACCAGACCCCAGACCGATGCAGCGCCAGCCGCAAATAGTGGAGCGGCGCATGCCTCTAATGTTGCTCCAGTGGTATAAACATCATCGATGAGAAGTATGTGGCGTCTGGAGAGCGTCTGGATTGTACCTGTGGGTATATAGAGGAAGGCACCTGCCACGTTTTGTTGGCGCGCATGAGGCCCTAATCCTACCTGAGCTGATGTTGCACGATGGCGTACCAGGATCTTCTCCTGGAGAGGAATACCGACCAGCGTAGAGCAAACCTGAGCCAGTAAGGTGGCATGATTATAGCCACGCTGTTGTTGTCGTTCACTATGTAATGGGACAGAGAGGATGATATCCGCTTGCATTCTCTGTGTGTGGAAAACCTGAGCAAGCAGTGATCCCAGCGGTTCAGCTAATCGCTTGTTTCCGTTGTATTTGAGTGCATGAATACAGCTACGTAGTGGTTCTTCATATGTACTCACGGCGCGTAGTCCACTTATTTGTAAGGGATGTCGTTGGCAGGTGATACAGAGACCAGAGGAAGTGAGTTGAGCATAGCAGTGGCGACAGCGTGGAGGGGGTAGAGGGTGAATGTTTGCCTGACAGGCAGGACAGAGAAGATAACCGTGAGATTTGCAGGAAGCGCATTGGGGAGGGAAGATGAGATCGAGAATGTGTTGTGCTAGATTTAATGGCATGTGTTTTTCACCTATCTCTCTTGCCGATATCCTGAATCTCTCTGATCTCCTCACCACCTGCGGTGGCTCGCTCATATTAGGCCGGTGGCAGAATTTGCGCCGCAAATTCTGCCACCGGCCATAAAACAACTTGCGATGCGCCTCAGGCGCTGAGGAATCAGAACAAGAGACTCTGAGGCGTTACGTCCTGAAAAACCCAGAGAAGATGTACCAGACCATTGGCTAAGAGAGCCTTATTCCCCTTGCATCTCTTCCGCAGTTTTACGCATGGTGGGGAAGAGAATCACATCACGAATCGACTCCTGATCAGCCATCAACATGGCCAGGCGATCAATGCCGATGCCAATACCACCCGTAGGAGGCATACCCACCTCCATTGCCTCCAGGAAATCTTCGTCGAGGACCTGAGCCTCATCATCGCCCTGGGTGCGTTGACGCATCTGATCTTCAAAGCGGGCACGTTGATCAAGTGGATCATTGAGTTCTGTGAAGGCGTTGCCGATCTCTAGCCCACCGATAAACGGCTGGAAGCGTTCAACAAGTCCCTCTGTTGCTCGATGCTGCTTAGCTAGCGGTGAGATATCTAATGGATAGTCGGTCAAAAAGAGTGCCTGACGTAAAGATGGAATACCCTGACGGAATATGGTACTCTTCAGATCATCGATCAAACGACCACGCCCCAACTTAGGATCGGCCTCGTAACCTTGTGCTCGCATCTGTGCAGCCAGACTCTCCTTGTCGGGATAGCGATTGACATCAATGCCTGTATATTCAGCAATAGCGTCGAGCAGAGGAATGCGTGGCCAGGGTGGCGTCAGATCAATCTCTGTACCCTGGTAGCTAATACGTGGTGATCCCTGAACTTCTTGTGCGATGAAAGCAACCATCTCTTCAACCAGTTTCATCATATCATTATAGTCTGCATACGCTTGATAGCATTCCATCACGGTAAATTCAGGGTTATGGCTACGATCAATCCCCTCATTGCGGAAATATCGTCCTATTTCATAAACCCGCTCAATGCCGCCCACAATTAAACGCTTAAGGTATAATTCTACTGCGATACGTAGATAGAGATTGCGTTCCAGAGTATTATGATATGTGATAAAGGGACGTGCCGTTGCACCACCGTAAAGTGGTTGTAGAATGGGTGTCTCAACCTCATAGAAGCCATGCTCATCCAGGTAGCGGCGCATAGCCGTAATCATCCGGCTGCGCGTAATAAATACCTGCTTGATCTCATCGCCATTGGCGATCAAATCGAGGTAGCGCTTGCGCTGACGGATTTCCTTGTCTTCTAACCCGTGAAACTTCTCTGGGAGAGGACGTAAGCCCTTGGCAAGAATGCGATAGCTGAGTACATGTAGTGTACGCTCTCCCGTACGAGTCACAAATAAGAAGCCTGTAGCCTGTATAAAATCGCCCAGATCTAAGAGTTTGATAGTACGATATGCATCTGCTCCCACATCATTGATGCGGAAGTAGACCTGGACGCTGCCTGTTCCATCCTCGAGTTTAGCGAAAGCCGCCTTGCCCATCTCACGCATCAGGCGAATGCGGCCAACCAGTGTATAGGAACCTTCTGGCCCCGCTAGTTCATCAAAATGCTGTAGGACCTCAGTAATAGTATGTGTACGCTCTGCATAATTGGGGTAGGGATTAATACCTTGTTCCCGCAATGCATGCAAACGCTGTAGTCGTATCTCCCGTTCGTCAGCCATAAGTCGTTCTTCTTTTCCTCCAACAAATTGTGCCGAGCAGCATATTGATCTGGTAGGTAAGTCGTCGCATGCTTTTTCTTGTTCCTCGGCACATCGTGCCAACCATTGTAACATTGTTTTGATTAGCTGGGTAGACAGGATACCCATATTTCGTGGAACCCGCACTTTTACCCACAAAAAAACGACCCGTGAAGCCTCTACAAATGGGCCATGGGTCGCTTGAATGCTGTTAGTTCAGGAGAATTTCTTACTCGATAGAGAGAATGGTATACTCCTTCACGCCACCGGGTGTCGAGACGATAATAAGATCACCAGGTTTATGTCCCAGTAGTGCTCTGCCTACGGGTGATTTATTGGAGATACGCCCGGCACTGGGATTGGCTTCAAATGCTCCCACCAGCGTATAGTGATATTCGCGATTATCGCTTGTGCGGAGATGGACAATGGAACCGAGCGAAACCATATCTGTGCGTACGTTATCAATCAGTTTGGCTTTTGCCAGGAGTTGCTCCAACTCCATGATGCGTCCTTCTAAGCGGGCCTGCTCGTTCTTTGCATCCTCATAAGCTGCATTATCGATTACATCGCCCGCTTCCTTGGCATCATGAAGGTATTGTGCAACTTCTGGCCGCTTGATTGTACGTAAGAACTCCAGTTGGTTAATTGCGCGTTGTCGTCCGTCGTTTGTGAGGAATGTGTCCTGTGTCTCCATCTTCTGTTTCCCCTTGTTGTTTGGTGGAGGTACTCTCCTCCCAATCCAATACATTTTATCGTACCAGTTACTCTGTGGGATATCCAACATCCCCCCAGGTAATACTGATCCGTTCACCTGAATGACAGCGGAGTAACAGCTCTCCGGTTTCATTCACATCTTCAGCGATGCCACTGAGGATCGTACCACCTTGTCGTACTTGAATAGTACGATTAAGTGTGGATAGTCGGCTACGCCATTTCTCTCTGTATCATCCGAGAAATGGAGCCATTAGCTACGGGATTTTGCGCTTCTTGTTGCAATGAGAGATAATGTTTCTCCAAATGTTGCAGCAAATAAGCGGTCAACGTTTCACGGCTTACCACATGACCGCAAGTGGTCTGGAGCGTTGTGGCAGTCGTGACTAACTCTTGTAGTGGCTTGGACTCATACACCATAAGTTGTGAGAAGTCACCATTTACATTGATGCCGATACCTACAATGGCTACCATCTGACCAGTGTGGTCATGTCTGGTTTCAATCAGGATGCCTGCGACCTTGCGGTCTCTAATGAGAACATCGTTGGGCCACTTAATGGTCGCGGTGACTCCACAGGAGTCGGCAATCGCATCAACGACTGCTAGTGAGGCCATCATGACCAAAAAGTAGGGTGGAAACTGTGGTCGGAGCACGGTAGATGAGAGGACATTGCACCCGGACATATCTACCCAGCGTCGCCCTAGTCGTCCCTTACCAGAGGTTTGACTATCAGTAAGTACCACCACCCCCTCTTCTGGCTCATCCTGAGCCAGTTGCATCGCCAACGTATTCGTTGAATTTACAATCGGCAAAAATACTAAACGATTTCCAATGCCGAAAAACTGAGTGTCTAGTCGATTTTGTAATGTTTCGATATTGAAGTGTCTGGACGTAACTTCTCTGCTCGTTCAAGCTCTACCACTTCTAGCTAGTATTATCTCACAAAGTGTATGAAGTAGACTCGTACTATTCTGGTTTTGGTTTAGCAAATTCCCGCTCTTCGACGGGCGGAGGTAATATGGTCAGTGATGAGCAAAACGAATGAGAAGAAGAAAACATGCAAAAGCCAGAGCAAATGCAAACAAAAAATTCGCTTTTGCTCTGAGGTACTGCACAGACAGGTAAGAAATGTGCTAACTACCAGCCTTGTGTGTTTTTCAACTCTCATCTGACCTGGAAGTCAGATGACACGAGAGGTAAACCTACAGCAGAACCCCTCTTGTCTGGAAGGTGTGAAAATCACCTACACTGCCTGTGCAGCGACTACATTGATCCATTACACACCACCTCCTTTCGATGACGGTATTGTAACTTGTATTTAAGCAGTTGTCAAGCTTTTCTGAAAAATTAGTTTTGCGCAATGTAAAAAAATTGCTGTGAAATGGCTTGAGAGGCTAATCCAGGGGAATTGTGGATTGTGAAAATTGTGTGAAATTTTACCGTTGTAGTCCGTATCAGGCGGGAATGTTCACCCGAAAGCCTGAAAGCCTGGTGGAGGTTGACGCTCGTGGTATGCTACAACTACACTTGCGAGAAAGTGATCTGAGAGTAGGGTGCTTACCTGTGGGTACCTTTCTTTCCTCCCGTTCCCTAAAGCGAGACGGGTCCCCAGAAAGGGGTTTGTATGGCTATTGAACGTACTGCCCATCCTTACATTATCCATGATTCAAGCATCTACGGCGGCGAGCCTATTGTAGAGGGGACACGTACTGGTGTCCGTCATATCATTTTGCTGTTCCAGGGAGGACAGGACCCCGAAGAAATTGCTGATAGTCAGCGCCTGTCTTTGGCCCAGGTTTATGATGCTATCAGTTACTTTTATGATAATGAAGAGGAGATAAAGCGTCATATTCGTAACGAGACCTGGGGAGCTAGCTGAGAGTGAAGGAACAAACTACCCCTGTGTTCCTTCCTTAGCTCCTGGATGCTTTTGTTCATTCTGCTGCAAGCTCCTACCAATTTTGGGTAAGACAGAGATATTTTGCTAAAACAGTCCGAAAGATATATTTTGACATAACCACTTTAGCATTTTTCGTAGAAGTTGAGATACGAATCCTGGCAAAAAGGTTCCATTATACGCTATACTAAATATAGTAGCATGTAAGGTGGTAGTAGGGGAAGTGCCAGAAACGAGAGAAGGGCTACTCTCGCGCTCCACATTGTAGAATGATCCATGTTTGCAAATCACAAAGACAACTCTGAGGAGTTTGCTCTGTTGTGCTTTTGTTGTAATTGCGTGGAGGTCAGGAACCTATCCCGTTACAAGGCGTGAGGGTCTCCAGAAAGAATTTTTATGATGCCACGTGGGGCGAGTGTTAGAGAATGAGTGGAGTGCGTATGCTTTATGCGCATTTATCAAGTATAGACAGACATGCAAAGGCGAGAAGAAGGAGGACTTTCATATGCAGCAACAGCAACAATACCTTGACCTGCTCATCGATGCCCTCCTGGATGAGGGTTTCACCGTAGAGGAAGCTCAGCGACTCATCCGACTCCAGGAAGAATACGAGGAGCAGAAGGCGACCGAAGAGACGAATTATCATCGTTTTATCCGGTGGCTCGTAGAACATGGTCGTTTAAGCGATTGGTAGTCGGACTGGAACCGGCAAGGGGAGATGCCATTCTACTTCTTTCTTTATCGGGAAAAAGGCATCGTTCCTTGTGGGTCTTGGGAAATTCCCTTGCAGCAAGCTTTAGTGATGTTGTAAAATAAATATAGCGGAGCAGATGGGACGGCGTGGCATTGCTACGCCGTCCTCTTATTTGTATTTCTTTCCACCGATAGTTAAGGTAGGCAACTTGCACGTTGCTTATTACACAAGGGAGGCCTCTATGAAAGCGGTTGTAATGGCCGGAGGGGAAGGATCGAGGCTGCGACCATTGACAATTCGACGACCCAAGCCCATGGTTCCTATTGCCGGCAAACCCGTAATGGAGCATATCCTCAATCTGTTGAAGCGTCATGGCATCACCGAGGTCATTGTGACGGTTCAGTACCTGGCGAGTAATATCGAAGATTACTTTGGCAATGGCTCACAACTTGGTATGCGCATTACCTATTCACGTGAAGATGTCCCATTGGGAACGGCGGGAAGCGTCAAAAATGCGGAAGAGCATCTTACGGAACCTTTCCTCGTAATTAGTGGAGATGCTCTTACCGACTATAACCTGACCGACCTCGTTAAATATCATCAGGAGAAGAAATCGCTTGCGACGCTTCTCCTTGCCCATGTCTATAATCCTCTGGAGTACGGCGTCATTATTACCAACGAAGATGGACATATCACCCAGTTTCTTGAGAAGCCAAGCTGGGGTGAGGTGTTCAGCGATACCATTAATACAGGCATTTATGTTCTGGACCCGAAGATTTTTTCGTACTTTGAGAAGAATAAATCGTTTGACTTTAGTCAGGAACTTTTCCCTTTGATGCTCAGACAGGGCGACCCCATTTATGGTTATGTTGCGTCCAGGGGATACTGGTGTGATGTTGGCAACCTGAGTGAGTATATGCGTGCGAACGCGGACGCCTTGCAGGGATCTGTGGACATTGAGATTCCGGCAAAGAATATTGGGAACAACATCTGGTGTGAGGAAGGGGTCGAAATTGCGGAGGAGGCCCAACTCTATGGACCTCTTTATCTGGCTCATGATTGTAAGATCAGGGCTGGTGCAATTATTCATGGGCCGAGCACAATAGGCCACTATACTATTGTAGATGAACGTGCGCAGGTTGATCGGAGCATTGTTTGGAATAACTCGTACATTGGAGAACGTGCAGAGTTACGAGGTGCCCTGGTTGGTTCTTCGACCAGCATCAAGAGTAAAGCTGTCATGTTTGAGGGATCGGTTATCGGTGATAACTCGATCATTCATGAGGGTGCGATTATCCAACCAAATGTCAAGATCTGGCGGGATAAGGAGATCGAGGCAGGGGCCGTCGTCAATACCAGCATTATCTGGGGGTCCCAGGGACGGCGCGGTCTGTTTAGCCGTTATGGGGTGAGCGGATTAGTAAATGTTGATCTGACGCCGGAGTTTGCTACCAAGCTTGGTGCTGCCTATGGTGCGATTTTGCCGAAAGGTTCAAGTGTCTGTCTCAATCGTGACGGACATCGTACATCGCGAATGATTAAGCGTGGAGTCAATGCTGGTCTCCCGTCGGGTGGTATCAATGTCTATGATATTAATCAAGTACCCATTCCTGTAGCACGCTACTATATTCGTACTACTGATGCCGTTGGCGGAGTCCATGTGCGTGTAGCTCCCCATGATCAGCGTGTGATAGATATCAAGTTCTTTGATCAGCATGGTCTGGATATCCACAAGACCACCGAGCGCAAAATCGAGAACTTGTTTTTCCGTGAAGATTTTCGTCGTGTCTATCTCGATGAAATTGGGGCAATTGAGGTATTAAGGGATGTTGATGTGATTGGTCGCTATCTTGAGGGATTTAACAAGGTGGTCAATCACGATGTTGTACGTCGGAACAAGTTCCAACTTGTGGTCGATTATGCCCACGGAAGCGCAACGCAATTGCTGCCGAATATCTTCAACCGCCTGGGTTGTGAAGTGATTGTACTCAACACGAGTACCGATGAGGTACCGACTGCTCGTTCGTTAGATGAACTTAACAAAGATATGAAACGTCTGGCGACCATCAGTTCTGCATTGAATACTGACATGGGTATTCGTATCGATCCAAGTGGTGAACGTATCTCAGTTGTCGATGATCGTGGGCGCATTCTTGATGGCATGAAGATGCTGGCCGTGATGACGAGTCTGTTATTGCGGAATACACGCAATGGTACCGTTGCTGCTCCTGTGACGGCACCCAGTGCATTGCAACATATTGCCAACCGCTATGAGGGCCATATTCACCACTCAAAGGTGTTACCACATGCTCTGACGACTGCTGCGAATCGTGATGGAGTGGTCCTGGTGGGCGATGGCCGGGGAGGATTTGTCTTTCCCATCTTACAACCAGCCTTTGATGGGATGCTAGCTATTGCGAAACTGCTGGAGTTGTTAGCAACTTTCAATATGCGCCTCTCTGAGGTGGTGGATGACCTGCCCGCTTACTATATGAGCAGTACGCGTGTAACCTGCCCATGGGAGCACAAGGGTAAAGTAATGCGTATTCTCAGTGAGCAGTATCGCGAACGTCGTACCAAGCCAATTGATGGTATCAAGATCGATCTGGGAAAAGAGTGGGTACTGGTTCTGCCCGATGCCGATAGTCCCCTCTTCCATGTTGTGGCTGAGTCTGTTTCAAATGAACAGGCTCAGGCCCTTGCTGAAAAATATGCTCGTGTTGTAAGTGGATTGCAGCAGTAGCGCTGTAACCTTTGTCCCCATCAGCTGAAAGATGGTCATAAGAGTGCAACGTGTGCTCTTATGACCATCTTTCATAACTCCTTACTTCCCATTTCCTGCTTACTCAGCGCCAAAGGCGCTTCGCAAGTTGCTGCCTAGTCGTTCGGACATGGCTTCTGTATCAGAGATTTGTTTATTACGGTTGAAGCAACCAGATGGAGATTAGCAAGCACAAGCGCATTGACACGGAAATGCTCCGCTATAAATGCCTCGACTGATTGACTGGGAGGGGGTTGATCAAAAACGGTGGCACCACGCAGGTTTAGATAACACTGTAGATAGTTTGGACTCACACGCTTGAGTGCCCCCGCAACAGCGGTATCTTCATCTTCCATAGTGCAATAGTTGCCGGGTCTTGAAGTATCAGAGACCTTCCCCGTAATATACTTTGCCTGCAAAGATAACTGGGAGCCTACTATATAACTATCTGAAGTGAGAGTGTCGCACATTGCAACAAAGGGCTGCCGATCGGCCTGGCCTGGATACAGAACTCTTTCCGCCTGTGCCTCGGGGCTATCTGCTAAACTTCAGACCAGCCGTTATATCGTATGCCTGTTGTATCAGCTTTGTGTTGAGCTGAAAGTCAGCGGTATTGTCAGGAAAAGAAGTATTCGGAGGCTGGTAGCCGAAAGGATAATCAGGTGCAGTCGAAGGAATGACATGAGTTCCTTGATCCCGGTCAACAATCCAATGAGCCCAGGCAACAAAACCAAGGGTGCCTGCGGAAGATGGAGATGTGGAAGCCGTCCCGGTGGTCAAAAAATAGGTTCCCTTGAACGATAAGGTTGGATCTCTCAAAACAGCCATCATGCTGGTTGCAGCGTTGACCTTGTCTGTACCTGTCATTGTGAGGTAAACGCCATTACAACTGCTATTGCTAATCTGACAATAAACAGCGCCGTCCGTAGTATCAAGGGAACCAATTGGTTGAGATACTACCTGCCATGTTCCGTGACTCAGCCACTCATCCCGCTCAGGAGGAAACATGGTGATAATGAGAACACCAATTGGGAAAGGAGCATTCATCTGCCTGGTTTGCGCATGCGCAACGTTCAAGGAAGGCAGAGAAGCTAAAAGAAGGATTAGACTCGTCCCTAGACAGACACAGGGTAATGCCAGACGTTTCCACCACAACAATTTGCTAAACATGGGTTCCTCTTTCAATCAAACGTGCTTATTCGATCACACACTTCTATGGAGTATAAAGAGCATTTCCGAATTTGGCAGAGTAGGGTTTGTATCAGCTGTATGAGGCCTCTAGCTGTTGTTGGTCGTCAGACACCAGTACTGTCATCATATTCATGAGTACAAGCTCAGCACTTCCATGCCTGGCCATTTTGAGTAGTTATTGCCTTTGTGTAACTATTCAGGTTCCCTGATTCCTCAGCGCCTACGGCACTTCGCAGGTTGTTTGATGTGGGTTGTGGTGTTGCGCCGCAACCACCACAACCCACATCAAACGAGGGCGACATGGGTCATCCCAAATTTTTCGAACAAGAGTTCACTCTCTCAAGCCGCTTGAGAAGCGGGATTGTCAAGGGCGGTCAGCCCTTGACCGGGGCGCGGGGTGTCCCCACAAAATTTCTTTTTTCCTCGCGCCGCCGCAGGCGGCGCATAAAGGAGGGACTGAGAGGCAGAAACACCTCTCAGTCCCTCCTGGAAGAAACCTGCTTATCGAGTTGGCTAGATCAAGGGAAGAGAACTATTTAGCAAGTTGTCAAGCGTCGATTTTTTGATACGGTAGGCCTGACGCTTACCACGATGAGGGAGCGTAATTGCTTCTAGCGCGCCACTCTTAATCCAACGACGTACTGTTGTATCATCGACACGTAGACGGCGTGCCACTTCACGGACGGTCAGCAGTTCTTCTCTTCTATCTTCGGCCATAATACTATCTCCTGCACTATTCAGGTGCTTTTCTGAAATTACATTACTTCTGCGAGACATATGTCCCCCTCAGCTTTCTGGAATAGAGACGACTCTCAGGCACCACCCTCAGCACATTCCGATGGCATGTTACACTGACTGTAGGTGTAAGAGTCCAACGTATGCTACTCAATCGCTGTTCTAGTTGTGAGTACACAGGCTACGTATCTCATGATACAACGAAAAAACGTTATTACACTGCCTGCCAATTAACTATACTATACATCTCGGCACAAACACAGTAAAATACAGCAGGAACAAAAGTCACTGGCAAGAAACGCAGCGTGTCTCTCAACACGGTGATTGCCTTCTCTATCATAATAGATACCTATTTGGTTTGGCGTAAGTAAAGACGACAAAACAAAAAATAATAGGATCATTCTATCATTTCCGGTTTTGCACTCCAAGCTCAGAAAGGGTATATATGTTCACCGTTAAGCTGGTAATAAGCGATCTACATCTTACTGATAGTTCTTTTTTTCTTGATTGTTTTGGTAAGAGCCAGCAATCGGCTTTTGAGGGTTTGCTTCACGCAACCTCCTCTGGTGTTGATCCGTTTGGTCAAGCTGAGAGCGTGGAGCTCATCATCAACGGGGATTGCTTTGATTTTCTTGTGACTCTGCCTTATACAGCACTCTTTCATACTGACCAGGGAACAGCCGTACAGAAAATCGAGAAAATTCTGGCTGCTCAGGTTCCCTTTTTCACAATGTTGCGATCTTTTATGGAAAAGCCCGGTCGAACGATCACTTTCGTCGCGGGCAATCATGATCTCGAACTGTGTTTTGCGGAGGTTCGTCGCCGTATTTGTGCAGCCATCGTTGGAAAATCGGCTGATCCAAGAATATACTTCTGCCCAACGCGCTTCTATCGTCCATGCCCTGATGTCTATATCGAGCATGGAAATCACTATGACTTTTGGAATCATGCTATCGAGGGGTTATGGGACGAGGAAGGGCAACCATTAACGTCTGATCCCCAGACCATCCTCCTCCCGATGGGTTCGCGATATTTTCAGCATTCGGCCTATCTGATCAGTCAACGCTATGCCTATTTTGATCACTTTGAGCCGTCGATAAACTCGACTCGTCAGATAGCTATGCTCTGCCTGTTGAACCCTGCCTTGATTGTTGAGACAGCACATCACACCATGCAAATGCTATCATATCCACGCAAGGCCCTTGCAAATCTTGCCTCTGGAGAAGAGCAAAACCCTGTACGACTCTTTGAGGAGATTATGCAAGATTTTGTAGCTTTTCAGCAGGATATGATTGTACAGAAGACTGATTGGAAGTCAGTACCTGAAGAGGGACAGATTTCGCCAGAAGAGATGATGGAGTTTATCATGTTGCGTGATGCTCTTTCACTTCCGCGTGAGGAGGCTATGGCGGCTATTTGTGCTCCTGCTACATACCGGATGGGTGAAGGTGTGGCACGAGGGATGCATGCAGTCCTTCAGCGCGACCCGACGTTACGCTATGCTCTTGCTGGACATACCCATATGGCTCGCACTGATTCGATTAACCAGGGGAAGCAGGTTTATCTCAATACGGCAAGCAGGACGACACGTTTAGCTCTACCTTCCCCTGAGGAGATTACGCCTGACCTGGTTGACTGGTTATATGCCCCTGACTGGAACACAGTACCACTACGCGATGTGACTGAGTATGTCTTTGCATTGATCACGGCGACGAAGAATGAACCTTCTCATGTGAGCCTGTGCACCTGGGAAGGTGGTATGCATGGCAGTTACCGTGTTTTGGCATAAGACTGGGAATAGAAAAAGGGGGGAAAGCAGATGACAACAAAAGAAATGAAACGAAAAAAACTTGTCTTGATTGATGGACATGCCATTATTCACCGGGCCTTCCATGCTGTACCAGATGATCTCTCCACCAGTGCTGGTGAGCCAGTCAATGCAACCTTTGGTTTTACCTCCATGCTGATGAAGGCGCTGCTGGAAGAGAAAGCTGATTATATTGCCGTGACCTTTGACCGGCCTACGCCGACATTTCGCCATATCCAATATGCGCCATACAAAGCGCATCGTCCTGCTTTGCCCGAAAATATGAAACCGCAATTTGGCCGTATTCATGAGGTTGTCCAGGCTTTTGGTATTCAGATCTATGAGAAGGATGGTTTTGAGGCTGATGATGTCCTGGGTACGCTCTCGGTACAGGCAACGCAGCAAGATGTCGATACCATTATCTATACTGGTGATATGGATACCTTGCAACTGGTCAATGATCATGTTTTGGTGAAGGTTGCCAAGCGTGGCATTACAGAGGTCACAGAATATGACGAAGCGGAGGTAAAGGCACGCTATGGATTCCCACCCAGGAAATTGATCGATTTTAAAGGGATGGTTGGTGACAAATCGGATAATATTCCTGGAGTACCTGGGATCGGTGAGAAAACTGCCAGTCGTCTGCTCGCAGAATATGGCGACCTGGAAGATATCCTGGCCCATGTTGATGCTCTTAAGCTAAAGGAGCAGAAATTGTTGTCTGAAGGCGCAGAGCAGGCGCGTCAAAGCAAATTTCTGGCGACGATTGTCCTGGATGTGCCAGTGCAACTAGATCTGGAAGCCTGTCGGCTCACCCATGTCGATACAGAGAAAGTTTTGACGCTCTTTCGGGAGTTGGAGTTTCGCACATTGGTAGAGAGAGTATTGGCACTGTTTCGCCTGCTAGGAATCAACGCGTCCGAAACAGTACTCGCGGTAGAAGGAAAAGAAGGGAGAGAAGCGACCTACATATACCCCGGCAATAGGCGATGAAAACCTATTATACGCTCCGCCCGTTGGTGTTGTACCGGTGATGACACCACCTTTACCTCCTGATTTCTTGCCAGCTGAGGAAGTATCGATGGGTCTACCCACCTTGTTAGCTGTATCAGCTTCCACTGAAGCGGCAAGCCATCTGGAAGAAGGGCCAATGCAACTCAGCCTCTTCGACGTACCAGAGCCACATACAGAGGTAGTGCATAAACTGCGTTTGCCGAGTCCATCTCATGCAAACACTCCTATTTTCCTGGAAGATGAGTCAGTTCCGCAAACGAATACGATGATTGTTGATACTGAGGAAGCATTACGCATTCTCATCAAGAGCCTGTATGATGCTGGTCGTTTTGCTTTCGATACAGAGACCACCTCGGAGGAGCCTCGTCGTGCGGCATTGGTGGGTATTTCCTGTTCAATGGCGCAGGGTGAGGCCTATTATATTCCTGTAGGGCATACCTCCACTCTGGATGGGCAGAGTCCTTCTACGCAATTGCCACTCTCGTATGTATTGGAGAAATTGCAGCCTGTCCTGGAAGACGAGAGAATCCAGAAGTATATGCACAATGGCAAGTATGATATGGCGGTCCTGTCACGTTATGGTCTCACCCCCCGTGGTCTCGCCTTTGATACAATGGTTGGTGCTTACCTTGCGGAACCTGGAAGGCGAGGACTTGGACTTAAAGATCAGGTCTTTCAACGGCTAGGCCCTGTGATGACGCCCATCAGCGACCTCATTGGCTCTGGCAATAAAACGATCAGTATGGCTCTGGTGTCAGTGCAGAGGGCTGCTGACTATGCAGGTGCCGATGCAGATATGACACTACGTCTGGTTGAGCCAATCATGACAGAATTACGCCAGCACGGTTTGCTGGATCTCTACAATAGTATCGAGCTTCCCCTGGTGCCTGTCTTGATGCAGATGGAGATGTATGGCGTTGCCCTTAACGCTGATTTCCTCCGCGAGTTTGGCGAAACGCTTGATGAGCAACTGCACCTGCTTGAAAAAGCAATTCACGACTCTATTGGACGCGTCTTCAATATTAACTCAACCAAGCAACTCGGCGAGATTCTCTTTAACGAATTGAAACTACCGACGGGGAAGAAGACAAAGACAGGTTACTCGGTGAATGCTGATGTTATTGAGAGCCTTCAGGGTAAGCATCCCATTATTGACCACCTGCTGGCATATCGTCAACTGGGCAAGCTCAAGTCAACATACGTTGATGGCTTACTGACGCTGATGGACCCTAAAACCGGGCGTGTCTATACATCGTTTAATCAGACCGTGGCCTCCAGTGGTCGCCTCTCGTCAAGTAACCCCAATCTCCAGAATATTCCTGTACGTACGGAACTGGGGCGACAAATCCGGCGTGCCTTCATTGCTGATCCCAGTTATATACTGCTGACTGCCGACTATTCGCAGTTCGAGTTACGTATCCTGGCTCATATTACCCATGAGCCGCGCCTGATAGAAGCTTTCAGCCAGGATGAAGATATTCACACCATTACTGCTGCCTCGCTCTTCAATGTGCCAGTGGAAGAGGTAACCAAAGATCAACGTCGGCTGGCGAAAACGGTCGTTTATGCGGTACTCTATGGTCAATCGGCTTTTGGCCTCTCACAGGTCACTGGAATGAGTAATGCTGATGCTGCCAGCTTTATCAAGCGCTACCATGAGACATTTCCTCGCATTAAAGGGTATGTTGATAGCACTTTGAACCAGGCTCGTACCCAGGGATATGTCAATACGCTCTTCGGGCGCAAGCGTTTTATTCCTGACATGCATGCTCTTTCACATAACGAGCGTCAAGCGTTAGAACGTGAGGCCATCAATATGCCCATTCAGGGGAGCAATGCGGACCTTATCAAGATAGCAATGATTCGTCTCCACCATGCTCTCAGAGAGAAGCATATGAAGACGCGTATGATCTTGCAGGTACATGATGAGCTGGTGTTTGAGGTACCTGTAGAAGAGCTTAATCGTGCGAAGCATCTTATCAAAACTCTGATGGAGGGAGTCGCAGACCTGGATGTACCTATTAAGGTAGAGATGAAGGTAGGTAAGAACTGGTATGAGGCTGAGCCGATGGTATAAGGGAAAGTTACAAATTTTCTCTGTGAAATGGTACGAAGAAGAGAGTATTTATGATGGTTTTGGAGCGCGATACAATATTACAGTATGAGACTCAGGCGAATGCCTGGAATATCCAGGCAGGCCGAGATATTTGCGGTGATGTGCAGGCCGGACTCAACCATGAGTGGTTGGTAACTAACGGTTTGGGAGGCTATGCAGCTGGTTCACTGGTAGGAGCTACCACGCGTTGCTATCATGGACTGTTGGTTGCTGCACTTCGTCCACCCGTTGAACGAACTGTTCTGGTGACAAAGCTCGATGAAGAGGTAACGTTACCTGATGGGCAAATGCTCAAACTTGGTGTCAATGAGTATCAGGATGGGAGAATTGATCCACAAGGATATGACTATCTTGAAATGGTATTGCTGGAAGGCGATGTTCCCTGTTTTATCTATCGCTTGAGTGAAACGCTGACGCTGGAAAAACGAATCTGGATGGAGTATGGGCACAACACCACCTGTGTGCAATATACTCTGCATAGCGTTCTGATGGGTGATAATAAAGATGATGAGGCTGTGACGCTGACACTCTTACCGTTCTGTCTCTCTCGTGACCATCATAGTGCCACACAAGGGACGTCCGATGGACATTTTTTTGTGGAAGGCCAGGGCAATCGTTGCCGTATACGGGCATCTGATGACGCTCCCTCCTATCAATTGGTTGCTGATCCATCGGCTTTCTTTACCTCTACTGGTATGTGGCATTGGAATATCTTGCATCGCCGAGAGACTGAGCGAGGATTAGCTGATCGGGAGGATGTCTATCAGCCTGGGATGTTTCAGATGCAGCTTACTCCTGGTATGCAGATGACTCTTGTGATCAGTGCGGATGCAGAGCTACCTGCCGATTTCGGTGGTCCTCACCATGAAGAGGCCGCAACCCGGTCCTTAATGCGTCACCAGGACCGTATCAAGCACCTGTTAGCTGTGGCAGATCGCTCAACAGATACTCGACACCAGCTTGATCCTGTGCATGCGCGTCTGGTTGTTGCCGCCGACCAATTTATCGTCGCACGCCCCGATTATAGCGAGACTGCCAACCAACCTCTGCACCTCTTGTCTGATCGCAAGACGATCATTGCGGGCTATCCCTGGTTCACTGACTGGGGACGTGATAGCATGATTGCGCTGCCTGGCCTGCTACTCTTCACGGGGCGTTATAGTGAGGCGCGTGGTTTACTCAAAGCCTTTGCCTCCTTTACCCATCAAGGACTCATCCCCAATCGCTTCCCAGACAGTGGGGAAGCTCCAGAGTATAATACCGTAGATGCGACACTCTGGATGTTCCACGCAGTCGCCCGCTATCTCTCTATTACCGGAGATTGGACGTTGCTCAAAGAACTCTTTCCTGTGCTGAGTGACATTATTCAATGGCATGTCCGTGGAACGTTGTATGGCATCGGGGTTGATCCCAATGATGGTTTATTGCATGCTGGTGTACCAGGAGTGCAGTTGACATGGATGGATGCAAAGGTGGATGATTGGGTCGTGACACCACGCCGGGGAAAGCCAGTAGAGATCAACGCACTCTGGTACTATGCGCTTACGGTGATGGAAACCTGGTCTGAGCGTCTTTCGACCGACGCCACCTTCTATAGTCAACTTCGTAGCAAGGTCCTTCAGCATTTTGCCTCGCGCTTCTGGTATGAGGATGGTGGTTATCTCTACGATGTTATTGATGTCGATGGCGTAGCTGGTCAGAATGATGCTTCACTACGACCTAATCAGTTATTTGCTGCGACATTGACATGTGATCTGCTCTCTGATGCCCAGATGAGCAGCATGCTGCAACAGATTACAGAGCATCTGCTGACGCCGGTAGGGTTACGTTCACTCAGTCCTCTTGATCCTGCTTACCGTAACCACTTTAATGGAGATCGTATACAGCGTGATGGAGCATACCATCAAGGGACAATCTGGTCCTGGCTGATTGGCCCATATGTTGATGCTCATTTACAAGTGTATAATAATCGTGAGGAACTCTTACCCTTGCTTGAAACCCTGGTACAACAACTCTGGAGAGACTGTCTGGGTACAATCAGTGAAGTGGCGGAGCCAGTGCCTCCTTTTGCGCCTGCTGGGTGTTTCGCACAAGCCTGGAGCGTTGCGGAACTTCTTCGCTGCTGGCTTCTGGCTGTTGGAAAGCTATGATAAATTCATCTTCATCTAATGATGAGATTCTACACTAGGAAGTATCGGATTGGTTGTTTGCATCCTGCAGGAGTCGTGGTGGTGTAGCAACCAATACGGTCGGCTCTTCCTCAAATATGTTCAGTCAAGACCAGATCATCACTATCCATCTAAATTAGAAGAGAGAGCAAACATACTCATGCGAATTTTGGTAGTTGAGGATGATCCACGTTTGGGTCCTAGTCTGAAGAAATGGTTGGAAGGCAGTCATTATGCTGTTGATCTGGTGGCGGATGGGGAAGATGCTGTATTGCTGGCAACTGCGACACCCTATGATCTGATCATTCTAGATGTGTTGTTACCGAGTCTTGATGGCTTTGAGGTGTGTAAGCAATTACGTCAACAGGGGAAGACCATGCCTATCTTACTGCTTACAGCCCTGGGTGAAATTGATCATCGCGTGCAGGGATTGGACCTGGGAGCAGATGACTATCTTGTCAAGCCATTTGCCCTGAGCGAATTGGAGGCGCGAGTACGGGCCTTGCTGCGCAGAGAAAGTCAGGTTAAGACCGTAACTCTACAATTTATGGACATTATTCTGGATACGCGTACTCATGAAGTGCGACGTGGTGAGCGTGTCATCACGTTGGGCAATAAGGAGTATGCCCTGCTAGAATTTTTCATGCGTCACCCCCATCAAGTCCTGAGTCGCTCTATGATTGCTGAACATGTATGGGATGGAGATACCGGGCATTTGTCCAATGTCATTGATGTCTATATTCGCTATCTGCGACGTAAACTTTGTGACCAGAATGAGCCAGATGTGATCTGTACGGTGCGTGGGGCTGGCTATCAACTCAAGGAACCAGCGTAATGACCAGGCATTTGTGGAAACTCTCTCCACCAGGTATTCGTGTGCAGTTAACATGGTGGTATACGGTTGTCTCCGCTGCACTTGTGCTGCTCTTTTGTATTACCTTGTATACGTCACTCCAACAATTACTGGCCTCAAGTTTTGATACAACCCTGCAACTCCGCTCTCAGCAGGTGGCGGAAGGTATTACATTTCGCCGTGGACGGATTATTGTGGATGATGTGGTTGATGAACTACCTGAGCTTGATGCGACAGCCGCTCTTGTTGATTCATCTGGCGATGATGGCGCAAACCCTGATGTCAATACAAATGCTAGTGGAGGACAGGCCACAAGCAAAAATATCCTGGTACGTGTCCTGGATAGATCAGGGAAGGCAGTTTACTGGACTTCTAACTTTAACAAACTGACAGTGCCCTCAGACAGCGTAGCCCGACCGCTGAAAGGCGTTCCATGGCGTGGTACAATTTATGGAGCGAGAGAGCAACCTATCCGACTGTATAGCACCATGCTGGTTGATGGGAAAAAAATTATTGGTGTTATACAGATGGGACAGTCTCTGGCCGGATTAAATGCCACACTACAGCAAATTGCGATTGATCTGTTGCTCATTACCCCGTTTCTGCTTGCTTTGAGTGCTATGGGAAGCTACTGGTTATCTGGTCGAGCCTTCGAACCCATTCATCGCCTGACGCATACTGCTCGTGAGATTGGTATAAAAGACTTACATCAGCGTGTTCCTGTCCCTCTGGCAAAAGATGAGGTACAAGATTTTGCCATCATTTTCAATCAGATGATAGGACGGTTGGAACGGGCTTTTATTCAACAACGGCGCTTTGTGGCAGATGCCTCGCATGAACTACGTACTCCTGCTGCAGTTATTCGTAGCATGACCGAAGTTGCCCTTTCACAACCTGCATCAATTGAGGACTATGTGACGGTATTGCAGGAAGTGAATGCGGAGTCTGAGCATCTGGGACGGCTTATCAATGACCTTCTGGCTCTGGCACGTGTGGATGAAGGACAGATAAAGCTGGATCAAGAACCCGTACGGCTTGATCTGCTGGCGGCTGATGTGGTGGAAAGTCTTGCTACGTTGGCCTCTGAACGCAAGATTACGCTATGTATCTGCAAACTTGCCGAGGCAACTATCCTGGGAGATGCGGCACGCCTGATCCAGGTGATGATGAGTCTGGTGGATAATGCACTGATTTATACTAATGCGGGAGGCAGCGTAACGCTTTCTGTCGAGGCTTGTGCCTCACATGCGCACCTCATTGTGCAGGATACCGGTATTGGAATGGCTCAAAAAGATATGGAGCATATCTTTGAGCGCTTCTATCGTGCAGATCCAGCGCGCTCAAAGGCGGTGGGTGGATCTGGCCTCGGTCTGGCAATCGTTGATTGGGTAGTACGTGCCCATAGAGGAACTGTCACGGTTGAAAGCCAGGTAGGACAAGGATCAACCTTTGTGGTTACTCTCCCGCTAGCCGCAATGATGGAGTAATACATGTTATTGTCATTATTGCACTCTTGCCACGATGGCGCTTATATTTCCTTCGCCACCAGCAGTATTAGCTGCTTCCACTAATATATAGACTAATTTTTGTGGATCGCCGCCTGAGGCCAGCAAATCCGCAAGATGTTCGTCACGTACCATATGCCAGAGTCCATCAGTGCAAAGCAAGATGAGATCCCCCGCTTCGACCTCACATTGAAAAAAATCGATAGGCACCTGATAGGTATGTCCCAGGTAACGATAGTGTTGATGGCGTTTTGCGCTCTCATATATTTCATCTGGTTGTAAGAGATCAGCTTCGACGAGACTTGCCGCAATGGTGTGATCGTTGGTGATGCGGTGTATACCTGTGTGTGTATTATAGCGGTAGGCGCGGCTATCGCCCATGCTTGCTACATAGAGACGGTGTTTGTAGATCATCGCAATTGTCAATGTGCTTGCCATTGTCGTCTCGTAGTCAGCATTGCAGTGATAAATCACCTGATTGGCCTGTCGTACCGCATCTTTTATCCACTGTTCCAATACTATCTCAGCTGGTGGAAGTGTTGGCGAAGGACGACTTGGCTGATGAATACCTTCTGAAGATGAGGTGTTGCTGTGCGGTCTTGATTGAGTATGGGAGCGTGATGCAGTTGTGGTCAGAAGCGGTAATAACACATCTGCTACAGTCTCTATCGCCAATCGACTCGCTTCGTGTCCCCCTGTCGATTTTCCCTGGATGCCGCGCAGACCATCGGCTACTGCAAGCAGGCTAAAGGAACGTGGTGGAGGCGCAAGATTAATACAAAGGCCCTGTACTACCAGCAACATATCCTCATTGTCCTGTGCATGTCGTCCTCTATCACTCACATAACCAACCTGGCAAACGTCAGCCTCCAGTGGTGAAGTATCAAATAAGTTATGTCCACAATAACGACAGAAGTTCGAAGTTCTGCGGTTTTCATGCCCACACTTCCCACACGGATTTTCTGGAATGACGGTGCGTACAATGACATTGGCATTGCTTGTGGCAAGCATGGTATCGGCAATAGTGAGATCCGACCCTATGTCCTCGCCTGAGAGGGCATCATTGAGAGCATCTGCAAAAGCTCGTGCCGATGTATACCGTTTGGATGGTTCAATGTCCATTGCTCGCAGGATGATGGCATCTATTGCAGGGGGGAGCACGGGATTTAATGTACTGGGTGTGGGGAGTTCAGATGCACGGCTTTTCACTACGGCCTGGAAGGGGAGCAGTCCGGTAAACATTTGATAGGCTACCACCCCTATGGCATAGATATCGCTGGCAGGTTCAGCTTTTCCCTGTCCTTGTTCGGGAGCGATATAGTGCTCTGTACCGAGAGACCAGCCGCGTTGTGTCAGTGCTTTTTCCTGTTGCATAGCGCGAGCAATGCCAAAATCTGCCACCATTAAGCGTCCATCGTCCTGATGAATAAGCAGGTTGGAGGGCTTGATGTCGCGGTGAACGATTTGTTGTGGGTGTGCATGAACAGCATCGATGGCGTCCGCAAGATCGTTCAGGTAGCGTTGTGCTTGTTGTGTTGGTAAGGGATGCTCTGTATTGAGGAGCTCTTTCAGCGTGCCACCAGTTACCAGGGGCATTACGAGGTAGAGTAGAGTACCATCCTGACCAAAATTCAAGACGGGCACAATATTTTTATGGCGTATCTGGTGAGCATAGCGAGCCTCACGACGGAAACGCTCTATCCCTGTTGGAGTATCTATGGCGCTATTCACCAGTGATAAGATCTTTAGTGCTACCTGTTCCGTCTCAAAGGTATCACTGACACGATAGACGGCTCCCATCCCTCCAAGTCCTATTAATGTTTCGATGCGATAGCGACCTGCTACGATAGCCTCTGGCAGGAGGCACTGACAGAACGGATTGGTACATTGAACGCTTCCTGGTGGATAGTCGGCCTGACATCGCGGATTAGGGCATTGCGGCATAGCATCTCTCTTATCACGGTGAATTTAGCAAAAGTGTGTTTCAATATAGCATGTGCTCTAGTGTAGATTAACGTTAGACGCCTGTCAATATGGTGTATGAGAAATACTCGTGGCTCGCTCTTGTTTTATGCGGGTTGCGGTGTTTGCGCCGCAAACACCGCAACCCGCATAAAACAACCTGCGAAGCGCCTACGGCGCTGAGGAATCAGGGAAAGGGACCTGAATAGTTACTTATTGAATGATAATTAGATAAAAAGATTTGCCAGCAAGGCGCTGAAGCTTTGTTTGGTTGCTCTAGATTCTAATACGAGAACTGTTCCCAGGAACCAATGCGGGATGCGCGAGCACGCAACATGGCAGTGTTACCACTGGTATAGCTCAGTTCTGCTGAAACGTACAGGCCATTGGCAGCTGATTGAAATGCAACAATACCGTTGGGTAGACATCTGAGGTAAAACTGTTCCCAGGAACCAATGCGGGATGCGCGAGCACGCAACATGCCATAATTAGCACCAGTATAGCCCAGTTCTGCTGAAACGTACAGGCCATTGGCAGCTGATTGAAGTTCAATGAGGCTATCACAACCACCAGGACCAGAACTTTTCAGATAAAACTGTTCCCATGGACCAGCCTGAGGTGCACGAGCGCGTAACATGCCAGAATTGTTACCGCTATAGCTCAGTTCTGCTGAGATATAGAGATGGTTTGCTACAGAGGATATGGGAAGTGCTACGCCAGGTAACGTAGCTTGCGCTGGTGGAACTTGAGTCGGAGTTGGTGTAGGCTTTGGCGTCAGCGTCGGTACATGTTGTACTATTGGCTTTGCAGCAATATGAGGATTTACATTACTGTTGGCCTGTACCATAGCAAAAGCGGCCCCTCCTAATACAATGAGCAGTATGAAGCTAGCAAGTAGGAGCGTTTTGCCTACAGAGGCACGTCTAGTCTTTGGTAGTGGTGACTGAGGTGCCATGAAAGTAGTTTGAGAGGAATGTTGGGAAAGGTCTACGTTGCGTTGAGCGTCCCTCAAAATAATGGGTTGGCCCTTTTGGGAAAATGGTTTCAATATATCTATGTTACTGATTTGTGCTGAGAAACTGGCCTGCTCAAGAGCGCTTGAGAGTGCCTTCATGCTAGGAAAACGTCTGCTAGGGTCCTTTTCAAGGGCAGTCAAAACAACCTGCTCTACTTGTGGGGGGAGAGATGGAACTTTTATACGTAATGACGGGGGAGCTACAGATATATGCTGGCAGTAGATTTCAGTAAGTAGACCCTTGAAGGGAGCCTCGCCGCACAACCATTCGTAGAGAAGAATTCCTAGTGAGTATTGGTCACTCGCGAATTGTGGCTTCCCCTGTAACTGCTCTGGTGCCATGTATGTTACTGTTCCCGCGATGCCTTCCTGTATACTCTGGGAACGTGAAGTTTGTGTGGTGAGCGCGACACCGAAATCACTAAGTAGTAGCTCACCATTCCTTCCCAGCAGTATATTCTCTGGTTTAATATCACGATGAATGAGTTTTGCGTCGTGAGCATATTGGAGTGCGTCTGCGATTTGCTTGACGTAGGAGACAAGAGTCGCTAATGGGACAGGTTGGCCTTTCGGATGTCTCTGACGCAAGGTGCCATTTGGAGCGTAGTCCATTACCAGAAAAGAAGTTCTGTCCTCTATGCCAAATTCCAGTACCCGTACAATATTGGGATGTATCAGCCGGGCAATTGTGCGTGCCTCTGTACGAAATTTCTCCAGGTCGTCGCTAGTAAGTTGCGTATCCAGTACTTTGATTGCAGCCTGGGTACCCAGATGAATATGCTGACCCAAATAGACTTTTGCGAAGGCCCCCTCCCCTAAGAGATGAGTCAATTGGTAGTTTCCAAACTGATATCCAACCCAATTGGTCATCTCTGTCTCTCCTGTTTGCTTAAATCAAATACTGGCACTACTAAGCTTAAGCTTAGTAGTGCCAGTATACCATATTGATGTAAACGGATAGAAGAGCATGATAAAAAGTACTTACGGCTATAAAGAGTGTGTTAATAAGCGCTTTGTTATCTGCTCATGGTTATGTCAATCAGAAGGCAAAACGCCATCCTCCTGGAGAGATCAGTGCGATGGTGTTGCCACCACGAAGGCGTCCTTTCCCAATAAAGTCATCATTTCAATGAATAGGGAGCTCTCCTCGGGGCTAGCCAATCCAGTATCGGGGTCATAGTGTTCGTATTCGGCTGAACCTGTTATGTAGATGGCGGTGACGTGGGCATTGCTACCTGCCCATATCATCGTACCGACAGGGTACTGTCCTGCTGCTATTGCGCCCCCCACCTGCTGTAAGGACTGTTCAGTGCCACCAAGTTCCTGTATTGCGTACTTTACCTGATCTTGCATACTCGCAAAACAGATCAGTCTCTCTGCCATTGCGATCTTCCCCTCATCGCTGAAATTATTGATCCCATACGGAGATGGAGGAGTGCCATGACGTCTGGCTTGTAACCGCCTGATCGCAAGAATTGAGCAGAACTGGTTGACCATGAACCAGTTCTGGGGATTCCCAGCAGGAACATTTGTCGCTATCTGATAGACAATAGGATCATTACTGATAGTAGTGGCGTCGAGCCAAAGGCAGGGGTTTGTAGAGCTGATTGGTCCGATGAAAATTCTATTTGGCATTGTCGTACTGTATCCTCCTTAACATTTCATCTCTCAAGCCGCTTTTTGGAACTTTTGGTCAAAAAAATCTATACTCGGTAACTATTCAGGTACCCTCGCCACCACAGGTGGCTTCGCTCTTATTTTATGCGGGTTGCGGTGTTTGCAGCGCAAACACCACAACCCGCATAAAATAACCTGCGAAGCGCCTACGGCGCCGAGGAATCAGAAAAAGAGACCTGAATAATTACCTATACCCTTGCTAGCCGACTTCTGTGCATGGCTTGCTGGTAGTCAGATACACTGACTTGCTTGAATTGATCCACATCAGTTTTTGGGTCAGTGTATACCTCAAAGTACAGATCGCTCACAGAAGATGGTACCGCAAACTGCTGGGTTTTGCTGAAGACTTGAACGGTATACGATGGTTCTTGGATCGGCTTCGGACCAAGCATAAGGTAAACGTACTGCTGTAACTCAAAGGTGGCCGTAAAGCCAGGTGTCAACGCACTTACCGCTGTGTTATTGGTTTGCACCGTCAGATTGTTGTTGACATACCACTGAAGACTGATATGAGTTGGGGGTGTCTCTGCTAGATTCTCCAAACCCACCTGGTTGGGTGTCAAAGAGATACTCGTATCCTCTCCATCAATGAGCAAGCCCTGATTATTCGGGTTGATGACCTGTAAAGGATATGTTCCTAGAGACAATGGCTTGGGGTCCGTATAGTCGGTAGAACCAAGCGCAGCAGCAGCTCCAGAGAAGCTGGTGCTAAGAACAGCTGATTGATGTCCTCCTATTGCAGGGTTCAATACTGTCCAGGCAGCATACATGTAGGTATCCTGCGGGTTGACTGGCTGAAGAAAGATCAGGATTCTGTTTTCATTAACATGACTGACATTGTTATGGAAATGGAGTGTCGTTGTTTGCATAATAATTGTCTCCTTTAGAATCTCCCAAAATGTCCATCGCCCCACTCAGACCGAGGAGTCTGTGATCAGACTGGGATGATTTAGGAGTTGGGAGCTCCTTATTCTTACCTTGTTGCGAAGGCAGAGAGTATGCTCTCTGAAATCTAGCATACTCTTGTCCACCAAATAGTTTGCCCGCTGGCAGCGTTTCCATCTTCAAGCGGCTTGCAGAGCCATACGAGGAGCTGCTGGCCATTGCTTGTTGCGATGATCCATAATGTTAATAGTTCCCCTTCCATTGTAATCCTCCTCCCAGAAGAAACCCGAAGAGAGAGTCCTTGATGCTTCTTTTCTTGTTCTGAACCACTCGTTCGGGTTGCTTGGTCACTCTCCTTGGTTGTGTTGGATGTTGCCACACAACCTCCCGCAGGATGGTGGTATCCCCGAGGGACTCAAGTACAATGTGGACATTCTGGAGTGTGTAGGTGACGCCCGTAAGTCTGCTCAAACCTGTCAGCACGGCGTGTGCTTGATCTATAAAGACAGGCTTCCCCATCAGCATGGCATGCAGCACCGTTCGAGGAAGCCCGGCTTCTCTTGCCAGCGTTATCATGGTGATTCGATGTGTGTTCAGGAGGCAACTGAACGTCTGCTTTTCCTGTTGTGCTGTCGTTATTGTGCCGGATCGCCCACCAGTTCTGATTTCCATCTCATCTCCTCCACTTCACAAGGGGGCAATAGCCCCTTCTTACCCGACAAGTTACTTGAACTGCCGCTGGTATGCTCCTCGTGCCTGATAGTTTTAGTTCATAGTCTGGCGGATCAACGCAATGTTTTGCTGAAAAACTTGCCTGCCCTAACTAAACAACTGCTATTAACAGTTGTTTAATGTTGTATTTAGCTTTGATGTTAATTTAACAGACGTTTTTGTTTGTGTCAAGGGTCAATAACATTCATTGTGCCGATTAAAAATAGATGATAAAATATCCGTTAGTAGAAGAGCCAAATAGCGACCAAAGACAGTTAAAGGTGGGAAATAACTGTATGCGAGAACAAGATTTTTATACGTCTGAGGAAGCTGTAAGAGAGTTTATAAAAGCAGGAATCTCAGAAACCACATTTCGACGCAAGGTAAGAGAAGAAAAGATTATTGATAAGATATTGCCAGAGGGAAGAATAAGAGGTGCTTTATATCCAGTAAAGCAAGTTCAAGAAGCAATACAACAGTCTAGAGGCAGTGCACATCATACAGCTACGCTGGCTAAAGAACGATTCAAAGAGAGCATACAGCAACGAATCACGCCCGATGTGGTACTAGACTGGGTACGACCGGAAGATGTACCATCTGGGCTAGTGTTGGATCAGATCGTTTATCATGAAATGTTTCTTGCAAGCGCAGAAGTATACATGGCCTGGCGTCGGAAAAACCCAAAGATCTCTATGGGAGCGTTTGACGCAAGAGACCGCCGGACGTGCTACGGCTATATTGGACTCATCCCGCTTCCCGAACCTGTTATCCTTGACGTTCTCATGGGCAAAAAAGATGAGAAGGAAATTACTCCTCATGAGATACTGACCTATGATGAACCTGGAGAATATACACTGCTTGCTAATAGTGCTGTGATACATCCGGATTACCCTGAACTTGCCAATCGAATCATTCACGCGGTTGCAGATTTTTGGGTTGAACAGTATCCTGAGAAGCGGATTAAGCGTATCTATGCACAAGCTGTCTCAGAGCAAGGGCGTACACTGGTAAAAAAACTTTATCTGGCTCCACTATATATTATAGAAGGTTATGGTCTAAAAAGAATAGAAGATGCCTATGTTCTTGATATGCAGGAGAAGGCAATCTCTAAGGTGATTCGGCAGTTTCAGGAGAAACTAGAGGTAAAGGAACAGCAGGGCCAGACTGAATTTCTGGACGACTTGAAAACGCTTGAGCAACTGCGGCATGCAAACTTCGATACGTCAAAAGAATACTGATTTGGTAAGATCAGCCAACCCAGACATCACAATCACATTCCATGGGATCTTGACTCTGAGTCTTCTCTTTCAGAAAAGCATTTCTCCCTCAGAGAGCAGCATTCGAGAGGACGATTCATTCAGCGCCGGCGCAAGCATTGACCCTGCTGGCAAAAGACAAAACGGGCACTACAAAGGTCTTTTTCGTAACTAATCGCCACTCAATCTCGACATCACAGCTTATGGAATTCTCTCATATTTCTGAGTCTTCTCTCCCAGAAAAGCATTCCATTTTAGAGCGATTTCGACCCTCCAACGGGTCAAATCAAGCATTTAGCCCTTCACATCGGAGGAAATGGCTTTGCCGTCAGCTGGAAGCTTCAATCCCCAACGGGTCTCATCAAGCATTTAGCCTGCCAACTACCTGGTCTGCTATTGCTTCGTTCTGGGTGCTTCAATCCCCAACGGGTGTAATCAAGCATTTAGCCTGGGGGGATAATGTCTATCTCAGGATTGGTAATCATTAGCTTCAATCCCCAACGGGTGTAATCAAGCATTTAGCCTATGCTGGGTGGTCAAAAACTGCGATTATAAAGGCGCTTCAATCCCCAACGGGTCTAATCAAGCATTTAGCCTGATGAAATAGGAAGCTAGCGCGTTGCCTCGTTTCCAAAAGGGCTGGCGAGAGAGATTGTAACAGGCACTCTCCGTTCCCGTACTCTGGTCATCAGCACGTTTCCAACTCCCCTTTCCCAAACCGAGCGGGCGACGTTAATCGCACTCGGCTTTCCAGAGAGCGCATCTCATAGCATTCAGAATAAGGAAGGACTTACGCATCTCACGGCCTTGCCAACTCAATGCAGTTCGGAAATGTCTCTCCTGTCACCCTTTGCCCTGTATGCCTCTTTCCGGCACTCCCTGGTAGGTCGTTACTCCTACGACTACTACGGTGACTCTGCCACCTTACCGCTCTCGCGGGTTAGGTGATCCCGTATTTACGCTCATCGGACGTTGAGTGTGTTTAGGCTCCTTGTTCGCTTCCTTCCCCCATTCATTACTGGGTACTCACCGTAGAGAGTCTTTGGCAGTCCGGGTAGCAAGGGCTGTTATTGCGATGTTGCCGCTTCAGATATGCTGCGACAGGCACTAGTTTTTGCCGTTGGAAGCTGAGGTTCAGCCAATCCAGGTTTAGCCTCTGTCCCTTTCGGGGTTTCATGCACACAAGACTTGCGGCGCGTCACAGTACATACCTTCCTGTTTAGCCGCTTTCCTGACATGCTGCTTTCCCCTTTGGGTTTCCCCGCCAGGTAGGTCAGGCGTCTTAAGTGGTGTTAACTCTCGACCACCTATCTCTGTGAGATAATCCGATGAGCGCCGAAACGGCGCACCTACCCTTCTAGTCTAGCACAGGAAGCCGCTTCATGCAAGGGTTTCCGAGCATCTCTTTTGGGGGGAGATATTTTACCGAAGAAATGGGTTCTGCCAAAACCCTGGGTTGTTTTCTATGAGGGGAGCTAGCCTGGGGTTTTTGGCAGAACCCCTATTTCCTCGTCGCGCCGCTTCTAGAGTGCTCCGAGAGTCTCAGCTCAAGCCCATCATTCCCGAGACCCTCGGAAAGTGTTTATGAGTCTTTTGTCAGGAATTGTTGCTTTTCCAGAAAAAGCGCGAAATATAGCAAACGACAAGAGAAAAACAGCGTAAACAAATTTCTTCGAGCCAGAAATCCAACAATCAATAATCTGTCCGTGTAGGCCCCCAAATTCAAGCCAGGAACACCCCTATAGGCCCATCAATCATGACCTACAAAAATGGCATAAAACCCCATGAGAAGCCGAACGATAGATCATGCTATCGCAACAAAATTTCGTTTGTTTTTCTCCTTGAACAGATGTATAATCTGTCGTGAGTGGAAAGGGTCCATTTCCTATTTATGCACTGATAGACGCAAACCAAAGGATAACAAGATAGCATGCTACAAACATTACCACTTGTCCTGTTCATTATTATGACGGAAGTCTCGATAGGCTCATTTAGCGTACTTGTTCTGCTCGACTGGCGCAACGAAGTCAAGCGAGGCTTCCTTGTCTCCTATGCCCTTATCTATTTAGGCTTGACAGGTCTGACCTATCTGTTCCAGCAAAATTATTCAACGCCGGAACTTTTGAGCACCTTTACCCAACTTGATAAAGCCTGGATAGGATATCAGACACTTCCTCTGCTACTCTTCTTTGTGTTGATGATCCCTTATAACGTGTTGCTCTTGTTTGATCGCAGCGCAGGGGTACAGAGCCAGCAGGAGGAAGAGAATACAGAGGCCAAAGAGACACGTACATCGAAGCTACGTCTCTTACGTCTGGTCAGTGGAGGCCTCACCGTCGCTGCTGGTCTGGCAACGCTCTTTGTGATGGCGATGATTTATCGTCCCCTGGCTTCTGCAAACTTCGGAGGTATCTTTACCGTTGCAGGTTTCTTTGCCGCGGCCTTTGCTCTTGGTGGAGTTATGACTGCTATGTGGCTTGGTCATTGGTATCTTGTCACACCGGCTCTCTCGGAGAAACCGCTGCAATTTTCTACCACCCTTGTGTTGATTGCAATCCTTGCCCAGATCCTCTTTGTTGCCACTGCTGGCCCAAGTACCATTCACGCTGCCACTATACCGGCGGGACATACCGCTGGCCACAACCATCTCAGCCACTCCACCTGGAGACCAGATCAAACCAGCAGATGCACCCGTTATCACACCTCTGAGTACGGATGCCATCGGCTGGATTCGTATTCTGGTGGGATTTATCATGCCGTTAGTGCTTGGTGGATTGTCCTGGAAACTGATTCGAGACCGTTCATTCCAGTCTGCAACAGGAATGCTCTATCTCGTTGTTGTCTGCACCCTTGCCGGTGAAGCGATGGCGCGAGGTTTATTCTTAGTTGGCTTGTAATGTGATAGGCAATATTGAATCATCTCGTTGGCTCTTCAGGCTCCCTCACCACCGGCGGTGGCTCGCTTTGTTTTTATATGGATGTGAGGTTTGCAATCTGAGACTGCAAACCTCACATCCATATAAAAACGGCCTGCGAACTGCCGCAGGCAGTGAGGAATCAGGAAAAGCATACCTGAGGAGTTACTGGGATGGCTTATCATGTGTGAGGCCTAATGTCTTTTCGCGCTCTTTCAGAGTACGGCGGAGAATTTTCCCTGAAGCAGTCTTAGGAATTACGTCGATGAACTCTACAATATGAATGCGCTTGTAACCTGCCAGTTTGCCGTTCGCAAAGGCAATAATCTCTTCGGGCGAAACCTCGTGACCCTTGCGAATAACCACAAGACCTTTAATCAGTTCACCCGCTTCATCATCAGGCACGCCAATGACCGCAGAGTCCAACACCGCCGGGTGTTCCAGCAGCAATGATTCCAGTTCAGCAGGAGCGACACCAAACCCTTTATACTTAATCATTTCCTTCTTACGATCTACGACATAAGTATAACCGTCAGCATCGACATGGCCAATATCACCTGTATGGAGCCAACCATCGCGCAGAGCTCTGGCAGTTTCTTCCGGTGCTTTCCAATAGCCCTGCATGATCTGTGGGCCGCGAATGATGATCTCACCATCTTCACCAACAGGGAGTTCGCGTTCACCTGTCTCAATATCCACAATCTTCTGCTCTGTATTGTGTACAGGCATACCCACACTCTCCAGACGTGTGAGAGAGGGATCACCAGGCTGTGCGTGTGTCAGTGGAGAGGCTTCTGTCATACCATAGCCCTGTACAACGTGAACGCCGGTTTTCTCCTGGAGTCTATGGGCCGGGTCCATTGGTAGAGGAGCTGCACCTGAGAAGACACATTTGACACTCTTCATCTTGCTGAGATCGACGGGAGCATTAGCCAGGGCCAGAATAATTGGTGGTACTGCAAAATAGTATGTTACTCCATATTTCTCGCATAAGTCCAGTGATTGTAAGAGATCAAAACGTTCCATCAGGACCTGTGTGCCGCCACATGCCAGGAAGCCACCTGTCAGCATAACTCCGTAGATATGGTAGAATGGCAGGAAGATGAGGGCTACATCAGTAAAGTTGGTACGCAGTGCAGTGATAAACTGGAGGTTGTTCGTGGTCATATTACGATGGGTGAGTAGAGTGCCTTTGGGAAAACCTGTGGTACCGGATGAGTAGGGGAGTGCTAGCAGATCGTCACCACTGATCTCTACATGTCCTGGACGTTGTGGTGATGAGCGGCGCATCAAGGTCGCTAATGGTAGAGCTTCTGGCATCTCTTCTGGTACTGTATCGCCAGTTACCAGAATATGTTTGAGGTTGGGAAACGACTTTAGTCCCAGGACCTGTTGTAGTATTGGCAGCAGATCACGCTGGATAAGGATTGCATTTGCCTCTGAGTTCTCAAGCTGATAGCTAATTTCGCGTTCCTTGTAGCCTGGATTCATCGGGCTGACCACAACTCCAATTGAGGCGGCAGCAATAAAGGTAACGGTGTACTCAGGGCGATTGGCCGTGAACAGACAGAGTCGGTCACCTTTTTTTAGTCCTAGATCATGCAGACCGTTGGCAATGCAGTTAATCATCGAGATTACTTCGCGGTAGGTCCAGACGAGATTGTTATAAACGATGGCTGGACGATCAGGAGTGCGTTCTGCCGCTATCCGTACCAGATGATCATAAGGAACATCGGGGAAATCTACTGGTAGACGGAATAGTTCGGGTGTAACCATTTTTTTTGACATGCCAGGAGTCCTTTCTGTCTCAACTCAACTATGAGCTATTCAGAAGAAGATAGGGCACCGGATGAGCGCGGAGCAACCTTACGCTGTATACCACGCTGTTTGTGCAATGTAGCATACTCTAGAATATATTGTGAGGTCAAGTCGGAAGTTCCTTTTAAGCAGAATGAGCGATTGATGCTACAATAGGTCTGTACATATGTATGTATTGGCTGGAGGGGAGTAATTTATGAGCCATGAGGTATCAGGTCTTGATTGGTCTACTGGAAGGATAGTACCAGCGTTTCAAGCAACACAACACCTTGCTCTTTATGATCTACGCAAATTCCCGCATGATGTCCAACTTACTGCCACAATTATGGCAGGTATTATCAATCGGCCACAACCTCAGGTCTATCTGATTACTGGTGATGACGACATTTTCTGGCTAAAGACTTGTGGTAGCTCTATTCCACAGCATACTCCATCTGTGACTAACCAGAACCTGATAGAGGCTCTTCTTACGACCTATAGTCATAGCTTCCAGGGCTTAATTATTTATGATCCTAAACTGACTGATACCGTGAACATCGCTACAATGCTGGCTGGGCAACGCGATGGCATTGTCGTTTCTCCTGCACAGGCCCAGGCCCTGCAAGATGCACATAATTTACGTGTGCTGGTGGACCTGCAAAACTTTCACTGGGATACACGTTTACAGGCCTATTCCTGGGCACAACAGAATCTGCTTGTTGGTGCAACAGCGCATTTTGTAGCAGGCCTTGATCCTACTACTATCACAGGTTTACGCTCATTCCTGGTTGCTACGCGCACCTTTATCTACTGGCTTGACTCACGCAAGTACCTGTCCGACTTTAGCGTTGGATTACTCTCAGAGCGCAGTCTTATGCAACAGATCCTGAGTGCATTCCAACCAGGAACAACTCATCTTGGCTGGTTCGCTGACGAGAGCAGTGGAGTTTGCCTGACTTCCAGAGCCGCGATCGCTGTCCTTGCCACGGACCACTTTGTCAATATGGAGGTATGGACTGCCATCCAACCACAAACACCTATTGTCCCGCCAGTGCTGCAAACAACCGAAATACCAACAATAGAAAACAAAATCTATGTCTCTTTCACGATAAGCGATGGTGATAATCTACAGTACTGTCTGCATCGTATGGCAAAGATCTGGCGTGATAGTGCTCGTGGTTCTTTTCCTATCGGTTGGACAATCTCACCAGTGCTTATGCAAGCTGCGCCTGCACTTGCTCAATACTATATGAGTACTGCGACACCCAACGATGAACTGATTGCAGGTCCCAGCGGTGCTGGCTATATCTTCCCCTCACATTGGCCTGACGAAAGCGTAGGACTCTTTCTCCAGAGGACAGGTCAGCTTATGCAAGCGATGAACTTGACGACACTTGAAGTGCTGGATACTGATTTCTGGCAGAGTTCGGGATTGCCTTTGCTCTCCAGTATCAGACATACGGGCATGATCTTTATGGATAAGGGGAGACAACAGTATTTTGTGCAAGAACTGGCCTCTTTTGGAGTGCGCGGTATACTCAGCGGTGCCGGATTGCGCAAGATCAGTTGGAAGTCAGTGAAAGGTGTGCCGCTATATCATAATCTTGGTCTTGCTGGGAGTGTGAGTGAAGCGGTCAAATTAATTAAGCATGCTGCCAACCATCATTCCCAGCGTCCACTCTTCTTGAACATTTACCTGCTTGCCTGGTCGATCACACCCTCTGATCTTAAACAGATCATCCAACAACTTGACTGTGGGTATGAGATTGTCTTACCTGGAACGTTGTTAGCAATGCTGGCACGAACCGCTTCATAAGAGCTTGAGAACCTTTAGTCGTTGCATTCTCCTCAAGCCCTTCTACTATGCTGTAGAAGGGCCTTGTGGGTTATATTACAGCATATGTTTCCTCTGGCAAAAATTTCAGCAATCACGTACAATTACTGATACAAAAGAATATTGCTCTCTAGGGAGTATCGAAAGGATGTCGTTGCATGCTCTATTTCTTGCCAACGGAAGAGCAGGAAGAGATACGTCACCTGGCGCATAGTGTGGCTGTTGAACAGCTACGTCCACAGGGGCGCTCTGCCGAGAAGAGAGGCGATATTTCATCTACATTGATGCAAAAGCTTGCTCAAACCGGCCTCACCACTCCCTTCCCTGAAACATATGGCGGTTCCGGCAATATCGTAGCCCTGACCTATGCTCTCATTGCTGAAGAACTGGGTTTTGGCGATGGTGGTTTGGCTATGAATATTCTTGGCTCTCTGGCGGGACCTCTGGCTGTTGCCCTGGTGGGAGATGAACATCAGCAAGAACTATATATCCCTCCTTTCTGTGATGAGCGTGAAGGCAGCACTTGCCGTGGTAGCCTGGCCTTTGCCGAGCGTACAGGTGGCTATTCTTTAGCGGATATCAGTGCAACGGCTCGTAGAGATGGTGAAAACTATATTCTTAATGGGACAAAGCGCAATGTTATCCATGGTGGGCAGTCTAATCCTCGCGTAGTACTATTCCGCCTGGAGGGGACAACCGGGCCTGAAGGATTGTGTGCCTTTCTCCTTCCTACCCATGTTGATGGTATGCAGATCCATGCATGATGTGCAAAAATTAGGGCTGATATCCGCTCCCAGCGCGTCCTATATGTTTAATGATGCTGTTGTTTCCGCCTCCGCTATGTTGGGGAGGCCTGGCAAGAATGTGGTACGTGCTGCTACTCTCTACAACATCTTGCGTACTGGTGTACTGTGTGGTACTGCTCGTGCTGCCCTTGAATACGCCAGCGATTATGCCAGAGAGCGGGTAGCCTTTGGTCGCCCCATTGTCTCTTATCAGGGCATTGCTTTTATGATTGCTGAGACCGCAATGAAGCTCGATGCAGCGCGTTTGCTGTTATGGAATGCGGCAATAAATTGGGATCGTGATGTTGAGTCTGGGATACTTATTTGCGATGTTGAAGCGGCACAACATCAAGCTCTCAAAATTGGACAATCTGCGACGATAGATGCTATTCAGATCATGGGGGGAGCAGGTTTTATGCAAGATCACCCCGCTGAGATGTGGATGCGCAATGCAGCAGCAATGGAGTAACGAACGATGATGAACTTCACACTGAGCAAAGCTCAAGAAGCATTTCGCGACTACATCCATCAGGTCGCTGTTGAGGAAATGCGGCCAATCTCGCTGGAATGTGACCGCCGTGAGGAGATTCCCGAAACCTTCTTTTGGAATATGCAGAAGCGCTTGCCGGCTGGATCAGCAAGTCAGGCTCATATGCCGGAGGAAGAGAAACAGGAGAATGTCCTCTGGATGCTCTCTCAAGAAGAGATGGCATGGGGGGATGCCGCCCTCACAACAGCACTGCCCGGACCTGGTTTAGCGGCTCCTCCAATCCTCTCACAGGGAACACTGGAGCAGCAAGCGAAATTTCTTAGGCCCTATATGGATGGGCAACTGCACTGGGGGGCATTGGCGCTCACTGAACCTGGTATTGGGTCAGATGTGGCGGGTATGTCCACAACCGCCGTGCTTGATGGTGACGAATGGGTGATAAATGGGCATAAGCACTATATTACCAATGGGGCACGTGCTGATCTTATTATCACGTTTGCCACGATTGACAAAACCCTTGGGCGTGAAGGTATTCGCCCCTTTGTGGTTCCCAAGGGTACTCCTGGTTTAATCGTTGGGCGTATCGAAGAAAAGATGGGACTACGTGCTTCGCAGACCACAGAGTTGATCTATGAGAATTGTCGTATTCCTCAGGATTATCTGCTTGCTGGTCGCGAGAAGAGTAAGAAATCGGGCTTTAAGGCGGCTATGGGCACACTGGATGCCACGCGTCCGATGGTGGGTGCACTTGCGTTGGGCATTGCACGGGCGGCGTATGAGACGACATGTCAATGGATCAAAGATGAGTTACCCAGAGGGTATCCAGCGCAGAAACGCCGTGAAATTGAAGCAGAACTGGAGGAAATTCGGCAAGAGTTGCAGATGGCGCGTCTTCCTGGTCTGGCGTGCTGCATGGATGGCTGATAGTCGTATCCCTAACTCGAAAGAGGCATCGATGTGCAAAGCCTACGCCGGAGGATTGGTGATGAGAGCAACAGCCACCGCTGTGCGTATCACGGCCCCAGGCGAAAACTCTGAGTCCAGGCTGCTTCTTCAAAAGTGGTTTCGTGATGCCAAGGTGTTTGATATTTTTGAAGGCACTGCCCAAATTCAACGCCTTGTCATCGCTCGTCGTATGTTCCCTGGAATAGAGATTCCCTAGTAATCGTACTCTCCGGCCAGTGCCTGTAAAAAGGGTAGGGGTGCATAGGCACCCCTACTTTTTCTGAGGAACTTCTTTGAGAATCTCTTCATCGTTTTCTTCTGGCTCGTAATCTTCTTCTACGTCTTGATTAAGCCAGGTTACGATGTGATTGTCGCGTTTGCCGGGACGACGGCGCTCGATGATCTCACGCCTGGATGCCTCGCGTTTGGTCGTTGTGCGCTTATCGCGTAACTTTCCTCTCATGCTTTCACCTGCCTTTCAAAACGTATTCAAACGTAGTAATTTCTGTCACACCTGTCGCCAGGGTTTTGATGCCCAAATCAAAGGCCACGACATCGCCTGGTTGCTGCTCTCGCTCACGACGATGGTAACTGAATGAGGCGGAGTAGTTGCCGCATACATCCCGGCTAATTGCCACTTCACGAAAGCCAGCAGGGGGTATCTCCGTGAGCGTTGCCGCGATGTTGGGAAAGCGTTTGGGTCCATGTTTGCCACCTCCACCTGTCGGTAAAATGAGGATGTTCCCTTGTATCTTGATGTACATCGCGGGGTAGCACAGCGTGAAAAAGCAGTGGCGCGGACGCACTCGCGGAAATCCTGGCATTTCTCCTGCTTCAACACGCCGGAAAAAGGCTTTCATGGCACCATCAAGACGATAATAGACCTCAGCCAAAAGCTTGCCGTAGACCTGCTTTAACTCGGGATCAAATGCTTTACTCTCTTGCAAAGATTTTTTCAGCCCGGCAAAGTTCCACTTCTCACCTTTGCGCAAACGCATGACGAGCCAGTTGTACAGGCCTCTGCACTTGCCCTGCATAAACTCAAGCGTTGCAGCATCTTGCTTCCTGACTTCAAGCTTGATCTTTTTGCAGAGCAGCATCTTTGATCACCTTTTTGTATGAACGGAGGCCATGTAATCTGGCAGAAAAGACCGTCACAATAGCAATCAAATCTCGAACCATTTCCTGCTCAGGAGAGAGGCTTTCGCCATTCATGCTGCTTTCTCTATATGTGAAGTATAAACTTTTCTCTTTTGGGGAATGTTTGCGCATTATGAGGGAGGTGGGAGGTGAATATTGAAATCTCTGTACTATCATCTTCTTTACGAACTCATCAATGATACGGATTGCTCTAACTGTTAATGAGTGTACTTGTTGTTGCTACAAATGTCAAGAACTTTTATGGCCAATGTAATGATGTTTAAGAGCTATAGCCTGATATTACTAGTTTTTTTGTGCTGTAAAGAGATGATTGTAACCTGGTTTCGTATATACTATAGCAAGCGTATTTTTTGTATCGCTGTATAGCAAACACAGATCTTATTTTTTTAGTTAAGAGGAGAAGAGATGATGGGTGGAAAACCACACAATTTACGTAATATGCAGGGTAATATCTGGTTTTATGTTGTGATCCCTGCTCTCTTGATGCTTCTGGCTGCTTGTGGCGGTAATACAGGGTCAGCGACCCCAACGGTAACCCCAACAGTCGCCAGTACGCCTTCACCTACCCCGACAGTCGCCAGCACACCCACTCCCACCACTGCTGCGAATACCGGTCCTTCACAAACAGTCACGATCACACAGGCAAGTGGAAGTTATGCTTTTGACCCGACAATGCTCACTATTACTGTTGGTACGACTGTCACCTGGAGGAATTTGACAGGGGCACCCCACACAGTTACCAGCGACGATGGAAAGACTTTTGACTCTGGCGCGGACAAGCCGCTTAGCCCAGGAGGAACCTTTAGCTTCAAGTTTACCAAGCCTGGCACGTATTCTTATCATTGCCAGTTTCATTCTTCGATGGTAGCCAAGATCGTCGTACAATAACCCTGCTCTAGTACTTGCATCATCGTGCGCTACGTGTTAAAATTTGTTCAAAGAAAAGAACAGATGTACAAGAAGGAGGTGCGATGGCAGCAGTACAACAGAGGACGCAGACGCTGTATTGGTGTAGCGTTCCCAGCTCCTCAGGGCGAGTGCGTTATTATGGCGACGGAAGATGGAGTTTGTTGGACGGGAACCCCTGGTACAGTTGTGAGTAAAGGGCTTTCTTGGGCGGATCGCTGGTTGCAAGTTGAACATGTGGTAGAAGGGGAGAAGATTGCAGTTTTACAACAGGCTACCGACGAAATGAGACGCTATTTTGCAGGTGAACGTGTGCAATTTTCTTGCCCCCTGGATCTACATGGAACCCCATTTCAGATCTCTGTATGGCAAGAGCTAGTACATATTCCCTATGGTGAGACACGCAGCTACGGAGAGGTCGCATGTGCTATTGGGCGACCCGGTGCATCGCGCGCAGTCGGAGCCGCTAATGGTGCCAATCCCATTGCTATCATTGTGCCGTGTCATCGCGTGATAGGCAGCAATGGCACTCTTACAGGTTACCCTGCCAGAATCAAATGCCATTCAAAGAGGCTGGCCGAAATTCTCCCGGAGCTGGCCTCCCTGTTTGAAATGCCCGCTGCATGATACACACGGCACAAAAACATCCATCATTGGAAAACAGAATGGTATATAATTTCATCATGGCGCATCTATTGCGCCATGATTTTTTGTTGATAGGAGCAATGGATGTTTTTTGCACAGACTATGAGGTGGCGTAAATGACTATTTCCTACACCTGCATACCCACACTCCTTGGCGAATTATGGCTCGCTGCAACGGAACGCGGCGTCTGTACAATACGGGAGATAGTAGGTTGACTTTACTGGAGGAGACAAAATGACCTACGCTTATAAAACGATCCCATCGCCCATTGGCGAACTGAAACTCGTTGCGAGTGACAAGGGCCTGGCTGCGATTCTGTTGAAAAACGACGCCCCCAGCCACTTCCGCCTGATCCCTGCGGCGGAGGACAGGAATCACCCCATCCTGATGGAAACCGAACGGCAGTTAAAGGACTACTTTGCCGGAAAACGGAAAACATTCTCCGTAACAATTGATTGTAACGGCACTGAATTCCAGAAAAAAGTATGGGCGGCCTTATTGACCATTCCGTGCGGCGAAACCCGAAGCTATGGGCAAATCGCCAGGCAGATCGGAAATCCGAAAGCGGTACGCGCCGTGGGCGCAGCCAATGGCAAAAACCCCTGTCCCATTATCGTCCCCTGTCACCGCGTTATCGGCTCCACAGGTAAGCTGATCGGATTTGGAGGCGGGCTTGAAACCAAAGCGTACTTACTGGAGCTGGAAGCAGACAATCGTGCTCGGAAAGAGGTCAACCAGCTTCAGTGACGGCGGGTTAGCGGGATACCGATGGGGAATCAGGATAAAGCAGGTGCTTATAGAGATGGAAAAAACACACGCAGCACTTAACTGACTCAAGAGCGCTGCGTATATGATCACTTCTTATCTTCCTGGTGAAGCGCCAGGTATGCGGCAACATATTTTTTGAGCTTTTCCAATTCATCCGGCTTTAACAAGGATACGGCAACAGCCAAAGGTATTTCAGGGCCTTCTGGTAGTCCGACCGGCTTCTCAATGCCGATTTTTTCCAGGAAATCAAAAAATAGCTCCGCCCGAAGAACTAAATGAGCCGGGCCATCTTCGCTCGGCTCGATTATCGGATCGATAAAGGGAAACATATCATCGAGCATGGCTATTTTCCTGCCTTATGCGATGCCAGAATATCATCCAGCTTTTCGCCGGTAATGAAGTGGATGGATTCAATGACAGGCTGGCCGGGACGGGGCGGCTGGAACTCGTTTTCATGGTATTCCTGGATGAACTCGCAGCGTCCGTTCTGTATGGCACGCCTGACTTCCTTCAGGTTCTTGCCTCTGACCTCAACGGCCATGAAACTGTAAATCAATGTAAAATTCTCATCGTAGTCCGCGCTGAAGATGGCAGCCATAAAAAAACGGAACTGCGGCAACTGTCTCTTTCATCTGGAATGATGGGCGCTACACGGAAGGAAATACAAGGATGTCAACCACCAGAGCATTCCGGTTCTGGCAACCGGAAGAACGCCGTAATAACTATACCGGAGCCTTACCGGAAATTGATAAGAGGCGGACGACCGCCGTCTTGGTGAGACAGTCCAACACAGGAGCGGATACCGCATATGGCGAATCGCGGGAAACGCAGCTCGGCCTGCAAGATTACAGCAGATTGCTCTACGGCGAGGATGAACCGCATGTGGAATTGTACGACGAAGGCGCAGGCGTTTCCGGGCAGAAACGCATTGACGAGCGGAAAGAACTCGACCGTCTCTATCGGGATATGAGCAGGGGAATCATTGGCGCACTCGTGATGGCAAGAGAAGATCGTCTGTTCCGCAATAAACATATGGATCAGGTAGGCGTTTTCACCAAATTGGCCGAAGAAAAGAGGATTAAGGTCATTGTGCCGCCTGTCTCGTCCACCTCCACGAGTGAGAAAACACGGGTCTATGACTTTACAAACTACCGAGATCTCGTTGCCTTCCAAGACAAGATGCTAGAGGCGTATGCCTACATCGAAGGCCATGTAAAGCATATGCATCAATGCCAGCAGAATAAGGCGGATAAAGGCGGCTACGATGGCAGAGGCCTGCCGCCTGGATTTGCTGTAAAGGGAAAGAAGCAGGAGCAAGTTATTATCATTTATGAACCCTGGGCCAAAGAAATGCGCAAGCTCGCCCTGCGCGCCCAGGCGCTCGATTGGGACATCGGAAAACTAGGCCGGGAAGTTGCTAAAAAAGCCTTCCTGTTCCCTGAGATCCCGGAAGAGGATAAGGAGCGGCACATTTTCAAGCCAGGCATGGATCTTATACCCGGCGTGGGATACAAGCCGCGCAAGATTAAAACCATAAGGGACTGGTTTACTAATGTAATGCTTATAGGCTGGTTTCAACCTGATGCTGATAAGCCAGATGTGATTATTGACCATCATGACGCTATTCTGGATTATGTCTTATTTGCGGAAGGATATGCCAGGCTGAAAGGCTATACGCTGGAAGGCGAGCCGGCCCCCAACCATGGTGGGATCACCCGTATCCGAAAAGAGCGTGAAACCCCGCCAGATGCGTTGTTTCACAGCAGGCTCATTGCTACGCCGCCCTCCCCGGACAGGAAAGCATTCACCTCGATTAATGAAGCCAATGGCATTCTTATCTACATAGGACATAGCCCTTATCCAGAAGGAATGGGGCACGAGAAAATCTTCTGTATCCCCGTTGCGCCCTTCGATGCCATTGTCATCGAGCGCCTGAGAGCGCTTGAAAAGGCCGATCGCACTATCAAGGATAAGGTCAAGACGACGCTGGAACAGGTATATAACCAGCAATCGGAGGATTTTGTCAGCATTCACGAACAGTTAAAGGGGATTGCCATACAGCTCCAGGCAAATGCAAAAAAAATAGCCAACGAAAACGATGAAGAACTGGAGAAAGAGTTAAGAATCAAGCGGACAGAATTGCTTGCCATACAGGAAGACCTGGAGCGCAAGAAAGATAAACTGGGGCTTATTGACAGCCCGGAAGAGATCGAGAGGCTGCACCAATTGCTCGGAAATTTCGACGCGGTATGGCCCACATTTGACCTCGACCAGCGGCAGAGAGCATTCAGCCTGCTCATTAACCGGATAGAGGCTGAAGTCGTTTCCCCCCATTGGCTGCGCCTGTCCATTGACTGGCTGGATACCATATGCCCCCGCATCGACGTGGCCTATGTGTGGAAGAAATCACCGTCTCGCGGAAAGAAATTCAGTGATGAGGAATGCGATATTATCAGGCGGCACTACCCCACATCTTCCCGACTGGAAATTCTGAAATTATTGCCGGAAAGAACGTGGGATGCGATAAAGACGCAGGCGATATTGGCGCACATACAAAGAGAAGCGCCAGCAAGCCATGCTCTTCCCCAGAATGTATGCTATCGGGATTTAGTGCCAAAGCTGGATGGGAACTATCTGTTCGGAGATTACCAGACGACGCTGGATTGTATTAGGAAGGCTGACGGCGGCACCAGCAGGAAAGCCTCTCCTCTTTATCCCATCTGGGTGTTGCCAGCAGATGCGACGGGCATGGCTTCGCTGGTTCAAGGGGATTTGTTACAGGCAGGCTATGGTGGTGGTTTGCCAACAAAAGCCTGGTTGCTTTCATTAGAGGGAACATGAGTCATCCCGAATTTTTGAAACAAAAATTCAAAAAAGCAGGGGTCCAGGGGGCAGCAGCCTCCTGGCGGGGCTTGGGGTGCCCCCAAAACTCTTTTTACTTCTTTTATGCGCCGCCTGCGGCGGCGCGAGAAAAAAAGTAATTTTGCGGGTACACCCCGCACCCCGGTCAAGGGCTGGCCGCCCTTGACAATCCCCCTTCTCAAGCGGCTCGAGGGAAATCAAACTTTTGTTCGAAAAATTCGGGATGACTCATGGATCCACTCGTTGTACATCCACATATGGAATCCCTTGCCACACTTTTGAGGTACCAACCATCGCGAAATCGAAACGATTGGCCGCAAGGACGGCAGCAATGTCCTCAAAGGGGAAATCGGTGTCGCCAGTTTTCCACCAATCAAATCGATCGCCCTCTTGTAGTTGTGCAATACCGCTGGCAAGTACATCTGGAGCATCGCCTCGCCCAAGGAGAAGTGCTTCGACGTAGTCTGCACAGATAGTATCTTCATTCCCATAAGTGAAATCTTTGCTAATACCCGTTGGTAGAAGCGCTATACTGCCTTCACAGGTGGCTGCGAGTTTACGTGCGTATGTTGCCGTAGCCTGGGCGTTGGTTAGTGCACAGAGGAGGATAGAGGTCGCATTAGTTGCACTGACAGCTCCCTGTGTACCAGCTCCTGTACGCTGAATAAGTTGTCGCCCATGTAGATTCGCCATAGCTACTTGTGAAGGCGAGTTGTTGAAGTTGAAGCCGGGAATGAGGCGTCCACCAACCTCGCCTGCTAGTAATGCTTCAGGTTCGCGTGTACGCAAGGTAAGAGCCTCTTCGACAGCGCGTACAAGCCAGAGTCCTCGTGCTCCTCCTGCAAATGCATATCCGGCGACACTAAAAGCCCGAATAACATCAATAACAACAACAATGCCCCGTGCTTGTTCTGCATGAGCACGATCTACTCTGACGATTTCCATTGCGGCTCCCAGGATCAATGACTATAGTTGCCAGCCTGTGTCATAAAGACGCGGACAAGTCCACGGATGATAACAGCGGCAACCGTTACTTCCAGAACAATCATCGTCACCCAGATCCATGTGAGTTGTCCTACAGCCTGATCTCCAGCTCCGTGAGGCGTGAGCGAGTTGTAAAGGAGCGGAATCAAAATAATCAGCGGTATTGCGAGCAGACCAAGGCTTGCGAGAACAGTAAACGCAGGAATGATGAAACGCCAGAGACCCGAGTCACGTAAATTCTCAGTTTTTGCTGTACCATAAACTTGACGGTGTTCGTCGCCGGCTTTCCCAGTCGAGGGGCCTGCATTTTGAACGGTTGTTGCCGTTGCTGATATACTGGAGTTTGAGGTTTTATCTTCCATAAAAATATCTCCTGGAGAACACGTATGATCATTGTTCTTCAGTATACCATATGGAGAGAGGGGATATCTAACAAGAAATGTCTACTTGCCATGATAGCCACTCATCAATCAACGCAAAAAGATGTTTGCGTAGCACAAAAATGCTTGACATTCTGTGTTGCTAATGATATAGTTGTTCCAGTCCTCAATAAGGGCGCTTAGCTCAGCGGGAGAGCGCTTCGTTCACACCGAAGAGGCCACTGGTTCGATCCCAGTAGCGCCCACCCTATTTTTCTTTTGATGGCATTCCCAGCAGCTCTAAAGCAAACCATACTAGAGTATTTCCTCTTAGCAATTCTTCCTACTACCGCACTGATCAAAAGTGGTGTGAATGAGCAAATATACCCAAAATAGCCCCTGGCTAATTGCGCAAAAAAGGAGAATTGGCTTATAATAAGAGATGATAGGGTTTGCTTTTGCTTAGCAAAAAGCTGGAGTGTGAGGAGTTATTTAGCATGGCAGGTATCTTAGCCAGCATACACGTAACCAACCTCTTTGGACTGTGTGTTCTCCTGGTACTTTGGATTGTCCTCTTCAAGTGTGCCCATTTGCTTGTTATGCTGCTACGACATGAACCCCTGATTGGTTGGGCTATTGGTCCCCTGGGCGTCACCGTCATGTTTCTACATGAACCCTCTACATTATACATCTGGCTCGATGTTCTCTGGCCTGCATTGGTATCGGGAAGTATTCTCTATATTGGGTTGTTTACATTTCTCAGTCCGGTGATACTGCCACAGTATCCACTTGTTCAGGTTGTTGTGGTGGTTTGTGGCATACTTATCACGAGTACAGGAGATGTTGTAAATGCGTTACGTGATTTACGCCATCCGCTCTGGGGTGAGGCGCGTATCCTGCGGAGTATTCACCTATTACGTGCGACCTGGGCAAAAATTCACTTTACACCCTTTGGTTACACCTATTTGAGTGATCACTTCGGCTCCAACCCGACCGACCTGTTGCAAACTCTCTCGTAGCTGGAGATCTTTGTTACAAGTGAGACTGATTGTTCCTGATGGTTTTGGCAAACAATGCTTGTCATACCTGGTCTGTGATGCCAGGAGGCCTGGAGAGCAACGTAAAGTGGAATGTGGTTCCTGTTGCAGTAATCCCCTGGTTATTTGTGAACCAGATGCGTCCACCATGCCTATCAATAATCGCCTTGGCGACATAGAGACCCAGACCGATTCCTGAGTACTGACGACTGACTATATTGTGGACACGGTAGAAACGTTCAAAGATGTGATTGAAATGCTCTGGACTAACGCCTATTCCCTGATCGATAACGCTTATTTTGTATTCTTTACCTGATTCTTGTAAGCGTACCACGACCTTCCCGCCATGTGGAGAATACTTAATCGCATTGTCCAGTATGTTACCAATAACCTGTCCTATACGAGTGCGATCAGCGACCACTTCGCTATATTGTGTCTGGATATCAAGAGTGATAGTATGTTGTTCAGCGCTGGCCTGTATTGAATGGACACATTCAGCTAACAGATCTGCCAGATTAAAAGACTCACAGCGGAGATTCAGCTTGCCCCATTGCACCTGTGAAAGATCGAGCAGATCGTTGACGAGTCGTTCCAGGTGTTCCGTCTGGCTTTGTATGATACTCAGACTACGCAAATCGTAATTCTCTGGAAGCTCTGTGATGGGAGCCTTGTTTTCTTGCTGCGAAGTGCGCATCTTGAGTAAGCGCCGCTCAATGCGTCGTACCAGGTGTTGTGTGTAGCCTTTGATGGCTGTCAGAGGAGTGCGTAACTCGTGTGAGACGACCGAGACAAATTCGTCTTTCAAACGTTCAACCTGTTTATTCGAGGTGATGTCGTTGAGGACCGCTACCACACCGATAGGACGAGTGAGGGGGTTCTGAGCGTCATGGAGAGGGGCCGCGCTAATACTCAACGTAAGAGGAACTGTCTCACTCTGTTTGCCAACAACCAATTCCTGGTTTGTCACGGTCTTTCCTATGAGTGCCAGATCAACAATTTCGGCAAGCCTGGGCAACCATTCAACGTTACTTGTGTGAGCTAATACATGTAAGGGTGTTTCAGGTTTGAAATCAATTTGAGCTTGTGCGAGCAAATGCTGAGCTGACTGGTTGAGAGACTTAATTGCCCCATGTTCATCTGTGATCAACAGCCCCTCAGCCATGCTTCCAATAATCAGTTTCAAGCGCTGTCGCTCAAGCTCTGCTTCTCGCCAGAAGGCATTTTCGCGTTCGCGTAAACTCACATTTTCTAGTGCGACTGCCGCATAGTCGGCAATCATCGTTGTCAATTGCAGTAGAGGTGCATCGAATGTGCCAGATTGCTCATCGAAGAGGCTGAGCATGCCAATGATGTGATTTTTGACGATCAGGGGAATATTCAAACACGACCGGATCTCCTTTCCTACAATCCCCTCCTGGATGGAGGACGACCGGGCTAGCTCATCGGGGGCATCTAGATAAGCGGTCTCAGCCAGTTGTTCTACGGCAAGATATGGAAAGTCAATCACGTTGGCGGCACTGGCAATACGTTGAAACATGGCCTCCAGGAATGAGGCACTCAGTGGATAAGAGGGGATGATGAACAATTCAAAGGGATCGTTTTTAAGGAGGATACAACAGGCTGAGAAACTGTAGAGTTCTTGTAAAGTGGCAAGTAGAGCACGATGGACCTGGAAACGATCGATGGCAGCAACGAAGCGTTTCCCAATGGTGCTGACATATTCCATTTCCTGGTGGATAGACGCTAAACGCGTACCGCTCTCTCCCAGGGAAGAGCGGTACGCGCTATCAGTGATATGTGACTCGGCTTGTACGCTGCTCTCCATGATGTTCCTTTATTGTAGTTGTCTCAATTGGTGTGTCACCTCATCATGAAGCGGAGGTGCAATCAGATCTCCTGTGAGTTCTCGCAACCCTGCAAAGCACTCATTTAACAATGCGTCTAACCCGGCGGCGAGTTCCGTTGAGGTCACACCAGAGAGTTGTTCCTGGATGACTGATGGAACAATATCAGTATAAGGTCTCTTGACAAGACAACCTAGAAATGGGTATTTTTCCATGATACGCTTGGCGGAACCTTGTACCAGGACACGTGTTGTTGCCTTTCCCAAGAGAGGAGCTACTCGTTCATCGATTAACTGTAAGGCCTTCAGATACGCCTCTGTCACATGCTCACGGGAGACGGAAGAGGAGTTGTCAGACATAAATGACATTGTGTTCTCCCTTCGCTGCTTGATACACTCTCCGTCCTTTATTATAGCATAGTTGCCTATATATTGTAAGTGGATGGTACTTACAATGATATAGTTGCATTAATATTGGTTCTATGCAGTGGTTGGCAAGAGGCCAGGGCCATCTACCTTTAGTCTCCTGGTATAAAACCAAAAAGGCGGGCTAACCAGAGACGAAAACCTCTCAATGGAGGTTTCTCGCTTTGATAATTCGCTGCCATATCGATCAGACGTTGGCGGCCACGCTCTTGCCGCTCTCGTTCTTCCTCGGCCACTTCCTGAATTGCGTAACGTTCTCGTTGCTCATCAATGGCACGCGCAAAGTGTTCTGGTCGAATTTGCAAGTGTGTTGCAGGTATTTGCGGCGGTGTACCAGGAATTTGTGCTGGCATATCTGCTATCTGGTCCCCTTCGGAGGCTTCTGTGATCTGGACATGGCCTGGTATCAACTTGGGGGCGATCCACTCACGCAATGCGAGTAGAGACGCACGCCGACAGATGGCCTCGATGTCTGCCCCACTCCGCTTTGGAGTAAGCTTTGCCAGTTCTTCAGCCGTAATCTCTGGTGCAATTGGCCGACCACGCAGATGTACAGCAAAGATAGTGCGACGTTCCTCTTCGTTGGGATATTGTAATTCAACCATCAGGTCAAAACGACCTGGACGTAATAATGCGGTGTCAATCAACTCTGGTCGGTTAGTTGCTGCCAGTACAATGACCCCTTCACGTCCCTCAATACCGTCCATCTCAGTGAGCAACTGGGCGATGACCCGGTCGCCTACATGTCCATCGACGCTACCACCGCGTCGTGGAGCGAGAGCATCCAGTTCATCGAAGAAGACAATACAGGGAACAGCCTGCTTTGCCCGACGGAAGATTTCACGAATCCCTTTCTCAGATTCTCCCACCCATTTTGAGAGCAGTTCCGGCCCTTTGATGGAGATAAAGCTGGCCTCACACTGATTCGCTAGCGCACGTGCAATTAGCGTCTTACCTGATCCGGGAGGTCCTGAGAGGAGTATACCGCGTGGTGGTTCTACTTTGGCGTTGGCATAGATTTCAGGGAAACGCAAGGGCCACTCTACGCTCTCTGTAAGCATGTTTTTTATCTGCTCTAATCCTCCAATATCATCCCAGGTTGTTTCGCTGACTTCGACATAGACTTCACGAGTCGTCGATGGTTCTATTTCACGTAGCGCGGCCTGGAAATCTGCCATGGTGATACTGAGACTTACCAGTGTTTCGTAAGGAATATAGCCACGCTGATAGTCGATGTGTGGTAGTACCCGCCGCAAGGCGATCATGGCAGCTTCACGACAGAGTGCCTCCAGGTCTGCGCCTACAAAGCCTGGCGTAAGCTGTGCCAGACGTGCAAAGTCAACATCATTCGCCAGCGCAGCGTCTTTACTGTGAATACGTAAGATCTCTGTGCGTCCACGAACATCGGGTACGCGCAAAGCAATCTCACGGTCAAAACGACCGGGGCGGCGTATTGCCGGATCGAGTGCATTTGGCTGGTTGGTGGCACCGATGAGCACAATTTGTCCGCGAGAGGCCAGCCCATCCATCAAGGCCAATAATTGCCCAACGATGCGTCGTTCGACTTCTCCGCCGGTCTCAGCTCGTTTGGGAGCGAGAGCATCCAATTCGTCGATAAAGATAATACTGGGTGCTCTGCGTTGTGCCTCCTGGAAGACATCACGTAACTTCGACTCGCTTTCACCATAAAACCTGTTGATGATTTCGGGTCCGTTGATCACAAAAAATGCTGCATTTGTTTCTGTTGCTACCACACGGGCTATCAGAGTCTTACCTGTTCCGGGAGGTCCATAAAGTAAAACACCTTTGGGTGGCTCAACGCCCAGGCGATCAAAGACCGCCGGATATTTTAGCGGTAGTTCGATCATTTCCCGAATGCGTTGTAATTCCTTGCCCAGGCCACCGATATCTTCATAGCTAACACGCCCAGGTGTTCCTCGTGTGGCACCACGTGCCTGTGCTCGTACCTGTGTTCCTGCATGGACCAGGACTGCTTCCACCTCACTCTCTGGTGGTGGTTGCACGATGGGCAGTTCACCAGTAGTTCGTTGCTGAATAGTATAGCTTGGTGTAGCAGGGGTGGTGCTAATGATGAGAAATTCGCGTGGCGCTGTTCCTGGAGTTCCCACGCGCAGCAGGTCACCAATAGTTACAGGTAATCCAACCAGATAGCGAGCGATATATTGGAGATCACTCTCTTGTATCGGCGTTCCGCTGCTAAGTGGCAGTAGCGCAATTTTGTCAGCATTGCATACCTTTGCCTTGCGAACTGTAATGCGTTCACCCAGCCCCGATGAGCTATTCTGCCGTACCTGGCTATCCATCTGGATAGTTTGTTGACCACGGTCAACAAAGGCACCTGGCACAACTTTTGCTGCTGTGGTACGTGCCCCCGTCACCAGCACAATATCACCAGGCTGGCAGCCAAGATATGTTATATCTTTAGGATCGAGGCGAGCGACCCCTCGCCCAACCTGAGTGCCCTCAATAACTGTTAGTTGCAAACTCTCCATCATTGAGGGAGAGGGTGTCTGGCTCTGTGTGGCAATATTTTCCTTGCTCTTTGTACTTACTTGTGCTGTATTGTTTGCCGTACTCTCTGGTGAAAGCTTGGCGGTGGTTCTTGTGTTTGGGTCGTTATTGTCAGGGTGATCCATAGTGTACAACTCCTCCATATGCTCTCTCTTCCCTGCAGAGGTGTAAGTATCTACTGGGATAGCTTACACATGTACGAGACAAGCCTGGAAAAGTTGAACTGTTACTTGTTGCATAGCACCTCAAAGATGCTATGAGGTCTATTTCACTGCTTCCTCGGGTATCTTGGGAGGGATCAACAAATAGCTCAAAAAGAAACCTGTTATGCCTGCAACAAATGTGGAACCAAGCCAGAGATGGATCGTCCAATGAATGCCCAGAGTAAATTGCAGGGTAAGAAAATACAATAAATAGAGTACTACTGGTGTGATAAATGCAAAGGTACGTAGTTCTTGTGTTCGCGTTATTGATGGCTTAAAGCGCCAGATGAAGCCATCTGCAATGAGTCCGGCGAGTGCTGCGACAAGGATCATATCATAGTGATCTTGCATAAAACTCAAAAAAGCCATATTTACGGTGAATACCAGTGTGAGTGAACCAAAAGGGAGTTGCCATCGTCGCAAGGCAAGCAAGACCAGACCCATGAGTATGACCGTTTGCAGAATAATGGATGTGACTGCTAAGGTCTGGATAGAAGATGATGCCTGCGAGGTAGAGGTGGGCCACAGGTAGACAAAGGGATGTGCGATCTGCGCTAGAATGGTAACCATTGACAGGATAAAGGTTAACGAGATCAGCATCGGAAGCAGGCTAATCAGGTCCTGTTTTGAGTTGGAACGTTGCCAGGCAGCCCTGAATGGCCCAGATACAACAAGTACAAATGCTGTGGTTACTCCGATATGTGTAGGACTCAGGGCTCCGTCGATATTTAACTCAATACCGAAGAGGATATGCCAGAACATGTCGCCTATACCAGCGATAAAGGCGAGGAAGACTCCCAACAGTGAGAGTTCATATCCGGCAGGCATGGCATACTGGAGAGGATATCCGAGACGGCGATTTCTGATAAACGAACCCACAAGAAAAACGGCGACTGCAAGAAGCCCGGTGTAAAGAACACCATGCCACGGCGTGAAAAAATTGTCAAGCTTGAGATGATTGTGTGCCCAGCCATCAGAGTAGCCACCAACTATGAGCCAGGTGCAGACGCCAATCATTGCCCAATCAAACTTCACACCACCAACCACCTGTGTCGTGAATCTCGATCTCGAACGAGGACGTTCAAGGTTGATTGTATTTGTTGTCATTGTCATGTCCTTATCGCCTTGCATTCCATAGCGTTGAGCGTGCATCCATACTTGAGGAGCGTCCAGCTTTGATCATTGTACGTCGCAAAAAGTAGCCGCCCATCAGCACTAATAAAGAGATCAGCAGCCCACTACCCACATTACGTCTCCCAGGGCGACGACCCTGTAGTAGTGAGAGTGTTTGGAGCAACCACGGCAGTACCAATCCACCACCGAACATAAAGCGCCAGAATGTGAAACCATGTTCGTTTGGGGCTGATCCAACCAGTGGACGGGCAGCTCGACCAGAACCTCGCAAGAAGGCTAGCAATCCTCCTATCTCGACCAGCATGGCTATCCATTCTAGCCTCTCCACTTTATGTAGCACTTTCGCAGGTGCACCGATGAGTCTTAAGACCACTGAAATCGGCGCTGAGCTGGTAGATATAGCTGAAGAAACGAAAATAGCACCTAATAGTTTGCTGCGTGACCAGAGTGGGATACTCGTTGCTGTTAAGAGCACGCCTGTATAACCGCCAAGAAATACACCGAATGCGCTTCCAATTATTGCAAGCAGTTTTTGTGGAAGCGCTGCTAATAGACGTGTACCCCACCATTTCCATAGTATACCATCTTTTGCCATCTGTATGAGTGCCGTAAAACTGCTGAAGAAGGAGAAAAATAGTAAGCCCATACACACCCATCAATGTTGACCGACTTACGCGCTATTGCAGTTATCTGTTTCCTGCTTGTAAGCAGACTCAAAAATGTTTCCTTCAGTAAGCTCCATGATGAAACCAGCGATCAGCAGGCTCTTCAATCAGAGTTGCCTCAAGAGTCAAAGCCAACACTTGTGATTACGCCGGAGTTGCTGGACGAATTACGTGCGTTTCTACTCCAGACGACTGCTTCTGATGTTTCTGAGGAGGAGAAAAACAAAGTCCTTGAAGCCTATATCCAGGGCATTCCCCGGCGAGAAATATGCGCTTACCTTCGCTGGGGAGCCGCGAAATATGCCACTATTGTCAAACCTGTTCTCGATGCCTACGAGGAACAGGAACGTCAAATGGGAAATATTGAGAAACAGGCATAGTGTTTCTGAGGAGCATATACATGGAACTAATTATCACTCTCTACCAGGAAAAAGCCGACAAGGCCATTGATGATATGTTGCAAGCATGAGACCAGTACGAGGCCACCAAAAGTCAGATGTCCATTTTATCATTATCCGCTATTTATAACCATAACAAGAATATGTTTTTATATAGCTTTTCGCTATCAACCTATTCAGCAACAACTCATATGTTTCTGTCATGCTAAAAAAATAGCTTATACCAGGAATATTTAATTTAAGTGAACCTATGAATTGCTTTGTAGAGGTAAATAAGATAAGATAATGCCATAGGGAATGGTTTATTTTCATAGATACAACCACTCTTAACACATCTAATATCGTTTCTCTTTCGGGTAAGTGGGTCGTATTATTTCTGCTAAAATTAGGAGGCCAGCAAATGTCATCTCTGTGGTCTGAATTTGATTTCTGCTTGGGACCTGATGTGCCACAAAGGAACGATATTGCACTTAAATGCGACCACATACCATTAAAATATCTGGGCTTATCAACCAGGACACTTAATGCTTTGCTTCGTTGCAACATTAAAGTGACGGTGGGTGAATTGGTCCGAGCCAAAAGAGGTTTTGTAGAGGTAGAGAACGTTGGGACAGCAGCCTTTAAAGAGCTAGACGCAAAAATTTCATGCTTATTAACCGCAAACACAAAAGATGGAAATACTTTGTTTCCCTCATTGAGTGATAAACTTTCAGTATTGCTGAATTCACAGGATTTTTTTCCCTCACCTGTTAAGGCTTTCCCGGAAAATATACAACAGCTTCCAATAGATCATCTCCATCTGGAGAAGAAAGATCACGATGCGTTGATCAGCACACGGATAACGACTATTGGTGAATTAGATAGTGCAGACAGTTCTACTATACGATCTGTTCGCTTTCTTAGTGTTGATTCACTGGAAAATATCAATCATGCTCTCATTATGTTGCATAATTCTCTAACAAGGGAAAATGAAATAGATTGGTTTTTCTACTGGGAATGTCAGGGTATACAGCTCATTCTTCCAACATATTCGTCAACCTCTTCACCTGAAGAGGTTTTTAAAGATTTATCGCTCATAATAGAGGAAGTTCTTCGCCGTGAGATTAATGAGAAGGCTGGGATAATAATTAAGCATCGTTTCGGCTTAGGAAATGAAGCGAGATGCACCCTAGAGGATATTGGAAACGCTTTGGGTGGAATTTCACGAGAGCGTGTTCGGCAAATTGAAGAGCAATCACTAACAGTTCTACAAGCCATATTCGTCAAACAGGAATATGGAGGCAGAATTTACCAGATTTATCCATCTGTACATAGTATCGTTGAAACTATTCAGGAACGTATAGCAAACCTTCCGAACAAATTGACGTTAGAAACACAACTGCAAAGAAATTTATCTCAAAAGTTACACATAGATGTAGAAAAATACAAGGCACAGCTAGCTCTCATTCTCTTGCTAATAGGCGTTCGGCGGAGAGAGTTTAATTATCCCAATGCTGTGCCTGTTTGGGGATATATAGAACCAAATCTTCTATTACGTTTAGAAAAGTGGCTCAAGCGTCTGGATGAGCTGTTAACACAAGAGACTTCGCATCCACTCAGTGAGCTAAAAATTCTTGCACATCTCAACAAGAAGGTAAAGAAACCAGATGCTCTCCAACCATCGCTACTTGATGAGGTTATTGATTTGTGTAGTACAGTAGAAAGGCTTGAAGGTGGTGCTGTTTGCGGTAAATTTGAATATTTAAAAGGACGAGGAAACCAAGTTGAACGTCTATTGACTAAGGCCGGTCACCCAATGGATGCGGCAGACCTCGCTCGTGAAATCAATCACCGTTTAGTTCCACTTGGGCATCGTCAATTAACGGAAGCGAACCTTATCAATCAAATCCTGAATGATGATCGTTTTGTGTCTATAGGCCGTAGCGGTCAATGGGGTCTCAAATCATGGGATATTGATACCAACAGCATCTTAAAACTAATGGAGCAATATTTGATAATTCACAACAAGCCAGCCTCAATTGATGAGATTTATTCTTATATTAGTGAACGGCGGCCTGTTAATAGGCGCTCGATTATCACTTATTTAGGAATAGAGAAAGAGCTTTTTGTGAAAGTCGATTTAACACATTGGGGGTTAGTAAAATGGTCTAAGACTATAAATCCAGGAGGTTGGACACCTGAAAAAATGGCGGATTTTGTAGCGGCTATCTTTAAAGAAAAAAACACAAAGGAATTGGACTATAGAATTATCAAAGATGCTTTAGTAAAAGAAACCGGCTTGACTGAACAGCAAGTCCGAGGGCTATTAATACACAATCCTGTTATTAAGACACAAAAAGGGAAAAAGTGGGGGGAGCGAATTGCCTTATTTCAGTCTAATTACAAAAATGCTCTTGCTCAGGCAAAGAAAAACAAGCCTCACCGCGAGAAAGGAGCACTTCAAAACGTAGAGAAAAGTGTGCATACTATTCTAAACGCTGCTCCAAACAAAGAAATGCTTATGAACGATTTGATCGTAGAACTACAAAAACGTTTCAGTTATTCTGAAAGCACTTTATACCAATATGTGCTACAAATACGTTCTATAGAACGTATCGGTATTCCTAATCCTAATTCTCAAAAGAAGATATGCCGTGTAAAGGAAGTAATAGAGAATGATTCCTCATATCGGCACTCTCCAAGAGAGAGTAGATAGAAGAGTGCGCGCTATTTTAGAAAGTATGCCGAGCAAACAAATATCATTAGATGATCTTATTAAGCGCCTGTTAAAAGAGTTCCATTGCCCAAAACCAACATTGTATAGATACATTGCTAATCTAGATTACCTTGAACGGCTGGATCTTCCTAATTCTCGAGCGAAACTGTGCCGTTTAAAAGCCGCACCTGTTTCCCCGGTAGTTAAAGAGGACATACAGAAAACTATAGACGATTTGATAGAACAATTGCAGAACTTACCAACCGGAGAATGGTAAACCATACGAAAAATTGATCAAAAGATTCTTAGAAATTGCTTTCCAGGAAGAATTTGGTTTTACGCCTTTTGAGGTTCAGGAACAAATAGAAACACATAATGGTAAGAGGATACGGGACTTCATTATAGATAATAGGGATTCGAAAGTAGAATTTTGGAAAGACTTGAAGCATGTAAGGAGGGTGGAAAAGATCCTTTTCGATGCAAAAAACTATACAGATGCTATAGGCTATAGTGAAGTTGCTAGAACATTGAGATATTTGGACCTAAACAAAGCTTTTGGAAATTTCATCATTATTATCTCAAGAAAAGGTATTAAGGATTATGAAGAGTTCTTAGAGGCTTATTCAATAAAAGATGAGGTTATTCTGTTCCTTGATGATAAAGACATGATTGATCTAATCAAATTGAAACGAGAAGGGAAAAGTCCAAGCACCCTTGTAGATCAGAAATACCATGAGTTTCTTGGCAAAAAATAATATACTTCTAAGGGTTCACCTATTTGTGGATAGGTGTAACGTTGACTACCTTCTTGCATTCCATAAGGTGCTCCGTGCATCCATGCTCGACGTATGGCCTGCGTCGATAACGGTACGGCGTAGGAAATAGCCGCCGATGAGTACAAGCAGCGAGATCAGAATACCTCTCCCGCGTTTGTGTTTCTTTGCGCGCTTGCCAAGCAGGCCGACACTTTGCAACAGCCAGGGCAGAATAAGCCCGCTGCCGAAGACCAGGCTCCAGAAGGTTCGTCCCTTCTCACCTGGCCCCGAACCGACCAGCGGGCGCGCTGCCCGGCCTGAGCCGCGCAGAAAGGCGAACAGTCCTGTTATTTCTACAAGCAAGGCAACCCATTCTAGACGCTCCACTTTATGTTGCGTTTTCTTAGGGGCACCAATGATACGCAGAACCAGCCCGATCAGTGCAGAACTGGTGGATGTGGCTGAAGCAAGAAAGACGCCACCCAGCAATTTACTGCGTGACCAGAGTGGCACACTGGTTGCAGCTAACAATACGCCGGTATAGCCGCCCAGGAAAGCCGCGAAAAACATCCCTGGTACAGCCAGCAATTTCTGCGGCAATTTCGCCAGCCAGTTCGCCCCCCACCAGATACCGAATAGGCCATCTCTCGCCCCCTGAATGACCCCTGCGGTCCCACTGAAAATTGAGAAGGCGAGTAGCCCATACACGCCCATTGACATTGGTGATTTCAACTTAAAAATGCGTAACATGTTTAAGAATTGTTCAGGTTTGCCCAGATCCTTAATAAGCAGTGGTGGACAGGGCAGGAGTGCTAGCAGAGAAGCATAATAGCCAACGCGCGCAACCGCACGGTCTTCTGACGAGCCAAAGAGCGAAGCAATGCTGGCGATAAAATAACAACCGGCGGCCAGGCCACCAAAGAAGAAATACCAGACAATCTCCCATCTCCAGACCGGAGCTTTGAGCACGGGATAATCATAGTATGCTGGCTCTTGTAACTCGCGTTCGGGATCTGGTGTGTAGCCAGTACTCCACGTGGCGAGTTGTTCGATAAGAGCGTTGGACGTGCTTCTCTCTTCCGGCAAGCGCTGCCTACCAGATTGTAGTATCGTCAATAAGCCGCTAAATGGTGTCTTTCCATGCTGTACACGCAGTTTTGCCATATGACTGCTCCATTGTCTAGTCTTTATTGAAGAATAACGTTCCCATTAGTTCCACAATAGCAAGGGCCACATGGGTGGTCAAGATCTTGTGAAATCTCAAATTGACCCACTACCGAACATTTTCTAGGGCTGCCATCCTGTGCAAACTGGCAAACGTTCCCTATACGTTTACGCACGTTCGCCCGGAACCACCAGTAGTACCAGCGGATATAGTAACGATCACTATGTAATCGTTATGTAATCCACCAGAACCCATATGCAAGCTTTATGCAAGAACTATTATTGTTTTTTGTGCTTATTATACTTTTCTTTCCTTTTTGTAATGAAATCAAGGAGATCTGATTTTTTTATTCTATAGTGTCCTGAAATATTTTTCTCAGCTGGCAAAGGCATTTCATTATCATCTATCCAACGCCTGACAGTTTTTTCGTTGACATGCAATAGTTGGGTTACTTGGGTTACGCTTAAAAGGTCATCGTCATTAAGAAGAACATCGTTATCCATAATAGCGCCGCCTCTTTCTGTTTTTGTTAATCATTATACGCCTACGAGAAGATAGGGTCAAATAAACCTGGACACACCCGGACATTTCAGGTTATAATTGTACATATGAGTAAATCAAATCTGTTGTAATTGAGGCTCTAAACCAATTTTTTTGTGCAATTTTAGCAGGAGGTGAAATCCTACAATTACATAAATCTGACATAGAAGACCCTCTGAACCAAGGCTAGAAGAGGCTCGACTAAGCCCGCGAGGACAGATATTCAAAGCACTACTCATTAAAGGAGTAATTCCAACATGCTCAACGTCGAAAAGACAAAAAGACGAAGTTTTCAACCACTACAGCAAAAATCAGCACAAGAAGATATGTGGTATAGCAGTCTCCCCATAGATGTGATGTGGGGAATTTATGCAAGGCAATCTACACCCGCCCAGGTATTGAAGAACTTTGAAAGCACCGAAATGCAGACAGATGATCTTATCCAGTATCTTGTAGAACGGGGGGTTAAAGATGGAAGCTGGCAACTTTTTGATGCTGATTTAGGGTTGTCAGGGACGTTGCCAATTGATAAACGCACTGGACTTCAAGAACTTGTTGAGCGGATTAAGGCCGGAATAATTAAAGCAGTTCTTGTCTATCAAATCTCTCGATTATTCCGCGATGATACAGGGGTTGAATACAACACTTTTGCCAGGATATGCAAGGAGCATGATTGCATTCTCGTAACCGCTGATTGTATGGTGTTTAACTTCAACAATCGTATGCATGTAAAAATGTTCCCGTTCCTTGCTGAATATGCGGCTGAGTACATTCCCCAGCAAATAGGGTTACTGCAAGCTGCTAGGTTGCGAAAAGCGCGACGTGGTTTGTTTGTTGGTTTTGGGTATCCAGCTAGAGGCTACATTGTTGACTACAACAAAGAGAGCAAGACATACAGAAAATACATTTTGTATTCCTTTCATCAAGAGGCGGTTGTTAATCTGTTTGAGCGTTTCTATGCGTTAGATGGAGACTTGACACAACTATGTCGTGAAGTTGAAGCAATGCCGTATGTTTTCAAATCATTTGATGCATCGGTAGATAGGCGAAACGTCCGAGATGATACATGGAAAAAAGTTCCTGGTGGATACCACATTTCACGCAGGGGAATCATTTCCATTCTGACAAATCCCGTTTATATTGGCTGGTGGATTGTTGCAGGCGATATTGTTAGTACAAAGAACCATGATCCTATCTTTCCCCCTGATAAGTTTTATCTTTTCTGGTTTGCATTTGATTGTTTGGCTGAGTTCACAATAGAAGGAGAGGTCAATAAAAAGCGCAGAGTTGCACCCAGGCACTTTTACCAGCGACATACAAAAGATGAAAGAGGACTTCTGAAAGATCGTATTGAAACTCCAGAAGGTACGCCGATTCGTGTACATCTCAGTGCAACCAAACATCACAGTTATCGTACTCCCAAACAAGGATCAATACTGTTTAGAAAATTGGAGAGCGATATAGAAATAGATTTGGTTGACACGGCATTCACAACATTGTTCTTTGAGCATTTACGACAAACCCATGATTTTGACGGTTTCAAGCAATGGATAAATGAAGTCCTTAACTATTAGCGCAGAATTGGCATAAGAAGTCCCCGCGTGCGAAAAAGGACTTTGTTAACTTGCTTGTTACCAAAGCCGTGTTATCTGTTGTCGCAACTCATTGGATAAAGCTTACTGTTACCTGGAAACATCCGGCCTGGACAACTGAAACCCTGTACATCTATCGCAGAAGGGGAGGTATTAACGAATGGACAGATGAGGAGCTTGACCTTGTACGTTTACATTATCCTGATAAGCAAAAGCAAGAGTTACTTCCTTTGCTGCCTGATAAGAGTTGGTCAGCTATTGAAATGCAGGCTCATAAGATGGAGGTGAAACGCACCAAACAGCCTAACCCGTTGAATTTTGACGGGACAACAACATGGGCAGATTATGAATTTTGTCAACAAATAGGGGTACCCTGGGAGACTAAGGAGACGCTTTACGGGCAAGCGGGTTCAAACTCCAAATTTGTTGCCCTGTCGACATCGGCGATTTCACTTTGAACATTCGTAGCATGTTGAGGAAGCGTTCAGGTCTGCCCAGATCTTTAATCAGCAATGGTGGACAGGGTAACAGAGCCAACAAGGAGAGATAATAGCCTGTCCGTACCACCACGCGATCCTCCTTTGAGCCGAATAAAGAGGCAATGCTGGCAATAACATAGGTACCTGCTGCTAATCCTCCAAAGAAGAAATACCAGATGATCTCCCAGCGCCAGAACGGAGCTTTTAAGACAGGATAATCATAATAGGTTGGCTCTTGCTGTTCTTTTTCCGGGTCTGGTGTGTAGCCTGTGGTGAGTGTAGCAAGCTGCTCAATAAGCTTGTCTTGTGTGGGAACACCCAGGAACATTTTGATAGAATTCATTTTTGTTCACTCTTTGAAAAAGAAAATTCCTGCCAGCCCAAAGATTGCTGCTGCAACGATGGTCCAGATCGACGCAGGGATAACATTCTTTGAGGGCCGCTGAGGATTTTGTGGTAGATTGTAGACTTCGGGCTGATCGAGGAGGAGAAAAAAAGAGTTGAGACCACCATCAAGAATGGTATCGTCCGCTCCATAGAGATGCGCCTCGTTTACACCTCGCTCATGCAGGAAACCGACGCGTTCACGTGCCTGTACTTTGAGGTGTTTTACCTCGCCAAAGACTATCGAGTCCGTAGGACATGCCTTAGCGCAAGCTGGTTCCATGCCGTCCTTTAAACGGTCATAACAGAGCGTACATTTATGGGCCTGCTGATCTCCCTGCTCATCACGTGCAATAACGCCAAAGGGACAGGTAACGATGCAGTAACCACACCCATTGCAAATATCCTGTTGCACGTAAACTGTATCAAACTCGCTGCGAATAATCGCTCCGGTTGGACATGCTTCCTGACAGGGCGCGTTTGCACAATGTTTACATACATCGCTCTGCATCAGCCAGCGATCACTGGAAAAGAAGGGGAGGGCAGTCCCAGGAGGAGTGGCAGGAACGATCTCATTCCTTTTTGCCTCAGCTAGCTGACTATCAATCGTTGCCTGGGGGAGCACAATCTTTGCTGGTTGTCCTCTCCCAATCTGTTCAATAAACTGTACGTGCCGCCAGGTAGTAGCACTCAATTGCTTTGTATTATCGTAGCTGGAACCACTCCAAGAGGGATCACTGGCTGGGAGTTGATTCCACTGTTTACAGGCTACCTCACAGGCCTTGCAACCAATGCAGAGGCTTGTATCAGTGAAAAAGCCCATCGCAGGTTGCTGTGGTAGTGGCGGCTCTTTGCGTAAAGGAGATAATGCTCTTGCAAAGATGGCCAATCCATTTTGCAGAGGTGATCCCTGTGGGCGTCCTGAACTCGACTCTATCGCCATCATTTACTCCTTTAAGCGACCAGGGCGCACATTGCAGGTAAATGCCTTGGCCTCTTCAATACTTACATTTGGTTCCAGAACCATATGCGTCAGGTCATTCGTAATGCTACCTTTACTCTTGCCCTGAAAGCCCCAATGGAATGGTAAGCCAATCTGATGAACTATGCGTCCTGCAATCCGTAAGGGACGTAGACGCCGTGTAACCATGGCACGTGCCTCGATCTCACCGCGTGGTGTGCTGATAACCATCCAATCACCATGTCTGATCTTTCGTTCTGCGGCCAGTTCAGGACTGAGTTCAGCAAACAGCGCCGGTTGCAAAGCGTTCAGCCATGGCATCCAGCGAGTCATCGGTCCGCTGACATGGTGTTCGGTTAACCGATATGTTGTGATAACGATTGGATAGTTTTCGTCACCTACTGTCGCAAGTGGATTGTCTTTCCGGTTTTTATGATATTTCGCAGCAGGATTACTTTGCTGTGAATAGAGTGCGTTGGAAACAGGTGACTCCGCTGCTTCATAGTGTGCTGGAAGTGGTCCATCCTTTAAGCCTTTGGGTACAAAGAGCCATCCCTTGCCGTCGGACTTCATAATAAACGGATCGCTACCCGCAATGGCATCCATGCCTACGGAGCCTGGAGGTGGAGTATAGTCGGGTGCCTTGCTGACTGGAAAATCAGGGATATCGTAACCTGTCCACATCTGTTGTCCTTCGTCCCACCAGATATATTTTTTACGCTCAGACCATGGGCGACCCTGTGGGTCTGCCGATGCCCGATTATAGAGAATGCGCCGATTGGCCGGCCAGGAATAACCCCATTGCAAATTCATATAGCCATCGGGTGTGCGTGAAGCGGCCCGGTTGTTCCCTGGCTCTGGATAAACTCCGCTGTAGATCCAGGAGCCACAGGCCGTACTGCCGTCGTCCTTCAATGCTGTAAATCCTGGCATATGAGGCGCTTCGCGGAGTGTATAGGCCTGATTTATCTCTTTGCCAACCTGGGTATCGGAGGGTAGGTGCACATAATAGCCGTTAAGTTCTTTGAGTACCAGTAGTACGTCTGGCTCGTCGAGAATACGTGAACCAGGTTCTGGTTCTTCCCGATCATAGTCCCAGGTCAATGCCTGCAAAGGACGATCTTTGGTTAACTTGCTGTCAGCATAGAGTATTTTCAGGCGTTTGCCAAGATGGTAGACAAACCACAGATCTGAGCGTGCATCGTCAGGGGGATCAATCGCTTTATCTCGCCATTGCAAAAGTCGTTGTGTGTTGGTAAAACTCCCCTCTTTTTCAGTGGAAGCAGCGGCAGGTAGCAGAAAGATTTCGGTTTTGATCTTACTGGGATCAACCAATTCCGGTCCCTTGTACCAGAAAGCTGCCAATTCAACTTCATAAAGATCACGTACAACCATCCAGTCGAGTTGCTCCAGCGCTTTACGCTGCATACGCGCGTTGGTGCTACCGGCGGCAGGATTCTGACCAAAAGGAAATAGCCTTTGACTTTGCCATCCAGCAGAGCATAGCTGGTTTCCAGATGCGAATGATCACCAATGATCTTGGGAAGCCAATGATATCCATAGTCACTCTCGCCATCCTGGATAGCCTCGCCGTACCAGGCTTTTAGCAAACTTACAATATAAGCTGGTAAGTTGGACCACCAACCAGATTTTTGTCCTGCTGTGGCAATATATTCTGCCAATGTTTGTTGTGATAGCACATTGGTGTGCTGATCTCTCCTCGGGTTCAAGGTAGTCGAAGTGGGAATATCTTCTGTGGTTGGTTGGTCGGAAAGCAGTGCGCCTGGTTGTGGCATATAGCCTGAGAGCAGATCATACAATGTTGGCACATCGGTCGAACCCTGAATCGAAGCATGTCCACGCAGGGCCATAATTCCGCCGCCGGGACGACCAATGTTCCCTAACAAAAGCTGAATGATCGCTGCCGCTCGAATGATTTGTACTCCCTTGGATTGCTGCGTCCAACCAACGGCGTAGCAGAGGGATGTAGTACGTTCGCGTCCTGAGTTTTCAACAAGTGCCTGTACTACTTGCAGCCATTGTTCGCCCGACACACCTGAAATATGCTCAACCATCTCTGGTGTATAGCGCGCAAAGTGGCGGCGCATAATCTGCAATACACATTGTGGATGTTGGAGTGTTGGATCTGTCAGAACGTTTCCCTGCTCGTCGCGCTGGTAGTCCCAGCTACTCTGATCAGCATAGGTCCCTGCTTGAGAATCATAGCCAGAGAAGATGCCATCCAGGTCTTCTGTATCCCTATAATCTTCCCGAATAAGCATAGCTGCATTGGTATAGTGCTGCACATACTCTTGAAAATAAGCTTTTTGCTCCAAAAGATAGTGAATGATTGCACCCAGGAAGATGATATCACTTCCTGCGCGTATTGGAATATAGAGGTTTGCCAGAGCCGATGTACGCGAGAAATGCGGATCTATATGGATGACTTTTGCTCCCCGATCTTTCGCTTTGAGCACGTTGGCAAACGCGACTGGATGGGCTTCAGCCATATTACTGCCCATGATCCAGATACAGTCGCTATTCACAAGGTCCTGTGGAAATGTTGTAGCGCCGCCGCGCCCTAATGTGGTACCCAGACCGGGTACTGTGGAACTGTGTCAAATACGGGCCTGATTCTCAATCGAGACGATCCCTAAGCCACCATTGAGTAGTTTCTTTATCAAATAATTTTCTTCAACATCCAGCGTAGCTCCGCCAAGTGATGCAATTGCCAGCGTATGATTGACTTCGCGCCCATCGGGTAAACGTTCCACAAAGCTTTCATCACGCGTCTTCTTCACACGTTGCGTAATCTGCTCCATCGCCCAATCGAGCGACTTAACTTCCCAGTGGTCACTATAGGGAGCACGGTAGAGTACCTGTGTCAGGCGGCTGGGATTGATGGTATATTGGAAGGTGGCTGATCCCTTTGGACAGAGTGTGCCATGATTGATAGGGCTATCAGGATTCCCTTCGATGTCAATGACCTTTCCATCCTTCACATAGACATTGAGGCCACAGCCAACGGCGCAGTAAGGGCAGACGCTATGCACCAGTTGGGCATCGCGAATACGTGGAGCCTTCTCGTGACTCTCTTTACTCAAGGGTTGTTGCATTTTAAAGCCTGGGCCTGAGCCTACTTGCAAGACTTCCGAGATGGCCGTCTGGACTACTTTGGGTAAGAATGGATGTTTTTGCATAGGATACATTTCCTGTAACTACTCATTTTCTGGTTCCTGCTCTGGTATGCCTGTAAGCCTATAGAGGGTTTCCATCGCAATAGTGAAATCAATACTTGTGAGTTCTATCTTCTGGCCTGGTCCGAACTGTTGGTAAATCCACATTTTGCCATCCGCATGGCGTCGGAAAACCTCTACCATTTGGAGTCGGGTACTGACAAGTATGCACTCTTGAATACTGGGGCATGCCTGATAGGTGAGAAGCTTCTTGCTTCGGTCGCGTGCTTCAGTGCTGGAAGAAAGCACTTCTATAACAAGACGTGGTGAGTGGATAATATCAATGCCCCTCTGGCTATCCTCTGAGTTACAACTCACAGTAACATCAGGAAAATAGTATTTCTTCTCTGTAACCTGAACCCTCACATCTGAGGAAAAAACACGGCATGGGCCATTACCAAAGTGCGCGGCTAAAGCTGCAATTGCATTTTGAGCAATTTGAGCATGCTCTACAGTTCCCCCTGACATCGCGTACATGTGGCCGTCTTCATACTCATATTTTATGTCAAGGCTAGCCCGATCTATCTGGAGATATTCTTCCGGGCTTATCCAGTGCTCGCGCTGTACTGCCATTGATTTTTCTCCTTTCTCACTGGTATTGTATCATTCTTTGGAAAACCGAAAAACCTTTGTAACTCCCTGCTTAATATTTCTAAGCATTCTCAGCGTGCACTCATCTTGATAAACGCAATTCTATGCGCTATACTAACCTCTAGTATCATTTTGAAACACAAAAAGACATTGAGAAACAAATTGGAGTGTGAAAAACCTCTAGTTAGGAACAGAGAAGGGTCTAACGGTACCGCATGGAAATGTCCCCAAAAGATAACCGAGAAACAAACAACTCGAACCCACAACGTTCACCACAAAAGACAACAAAGAAACGCAATATCGTCCCACGTTTGAGCATACCGATACTCTTAGTGCTTGTAGGAGTGTTTCTCTTTCTTGTCGCGGGTATTTACTTTGTTAGTGTGACCGTAAGTGGTCCCTCTGCTCAGGACAGACCAATTAGTGATGTCCTGAATATGGCTGATCATCACCTGTTAAAGTCAGTCAGCTTGAGTGGCAATGAAATTTTTGCTACGAGCACCACCGGGAAACAATACCATACCTTCAAAGAAGATGGGTTGTCGGTAACTGATATATTTCGGCATGATGGTGTAGTCGTCAATATCGAGAGTGGTCAGCGCGACCAATGGGCACAGGGGGCTGTAGATTTACTCCTGGTTGCCCTCGTTCTTGGTGGGATGTTCTTTTTTATCAAGCGAGCAGGCGTTGGTGGTCAAAGCCTGCCTTTTGCGCGCTCTAAGGCCAGGCGCTTCAATAAATCGCGTCCCTCCATTCTTTTTAAAGATGTTGCGGGTGTCGAAGAGGCCAAGATCGAGCTTCAGGAGATCGTTGAGTTCCTTAAATATCCTGAGCGTTTTAACGCGATGGGCGCTCGTACCCCTAAAGGGGTCTTACTTGTGGGCGCTCCCGGAACAGGTAAAACCCTGATCTCGCGTGCTGTAGCGGGCGAAGCCGGTGTTTCTTTCTATAGTGTGAGTGGCTCTGAATTTGTTGAGATGTTCGTTGGTGTTGGTGCTGCGCGCGTGCGTGACCTCTTTAAAGAGGCGAAGGAACATGCACCGTGTATTCTCTTTATCGACGAGATTGACGCTGTTGGTCGTCAGCGTACCAATTCCGGTATGGGTGGCAACGACGAGCGTGAGCAGACGCTCAATCAGTTACTTGTCGAGATGGATGGCTTTGATAAGCAGGCGAATGTTGTTGTCATCGCAGCCACAAACCGTCCTGATGTCCTGGACCCTGCGCTTCTGCGTCCGGGCCGTTTTGATCGTCGTGTTATGCTTGATAAACCTGATATTCGTGGTCGTCAGGCTATTCTGGAAGTGCACGCCCAGGGCAAGCCTCTGGCAGGCGATACCGCTTTGACTGAAGTGGCACGGCAAACCGCCGGCTTCTCTGGAGCGGATCTCGCCAATCTGTTGAATGAAGCGGCTTTACTAGCAGCACGTAATGGGCAAAGCGTGATTTGTAAGCCTGAAATCGATGAAGCTATCCTGCGAGTCATGGCGGGTCCAGAGCGTAAGAGCCGTATCATTACAGAGGCGGAGAAGTCCATTATTGCCTATCACGAAGTGGGCCATGCGATTGTAATGCGCTCGATGCCTGGTGCTGATCCTGTCCAAAAGGTCTCAGCTATTGCTAGAGGGATGGCTCTTGGTATTACTGTGCAGGCTCCGGCAGAGGATCGTTATCTCTTGCGTCGTTCAGAATTGTTGGCGAAGATGGCGGGAGCTATGGGTGGTCGTGCTGCCGAGGAGATTATCTTTGGAGATATCACCACTGGAGCCAGCCAGGATATCGAATATGTGACCAATCTTGCACGGCGTATGGTCTGTGAGTTTGGTATGACCTCGCTAGGCAATGTTGCTCTCAAGGCAGATCCTGAAAGCAATACCACCATTAGTGCTCAGACGGCTGCTAAAATTGATACAGAAATCTCTGTGCTGGTCGAACAGGCCTATATAACTGCTCTGAACATCTTGCGTGAGAAAAAAGACAAGCTGATTATAATCTCTGAGCACTTGATGCGGGTCGAAACTATTGATGGTTCGGAACTCGATGATATGTTATTTGCTGCATGATTAGAACATTCATTGCTCTTGAGATGAATGAAACTCTGCAACGTCACCTGGAAGGAGTCATCCGCCAGGTGGCGCAAGTATTACCCGCTATACACTGGGTAAATCCTGAGAGCATTCATCTCACACTAGCCTTTTTAGGCGAACTCACTGATCGCCAGTTGGCAGAGGCTATGCAGGCTGCCGAAAGCGCCGCCTTACAGGAGAGTGTCTTTTCCTATTGCCTCTCGCGTCCTGGGGTATTCGGTTCAGTGCGCCAGCCTCGCATTGTCTGGATGGGCATTGAAGAGACCTCGGGGACACTGTTGCACCTGCATCGTACCCTCAACCGTGAATTGGAGCAACGAGGTTTCGAGGTTGATAAACGTCCCTTTTCACCGCACTTAACCCTCGCTCGTATCAAGGCTCCGCTAAATCCTGATGAGCAAGAAACTTTGCACAGTCTGCTTACCGGAAAGCAACAGGGGATCATCTCTTCTCATATATACCAGGTGCAACATGTGAGCGTGATGAAAAGTGAGTTATTGAGAACAGGGGCACGATATACATGTTTGCGTGAATATGCTCTGAAGGAGAAACAAAGGTAAAGGGGACACATTTACGTCAGGTGTCCCCTTTTGTTTGCTTCAGTGGTCTATGGAGAAATCTTAACCCTTTACACCACCGATAGTCAGACCTGTTTTGAAGAAGCGCTGTGCGTACAGGAACAGGAGCATGAGTGGTACTGAGACGATGACAGAAGTTGCAGCGAAGTAGCCCCATGGTGTATGGTAGGGGTCCCTTGTAAGTGGTAGAGACCCAGGATAAATGTGAGGTTGCTCCCTGCTGTATCGTTTGCGTTGAGCACAAAATTTGCCAGTGCGTACTCGTTCCAACCCCCGATAAACATAAACAAGGCGGAAGCTGCCAGTGCCGGCGCAGCCAGCGGCAGGGTGATGCGCCAGAAGGCCTGGGTATGGCTGGCTCCGTCGATCATTGCAGCCTGTTCTAGCTCTACTGGGAGAGTATCAAAGTAGCCCTTGATGTTCCAGCACCCGAAAACGAGTGCGCCCGCCGCATTGATCAGTGCCAGGCCGATCAATGGAGCATTATTGAGGAGACCCAGGTATTGCAGGAGATAGTAATATGCTGTGATTGCCAGTAAGCCAGGGAAGGCCTGGAGCGCCAGGAGCAGATTCAGCGTGATCTCGCGCCCTGCAAAGCGGAAACGCGAGAGTGCATAGGCTCCTGTCATGGAGAAAAGCAGGCCGATAGCCGTCGCTAACCCGCTGACCAGGAAGCTATTTCCCAACCAGGATAGAATAGGTTCTTGTGTGAATGCATAAACATAATTATCAAGGGTAGGATTTGCAGGCAGAAGATGCAGGTCAGTGCTATAGAGGTTTTGGCCACCGGCCAGTGATGCCTGAATTACGTAATAGATGGGGAACAGCGCAAAGATAGTCATCGCAATCAGGAATACATAGATCAAGCCTAAAAGAATTCCTGAGAAAAAACGTCTACGCATGATCGTAGCGATTGCGTTTGTCCGCTCTTGTGGGCGAGCTACAGTCCTGTTGGTGGACTACTGCTTTTGTATTTGTGCTGGCATGCATTCAGTTGTCTGGTCGCTCATCCGAGTACCTCCTTCTTCTCCGGCCCTGTCGAGCGTGCCAGGAAGGTGAGAGTGCCGAGAATAATGAAAATGGTGATTGAAAATGTAGCAATACGTCCATAATGAACATTTGCAGCTGCCTGTCCTAGAACCTGATTATACATGTAGATCATCACAAACGTTGTCGCTCCTGGCCGAGATGCGTCTATGATCGGTCCACCTTGAGTGATGAGATAGACAGTATTGAACATCTGGAAAGTTCCTATAGCACTCAGGATTGCGGCAGGAGTGATGGCTGGCCGTAGTAGTGGCAGGGTCACATTTGTGAAACGCTGCCATGAGTTAGCGCCATCGACATTGGCTGCCTCATTCAACTCCTGGGGTACACTCTGTAAAGCACCTAAAATCACAACCGTGAAAAATGGATAGGAGAGCCAAAGATTGACTATGACTACGGCAATAAACGCCCACACCGGGTCGAGCAGCCAGGGAATGCCAAAGCCTTTGCCGAAGAACACACGTGCAATCTGGTTAATGGGACCAAAATCATAGTTGAAGAGGAATTTCCAGATCAGCGCTGTGATGGCCGATGGTACGGCCCAGGGAACGAGCAGGATCATACGCCAGAACGCTAAGCCTTTGATCTTCTGGTTGTTTAATGCCAGAGCCGTGATCATTCCCACGATCAAGAACAAACTTACGCAGGCGACAACGTAGAGGATGGTAAGTCCGATCACGTAAAACAGATCACTGTTGACTGTAAAGAATAGATCCCGGTAGTTCGTCAGACCAACGAATTTGTATTCGTTATTAAATGCTGTGTTATTCGTGCCTGAGAGATAGAATGTGTAGAGAATGGGAGTCAGATTGATGATCGCAATCGTTGCGATCATCGGCAGCAAGTAGAGAAAAATGGTTGTGCGTCTGACCTTTAGCATGAATTAAGTCTCCTTCCAGGATAGTGGTGCATCATTGTTATGTGTATCCTTTCCGCCCCATCGACTCTTTGAAGGGGATAAACTCTTCAGGCATTTGGTGAAGTGAGAAGCAACTAAGGAGGCCAGGATGTTGGTATACCCGCTTTACCGCAATAGTGTGCTAGAGACAGGTGATACGAAAAAGGGTGGAGAGCCATGCATGCATTTCTGGTCTTCCACCCTTCAAACCTTGGCAAAGCAGTAACGCAGAGCCAGGTTTTAGTATTACATCCCTATCCCTATGATTGGATACCCTGGACACCCTTGAGAGCCGCATCTTGTGCCGATTTCATTGCAGCTTCAGGAGTTTGGTTTCCTGCCCAGCTGGCGGCCAGCGCATTGCCGACAGGAGTCCAGAGAGCTGACATGTAGGGTGTGTTTGGCAGAGGTGTTCCGACCTTAACCTGATCCGCATAGCCAGCGAGGGCCGGGTTTGTTGACACGGCGGGATCCTGGGATGCTGTCAGGTTCGCCGGGATTTCACCGGTGGCTTTGATCATCGCGATCTGGTTTTCAGCGTTGGTGTAGAACTTCAAGATGTCAGCACACAGGGCCTGGTTTTTGGCGTTACTGGACACCCATAGTGACTTCACACCAACAAACGGTGATGCAGGTGCCGCGTTGTTTGCTGTTACGGTTGGTAAAAGAGCAAATCCAACATCGATACCGGCTTTGGTTGCATAGTCAGAGTATGACCAGGGACCATTGATGATAGCAGCAGCTTTGCCTTCGGTGAAGAGTGAGGCGGCGACATTACCATCGATCTGTTTTGGCAGGTAGGGTTTGAATGACGAAATGAATTTAGCAGCGGCAACACCCTGAGCTGAATTCAAGCCAACTGTGCCATCAGCCTTCACATAGTAGGCTCCGAACCCGTAGAACCATGCTGCGTTGTAGTAAGGATCTTGTGTTGGCCAGACAATCCCATATTTGCCAGGGTTCTTCTGTTGATAGCTCTTAGCAAATGCGAGCATATCATCGGTCGTCTTGGGCAAGTCACTCGCATTGACAAGCTTCTTGTTGTACATAATGGTGACGGCTTCAACTGTCTCTGGTACGCCGTAGACTTTGCCATTGAAAGTTAGCGCTTGTGCAGCCGCTTTGCTATAGTTCTTGTTGAGGTAATCAGCACCAATGTACTGATCTATTGGAACGACGGTGCGGGTATCTACCAGTTGGCCTAGAGAGTCGTCTACCCATGCGATGATATCAGGACCATTCTGAGCTTTCACGGCAGTGATGGATTTACTAACGACCTGATCTTGTTCAACGAGCTTAATCGTAACGTTGGGATGTAGCTTATGGTAAGCATCAAAGATAGCCTTTTTCGCGTCGAGATAGGTACCTTGCCAACCATGCCAGATAGTGATGGTTTGTGGCGTATTGTCGGTAGGGGTAGGAGTACTAGCCGTTGTGCCACACGCTGATAGTAGCATTGCACCCAGAAGCACGAGTGGAAGAATGCATGTAAGAATGCGCTTAAATGACATAACCCAATCCCTCCATAGTCGGAACCTGTCTGGAATACCGATGTATTCCCTCTTCATACGAGTATGGACAACAGAGATGTATGATGTGTGGATATGAGAACGATCACACTTTTACTCGTGTGCTTCTCTGATTGCTAGTGCGGAGCCCACCCGCGAGGTATGTCGCGCTGCTTACATGTATAAATACATACATGTATGGGGAAGATTTAAGATGTTCAAGAGGCGTCTTTCTCCTCTCTTGTGCTACATCGCACGCTCTAAGCTCGCATTACGCAGTAAAGGCTCTTTGAGAAAAAAGAACCTCTTTTTTTGATCTTACGATGGATAGTGCCTAAATAATCCACCAAAGAATGTAAGTTAGCTTACTGCTCTGATTATAGTCGAAAATAGTTGATTTGTCAACTATTTTGTTTCCTACCTTTGGCAAGTAAAGCCCGAAACTCATTTTACTTCAGTAGAATACCTATCGTATATACTACCCCTTTTCAGTACAAATTATCACACTGTATTTCATTGTGTGGGTGTAACTCTTCAGATCTCCTCGCCGTCGCAGGTGGCTGGCCCCCATTCTTTTGCTTTGGGAGCTCCTTGCTCTTATGGCTGGCTTGTGGTATGGATTGCCTGCTCTAACTGGCTGATAACCCAGCGGCACCACGCGAGATATTCTCTTTCGTAGCCAATGCCTCGCTGTAATGTGGCATACTGGCCAAAAATCGGAAACGTGAGGAGGCACTGTGGTTGCTCACTCTGTTGCTGTTCCATCTGCTGCCGAATGCCCTCATACATCTCAAGCTGCTTTGCGTGCTGCTGTTCATGAGTGCGAAAAAGTGCCAAAGCTGCTTCAGGATCGGCCAGCCACAGGGAGTAGGCTTTCAGTACCAGTTCGTCGCGGATATGTGATAACTCGATGGGAGCTGTTACCCAGGAAGAGAGAAGTGCGTGGCCCTCTGGAGTGATTGCATAGACCTTTTTATCCGGCAGGTCCTGCTGTTGCACAACTTTGTGTTTGACGAGACCCTGCGCCTCAAGCTTTGCCAGTTCGGGGTAAATCTGGCTGTAGCGAGCGCGCCAGAAAAAGCCGATGGGTGCTCGTAATTGCCGACCGAGATCGTAACCAGAAGCACGATTCGCGAGCCAACAGTCCAAGCAGTGCATAACCAAGAGTTGTTACTGTCATGTAGGTTCCTATACAATGTATGATATATACCAATTCTGATATATGACGAAGTGTGCTTATTCTAGCACACACATGCGTATGTTGACAACCGTGATCAACCCAGGGTATTACCTGCAACGTTACCTGATTGAAACAAGGCCAAAGTTATTCCATCTGACTCGCTTGTATGTTTGGAGTGTCTATAGCCAGCCATCTGCTCGTGTATGTTTTCTCCAATCTCTGGCAAGGACTTGTTTTAGGGGGTTGACAAATATTTGTGAGGTGGTGTATGCTCAAAAACGACGAATCAACGTTACGGAGAGTGCCAGCAATGTTGCTGTAGTCACCTCTGTACGTAATAAGCAATATCATATTTCGACGCAGGCGGCTCATCCGAGCTTGAAATGGAGTAGAAAAATGTTGGCAACGTTAAGTGTGGCACAGACTGCAATACCTGCTGGTCGTTGTGACGCCATGCGTATGCCCTTCTCTATGCCTGCAATGTGTATGTCTGCCGCTGCAAGTGCGCGCGCCCTGATTGAAACCGACGTAAACACGTCGGTTTCTTTGTTTACCGTGATGCTTCTTGTATGCTCCCTCCTCCTTGTAAGTCCTGTAATTATTAGCCTCCTCCTTATCGGCCTTGCCGGACTCGTAAGGCTTGAGAGTCTGGTAGGGCTTACGATACGACCAGCCATACCAAACGTACAGGGAGATTAACGGGAGCAACGAAGCAACCCAATCCAGAGAAGGTAACCTAACGAGGACCTCCCAATGTCGGGGGTCCTCGTTTTTTATCGTCAATTATTCAGGAGGAATTATGGCAATCGCTGCAAAAATTATTCAACAGGTAGGCACCGCATATCAAGCAAATCAGCAGGAAGACGCACGTGAGCTGGCAGGGAGCCATATTCTTTGTGAGGCACTGGTGCGTGAAGGAGTGACATTGCTCTATGGGTATCCTGGTGGTGCCATTATGCCCTTTTATGACGCACTCACCTCCTATCCATCGCTTCACCATGTCCTGGTCAGACATGAACAGGCCGCAGCACATGCAGCTGATGGCTATGCTCGTGCGACAGGAAAAGTTGGCGTTTGCGTGGCAACCAGCGGCCCAGGAGCTACCAATCTCGTGACTGGTTTAGCAACCGCGTTTATGGATTCCACCCCTGTCGTCGCAATTACCGGGCAGGTGGCACGGCACTCCATTGGACGCGATGCCTTCCAGGAAACCGATGTGATTGGTGTCACACAGCCTATTACCAAGCATAATTTCCTGGTACGTAGTACAGAGGAAATCGCTGATGTCATTCATGAAGCCTTTCGTGTCGCTCGTAGTGGTCGCCCTGGTCCTGTCTTAGTCGATATCCCCAAGGATGTGCAAATGCAGAAGACGCCAGTACCGCCCGACCGCAGTAACTTCTCAAGAGTATCTAGCGTATGTCGCTTCGTCAGGTCTCTCGGCATATGTGCTCTCCAGGGCTGCATCTCTGATTGCTCATGCGCAGCGCCCTCTGATCATGGCTGGTCATGGGATTATCTTGTCCAATGCCTATGCTGAGCTACGAGCTTTTGCTGAAAAGGTCAACATTCCGGTGATTACTACCCTGCTTGGCCTGAGTTCCTTACCTGATACACATCCTCTTCATATTGGGATGCCTGGTATGCATGGTCCCGCTCATGTCAATCGTGCGATTGGTGAAGCAGACCTTATTATTGGCGTTGGTTTACGCTTTGATGATCGTGTCACAGGCAAGGTTAGTGAGTTTGCACCTCATGCACACTTCATTCATATCGACATTGATCCCAGCGAAATGCACAAAGTCAAAGTGGCGACGGTCCCTATTGTTTCCGATGCTAAAGTTGCTTTGAGAGCTCTCAGTGAGGCTGTTGCTCCAGATGATAAGAGTGGCTGGATCAACGAAATCCGTTCCTGGCAGGCAAAAGATGAAGAACGACTTCAGAATATTAAGCGTGATGAGGAGTGTCCGGACCCTATCAGCATCCTGTCTGCAATTCATAAGGCTACTCGTGGTGAGGCGATCATTGTCTCCGATGTTGGTCAGCACCAGATGTGGACGGCCCGCCATTACCGTTGGACGCGTCTTAATAGCCATATCACTTCTGGTGGACTTGGTACCATGGGCTTTGCACTCCCCGCAGCTATGGGTGTTAAGATGGGTATGCCTGACGCCCCCGTGTGGGTTGTTGCTGGCGATGGTGGTATCCAGATGAATATTCAGGAGCTGGCCACTCTGCGACAGGAAGGCATCACCATCAAAGTTGCTATCATGAACAATGGCTATCTTGGTATGGTGCGTCAATGGCAACAGTTCTTCCATTCACGTAACTACTCTGAAACACCTATCAGTGGTCCCAACTATGTACAGTTGGCCGCTGCCTATGGGCTTACAGGAATGTGTGTGACGAGGCGTCAGGAGGTGGAAGCGGCTGTTAAGCGTGCTATGGAAACAGAAGGAACCGTCATCATCGATTTTCGCATCCAGGCGGAGGCCAACGTCTATCCAATGGTTGCTCCTGGTTCAGCTATTACCACGATGATCGAAGAGACGGTTGAGGAGAATGCTTGAAATGACAAATCACACTGCCCACACCGAACGATCTGGACAGTCTAATGCGCCTGAGGGAACAGAACGTGCGCATACATTGATTGTCTCAGTCGAGGACCGATCTGGTGCACTCGATCAAGTGATCGGGCTTTTCCGGCGGCGGCGTGCGAATATGCAAAGACTTGCCCTCGGACCTGGTGAATTGCCAAATATGGTGCGTGTCACCGTTGTGGTGAATGACTCTGAAGTGGGAGTTGATCACCTTGTAGAACAGTTACGTAAAGTTGTCGATGTACAGCATGTCGTCAATGTGACAGATCAACAGGCTGTAACACGAGAACTGGCCCTGATCAAAGTTAAGAGCACTGTAGCAAGTTTCAACGAAATCATCGAACTTGGTCATCTTTTCGGTGCTCATGCTGTTGACGTAGCTCTTGAAACAGTCACCTTAGAAGTAACGGGTAGCGAAGAGAAGATCGAGAAATTTGTGTGCTCGTTGGAAGAGTATGGTATTCGTGAAGTTGCTCGCTCTGGTCGAGTAGCGATTGCACGAGATACTGATGACGGTGTTGTCGAAAAAAACAGTGAGGAGTAAACAACTATGGTAAATGTCTATTATGATGCAGATGCAAATTTAGAGAGCATCCAACAAAAACGGGTCGCCGTTATCGGCTATGGTAGTCAGGGCCATGCACATGCATTGAACATGCGTGACAATGGTTGTGATGTGGTCGTTGGCCTGCCGGCTGCCAGCAAGAGTCGTCAGAAGGCAGAGGCAGAGGGTCTACGCGTTATGGAACCAGCCGATGCCGCTCAGCAAGCCGATATTATCATGCTCCTGCTTCCTGACCAGCATCACCGTGAGGTCTTTGAACGCGATATCAGACCGGGATTGGCTCCTGGCAAAATAATTTTTACGGCTCATGGCTTTAGTTTGCACTATGCGCAGATTGTGCCTCCGGCTGATGTCGATGTTGCGATGGTTGCCCCTAAGGGTCCTGGGCATATGCTACGTCGTCTTTTCGTAGAAGGAATAGGAATTCCTGCACTCTGGGCTGTCCATCAGGATGCTACTGGTCAGGCTCAAGCCATGACTCTGGCCTATGCCCGCGCCATCGGGTGCACACGTGCGGGTGTCCTGCGTACAACGATTGCTGAAGAGACGGAGACGGATCTCTTTGGTGAACAGGCTGTCCTTTGTGGCGGTCTCACCTCATTAATTCGTGCAGGCTTTGAAACGCTCGTAGGAGCTGGTTATCAACCGGAGGTTGCCTATTTTGAGTGCATGCATGAGGTGAAATTGATTGTGGACCTGATGTATCAGGGTGGCATGAGCTACATGCGCTACTCGATCAGTGATACTGCCGAGTTCGGTGACTATGTCTCCGGACCGCGTGTAGTCGATCAGAGGACACGTGACGAGATGCGCAAGATTCTCCAGGAGATTCAGAACGGAACCTTTGCTACGCGCTGGATTCTGGAAAATCAGGCGGGTCTTCCCAGCTTCCAGGCCATGCGTCGTGCTGGTGCGCAGCACCAGATTGAGCATGTAGGTCGCGAAATGCGTGCGATGATGCCGTGGTTAAATCCAGTACAGGAAAAAGCAGATATTACAGAAACAAAGGCAGAAACGATAAAGTAGAGAGTAGGGGGCGATGCGGGTCATCGTCCCCACTCTCGTAGGGGCGCAGTTTACAAGCCCGAAGGAGGGAACAAAACCATGGGAGATCCTGCGGTAGTAAAAATTTTTGACACAACGTTGCGTGATGGTGAACAATCACCAGGGGCTAGCATGACGATGGAAGAGAAGCTACAGGTTGCCGAGCAGCTTCGCTGTCTTAATGTAGATGTCATCGAGGCCGGCTTCCCGTCTGCCTCCCCAGGAGATCTTGCAGCAGTGAAAGAGATTGCACAGCAAATTCGTGGTGTCGCTGTTGCTGGACTTGCTCGTGCCAATACCCGTGATATTGATGCCGCCTGGGAAGCTGTTCGTGATGCTGAGCAACCGGTTATCCATGTGTTTCTTGCGACCTCCGAGATCCATCTCAAACATAAATTGAAACTTAGCCGTGAAGAGGCACTTCAGCAGATCAGATCATCTGTGGCCTATGCGCGTAATCTCTGCCCAACCATTGAATTTTCAGCAGAAGATGCGACGCGAACCGACTGGGACTATCTCTGTCGTGCCTTTGAAGTGGCGATCAAGTCTGGAGCCACCACTATCAATGTGCCCGATACTGTTGGGTATACCTTGCCCCATGAGTATGAGGCACTCTTCCACTATTTGCGCGAACGTGTTCCTGGAATTCGAGAATGTGACAATGAGCGCTCATTGTCACGATGACCTGGGTATGGCGACGGCAAATACGCTGGCAGCCATCAAAGCAGGAGCACGCCAGGTGGAGGTGACCATCAATGGGCTTGGTGAGCGAGCAGGCAATACCGCTATGGAAGAAGTGGTGATGGCTTTGCGTACACGCTCCGAAATCTTTGACTATGTTGACACTCGTATTCAGACACAGGAGTTGCTTGCAGCAAGCCAACTCGTGAGTCGTTTGACCGGAATGCCAGTTCAACCCAATAAAGCAGTGGTTGGAGCCAATGCCTTTGCTCATGAGGCTGGTATCCATCAGGATGGCATGCTGAAAAATCGCCAGACGTATGAGATCATGACTCCCCAATCTGTAGGCTGGCTTGATACACAGCTGGTACTTGGTAAACATTCTGGTCGTCATGGCCTGGATGCACGTCTACGCCAGCTAGGTCGTAAGCTCAATGCTGAACAACTCAAGGTGGTTTATAGCCGCTTTGTGGCTCTGGCTGATCAGAAAAAGCATATTACCGATGAGGATCTGATCTCTATCATTGGGAGTGGTATGGAAGCTCCCGCCATCATTTAAGCCAATTTGACCCCAAATGTGGGAAAGAAGACGCCAGATCATGAGTAATATAGAACTTTTGTTTCAAAAGTTCGCAAAAGCAAGGGTGCAGGGAGCGCAGCATCCCTGCCGGGGTTTGGGGTGTCCCCAAACCCCGGTCAAGGTCTGGCCGCCCTTGACAATCCCGCTTCTCAAGCCGCTTGAGAGGGAGCGAACTTTTGTTTGAAAAATTCGGGATGACCCATGGCCGGAGCGCGAGGCGGGAAGTTTGGGGAACTTCCTGGGATCGCAATTTCCCCTTTTTTTAAAGGCCGCCGAAGGCGGCGCAAGAGAAGAGAAAGCAAGGAGGAAACGTGTGAGTCAGGTTAAATCTTCAGTGTCACCAAATGACCAGGAGGAGAAAACAGCGCAAATCCAGGAGGAAGATGCTCTTCAGCAGGATACTGAAGAAGGCTATGCTTACTTCGAGGGCCGTATTGTTCCTATGGGTGAGGCTAAAGTGAGTGTAGCAACCCATGCACTTCACTATGGAACAGCCTGCTTTGAGGGCATTCGTGGCTATTGGAATGAGAAACATGGGCAATTGTACCTGCTCAAGATGCGTGAGCATTATGAGCGTATGGCAGACTCCTGGAATGTTTTGCGTATCCATCCCAAAGAATCGATCGATGATCTTTGTCAAATCACTGTTGAACTGGTACGTAAGCATGGCTATCGTCAGGATGTGTATGTGCGCCCATTAGCATATAAGTCGTCATGTACCATCAGGTTGGCGCTTAGTGATTTAGCGGATGCACTGACTATTTACACCTTCCCCATGGGAAACTATGTCGATATTAGCCATGGGTTGCAGGTCTGTACCTCTTCGTGGCGGCGCGCTAATAGTAATGCTATGCCTGTACGTGCTAAAGTGGCTGGCGCCTATGTCAACTGTTCACTGGCTGTGGATGATGCCAAAAGTGCAGGCTTTGATGAAGCCATTATGCTCACCCATGATGGGACTGTTTCAGAGGCAAGTTCCTGCAATCTCTTTATCTTACGTCATGGCAAGCTTGCAACTCCGGGCATCGCTGAAGATATTCTGGAGGGAATCACACGTAATACGCTCATTGAAATGGTCCGCGAGGAATTTGGGATGGAGGTAGAAGAACGGCGCATCGATCGCACAGAGCTGTATGCCGCCAGTGAAGTTTTTATGTGTGGGACAGGGGTACAGATCTCTCCTGTTGTCAGTGTGGATCATCGTCCCGTAGGGACAGGCAAACCCGGACCCTTTAGTATGCAATTACAAGCTATGTACCTCTCTGCCTGCCGTGGGGAAAATGAGAAATACCGTAATTGGACCACGCCAGTATATGAGTGAGAGAGTTTTCCTGTAACTATTCAGGTCTTTTTTTCTGATTCCTCAGCGCCTTCGGCGCTTCGCAGGTTGTTTTATGCGGGTTGCGTGTTTGCGCCGCAAACACGCAACCCGCATAAAACAAGAGCGAGCCACTGCAGGTGGCGAGGGTACCTGAATAGTTACGTTTTCCTAAATTTTTGAAACAAAAGTTCGCAAAAGCAAGGGTGCGCAGCATCCCTGCCGGGGTCTGGGGCGACCAGCCCTTGACAATCCCGCTTCTCAAGCGACTTGAGAGAATGCGAATTTTTCGAACAAAAATTCGAGATGACCCATGGTTATAAATAAGATGTACTTTTAGAAAGGATGAACTATGCAATCTTCATCAGAAAGGCAGGTTGCTAGCGATGGCACTGGCATTACCTACCTCAGTTACTGTTTTAACACCAGCTACGTCGGCTAACCTGGGTCCCGGTTTTGATAGTCTGGGACTGGCTTTGCAATTATACAATCGCTTTGAGGTGGAGGAGAGTGGTGGTGATCCTCTTTGTCCCTATATTGAGGTACACGGAGCACTGGGAGAAAGCTTATCTACTGGACCGGACAATCTGTTTTTCCGGTCTTTTGCCTTGCTCTTTGAGCGTTTGCAAGCCCCACTTCCCTCCGTACGCATTCGTATGTCTATCAATATACCTCCTGGTTGTGGTTTGGGCAGTAGCGCTACTGCCGTTGTGGGAGGATTAGTTGCTGCCAATGAGTGGTTGCGTATGCAAGGATTGGCGCTTCCCAGAGAGGAACTTCTGGGGCTGGCAGTGGAGGCTGAATCTGGAAACCATCCAGATAATGTTGCACCTGCTCTGTTAGGTGGACTGGTTGCTACCACGCACCTTGATGGTAAAATCCATGCGATCAAAACACCGTTCCCTGATGCTCTGAAGGCGGTTATTTTTACCCCTTCATTTCCCATGGATACTGTGGCTGGAAGAAAGTTGTTGCCGGCTAGCTATCCCAAGGCTGATGTTACCTTTAATACCGGACGTGTTGCTTTACTCTTAACAGCCTTACAAACCGGGCGTTATGAGGTGATTGGTGAGGCTATGCAGGATCGTTTGCATCAACCCTATCGTCAGGCGCTCTTTCCGGCTATGCCCGATATTATCAATGCTGCTGTTGCAGCAGGTGCTTATGGAGCTTGCCTTTCTGGTGGAGGTTCGTCGCTCATTGCACTGACCAGTTCCCGCTTTCATGAAGTGCTGCAAGCTATGCAAGAAACTGCTCGTGCCGCGGGAGTAGAGGGAACAGGTATGGTTTTACGAGCGGACCAGAATGGAGCGCGGATACTTAATACACCGCGTAGCCGTATACGAAAGGAAGTTAGCGCGCGTTATGGCGATCAATTCTACTGGTCTCCAGCCAGGCCAGGGAGCAGGCGAGGGGAATAATCGGTCACAAGCTCCTCTTCCCTCTGAAGTCGTTGATGTCTTATCCTCAACTTCACTCCGTTGTGTCGAATGCTCAGCTCTCTATCCAGGGATAGAAGTTGGGCAACCAGCGCGCTACCGCTGTGACTGCGGTGGTGTGCTCGATGTTGAGACGAAGTTTCACTTTCCCATGCAGCATGTCTCACAGAGACAGAAGGATGCAGATATATCGTCGGATCGTGAAACCAATGTAGGTGATGCATCCCGGTCTGGTGCTGCATGGCGTCAACTCTTTGATGAACGTGCTTCTGGTCTTGCCAACTGGTCCATCGGGACGGACAAAGAGTTACTTGACAGAAGTGGAGTATGGCGCTATCGTGAATTGATTCTGCCTGTGCCTGAACATGATGTGATCAGTCGGCCAGAAGGCAATACCGGACTCTACCCTGTTGGTATTGAAAACTGTGGAACTGGTAGAATTGGGCATCGACAGATAGGCTTGTTTGCCGGGCTAAAACACTTTTTCTTGAAGCACGAAGGAGAAAATCCTACTGGGAGCTTCAAGGATCGTGGAATGACAGTTGGTGTGACAATGGCTCATCTGCTTGGTGCGAAAGCTGTAGCCTGTGCTTCTACGGGTAATACCTCGGCATCATTGGCCTCCTATGCTGCACAGGCCGGGATGCAAGGGATAGTTTTTCTTCCTGCTGGCAATGTCGCAGGAAGCAAACTGGCGCAGTCTCTTGCCTATGGTGCGACAACGATACAGATCAAGGGTGATTTCGATGCGGCCATGTGCCTGGTTGAACAAGTTTGTAATGAACTGGGGATCTATCTGCTTAATTCTCTTAACCCCTTCCGTATTGAAGGTCAGAAAGCGATAGGTTTTGAGATTCTGCAACAACTTGGCTGGCAAGCCCCTGACTGGCTTGTTCTGCCTGCCGGAAATCTAGGGTAATACTTCTGCGATCGGGAAAGCTTTCGACAGGCCTATGAACTTTCGCTGATTAGTCATTTGCCGCGTATTGCTTCCATCCAGGCAGAGGGAGCAAATCCGTTCTATCGGAGCTTTATGCAAGATTTCTCTACACGAGAATCTGTTCATGCGCATACTATTGCCACTGCTATCAAAATCGGCAACCCGGTTAGTTATGCACGGGCACGTCGCGTCATTGAGGAATGTGATGGAATAGTCGAACAGGTGAGTGATGCTGAGATTCTTGTGGCCAAAGCTGTGATCGATCGGGCTGGTATAGGCTGCGAACCAGCCTCTGCGGCCACACTGGCTGGCATTCGTAAACTTGTAGGGCGCGGTGTCATTAAACATGATGAACATGTTGTTGGTGTGCTGACTGGCAATCTACTGAAAGATAGCCAGACCGGTATTCCACAAGATAGACAATGGTGCTATCGTAGAGGCAAACATCAATGCAATTAGGGAGTTTTTGAAGCGATAACAGATGACTCACAGAGATTGGTTCGGGCACTCGCAACCACTAGCATAAGTGCGGTGAGACTGATACAATATGGTTGATTAGAGATGGTCATGCAGTGCAAGGAAGGGCTGATGTGAGTAAAGACAAACGCAAAAAAGAACTCATCCCGCCGTGGAAAATGCCTTCGGACCCGGTGAAAGCTGTATTCTGGTTTATGCACTGGTTCCTGAAGGTCGTCGTAACGTTCTTCTGGATTCCCATCCTGGTCATGGTTACTTATGAGACCTATCTCAACTGGAATGCAAGTGGAGGGATAACGAGCGCTATTGTAAGTGGGATGATCACGCTCCTGGTCGGTCTTGGTGTCTGGGCACTCCTTTATATTGTCCTGCTTATCACGAATATAAGCACAGGTATTAAGCGAGTGATCTCAGAGATGAGCCACGTTGAGCGTCCTTTCACCTCTCAGCGCCCTTTTCCTCCCTTTATGGACTTTGACTCCCAGGAAAATATTGTCGAAGGTACGATTACTGATTTGGAGGAAGAGCGTAAGAAGCGTAGACGCGAGTGATGATGTGGTGTAGAGGCGCTACACCACATCATCACAATTCTTTTCTTGCCACAATTGCCATGCTCTATCTCCTTGTGCAGGCACATAGGAGAAGAGCAATACGCCACTGCCTTCAATGGCATAGTTGCCTAGTCCTGCTGGTAATACCATAGTTTGTCCGCGCGATAGAGATTCGCTGCGACTGAGCGAATCTCCATAATGTACCTGTATCTCAGCTCCTAAAGAAGAGAGGATGATACAACTGCTATTGGTCTGACCACTCATGGAACCATGTTGCTTGAATTGTAGCTCGCGTGTCACAAAATATTGGCATGCTACCAGACAACGATCCTCGTAACACGCTCCACCTGTCAGTATAATGGGTTTCATTTTGACTTGATGCGATACACTGTAGTGTGCAACATCGAGGGAACGCTCAATATGGAGGTCGCGTGGTTTGCCTGATGCTGTGAGACGCCCGTAGTCATACATACGATAGGTGACATCTGAGTACTCTTGCAGCTCATAGAGCATCACACCACGACCGATGGCATGTACCGTGCCTGCCGGTACAAAGATAACATCTCCCGCGTGAACAACCTCTTCATGCAGAAGTTGATCCAATGTCACGTTCTCAATGGCATGCTGTACTTCTGTGCGGGAAGTGGTAGCTTTGAAACCATGGACAATAGAGGCATCTGGTTCGGCGGCAAGAATATACCAGAATTCGGTTTTTCCGAGCTTTCCACCCTCATGCTGTGCTGCCTCACTGTCATCGGGGTGAACCTGAACTGAAAGTTGTGCATTAGCATCGATGAATTTAGCCAGTAAAGGAAAACGATAACCAAAAGTCGCGATGGCCTGTTCACCAAGAAGCAGGGATTTCCACTCATCAACGAGCATACCTAACGTCTTGCCCGCATAAGCTCCATTTTGGATAATCGTACTTACTTCTGTCTCCCAGGACTCTCCTATGGCAACGTCACCAGATGGAAGACGCTTCCATCCCTCACGCTCTAATCGGTGTCCTCCCCAGAGGGTTTCGTGTAACGATGCCTGTAACCGGATGGGATACAAATACACCAAGATCCAACTCCTACAAAATCCAACAGTTCCGAGAGACTAGAAAACAAGAGTCCCTTCTATTTCGCCAGGAGAACCCCTTCAATTTGACGACGCAGCTTATCACGCATCCTTACGCCCTTAATGCGATAGATCTCATTCCCACCCTTGAAAAAAATCATGGTGGGAACGCCATCGACATTCCATCTGGTAGTGAGTTCTTGTTGCCTATCCACATTGAGTTTGGCAAAGGTCACCCTGTTCTGATACTCTTTGCTGATCGCCACGAATTCTGGTTCTTGTATTTTACAAGGACTACTTTGTTCCGCTGAAAAAATCACAATGACCAACTGAGGTGATTGTAAAACCTTTTCAGCAAAATCTTCGCTGGTTACCTCAATATAGCTGTCTGCCATGGCATCCTCTTGTGTTCTGTAAAAATTTGTTCTTCTGCTTCAAAGTATCACCAGCCGAAGCAGATGTCAAGAAAGATGCCACCTTTTTTTGTTAACCTGTTCAATGAAAGTATTTTTTGACTCTTGTTTTATATGGATGGCAGGGTTTGCGCCGCAAACCCTGCCATTCATAGTAAAACAAGAGTGAGGCCCAAGTTATTGCTGAACTGGTAGTAATATCTCGGCGTCCTCAATCACATAGCGATAACCCTGCTCTGTCAGGAAGAGTTGACGATTGGCAGAAAACTCCTGATCTCGTGTATCGCGTGTCACAATAGAGTAGAAGTAGGCCTGTCCTCCATCGCTCTTGGGGCGCAGAATACGTCCCAGGCGTTGAGCTTCTTCCTGACGGGAACCAAATGTACCAGATACCTGTATGGCAACGTTGGCATCAGGAAGATCAATGGCAAAATTTGCTACTTTACTGACGACCAGGCGTTTAAGTTCACGTCGTCTAAATTGCTCATACAATTTTTCGCGCTGCTTATTGGGTGTACGGCCTGTCAAAAGGGGTACCTGCAATTCTTCGGCCAGAGTTTTGAGTTGGTCGATATATTGGCCAATAATCAGGATCTGGTCGTCCCTGTGGCGCTCAACAAGATGGCGTGTCACCGTCAGCTTTGCAGGAGTTTCAGCCGCAATACGATATTTCTCACGCACTTCTGCCATGGCATAGTTCAGCTGCTCATCCTCACTCAGCCCTACGCGAATCTCATGACATTCTGCCGTAGCAATCCAGCCCTGGTGTTCTAGCTCACGCCACGGGACATCATATTTCTTTGGGCCAATCAAGCTAAAAACATCTGCCTCTCGGCCATCTTCGCGCACAAGGGTTGCTGTCAAACCCAGACGCCTGCGAGCCTGGATTTCGGCAGTCACACGGAACACAGGTGCCGGAAGCAGGTGAACTTCATCATAGATGATCAGCCCCCAATCATAGCTGGTGAAGAGTGAAAAGTGGGGAAAATACTCTTGTTCCAGCTCGTTCCCATTCTCGTCAGTCGAGCGACGGTAGGTCAAAATCTGGTAGGTACTGACAGTGATGGGGGCGATCTCTTTACGTTCCCCTGTATATTCTCCGACCATCTCCGGGGGAATGTTGGTCTTATCAATAATTTCACTGATCCACTGGCGCACGGCGACGGTATTGGGTGTGAGGATAAGCGTAGCACGTTGGATATCGGCCATTGTTGCCAATCCCACAATTGTTTTGCCTGCGCCACAAGGTAGCACAATGACACCACTTCCACCGCTTGGAGCTCCACCCGCATAGAAAGCTGCTGAGGCAGCATACTGATAGCCACGTGGTTCAAAGGGCTTGTCCTGGAGTGTCGTTGTGCGTATCTGCAAGGGCAGTGGTGAGCCATCGGTATAGCCTGCTAAATCTTCAGCTGGAAAGCCAATATGAATGAGTGCTTGTTTGATATGTCCGCGTCGTGAGGAGTCCACCTGGAGAGTATGGCTGTCTATTTGACGTAGTAAGTAAGGTTGGGTACGCTTATGATGCAATATTTCTACAATCAGTGCTGTATCAGTCGATGTGAGCAGCAAGTTTTCACCATCTTGAATAAGTTTGATGCGCCCATAGCGACCGATGTACTCGCGGATATCCACCAGAATATTAGTAGGAATAGCATATTTGCTATAGCGTGCCAGTAGTTCAAGGATTGCCTGTGTACTCATGCCTCCTGCCGCAGCGTTCCACAAAGAGAGCGGCGAGAGACGGTAGGTGTGGATATGCTCAGGTGATTTCTCTAATTCGGCGAATTGGGCAAGTGCATCTCTCGCTTCTGCATGTTGTGGGTGATCTACTTCAAGCAGGATCGTGCGGTCACTTTGTACGATCAGGGGATTACTTGAATTCATAACTCACACTCCGGGCATATCTGCCCACGTCCTCATATATTTCATAATGGCGGTAATAGCCGCTTCTTCATATCCTTGCATCAGGTGGCGTGCCCCAGTAACGACTTTGATACCTTTGTGACCTGTTTGTTGCTCAACGAAGGGTTCAAGCTTATAGAGAGGACACAACTCATCAAATTCACCCGTGACAAATAATTTCGGACGCTCAAAAAGTTTTGGAAATCCACCAGCTGCTCGGAAGAGGGGCAAACTGATGGCTACAATAGTGCGTACCCGTACATCAAAGGGGGCGTATAAGAGCGCGGTATAGGCACCAAAACCATGCCCAATAACACAGAGTTTGGCCGGATTTGCTCCTGGATATGTCAGAATAGTATCGATAGCTCCTGAAAGGTCGAGAGGCTCTAGACGACCGTCTGTTTGTTGTCCCTGGCTTTTCCCTACTCCGCGAAAATTGAAGCGTAATGCTATCATACCCGCCTGGGCCAAACTCTTTGCCAGCGCAACTGTAAGTAAATCATTCATATCACTGCTTGCTGGTTGAGGGTGACAGAGCACGATCACGGGAGCATGTTGTACTTTGGCTGGTGCATGCACGACTCCTTCCAGGAGAAATGCAGGTTGCCCTTTACTCTGAAATGTAATTGATTGTTCGGCCTGTGCTGATGAGAACATACTATATCCTTCTGTTATCCTCCGGGGTCGCAACATCTTCCTTATATTATCTCAGGAAAAGCCGGGCGTCAACTTTCGTGCGTAAAAACGTGTGAAGTTCACCAGAAAGCTACCTGAAAAGTAATGTTATAGAAGATACATGATCAATTTTTATGTGCTGTATAAATTTGTATAACAAAACCTATGCATGTCCTTCGAAGAGTGTTATACTGAATATGACATATGTTTACCTATTTTAAACCATATTGGTATCATATTGTTCCCCTTTTTTGACACCGCAGTCTTTGGAGGGAAGGGTTTCATCAGCTTCTTGTTCGTGAAGCGCGTACACCGGAAGGTTATGCAAAGGATCGAGATGCCTTCTGTTACAACAACTATTTTGTACAAGGTCGGTACTTTTTACTTTTAAAGTGCCTGATGGTCAAAAGTAATATTTTTGTACGTTGTACTGTTGTATGTGTGTATAGATGCAAGTAAAGAAAACGAATCTCGTTATCTCGCGAACCACTTCCAACATTCATCAGTTCTCAAGATTGTGGTTCAAAGAGAAACTTCGTGAGGTATACTCAGTGTACATAGTGAAATGTAGAGGCAGGAATCCACATGTCCAGCATTTTAGTCGTCGAGGGTGAAGGGTTAGTGGCGGGATTGCTCAAAGAAACTCAGGGGATCGAAGAACATCGGATAGTTGTGGTCCTCAAAGGCGAAGATGCTGTACAGTTTGCTTTGCGTGAAACACCCTCTCTCATCATCATTGATCTGATGTATTTTGGCTTTGATGGTTACGAAGTACTTCGACGCTTGCGCGATCATCCCAAAAGTATACATATTCCTATCATCGTGCTGAGCGCTAACCATTCTCTAGCTGATAAAGTGCATATTTTAGAGTTAGGGGCTGATGGCTATATCTCCAAGCCGTTTGCCAAAGATGAACTGTTGGCACATGTACGCAGACAGCTTTGCCGCGTGCAACAAAGTTCTCTTTCCCCACTCACACAACTTCCCGGTGGTTTACAACTTGAGCGTGCTATCGACTACAAGCTGAATAGCTCAGAGCCCTGGAGCATTCTCTATCTTGATCTTGGTAACTTTAAAGCGTTTAATGATGTCTATGGTTTCCTGGCTGGCAACAATATGATTCTCCTCGTTGGGAATATCTGTCAGCGGGTTACCTATGACTACGGCAATACCGACGATTTTGTAGGTCATGTGGGAGGCGATGATTTTGTGATTATAACCACCCCGGATCGTGCGAAAACGCTCTGCCGGCATATTCTGGCACAGTATAAAAAAGAGAGTGTGGTGTTCTATCGACGAGAAGATTTGGAACGCGGATCGATTAGTGGTCTTGATCGCAAAGGACGCCCCTATCAGTTTCCCCTGGTATCTTTGTCAATCGGCATTGTGAGTGATCAGGTGTGTTGTTCACATACCGTTGATGAGATTGGGACGCTGATGGCCGAAGCGAAGCGCCATGCCAAGCACTCTTCTAATAATGTTTTCCATATCTCGTCACAATGGAACGAACCTCGTCAAAACGATTCCCATCTCTCGTACCTTTCATCCTCTTATCACCCTGGTCACAAGTTATTTCACTTTTTAGAAGAGGACGTACTCGCAGAGTTTAAGTAAACGGGAAAGAGGTGATCCCTACGACTCAAGAACATGATGGAAAAGAGCAAGAGATAGAGTATAATCTGGATCAGAAAGAGCAAGAGGCCAGACGTCTGGCAATACGTGAGAATGTGAAGCATGTCTTACGGGAGAGCGGGCTTGCGGAGATGCTCCAGGGAATAAATAAAAATCTGCTCAAAGGACGTGGGCGCTTTGAGGAATATGATTTTCTGATTCTTTTTAAATGGGGTACAGGTTATACGCTACGTCATATTTGGGTTGAGGTCAGGGGGAATACAATTCGTTTCAGGCTCAATCCTCATCTCAAATGTAGCAGTCTTGCTCCCCAATGTGATGGAGAGTACCATACCTTCACAAGCTCTATGTGGGCGGACCGGGCATTCTTACAGGCAGAACTGAAAAAATACTATGATAGGCCTGTTGCCGAAACCTCGTCCGATTAGCAAGGTGTGCCTCTTTCACATCGGCTCAAGTGGGAGCGTTTTCACGATTCCCACTGTGCTGGACAATCTATTGATCGCCTGATAATTGGGGTCAGCATAAAACTCTTCGCGATCATTTTCGCTTTCCCAGCTAAAGAGATTCAAGAGGACAGGACCCTGGGGTGTGGAGGTATCTGCTGGCACTGGGGTACTCTGCTGAGCCACAGGTATTTTGGTAGGAGGAGGCGCGTTTTCTTCGTATACTCCTCGGGCCAAAAAAGCAAAAGCGAGTGTTGGTTGCGTTGTCTGACTCCGTAACCCTTTGATCCACCCTTGCTGGGCAAACTCGACATGGTCCGGACGGATGATGCTTATCTGTGCTGTTGCTAGAATGGGTGTGACTGCCGGGCGGCTATAACCCCAAAGATAGCGCATTAACCATTGCTCTGGTGGCGCGGTAAGGAATTCTGCTGCAGACGCCAGTAAAAGTTGCTTCGGGTTATGTCGCTCCTGGGCCTTGCGCCAACTTTCTTCATCGTCCCAGGTTGTGAGGATGAGATAGTACGAATCTTTTCCCCAGCTGCGGTAGAAACGTGAGGTGACAAGCCCAAATGCGTTGTGTACAGTATCTGATATCAGGCGTATATGTGCCAATGTCTCAGCATCCTTGCCAGGTCTGGTAGATGCTAACGTGACGACCAGTAGTTCCATGTTTATTCGTAATGCTGGCTTTCTTTAGAAATCAAGGGTGTGGTAAGATGTAAATAGAATAGCATAAGCTTACTTGCAAAGCAAGGGCAATGATGGATATTACCGCTCTGGGAGAATTTGACCTGATCGCACGGCTCACCAGGGGACTGACAACTCGCAAGGATGTTATCCTGGGTGTGGGTGATGATTGTGCCATTCTCGATCTCAATGGCGATACGCTGCTGCTTACGACCTGTGATAGTCAGGTCGAGGGAGTACATTTTACTCTGCAAACCTCTACTCCTGAACAGATTGGGCGTAAAGCTCTCGCAATCAATCTGAGCGATATCGCCGCTATGGGAGGAGTACCCCGTTATGCGCTGGTCTCGCTCATTTTACCTTCCCAACTGCCCCTTACAGTTGTCGAAGGTATCTATACCGGTTTGCGTCAAGAAGCAGAATTGTACATGACTGCCATTGTTGGTGGGAATATTGCTGCAACTGGCAATGCTGAGCAATTGATCATCGATATTACCCTTCTTGGTACGGTCGAACGAGGACATGCCCTGACACGCGATGGTGCCAGAGAAGGTGATATACTCTGCGTTACCGGAACCCCTGGCGACTCTGCTGCGGGCTTGTATACTCTTCTTCATCCTGATCAGCATTATCTGCACGATCCGCAAACAATTGTACAGGAGCGCCATCGAACCCCTCAACCTCGTATTCGTGAAGGACGTATCCTTAGCCGTCTGGGACCAGATATGGTAACGGCCATGCTGGATATTAGCGATGGGCTAAGCGGTGATCTTGGGCATCTGTGTGAACGTAGCAAAGTGGGTGCATGTATCGAAGTGGCTCTCATTCCACTCTCGTCGTCTATTTGTGCTGTTGCGGCCAGTGCGGGATGTGTCCCCTTATCCTGGGCGTTGCATGGCGGAGAAGACTATGAACTCCTTTTCACCGTTTCTCCAGGGAACGAACGTGCCGTGATTGATGCAGTACAGTTGGCTACAGGCACCCCTGTTACTGCGATTGGCACAATTTGTGCATTTGATGAGGGTATGAAATTAGTACATCCTGATGGGCATGAGGAAGTATTAGAGGTGCAAAGTTGGGATCATTTGAAATCGCATAATGAGTGATCATGAGTTTTTGGAACAAAAACTCATGATCACTCATTATGCGATTATTTAACCTACGATCTGGATGCTACCATCTTGCTGGATACCCAGGATCATGGGTTGTGCCATTGTATTTGTGACCACTACATTATCTTGTAGATGTAACGTAATTGGGGCACTGACCCCTGTGAACTTTTCAGCACTGATATGCTGGATAAGTTGTGCCGTCGTTGGGAATTGGCTGGCATCCGTTATAGACCCCATTCCTTGTACTATCATCTGAATACCATCGGCAAAAAGGAGTGCTCCCTGGTCAAGGGCTGCAGCACCACTACAGAAGCTCCCCGGTGTCGCAAACGAAGTACAGAAGCTAGCATAGAATTGCTTCTGCCAATCGCCTTCTGTTGGAGGGCGGGCAGCGGAAGACAGGGAAACGAACACACGTGGCAAGGATAGTTGTTGTTGACGTGCCCACTGCACTAATCCTTGTAAAGCCCCTGGTTGTACAAACTCTCCCCCAATCATCAAGATCGGTTGTTGATCTCGTGGTAGACGGGAGATTGCCTGAGCCAGTGTAATGACATCATTGGTAAGTAGGGGAGCAAAGATCAGATCAGGTTTGGTGGTTAATGCGTCATTTAACCCTGCTAGCAGATCATCACGTGAGGCTTGAGGGCGACTATTGTTGTCAAGCAAGTTAGTGGCGACTGCTGTCTCCTGAGCCACAATATGCGCTTTGGGAAACTTTGAAAAGCTATCAATGAAGCCTTGTGCAGAACCTTTTGATGATGGACTGCCAGGATCATAGAAGATAGCTGCATTGTGTACGTTCAGTTTCTTATAGGCATAAGAGGCCCCAAACGAACTCTGATGTACATCATCTGGTGAGGAGCGAATAAAAGCAAAGCCTGATGCACAGTGACGATAAAGTGATGTTTGTGATAAGAGATCGACGAGAAATAATCCTGTTGCCGTTGGAGCTATCAGCGGTATACCTGCACGGCACATAACTGGTAAGGCAACTTGTGTCAGGTTATCTGGTCCCAGACCCAGCACGGACAGTACCGGGTGAGAGCCGCTTGCCAGCAGGCCAAATGTTTGTAGATCCCTGGCCCTGGCCAGAGACGAAATTGTGTTGGCAACCTGCAATGCCCCTGTTTCAACCCCTGTGGTGTTAGCCAGCACAAGATAAAGCAAGGGTGCGCCTGACGTTTGCATCTGGGTTGCATTGTATTGCTGTTGACCAATAAAAGCTCCCACCAATTCCTGGGTATAGGGAGCATAAAGAATATGGCGATCTGTGCCACCTTGTGGGTTAGCGTAACCAGGGCCACTATCAAAGCTTACAACGACAATACCAAAGGGGCGTCCAGATTGGCGGACGTGCAAGTTCTCACGATAAATGGCAGCCTCCGCGCCATTGCAGCCCGTCGTATCCGTCAGGGGAGCTTTCATCGCAGATGTAAATAAACGATCGGCCTGAGAGAGATCGTGATTCTGCAATGCTTGCGCTGCGTCACGTTTGTCATTATAGCTTGCCTGGTTACAAGCATCATACACGTGAAGGCCATCACTCAACCCGACACCGTCCGGCGTAGGAATGAAAGCTGCCTGATTAACAGGATGATAGATGGCTTCATACCAGTTGATGCCAATAGAGGCGCTCAGTGATCCAACGATCACCATAAGGATCAGCACTCCATAAGCGAGAGCCATAGGTGACATCGGTACCTGTCCGGTGCGAAAGAAGCCTGAGAGCGCCCAACCAATTGCGCTGAAGGGATCGCGTACAGGACGACGGCGATATTTGCGATTTGCTTTGACCTCTTGTTTGCACAGTTCTAGTAATACCAGGCAACCTGACTCACAACTCAAGAGATGTTCTTGCACATCTGGATACAGTGCTGCCACATCTTGCCCATTGTCCATTGCTTCGGCATACTCTGACAGCAATTGTCGACACTGCTGACAATCAATAGGATCGCCCTCCACACCAGTCAGGACCAGTGTCTTGGCTTGCGAAGGCGTCGTTTGTTGTGTTGCCTCTTCTGATCCTGTAAAAAACTGGTCCGTTTCATTGAGCAGTGTCTGCTGGTTCGTTTGGTTTTCATGCTCTAGCTTTGCTGCACGGCGCGTTTTTCTCTTCTTGCGAGGCGCTGAAATGTCGGGAGCAGCGGAGGCACTCGTACAGTATGTACATGTCGCCATATGGTATTGTGCAGCCTCTATTGCCTCCTCAGGCACTGCATCAGGGTCTAAATCGCGCTCTTTCAGGACAGAAACAGCAAATGCGCATGCTAGAGGTAATTTTTCTTCTGTTGTCATTAACAGTCTCTACATAAAATATTGAATAAATACATTATTGGCGTGAGAAGGTGCGCAGGGCAAAAGTAACCTGTTGCTCTAACGTCATGGCCTGATCTTGCGGAATCTTTCGCAATAGCAGCTTGTGCTTCTGCGTTGGTATAGCCTAAGCCAATCAATGCCTCCAGCACTTCTGCCTGTATCCTGCCTGATGGAGAGGTGATAGGACCCCCGATTGCCGTAAGCGAAGGAAGTTTCCCTTTTAACTCGAGGACAAGACGCGCTGCCAGTTTTTTGCCAACGCCTGGGGCCAATCCCAGACGTTGCTGATCCTCATCAGCAATCGCCTTATAGAGTGTTGGGGCATCCATAACCGAAAGCAGCGCTAATGCGACTTTTGGACCCACACCGCTGACTGCAATTAGTTGCTCAAAAGCGTTACGATCCCCTTCGGTGGTAAAGCCATAGAGTGCTATCCCATCCTCGCGCATATGAAAATGCGTGAAGAGCGAGACTTCCATCTCAGGTTCGGTCAGACGATTGAGCGTTGAGGAGGGAGCGAAAACCCGTATGCTGAAGCCTCCAACACGTATGATTGCATGATCAACCCGGCAGGCTTCAAGTGTTCCATGAATACTGGTAATCATTGCCCCAAACCCTGTCCCTTCTGGTCGCTATAAGCAGTAACGCCTGGTTGTAGCTGTGAGTAACTTTTCATCTTTCTGAATAGGAGTAGTCGCCGCATTGTTCACAACCTCCCCTCACTGTATATCTTCGGGCTTGAACGAAAGATATTAACGTTGATCTGCTAACAGGCTCTTATAGGGTATAGTATTCAAATGGCAAATCGCGATGGCCGCTGCGTCTGCGGCATCATCGGGACGTGGCACTGTAGCAAGCTTGAGCAAGATACGTACCATTTCCCCTACCTGCTCCTTATTGGCGCTGCCATAGCCTGTTACTGCCTGTTTGACCTGCTTAGGTGTGTATTCAGCAACAGAAAGACCTCCATTTGCCAATGCAAGCATCGCCACTCCGCGTGCGTGACCAACTGTCATAGCGGTACGCGCATTTTTGGCAAAGAACAATTCTTCCATAGCTGCTTCTTGAGGTTGGTAGGTAGCGACGATAGTGCTCAACTCCGTATAAATATGTTGTAATCGTTCTGCTAGAGGCATCTTTGCAGGCGTTGTGATAACGTCACACACAAGCATTTTCAGTTCATTCCCACTTGCTATGACCACGGCGTATCCGACAATGGCGGTACCCGGATCGATACCCAGTGCAACACGAGGGCCAGCCGGTAATGGGAGACCGTGCGCATTACTCATATGACGTGACATCCTCTCTCATTAGTCGTGATGAACGTTGGGCGTGACGCAGTTCCCGGATATTTACTGCGTGCACCCCTTCACATTCCTCAGCCAGGGTGCCCGTCACATCACTATTCAACCTCTGTTCAGCAAGCTAGCCTTCGTAGGAGGCGGCAAATTTCTCTGGGAAGTCGGCATTGGTGTGGACATTCTGAACATCGTCGAGATCCTCAAGCTTTTCAATCAAGCGAATAGCCTGATGGGCAACCTTTTCTTCGCTCAGTTCGATCCTGGTCTTGGGAATCATCGCGCTTTCAGACTTCAGTACCTTGTATTTCTTGGCTTCAAGCGCCTGACGAACCTTCTCTACATCCGAAGGGTCTGTGTAAATGGTCAAGACCTCATCATCGGCGCTGGTGGGTTCAACATCATCCGCTCCAAGATCGATAGCTTCCAGAGAGAGTTCGTCGGGATCATGTCCCTGTAGCTCTACTTCGATCACGCCCTTGGCCTCAAAGAGCCAATCTACGCAACCGCTTTCTCCCATATTTCCAGCATTGCGGTGGAAGGCATTGCGGACCTCGGCGACGGTGCGATTGCGGTTCTCCGTCAGTGTTTGTACAAGGATTGCTGTACCGCCTGGGCCATACCCTTCGTAGGTAATCTCTTCAAGGCTATTGCCTTCTGCCCCGCCCAGAGCGCGCTTAATAGTTCGCTCAATGTTATCCATTGGCATATTCGCGTCACGTGCATGTTGTACTGCCATACGCAAACGGAAGTTCGCGATAGGATCACCACTCCCACCTTCGCGTACCGCTACAACGATTTCGCGTCCCAGGCGGGTAAATAACTGTCCACGGCGTGCATCATTGACGCCCTTTGAGCGACGAATCTGCGCCCATTTTGAATGACCTGACATCTCATTGCTCCCCTAGTGTTTTCTGATTGGTCAGTTATGAAATATGCCGTAAGCATACGTTTTCGCTCGTACTTTGTGGAGCCTATTGTAACACGAACGTCTACTGAGAGTCGAGAGGGTTATTGCTGGACATCCACCATCTTGAGCCATGTCGCAATCGCCGTATTCACGGCCTCCGGCTGTTCTCTCATCACATAGTGTCCAGCGTCAGGAATGATATGCAGCATCGAGCCTGCTATCTGTCGATGGAGATACTCACTATATTTAACAGGTGTCATAACATCATCCATCCCGCAAATAATCAATGTTGGTAAATGTATTTCATATAGCCTCGAAGTGATGTCAAAACGATTGCAGGCTGCCAGATCGCGGTAAAGAATTGTTGGCCCTGGCATAGGTAGCTCCTGAATGATCGCTTGAGGGACTGTCGCGATGTTGACCTGTGCCACACAGAGTTGTGAGAGGCGCAGGCGTGCTTGCTCAGGCGTATCTCTGGCCTCATCCAGGGTTGCTGATTGAACGCGCAAGCGTGCCCCTGTCCCGATCAAGATCAACCCTCCCAGCGCAGAACCGTACTCCAACCCCATCATAAGGGCAACCGCACCCCCTAATGAGTGACCTGCGATAATGGGACGCTCAAGCCGTAACTCGTGAGTCACAATCTCATAAACTGCCCGTGCATAGTCCTGTACCGTTGTCTCTGCCGTAAGAGTATCGGATCGCTGGCCGTGCCCAGGTAGGTCAATGGGGAAGGCCTGTTGTGTCCCAAAATGTTCGACCTGTAGCCGCCAGATAGGAGCGCTATCGCCCGATCCATGGATAAAAACAATTGGCTTGCTCATCTTGTTATCCTTTCGCTAAGAAAACACATCGAGAAGTAAGGTTCGTAGGGGCGCGGTTCAGACAAGCCCGTGATGTATTTGCAAGATAACAGGTATGGTCTTGTAAACCAAGCACCTACGCCAAAAACACACATTCAAGAGGGCAATATATCCATCTCTGCCGTAGTGATGAGCACCCACGCTCATTGCTAACCCTACCGCTTGCGTCGCTGTTTTGACTCTCTGTGAGAGAGTCGCAAGGCGTTGCAAAATATCTACTACTTTGGGATATTCAGCACCGAATGTTTGCTTGTAAATTACGAGTGCTCGCCTGTAAAACTGTTCGGCTTTATTGTATTTGCCTTGAGATTGGTAGAGACTCGCTAACTACTGTAGAGTGCTAGTGCGACGTTGGATGTCTTCTAATCCCCGCGCCTGCTCATGTATTACGCAGTAACTCTGTTGATAGAGTTGTTCAGCCAGAGCATACTTGCCTTGAGTTTGGTAGATTTCTGCTGTATTATGGAGGCTAGTTGCTATATCGAGGAGATGTTCTCTTAACTGAAGGCTTTCTCAGATATTGCTTGCGATCGTCTATGAAGTAATATAGATTGGGCGTGCTTGCCCTGATCTTGGTAATGCAAGGCTAAGCAGTGAAGAATATTTGCCGTCTGTGGATGTTCAGGGCCGAGAGCTTTTTCGTTGATCAAGAGTGCTTGTTGTAAGAGGGGATCAGCCAGAGCATACTTGTTCTGATCGTGGTAGAGCATGGCTAAACTGTTGAGGCTGCTTGCCACATCGGGATGCTCGGAGCCAAGAACGGTCTCACGGATCAATCGTGCTTGTTGGAAGAGTGGTTCAGCCAGAGTATATTTGCCTTGCTCTCGGTAGAGGCTGGCTAAACTGTCGAGGCTGCTTGCCACATCAGGATGCTCGGAACCCAGGGCTATCTCCACGGATCAAGAGTGCTTGTCGATGAAGCTGTTCAGCCTCTGTATACTTACCCTGCTTGCTGTAGAGCACAGCTAAATTGTTGAGGCTTAGCGCAACATCAGGGTGGTCGGAGCCAAGAACTTTCTTGCGTATTGCTAGTGCTTGTCGATGAAGCTGTTCAGCCTCTGTATACTTACCCTGGGTACTATAGAGTGTTGCGAGGTCGTTAAGGCTCGTTGCCACATCAGGATGCTCGGAACCCAGCGTTGTCTCACGAATTGCTCTTGCTCGCTGATAGAGTGTTGTCGCATCATTGTACTTCCCTAGATGGTGATAGAGTCTTGCCAGATTGTTGAGACTTAGGGCCATATCAGGATGTTCTGTCTCTACAATGTTCTCATGTATCGCCAGCGCTCGTTCACAAAGTGGCATGGCTTGCACATACTTTCCCTGGAGGCGATAGAGTTCCACAAGACTGTTAAGGCTTTGCGCTACATCAAAATGTTCAGATTCACGAATATGTTCACGAATTTCTAATGCCCGCTTGAGGAGTGATTCGGCTTCTGTGTATTGGGCACGTTCGCACAAGTATTGTCCTGCAACGTTAAGCAATCGTGCCGCTTCTATATTTATGATACTCCATTGCCTGATCAGGGCTGCACATATTTGTGCATGTGCAATATTGCGTTGGCATTGTTGCCATGCCGCAAACTCCACATTTGGAAATACTGTATTAGTGGCTAGTATCGTTCGTTCTACCCATTGGCGCTGTGTATCTGAGTCCATTCTATCTTTGAGAACAGCCTGTACAAGGCGGTGGACGGTGAATGTTCTGGTGTCTGCATTAGAGTGGATGAGGGAGTATTTACGAAGTTCACTGACTGCTTCGTCCAACTCAAATATATCTTTAGCAATTGTTTCAAGTTTAGGACCCAGATGGGAAGCGCCCTCGGTAATAATCTCTTCTGGTATGGCATCGGAGTGGAGAAAGGCAAAAAATCTCAATAGCTCGGCAGCAGCAGGGTTATTCTGCTCAACTTTCTCAAAAGAGAGTGACCATGTAGTGGCAACAGACGGAGGATGGTTAGTGTCAAGTTTGCTGTACCATGTCAAGACAATATCGTGCCTTTGCTGGTATCTATTCATATAGCCAAATAAGCCACATCCAGTTTCCTCGATGTAAGCGCCAGCATGTTCAAGTGCCAGGGGGAGTCCATCTACCACTATTGAGATCTCTTTGGCTTGATTATAATCTGCTGTAGAAATGTTATTGGGTGAGTCATGGAGCGTAATCATGTTGGCACGGCGAAGCAGGAAGAGAGCACCTTCTTCCGGTGCCATTTTTTCAACTTCGATAGAGTGAGCTAGTTTGCCCGTTGCCTGGGCACGAGTGGTCAGAATAATATGCCCTTTGGCTTCTGAGGGGATAAAATTTTTGACAATTGTCAGATCATCGGCATTATCAAGGGTGAGTAGCCAGTCGGTATGACTCTCCATCCAGCGTTTGACAGCATTGACGGCAAGTTTTTGATCTTGCGCATCTTTTTCTGTAAGCTTCAACAATCCTGCTATGGCGGAAAAATCCTCAACAAGCGTATCTTGTAAGTCTGCCCTTGCCCACATCACAGCCTTGTACTCTTCACGGTAGCGATGGGCGTATTCAATAGCCGTTTGTGTTTTGCCTATCCCTCCTAATCCACTAATCGCCTGAGATTGTGTCAGCGCAGCTGATTTGTTGGCTGTTAGCATGTCATGCAGGCGCTTGAGGACCTCTTCACGCCCTGTGAACAGTGAATTGCGTTCATGTGGAACATTCCAGAGCAGACCTGGAAAGAAGGGTTGTTTAGCCTCTGTATGCTGTGTTTTTTCTGTACCAGGGAAATCTGGTGGAATGGATGGCTTCGCACGGGTGCGTTGTACACCCATAAGCAGTCTCTCACGTGCGACTGATTCTTTGCACCCTACCAGATCGACATGGATGATTGATTCCAGGAGACCCTTGACTTCACATTCCAGAACTTGTACAGGTAATAAGAGACCATGTTCCCCTTTTGGGTCACGGTTGAATGCAGCAGCCCACTCTGCCTGAGTATCATCAGATTTCAGATAATCAGGTGAAAGAACTCAAAATCGTCCGTTGCGCTTCCTGCGCTGCTCTATCCATCTCCTGTACAAGATGTGAACCAGGTCGGAAATCCCACGATCGAATAATAGTGGTAAACTTGGCCTCTTCTAACTGCCATGCAATCCATTCAGCCCAGGCTTTATCAGCGCTATTGTAACTGATGAAAAAATCTTTTTGTCCGTTTTCGTGTGCATCCTGCAAGGCGGTGAACTCCTTCTCAGTGGCTCAGGAATTCCTTGTATCTATATTAGTGAATTTGCTCTTTTATAGCATGTAAGCTCCAGTATAGCTTACTGCATAAGATGAATCAGAGATAAATACAGACTAGCTAAAGCATCGGAGATGTGTCATTTTTTCCAGAGAAGCTTTCATGTAGGAGCTACACTATCCTAAAACGGATCGAATCCCCTAAAACCCTGTAGGGGTGTACAATGGGACGCTCAAGCCGTATAACTCATGAGTCACAATCTCGTAAGCTGCCTGTGCATAGTCCTGTACCGTTGTCTCAGCCGTAAGAGTATCAGGTCGTTGACCATGTCCAGGTAGATCTAATAGGAGAAGACCTGGTTGTGTCCCAATATGTTCAACCTGTAGCCGCCAGATAGGAGCGCTATCGCCTGATCCATGAATAAAAACAATTGGCTTGCTCATTATCTCGTCCTTTCATTGCATTAGTTCTTCTCAGTTTGGCTGGTATGTTTCCGCTGATCGGTCACGTTCATAGACGGCGACCGTGATTCCCGACTTCTTGAGGCCCTGCGCCAGACACAGGCCCCTGATCTCTCCGCCGATAATCAGGACATGAAGAGGAGCTTTGCTTGTTTCCAAAGGATCATTGTGCTGAGTGGATGTCATCGTTGTTCCTCCCTTTGCTCTAGATACGTCTTTGCAAAAGCAAAAACACTCACCAACGAGCGCGTCGCTCCTGAGAGATATGAGCAATGAGATGTGGTAGGTGGAGAGAACCGCATGTAAAGTTGCTGAAGAATGACAGAGGCAACTGCATGATTCTGCCCCTCAAGCATACCCAATTCTCGCGCTAAAAGCAAGAGGTTTTTTCCAAAAAGGGTGTTCGTCAGATTTTGACCCTGCTGGCTAAAAGTATAAAAGGAGTGAAGAAGAGTATGCCTGATTCCTCGTCACAAAGGAATCTCAATGAGGCACATCCTTCTTGCAAAAGCATCTCAGATAAACGAAATCAAACAGGCAAAAGACACCCCAGCTCAAGTGAATGTTTTCACAGAAAACAACAGACTTGAAGAGACCGTTCCAGAATGGGGGCGAAGAAATTTGGTGGTCAGACCTCGTCTGTAATTCTCCTCGGTCCTTCGAAATCCACCTATCGGTTTAGCCCCTGTTCTGGAACGGTCTTTAGTCTAAGGCCCTATGACTTTGCATGTCAGAGAAGCTGATGAGAATGAGTTACATGTGGAGCTTTATCCCGGCATGAGAAACCCATTTTCGGAGGAACACTAAATGAAAAGAGCGACGATCCCTACAGCTGTGCCAACCACAGACAGGACATCCTCAGCGATCTTCTGAGGACTCCAGTCAGATGTGACATCGACCTTCCAGCCGCTTGTCCCAGCGCGGATGAGGGGCCAGTTTTGTCTGACCAGGTCGTTGCTGGTTGTCTCATCCCAGTCACCATCCCGACTCCCCGACTCATCGGTGCCGTGTAGCCTACCTGTGTGGCTCGCCGTGTATGCCGCCTGCCCAGTACTATCTTTGACGGTGAACACCGCAAGGAAGTCGTAGGAAGGAAAGCCACTATCATGCAAATGTCCTTGGAACGTGACAACACCGTTGCTCGCGAGGATAAGCGTTGCGTGGCCACCAGCGGCAATGCCAGTCCCGAAGGTGATATCAGGTGCATCTACAACGAACGTCTGCGGTTTGTCTTGGGAGCCGCCCTGAGGGGTCCAGGAGATTGTACCGTTCTGAAAATCGCTGCATCTGCCCGGTGGGCAGTCGTGCTCATCGGTGAGTGGGTATCCCAGGAAACTGCGCTCCCAGCCAAGTTCTGCCCACCTGCCGCGAATGTCTCCATGTACCTCATGAGCACCCGTATCTGGACTCCAGTAGATCGAACCGCCCTGGAAGTGGTTGTAGCGCCCAATACCGTCTGGAGCGCCGGTCTCATCGGTGAGTGGGTATCCCAGGAAGCCGCGCTCCCAGCCAAGTTCTGCCCACTTGCCACGAATGTCTCCATGTACCTCATGAGCGCCCGTACCTGGACTCCAGTAGATCGAACCGCCCTGGAAATGGTTGTAGCGTCCAATACCGTCTGGAGCGCCGGTCTCATCGGTGAGTGGGTATCCCAGGAAGCCGCGCTCCCAACTGAGTTCTGCCCACTTGCCACGAATGTCTCCATGTACCTCATGAGCACCCGTACCTGGGGACCAGAAGATGGACCAGCCATTCGAGAAATTCTGGAAGTAGCCAGTGTTATTTAGGGTTGGGGCCGCGTCTCCCTGTGGTACACCTAGAACGGCCTGACCGCCCAGTTCATTGAACTTCAGTTCGATCTGCATACTCGGTGATAGATTTCCTACAGGTATTTGCCCGATGTTCTTCTTTTCTACGGGTATTTGTCCGATGTTTTTCCTGCCTACAGGTGTTTGCACGATGTTCTTCCTTCCTCATTTGACATGTTACTACAGTTGACAGAGAAATGTTTCTTTTCGGTGTAGTAAGTCAGGTGTTCGTGTGGTCTTCGAAGTTTCAGATCACCGTCGTTGTTTACCTGGCTCCTCGTCAAATCGACAGAGGGGATATTCAGTGGCCTTTACTTGAAGAGCGCAGAAGCAGGGAAGGGCCGAAGCTGTTCCTGTGGGAAGAAAGAGACAGAGAGTGACTCTTTTTCCGTAATACTATTATAACATAATTATTTGCTCTTTAGCAAATACATAAAAAATTCCATAATTCACTATAAATTAATAAAGCTCTCTACAGGCCTATTCCTCCGAAGTCTAGGAAAGTTTCAAGAAGAGTTTTTCTCATTCCTACTTATAGGGGGATGGTCTCCAAATAGCTACTGTGAAGCTTATTTGGCGCTTCCGTGCAGTATCCTAAAACGGATCGAATCCCCTAAAACCCCGTGGGGGTGTACAATGGGACGCTCAAGCCGTAACGTAAACTAGTCCTGTACCGTCACCTCTGTCGGCAGAGTATCGGGTCGCCGGCCATGTCCAGGCAGATCAATAGGGAAGGCCTGTTGTGTCCCAAAATGTTCGACCTGTAGCCGCCAGATAGGAGCGCTATCGCCCGATCCATGGATAAAAACGATAGGTTTGTTCATTGTCTCATCATTACTACCTTTGTATCACGGTGTTGACCGGTACTTGCATGCATCTTCTTCTTTGGTGAAGCAGCCAGAAACATCATCCAAATAAGTAGAACCGTTTGCATCGACACCTATAATAACAACTGCTTTATCTATTGGATCTCCATCAGGACCTAATGCTATCTGTCCACTGGCACCATGTATAGCTTTATTTCCCTTAAGCTCACCGAGAGCTTGATTAAGGTCTTGAAAGGAAAAACTGCTTGCTCCATGGCTCAGGCGCTATCTGCATGGCATCCGAGCAGCCATGAACTAAGGTAATAGCGGCATCATAAGCGAGAATAGCATTGCCATCAGGTCGATTGTAGTAATATTTCTGTATTATCTTCAAGGCCACCGCATGAGTGTTTGAGGATCGAATGCATGGGTATACTCACAAAAGAAAGGATGTTGTGATAGCTGAAAATGCGCCCATGTGTCTGAATAACCAAATGCAGTAAAAAAGAGACGGCCCCATGCCCCCTTCGGAAATTGGCTTGGACCCTGAGTATAGCTTCCTATATCATAAACCGCATCTCCTCCCATTACTTTTAGATTAGGGAATTGTGCGGCAGAGGTAGTGCCTGAAATAGATAAATGGCATCACCTGAGTAACCGGCGAAGAAAATTAAATCTAATCCCCCTGCTCTTGCTGTGCATTGATAATAAGACTCTACATCTGCTCTGTATTGGTATGTCCTTGAATATAAGATTCCTTGTATGCTCTAAGATGGGTTTTTGATTCAAACGTACTTATAAAACCTTCTCCTAAACTTCTGCTGTAAGAATCTGTAGAATCATAGAAAACAGCAACTTTCTGCGATCTCAAGTTGTGCTGTACATACTGCACTGCAGCTTGACGGAGTTTGTATCAGAAGGGTGCAACACGCCAAAAGTAAGGGTCTCCGGATAAAGAGGTGCTTGAAGCGGTGGGTGAAAGAATTGGTATCTGTTGAGGTGCCAGTACTGTTTGTGCGATGGTGGATTGTCCGCTAAAAGGCCAGCCAATAATACCCTTGATATTATTGCCATCTTTGTGGTCCGCAATCATTTTTGCCACTATGCCAGTATAAGTTGTTCTCTCTGTGGAATCGCTTCCGCCCGAATTTGCAATTAATATGCGTATCTTCATGCATTTCGAGAAGTAGGATCAACAAATATACAATATCCAGGCATGTTATCGTTATTTTCTTTCTGTGCTACATATACTCCTTGTATTATGTCACGTCCAGTGCGAACATATTCTCCTGTCAACATAGTTCCTACGACAATATTAATATATGGATTGTGGCTCGTGAGCACTAGCTGATTTTGAAAGTAGATCAACATTTCTGCATCGTTTGTAACACCGGCCTTATTCCAAAGTGAATATGCTCCATCAAGATCACCGGCGTTTAGTTTTTCAAGTGCTTGCCATTTTATAGTTGCGTAGTTACCTGGTCTTTCGTCACCTTGAAGCATACTGGTATCGAATGGAAAACCTCCATCACTAATCCCAATACACTCACTATCTTGATTGCTACCCACTTGTATTATCTTGTTAAGGTGCTCGCTTGAATTGGCATTAGCAGTTTTCACTGTGCTGCAAGCTGCATATGAGGAGATACCAGGTTTAGGAGGGATTGGGCTTGAGCGGAAAACCAAACAATTTTGCAAGAGAAACCACCATAAGGAGTGACATGATGACGTACCAGGCAGGGCGAACACTTTTTGTCAGCAAAGTTGTTAAAGATGATGAGGAAAATGGAGGACGAGAAGATGGTTTAAATTGTGGTCGAAAGAGCTGAAAAAAAGCAAGGAGTGTACCTATTACATTGAAGATAAACATAAAAAAATTATAGGGAGCGCCTTCTTGGCCATATATGGCTTCTACGATACAGGTAATAATAACAATACCTGTGACAATTACAGTTCCCCAGTATCCTAATGAAGACATAGGACTGCGAGAATTATATTCTGGATCATTCGACATACAAAACTTTTCCTCTGCTATTCTGACGGTGATGTCTTAACTATTCAGGATGAAGGAAGTTATTATCAATGAATATATTCTCAAGAATTTATTGACTGCTTCATTTTTAAATAACCTTCTTCGGCTTGTTTACGAGCTTCTAATGTAAAATCCCTCTTGCTGAAAGCTGGGCCCAACAGGTTAGGATTTGAGCTTGTTCCCACTGGAATAGTGTGTGGTCTATCAATCATCTCCTTTGCTACCTGGACAAGTAAGTCAAATACAATAGAAAAAGTGTATCCCTTTTGTTCCCATATAGAACAAAAACGGAATGGCTCTGCAAGTCTCTCTGCTCTGATAATAGGGCCTGTATCAATACCATTATCGATATAATGAATAGTTGCTCCTGATGCCATTTTGAAATCTTCAATATTTTTCGTCATAGCGATATTTTCAATAGCAAACATCCCTCGTGCGTAAGGAAGAACTGCGGAATGCCCGTTTATGATACGTGATCTGGTTATTTCTATCCACCACGAATCGAGAATTTGATCTAAAAAGATAAATAGAAACGGCGTATTAGACGTTCTATATGTATCTGTAAGCCAATGCTTTGCTTTTAAACTATTAAGGTTAACGCCAAGAAATATGGTTTCTGGATGATAAGTTGCCGAGTGGCCCGAAACCCCAAATAACTTTATCATCGCCTGATCAGTTTCACTTAAATTAGGATAAAGTTTTTTCAGAAGCTGCTCAGATGCCGTTGTCAACTGCATTTTTCCTCGATGCTCTTGATGGAATCGTTCTCTTAACATCTGTTCGTCGTCTGAGAGTGGTTTTTCACGAATAACAATGCCCTGGAAATTTTGCATACCGCTAAAGGTCTCGATCCACTTTGTAACTAAGTAACTTGCGTGGAAACTAGCTTCACTGAGTAAGAAGAAGCTAAGCGACATCGTGACCTCCTAAATAGATCTAGTATGTAAGTGTTCCTTGCCAAAGAAAAAATTTCTGGAACATTCCCGGAAGAGTTGCGATTAATTGAGGGGAAAGTATGTAAATTTGGACGATTTTATCATCACCTGCTTTTGCTTGATCGAGAGTTGTCGCCAATGATAACTGTAAGGAAATGGTTGAGTGGACAAGATCCACTACCTGAATTCTCGTGTAGCGAGGTTCTGACCATGGAAGTTGCTGCAAGTTATTGTGAGGGAGTTCTGAAACTCCTCTTTACTGCCAGGAGTATAATAGTACAACATGCTATCTTAGTACTCCCAAAAACTATTTTACTCTATAAGCGAAAAATAACCAGTCTATCTCTGTGTCCTCTGGCTACTCTATATAATCTTCTATATTTTTCAGAGAAGATTACTTACTTTTATCTGAGAGAGTATACAAGGATGTTGAGGTATTACGTTTAATTGTACTCTAATAGAGATATTTTGTAAAGGAGGACAAATAACCGAAATAGTTCACATTTGACCTAAAGAGTATGTCCGGAGATAAAGCTTGTTTCCGAGAGCCGATCTTTGAATTCGCATATTTTTAGAAGTTGTTTGATTTGTACCGCTTCGCTTAAATGCTGTGCTAAGGAGGGCATGAAATTGTTTGATTTTAATGAAATGACGAATTTGTTGTACAATCTCGTTTCGATTGATTCTGTGAATCCCTCATTGGTACCCCATGCAAAAGGAGAGAAGGAGATAGCAAATTTTGTAGCTGACTGGTTAAGAGCACAAAAGTTGGAAGTGTATATGGAAGATACAGCGGCAGTGGGACGGCCAAATGTGTTAGCCATAGTGCGTGGATCTGGTGGAGGACGTTCATTGCTGTTGAACGTACATCTTGATACTGTCAGCGCTAAAGGAATGGGGAAAGGTGCTATTCCCTCTATTCAATGTGGTCGCTTATATGGCCGGGGTGCCCTTGATACTAAGGGGGGACTTGCTGCTTTTATGTATGTCATTGCGGAGACTGGGCGAAAAAAGTTGCGTGGAGACTTAATTTTTGCAGGAGTTGTTGATGAAGAATATACCAGCCTTGGAACAGAAGCTTTAATCAAGCACTGGAGTGCTGATGCTGCTATCGTTGCTGAACCTACTAATCTGGCTCTCATCACCGCACATAAAGGGTTTGTATGGCTTGAGCTTGAAATATATGGCACTGCTGCTCATGGTTCGAAACCAGAGATTGGTGTTGATGCGATTATAAAAATGGGAAAGTTTCTCGTAGCACTTGAAAGTTTAGAACGTGATCTTGCAAAAGCAAAGATGCACCCACTCTTAGGGACCGGGTCTATTCATGCTTCACTTATCCAGGGAGGACAGGAATTATCCAGTTACCCGGCTCTTTGTCGATTAAGTATTGAGCGACGAACTATCCCAGGAGAGAACGTTGAAAGTGTCGAGCGAGAGATATTGGACCTCTTGGAAGCAATTAGGGCAGATGATCCAGCGTTCAAATTCTCACTCAACACCGTCTTCGCAAGGGAACCGATGGAGATATCACCAGACACACCTATAGCTCAAATTCTAAAGAAACATGTAGAAAAAGTTTTGAGTTCCCATGAAATGCAATTTACTGGTTCAAGTCTTTGGATGGATTTATCACTTCTCTCGGCAGCAGGAATTCCTACCATTGTATTCGGGCCATGTGGAGAAGGGCTTCATGGTGAAATAGAGTGGGTCGATCTTGATTCTGTGAAGCGTTGCTATGAGATTGTACTGGATGCAGTAGAGGAGTTCTGCAGTTGAAAACAAAATAGAGACGGAATTGTTGCTAAATTGGAGTGGCACCTTTCTTCGATCCTGTACTGTATATCAGCAAATACTAAAATTTTATAATCAAAAGATGTGTGACTTGAGAATAAGTAAAAAATTGTAGGAAATGTATATTTTAATGTTTAGGCACCACTATCGACAATATCTACAAGTCTGGCTTGATTAGCCACTGATCAGCAACCCACAGAACCGAGATCGCTTTCGGCAGCGTGGGCCGCTCAATGATGACATCAATTGTGGTACACTGCTTGGGAAGAGTTTGATTATATACATGCGGAGCGGTCATGATTGTCAGTACTCCTTAGTTTGTGGCAGCTACCAGCGGTAAAAAAGCTGTCACAACACAACGAGGTAGAACGACGTAGTTATATTATGAGGAAGGATGTTGGTAGATGTTATGACGATGCCTCAGAAGACTACTAAGGCCGCGCGTCAGGGGCTTGGGCGTACTGGTGAACGTCTGGCCGCTGAAAAGCTGACCGACCAGGGTTATCATATTCTGGAACACAATTTTCGTTGTCGTTATGGCGAGATTGATCTTGTTGCTGAAGATGAACATGATCTGATCTTTGTAGAAGTGAAAACGCGTCGAGGTTCTGCCTATGGCCTGCCAGAAGAGGCAGTGAATGTGCGTAAACAGCGCAAAATTGTGGACGTTGCCATGTGCTACCTGGATCTACATAGCTGCTCGGAGCGATCATGGCGCGTGGATGTCGTTGCGGTACAGCTAAGTACAGGGGGCAAGCTCGAAGAAATACGTATCTATCAGCATGCATTTACCAGATAAATAGGGACAGAGCAAAGACTATACCAGATATCAGGTATACAAATACCAGAAACACATTTTTGGAGAGAGAGTTATGAGTGACTTTGTTGAATCAGCAAGGAACTTTGTTAATGCAGCGGTAAGCCGCACCAGCTGGGAGGCGCAGAAGCAACTACGTATTCGTAGCAAACAGAGCGAAGTTGATAAACTTATGGAGCAGCGTCAGCAGTTGTTACAGGACCTTGCACAGGTAGCTATGAATCTCTATCAGCAGGGAACATTGACTGATGCACAACTTTCACGTGTATGTGCCAGTATCTTTGAATTGGACCATGATGCAAAGACTCGTGAGGCGCAACTGCAAGACCTCAAAAATGAACAATATCCTGCCGACCAGTTTGCTCCTACACCCACAACAAACTATGCGCCACCACCAGTTACACCGCAGCCCTCTGCTCCACCACCGGGATCTGGCCCACAGCCAGGACCAGAGACATCGCGCTGTCCAGGCTGTGGAAACACGCTCCGGCCTAATGCGCTCTACTGTCGTAGTTGTGGTGCGAAACTTCGTTGACGCGAATAACTTATCGGGCGTGTGCCAGTGAAGCAGAAAGCTCTCATCCGTGAGGATGGGAATCCCCTGCGTTTACGCGTGGGGAGCATGTCAAAAGTATGCTATAATGAGTATCACCGTCATCGATGGCTATGAGCAGGAAATTTTTTTTCTCTGTTTACAGAATAGGTGACGCAGGCGAAATTTATTGCCCGTGAGTTGATGAGGAAATTAGGAGTATACAATTGCTGAAGTGTAGAGTGTGGGATTGTATCTGGTGAAGTGAAGTGCAGGTAATATCTGACATGGGTGAAGATAACCTGGAGACCAGGAATATTCAAGAAGAAACCCTCAATATTATAAGTCATAGCTCTGCGCAGACACAACGGTTGGGTTTGCGTTTAGGGGAACTTTTGCGTGGTGGAGAACTTCTGCTGCTTGAAGGGCAACTGGGGACAGGGAAGACAACCTTCACACAGGGTCTGGCGAAGGGCCTGGGAATTACTGACTTGATCAGTAGTCCAACCTTTACCCTTCTCAAGGAATATAAGGGTCAACCACAGCCTTCATCTGAAGCCCTGCAAGGACCGCTCCAGGGACAGCGTAAGCAACCTGTTGGGCCTGCTCTCTATCATTTTGATCTCTATCGATTGGATGATCCTGACGAGATTATTGATCTTGGCTTTGAGGATTACTTTTACGGGATCGGTGTTTGTGTGGCTGAATGGGCCGACAAAGCTGAAGAACTGTGGCCTGCGGAGCGGCTACGCATCCGTTTGAAATTGATGAGTGAAACAAAACGTGGACTGTTGTTTCTTGCAACAGGTGCACGATATTGTGAACTGTTGCGGCAGTTCCAGAAGAAGACTTATGCTACTGCTAGCTCTTGATACCTCTACTCGCCAGGCCAGCCTTGCACTATGCTCGGAGAACGAGTTGCATGGCGAATATACATGGCATATTGGGAACAACCACAGCGTGGAATTATTAGAACGCATTCGAGATCTTCTGTCTGAATCCCAGGTTGCCATGTCACAAATTGATGCGGTGGCTGTTGCTACGGGTCCTGGCTCCTTTAACGGAGTGCGTGTTGCACTTGCAACAGCGAAGGCACTCACATTTGCGTTAAAAAAGCCGTTGGTCGGCGTGAGTACATTAGATACTATCGCAGCCCAGCAAAAGCAATGGCGTGGTCCTATTTGTGCTGTGCTTGAAGCTGGTCGCTCTGAACTCTATGCGGCCTGTTATCTGTTTGAGGAAATATATAGTAGTGATGGTGATGTTAGCTATTTTGTAAAGCAACGCAGTGAGTATCTTCTGTGTACGCCACAGCATCTGGCTACAGCTTTGCAAGAGCAGGCGAATGATTGGTTTGGAATTCCTGGTGAGCGTCAGTTGCCGCCATTTCTTTTTTGTGGAGAGATGAGCGCCGCTACGCGTCAGGCATTGCAAGCACAGATGCAGGAGAAGAGCCTCTTTGTAGATAGTATTCAGGCTATCAGACATGCCTCCGTGCTAGCAATGCTTGCATTGCAACGTTTGCATGAGGGCCACAAAGATGATCCGCTGTTACTCGAACCACTCTACTTGCGGCGTCCATCGATTACAACCAGTACTCGCAAGCAGCCGCTATTGGGTGGAATGGGTACCAGTCAAGTTAAGACAGAAAGGGAAGAGGGTGCGTTACGTCATTGAGCGAATGACGATGTCGGACGTGCCTCGTGTCATCGAGATCGAGCGTCTGGCCTATCCATCAACCTGGCCTCCCAGCGCATATCGCAAGGAGTTACAGGATAATCGTTGGGCACATTACATCGTATTGCGTGATAAACATATCACAGGAGAGTATGCGGCTGTGCCTCAGCAAGAGGCGGGAAAATCACGGAAAAGTCGCCTTTTCCCTCTCTCACTCCTACCCAGCCGTCCTACTGTCACGGTCCCATTGCCGGAGCTTGTTTCAATTATTGGCTTTTCGGGTTTATGGCTGATGGTAGATGAAGCACATATCACCACCATTGCTATGCACCCTGGCCATCGTGGGTCAGGATTGGGAGAGTTATTACTGGCGAGTTTGATCGATACTGCCTATACTATTGGTGCCAAATGGGTAACATTGGAAGTACGCGTCTCAAACCATGTTGCTCAAAGTCTCTACCGCAAATATGGTTTTCGTGAGGAAGGGGTACGCCATCGCTACTACAGTGATAATCAGGAGGATGCCTTGATTATGTGGACAGATGAGATCAATTCCCCTAACTATAGGCAGAAATTCCAGCAATTGAGAGCTGCACTGCTTACAAAGTTAGAAGCACAGTAAATGCTTTTGCGGGGTAATATATCATACGCTGGGAACCTATATTATGCTTGTACTTGGTATTGAAAGTTCTTGTGATGAAACCGGGGCTGCGATTGTCAGAGATGGTCGTTACTTACTCTCGAACGTTGTGGCTTCACAGATCGAAATTCACAACCGCTATGGGGGAGTTGTTCCCGAAGTTGCGTCACGACAACAACTGACGACAATTCTACCTGTGATTGAAACGGCCATGGAGCAGTCAGGCTGCTCATGGGCTGATATTGATGCTATTGCGGCCACCTATGGGCCTGGGCTGGCGGGATCACTCCTGGTTGGTCTCACTGTAGGCAAAACGCTGGCCCTTGCCTGCAATTTGCCCTTTCTTGGGGTGAATCATCTGGAGGCGCACATCTATGCGAACTGGCTGCGTAAAGATGGGGAACGACTTCCACAAAATGCACTGGATGCTGACTGGTGCTACCAGGACGGTGACCCGATCTTTCCCTTGATCTGCCTGATTATTTCAGGGGCACATAGTGAGTTAGTGTTTGTGCGTAATCACGGCCACTATCAACTTCTGGGTCGTACTCGTGATGATGCAGCTGGAGAGGCATTTGATAAAGTGGGCCGTATCTTAGGATTGGGCTATCCTGGCGGTCCAGCGATCCAAAAGGCAGCTCAGCAAGCCGAAGAGGAATTACTCCAGCAGAAAAAACCAGTGGCCCTTGCCCGCAATACCTATCGCTTACCCCGTGCCTGGTTGCGTGGCACCTATGATTTTAGCTTTAGCGGACTCAAAACTGCGATGTTGCATGTTGCCGAAGGAGCGGGAGGCGATCAATCATCTGCGCGTCCCACTGGAGAAAGCGAAGGCAAGCAAATCAGTCAATACACACGTATGGGTGTACAGGCAGCAAAAAAGGGTGTACCAAATATTGGTTTACTGGCAGCAAGCTTTCAGGAGGCTATCGTTGATGTTCTGGCAGTGAAGACTCGTCTTGCCGCTCAGGAGTATCATGTTAAGCAAGTTATCCTGGCTGGTGGAGTAGCAGCAAACAGCAGTTTGCGTGCTCGCCTGGAGCAGGAGCTGGCACCACTCAAGATCCGTCTCAGCTATCCACCGATAGACTATTGTACCGATAATGCTGCTATGATTGCCAGTGCTGCTTTCTTCCATTTGTGTCAGGGTGAGCAACATGGTCTGGATCTTGATGTTCATCCCGGATTGAGTCTCCCTTTCAAGAAATGAGGAATGGATGCCGAAACAAAAAGCCTATGCCCTGGGCATTGATCTGGGAGGTACCAAAACCCTCGCAGCAGTTGTTGACGTAACATCTGGCGAAATTATTTCCTCGGCACGCAAGCGAACTCGTGCGCAACGTGGACAAGATTATGTAGGGCAACGTACTATCGAGCTTGCAACGGCAGCCATCAATGCCGCAAAGCTGCCCAACGGTGCAACAATTACCGCAATAGGTGTTGGCGCAGCGGGTCAGGTTGATCGTCGAACGGGTGTGATTATTGATGCTCCCAACCTGGGTGTGCGTGGCATGGCATTGGGAAGTATCCTCAGTAAGCAATTTGGTAAGCCTGTGGCTGTAGGCAATGATGTTGAAGTTGCCGCGTTGGGAGAATATTTATACGGTGCTGGAAGCGGCTATAACAATTTTGTCTGCATCTTTGTTGGAACGGGGATCGGTTCTGGTATTGTACAGAACGGGCAGATGTATACAGGCTTAACAGGGACAGCCGGTGAAGTTGGACATATGACAATTCAGGCTGGTGGGCGGATTTGCGGCTGCGGCGGACGTGGCTGTTTAGAGGCCTATGCCTCCCGTACAGCCATCACAAAAGCAATCATGGCCGAAATACATCATGGGCGTCCCTCCGTGCTCTCCGCTGAAACTGTCGTCCAACTCAAAGAAGACGGGAGTATCATTCGTTCGGGCATCCTTGCCAGCGCTATCCAGCAAAAAGATGAGCTGGTCATCGAAATGGTCTCCGAAGCTGCAACCTACCTGGGGTATGGTCTGGGATCAATCCTCAATTTCTACAATCCAGACTGTATTATCCTTGGTGGGGGAGTTGTTGAAGCTATTGATCTTCTTTATGAAACGGCAGTTCACCGTGCGCGAACTACGGCCCTCTCCGCACCTGCCAAAAAGACACCGATTCTTCGGGCAAAACTGGGCGATTTTTCTGGAGTTGTCGGGGCCGCATGCCTGGGAGCACAGGCCGCAGGATCTCAGCCACCCATAAGTAAGTGACAGGACAACAAGCTGAGCTATATGGTGCAGGTGGCAGGATTGGCAACCTGCACCATATAGCTTTGCTATACTGTTACGGGGTCCTCCAACTTTGGGAAGAGTAACGTTGGTGTTGGCAACGTAATACCTGCTGGGACTGTCTGATTATGCCAATGTACCTTGCTTACATCACCTTCAAAGCCCAGGTAGCCGTGCAACTTTTGTGAGGAGAAGGGCAGGTAAGGGCAGAACAGGATGTGCAGGCCACTGATGACCTGAAGCATGACATAGATTGTCGTTGCTGCTGCCTCGCGGTCAACCTTAATTTGTTTCCAGGGTGCCTGTTCATCCAGATAGCGATTAGCGGCACGTGCCACAGACATCGCCGCATTCAATCCATCCTTGAAGTGGCAAAGTGCAATATTATGGCCTACCAATCCGAAACCGCGCTCTAGCTCTGCTAAGATTTCGCGATCAGCTTCACGCAAATCTTGCGGTTGTGGTACCACACCACCAAACTTACTCTGCAAGAAAGTCAACGTACGATGAACAACATTCCCGTAGGTTGCCACGAGTTCATCGTTGTTGCGGCGGATCATCTCTTCAAAGGTAAAGTCGGTATCGCGACCCTCTGGCGCTGTGGCCGAGAGGTAATAACGGAGTGTGTCTGCATTGTAGCGTTCCAGCACTTCGCGTGTCCAGATCACATTGCCACGGCTGCTCGATGCCTTGGCCCCACTCATCGTCATAAACTCATTTGCAGGCACATCATAAGGCAGGTTACGATTGCCGTAACCCAACAGCATTGCAGGCCAGATAATAGTGTGGAAGGGGATATTATCCTTGCCGATAAAGTAGTAGGATTTTACTGGCGGTTGGGTCTGTTCAGGGACCCACCATATCTTCCAGGCTTCCGGTGTTCCCTGTTTTTCAGCCCACTCAACCGAAGCTGAGAAGTAGCCAATCACAGCATCAAACCACACATAGATACGTTTATTCTCGTATCCCTCTAATGGAATGGGCACCCCCCAGTCCAGATCACGGGTAATAGCACGAGCACGCAAGCCCTCTTTTAACCAGTTCATCGCGAAACCAGAGTGTATTCTGCCGCCAATGACTCTTGTCTTGCGATAACCATTGCATCAGAGGTTCCTGTAGTTTGGGCAAATCCAGGAAAAAGTGATCAGTCTGGCGCATCTCCAGCTTACTATTCTGACTTCCGCAAAGGCGACACCTGGCATCAATCAGATCGACCGGGTCGAGAGTATGACCGCAGTTATCGCACTGGTCGCCGCGTGCTGATAGATTGCCGCAGAGAGGGCATGTTCCTTCTGTATAGCGATCGGGCAAGAAACGGCGATCGGTTGGGCAGTAAGGAGAGAGCATCGTATCCTTAAAGATATAACCCTTATCGTAGAGCGTCAAAAAGAAATCTTGCGTAATGCGATAGTGATTAGCCGTGCCGGTTTCTGTGTAGAGATCCCAGGACATACCCAATTTATCCCAGATTTCACAAATCTGACGATGATAGTTTGCTACAAATTCTCGGGGGGTAATACCCTGGCGTTCGGCGTCAACAAGAATTGGTGTTCCATGTTCATCGCTGCCAGAAACCATCAGAACGTGGTTTCCGGCCATGCGGTGATAGCGTGCGAATGTGTCTGCTGGCAGGTATGCGCCAACGATCTGTCCAACATGAGTGGAGCTTTTTGCATACGGCCAGGCAACGCAGACAAGAATATGTTCGTTCATAGTATATCGAATCTCCCTTACCTTGTGAAAGGATAGAGCCATGCATGGGGAGGACTATTCAACCTTCCGTGCACATTTCTCCGGTGGCAGAGTAAAGTGGGTGAGGCCAGGTATCAGTATTATAACAACGGATTATGCTGAATACAATCCGTATCACATACCTATATAGCGAGCGTAGATAGAGCGTGCAATTTGTTCATCATCGGTTCCTTTAATGATGGCGCGTGCATCAGGAAAAACCGTCATTTCATAGGCATCCACCGTGAAGTGCAGCAAAAACTCATTATAGTTTACTATGCCAACTGGTCGTAGTCGTTCAGCAAGCGCAGGAAAATCCAGCTTGATCCCACTTCTACTGATACGTACCTGTACAGCATTTCGCCCACAGAGACTGGTACTCCTGGTGCCACTCAGCGAAATCCAGGAACTCGTACTGATGTTGTCCACATGTGGGGCAATCTGGCTGGCGTGGTAACTCGATACGATCAAAGGTATTTTCCCATACATCCAGCCACACCATATCTCGACTGGTCTTCTCACTCTTCAGCAGAATTTTGATCGCCTCGGTCGAAGCGATCCCGGTGATAGCGCCTACAATGCCGTTGAGTACACCGGCTGTATCGCAGGTGGGTGTTATACCTGGGAGAGGCATTTCAGGAAAGATACAGCGTAGACAGGGCGTATCATGGGGAAGAATATTCATGGTTGTGCCATAGGAAGCTATCACTCCACTGTAGATCCAGGGACGTTGGTGCTTTACACACACATCATTGAGAAGGTAGCGAGTCTCAAAATTGTCCGTTGCATCGAGCACAAGGTCGGTATCGTTCACTAATGACTCAATGCCGTCGGCATTGATGTCCTCTACCAGAGCTTCTACCTTGATATCGCTGTTTATACGATGCAACTTCTCTGCGGCAGCGACTGCTTTAGGTAAGTGTCGTGTTATATCGTCCTCGTCAAACAATATCTGTCGTTGTAAATTGTTCAGTTCAATGTAGTCACGATCAGCAATAACCAGACGACCAATACCAGCGCGGCCCAGGTTATTGGCGAGAACTGTACCCAGGGCACCACATCCTACGATAGTCACGGACGCGGCTCGTAAACGTTCCTGTCCTTCCTTCCCGATGGGACCAAACAACGTTTGCCGTGAATAGCGATCGAGCATCTCAATCTCCCTTCTGCTACGTAGTAGGTATGCTATCCCATGTATTTTAACATATGGCGTAAGACCTGATGTGCATAATGCGAGTAGTATAGAAGATAGGGTGAGTTGGCAGCAGCACATAACTGTGTTACAATACTGAAGTACAAGAACCTTTCTGGGAATTTGTGGCCAGTACGTTGTGCAGTGCTTTGCGAGGGGTAGCCATATGAGCAGCGGGAATGAAATAAAGAAAGTATTGGTTATTGACGACAATCCGACCATTGTGGAACTCATCAAGTATGCTGTGAATTTGCAAGGGACGTATCAGGTCATTGTTGCTTACGATGGTGTACAAGGGCTAGAGCGCATCTATGATGAACGTCCCGATTGTGTGATTATTGATGTGAAGATGCCACGGATGGACGGCTATCAGTTGGTGCGTTGTTTGCGTGGAGATGCACGGACAGCGCAAACACCATTGATCATTTTGAGTGCGATGACACGTGATGAAGATCAAATAACGGGCTTACTTTCGGGGGCAGACGAATACCTCATGAAACCATTTAAGCCCAGTGCTTTAAATGCAGCTATCGATCGTGTGTTACATCTGACATCAGCGGATCGCCAACGTCGTACCGATTTTCTGGTACAGACACAGGCAGAGCGAGATTAGGAATTGAGCAGAACAATCACATCTGTCGCTCGTGTACTCTACTTTACGAAAGAGATTACTCTAGTGTAGGGGTGATGCCTCCCTTTTGTTCTTGATGGGGAGGAAGCGTACCGTCTTCATGGTTTTTTAGTGCGAATAGCGCGTGAGCCACAGGTATTGCGTAGATTAAACATTCTTTTTGTAGATAATGATCCGAGCACACACGAAAAAATGCAACATATATTAGATAACGGATTTGCAGTATCTTGTGTGGCATCGGTAAAAGAGGCAAAAGTGTGCCTCAATATATTGCTGCCAGACATCCTGATTTCTGAAGTCATTGTTGGTCAGGAGGATGGGCTGGAGCTTTGTCGCTATGTACGCGATGGATCTACACTTCGTCATCTTCCCATTATGTTACTTACCTCACTTACAACCTTACAAGATAAAGTAGCGGGTTTTGATGCGGGGGCTGATGATTATGTGGTCAAGCCATTTGATGCGCACCATTTGAAGGCGCGCATCCGATTACTTGCGCGTATCAAGCGTCTTGAACGCCGTACGCGTGTATAACCTCTGCCTCCTAGCCAGGAAAATGGCAGGCAGCAAAGTGGTTAGTCTGTTTTTCTTCCAATGATGGGATCACCTCACGACAAATCGCCTGAGCTTTCCAACAGCGTGGGTGGAAGTTGCAACCACTTGGTGGGTTGACGGGGCTGGGTACATCACCTTCCAGAATGATGCGTTTCCTTTTGGACTCAATCTCTGGATCTGGTACCGGAATAGCAGAGAGAAGCGCCTGTGTATAGGGATGCAAAGGTATCTCATACAAGTCTTCGCTTTTAGCTAACTCTACGACACGTCCAAGGTACATGACTGCTACACGATCGCTGATATGTTTTACCACCGAGAGATTGTGAGCTACAAACAGGTAGGTGAGGCCAAACTTCTCCTGTAAATCCTGTAAGAGGTTGAGTACCTGTGCCTGGATTGAGACATCCAGTGCGGAAACTGGCTCGTCAGCCACAATAAATGATGGATGGAGTGCCAGTGCTCGTGCAATGCCAATACGCTGACGTTGTCCACCACTAAACTCGTGGGGGAAGCGGCTGATGGATTGAGGATTCAGGCCTACAACTTCCAATAAGCCGGCTACCTCATCGCGAATCTGTTTAGGACTCCTGTGGTTGAAGTTCTCTAATGGTTCTGAAATGATCTGTCCGACAGTGTAGCGAGGATCAAGTGAAGCATAAGGGTCCTGGAACACCATTTGCATCGCTACCCGCTTCTGGCGTATTTCACTGGAAGAAAGTTGCGTTAGTTCAACGCCATCCAGCTTGACGCTTCCAGCTGTTGGCTTGATCAACTGAAGGATAGCGCGGCCTGTTGTCGACTTGCCACACCCACTTTCACCGACCAGTCCAAGTGTCTCGCCCTGACGGATAAAGAGATCAACGCCATCGACTGCCTTGACATTAGCTACTGTACGACCAAACAGTCCCCCCTTAATAGGGAAGTGGACTTTTAAGCCCTTTACATCAACCAGAGTTGTCCCTGTTGTTTTGGGCGTTTTGACTTCTTGTACCATATCTTCCTCTTCACCTTAGTTGGGATAGAAGCATGCCGCGATTTGCTCACCACGGCCTACACGCATTCAATTCAGGTCGCTCCTGGCGACAACGGCTTTGCACTTTGGGGCAACGCGAAACGTAAGGGCATCCAACAGGAGGATTTGTGAGGTCGGGTGGCTGTCCCCCAATCGGGGTGAGCTTGGTCCCACGTTTCTCATCAACGCGGGGAATAGACTGAAGGAGTCCGACTGTGTATGGATGCGCGGGGGTTTCAAAGAGTTGCTTGACGGATGCCGAATTCCACAACGTGCCCTGCGTACATCACATTTACATGTTGGCATGTTCCTGCAACAACACCAAGATCGTGGGTAATCAGCATTACGGCGGTGCCGAACTCTTGCGAAAGTCCCTTCATCAGTTCAAGAACCTGTGCCTGGATGGTCACATCCAGGGCCGTAGTTGGTTCATCGGCAATCAGCAATTGTGGATTGCAAGCCAGGGCAATGGCGATCATCACGCGCTGACGCATCCCACCACTAAACTCATGTGGATAGTTTTTGGCCCGGCGCTTTGCATCGGGTATACGTACCAGATCCAGCATCTCCGTTGCGCGGTTCCAGGCCTGATCGTTCGTAACACCTTTACGGTGGCGTTTCACTGTTTCTGCAATCTGATAGCCTACAGTGAAGACAGGGTTGAGGGAAGTCATCGGGTCCTGGAAGATCATAGAGATCTTGCTACCACGTAGGTTGGTCAACTCTTCCTGGTTCTTCTCCAGGATATTCTCACCATTAAAGTTAATTTCACCACCCACAATCTTCCCAGGAGGATTAGCAACCAGACGCATAACAGAGAGAGCGGTAACACTCTTGCCGCAACCGCTCTCACCCACTACACCCAGTGTTTCACCAGACTTCATTACGAATGAGACGTCGTCTACTGCCTTCACTACACCACCTCGTGTAAAGAAGTAGGTTTTAAGATTATTGACTTCCAGCAAATTTGCTGCCATCTCTATTTCTCCCCTTACTAGTCTTTTGATCGAGGATCGAAGGCGTCACGTAGGCCATCACCCAGGAAGGTGAATGCTAATACAATGATTGCGAGTACAATACTTGGGAGGAGTACTTCCCAGGGATACGTCTCCAGGTTCTGTGTTGCGTCTGATATCATCAACCCAATGCTAGATCCGGGAGGCTGTACCCCGAGGCCAAGTAAGCTTAGACCTGCCTCACCGATGATGGTGCCAGCCATATTTAGCGTTGATGCGATGAATACGATACTGAAGAGGTTAGGAATGATGTGGCGCAGGATAATGCGAGTATTGCCTGTACCCGCAGTTCGTGCTGCTTCAACAAATTGTTGCTCTTTGAGTTGGAGCGTTTGCCCACGTACGTAGCGTGCCATGAGAGGCCAGGCCGTGAAGGCCAGAGCGAGTGAAACCAGTACGAGACGCGCATTTCCATTTGGGCCTATGACTGGTATGCCACTTAAAGCTGTATCGGCCGTGGAGCCGAAGATACCAGTGAGTAGAATGACGAAAAGTAGACCGGGGAAGGCGAACATCAGGTCAGTGAAGCGTGCTAAGAGTTGGTCAATCCAACCTCCGTAGTAACCAGCCAGCACTCCAACGAGAATGCCCAACCCGATATCTACCACTTCGACCAGGATAGCAACTGTTAAAGAGATGAGCATACCCTGCATCAGCCTTGCAAGTTGATCGCGCCCGAGGTCATCTGTGCCGAGCCAATACTGAGCTGAAGGTCCCTCATCCAGGCGTGTGAGTTCTTGATGGGTGTAGCTGTGATATTGGTTTGGGTCGACCGGACCATTGACAGGGCTTTGGTAGATACCACCGATATGTTGATAGATTGTTGGACCGATGATAGGGATAATCACGAAAAGGAGAAGTATAGCAATGCTGACTACTGCACGCTTATCTCGTCCCAACCGTTTCAAAGAATCTTGTAGGGGCGTAGATGATGCTCGCTTCTCCTGTTGATTGGAGTCTGGTTTAGTGGTTGGTAGATCTTCAATGAGGAGATCAGGTGGTGGAGGGATGGCACCTGTATCGGGAACCATGACCTCTGGTGAAACATATTTGGTTCTGTTATCCTGTGTATCCATCTGTATTCTCGCTTCCTATTCGGTTTTAATGCGTGGATCAACGAGGCTGTAGAGGAGGTCTGACACGAGATTTCCGAAAACGACACCAACAGCCAGCAACACCGTCGTGGCCTGAATGACAGGATAATCGCGTGAACTGATGGATTCTAGTGTAATGCGAGCAATACCAGGGATATTGAAAATGAACTCAATGAAGAAGGCACCTGTAACCAGGAGACCAATGGCCAATCCAATGATGGTGACTAGCGGTATCAGTGCATTACGTAGTGCATGACGGTAGACAACGATGCTTTCTTGTAGTCCTTTGGCTCGTGCCGTACGTACGTAATCTTGTCGTAGTACTTCTAGCATGCTGGTGCGCGCCAGGCGCGCAAAGTAGGCAAACCCTCCTGCACCAAATACAATGATGGGTACCAGCTTAAATTGTATATCGCTCCATGTATATTGCCAGGGGTTACCCCATGAAGACACTGGCCACGGTGCCGACGTACCAGTTATTTTATCTAACCAGAGAATGACGACTTGAGCAAGGACGGCAAGAATGAAAGGAGGTAACGCATAGAGGACCATCATTATACCCGTATTCATGGTATCGATCCAGGTGTTGGCCTTGAGCGCGGATAGAATGCCCAGTGGGATACCTAAAAGGAGTTCGACAACCAGCCCCCAGAAAGCAAGCTCTGCTGAAATTGGCACGCCATCTTTGAGAATATCCCAGACAGGCCGGTTCTGATACTTGAAAGAGATTCCGAAGTCGAATTTCATCAGGTGGGCTAAAAAATTGTAGTACTGCTGATACCAGGGGAGGTCCAGTCCATATGCGTGTCGTAGTTGTAACCAGATCTGCATGTTAAAATGCTCACCCATCATGTTACGGATAGGGTCACCAGGGGCGAAATAGCCCATGATGAATGTAATGAAGGTTACACCTAAAATGACAAACACGAGGCCTATAAATCTTTTGATCAAAAATTAAATCATGCTTGTCCCTTACTCCCTTAAAATGTTTTTTTAAGGGTACAATAGTGTGATAGGTTTCTCGGTTCCCAGTAAATGTTTTTTGAATTGTGACAGGGCGCAGAGATTTATCTGGCGAGTGGCACTGTAAAGTTGATAAACCTCGATTAGTACTGAAAACGAGCGCTAGTGGCAGTGAGTCTGTGGGTATTGTAAGTGACATTGTCAGCCTGTGTCAAGTTATCTAGCTAACGGGCTAATGGCTTTTTGTTGCCGTCAGGAAAGAGAGCTTGCTTGTTGGTTCCTGATATAGAAAAGAGGGACAGCAACGATTTTATCGCTATCCCTCTTCATAAGGGTTCTCTCAGAAAGCCTCAAAGACGTTTCCCTACGCGAGAAGCCTGACTATTGGCTGATGTAGATGTTTGCCCAGTCGTCGGGAGGAACAATGTCCAGGCCGTTGAAGACGATACCCTGTACGGTGGTTCGGAGTACAACCTGTTCTAATGGTTGCCACAGCGGAATTACACCAGCGTCGTTGATGATCTGCTGTTCAGCCTGCTGGTACTGCTGAATACGTTCAGTTGGGTTTGTGTTGACATCTGCTTTGAGCAACAGGGCTTGCACCGCTTGCTGCTCTGTGGCTGCTGATGACTTGTTCTGACCATAGTTAAACTGGTTGTAGTCTGAATTCTTGGCAAAGAAAATCGACAGCCAGTCCTGTGGATCTGGGTAGTCTGCTTGCCAGCCGGCGCGCCACATCTGTAAACCATTGGCATTATTTTTCGATGCATTCTCCAGGCCGATCAGCTTGGGGAAATCAACGGTCTCCGTTGTGACTTTTACTCCAAGAACGGTCTGCCACATCTGGACAATGGCGGCAACAACGTTACTTGTGGTGGTGGAACCCGCATAGTACGTGAATTTAATGGGTGGTAACGCGGCTACATTGGCATATCCTGCTTCTTTCAGGCCCTCTAGAAGCAGTTGTTTTGCTTTAACCTTATCACCTGCTGTGCTTGTGACTCCGTCAGGACCGACGATATTAGGATTGTATCCGGGCATACCTTCAGGCACAAAACTCCAGGTGGGTTTTACTGTGTTCTTCGCGAGAGTTGTATTGAGCAGGTCTCTGTCAATAGCTAACGCGAATGCTTGACGAATCTTGATATTGTCAAATGGTTTTGTCAGATAGTTCAGGGAGAAGTAGGTGAGGACGAGTTGAGAGTTTATATGGAAATCCTTCCCTGTTTTAGCTGCCGCAAGTTGTGGGACGGGAACACCAGCGTGATCCACCTGGTTAGCCTGATAAGCCTTGTAGTTGGTATCTGCATTGCCTAACTGCAGGTACTCAAGTTTCTGGAGCTGGGGCTTTGGACCATAGTAGTTAGGATTGGGTGCAAACTCAATACCCTTGGTGTGAGACCAGGAAGTGACCTTCCAGGGACCAGCGCCGCCGCCCTCGCTGAGATGTTCTGTCCAATTGTCCTGGTACTTGGTAATGAGGCTTTGCTCTACTACGTATGCGCAGTCATATGTCAGTGCCGAGAGGAAGTAAGCTGCTGGTTGACTGATGATGATTTTTACTGTGTTGTCGTCGGGAGCCAGCAGACTATCACCAATGAGCGTTGGGATTTTTCCCGTCGTGACCTTATCATAGTCCTTGATAAGTTGCAAATAGTATGCTACTGGGGACTTGGTTGCAGGCAATAAGGTACGGTTGATGCTGTAGACCACATCTTTTGACGTGAGTGCTGTGCCATCGCTGAACTTCAGATTGGGTTTCAGGGTGAATGTGTAGGTGAGACCGTCTGTTGATACCTGATGTGAAGCTGCAAGCTGGTCAACTACCTTTAGATTATGGTCAAACTCAACAAGTCCGGTAAAAACTGCCTTAATAGCGAAGTCGGAGGCGGTATCCTGAGATAGGGCAGGATCGAACGTTGCGATATCTGCGTCGCCCATATCCCAACGTAGGTCCTGTTTGCTTGCTGGTGCTTTACGTCCTGTTGTTCCAGGAGTGGAGGGGCTGCTACCGCAGGCTCCAACCAGCATGGCAAGCAGACACAAAAGGGTAGGCAAAAACACGACCGTAAATTTCTGGCCACGTTGCATGTGCCGTTTCTCCTTTACGAGAAATAAAGCTGTAACGAAAACGCCTAACATTTTGCCAATTGGGTGCTCCGTTCTGGTTTTAGTTTGTAATACCTTATTCGCTCGAATGTGGACAAGATACTTTATCTGTACAAGTCCGCTGCGAATTTATGGCACAACAAAGCCAAAGGTGAAAAAGAAAACCAAGAGCAAGGCAACCCTTTTTACTGTGGTCTATACTAATTACGTTCGATCTTTGCTGAATCTCTCCACCTCAAAAGAGAGAAAAAAATTATAATCAGACAAATTGACTTATTGCACGCGGTAGATGTTGGCCCAGTCGTCCGGGGGAGTCACGCCTTGCGCATTATCAACGATGCCAACTATGTACGATGTGCGTAGAAATGTTGTGGTTACCTGCTCCATTGGGAACCAGGCAACATCATTAACAAGTTGTTGTTCTGCCTGCTGATAATCCTGGATACGTGCTTTTGCTTGTGTATTAGCTGTATTAGCATCAGCAGTTTCCAGTAATTGCTGAGTAAGTTGTTGTTGTGCTATAGTCGTCCCTGTATTCTGGCCGTAGTTCATGTTATTGTTGGGAACGCCATTTGCGAATTGCAGTGAGAGCCAATCCTGCGGGTCAGGATATTCCGCGACCCAGGCGAGTCCCCAAAATTGTAGCCCTTGCGGGTTATTGGTTGCCGCGGTTACCTGATCGAGCAGGGTATTGTAATTGATAGGATCGGATGTTACCTGGACGTTGAGGACTTTCTGCCACATCTGGATCATTGTTGCTACTTCTTGATCAAAACCGGGTACACCGGTGGCATAGGTCAGGGTAATGGATGGCATTTGTGACACACTCGTCCATCCTTCTTCCTGTAAGCCCCGTTGCAAGAGTGCCTGCGCTTTTTTAGCATTCCCGGTCAGACTCTGGGTTCCATCGGGACCGGTGAGTTTTGGATTATAGCCCGCCATCCCCTGCGGTACGATATGATTGGTTGGAAGTACCGTGCCTTTCCAGACAGTGTTTGCGATCGTGGTTTTGTTGATTGCCAGTGCAAATGCCTGACGAATATGGACATTGTCGAAGGGCTTCACCAGATAGTTCATTGTGTAGTAGTTCACCCACAATTGCGGTACCTGGAAGAAATCTTTGCGCTTCTTGTCGGTAGTGAAGGTAGAGATGGGAATGCCTGTCATGTCAAGCTTATTATTTTGATAGGCCTGATAGGCATCATTTGCCGATGTGTAAAAGATCAACGAAACCTTCTGTAGTTGTGGTTTCTTATTGTAGTAGTTTGAGTTGGGTACAAAATCAATCTCTTTATTATGAGTATACTGTGCCACTTTGAAAGGACCAGCTCCACCTCCCTCGGAAAGGTGATCAGTAAACCTGGCAGCGTACTTAGTGATGAGGCTCTTTTCAACTACGTAGGAGCAAGTATACGTGAGCATTGCAGGAAAGTATGCGGCTTTCTTCCTCGTAATGATAACAAGTGTTTTTGCATCAGGTGTCAGCAGGCTATCGCCGATTAGCGTGGGAATCCGGCCGGCTAGTAATTGATCTGAGTGAGCTATCAATCCCAGGTAGAGAGGTGCAACCGTTGACTGGGTAGCGGGCTGTAGTGCCCGGTCAATGCTATAGGCTACATCGGCAGATGTGAGGGGAGTTCCGTCACTGAATTTGAGATCAGGTTTAAGATGAAATGTCCAGGTAACACCGTCAGATCCTAGTTGCCAGGATTGTGCCATTTGTGGGACAATCTGAAGTTGGTCATTGAGTTGTACTAACCCTGTAAATACCATCTGAATAGCATTGATGGATGCCATATCATGCGCCAGCGCAGGATCAAATGTCTCAATATCGGAAATGCCTACCTCAGGAATTGTATAGATCTGCTTACTGGGTGGAGCTTTCACCAATTGCATTGATTGACCATTTCCGCCTCCAAACGGGTCACAGGCCGTTAGTAGCAAACAAAGGACGCAGAGCGCGAATGGTAGAAGTTTTGGAATATATTTAGGAGTGAGAAACACGCGTATATCTCCTTCAAGCCTTTATAATTACCATTTTACCAGACTAGAAAATGGAGTAGTTACTCCTGTTGTTTAAAATATCCTGTGGAGTGCAACACGCGCACTCCACAGGATATTTGGCAAGGTTGCCCTTGTACGTTGCTCAGTACACTTTAAGGGTAAGCATGGGACTTGCTGATTGCTCTTAACCAAAAATGGCCGCTCGCAACGCAATTTGTAAGAAACCTTCGATGTTGATCTCATTCAAGCTTGTGGGCCAGGCTAAGAACTCTTCACTTGCGGCATGGACAATTTGTAGTGTATGGCCCTGGTCAGTGGTTGCTGCGATCTCTGCGGCTAACAGCCCGATAGTGGCAAATAATGCACGTACGTCATGTCCCAGTTTGAGATAGTGTCGAGCCGTAGTGAGTGCCCCCGCCAGATCTTTGGCCTTCAATTGTTGGCTCAGTGTATCTAACTGTGCTGAAGCGAACAAGCCACCCCCGACGACTGTAGAAGAGGGAAGCGATGTGGATGCTACAGATTTTTCCTGAGATGTGCTCTGTTGCGCCATTACTTGCTTGTGCAATGCATTGATGAAGGCTGCTGATGTGAAGAGGAGCGTAAGTACCTCTACGTCTTGTACTTGCCGGAAGACGAGGCGTGTAGCTGCGGAGAATAGCAGGCCGTGGGCAGTACGAATGAATGACTCGTGATCACTATCACTGATCATCTGTATCACATTGGTAGATGCCAGAGCGATGACAGAACCTACTGCTCGTGGTGATGCCCCACCGTTCATCAGCGCTTGATAGATTCCTTGACATACCTGGAGGGTATCGGCGCTGCTGAGGATGAGATCACGCAGTGGAAGCGCATTCTCGTCTTTGGGAGGCGCCAGACGTTTACGAATGCTTGTCACGCTATGATCTGGATTAGCCGTGAAATTGCGTACGGTATTGATCCATTCAGGTTCACTGGAATCAGGATGTAGGGGCAGGTGAGGTGCCAGCCAGTGGATGATATTGGGGGCACGATCTCCCCACTCTACCGTATCCAGCAACTGGAAACCGCGTACTGCAAATATCAGTGGATGTCCAGCATTTTGAAAAGTGGTAGAAATACCATCGTAGGCTCGCACCTGCATGCTACGATAATCTGCTCCTGTACCATACAGGCCCAGGAGTAAACGTTCAGCTTTCGAGACATCATTGGTTGCTATCGCGTCACGCATGGCATCATTGACGGTTTGTCCCTTCGTCAATCCGCTGGGGAAGAGAGGGGAAGGATATTGCGGTTGTGCATATGCACGACGACTTGCCTGTATAGCGGGTGCTGCTGTCAGGAGAGCTTGAGAAAAGAGGGGAAGTGCTCGTGCCTGGACCTGTGCGTTTGCGTCCAGGGGCGCAGGGATGGTGTGAAGCAGGCGACAGAGCATTGCCGCAGCATCGAGTGTAGTGATAATATGTCCATCAGTGTCACCATGAGCTGCGATCATACCTATGCGCCCTATCAGCACTTCTGCGGATTTACCATGCTGTAAATGCTCACGTGCGGCGGCGATTATTTGCTCGTGATTGCCTGTTACCAGTGTGTCTACAAGCGTTGAGAGGTCAACACCCATTTCAACTGCTGCCATATATACTCCTAATTGTAAAATATCTCTTGTTTGGTATTCTTACCTTTAGTCTTGTAATTCACGAATAGCACGCTCAATACGAGGAATATCTGCATATTCCTCATCAAGTAGCTTGAAAGCTCTGCTTAGATATAGCTCTGCCAGTTTGGCTCCGCGTTCGTGGGGGTCGAAGGTGGAAGCCACGATCTCTGAACCACGATATTTTTCTGCCAATAAGCCAGCAATACGCTGCATCCTTTGCCGGGTTTCCTGCAAAAGGGAAGTATCATGACCCTCTAACGCGTAGCGAGCCATCCCTACTAACTTACCCAATTCAGTAAGCTTCTGTCGTTCAGACATCGTCTGTAATAGAAGGTCCTCGGCATCCAGGTCATCCAGGGGTACGGACTCATGGAGGGCTTGTGGAGCAACTGAGGAGACCGTAGAGATATATGCGGTATAGAGTTGTCCATACTCTTGACTGCTCAGTGCCGCCATTTGCATGCGTGTCCCTTCATCTCTAGTACTAATAAGGCCAATATCACAAAGATCATCGTCGCGTCTCTCCGCCAGCATTTTCAACTGCTCCATACTGAGTGCCTCCTCCAGCATTGGAGGGAAAGGCATACCAGTAATACTGGCGGCATCGCGCAGTTCCTCTGCGGGGATTTGTGCTGCAAAGAGTGGAGGAAGATACTTCGCGAGTGACATGGGTATTGGTGGTACAACACAATAGGTACAAAAGACAACGTGTGGATCGCTACTACTATGTGCGAGAAAAATGGCATGTCCTTTTGGCGCTTGTGGATTCCCACGTAAAAAATGCATACCCATAACGAAGAATTCCTCCGATGTAGAGGCTAGCGTAATGATTAGTATATTACACATAACCTCGTTCCATTGTTTTTATTTCGAAAAATTGCTTGCCTCTATTCTCTCATGACAGGTCCACTCATGACAATCCTTTGCGAATTTGTCTAAGCCGTTTCATCAGATCTCTGTTGATGCGTACTTCTTCCTCACTCAACTCATCGCCACTGGTGGAGATGTTAGCCTCGTAGGCATTGAGGCACTCTACCAGCTCTACTGAGCCAGCAATCCGTGCAAATTTTTGGAGGAGTACTCGAGCTTGCTCGTCCTGGTTATTTCGTATGTCAGTAATTGCTGTCTGTGCATACAGTTCTGCATATTGGCGTAGGAAACGACCCCACTGTGGTGGACTACTGAGTGTATCCATGACATGCTCAACCTGTGCAATGGCCTGTGTCTGCTCTTCCCTGGCTTGTTCCAGGTTACCACGAAGCAAGAAGATACCAGCGCGTGCTGATCGTGTATCCGCCATGCCGAGTGGATGTTGTTGCTGGTGATACAATCTTAAAGCCTGCTCAAAATCTCCTAATGCCTCATCCAGCTCATCTTTGCTGCGATGTGCCAGCCCTTGCGTGAGGAGCGTATCAGCCTGTCCAGGCAGATCACTTGTTTGGGTGAAGCGGGTTGAAGCTGCATGACTGTTTTCAAGAGCTTCGTCCCATTCTCGCTGAGCAAGATTGATCTGAGCGATACCTAATATGGCTGAACCGTCACCATTGATGCTCTCAATCATCTGGAACTCGCGTCCAGCTTTCATGAACATGGCCAGGGCAGTTTCCAGGTTTCTACAAGCTAACTGGGCTTGTGCCTGGCCCACAATGGCCTGGGCGGCTAGTAGCGGCTCTTGTTGTGTTATAGCCTGTCTGTGTGCCTGGCTAAAGCGCTCCTCGGCTTGTGTGAAGTCTCCCTGGATCAGCAAAAGTTGTCCCTGTACAATTGATACCAGCGGAGTTACTTGTACAGCGAGAGGATTTTTTGTTATTGCTTCTGTTGCTGCTGTCAGGTGTCTCTCTGCCTCTTTCATCTCTCCGCCGAAGATAGCAAGACGTGCCAGACATACTTCGGTTTGTGCTACTATCCGTGCGGCTGTGAATTCACCCCACGGCTCAATAGATATTCTGGCATCACGGTAAGCATTGCGGGCCTGACCAACCTGTCCTTGTTGATGGTAGATATCACCCAGACCAAGGAATGCCCGGCTCTCCACCTGTCTATTGTGTAATTGATGGGCCTGTTTGTGGCCATCATTGAATGTCAGGATGGCTCGTTCCAAAAAGCCACGCCGATACTGAATTTCACCCAATCCGACTGTCGTCTCTGCTCGCCCGATATGATAAGCAAGAGCCGTATATGTTCGTAAGGCCCGTTCCATGGTAGCATTGGCGTAGGAGAGCTGTCCGCGACGCAGGTTGATCTCACCCAGGATGCGATTGCTGTTAGCTGTACCCAGCGCATTATGCTGATTTGTGTAGATCTGAAGAGCGGACTGTGCCCCGATTAAGGCCTGATCAAGGCTTCCTTGAAGAAGCGACACTTCTGCTAGCCCAAGATTTGCGTCAGCCTGTCCCAGTTCGTACTCAAGAGTACGGGCGACATTTAAAGATTCGGCAAACATTTCTGCTGCCGTGTCAAGTCGTTCCTGGTCGAGATAGATTCGTGCCAGTCCCAGTTGAGCATCAATCGTACCAAAAATATCCCGTGTTGTCTGATAAATTTCCAGTGTTCGATGGTAACCGGCTTCTGCTTCAGCGAACTGACGGTTCAAACGTTGAATATCGGCCAGACTACGGGTAGCATCAGCTTCGTGGATACTATCTTTAGCTTCAGTGAAGTGGCGAATGGCTTGCTGGTAGTGTTCGCTGGCAGACCCGATTTTGCCGCGTTGTAGCTCAATGTGCCCCAGTGCTAAGGCAACGTTGCCCAATCCTTGTGCATAGTGGTATATATGGTAGAGTTGTTGGGCTTTCTGATAGGCCGCCTGTGCGCGATCCAGATGGGCGAGTTGCCGCTCGATATGTCCCATTGACAATGCACTTGTAGCTTCACTTAAGGGACGATTTGCATCATGATAGAATTTCATGGCCTGCTGATAGCTATTGATAGACTGCTCAGACATGTTGTTCTGGCGTTGAATATCGGCAATCATTGATCGGCAATCGCCAGCACGTTTAAAATCGCCAATCAGCCGAAAGCGTATCTCAGCGTCTCCGAATGCCTCTGTGGCTTTGTCTAGCTTGCCGTCATTATAGAATTCAAATCCTGCTTGTTGGCGATGCTCGGCCTGTTGTCGATCTTTCTGTTGTTTATCATTTTCCTGTGTTGTCATGGGCATTTATCCTTCGAACACATTGAGTAGCGAGTGTAGGTGTATTCAGTTTGTATTGCTATTGTATTGTAGTGTGTAGGCTATAGAAAGTCAAAAAAACTGTGCTGACCAAAAAGGGCACCCTTGCTTTCGGAGGTGCCCTGCAATCTATCTCTGTTTTAGATATTTAATCATGCGTGCCGTCTATGTCTGGCTTTTCCCGATTTAGCAGCGATTGTATCTCCTGGAACATGGTTTCAACATCACCAAAGGAGCGGTAGACACTGGCAAAGCGTATATAGGCAATTTTGTCCATATGCCGTAAATGCTCCATGACCAATTCACCGATCACATTGCTTGGTATCTCTTGTTTACCAAAACGATACAGCTCTTGCTCGATTTCTTCCACTGCACTTTCCACTTCCCCTGCGGGAAGTGGACGTTTTTCGCAGGCCTTGCGAATGCCAACAGAGAGTTTTTGGCGATCAAATGCCTCACGCCGTTGATCGCGTTTGATCACCATGAGATGAAATTTCTCAACGCGTTCATAGGTGCTGAAACGGCCTTTGCATTGTTCGCATTCGCGTCTGCGGTGAATTGCATCACCGATATCACGCGAGTCTTTCACCCTTGACTCTGTGCCTCCACAGAATGGACATTTCATCCCTCTGCCCCCAATTTATTGAGAAAAATGTAATAGATAATAATTCTATCACAACTCTCCTGGTAAGCAGTGGTAAGAACTTCAGATTAAACGGATGAAGCGACAAGTTCTTCAATAATAACATCCGCTGGCGCTGTATCCTTGTTTCCCAGGAATGGTACTGGCAGTGCTTGCAGGTGAGGATGTACCTTCCCTACATAGCCGGAGCGCAAACGTGAACCTTCGCGCCAATATGCGTACCAATAAGGACCATGTCCCTGGCCGTTGCGACAGGTACTACACGACGCTTTTCCACACTTGCGATACTGCAACTGATAGGTGATATGTTGATCACTTGGTATATCTGTCATGAACCACTTACCCTTCCACAAATCAATAGAACTTGAATATACATATAGCGCTAATATTATCTTAACACCAGGGGATGAACATTGGCTGAATTTGGCATGTGCAAAGATGAAATAATGTTCACTTTTCATGGTCTAGACGTGAACGAACGCGATTTTGGGTAACACGTTATTCATTTGTTGATCTGGCTGTCTCTCGGACATATCTGTGAGAAAGAAGCTTCAGGTAATCAGAGGAGAACACGACATTGTACTATTTTCCCATATATGTTTGTGTTTCGATGGTATATAATGACAGGTATACCCATTGCTTCTGACAAAGGTCATCAGGTTTACTTGTTATGTCGTGTTGTTGGATCAGAAAGAGAAGCGAATTATGCAAATTATCATCAAAAGTAAACAAACGCATATCACACCACAGTTGCGTGAGCGAATTGAGCGCAAAGTTCAGCGTCTTGCACGGTTTGTGGATGAAGAGTCGCGTATGGAAGTGACCGTAGCTGAAGAGCAGACTCGTAGTGTACGTGACCGTTTTTCAGTACACCTTGCCCTTTCAGGTAATGCTCACCCCCTTCGCAGTGAGGTGAGTGCTCTTAATGCCAGTACAGCCCTTGATCTCGCACTGGACAAAATTGTGACCCAGATTGGTCGTCAGAAGGATCGACAAACAACGGTTCGTCGGCAACACACTCCTGGAGTAAAGGTGCTTGCTCTGGCCCGTTCTGGTCATCTTTCGACTGTAGAAGAAGACGAAAGCACTGGTGATGATCACCTGGAGACTTCGGTTGATGAAGAGCACAACGAAGAGATGTGGTCCAGGATTATGGAGATTCGTCGTCTTCCCACTAAACCGATGACTGACCAGGAAGTTATCGCAGAGATGGAAAGGAGCGGTGTTTTATTTTTTCCTTTCTATAACGAAGAGGCAGACAGTGTGAATGTGATGTACAAATTGGACAAAGGTGGGTATGGTCTTCTCGTTCCAGTGCTAAATTAAGCTCCTGCAGGAACCTTCGAAAAGGGATTTGGTCATAAGCCCCTCCGAAGCATGTTAACTGAAGAATACAAAGGGCACCCCAGGCAAGGGTGCCCTTTCAGTTTTTACCAACCTACAATGTGATTTCAAAGTGCCACGGATGTGGCGAAGGAGTTTCGAACTGACCAAGGGGATCAGCAGCACGAACAGTCAGCACATGGGTCTCTGGCGAGGGTAGTGGTCGGAAGCGAGCACTACCCTGGTAGACTGCATTATTGGGGCCACTTGCTAACTCTGGTCGTGCCAGGATCATTCCTCCGCGATCCCCCGTCCATTGTGTTCCTGTATTGTCTTTCAGGAAGAAAATGATGCGTGGCACGAAGGCAAAACCTGCTGTGAATGGTGGCCTGATCCAGAGATAGTGTAATTCAAAATATGCCCGATAGTAATGCATCTGGTGGAGTATCAGTGTCATTCCTTGCTGTTTCTGCTCTAATTCTAGCGTGATGACGCGTGTAAGCTCCTGTGTAGCTCCTCTATCGTGGTCCTGTTCACGTGTGTGTTGTGGTGCTGCAATTACCACAGGAGGGCGTGAGGCCAACTCCAGGGCTTGAGCAGAAAATGGCGTTGCCTCGCGAAGAATGTCATTGCATAATTGCAGGCAGTCGTCACAGATATAGGCCGCTCCCGGTCCAGCAACCATGCGTCGAACCTCAGATGAGTGGCGACCACAGAAAGAGCAACGAGCCAATGATCGATCAAAACTCATGTGTGTTCTTCCCCAGTAGTTGAATCATTGCTTCTGCCTTTGTGTGTGCGAAGTACAGCGGTAGCCTCATTATACAATCCTAGACGTTCTAGTAAAGAGGCATGAGCCTCCCATTCCAAACTATCATCTAACGCTGTAAGAGGTGTGAATGCCTCATGTGTGATATTTCCTGGAGCATTCGCTGAAATGTCTGAAGGCATTGTCTCATGGAGTTCATCCATTTCGTCTAGAGTAGTCATGGGTGCCTCCATATTTCCATACTTGCGTTGAAGGGCCAATGTTATTAAATGATCAGCAAAATGCGGATTTTTGGGTAAAAGAGAACCATGAAGGTAGGTACCGTAGGCATTACGATAGACCGCACCCTCTGTATGATCCTCTGCATTATTGCCTGATCCTTTTAGCACTTTGCCCAGCGGTCTGGCGGTACCCAGATAGGTACGTCCGCCATGATTTTCGAAACCGACGAGCGTTGTGCTATTCCAACTGATGGCGATATCGCCGATGCAGCGTGAGATATGAGAGCCTTTATGAATAGTCCAGGCATCGAAGACACCCAGACCACGCATATCTGGTCCCTCTGCTGGACGATAGTAGTGAGCCAGTAACTGGAAGCCTCCACAGACAGCCAGTACAGGCATATCATCCTCAATCGCAGCCCATAGCCCAATTCCCTTCATCTCATATAAATCTTGTGCCACAGGTGCTTGTTCTTTATCCTGTCCCCCTCCCATAAATAAGATATCGTACTCATCTGGTGCCAGGGCATCGCCAATACCCAGGCCCACTACTCGTAACTCGATACCGCGTTGTTGGCAGCGTCGGCGTAGCGTCATAATGTTGCCACGGTCACCATAGAGGTTTAATTGATCTGGATACAAATGTCCAAGCGTGAGGGACTGGGTGAAATTTTCTGTCATGCATCACTTCCTTCCCAGTAATGTGGTGTCAACCCACGCTGCTCTAACTCACGATGTATTTCTAGTAAGCCAGTATACGTTGGTACAACAAACAGAGTTTCACCTACAGGTGTCTGGCTGAGGGCAGCATCTAAGGCCTTTTTGAGGCCATAGATATGCGTTGTTGAGAGACTGGCTTGTTGTGCTTCAGCCTCTGTTGTTTCGCTTCCGCGCTTTGTTGTGCGCCGGAAACGCTTCGTGTTGGTAGTCTCATGTCTTGATGCCCGCAGCGGTGCGGGTGGGACAATGAGCATATCCTCCTGGGGGATACCTGCATATTTCAGGCGCAAGGCCAGATCTAAGGCCCGTGTACCTGTCACCACAAGCGTTTTCATCTGTCCTACAACCCGTCCAAAATCCACGTCCCAGATCCAGGAAATATCCCGACCATCAGCGATATGATCATTTAAAATAAAAAGCACATGTCGTGGTTTGCCGTCACTGAAGAGCGTACGTAATACTTCATTGAAGCCAGTAGGATTTTTTGCCAGGAGCAAACGAAGCGTGCGTCCTTCAGCCTGTATGCGCTCTCCACGCCCAAAGACTGGTTTTGACTGCTCGATGCCCGTAACCATTGGTTCCCAGTCCAGATCTAATGCCTGTGCTGCTGTAATCGCCGCTAATGCGTTATATATATTATATATTCCTGGTAAGGGAATAACGATTTCTCTTTGCTCTTGTGCTCTTACTACCTGGATACGCAGGCGGTCAAACGTATCAAGATGAACCTGTGTGGCGTATACATCTGGTTGGGGGCGTTGCAGGCCGCAGTGTGTACAGTGGTAGTGCCCCATATGGCTATAAAAGCGTATATCGTAGATATAGTCGCTACCGCAGTTTGGGCAGGTACGGGTATCAATTACCTGATGCTGTGCAGAAACATTCTGTTGGGTCAGGAGATTAAGAGAATGATCATTGATACCATAGTACAATACCCTACCAGCAAAACCTTTCCCTAAATTGGCAATAGCCGGGTCGTCAGCATTGAGTACCAGCGTAGTACTTGTGGGTAATATGCTGATGGCTTGTTGCCAGTGTGTTACAACGCTGTCGACTTCGCCATAGCGGTCAAGTTGATCGCGGAAGAGGTTAGTAAAGATGGCGACTCGTGGAGGAAGAAGAGAGATGACCTGAGGCAGGGCCGCCTCATCAATCTCAAGGATAGAGATAGCGCGTCCCGAACGCCGCAGGTGTCCATTGGGCAATGCGCGAATAACAAGTGAACTTGCCACGCCCCGCATGAGGTTGGAGCCTTCTCTATTGCGCCATACACGCAGACCGCCATCGCGCAAGATGGCAGTGATGAAGCTGCTGGTAGTTGTTTTCCCGTTTGTCCCTGTAACGACCACGCATCCCTGCTCTAGCTGAGTGCCCAGGTGTTCAACAATATCCGGGTAGACGCGTTGTGCTACGATGCCAACAATGCTTGTTCCGCCTCCCAGGTGGAGGCGTCGGCTCAATGCTCCAGCTCCCCTGCCGGCGATGACGGCTAATCCCGCACGTAGTGAACTACGCCGAAGATGTGGACGACGCTGACCCTTACCAACCAGCCGTTGAGCAACAAACGGGGTCTGGCTCATCTTGCGCTCTCGTTGTTGGAGATATGGCTCCTGCGAGATGGGCTGAGAGGGTCTGTGTTTTCGCATGCTATTCCTCCGAATCAGCGCTCTATTTTTCTCTGTTTCTAGTTAGGTGCATGCATGCAGCATAGCATGCATGCATGGTGTGGTCAAGAGAATTAGTGAATCAGTAATCGGGATTGAGTCGAATGAGGTTATAGACTCCACAAATGAGAAAACGGTATGAGGAGGAAATTTTTTCCAGGCTTTTTGGGTTACATTGGGTGAAGTTCTACTTTGGATAAAGTTGCTACTTGTCAAGGTATGCTATTCTATCTTTTGGGTTGTAATCGATGTGAACTACCGCTGAGCGAAAGACTCAGCGGCTTCTGCGGAAGCCTGAGTTCACCAGACTCAGCCGCAGAAATGCGAGCTACGTTAGATGGGTCATGACACCTGCGGTTGACGCATCAGACCGTTGCTCTGTCGCCTGGAGTTAAGTAGACCTGGGGAAAGGGTCGGTGCTCCAGACGCAAAAAGCCTTTCTAACACAGTCGAGATGAGGCCGGTTTCCCTCCGTGGTCACAGCGATGGGATACGCACCACCAGCGCAAGCAGAGTTTTTTGGGTCAATGGGTCTGCTCTTTTCTTGACTGGGCAAGAGGAGGCCCGGCAATTCATCCACGAAGCTGAAGACTTCGTGGTTTTCTCGCTCACATGTATAAAATGGCTACTTGTCAAGGTATGCTATTCTATCCTATGAGACGGAGACTCATATATAAGCGGGTTGTTGTAAGTAACAAAGGTCGGGTAATAGGTTGATGGCAAAAAAACTTGTAATTGTAAAATCGCCAGCCAAAGCAAAAACGATCGAAAAATTTCTTGGTCGCGATTTTGTGGTACTGGCCTCCATGGGCCATATCATAGATCTTCCCAAAAAAGGTCTTGGTGTGAATACACGCAAGAACTTCACACCACACTATGAGGTTATCGAGAAAAAAGACAAGCTGATTGACGAGTTAAAAGCGGCTACTTTGCGTGCTGATGAAGTGTTTTTAGCTCCAGACCCTGACCGTGAAGGTGAATTTATTGCGTGGTCGCTCAAAAACATCTTGGGATTACAAAATCCGCATCGTGCGGTCTTTAATGAAATCACCAAACGGGCTGTGCAGGATGCTATCAAAAAGCCTCGTCAGATCAATGAAGACCTCTTTAATGCGCAGCAGGCTCGTCGAGTTCTGGATCGTCTCGTCGGGTATAAAATTAGTCCGCTGCTCTGGAGGCGTATTCAATCAGGAACAAGTGCGGGACGTGTGCAATCAGTAGCTTTACGCTTGATTTGTGACCGCGAGGCCGAAGTTCGCGCTTTTGTACCAGAAGAGTATTGGAGTATTACTGCGACACTGAGTAAACAGCAGCAGCAAGGACGTTTCGAGGCGACCTTGATATCACGTCTCACAGACATTGCCACTCTGAATAGCGAAGATCAGGCAAGCGATCGTGAGGAACAGGCTACTAGTTGAGGCAACTAATGGGAAGACGCCGAAAGCGGAGAAAGGGCGCATCAAAATCTCTTCCAAAGAGGCGTCTGATGCTATCCTGGCTGAGTTGCAGGGGGCGACTACAGTGTACTGAAATATGAAGAACGAGAACAGCGCCGCCAACCGTATCCGCCCTATACCACGAGCACGATGCAGCAGGATGCGTCGGCGCGGCTCTACTTTAAGCCAAAGAAAACCATGAGCCTGGCACAGCAACTCTATGAAGGTATAGAGTTGGGAGAGCGTGGTCATCAGGGTCTGATTACCTATATGCGAACCGACTCAACCCGCATTTCTGATGAAGCTCAGCTTGCAGTCAAGGACTATATCGGAAAGGAATATGGTCAACCTTATGTTGGGCAGGGACGCACAGGCAAAGTGAAAGCCCATGCCCAGGATGCACATGAAGCTATTCGTCCTACCGATGTCACCCTGACACCGCAAATTGTCAAATCGCATCTGACGGCGGATCAATTCAAACTCTACAACCTTATCTGGCGGCGTTTTGTTGCGAGCTTTATGACCCCGGCAGTCTTTGATACGGTACGTGTAGATATCCTGGCAAAACAGTATGTTTTCCGTGCGACCGGCTCTAATCTCAAGTTTCCTGGCTTCTATGCAGTATGGCCTCGTGAAGAAGATGAGAAGTTGCTCCCGACTATGCAGGTGAACGAGACACTTGATCTTCATGGCTTGAAGCCAGAACAACATTTTACCCAGCCTCCGCCGCGCTTCACAGAGGCGAGCTTGATTAAGGAGCTTGAGGAGCAAGGGATTGGCCGCCCGAGTACGTATGTCCCAATTATCAGTACTATTCAGGATCGGGGCTATGTTGACCAGGACCAGAGACGTTTTATACCGACGTGGTTGGGTGAAACGATCAATGAAGTCATGAATAAGCACTTTCCGGACATCGTTGATACCAGTTTTACCGCTGAAATGGAGCGGAAACTGGATGAAGTTGAGGAAGGGCGTCACTCCTGGACAGAGTTTTTACGCAGTTTCTATGGTGACTTCAAGGTTACGATGGAAAAAGCAGAAGCCGAGATGAATCGAGTTCAAAAGCCGCTCGAAGAGATGGATGAAACATGTCCTGAATGCGGGCGTCATCTTGTGATCCGTACCGGGCGCTTTGGTCGTTTCATTTCCTGCTCGGGTTTTCCGGAGTGCCGCTATCGTCGCTCTGTTGTGAACAAGACAGGTGCTTTATGCCCCATCTGCCATGGTGATCTGGTGGAGCGGAAGACCAAACAGAAGAAACGCCTCTTTTATGGTTGTAGTAACTATCCAACCTGTAACTTTGCTATCTGGGAACGGCCCATTCCAGATCTCTGTCCGACCTGTGGTGGGTTGATGGTTGTTCCTAAAGCCGGACAAGATCCCGTTTGTTATGCAGAGGTAATTGCTGTACAACGCCAGGCCGAAAAACAACCTCAGCAAGATGGAGAGAAGAAGGTTGCCCGCACAACACGTAAGAAGGCGGACCAGCCGGGAGTTGCAGAAACCGATCCTGTTGTGACAGCAGCTAAGACTACGCGTCGCATGACGGCGAAAAAGAAAGCGGCAGGTCAAGAGGCTGTCGTAGCTGTGGAGACAACGCGAGAGGTGAAAGAGACAGCAAAGGTGAGGAACAAGTCTCCACGAGTTACTCCCACAAAGCAAGCATCGGCTCCTGCCAAAAAAGTGACAAAACGTGTTCCATCTGCTAATAAAGATAAAACAAAAAGTAAGAGTGGTACAGGTAAAACATCTGAAGCAGGTGAAAATACACCAAAAGCGGTTAAATAATCTGGAGAAGCAGAAAAATTAGCGAGGGGAGCGATGTGAAGCTCGCCACATCTGAAGAAGGAAGGATTACAGCGCGGTAGGACAATTATCAGATAATTTACTCACTCTCCCAAATAAGGTAAATTCTGCTTTTGTGGAGGATTACATGTCGTATGCAGTGACGCTCATTCCCGGTGATGGGACAGGACCAGAAATTACCAGGGCAACGTGCCGCGTCCTTGAAGCAACTGGTGTGAAGTTCAACTGGGACATACGCCTGGCAGGAGCTGAGGCTCTGGAGAAATATGGTACTATTCTACCAGATGAAGTAATTGAGTCGATTAAGTGCACAAAAGTGGGGTTGAAAGGACCTATTACGACACCTGTAGGGAAAGGCCAACGTAGCGCAAATGTGGCCTTGCGCAAAAAACTTGATCTGTATGCCAACATTCGCCCTGCGAAAACCTATCAAGGATTACGCTCACGCTATGACAACATTGATTTGATTATTGTGCGTGAGAACACTGAGGATTTGTATTCTGGTATTGAGTTCCAAAGAGAAACACCTGAATATGCTGAGGTTATCGAACTCATTACTCGTACCACCGGACACCGCCTCGATCCAAACTCTGCTATGAGTATTAAGTATATCTCTGTGCTGGCAACACGCCGTATTGTGAGATTTGCCTTTGAGTATGCGCGTGCTAATAATCGCCGCAAAGTTACTGCTGTGCACAAAGCAAATATCATGAGGCTGTCTGATGGATTATTTCTTTCAACAGCTCATGAAGTTGCCAAAGAATATCCCGATATCCATTACGAAGATCGTATCGTTGACAATATGTGTATGCAATTGGTACAGAAGCCCGAACTTTATGATGTACTGGTGCTACCTAATCTCTATGGAGATATTATCTCAGATCTCTCGGCGGGCTTGATTGGAGGACTCGGAGTTGCACCTGGAGCAAACATTGGCAGCCAATATGCCGTCTTTGAACCCGTACATGGCAGTGCACCCAAATATGCGGGACAGAACAAGGTGAATCCGATGGCGATGATGTTTTCGGGAGTGATGATGCTTCGTCACCTGGGAGAGAGAGATGCTGCCAATCGCTTAGAGAAAGCTCTAACACAGATCATTGCAGAGGGCAAGGATGTGACCTATGATTTAAAACCGCGCCCAGATGATCCTACCGCTGTTGGCACATCGCAGGTGGCAGATGCCGTCATCGAGAGGTTGCAGAGACTTTGATGATCAATGAGAAGAGGTGTTACTTCTCAGGCTCTTTTTCTGGATTCCTCAGCGCCTGTGGCGCTTCGCAAGCCATTTTAGTATCGCAGGCAAGGTTGGTCGCCAGCGACCAACCTTGCCTGCGATACTAAAATGAGAGCGAGCCACCGCAGGTGGTGAGCAGACCCGAGGAGTTACTTTATAACCTGGGCATCCCTATTTTACCGTTGCCGCGCCATTTGTGGCGTGCCTGGATATAGCGGATTGTGCCTGAGTGGGAGCGCATCATTAGAGACGAAGTGCGCGCACCCCAGCCGAAGTACTGAATGCCATCGAGCAGTTCGCCACTGGTGATACCTGTTGCCGCAAAAGAGACATCGTTACCCTTTACCAGATCATCGGTGCGCAAGACTTGATGAATATCGATACCATCTGCCTTGAACTGTTCGCGTTCCTTGTCGTTGCGAGGCCAAATCTTGCACTGGATTTCTCCACCGGTACACTTAATGGCGGCGGCTGCTAAAACAGCCTCTGGAGCACCACCTATGCCCATAAGCACATCGACACCTGTATAATCTTCCATTGCCGCTTGTATTGCTGCTGATACGTCTCCATCGCTAATCAGACGGATGCGTGCTCCGACCTCGCGAACCTGGCGGATGATCTCTTGATGGCGTGGGCGATCCAGGACAACGACAGTCAAATCGTCAATGTGAGCTTCACGAACACGTGCGATGCGATCGAGGTTCACCGCAACGGGAGCATTGATGTCGATCACGTTCTTCATCGCAGGGCCAACAGCGATCTTCTCCATGTAGAACACTCCTGGCGGTGCTGAGTACATCGTGCCCCGTTCGGCTGTAGCAACAACTGCGAGTGCACCAGGAAGTCCTAATGCAAGCAACCGTGTTCCATCTACCGGGTCAACGGCTACATCAACCTCTGGAAGGCTCCCATTTCCTAATTGCTCACCGACATAGAGCATTGGAGCTTCATCTTTTTCACCTTCACCGATGACCACTATTCCACTCATGTCAACACCGTCAAGCGAATGGCGCATAGCATCGACAGCGGCCTGATCTACCATCTCTTTATTGCCTTTGCCCATCCAACGGCCAGCACTGAGGGTTGCAGCTTCGGTGACACGTACGAGTTCCATTCCCAGATTGCGCTCTCTTGTAACTGATGCTTCAAAACGTCCTTCTGACATATATCAATCCTCCTTTGATGGCATTATTACATAGTAACTGTGCGGGGATGGGTGCGGCAATGCTCGGCAAGCATAATGGCACGCAGGTGCTCGACCGCATCTTGAAGATGTCCCTGCCTATTTTCAACAACGTAATCATAAAGGTCTTGCTGTGCCAACTCTATCTGAGCATCGGCTAATCGCCTTTGCCGTTCGTCCTCCGTCTCTGTTTGGCGATGGGTAAGACGTTGAACAAGCTCCTCTACTGAACCAGGTACCAGGAAAATAAAAATTGCTCCTGGAACTTTCTTTCGTACGGTTGTAGCCCCCTGTACATCAATCTTCAAAAGTACATCACGTCCAGTTTGCAAATTCTCTTTGATCTGTTGTCGTGGTTGTCCATACCAGTTGCCGTGTACATGGGCATGTTCAAGTAGCTCATCATGGGCAACCATGTGTTCAAAGGTTGTTTGACTAACAAAGTAATACGGGTTTCCGTCACTTTCACCAGGGCGGGGTGCTCGTGTGGCAACTGAAGCGACCACATAAAAATCCATACCCAGTTCTTTGAGTGCTTTGATCACGGTATCTTTGCCGGTTCCAGATGGTGCTGAGAGCACGAAGAGCAGTCCCTGTTTGCTTGATGGCTGTAGTATGCTATTCTGTTGAGATCTAGTTGGCTCTGTCTCAAGTTGCATTTTCTTCTTCCTGGCGTTGCCTGAATGTAGAGAGGATAGGTGTACGAACAGACGACTCTTTGCTATACTGTGCTTCAATGAGCATAATATGGTGCAGCGTCTCAATATGCTACAACCAGGATGAATGAATGCTCATACTCCTTATTGTACAACACAGATATTTGGTACGAAAGTTGCTGATTGCCCGTGGGCTTCTTGCTGAGAACGCAGGGATTGGAAGGACATATGTATGTAGATGCTATTACCCTTGCTGCTATAGCAGATGAATGGGGTATTTTGCTTGCCGGGGCGCGTATCGATACTATTATTCAACCAACAGAGCATGCTCTTGCTCTGCAATGCTATGTGCCTGCGAGCCAGGGGCAGGGAGGGAAAATCGCTGGCTGTATCTCTCAGCGCATCCGCAATTGGCACGTGCTCATCTAACCGCTCTCAAGCCGCCAAAAATTGCCAGTGAGCCACCTCCGTTTGTGATGTTGCTGCGAAAATACCTGGAAGGAGCGCGCATCGAGACTATAGTACAGCCACGCTGGGAGCGTGTACTGGAGATTGTCGCTGGTTATCGTAGTAATCCAGAGAGCGATGAACGTATTCGTTTCCGTCTTATTATTGAAATCATGGGGCGCATCAGTAATATTATCTTTTGTAATGAAGAGGGGTTAATTCTTGGAAGTCTCAAACGAGTCGGGGCAGAGGTAAATCGCTATCGTGTTGTTGCTACTGGTCTCCCATATGTTCCTCCGCCTCCGCAACAGCGCATCCTTGCGGGCCAGGTATTGCCTCGTTTAGAACCTACAACGGTCACCGCAATACAACTCTCAGTTTGTGCTGCCGAGGCATCATCTCTTGAGGCTGAACCACCAGCAGAGAAAAAACGGAAACGCCCGCCAGAGCAGCCAAAACTCTGGCAGCTTCTTACCAGGCATCTGCTCGGTTGTAGCCCTTTGCTAGCACGTGAAATGGTGTATCGTACAACTGGAGATACCGATACTCTTCTGGAAGTTGATGATCATGTTTGGCAGGAGCTGGCCTGGAATATACGTGATCTGACCTCTCTGTATGAGAGCCATAAGTGGCATCCGCAACTGATTGAGCGGACAGGCTCAGAGAAGGAGCAGAATACGCTTCAGATATCTCCTCTTGCCTTCGCTCCTTATCTTCTAGAGCAATATGCTCAGGTACCAGGGATACGTGTACGTGAGTCACCATCCATCAATGTCTTGCTTGATGAGTATTACGCGCGTGCTGAGTGGCGTGACGCTATGGAGGGTGTGCGTTCTCCTATGCGTAAAGCTTTGCAAACGCAGCGGGATCGTTGTCAGCGTAAGGCAGAGTTGTTGCAACAGGAATTGGCAACCTCGGAAGAGGCAGCTCGTTATCGCTTACAGGGTGATTTACTGCTGGCCTATCAGCATGAAGTTCAGCAAGGGCAGAGTAGTGTGACAGTTCAGAACTTCTTTGAGGGAGACACTCATACCGTTCCTGTCACTATACCATTAGATCCGCGTTTTGATGCGGTCGGAAATGCTAATCGCCTCTTCAATAAATATCATAAGCTACGTCGTGCTACTGCGCTTGTACCAGCTCAGATCGAGCAGAATGCAGTTGAGTTGGCAACGATCGAGCAGTTCCTGGCTAATCTGATGTTGGCCGAGACTCCCGCAGAGGTGACATTGGTGAAAGCGGAGGTACAGGCTGCTGGTTATATACGTGGCAAATCTGCAATGAATGACAAAAAATCTAAGAAAATTATGAAAAAAGGCGGTAAGCAGGCGAAGGGTAAACCGGCGATGCCTGGGGGAGGGGTCCCGTTACATATACAGAGTCGTGACAGTTTTACTCTGCTGATAGGGAAGAACAGTCGTCAAAATGAGGAAGTGACATTCCATCAGGCCACTTCAAATGATATCTGGCTGCATGCACGCGGTGTGCCTGGAGCGCATGTAGTCATTAAAGCGGCAGGGAGAGACGTTCCTCGTAGTACTATTGATCAGGCGGCCACGCTGGCGGCCTACTATAGCCAGGCCAGGGGTACTACGAGTGCTCCTGTAGATTACACGTTGCAACGCTATGTGCGCCATATGAAGGGTGGAGGCCCAGGTATGGTGATTTATGATCGCGAGCATACTATTTATGTAAATCCTGATCGTGCTCTCCAGGAATAAGGAATTCCTGGTTCTAGCGTTCTCGTGACGAGCCAATCCCCATCTCCTCACGGTACTTTGTTACAGTGCGGCGGGCAATGGGGATACCCTGTGTTGTGAGAATACGTGCCAGCTCATCATCACTCAAACGATGTTTGCTATCTTCGCCGTGGAACAACTCGCGCAGAATATCCTTGATACGCAGGGAGCCGTCAAAGAAATCTGAAAAAGGTATCAGTCGACCTTTAGGCAAGAGCGCATACTTGTTAGCTGTTGCTCGACTGACGGTTCCTTCGTCCAGATTGAGACGAGTTGCCACCTCAGCGCGGGTCAGAGGGCGCAAGTGACGTACCCCCTTCTCTAAAAACTCGCGTTGATAATCTACGATAAGCTCTGCTACACGTTTCAATGTATGCCAGCGCCGATGAATGCTCTCAATAAAAAATTTGGCGTGGTCACTGTGAGAATGCATATAGCGCTGTACTTCGTTGCTGGCTGCCTCTAGTAGCTGTTCTCCTCCTTGATAGGTGTAGTTTGTGTGGAAGGAGAAGCGGTAACGTTTCTCTTCAATCAGCTCTACTTCGAAACCCATTTCCCCTTTGCGAATGATCACATCAGGACGTATATAGGTTGCGCCACTCCCCAGATGCCCATCTCGTGTATCGGCCTGATAAAGATGTGCTGGATAGGGATGAAGTGTGCTGCGAATGTATTGGCTGGCCTGACGTATCTCCTGTTCCGGCACTTTGAGTTTTCGTGCTATCTCATGAAACTGGTTCCGCCCCAGTTGATCCAGATAGCCATCGATCAGTGTATAGGCCAGCGGAGGAGGTGTTTTTTGTTCACTTAAAGCCTGGAGCTGGATAAGCAGGCATTCACGGAGATTGCGTGCGCCGATACCTAGCGGCTCTAAGGTTTGCAATTGGTTCAATACGTATGCAACCCGCTCGATAGGAACCTTGAGATGATCGGCTATCTCCTGGATACTGATCTCCAGATAGCCCCGTTCATCGAGATTGCCAACCAGTTGTTCAGCAATGTAAGCATCTTCAGGTGGGATGAGAGTTTCAAGCTGTCGTAGCAGTATCTCTGCCAGTGTCTCACTGGTAGGAAGACGTGCCATTGGATCGTACTCGTCGTCTCCATCAGCCTCAGCAAAACCGGAGTTATCGATATCATAAAATGTTTGTAGCTGGTTGTTCCACTGTGATTCCGCAATTTGTTCAGAATGTGGAAGAGACTCCTTGCTCTGAGTGAGTGGTTGTGTATTGTGTAATCTGTGCAACGTTTCCGCAGATTGAGCAGACCTGTCCATGAAGACGCGTGCCGCAAAAGAGACAGACTCGCTGCTCAACTACATCAAGCGCTGGATTCTCTATGAGCTCCTGATTTACCGCGTGTTCTAATTCTTCTGACGACAGATGTAAAATATGACTTGATGTGATGAGCTTTGCGCTCACACGTAGGATATGATCAGGTCTTGGCGTTGGTTCTAAGCGCATATATTTACCTCTATCTTCCCATCTCTTCTGCTGATCTTCTTGACGCTGTTATCAGGCCCACCCTCGACTGATCAAGGCCGCATGTGCAGCTTCTTGCTCAGCGGTTTGCTTATTGCGCCCTTGCCCTCTCCCGGCTACCTGATCCCCTAAGAGCACTTCGACGGTGAACTCCCGATTGTGGGATGGCCCTTCCTGGCTAACAAGACGATAGGCAGGGGTTATGCCATCATGGGCCTGTGCTAACTCCTGGAAGAGCGACTTATTGTCTTTAAACAATCGTTTGCTGATGATATTGTATGCGATAGGCTCCAATCGGGGGGTCAGGAATAGCTGTACTGCTGCCAGCCCCTGGTCGAGGTAAATAGCTCCCAGTACGGCTTCAAATGCGGAAGCCAGTACGCGTTGGCCTCCACCACTATGCTGTTCTCCCTTGCCCATCAGCAGGTAATTCCCCAGGTTGATATCACGTGCAAACTTCGCCAGTGTCTCGGTTCTTACCAGGACTGCACGTACATCCGTTAACTCTCCCTCGGTCAATTGGGGAAAGGTACAGTAGAGAAAATCTGCACTGATCAAGGCAAGGATCGAGTCACCAAGGAATTCTAGTCGCTCATTGGAACTTTGTCCTTCGCCCGCAGTTTCATAAATGTAAGAGCGGTGCGTGAGGGCCAGACTGAGGAGCTTGCGATCCTGAAAATGCACCTCTAAAATGTGTTCTAATTGTTCGTACATTAATACACCTCTAACAACACGTGGACCTCATCCTGTACTTGTTCTGTGACCTCACCAATGCGCCAGAATGTCACATCTGGCGCTAATGCTGCAAGCATTGGCCAGAGTGTTGGATCGATCGCTGCAAAGAGTCCACCCGATGTTTGTGGGTCCCATAGTATTTCACGATCAATAGTATCTATTTGTTCATTAATGTGTACATGGGGGGTAAGATGGCTTTCGTTGTGGCGTGCCCCACCTGTCAGATATCCCCTTTCTGCATACAGGTGTGCATGTGGTAGCAATGGCAGTGCCGCATACTCGATACGCATCCCGGCAAGACTCTGAGTTGCCATCTCCCAGGCGTGTCCCAGGAGACCAAAACCCGTCACATCAGTAACTGCATGTACGCCTGAACCTGCCCGTACAAGGGCCTCGCTTGCCTGACGGTTGAGTTGTGTCATCGAGCGAACTGCCGCAGTCAGGTCGCTTTCCTCAACTTTCTCACGTTTATGTGCCGTTGTAATCAGTCCCGTACCCAGTGGTTTACTGAGTACCAGGAGGTCTCCCGGCTTTGCACCACCTTTGGTCAGGATATGCTCTGGATGGACTATCCCTGTAACAGAGAGACCGTATTTGGGTTCCTTGTCAATGATGGTATGTCCGCCGGCAATGACGCCTCCTGCCTGTGCAACGATGTCCATACCACCACGCAAAATGTCGCTGAGGAATGCTGATTCCAGATTATCAGGCCAGGCCACCAGATTAATTGCCATCAATACCTGTCCTCCCATTGCGTAGACATCGCTGATGGCATTAGCGGCTGCAATCGCTCCAAAGGTATAAGGATCATCAACCACAGGTGGGAAAAAGTCCGCTGTGCTGATAATCGCCTGCTGGTCGTTGACACGATAAACTGCTGCATCGTCGATAGCGTGGAGGCCAACCAACAAGTTAGCGGGAGCGCTCTCTTGTTTAAGTGGATGCAGAACCTGTTTCAGAGCATGGGGGCCCATTTTTGCTGCGCAACCAGCACAGCTAGCGAGCGATGTAAGGCGAACTTGTTGACTCGTGTTCATTGGCGGTCCTTAAAAACTCCTTCTTGTAATGCTCAGTCATTGTAGCGCGTTTTTCGTCAGACCGCAACGCTAATCCCTGAAGTAGGTCACTTGTTCTACTCGACAGGGAGCATCATACGTTTCCTGTGCATGACCACCTGAGACGGAAATGCCCGAAAGCCTTGTTCTTGATAAAAAGAAACAAGATCACAAGTTCTCTCGCCATAAGCTACGCATCTCTTCGCTTATTGTGAGAAGTTCATCGAGTGTCCCTTCTGCTTCGATATTACCATCTTTGAGCAGAAGAATGTGATGAGCGCGTTGTAACACTGCCCGGCGATGAGTGACCACCAGACAGGTTACATCTTGCTGTGCAAAAACGCGTTCCCATAACATATGTTCGGTCTCGACATCCAGAGCACTGGATAGATCATCGAACACTAATAGCTCAGGATCGCGTACAAACATGCGCGTGGCGGCAGTACGTTGGACTTGCCCACCAGATAAACGCATACCCCTGGGACCGATCAGTGTATCCAATCCGGCAGGCATGTTATCTATATCCTGTTCCATTACTGCTGCATGAATTGCGCCTATCATATCCACGTTATCCCCTGGCAGGCCCATCAGAATGTTATTATGTAGCGTATCGCTGAACAGGCGTGGAACCTGAGCCGTGTAGGCGCTATAGGGCGGTTTGAAGAATGTTGTGGGATCTTTGATGGGCTCACTATTCCAGTAGATCTCTCCTGCATCTTTGGGAAGCAATCCAAGAAGCGTGCGTAGCAGTGTTGTTTTGCCGGCACCAATGCGCCCTGTTATGACAGTGAATGTGCCACGTTTGAGCCGCAGATTGATATTGTTAATACCATTGTTGCTAGCCGGATGATGGTATGTTAATCCTCGTATCTCTAATGTATTAAGTTGATAGGTGGGCATTTTGGTGACATGATGCACCGCACTCTGTGGAGAGACCGGGCTGTGCTCTATCAACACTTTGGGTGGCTCATCAGGGATCAGCTCGACCATGCGCTCAATGGAGACCTCTTGTTGCTTATAGTCACCGATAAACGTACCCCATGCTGAAGGTAAGCGGGTAGTGAACCAGAGGTAGTAAACAAACAGAGCAAAATCACCTACCGTGAATATCTTCGCAGCCATTGCCTGTCCTGCAAGCAGGAGCGTGATGCCGATACCGAAGGTGGTTGCGTTGTCAGAAATGGATGCGAGCAATTCCCCAAACAAACGATCCTTGAGCATGGCCTTACGCCGTATATCGTTGAGTGTACGGAAATGGCCGATGACATTCTGTTCAGCATTAGCAACTTTTACCGCCTGAACCGCGTTAAAGATTTCACCCAGAAAGCCGATAACGTTTCCCGTTGCCATGCGGCTGGCATGACTGTAGCGGTGAATGCGTTCCCATGCCATCCGCGATGCAATGATTGAACTCGCCAGAGGCAGGAAGATGACCAGCGTAATGGTCAGGTTAATCTGGGCCATAAGCATGATTGCCACCAGAGATGCGCTCGTTTGCCCTATCATATCTGGTATCCATAACGGAAAATCGGAGGTTTCTTCTACATCATCGCGAAAGCGATTAAGAGCATTGCCGATGGATACTGGTAGAACTCTGGCTCCCGGACGACGAAGAATGCTGGCAAAGAGATTGTGACGTAACATTGCACCGACAGTATAACGGAAGGTAACATTTCCCCATATCTCTCCAAACGACGTAGTAAAGCGTAGCAGTTCGGTGGAGATGTAGAGTGCGAACAGTGCCCACAAGCTTATGGTGGCGGGCGCTGCGTGTGTGAGTATATCGAAAATGGACTTTTCGATCAAGCCAGGGATAATCTGAAGCATGAAGAATGAGATGTGGAAGATGCTGTAGACTGCGTATGGCCAGGGACGATATTTGATAAGTTGCCAGTTAAAGGGCCAGGTTTTTAGACGGCGTGCTTGTGGTTGGAGTATATTCATCCCATGACCTCCTCTAGTCCGGTTTGTAGTAGTTTGTAAAAGCGCGATCCAGGATTGTTGGCCAGGATGTCACGTGGTCCATATTCAACAATCCGACCATGCTCCAGGAGCATAATGTCGTCTGCTCGCAGTACCGTTTGGAGACGGTGAGCAATGATAATGCCAGTGCGTGCTTCTAATAGGTGATCCACAGCTCGTTCTAGCAGTTTTTCTGTCGCGGGTCCAGGCGGGACGAAGCCTCATCCAGGATCACCAACCCAGGATTTTTGAGAAAGACGCGAGTGAAGGCCAGCAATTGTGCCTCACCAGCCGAAAGCCCTTGACCGCCAGTGGAAAGCAGCGTATCTAATCCATCTGGTAGCGATTGTACCCATTTCCATAGTTCTAACTGCGTAAGGACCTGCTTAATCTGATCGTCGTGAATCTCCTTGTTAAAGAAGGTGAGGTTATCGCGAACACTGGCCTGAAACAACTGTACATCTTGCGTGACCATGCCCACGTGACTGCGCAAATCTTCCAACACGAGGTCGTGAATATCTACTCCGTTCAGGCAAATAGAGCCACTTGCTGGATCATAGAGGCGGAAGAGAAGACGTGCGAGCGTTGTTTTACCACTCCCAGTGCGTCCCAGTAGCCCCAGGATTTTTCCAGGCTTCAGTTGGAAGGAGATATCTTGCAACACCTTTCCTTGCCGGTCATAGCCAAAGGAAACAGAGCGAAATTCGACAGATACACCGCCCGCTGGCAAGAGAGCACATCCTGTTTGCTGGACCTGACATTGTGCCTGGAGGAGTTGCCGCACACGGTCGATACTGGCTGTAGCCTCCTGTAAATCCTGCACCTGTTCACGGATATTTTCCAGTGGCCCGGACAACATTCCAATGTAGTACACAACCAGGTAAGCGGTCCCAATAGACGCCTGTCCCTGACTGTACAGGTATGCACTCAGCGCCAGTCCTATCGTATAGCCAATTACAAACAGCAAGTTGGTACTGACAAATGTCACATTGCTGACAAGGCGGGCCTGACGGGCGGTTTCGAGCATACGGTGCATCAATTGGTAGAGGCGATGTGTGACATAAGCTTCGGCCCCAGCGGAGCGAATATCTTCCATGCCCGCAAGATGTTCTTCCAGAAAGCTATAATGCTCGGTGCTGGCCTGGCGTTCCTGGGTCCACTGGTTCACTGCAACATTTTGTAGTGAACCCACAATGACACAGGTGAGCGCACTATAGATGGTGAGTCCTATGCCTACACGCCAATTTTCACGTAAGAGCAACAGGAGAATACCAACAATCAACAGTGTATTTCCTAGCACCTTGATGATCAGTTGTGCGAAAAAGTTAGCGAGGGAGGTCACATCTCCATCGATGCGCTCGATAAGTTCTCCGGGAGTATGCTCTTTGTGAAAAGGCATATCTAGCCGTAAGCAGTGCAATGCGAGATCTGCTCGTAGCGCATTGGTTGCTGTCCAACCGATGTTTTCTGCCATATAAGTAGAGACAAAAGCGACAACGCGCTGTATTAACGTGATAGCAATGAATAGCCCGGCTGCCATTAGTAGTATCTGTGAGGAGCCACCTGTCTGTGTCGTATCGATGAAAAAACGGATTATTTGTGGGTTGATCAATTGCAGCGCAATATTCCCAAAGAGCATTCCCGTCAGCAAGACAACCCTGAGCCATTGGGGTTTGAGGTAAGTGACCAGCAGGTCCCAATATCGCCCAAGCTGAATACCCATAGAGGTATCGTTTCCTTTCGCCACATGGTGTCGTTGGTATGTTTTTCACGTGTGGCTTCTATGCAAAAGTCAGCGATATAAGCGTGTTTGTGGTTGTTAAACACGAAGGAAGAGGCCACAGACAGTCTGCTGAAGATGGAGTTGCTGTAAATGCGGTAGTGTTTTCTACGGTCAAGGACAAGAAAAAGCTACAGGCAAAGTGCACCAGGAGCCGAAGGCGAAAGGAAGAGGGGGCTATAGGGAATTATACATACCTATAGCGAAGAGGAACATTGTGAACTGAGCATTATTGCATGATGCATAGACACAATGAAGCTCTGAGAGCATATTCATTTCGATTGGGCTAGATACACTCAGGCCAGCACACTGTTTGTGGAAACTGAGGCAGAAAAGATGGCTAACATGTGTAGACCTCCGTTGGATATATTTCGAGAAAATCATACTACGGAAATACGAATAAATCAAGATGGTAACTATTCAACTATCTTGATCTTGTCGTTCAGACGCCGCGTTTATTACCCCAAAGGAGCGTATGTAATTGCGGAAGAATAGTCACGCTATACCAATGATCTGCCATCGCTCGTTGTATCAGCCAATCCAGCCGTTTTAAGATACCGGCAATATCAATCTCTGCGGATACATGTGGAGGCGTATGGTTGCCCGCCTGCAAGTAAAGAGGAAGCGTAGGATACCGCTCAGCAACGTTTCGTGCGTAGGCATAGTCGTCTTCATCGAAGATGACGACCTTGAGGCATATCTGGATCTGGTGGTCCCGAGGTATGGAGGTATAGGAAATACAGCGATCCAGGCGATCCCATCTTGTGACCTGCTTACTGCTTGGCGGCTTGGGTGAGAGCGTCAGGTAATCAAGTTTCGAGAACCATTCTTGCGCAATACTGCCCTGTGTCTCCAGAGCAAAGGTATATCCATGCATATGCCCCAGGTCGATCAGGTCTCCAAGTGGCTGGATGGCAGGATTGCCCCCTGAGAGCGTCACAAGGATAGGCTCAGGAGAGAGTTGTTGTATCTCAGCAAACACTTCTTCCGTACTCATCTGCTTCCAGGTATGCTTATACTCAGGAAGCACGGCATAAAGGGTATCACACCACACACAATGATTATCACACCCTCCTGTACGAACGAAAACCGTAGGTTTTCCAATAAGGGCGCCCTCTCCTTGCAGAGTAGGGCCAAATGTCTCTGAAATTTGCATTGTTCGTGTTGCAGCCGTAGTTTGCATCATTCCCCTTATAGTTCCTCACGCTCCGCATGCGTAATCTCAACACAACTCTTTTCAGTTTCCCATAAGCGGATGCGGTAGAGCAGTGAATCGGGAATGCCACCTGCCACGAGGCCATCCCAAATCCAGTGTACAAGATTTTCAGCAGTTGTCTGAATGCCAGTGAGTGCATTTAAATCATTGTGATCCATTCCCCCCTGCTCGACAGGTCGGGCGGCTTGCCCGAGTGGGATGGCATCTGAAAGATTATCGATCAGCGTTGTATTGACGATCCGCTTCAAATCATCAAAGTCCATGACCATGCCATCATTAGATTGTCCTGGCGCGTTGATAATAGGGCCGCGAAGAGAGATCTGTAGTCGGTAAGAATGCCCGTGAGGGCGTCTACACTTTCCTCGATGGTTGGGAAGATGGTGAGCTGCTTCAAAAGCGAACTCACGTGTGATAATAGCATATCGCGTCATGGCTTTTCCTCGCTCCATCATGGCTGGGGGAAGATATCCCTCCTCTTGCGGCGTTAAAAGGACGGTTATTTGTTGGCCCGGCCTGGTAGATGCAGGTACTGTTCTGGATCATTGGCATAAGATGTAGGATCAGCAATATTTGCAAGTTTAAAGCTTTCATATCTTTCTGTGCAAGTACCGCAATAGCCGCAATGCTGATCACCATATCCCTCGCTTCCACCCTCGTAGCAACTCCAGGTAAGCTCGAAAGGAACGTTCAGACTTGCACCCAGCCGTGTAATCTGTGCTTTTGAGAAGTACATAAAGGGTGCCTCCACCCTGATATCCTGACCAATCATCGCCGTCGAGAGCATCCTATTGAATGCATCGACAAACGCCTCACGGCAGTCGGGATATTGTGCATGATCTCCGTGATGAGCTGCATACGCGATGAGACTTGCGTGTTCATTCCAGGCCAGTGTTGCCGCCTGGAGAAGCATATTTGGGTTTCGGTATGGAACAACAGTTGCCTGCATACTATCATCAGTGTAGTGCCCATGCGGCATCTGGCGATGTGCGTTGATCAATGCCGAGTTGGAGTTGGGAGAAAGCTGTGCTATGGGCAGGTTAACGATGCTATGAGTGATCGTGAGCGCGTTCTCTCCCTGACTATAGCGCTTACGCAGATCGGCGATATATTTTTCTGCGTAGATCAGCTCTTTCACATGCTTCTGGCCATAATCGAACGAGAGCAGGTGTAGATTGAACCCGGCGGTCGCGTAGTAATGAGCGAGAACGCAACTATCCATGCCGCCGCTCACAATGGCAACGGCGCTTCGGTTGATGGCATTGGTCATTGATCCCTTTTCTCCTTAAGAACCTTCTCCCAGCAAGCGAATCAAGCGATAGTCCCCAGCCTTTCTCCAAAGCGGTTCACATGTTCCACATACTCCCTTGCAGTGATGGGCACTAATCAGATATATGTTGACATATCGTCTGGCATGAGAAATATAGGTATTTGTATAATAGGGTACTTGCAGTAGACGTGTCAAGAAGAGGTCAGCCCTGCCTGTTGCAAATTGGTGCTAGACGGTTTCTGATAGATATGTTACTCTTTGGGTAGTGGATTTGAGGAAGACAGGCAATCGCGGGCTGTGAGGTCCGAGGAAAGTCCGAACTCCGTAGAGCAGGATGCTGGTTAACGACCAGTGAGGGTGACCTTAAGGCAAGTGCCACAGAAACATACCGCCTGAGATAATATCTTCAGGTAAGGGCGAAATGGTGAGGTAAGAGCTCACCAGCAGTCGGGTGACCGGCTGGCTGGGTAAACCCCATTCGGAGCAAGACCAAGCAGGAGGAGTAGCATGTTTGCAATGCGAATGTGCTTGCAGATTGCTCGTCTGTAAACCTTCGGGTTGGTTGCACGAGGCATTGGGTAACTAATGTCCCAGATAGATGATTGCCACCTGTGCTGGCGAGAGACGGCACAGGAACAGAATTCGGCTTATGGCTTCCTCAACTCCATCACCAACAAAGTTAGAGATTCCTCAGCGCCTTAGGCGCTTCGCAAGACATTTTGTGTGGGATTTGTCGTTCGTGGAGGAGGTTGCGCCGCAACCTCCTCCACGAACGACAAATCCCACACAAAATGAGAGTGAGCCATCTTTGGTGGCGAGGAGACTTGAGTAGTTGCTTTTATCTCATCAACGTGCCGATCTTCAATATTCTGAGTGCACGATCAGTGGCATCGGCGGCCAGGGCAGCGGCATGCTCCATGGCATATGTGGAAGATATGGGACCGGGTGGTAATACGGCTACGGCGTCCACACCAAGGCTGTAGACACTCTGGTAATTCTCTCCCAGGCTCCCAGCCAGCGCCAGCACAGGTAAACCATAGCGTTTTGCCAGTTTTGCTACAGCTCCTACACTCTTGCCATAGCCGGTTTGTACATCAAGCTGTCCTTCTGCTGTGATGATCAGGTCGGCTGTGTGTATGCGCTCTGCAAGTCGCACAGATTCCAGGACGATTTCTGCTCCAGGCCGTAAGGTCCCCTGCAAGAAGGCGAGCAAGCCTGCCCCCAGGCCGCCTGCTGCTCCTGCGCCAGGAATCTCCGCCACTTTAACATTGAGGTCTTGCTCAATAATTTGTGCATAATGAGCCAGGGCGGCATCCAGTTCTACGACCATCTCCGGCGTAGCTCCTTTTTGTGGGCCATAGACGGCAGATGCACCCATTGGGCCACACAGTGGATTGATCACGTCGCAGGCAACCTCGAATGTGCAATCTTGCAAACGTGGGTCCATTGTCTCTGTAGCGATGTGAGCAAGGGTGGCAAGTGCTGCTCCCCCGTAGGAAATCTCTTTTCCCTCTATCGTAGTAAGTCTGGCTCCCAATGCCTGTGCCATCCCGGCACCACCATCGTTGGTTGCGCTACCTCCAATGCCGAGAATAAAATGGCGACACCCATAGTCTGATGCTGAGCGTATCAACTCGCCCACTCCATAAGTTGTCGTAAGGCGTAGATTGCGTAATGTGGGTGGAACCAACGGTAAACCTGCACACGAGGCCATTTCCAGTATAGCTGTTTGCCCATCGCCCAGCAGTCCGAAGAAGGCTGTAACTGGTTCTCCTAATGGGCCTGTTACCGTTTGAGGTATCAGTTTTCCGCCTGTTGCATCGACCAGAGCCTGAACTGTCCCCTCACCTCCATCGGCGATGGGGACAATATCGATCTCTGCTTCTGGATAGACCCCCCGTACACCTTTGGCAATAGCCTGTCCCGCCTCTGCTGCTGTAAGGCTCCCCTTCAATGCTTGTGGGGCAATAACAATATGCATAAGTTCCCCCTTTTCACTTGTATCTCTTTAAAAACAGTACCCAGTTACCTGATTCTTTGCTATAATATAACCTGCAAAAAATATTGTATGTAACTGCTTATCTATGGAGAAGCAGAGGGAGCATGATGTCTCTTCCACATATTTCTAAAGATGCGTACTTCATCTTGCCCTTCACTGATCATGGAGTCTGAATATGCTAGATAGTTTATCTCTTCAATGGTCCTGGCATCCGAGTACCCTGGCCCTTTTACTGGCTTTAAGCTTTCTCTATCTGATTGGTCTGTGGCGGGCACGGAGTTATCTTCGACGCCATCCGCGAACCTCATCGGTTAAAACGTATCATGTTGTCGCCTTCTTCCTGGCTATGCTACTGGCAGCACTTGTATTGCTGACACCTATCGATACGGTTGCCCGTACACAACTTTTTTCGCTACATATGGCCCAGGCAGTGATCTTAACGACACTTTGTGCGCCACTGATGCTGGCAGCCTGTCCTGAAGTACTATTGCGCCCATTGCTACGGTTGCCCATTCTACGGGATATTCTCCGTACACTTACACGTCCACTGGTGGCCTCTGTTCTCTTTAATCTCACCTTTTTGCTCTGGCATGCGCCACTTATCTATAGTAACGCTCAGGCAAATGCGACGCTCTATCAAGTAGAGATGCTTAGCATTTTTTTTACGTCGTTGCTCAACTGGTGGCCCTTAATCGGATCAGTGCGTGAATTGCGTCGTATGAGTTATCCCTTACAGATGCTCTATGCCTTTTTTGATGGACAGCCAGTTGACATCTTTGCTTTTGTGCTGGTATTCAGTGGAGTTTCTATCTATTCACACTATGTTGTACCGTCACAATTGGGCCTCTCAGCTTTTGCGGATCAAGCTGTTGGTGGGGTGTTATTATTGATTCCAGGGCTTGTTGATCTCGTGGTCATGTCCCCACTCTTCTTCCGCTGGCTTGGTCAAATTGAACAAAAAACAAAACTAGGAGATCTGAAGAGGCTGGCAGAATTAAAAGACGAGGAGGAGTGGGAGGAAGAAGAGCTGGAGCCGGAGGAAGAGGAAGAGAAGAAGAGATACGAGGGAAAGAGATGCGAAAGGAAGGGGAAGAGGAGGCACAGGAAGAGGAGGAGACACAGGAAGAAGAGGAGACACAGGAAGAAGAGGAGACACCGGAAGAAGAGGAGACACAGGAAGAAGAGGAGACACAGGAAGAAGAGGAGACACCGGAAGAAGAGGAGACACAGGAAGAGGAGGAGACACCGGAAGAAGAGAGAAGTGGAGGAGTATAGAGAAGAGGAGGAGGATATACAGAAAAAAGATTGGAAAGAGGAAAAATGGAGAGAAGAAGAAGAGGAAGAGGAGGAAGAGGAAACGCAGGAATGGGAAGAGGGAGAGGAGTCCCAGGAAGCGGAAGAAGCGGAAGTATGAGTTACAGGAATCCTTAGCAAAAACCGAAGCACTTTACAACGAACTCGCCATTCTAGGGAAAGAATAGAAGGAATGGTCCTCTGGTGGATTGTTAGCGCCCAGCAACTTTACTCCATGTACATTGTAAACACAACGCCTCTTTTAAGTCGCCTTTCGTAAACCTTACGCGGGATTTCGGTAGCTCCTAATGTTGCCAGATGAGATGTCAGAAATTGTGTATCGTGGAGGACATACCCTTGTACCTTCAAATGCTCAACCAGTGCCACCAAGACACACCTTTGAGGCATCTGTAGCTTGAGAAAACATACTCTCACCCATAAATGCACCATTGAGAGCTATACCATATAATCCTCCGACAAGTTTGCTATCTTTCCAGGCCTCTATACTGTGTGCTAATCGTACATGGTGCAGATAGGTGTAGGTCTTAATAAATTCTTCATTAATCCATGTCTCTTCTCGCTTTGCACAGCAACGCATAACCTTCTCAAAAGCTGTATCCATCCGTATTTCATAGATGCCCTTGCGTATAGTCGCACGTAATGAATGCGAAACATGGAGATTGTCGTGCTCCAGGATCGTGCGGGGATCAGGTGCGTACCAGAGAATTTTACCCTGATGATCTGCCATCGGGAAAATGCCCTGTGTATAGGCGTTGACGACCAGGGCCGGATCAAGTGGTTCAGATAGTCTCTTTGGCATAAAGCTCTCTCACAAATGATATCTGGTGGAAATGGAGTGTTGAGTCTTTTCAGCAAAAATGTTTGTGTTGCCATGATACCATAGGATAGCAAAAAGTGAAGAGCAATTTAAGATGCTGCTGGAGAAAATAGAGCCGCAGATGTGGCAAATGGTGGAAGAATCCCTGTAGGACGGAACGTGGTAGATATGATTTTTGCATAATATGTTATAATTTCTTCTAAGAATATGTCATATTGAGAAAGCTGTGTGAGATGCAAACACAACAACAAATGCCATCATCAGGGACCTCAAAGACTCGTAAACGGAAACAGCTTCCCTGGGGGCGTCTTATTATTGCTGGTATTGCCCTGGCTGCTGCTGCTATTGGTATTGTTCTCGGCGTGCTTGATGTGTGGGGAGTTCTGCATATTCCCAATGATGGTTTATGGTCTACGACTTTTTTCTACATAATTCTTCCTGTTCTTGGCATTGTTTTGGCTGTCCTTCAATGGATACTGCCTATTGATCCTCGTGATGACGATCCAACATTGTCACACCCTGCACAACCTGTCTCTCCACAACCTCTATCGTCATCCTCTCTCTCCACTGCCCCGTCTCAACAATCACCATCAACTCTCTCCACTGCCCCGTCTCAACAATCATTGTCGACGGGTACGAATGCTGTTAATAGCAGCGTGGGAACTCCGTCGTCCTCAACAGGCAATGTTGCTCAACCCACGAATAGCATGCCAAATAGAGAAATAGACTTCTTCATAAGTTATGCAGATGCAGACATCGATTATGCCAAGTGGATTGCAAAAGAATTAGAAGGGGAAGGTTACTCAACCTTTCTGCGTGCCTGGGATTTTGAGCCGGGTTCTAACTTTGTTGTGGAGATGAATGATGCCACCAAAGTAGCTAAACGCACACTTTTACTACTCTCGCCGGACTACCTGAAGGGTTCTGATGAACATCCAGAGTGGACGATTGCTTTCAGTGAAGACAGGGCAGGACGGCAGCGCAAACTATTACCAATCTATGTGCGTGAGTGCAAGCAACAGATTAGGGGATTGCTGGGGCCAATTGTGCCGATTGATATCGCTGGCAAGGATGTTGCTGTGGCACGTGATTTACTGCTGAACGGCGTGCAGCCAAAAAACAGTAATAATAGGAGGCCAAAACAACAGCCGGGTTTTCCAGGACAGCCCTGAGCTAATGTGAGTATCTCTTATGGAAGCCTTGGCAGGACTTTATCATCATGTATGTTTTTCCTCAAAAACGACGGCCCGTTGTTCCTTGTGGCTTTGCAGAGCGCCCTCAATTACCTTGATGGTATTTCTGGCCTCTTCAGCTGAGACGGGGGCGGGCTTCCCCAGGGTGATGGCTTCGACGAGGTCCTGGTAAAATATCTCGTAGCGGCCAGCGAGGGTTTTGACTGTTCCCTTGACCGTAGTTTCACCCACATCGATCGTCAGTTTGCCATAATTGTCTTCACGATCTTCTCCCCATCCAGGATCACCAGGACGTTTTCCTGTTTTCAGCGCGTCTTCTTGTGAATCGAGGCCGTATTTGATGAAACTCCCGGTGGTCCCATGCAACTGAAAGTGTGGTCCAGGTTCGCGCACCAGGGAACCTGCGTGCAGGATCACACTTTGCCGAGGGTAGCTTAGAACCAGATGAAAGTAGTCATCGACTTGTGTTCCCCTTCTTTGTGTTTGCACATCAGCCCATACTGATTGTGGGAAACCGAACAGGAAGAGTGCCTGATCAATTAGATGTGAACCCAGATCGTAAAGTGTGCCCGAACCAGGCATCTCCCACTCTCGCCAGCGATCGCGGACAATGGGACGATACCGGTCATAGTGAGCCTCGTAAGTGGATACCTCTCCAAGCAGATTAGTTTTTAAGAGGTGGCAAACAGTCAGGAAATCGTTGTCCCACCTGCGATTATGAAAGACACTCAGCACGACCTGCTGCTTGTGAGCCAGAGCTATGAGTTCATCTGCTTGTGTCGCACGAATGACAAAGGGCTTGTCCACAACGACGTGTTTCCCAGCTTCAAGAGCTTGTTTTGCCAGATCGTAGTGGGTGTCGTTTGGTGTTGCAATGACAACGAGAGTGATCTCTTTGTGTTCGAGCAAACGATCAAGCGTAGGTACTACTGTGATGGTGGGATTATCCCGATGCATCTTTTCTGGATGAGATGACATGATGGCTGTAAGTGTAAGTCCCTGGACACTCTCGATCAAAGGAGCATGAAACACAGATCCTGCCAGGCCATATCCGACCAGACCGACATTAATGGTCATTTCCTGTTTCCTTTCTTTACAGCCTCTAGGCATTTCGCGCGAACCACTTCAAATACCGTACAGCCCCTGGATTCACCCCGGTGATCATTTCCATATCTTCGGTGCTCAGCGGTTTCACCCATAAGAGCAAACCGAAGCATAATATCACAAATATTCCACCGGAAAGACCCAATAAGATACGATCGTTCGGATGCCATAAAATACCTGGTATGGCAGCCAGTATCAGAGCTACCAGGAAGCGTATCGTGAAACCCAGGGGATATTTACGAGGTAAGATACCCCACAAACATGCCAGTAATAAGGCTCCTGTGACTGTCTTCGCGATACCATCTGCGATAAGCGCCCCGGCAGGTCCATAGTGAGGAATAAGTAGTATTCCTGCTATGATAACCGTAAGGATACCTATCCACTGACTAAGTACCACTAATCTGGACTTGCCAGTTACATACAGTGCGTACGGATGAATAAGGGTACCGAGCACACGAACAAGAATATTGAAAAATAAAAAAATTGCCAGGAGTGGCCCTACCGCATCATATTTGTCTCCGTATAACACGTGGGTTATGTTTTGCGCATTAAAGAGGCAAAACACTAATCCTGGTGCTGCCAGCAACGTTTCTATTTTGATTAAGACTTGCCAGGAGCGAGCCAGACGTTCGTAGTTCTGCCCAACGAATGCAGCAGAGAGGGCCGCCCCGCCTACTCCACCAAAACCGGCCACAAGTAAGAGGTTCGCCGAGTCTGCCAGTTGGAATGAGAGATTGAAGAAGCCAATTTGTGCCAGCGAGACAGCAAAAATACCAAGCAAGAGGATGGAGATCTGTTTAAGCAGTGCTCCAGATGCCAGATTGGTCAACCATGCAGAGATGCCAATTTTGATCAAAGGTCCTAATGGCTGCTTGTATTCTGCTCCTTGCAGGAAAATAAGTGGTGATAACCAGAGCATAAAAGCAGCAGCATTGAGGAGTGAACTGATTGCCAGCATCCAGAGTATGCCATTAATACCCCAGCCGAGTTCAAGTACAATGAAACCACAAGCGAGCAAACTCAGTTGTGTCAGGCTTCCGATGACAAGTACCAGACGCATACGCATCAATCCAGCACACACCGCAGTAAGCAGGCTGGCGATACTGCTTCCCAGCACATAGATTGCAATAGGCGTACTATGAGTCAGTAAAATCGGATTGCGCAGTGTAGCCGCGATATCCATTGCACCCTTAATATGTGTGAAGGAGAGCAGCATGGCTAACCCGGACAGGCCAAAAATGATCATACTAACCGTTAGTGTCAGCATGATAATGCGCAGACTGAGTAGCCGTCTGATCAGCAGCGCGGCTGCCGCCCGTCCGTGTTCTGCAAGAACACGTGGTATGTAGGTTGTTGTCGCATCTTCCAGACCAAATGCTATGATATAGAGGATGGTGTTGAAGGCTGTCTGTGAGATGGCAAAGATACCAAAATCCTCGGTGGATACTTTGCGTGTAATAATGACAGTCAGGAAGAACCATGAGATAAAAAACCATAGTCCATAGGCCTGGTTGAACAGGTAACTGGTGGGCGTGCGCCTCAGCAGATGTTGTGCTTCAGTCTCACCTGATGGTACCTTTTCCTCTGAGATACTCAGTGATATGGGCATTGAACTGCCTGGGTCTGTCGATATTTCGTTGTGTATAATCTCCACCCCTTTCTTCTCATCTTCTTTTTGCATATCTCCTGGTTTCACCGTTTGGGTATAGGCGCTTAACTGATCAGTGTTTGCATGGATCAGTCGTAGTGGGCGTAAAGTTAATTTGTGCATGCGTACATTTTAGCGCATTTTGAAGAAGTGGCGTGCTAACCAACCAATACCTCCCAGTGCGACGAAAAGTTCTAGCACGCTCACATTTGCTATCACATGGTCAGCAGAAACGAGGTAGAAGGCCCCAACTTTTAAAGTTGCAGCCGTTACAAAGATTCCCAGGCTAATCCAGGCTGGCAACATGGCATAGAATAATGCTCTTTGCCAGGTACGGCACAGAAAGCTAATTATAGTAGGCAAAAGGTAGATCAAGGCTGTAATCATGGGAGCAATAGTTGCAGGAAATGGTCCATCCAGCGCTGCGTCAGCTGAATACGGTAGGATACGTGTCCACATCTGTGCAGGAACGAGCGCTAAGGATACAAGCATAGTTTCTGTGATAACCAGACAGATGAGGAAAACACCCCAAAGTTTCTCCGATTTTGCTTCTACTTGTGTTGTGCTTGAGCTGAGCATCGTAATCTCTTTCCATGTGCTTAATTTGTTGGAATGGGAAGTAGTCCCATTTGATATTTCATTGTAAGGAGCCGTCTGACAGAATCATCAATCCGTTGTTGGCTGATCGTCCCAGCGTTGATAGCTTGCTTGATACTTTCGATCATTGCTACTACATCGCTGGGACTACTTGCGCCCATAAGCAGATCAGAGCCTGCTACGATTGCCAGGACGGCTGCCTGTGCCTCTGTATAATATGCTGTGATACCTTCCATGGTCAGGCTATCAGTCATAATCACCCCCTGAAAACCCAGTTCGTCGCGCAAAATGCCTGTGACGAGTTTAGGAGAGAGTGATGATGGTTGTGTGTCATCGATTGCTGAGACGATTTCGTGAGTAACCATAATCGCGTGGACGTTGCCTTGCTGGATGAGCGAGCGGTATGGTGCCCAATCAATCTGCTCTAAAGCATTTTTTGAGCGTGTCAGGTGGGGAACTCCACTATGTGGGTCGGTGCCGACATCACCTAATCCTGGAAAGTGTTTAAGGGTACCAAGCACTTTACCGCTCTGCTGTAGTCCTTGCAAATAAGCCTGTGCCATCTTTGTTACAAGTGTGGAGTTGTTGCCGTAGGTGCGTGTAGCCAGTTGCGGATTGTATACATTGGTGACATCAACTACTGGAGCAAGGTTGAGATTGATACCATAGGTTGCCAGATCTTGCGCATCCTGGATGCCTGCTGCCATGGCTCTGGCTGGATCGTTGGTTGCACCAATACTGGCTGCTGATGGCCGGGGGCCATCTAAATCCACCAGACGATCTACATAGCCACCCTCCTGGTCGATAGCAATGGCCAGGGGAATGGTACTATTGCTTTGCATCTGTTGTGTAAGATTTGTAAGCTGCGCTTTATCTACAATGTTGTTATTGGCTGAGAAGATAAGCACAGCCCCTACATCGTATTGGCTGATCATGGTACTTAGATCAAATGAGTAGGTTGGACCAACAAACTGTACAAACATCATTTGTCCGATCTTCTGATCCAGTGTCATGTTGTGGAGGATCAGGTCAATGTATTGTTGAGGTGTGATCTGTTCCTTTGTTTGTGCTGTCGCACCTGACGTAGGATGGAGTTTTCCCAAATTTTTTAGCAGGTTAAGATTAGAGGTATCGCCCGGGCTGTTCAGTACATATGCCCATCCCTGTGGACCTATGAACTGCGTTGGGCCTATACTGATGGTATGTAGGAGAAGAATAAGGAGTAATGTGACAAAGAAAAAAGCATTTTTATTGATGTATTCGTCTGTTGAGATAAGTTGCGCTTTAGCCGTATCATGCACCTTTGCAGGGTGTTTTATGACAATCTTCGCTTGCAAGATGTTCATTGATTCGATCTGCTCGGATTCTAGTATACGCGTTTTGCGTTTGATAGGACGTAATTTTTGTATATCTTGTTGCTCATTATCGCTTCGTTGCTTATCTGATGAGGGCCTTGTTGGCTCCATGTAGTGACCCCTTTCTTGCACAGAAAAAAGTGTTGATACTTTAGTATAGGGGATGAGTGTAAAATTCTCCCTTAACCGTAATGTTCTTCATGAAAATATAGGATTAGAAGGATTTTATGGTATATGAACAACTTAACCAGACAAAAATATACTTTTTATTCACTTTAAATATTGGTATCGATAGTTACGACTACTGCTTGTTCATATGGATTGAGTAAGCTATACTGTTTCTACCACTTCCATGGAAAGGGATCAGGGTGCTATGATACAAGAGCAGAGATTCATCACAACAAAAGATATGATGCAACAAGCTTTATCCTCGCGCTTTCTCAAAAGTTTATGTATTGGGATTGGTATAACCTGTATTCTGACACTCGTCGAAACTTGTATTTTTTTACTCTTCTTTCAAACCAGTCATGCCGCTACTGGCCTTTCTGCTTTGTTGGCACTTTCTCTCCATACTCCCTGGGTACTTCTGATACTGGTAGTCGAACTGACCGGGACATCGTTGATGGCTGTACTGGGAGCTAAACCATTAGCACTTATTGCCTACCTCCGTGATGCCCATATTGCCCAGGAGGAGTATCACAAGCTGTATACGCCACTTACTGCTCTTACCAACATTCGCAAAACGTCCGAAGTTTATTTGCAAGATAGTACTGCCCCGACGGTTTCTGTTCAGGAGCAACAAGTTTCTATTCTTGACCTTGTACAGCAGCAAAACTCTCACCAATTAATCCTTGGTGTTCCAGGTGCAGGCAAAACGACAGCGTTACGTGTATATCAGTACATCGTTTCACGGCAACCGTTGGCGCTCATCCTCAGGCGTGAGCGCCTTCCTGTTTATGTGCCGATGAAGAATTATAGTCTCTTCCTCAAGAAGCACCAACTCATTGTTGCTGATCCCGCACAAGCCATACCGCAAGTGACGTTGCTTGATTTTCTGTATGAGAGTGACCTGCCTGGTATGCGTCATCTTGGTCCCTATTTGTCCCAGTTATCGCAGCAAGGACGACTCTTACTTCTCTGTGATGGTTTGAATGAAGTTGATAGTAATTACCTGACACGTGTCAGTGAAGAGCTGGTCGGGTTGATGCGTGATACGCGGAACCGTCTGGTGATGACCTGCCGTGAAGTTGATTATCGTGAGCAGGATGATTTTGTGCAATTGGTGGAAGAAGGTCATGCGGCTAAGGCCGTGATCTATCCTCTACAGCCTGAACAAGTTTCTGAGTTTGTCGAACGTTATGTTGAGAAACAGGATAAACTTTGGCAGCATACCGCCGGACAGATTATGCAAGTGATCGATCGTAGCCGTCTGCGTTACCATTGCACTAATCCTATGATGCTCTTCACTTTGATGGGAATTATTGACAAGATCGGTGTTGAGCGTGGCAAACAGATCGACACGCGCGGTCGCCTGTTACGTGAGTCAGTCAGGCAATTAATCGAATATGAGCAGCAGCAAGCCAAATGGAGTAAAGGGGCACCAGAAGATAAAGAGGTACTTCGCTTTCTTAGTGAGGTTGCTTGCGCTGCACGGTGGGCCAATGATCGCAATGCTATCCAGTTGCGTGTCTCTATGGTCCCAGCGGCAATGGGAAACGAGGTACGTAGTGGGGCAAACTTTGATGAACTGGCTGATGAACTCCAGTTCTGGCTAGATGAGCACCCGGCGATGGGACCATCTGTTATCGATGACGATGCTGAAGCAGAGCCAAATTCCGAATCTTATGTTGACCTCTCACAACTGCTACAATTTGCCCTGAGTGCAGATCTCATTGAAGTCAGTCCCAACGGTGTTTTGAGTTTCCGGCACGAGTTAATTGCCGAATACTTTGTAGCAGAATATTTCTTTTCGGCAAAGCGTTCGGCCCTGCTGGCTATTCGCGAAGAACTTTTAGAGAATGTGGGACACTGGAGTGAACCAGTGGCGATCTGGGCGGGCCTATTAGATAACCCGTTGATTCTGGCAGAGCGTTTTGGTTCTCTTGGACGTAATAATCCTGCCTATGTTCTCCAGGCATTGGCTCTTGCTCTTGTCTGTGTTGGTGTGTTATGGACTCCTCCACAGGCGGAAATACAACGCACCGTTATTTTACCCTCCAGCGTAGAAGAGGCTCTCTCCATAGCTGTACGTAACAGAGCTGCACGCGAGGAACTCGCACGTATTTTTACCCGTTGTGCCGAGGAGGGAGGTCAGGAAGTCTATCGTTCACTCTTACCACTTATTATGGTCGATGGTGTTGACGAACTCCTGGCATTACTGGACCAGACGATTGTGCCTGATCTGCTCTTTATCCACCTGCAAGATGCCGTTGATGATGTTGCGTACGAAGCTCAGGTCAAACGTTTAACGCGTGTGCTAGGGCGCTTTGGTGGTGTCGTTGTTGATCGTGCTGCCCAACTGAGTCAACCGGCAGTTGAGAGGAGTCTGCGCCTGCGTGCAGCTGCTATTAACATCCTGGGTGGTACGAATGATCTTCGGGCTGTTGGGCCGCTCATTACGCGTCTGAGTGATGCTGAGCCGTTTATTATCGAGCGAGCCGTGAATGCCCTGATACGCCTTGGGCCAGAATTGGTACTTACCCGTATTCTCCAGGAATTAGAAAATCGCAATGCCAGTCCTTTTATGATGCGCATTCACCGTGCGGCACTGGCTATTCTTGGTCGTTTCCTTGATGAGCCAGATGTGAATCGACAGGTGACGTATATGCAACACCAGCGTATCCTCGAATCCATTGTACCTGTGCTTACCTCAAACTATCAAGCGGAACCAGAGGTTCAACAACAAGCCAGAGAGCTTCTGGTACGACAGGGGCGTCGTGTTGTAACAGGTGCTCTCGATACGCGTACGAACCGTTCGGAGAGGGTTATAGAGGCACTGATGCGCTATTTGCCTTCCCAGAATGAGGTTGCCGTGCGCAATGTCATTCTGGCTTTGCAGGAGATTGGGACTGTTGCCACACCGCGCCTGTTAGAGTTGTTGAATCAGCCATCTGAAATTGTGCGTATGCGCGTGATAGAAATTTTGAGGGTGATCCATGACCCGCGTGCGTTACCATATCTGCTCCGTCTTGTTGGTGATCCAGCTCCACTGGTCCAGCAACAGATTGCTAATGCTCTTCAGGCATATCTGCCGGAAAGTATTCCAGGCCTGATAGATCTTGTACTCTCTGATGTTAGTGAACCTGTTGCCGATAGAGCGGCGAAGATCCTGGGTGATATAGGTAGAGCGGTGGTTATACCTGTGATCGATGTCTTGTTCAATATTGTGCCTGGAAGAACTCGTCTGCTGGTGCAGGTACTGGAGCAGATACATGACCCACAATCTATTCCCGCTTTGATAAGCCCTGTTACAGACATCGCAAATAGAGTCGTTACTTGCTGTTAGTCTTGTCCGAGCACTCAGTCAATTTCAAGATCAACGTGTTGTATCCCCTTTGTTAGCGGTCCTTTCAGATCCTCATCCTCAACTTTATGAAGAGGCAGTGGATGCTTTGAGTCAGCTTGGGGATCTGGCTCTGGATGGTTTAATTGCTGCTCTGGATGTGCCGCAAGGGTCAGCGATAACCCAGCGGGTAGGTCGTGCCATCCTGGGTATGGATCCTTTTCCAGGTGAGCAGTTGGTCAATGCTCTGGGACAGAGTAGCGATGTGCAGGCTCAGCAGATGATGGCTATTCTCAAGACACAGGGGGCTGATGCCGCGCAAATTCTGGTCAAACATCTCCTACACAAGGATGAGCTTGTTCGTAGCTATGTCTACCAGATGTTGTATGAGATGCCAGGGCCGACCATTGTGCCTGCCTTGTTAGAAGTGTTGAACCAGCCGGCGTTACGAAAAGTTGTCAATACTATCTTACTCAAGTACCCTGATGCGGCAATAGTACCACTGGTAGATTTACTTGGAGAGCATGAGCGTGGAGATGCGGCTGCTATCATTTTGCCTCAATTCGGCACCAGAGTCCTGCGGTCACTTATCTCCGGATTGGATGATCCAAGGAGTATGGCACGGGAACGTGCTCAGCGTATCATCGTGTCGTTGGTGCGTCAGGGCGAGAATGAGCAGGATATCCTGTCCGAAGTTGTGCAGCTTTTTAATCCACCCTTGCCAGTACGTGCGCGTGAATTGCTTTTAGATGTGTTAACCAATGAACTTGCAGATGTGAGCATTCCTGTTTTACAGGATGGTCTGGAAGATGCGTATCTCCTTGAAGATGTCTCAGATGCGTATGTACGCCTGGCGCGAAAGGGCACGCTACAAAATGTTGTGCTGGATAATCTGGTCAAAGCTCTCTATGTTGAAGAGCGTAGACGTGGGGCTGAGATTGCGCTGCTCAAGATCGGTGCTCCGGTTGTCCAACGCGTGGGTGAACTGATTGTCGATCCAAATCAGGCTGTAGCCAAAGCAGCGAAACAAGTTCTTCGTGAGATAGGAGTTCCCGCGCTCTCCTTTATTTGGACGGCCCATAGTGATAAGACGAACACGGTACGGCGCGATGCTGCGTTGGAAATTTTCCATAGTATGCGTACCGATGTTATCAAGGATGAATTAGTTGCGCTTCTGGTGAGTGAGGAACCAGATGATATTGCAATGGCGGTAGCCCTCTTGTTGGAGCGTATTCACGATGAAGACTCGCAACGCTATGCTGATCGTGTGATGATTCCAGAACTGATAGAATATGTGCAAACGAATGGGGTGGAGGAGACAAATCTACGTGTTATTTCTTTGTTGTTGTTGTTGGGTGAACACGCTATCTTTGATCATCTAGTACACACGCTGGACGACTATCCTCAGCATCGTAAACAGCTTATCTATGTCCTTTTATTGTTAGGAACAGAGACGCAAGGCGCATTATTGGATGTCTTCAATGATCCTGCTACCTCGGCTGAGCTACGTGCGGAGATCGCGGCTGTACTGGGTATGATGATGGCTCCTGATGAAATTGCTGAATTAGCGCAAAATCTGAGTAACTATGGTGTATCACCTGCCAAAACAGGTTTTTTGCAGCCTGAGCAATTGACGATCTCGTTACGTGCTTTGGGAGGTTTGCTTGCGGGTGGGCACTGGCATGCTCGTAAGTTGCAGGAATTGCGTAATGCCAGTGAGGAGGGTAGCCCTGAGCATGAACTATTTAGTATCTTATTAGGATGGCGCTATGAGCCGCGATTGGCAAAACTTCAGAGCGAACTGCAAAACGAACAAGAAGCTCATCGGAAAGAGGTTATGGCATTGACAGAGCGCATTGTAACAGATCATAGTCGCCTGCAGGCTCTCACTGAAGAGTTGGAGCAGGTACACCGCGAGCATGGTTTTCGTGGTGATGAACTCCATCAGGCTATGCAGGAAAGAGAAACGCTGCGTGTCAATCTTGATCAGGCGGTAAAAGAATATAATGCTCTACGTGTCCAACTACAACGAGCGTTGCAGGAGAATCAGGCGCTCTATGATCAAAATCAGCAAATGATCAGACGGATAAATCAATCCGGCGCACCATAAGCGAATAAGAAAGAGTTGAATGGCAGTGGAGCGGTATCAACGACAAAAGATCTTGGGTCAGGGACAGATGAGTGTGGTGTGGTTGGCACGTGATACCTCTAACCAGGAACTCGTCGCACTCAAAATCATGACCGCTATTTCTGAGGATGATAGGCGTAATCTGAAGGCACAGGAGCGCTTTCGTCGTGAGATAGAGATTGCACGTAGTTTGCGCCATCCTCATATCTTACCTATCGTAGACTCCGGCTATACCGAGTATGAGGGCCGTTCCGTGCCCTTTCTTGTCTCTCCATATCTTCCTGAAGGATCACTTGCAGACCTGATGAAAAAGGGTCCTCCCTGGCAGCAGTGGTCACTCTTGCAAACTGCTGACGCTGTTATGCAAGCTGCTGAAAGTTTGTGGTATTTGCATACACGCACCCCACAAATTGTTCATCAGGATGTGAAACCGGGAAATTTCTTGTGTCGTTCGGTGCAGAGTGTGGAGCGAGTGGTACATCTTTACCTCTGTGACTTTGGTATCTCACGCTGGCAATCGGTTTCCAACATGGCAAGTGAGTTATTGGGAACCTTTGCTTTTATGGCTCCGGAGCAGGTTGAGCGGAAAGTAGATTGTGCTTCCGATCAATATGCTTTGGCTGTCATGGCCTGTCTTATGCTGACAGGTAAATTGCCATTGCAAGCCGCAACGAACGAACAGTATATTCAGGCACATTTGTATGAGCGACCCAGGTCTCCCAGTCAGTTGAACCCGGAGCGCATCAATTCGCCTGATGTTGACGCAGTGATCCTGCGTGCTCTCGCAAAAAAACCTGCGCAACGTTTCCCAACAATTCGGGAGTTTGCTCAACAATTACAACATGCTCTGATGAAATTGGTTCAGGGCAAGGCTACTGCCGCAACTGAAAGACTTCCTTCACCTTCTCCCGAGGCGACCTCTCTTGAGACGAAAAGACCCCTACCTCTGGTTCAGCATCCACAAAGAGAACCCGACTTTTCTATCTCCATCGATCCTCTGGAGGTCAGCGAAGGGCAGTTTCTCGATGAACCGCTACCTGCAAAGCCGCTTAAACCTGTTGTCTCACCTGTCAAAAACGAAGAAGGAGAGTTCTCTCTTTTGTCATTAAAAGATCCTGTTCGTTACTTTTTACCGGCCCGTCCAAAGATGGTATGCTGGTCATCGGATGGAAATAACCTTGCCTGTGCTCTCTATGGACATGTCCCGTTGTTTTTGCGTAAGGATAGCAATTGGCAGGAGATACGAACTACGAATGCTGTGTATGCTACTTGTATCTGCTGGTCGCCAGATGGACGTGTGCTGGCTGTGAGTGCACAAGGCGAGATCCGTTTTTGGGATGTTGTTACACAGGTGGAGTTACCGCTCGTCTTACGTTTCAACAATATACGGGTGATTGATGCATTGGACTGGACTGTAAGTTGGCAATTGGCCATATGGGTCGAAAATCAGGTCATGGTGTACACATTGCCCTATGCTGTGCTGACTGCACAGGTGCCGCCCTCGCCGCAAATAATAGCTACGGGAGTGATGCGTTGTGGTAATGTTGGGGTGTTGCGTTGGTCGCCGGATGGTTCATTGCTGGTTGCAGGAGCAAGCAATGGTAGCGTTTTATGTTGGACTGTTGGTCGTCAAACTTCGGCATGGCAGGTAACAGTTCCTGGACAAAAGGTAAACAGCCTCTCGTGGTCGCAGGATAGTTCTCTGCTGGCTGTGGCCTTTAAGAATAATCGTGTTGTGGGGTGGGATAGACGTACCAAAAGTCAGGTGTTGCTGTGGGAGAAACTCCCTGCCATGCCGCGTATGCTCAGTATTTCGGCAGAATGCCGTATAGTGATGGCTTCCAGTGAAAAGCGTTTACTTTTTGGTTTCCCCAACGAATTATTCCCCTCGTCCATTTATCCGGGGCAGTTACTTGCCTCATGGTCTCCAACAAATTTGGAACTTGCCACGTTGGATGAACAAAGGGAAAATATCCTGGTTATTTGGCGTGAGTAGCGTATTTGGGACTCACTCCTTCTTAAGCTCAAAAAAGAATTTTTTGTTTGCTGCCGTCTCTTCGAAACGCGAATGCCGCCATATATAGGCGATGTGGTTTAACATAGGGAGTACTTCACAATCCTGATTGGATAAAGGATGAGATTTTTCAAGTTGAGTAGTAGTGAAGAAGAGCCTGATTAAGAACATTGTTTTGCTGAGGTGGGTTGCTGTAGTGTTACTACAAAGGTAGTGTTTTAGAGGAAAAGAAAAACGTCTCAAGCGGCTTGTGAACTGACTTGAGACAATTCATATGCTTCATGGAATGCCGATGGAGAAATTCGAACCCTCCAGTCGACCATAGGGTGGCTCAATGCGCTTCCCACCTTACTTCAGGCAGTGTATTTTTCTCAGCTACAAGGCCGTCTGTAGCAACGATGTAGCAACGTTATTGTGCTTCTTGAGTTGTTCCAAAGCTTCTTTCAGTTGTTGTTCTAAACTCGCTTTCTTCTTTTCGGCTGTCATCGTTTCAGTTTATCAGAAAGGTCAAGTCTGAACAGTTACAGAAAACGGCCCAAAAGCCCCGCTCTTTTTAAGGTGGGGATGAATGGGCGTTCCTTGTTTGGGGTCTGGGATGTGGGATATATGTTGGGTCATCCCAGGCCAGAAACGCATCAACAGCACGTCTGACAAGTTCCGCAACAGCAAGCCCCTCCTTCTCAGCTTGTTGGTGCAAGCGTTCCACTTGCTTTTCGGTAAGATACAGGTTGGTTCTTCTCATGGTTTTCTCCTCTTGACATGGGGCTTCTATTGCTGTACACTCTACCACATCAAGCGAGAAAGGACAAGAGGGAGTGCTCATCTACGAGGACAAGTTGGACGGCAACCAGCAGCAATATGCCGCCATTGATGAAGCGATACGCATTGTGCAATTCATCCGCAACAAATGCTTGCGCAAATGGATGGATGGACGCGGCGTCTCGCAGAACGATTTGCAGTGCTATTGTGCTCAACTTGCCAAAGAGTACTCGTTTGCCACTTTGCTCAATTCTCAAGCTCGTCAAGCCAGCGCAGACCGAGCATGGTTTGCGATCTCCCGTTTCTACGAGAACTGCCGGACAAAGAAACCAGGCAAGAAAGGCTACCCCAAATATCAGCACAACAATCGAAGCGTGGAGTACAAACAAACGGGCTGGAAACTCGACCCAGACGGAAAGCACATCACCTTCACCGATGGGTGTGGGATTGGACGTCTTCGCCTGATTGGGACTCGTGACATCGAAATGTTTCCCGTCAAACAAATCAAGCGTGTACGAATTGTGCGACGCGCTGATGGCTACTACTGCCAGGTTGGAGTCCAGGCAGATCGCCTCGTCTCACACACTCCCACTGGCAGGCAGGTGGGCATTGATGTGGGCTTAAAAGCCTACTACACGGACTCCGATGGCAACACGGTGAAGAACCCACGCCACCACCGCAAAGCGGAGAAGCGTCTCAAGAGATTGCACCATCAACTTTCTCGGAAACAAAAGAAGAGTCACAACCGCAAGAAATCCCGAAACGTCTTAGCCAAAGCGTATCTCAAAGTACAAAGGCAGCGCGAAGATTTTGCCAGAAAGACGGCAAACGCGCTTGTCACGTCTAGCGACCTGGTTGCCTTTGAAGATTTGAAGATATGCAATCTGGTGAAAAATCACCACCTCGCCAAAAGCATTCATGATGCAGGATGGGGAACGTTCCTGCAATGGGTGAAAGCGTATGGAGCGATGCACAACATTCCTGTAGTTGCAGTGGCTCCTCAGTTCACGAGTCAGAACTGCTCGGCCTGTGGCACGCTCGTCAAGAAAAGCTTGAGCGTGCGAACTCATATCTGTCAGGAATGCGGTGTGGTGTTGGATCGCGATCACAATGCCGCTCTCAACATTTTGCAGAAAGCATTGCAACGTACCGTGGGGCACACGGGAACCGATGGGCGTCGCTCATCAAACGCTTCTGGAGATCGGACCTCTACTGCTTCCTCCACACGGAGAAGTGGCAAGTCGGGTCGCTGAAGGAAGAATCCCCCGCGCTTTAGCCGGGGGAGTGTCAAGATTTAGCGCTTCCGCTCAGACATGCCGTCACTGCGACTCTTGGAAAACTCAACAGTTATGAGGATCAGGAGAGTTAACGCGAGGCTTCTTCTCTTGCTGCTTCCACGTCTACACGCATTCTTTGAACGTCTGTATAAGAAACGGGAGCACGCCCACAGAAGAGCGGGAGTGCCAGGTCAAGGCTTTGGAGGGCTTTTTCCAACCAGTCATGTTGTTCTTCAGCCTTTTCTGCTTGCGTGGCGCGATCCCAATACAGTTGAGCAAGCTTCGCGTGCGTTCTTGCCAAATCTAATGGTCGCTCCTCCTGACGAGAGATTTTTAACAGGGCTTTGCAGCCAGCAATGGCGTCATCCAGATCTTTGAGATAAATCTCTCTCTCGATTTGAGCGCAGCCGTTGCGCTTCCTCGTAGGAACCTGGAGCCTCTGTGCTGAAGAGCAGAAGCGCCTGATCAATACTTTGGAGGGCATCCGCCAGGAATGTGCCGCGCTCTTCTCTCTTTTTTGCAAGCTTCATCCTCTCCCAACACAACTCGGCAAGCTTAAAGTAGGTTCTCGCGCAATCTAAGGGTCTGTCATCCTGACAATAGACTCTCAACCAGACTTTACAGCCAGCAATGGCGTCGTCTAAGGCTTCTTTGTCCGGGATCTGGCTTTCCCGCGCTTCTGGTATGCGACCCTGTTGAAGATCGGCCTGCGAAAGGTCGAGTGCTTGCGCAATCGAGGCCAATGATGCCTCGCCCAGACGTTTGATCAGATTATGCTCAATTTTGGAGATGTAGCCACGACCATTTTTGCCGAAGCCAGCCCGAACTGCCAGGTCGGTGACGGTCAAGCCGCGAAAGTGACGCCAGGCACGAATTGTGGCTCCCAGGCGGTCTTCTGAGGAAACAGGTGGTTCAAATTCTCGTTCTCTACGACCTCTCACGTGTTTCTTTTCCTTTATGAAGGATCTTCATCATCCTTTGTTAATCAACAAACTCCAATTATGAGTATACATGCTTCAAATGCTCTTGACAAGTGCCGCTTCCAAATGTATGCTTAGAATGGTTGAGGAAACAATCTCCATTTCTGATGAAATTTGAAGATTAGACAGCATTTTTAGGGTCGGCTCTCTCTCGTGTGTCCCCTTTCGTAAAGCAACTTCAATTATTGAGCATCGTTGTAGTTTCTCCCCATGTCGCTGGCTCTCGATCACTCAAAGCATGATTGGGGTCGGCGCTGTTTGTGTCTAAACGCTCTATCATGATGAGGAAGGAAGGAACAGATGAGAGGCCGGAGAGAGGCAGAACTCGCCTCCCATTCACCAGCCGAAAACGGGTTGGGAACTGCCATCCGTGCATGGCGTCGTTTTCGTGGTCTGACCGTCACCGATCTGGCCGTTCAGGCCGGCTTTGGTCAAAATGGCCGAGGGTATATTTCCAGAATTGAGCATAGTCAGATTCGCCATCTGGGCGAGGAACGCCTGGAGCGTATTGCCGCCGTCCTCCAATTGCAAAGCGCCGATCTACTCCTCCGTCGCATGCCAGAGGCATATGGGCAAGCGCCAACGCATGACCTGGATGAGGCGATCATTGGTGGGAAAACCTTGCTCAACAAGTGCGCGGAGCAGTCGTTTGATTGGGCACGACTTCAGATGCTGCTCGCAAGACTGTATCATGAGCGTGCGGCAGCATCACACACGATGGTCGCAAAATATACGGCACTCATCGAAGCTCAACACTGCATCGAGTGTGCCCTCCTCGTATTCACAGTGGACACAACACCACAGAGCTTTCAAGAAGCGATGCAGCTTGGCCGGGAAATCGGCGATGCCCTGGAAACCTCTGTCATTACTGGCAGTCAGGCCTTGCTGAAGCGATGTTCACCTCAATCACTCGATTGGGCACGGATACAATTGGTGCTCGCGAAGTTCTATCGCAAGCGTGCAACCGTCTTAGAGGGTCTGGCAGCCAGAACTGCTCTTACCGAGGCTCAACACTGTATCGAGGCGGCTTTGTCCATTTTCACCCAGAAGCGTGCTCAACGGAACTTGAAAGAGACCCGACAACTCTCTCAGGAGATCAAACTGATGACCCAGCAAGTTGACGAGTTCTAAATCACTCGCTGAAGCATGCACAAACGGCAAAGAGAACGCTTGCTGCAAGCACAGGAACAGAAGGAGGTGCATCGTTCGCGCTAGTAAATCCAGCGTATGATGCTTTGAGACGGTCTTTGGAGTGCAGAAGGAGTTATGCTCAGGGTTCCCTTCCTGAAGAGGCAGGGGAATCATATCCTGAACAGGAGAGATCATTATGGAAAAAGAAAAAGTTGTCTTCTTCCTGGACTATGCGAATATCAACAGAGCTACCAGGGAGAAAAGATATCGCTTGAACTACCACGACTTGCTCCAATATGTTGGTGAGAATCGGTTTCTTATCGATGCCTATTGCTATGTACAATCAATCCACGGAATGAGCATCGATTGGACAGAGAAATAGAGGAGCTATGGCGTTCTGGCTATATTGTCAATACCAAGAGGGGAACCATTGCGGGTGGAACGTACAAATGCAATTTTGACGTTGAAATCACCATGGATATCTTAAAGGTCGCGTACCAGGTGAAACCCGACATCATT
>CAWFFV010000012.1:0-16498 GCA_963814985.1 uncultured Chloroflexia bacterium | reverse complement strand
ACATCATTGTGGAGCTTACAATCTACATTACTTTTTTGGATCAAGCATTCCGTACGGTGAAAAACGAACACAGAACAGAGTGATTTGGGTGTTCACAGACAGAATAGCTTAGAGAAGATATTGTTATCATTACATAAGCATATGATAAGAAAACATGAGTCATCCCGGTAACTATTCAGGTGTTCTCACCACCTGCGGTGGCTCGCCTTCGTTTTGTTGGCAGTGGCAGGGTTTGCGCCGCAAACCCTGCCACTGCCAACAAAACCTACGAAGCGCCTGTGGCGCTGAGGAATCTGGAAAAGGGGACCTGAATAGTTACCGGGATGACTCATGTTACAGAAATTCGTAACAATCAACTAACCAGCCAGATCACGAGCGATATTCCACGCATCAGGAGTTCCGACACCAGTGGTAAGATCATAACCCATCCCTGCCGCGTAAAACAGGTTATTGCCAGCGGTGACATCATGATAAGCTGGAAACGTCTGTGTAGTACTGTAAAGGGTATAGATCTGCGTACTGGCACTGCCCAGTGGGGGAGCACCCAGTTCTTTCAGGTACTCATTGGTATCCAGCGCAATGCCTGCCCACAATGGTGCCGCTGCACTTGTGCCACCAATAGAGACCCATCCGGAGGTTGGACACTCAGACGCTGCTATTGTACAAAAGACAGAGTAGCCCGTGAGAGGATCAGCATCCGCCGAAACATCTGGCACCATCCGATAGGGACTGATGATCCCGGTGCCGCTCTGATAGTCGGGTTGCGCAAAGAATGAACTGAAGCCACCACCACCACCAGATCCATGCAGACTCGACTGGCTGTCGTTGGGGTTACCCCATACAGACTCACCTCCATAGGTACCATTAGCTGCCATCTGGAGATTTGTGCCACCAACGCCAACAACGTTGGGATCGTCCGCCGGTAAATCAACCGCCAGTTTGTTATCATCGCAGTCGAACGCGCCAGAGTCACCAGAGGCCGCAAAGAAGGCTTGACCTTGTGCAGCACCTTCTGCAAAGACGTTGTCCAGTGCCTGTAGCTCCGCATTGCCAGAAGCGGCTTCACATTGACCCCAACTGGTACTGGTCACTTTAGCAACATCGTCAGCGACTATTTGACTATAGGTATCGTTAACTCCCTGATCGCTATTAGGTCCAATGTAAATTTTCTGGGTTGCCCCTGGCGCAATAGCCGAAATTCCTTCCATATCCAGCTCAACCTCGATAGCCCCTTCTCCTGGCGTATTGGTCGCACCATCCACTAACACATTTGAGTACTTAGGTACTCCAAGATCATAGTTCCTGAGGTACGTATTCACATCAGAGGATTTGTAGCCATCCAACTCAAAGATGGCAACCGTCTGACCTGTACCATCGTCACCATTGCTGATCAATGAGTTGACATCATAGGCTGTTCGCAGTCCACCGGGCATGTAACCATTTCTGCGGCCTACATCAGACACGGCATTCTGCTTCGCCTGATGTAGACCTGATGGGTGATACCTGGCGACATTGTTCAGACCACCAACGCTGAGAATCATGCCTGCCAGCGACGCCGGAACCGAAGGTTCGCTCATCGGAGCATACACAGTACGCGAGCCAAGAGCATAATCAGCAATGCTCACATTAAAAGCACGCTGAGCATTTGCTACCGAACCAGAGGCGTCAATAAATAAGTGGTTGGGTGAGATGGATTCCACACGTAAGCCCTGGCTTCGTAAATAAGCAATAGTTGCATCGATCGTCGCCTGATCAGCCCCAAAATACTTGATGAACTCCTGGGGAGTAATATAACGATGGTACTCTGGTGATTTTGGGTTTTTCTGGTCAGCAAGAAGCTGATGAAGAGCACTACGGTTACGCAAATTGAGTGCGACAGAGAGTTGAAGGGTATTCTCGCTCGCTGTGGCATGCATAGGAGACTGATGTCTGAGAACTGAGACAAGGTGTCCATGAAGAGTAGACCAACTTGATGTAGCGTGAGCAATGGATGTGCCATACAGGGACTGCGAAGCCGCCAGTAGAGCGATTATCAGGACAACAACCATAAGAGCTGGATGAACAACCCATGTTTTGCGGGTGGTACGTTTCACTGGTACCTCTAAAAAGGAGGAATTGGCACAAAGTCACAGAGAACTCTTGGGAGCACGGAAACTCCTTCTTTCCATGCTGTGCGGAAATACTGTTTCAGGCGAGGAATCGAAATAAATACTCTCTTCCATTGTTTCATAACGTTTCATTTTGTTTCTTTATATTTCTCTGTGACTATTTTCTCATCAATGTGGCTCAGTGATTTTTTGTAACTACTCAGGTTCCTTTTTCCTGATTTCTCAGCGCCTAAGGCGCTTCGCTGGCCGTTTTGTGTGGATTGTGAGGGTTGCGCTGCAACCCTCACAATCCACACAAAACGAGGGGCGAGCCACCGCAGGCGGGGAGCAGACCTGAGTAGTTATTCTTTGAGATGGAGATCGGAAATTGAATCTGTTGGTAGGATGATTGTACTCTTTGTTAGATCATTGGCAAATCCCGCCTGTTAAACACCACCAACCCAGCGATCCCACACATCAGGCCGACAGCTACCAGAACCCAGGGATACCACCAGGTCAGGTGATGGTTGATCAGCGGGTCGATGGCCGGGGCGTAGTAGAACGGGCTGATCTTGAGCACCCATTGGAACTGGTTGGAGAGGCCGCCAAAGGTGTTGATCAGATAACCCAGCACAACGATGCCCACCGCTGTTCCCCCGGCTGTCCGACTGGCATTGATGAAGGAGCCGCAGAGCATGCCCAGACCCGCCGCGCAGAAGAGGAAGGTCCATTGAACGAGCAGGGTGAGCCACATCCACGGCCAGTCGACCCCAGGATTGCTGACGATAAACGTGTCAATCCAGACCCCTAAGGCAAGCACCAGACTGATGATCACCGTGCCAATCAGCACGGCAAACCAGCTTTCCAGGTAGTAACGCGTGCGGCTGATCGGGCGAGAGAGCACCAGGTCGAGCGTGCCATCCTCGATGGTAACAGGCAGAACCGCACCTCCTATCCAGGCCACGAAGCCACCAAAGAGCAGGCCATAGATGGAACTGAAAACCTCAACGGCCAGGAGTGCTGAGAAGCTAAAGAGCCTGGTCAGGTGCCCACCGAGTATGGCCGAGAAGATATCTGAGTTCATAATAGCCTGAAAGTTGGCCTGGGCCATCACCGGGTAGATCGGAGCCAGAATGAGTAGGATAAAAAGTCCATAAAAACAGGCTATGCCGAGTGGCGCGCTGCTGTTGGTGATCGCCTGTGCGGTCACACTCAGGCCCTGCACACGTTTCTTCGTGACTGGAACGCTTTTAGCTGTTGTCGCCATGTCCATATCTCCTTGTTGAGCCACGGCACATTATGCCACCGGAGCAGTCTTTTCCGGCTCCTCATAAAACTTCAAGAATACCTCTTCCAGCGGCGCTTCCTGGGAAGTCAGGCGGATTACCTCGTGCTGGCCGAGTGCCTTAATCAACAGGTCCATACTGCCGCTGATGTTAAAATGATAGGTGCCATTGGTTTTTGTCAGCGCGCTCACGCCAGGAATGCGCTCCAACTCTTGTTCCGCTACCGCGTCGCCGAACTCGACTATTACATGCTGGCCCGCCTTCTTACGCAGGGCTTCCACCTCTTCGAGAGTCACTATCTCTCCGTTGCGGATCACCGCCACGCGCTGGCAGACTTTCTCCACGTCGCTCATGATGTGCGAACTCATGAAGATAGTTTTGCCACGGGCCTGCTCTTCCAGCAGGAACTCGTTAAAGACCTTTTGCAGAAGCGGATCGAGACCGGAGGTCGGCTCGTCCAGGATCAGCACATCTGGATCGCACATAAAGGCCAGTACAACACTAATTTTCTGCCTCATGCCTTTGGAGTATCCCTTCAATGGGCGCTTCATCTCTACGTCGAAGCGTTCGATCAGATGATTCAGCAGCACCGGCTCACGTCCTTGCAGGTTCGCGAAGTAGTTAATGACCTGTTTGCCCGTCATGCGCCCTGGCAGACGCACATCGCCGGGCAGGTAGCCGATGTGCTGGTGCAGCGCATGAGTATCGTTCTGTGCATCCAGACCCAGTACCCGGATTGCGCCCGAACTGGGACGGATTACGTCGAGCATGCAGCGGATGGTCGTGGTTTTGCCCGCGCCGTTGGGTCCCAGGAAACCAAAGATTTCCCCGCGCTCAATGCTCATCGAGATGCCGCGTACGGCCTGCACGTGGCCATATGATTTCGCCAGGTTCTCAATTACAATTGCAGGCTCTTGGGTTGTCATATCTTTTTTCCTTCGCTATTTTCTCTGAACACGAAAAAGTCGATGTAGCCCCTACATGAGAGTCGTCATAAAGTGTACAAAGCTCGTTCTTCGGATTCCTTACATCGCGCGCTACGCGTTCAGTACGAACGTGTTTGGGCACCTGCTGTCTTGCCTGGCAGGTGCTCCGGGTGTTCTTCCTTCCGGCGGTCGAATCACGCTAAGATGGCCTGCCAGTGCGAGAGATCTTCGCTCCAGGACTGCCGCAAGCAACCCGGCTTCATGCCCAGTACACGCTCCAGCGCGTCAGCCGTCGCCTCACCAATCTGAGCCACCCGAGAAAAGTCGAGGTGCTTGCCCTCCTCTACAAAGAGGAGTTCGACGATAGCATATCCCAGATCTTCAAGCAGGGAGATGATCATTCTCGCTGCCTGGTCAGGATAGGGAGTGGCGAAAACGCCTTCTGCGACTCCCTGCTGAATGATCTGCGAGAGCCAGGGAGTGAGTCGTTTGATACGGGCAGGTAGAGTTTCTGGCGAAAGAGGGCATTCTCATCGGCATACCAGACGCGCATAAATGCGAACAGCAGGTCCTTGTTGGCTCTTTTGTGTTGATCGAGCACGGCAAAGAAGCGTAGCAGTTTGTCCTGGGCAGACATCTCGCGATCAGAGACGATAGGAAGCACAAGTTGTTCGGCTTGCTCTCCGATGCGTTCAACCAGTCCCATCAGCAATGCTTGCTTGGACTCAAAGTAGTGATAGAACGCTCCCCTGGAAATCTGGAGGCCCTCCAGGATGTCCTGGGTCGTCATCTGCTCATAGCCTTTGGTCGCAATGTATCGCATCGCCACATCCAGGATGGCATTGCGCTTCTCGGCATATTCCTGTGCGTTGACACTTCGTGTCACTATTCTCTCCTTTCTTAGACCGACAAACGGTTTATCTCTAGAGAGAATGATAGCTGACAGGTGAGCCATTGTCAAGATGAAAGTGAGCATGGAGAGGGATCTATCTCTCCCTGTGAGGAGAGTGTGATATTGCCTGGCCTTTACTACAGTATTCTCACAGCCTGGAAGAAGAGGATCACACAACTATCACACTTTGGGGAACTTCTCGTGGTAAATGCCATCTAGAATACTGCCTCCTTCGGACGATTTACGGCAGTAATGATAGAATATAAGCACAGTTGAAAGCCTATAAGGTCGCCAATCTACACGATGACGTGTTCAAGGAGCAATTTCATGGCAACAGTCTTTGAAAGCACTACATCACGTGCTCAAACGGCATTTAGAAACGAAGCCTTTACAGATTTTACAAAAGAAGAGCATAAACGTGCCCAGATCGAGGCACTCGAACAGGTCAAGAGTGAACTGGGACGCAGCTACCCGCTGATCATTGGAGGCAAGAAACTGGCTGGAGGGGAATACTTTCGCTTCTATCAATCCTTCCCAGCCTGATCAGGTTATCGGTTATTTTCAACGTGCGACTGTAGAGCAGGCAAATGAAGCGGTCCAGGTCGCTGCAACCATATTTGAGACATGGAAACACACTCCGGCAGAAGAGCGTGCAAGCTATCTTTTTGCAGCAGCCGATGTCATGCGTCAACGCCGCTTCATTATTAATGCCTGGATGATCTATGAAGTTGGCAAGAGTTGGGTCGAGGCCGATGTTGATACCGCTGAGACCATTGACTTTCTGGAATTCTACGCCCGCGAGGCGATACGTCTGGCTGGCAAACAACCCATCATTCCTTTTGAAGGCGAGGATAACCAGCTCACCTACATCCCACTAGGCGCAGGTGCGGTCATCCCTCCCTGGAACTTCCCTTCCGCCATTATGGCTGGTATGACCAGTGCTGCCTTTGTAGCAGGAAACACCGTCGTTCTCAAGCCTGCAAGTACATCACCCGCCGCCGCTGCACAGTTCATGCACATTCTAGAAGAGGTAGGACTCCCTCCAGGAGTGGTTAACTTTCTTACGGGGTCAGGTTCGGTGATCGGCGATGCCCTGGTTGATCATCCACAGACACGTTTTATCGCCTTTACAGGTTCACGCGATGTTGGTCTGCGTATTTATGAACGGGCCGCAAAGCTGCAAAAGGGACAACGCTGGCTGAAACGCTCAGTCCTGGAAATGGGTGGCAAAGATGCTGTGGTTGTAGATGAAACCGCAGATCTGGAAGCAGCCGCAACAGGCATCGTCGCCTCTGCATTTGGCTTCCAGGGACAGAAATGTTCCGCAGGCTCACGCGCTATTATCGTTGAGCAGGTCTATGATCAGGTTTTACAGAAGGTGATCGCAAAGACGAAACAGTTAACCATCGGCGATGTTACTCAACCAGGCATCTTTATGGGACCTGTTATTGATGAGAGTGCTATGCAGAAGATTGTTGAGTATATCGAAATTGGCAAGAGTGAGGGACATCTAGTGACCGGAGGCGGACATCATGGCCCAGGCTACTTCATCGAACCAACGATTATCGCTGACGTAGACTCCCATGCACGCATTGCTCAAGAGGAAATTTTTGGACCGGTGCTATCTGTTATCAAGGCTAAGGATTTTGATCATGCTCTGCATATCGCCAATGACACCGAGTACGGTCTGACAGGTGCACTCTATTCACATGATCCGCAACGCATTGACCGAACGAAAAAAGAGTATCACGTCGGCAACCTGTACTTTAATCGCAAGTGTACTGGTGCATTAGTTGGTGTCCACCCCTTTGGAGGTTTCAATATGTCTGGAACTGACTCAAAGGCGGGCGGGAGAGATTATCTCCTGTTGTTCACTCAAGCAAAAACTATCTCTACGAAAAAGTAAGGAGCATTCCTTGACAGATGTTATTCAACTGAGTCCTGGCACATGGCAGATTTCTCTGCCATTCCAGGGGGAACATACAATTATAGGTTCCTATCTACTAGCTGGCAGCAATGAAATAGCGCTGATTGACCCGGGTCCTGGCAGCACAATTGAAGCATTACTTGCCGGCATCCGCGAAGCAGGTTTTGATCCCAGGGAGGTCACACACCTGCTTGTGACCCATGTCCATCTGGATCATGCAGGAGTTGTTGGTTCCTTGCTCCATCATATGCCAAAGGCCAAGGTGTACGCACATAGCAAAGGCGCACCACACCTGCTGGACACCACAAAGGTTGTTGCAAGCGCAACTCGTATCTTCGGAGAACGTATGCACGAGCTTTGGGGAGAGATTGAATCAGTCCCCCAGGATCGTCTACAGACCATAGATGGGAATACTATTCTCAATGTGGCCGATCGTCGTCTGGAGGTGCATTATACTCCAGGGCATGCAATCCATCATGTCATCTTCTTTGATGTTCACACGGGAAACCTGTTTGCTGGAGATGTAGCCGGGGTACGCTTGCCGGGCGTCGATTATGTGCGACCGCCAACGCCTCCACCTGATCTGGATATAGAGACATGGTCAGAAAGTATCGACAAAATCAAACGACTGAGACCTGACGTGCTCTATCTGGCACACTTTGGCCCAACGAAAAACCCCGCCTACCATCTTGAGCGATTGCGTAAGAAACTTTATTCTTTGGGAGATTTCGTGTTGAATGCTATGCGCTCCGGGCAGGACGAGGCAGAAATTATTGCAATGCTTAGAGCGTCTACTGAGCTTGAGTTACAACGTATCACATCTGATCCACACAGCCTGAACCGCTACGAAATCGCTACAAGCAGCCAGATGACGGTTCAAGGCTACATGCGCTACTGGAAATTAAAGTCACAAAACCGTTGAATATCGGGCGGTGAAATTTCAAATTGGGTACGCTGGGGGTAGCCCTCGCTCGGCCATATAGTCGCCTTTACTCCCATAACGAGCAGAATAGCCCGCTTATCCTCCTTCGTGATTTCGTAGTCTGGATCACGCAGGAACTCTTGCTGCGTTAGCGCCCATGCCTCGAACTTGTCGAGGGCGGTAAGCAGTTTCTGGTTTCGCTGGGTATTGTTCGATAAGCGTGCCAGCAATATTTCCGTCTCTCGCATATCATGTTCCAGCTTTGCTAACCGTTCACGGTAAAGCTGGCGTGTTGTTTCGCCTCTGGCATCCTCGGCAACTGCAAGCAGGTTGATGATTTTTTCTTTTGTCTCGGCAAGATGCAATTCTAGAGCAACGCTTCTGTCCTTATTACCAACCTGGTCACGCATGGCATTGATATGCTTTCTAATAAGAGTCGGTGTCTCTATGTAGGACAGCACAAACTCCCAGATTGCGCTGTCCAGGTTAGCAGCACTTATACTTACACTATGATGATGGATGAGATCTGCATTTTTTCCCCAATTCTGCTTGCATTGATAATCAACGCCACGGATGCCATAACGACTCAAGTGCATTTTCCTTTTGCAAATCCCACAATAGACAAGCCCCCGCAGGAGTGAGTCGTTTGGTCGGTGGTCGTTTCTTGGGGACATTTCTTTGTTCCTTTGCAACTGCATTTGAATTACCTCAAACTCATCAGGAGTTATAAGGCAGGGAAAAAGGCCTTCGGGTAAAGGGATCTGCTCCTCTGGCGTTGTCTTACGGAAAGAATTTGAGCCTTCTCTGGTTTTCCGGTAATTGGTCGCGTAAGGATAACCCCGATAGTTACCATTTGTGAGATGTTGAAGAACAACACCACGATTCCAATCCTTATTACCCTGCTGAGTTGGAATACCCATCTCAGTCAGTCTCATAGCGATTTGCCGCGCACTTACCCCTTCCAGACAAAGCTTTTTTTCAAACATGAGCACATCCACTTCTGTCCATTCTTTGCCATCAATTACTGCAATAACATCTGTGCTGGGGACATAATAGGCTTTGACGTATTGTTTGGTATCAACAAACTTCAGCCCGTAGGTTCTACGGCCTTGGCCGGTTAATACCATACTGGCGCGGTGGCGTTTCCCTCGACTGGTTCTGATGCGTGTCTTCTCAGCTTCGATTTCACCGAGGAATCCCTGGACTGCATGAAGCAACCGACCATCTGCGGTGTCTTCAAATTTTTCAGTGATAGAGACCACTTCAACATCGAACCGTTTGAAGTACTGAATAACCGCTGCCTGCTCATTGCCTTTACGGGCGATCCTGAAAAATTCAGTACAAAGAATAATGTCAAACCGCCTATTCTCCGCATCGTCCCAGGCTTTCATTAACCCTTCCCGCTCCCAGTACGGATGTTTTAATGCTGAAATGGCGTCTTCATACATAAGATAAGGTGGGATATCCACGCCATACACTTCTTTGGCATAAGTGCGTAATGCTTCCTTCTGGGCATTCAGAACTTCGGTATCTTTCTTACTGGGATCGGAATTTCTGACGTATCCGGCAATAACTAGTGTATGCTCCATGTGATAAAACTCCTTCGAGCGGGCATACATCGAGGAAGAAACATGAGAATTGGGCATGGGCGACGATCCTGTCCTTTATTCATAGTGTTGCTTCCTCGAAATCCTACCCGCAAACTAATCGACTAATCAAGTAAAAAATGATTAAAATGAACAAAGTGTAAAAACATCACAAGCAAGATCGCAAACTTTGGATCAATGCATTGCAAGCAACCGCTATAGCGGCTTTCCCTACGACCCTTTATCTCCTGTCTGGTTTAAAATCATCGCGTCCCCCATATACGCCTGAGAGGGTACGAAACTTCGTACCCTCTCACTCTTACGCCTCCTGTAGAAGCGCCTCTACCTTAGCAGCGATCTCCATTGGACGGTAATCTTGAAACAAACCGTACACCCACCCAAGCACATACCCGCCATTGTAGCGGTTTTGTTTGCGGATGTTGTAGATATTGGCAGCAATAAAGGTGTGAATCTCCTCGTCGCTGATTGACGTTCCCTGGTATGCCTGAATAAAGTCGAGGTAGCCTTGCTGGAAGCCCTCAGAGAAATGCGTGTCACGAGTGCGAATAACAGTGATGCCGTCTTTAGGTTGTAAACCATCCATTGATTTATCCTTTCTGTGGTGGGTTCCACTGAAACGTGCCATTAGGCAGTCCATACAAAACTGGTGATACGTCCGAGCCTTCAACTTGCAGCACCAGGTCGGCTATACCATCGTGATTGACGTCCATAAGTTGCATGGTTACTACGCGGCTCTGCCCGTCTGCGAATGCTTCAGGTGCGACATACATGGAGGCTTTACTGTTTTTGTCGTCTGGATTAGCTAACTCGATCACTTCGATGTGGCCTTTGTAGCCGATACCCAGGAAGTCACGTTGCTTACCTAGAATGTTGAGTTGCTGATAACTGACTCTGGCGTTGCCATACTTTCACTGATCTTGCAGGGCAGTGAATGCAGGGATGACTACTAGCGAACATGCAAGTAGTAATAGGAATACCGCTAGCATCGCGCTGCCCATTGGGAGCGCCCAATTAGGTAGCGAATTAATGTGTTTAACAACAATCTCAATAGGTTCTTCGGTCTTGCGGATGTCAGACGTGATGTAAATTTGTTTTTGAGTTGGTGGCTTGCTTGCAGTACGACGACGTGGGATGTCTGCCTTACCAGGTATAGGCGCTCGTGCGAATATCCCTGGGTCTGCTACGTCGGCTACATACTGCTTATGCTGAGTAGCCATCTCGCTCCTTTCCTTGACAGAAGCCGCTCCCTGTGGCGTAATACCACTTAGTCGATAACCCCAAATAACTCCGTCATCTAACCAAGGTGTGGTATCGTAGATGTACTATGACCAGAAAACAACTAAGCATCGAACAAAAATGGCGGGATACCCTGCCGGAGCTCAATGAGAAACAGAAACGCTATTACGCCGCCCGTGAGGCCAAAGCTTATGGTTTTGGTGGAGTCACTGCCTTTGCCCGCGCCACAGGCATGAACCGTGACACCATCAACCAAGGGATTAAAGAGATCGAATCAGGTACAACGCTTCAAGGAGATCAAATCCGCCGTCCCGGTGGTGGCCGGAAGAAACTGGAAGCGCATCGACCAGGCCTGACTGAGATGATTGAGACTGCCGCCAACCCAAAGACAGATAAACGAGTGCTCATCAAGTGGACGAGCCATTCTATTGCCCACATCGCTGCCGCGGTCGCCAAACGGGGTTTCACCGTAGGGCGAGAAACCATTCGCCGGATTCTCAAAGACAAAGGCTTTGCTCTGAAAGCCAATAAGAAAGACATCGAAGGCAAGACTGATCATCCTGATCGGGACGCTCAGTTCAATCACATCAACATGCAAGGGCTGAAAGCTCAGCTCCAGGGCTTTCCCATCCTGTCCATAGACGCCAAGAAAACCGAAAAGATCGGGAACATGAAGAACGCGGGCAGGGAATGGATGCCCCCAGGGGAAGATACCAAGGTGGACGTTTATGACTTCGGTCAGAAAGAAAAAACAAAAGCAGGCAGAACCAGAACACGGAAAGCCATACCATATGGCGTGTATGACGTATTAAAGAAACAAGGCTTCGTGAACGTGGGTATTGATCATAATACCGCCGAGTTCGCCGTAGCCTCACTGACCAGCTGGTGGTACACGAGGGGGAGGACAGACTACCCAGGCGCCACAGCCATCCAACTGTTCTGCGACAATGGCAGTAGTAATAGCTCAAACAACCGGCTCTGGAAGTGGTGCTTGCAGCAATTTGCCAACCGAACAAGGCTGAGAGTGCATGTCTGTCACTATCCACCAGGGACATCGAAGTGGAACGCCATCGAGCATGAGATGTTCAGTTTCATTAACATCAACTGGCGGGCCAAGCCGCTCGTAGCATACGAGGTGATCCTGGAATACATCAGGCATACCACCACCAACGGTGGATTGACAATTGAAGCTGTATTGGACACTCATGACTACGAGACAGGCAAGAAGATCAGTAGTGAGCAAATGAAAACGATTAACATAACCGGCGATGCTTTTCATCCGGAGTGGAACTATACTATTCAGCCCCGGATCTAGATGACGGAGTTGTTTGTGGTTGTCGACTTAGAGCTAGTGAAAACGGTTCTAGAAAAGGGGTTTCGTACGGGCTGTAATCGGGCGATACCCCTTTTTGCTGCCCAAAATCGGACGCACTGAGATTATACCTATTTTTTCAGCAATTTGTCAAGGTTTGCAGGTTATTACGTATAAAATCGGACTATTGACGACAGTAATCTAAAAGAGTAGAATCTAATCACTTTTAACGAGGAGGATCTTACCAATGCCAGATGAACTACTTACCATTGACCAAGTCGCCACTGAACTGCAATTGCATCCAGATACTATTCGCAGGTATATAAAGAAGAAACAACTCAAATCTATCAAGCTGGGTGGGAGTGCTGTGCGCATTAAGCGTTCTGAGCTGGATAAATTTATACAGGAGAGTGAACAGAATACCGAAAGCTGATATAAATGTTAAAGCCTCACGTTGGGCGAGACTTTAACTCCCCCATGTGAGGCTGAATATTACCGGAGGTCTCTCTCTATCTCTTGCTTAACGAGTTCAAGTGCCCTGCCGGAAAGATCAGATTCGGGCAGCTTACCAGCCCACTGCTTCATGTAAGTGTTGTAGCCATCAAGCGATCCACTATACGCGGCGAAGGCGTCACTGACAGGCTTAAATAGCTTTGTGAGGCCAGGTAACTCTTTGTCGATGAACCCAGCGACGGCTTTTGCCTGCTTGCTCATTTCCTCATAAAGCAGAATCATGCCTTCACCGCTATCATCAGTATTGCGGGCTGACTCACGCAGCTTTTTAATGCTGGCGCTGAATTTGTTATTCAGCAAACCTAGCTGTTCGCGGACTTCACTATTCTTACGTTCAAGACCCTTGCGGGCGAGAAGATAAGACGGATATGCTTCACGAACGGCTTGCAGTAATGGTTGTCGGCCTTCGCGCATCCGACGACGCAGTTCTTTGATTTCTGGAGAATCGTCTTGGGGCATATTGCCACCTCCATCTGAGAATACTTGTAGAGCTTCCTACAATATCTAAAACTCTACTAGAGAGTGGCTCATATTGCAAATCTCATTAACTTCAAATTAGGTTTGAATTTTAGATACTCTTACTATGGATACGTCATAGTTTCTATTGATAACCTCCTCCTTCTGATACAATATTCCTAAATGGCAGAACCACTCCTCCCATCGGATTACCAGAGCTTCCTCGGCTCTATTAAAGAGCAGGTGCAACAAGCACAACTAAAAGCACTTGTTGCTGTTAATCGTGAACTTATATTGCTTTATTGGCACATTGGCCGAAACATTCTGGAACGCCAACAGAAAGAAGGCTGGGGCGCGAAGGTTATAGACAAACTTTCACAAGACCTACATGCTGAGTTTCCGGAAATGCGCGGCTTCTCACCCAGAAACCTCAAGTATATGCGGGCATTTGCCGAAGCGTATCCAGACGGGCAATTTGTGCAGACGGTGTCTGCACAAATCACCTGGTCTCACAACACCGTCATTCTGGACAAGCTGAAAGATCATGACGAGCGTCTCTGGTATATGCAAAAAGCTGCTGAACATGGTTGGAGTCATAATATCCTAGAGCTACAAATTAAGACTAATCTTTACCACCGACAGGGTAAAGCGCTTACTAACTTCAAAGCCACCCTACCTGCTCTCGATTCAGACCTTGCCGAATACCTGCTCAAAGACCCTTATGTCTTCGACTTCATTACCACTAACGACGATAACAAAGAGCGTCATCTTCAAAGTGCCCTGCTTGCCCATATACGACGCTTCTTGCTAGAGTTGGGTACCGGTTTTAGTTTTGTTGGCAGTAACTACCACATAACAGTCGGGAATAATGACTTTTATATTGACCTTCTTTTCTACCACACCCATTTGCGCCGTTATGTCGTTATTGAACTAAAATCAGGTGTATTTAAGCCTGAGTACGTCGGTCAGCTTAGTTTTTATCTCACTGCTGTAAATAGGCAGGTAAAACACGCTAGCGATAGCCCAACAATAGGTCTCATACTATGCAAGGGTAAGAATAAGGTTACGGCTGAGTATGCCTTGCAGGGCGTGAGTAGCCCTATTGGTGTAGCAACATACCAGACTAATGAAGAACTGCCTGAGGATCTCAAGAATCAGTTGCCGGATATTAAAGCGTTGGAAGAGAGTCTGGAAGAGATCAGGGCAGAAAACGATCAGCTCTGATTTACGGCCTCCTTTCGCTGTTGCTCGCAAATGGCACTTGGTGACACGGATGTTGGTACGGGCCTAATTGGCTATATCTTATATATCCAATTATTCTCTAACTCCAAGCATTAAATAAATGTTCTGTTCTCACATACTAAAAAGCCGGCTAACGCTCTGTTAACCGGATAAACAAGGGCACTGTTCTCAGATGATATGGCCGAGAACAGTACCCACTACCACAAGTACAACTCCCGCTCCAGCGATGATTTCGCCTCTTCCATTGAGCATCCCGATACCTGCCATGTGGCTCAGCCAATTCCTCCTAACGAAAGGAGAAATCCGATAAGCACTAAAAACAACGGAGCATAAATGACGTAGCCGAGCATAAAGCTTCCCCTTTATGTTTATACTTTCAAAGGTCACAACTTGCGGGTTGGAGTGTCTGAAATTCAAGTGTCAAGAGCGTGCGGAGAGCAGATAGATGGCGGCCAGTCGTTTCCGACAAGCACGTGGTAATCGCTTGCTTGAACAATCCGAAGTGCTCATAGTAGGTAGCATACAAACATTCCTTTTTCACGAATTTCCACAGCCGCTCAATGAGATGAAGGTTGGGTGAGTAGGGTGGGAGAAAGAGGAGTTCGATGTCTAACTCTCTGGCTTTCTCCATCACGAGACGACAGCGTTGATAGCGAGCATTATCCATCACGAGAGTCATCGGCCTCTGCAAGCCAAGTAAAGCAATCTTCTCCAATAAGGAGCACACGCTGAGTGAATTGATGTAGCTCTCATTGGTCACGGTGATCAGTTGATGGGTGATGGCGTTTAAGGCTCCCAAGACGTTGAACCGTTGTCGTCCACTGGGAGCACGTACCACCACACGCACAAAACACCACAGCCAACCTAAATAGCTTCCCAACACGAAATGAGCGGCATCGACGAAAAAGACCGTTCTGGTTCCTGCTTTGGCTTGCTCTAGACGAGGCTCCAGTTCGTTTTTTTAAACGTTGCTTGCTGATCGGCATCATACTTGGCTGGCACAGCAGCCGTTTTTAAACGCTTGAGTCCCAACTTTTTGAGAAAGAGGCCAACTTGTGTGGGACTGCGTTTGCACTCGTGGATGTGGGTGGTGATACCGTTGATAGTTCAGTTCTTTGACTTCTTCTTCTGTGAAGCTCAGATGGAGCATCTGCTTTCCTCCTTCTCGCTGGCTTGTCTCTTTTCCTTCCTTTCTACTCTACCATATAATCCTCACTTTGTCACCGTTGAGAGTATAGCTGACCACGGCTACGTGCAGTTCGACGCCAGGCCGACCGCACAGTATCGCTCACCGTACTATTATGTGCTTGGTAACAAAGGGGTTGAATACATAAAGAGTATCGGTTTCGCCGTCAACAGTTCGTACCGCCCAGGCAAGGAAATCGGGCAGAGCTATCTGCACCTGCTCCATCACTTAGACGTTAACGATGTGCTTATTTCTGCTTGCAACCTCCAGCGGCAGGTGCCAAGCTACGCCCTAGAGTTCTTTATGGTGGAGCGTGAGCTTGCCCATGAGCCATTTAAGACCACGAGGCATGGTGAGTCGTACGGTACAGTGCCAGACTTGTTCCTTGACTTCCGCCAAGCACTACCAGGTGGCAGGCAACGCCGCACGCCTATTCTCATTGAACAAGATAGTGGTACAGAGGCAGAGGAAATTATACGCCGCAAAGCTCACGCCTACGATGCTATGATAGCCTCTGGTTGGTATAAAACACGCTACGGGGTCAACTCCATCACTATTGCCTTCATAACCTTTGAAGGCGAGAAACGGCGAGATAAACTGCGGCAATGGGTAGAGAAAGAAGTGCCTAGATCTATTGGCTCACACTTCTTGTTCACTACACAGCCACGGCCGCCCGACCCGAAGCATATATGGCTCAAGCCTTGCTGGTATACACCGTTTACGAACGATAAGCCGGTGGCGATACTAGCAGGAGATTAGTAGAGAGCCATAAAAATATAGCCAGTAGAGTACGTATTGCTATCAAACGTAACCTACTGGCTATTTTATTTGATGCGATTACCTACCTTCGGAAAAACGCCGTTTAAACTCAACCGCATTTTCTGACTTTCGTATTTGGCGTAAGAA
>CAWFFV010000011.1:0-7362 GCA_963814985.1 uncultured Chloroflexia bacterium | reverse complement strand
TAAAAATGGTGAGAAATCCTGTTGCTCGCAAAGGTTTCTTTAATCTCACTTGCCTTGTTTGGGTGAAAAGTAGTGTATAATGCCATTGAGGTTACACTACATGGTGCCTTTAGAGTGTTCTACGTGCTTCAACTTCGCTGAGGAGGTTCTTCCCGTGCAAGGCTTGATGATGGATTATCCCCTGACTTTACAGCATGCGTTTGACCGTGCCACACGCATTTTTTCACGTAAAGAAATTGTGACACAGACCGAAAGTGAACCACATCGTTATACCTATGGTGAGTGGGGCAAGCGCTCCATGCAACTTGCTCATGCGCTTCAACAGGCGGGAGTTACAGAAGGAGAGCGTGTCGCAACTTTTGGTTGGAATACCTACCGTCATTTTGAACTCTATTTTGCTGTTCCCTGTATGGGGGCTGTTCTGCACACGCTTAACATTCGTCTCTTTGCTGAGCAGTTAGTTTACATTGTCAACGATGCCCAGGACAAGATCATCTTCGTCGATGAAGATCTTGTGCCGGCTCTGGAAGCGCTGGTGGATCAACTGCCAACCGTAAAGCTGTATGTCATCATGGGTGATGGACCTCAGCCAACGAGTAAACTGCAACCCTCAGTTGATTATGAGACTTTTATTACTGATCAACCGACTACATATAAGTGGCCTGCTCTCGATGAAAACAGTGCTGCTGCTATGTGTTATACCTCTGGCACAACCGGAAACCCTAAAGGGGTTGTATATAGTCATCGTTCGATCTTTCTGCATTCTATGGGTATTGGTCTTGCCGATGGTCCGGCCCTCTCTGAGCGTGATGTGACACTGCCTATTGTGCCGATGTTTCATGCAAATGCCTGGGGCTTTCCTCATGCGGCAGCCCTGACAGGTTCAAAACTGGTCTTGCCGGGGCGCTTTATGGACCCGCTCAGAATAGCTCAACTTATGTCCCAGGAGCGTGTGACTGTTGCAGCAGGTGTCCCGACGATCTGGATTGGCTTCTTGCATTTGTTGGGGAAAGAGGATACGTCGATTGATCTTTCTGCACTTCGTGGCATTTATTGTGGTGGTGCTGCTGCTCCGATATCTTTAATCGAAGGGTTATATCATAAGAATATCAACCTTGTGCATGCCTGGGGAATGACCGAAACCTCTCCTTTGGCGTCAATTTGCCATTTACGTAAACATCATGAAGATTTGTCACTGGAAGAGCAGTTTCGTATCAAAGCCAGGCAGGGTACGGTCTTGCCAGGAGTTGATTTCCGCGTGGTGAGTATTGAGACGGGACAAGAAGTTCCCTGGGATAGTCAAGCCTTTGGTGAACTACAGGTACGTGGTCCCTGGATTGCGCGTGCTTACTACAATGATAGCGAATCTGATGCCAAATTTGCTGATGGCTGGCTACGTACTGGAGATGTTGCGGTAGTTGATGAAGATGGAATGCTTCAGTTTGTCGATCGCACCAAGGACCTTGTGAAATCAGGTGGTGAATGGATCTCCTCAGTTGAGCTAGAAGGTTTGATTATGGGACATGCTAAAGTGTTGGAGGCATGTGTCGTAGGTACCCCGCATCCAACCTGGTCAGAACGGCCCCTGGCCTTTGTCGTAGCTAAGCCCGAATTTGTGGGAAAGATCACAAAAGAAGAGATTATCGAGCATCTACGTCCTCAGGTTGCTAAATGGTGGCTCCCTGACGATGTAGTATTCATCGATGCGGTTCCCAAGACGAGTGTGGGTAAATTCGATAAGAAGGTGCTAAGGGGCCGTTACGAGATGCATTATGTATCGGGGAAGAGCTAGTTATTGTGGGCTTGTGCATTTGTCCAGGGTTTTTTTTCGAGGCCCTGGGCATTTTTGTGTGGAGATATTGCTTGAGGAGATGTGAATACAAACATGTTATAATGGCCGTAACGTCCACAATAGTGTGCAGAGACGATAAAATGTTTGCTTTGATACAGGGGAAGAGGATTTATGATGGGAAACCTCATCCTGAACTCACTTGAAATTCAAGGATTTCGTGGCTTCCGCCATTTACAGATTGGGCAGTTAGGCCGGGTCAATCTGATTGTGGGGAAAAATAATGTTGGTAAGTCGAGTCTTCTAGAAGCATTACAACTTTACGGACATAATGCTCATCCCTCGTTTATATGGGAAATGCTGCGTCTCCGCGATGAAAGTATATATAGTAGCTATCGACGAACAATTCGTGCTGTTGACGTGAAAAGTCTTAAATATCTGTTCTATGGCCGTCGGGAAATTGGAGTGCTGACGGAGCCTATTCGTATCGGTCCAGATAGTTCTTCGGAACAAACGCTTTCAATTAGTGTTGGGTGGTTTGTGACACAAGCTGATGAGAGTGGAGGGTCAAAAACACGATTGTTACAGCCAGAAGAGTATGATACGGTTGAGAACCCTGTTCCACGTTTCATTATTCAATTAGGGAAACAGAGGAGAACCTATCCTTTTAGGCCTGGCTTACGATCAGAGCTGGAGACACCTACTCTTAACTGCGTGGCGATAACATCAAATGGGTTGGACCGGGGATTGATAGGAGAGTTTTGGGATAGCATTGTGCTCACAGAACTAGAGGATGATGTGCTTGCTGCTCTACGTATTGTTGCCCCTGGTGTTGAGCGCCTAAGCCTTGCGGGGGAGACGAATTCGGGGGAACGACTTGTGGAGGATTTTGTCGCTAAGGAGCGAGATCGTATACCCATGCCAATTTTGAGAGTAGCAGGTATTGATGAACCCATTCCTCTTCGAAGTTTGGGGGATGGTATGCAGCGTGTGCTTGGGATAGCTTTGGCTCTGGCAAATGCCAGGAATGGATTGTTGCTTATTGATGAATTTGAGAATGGCCTTCACTACTCTGTACTGCCAGATATGTGGCATCTAATCTTTCAAGTTGCCCATCGTCTTAATATTCAAGTTTTTGCTACTACCCATAGTTGGGATTGCATTGAAGCATTCCAACAGGCTACCCAGGGGGATCATGGTGAAAAAGGAATGCTTATTCGTTTGGAAAATAGAGATGGTGAGATAGGTGTTACATTGTTTGATGAGCGAAAGTTGGGTATCGCTACCCGTGAGCAGATTGAGGTGCGTTGAACATGAATGGTGACCTGTCCAGTAGTGAAGGATCTAAAAACTATCTGTTGGTTGAAGGAAAAGATGATGAACATGTATTTTATAGTCTGCTGAAGTGTAAATCTCAACATTAAACTGGTCCTTTTACAACAACTATTCTGGTGGGCAAACCACTCTGGAACCGCTTATTCGCTAGGATAATTGTTGGATTTTTGCCATGATAATGTTGGGATTTACAATTATGGAGAGGCAACAATGGTACCAGCCTGTCCCACCGCAACAAACCGTGACTGCGATCCAGCAATACCGAAAAGAGAGACTTCACTATCCGAGGCTTGGGTTGTCCAAGTTTCCCCATCAGGAGAGAACAGGATTAATCCACCATACCCAACTGCAACAAACTGTGACCTCGCCCAGGTAACATCAGTGAAAAGAGCACTAAGCTGTACCGGTAGTGAATTTAGGCCATGAGATGTCCAGGAAATTCCATCTGAAGATGTCAGAATCGCATTAATTCCCACTACAACAAATTTTTTTCCTGACCAAGCAACACCGGAAAATATTTGCGAAGCGCTTGCCGAATATCGGCGTATCCAGGTGTACCCATCAGGAGAAGACAAAATTGTGCCATTGTCTCCTACTGCGATAAATTGCTTTCCTGACCAGACAATACTATTCAGCCTTCGCGAGGTACCTGAAGTTTGGGATGTCCAGGTCATTCCATCAGGAGAGGTCAGAACCGTGCCATTGTTTCCCACTGCGACTAATTGTGTTTCTGACCCAGCAATAGCTAAAAGATATATTTTTTGTACGGAATCCAAGGCTTGACCCGTCCAGGTACGCCCATCAGGAGAGGTTAGGATAGCTCCAGGTCCCACTGCAACAAACTGCTTCCCTGACCACGTAATGTCAGTAAGAAGTGGAGGAAATGGTCCGGGAAATTTTGCATGCTGGGTTGTCCAGGTGCGTCCATCAGGACTTGATAAAATTGTGCCATTATTTCCTACTGCAACAAACTGCTTCCCTGACCACGCAACGCGGGTAAGATCTTCTTGTGAAACGCCAGAGTTTTGGAGTGTCCATATGCTTGAAGATCCATTGGGGAACAGATCGCGGGCAACAAAGATTGTCCCAGCCCCAATTCCGATAATCCCAACCCCCAATCCTATGTAAAGAAAACGTCGGCGGCAATATGTTTGTGGAGGGTCAATATGAATGATATTGACGGTTGCTGATCCTTCCTTGGAGATTGCGTTGTAGTTACCGTGTGCTGCTTGGTGGAGAGATGCTTCTGGAGGATTGTGTAGATAAGGAATATTGCGGGAAAGTGGAACGGCCACCGGAAACAAAGGCTCTGGCACGGGGGGAAACACGGGGGGATGGAGAGGCCTTCGCCGTTGGCGCGAAATACGTTCCAGCAATGTTTGTTTTGCTGCAACCTTGTCCAGGCCAACCAGGTCGATATAAATAATCTGACCTAACAGCCCTCCCGCATTGCAGGGGCGTACCCGTATAGGAATCAGTGTGCCATTCTTGCTCTTGGGATCACGACGAAATGCCTCCGCCCATTCGGGAAAGGCTAACGTTGATGTCAAATAGTCAGGGGAGAGAACAGCAATCGTGCATTCCGTCTGCTGAATTGCCTCATGCATTTCTAGCATAACATTGTTCCCAGCGTAGGAATCCCAAGCCCGAACCACGATTGTAAAGCCTACTTCTTCCAATTGCCAAGCGATCCACTCTGCCCACTGCTGATCCACATCACTATAGCTCACCAGAAAATCTTTCTTCTGCTCCATATCTTTACATCCTTTTCATCGTTCTCAAGCTGAACCAACTAGGGTTGAGTATAGATGATTTCTGCTTGTCTCGCAATATGAACGGGAGATGCAGCCGTTTTCAGAGGGTTTTATATGTGAAGAGACAAAATAAATGTTGTGTTTTGGGTTAACACCTGAATGTCGTGTGTGTGCCTGTGATAGCTGTGTGTAAATCCCAACATTATCCTGGCGTAACAAGCGGTCCCTGAATAGTTTGCCCACCAGGATAATGTTGGGATTTACACTTTGGACAATGGCAGGGCAGATTGTACAAAATGTTTCGCTGCAAGAGTGTCGATTCCCATCTTCTCATACAATTAAAGCACACCTCCATACCTGGCTTGCCTGGCAGGAAAAACCAGGTTCTCCGATGGGTCTGGCTATTACCAAGCGTTATTTTGATGCCAATGCACCATGCGCTCAACAACTCATGGATTGGCTTTGCCGGTTGTTTGATCTGACGTAAATGTGAGCTATGTATACAATCCTGCTCCAAAAAGTTGACATAACAATGGCGTCGTGAACACCAGCAGCAATTCCCGCAAAGCCGCCTCATCCCTCTTCTTTTCCAACACAATCCCTCTACCACCAGTGGATCAAAAATCCCTGTAGCCTGTAACGCCTCCGTAGAAAGCGTCTGTCTGAGCAAATCAGAATCCGCAACTTTGAAAAGTGACGCTGTGGGGGCAATAAGTGGTAGTTTGGATTGTGTCTCTACACTATCTGGTATGTAGCGCCGTGCCAACAATGTGAGAAGCGAATTTTTCGCCGTCCCATCCTGTAGAACTGCGGGGAGACGAGTCAGTATATCCATCACATGCGTATTGAGATAGGGTGAGCGTATAGCCAGGCTTTCTGCATCGCTAGCTGTTGTGCCATATTTACCACATAATCTGGTAAACGCAAACGCAGATCAAGATAAAACCACCCCTGCCTCTTCTCGCTAAACTGTGCTGCATGTCGTGCCAACTTACGTGCTTGCAAAGTAATCTTCCCAGGGTTCCTCTTGCTGAAGTGATATTGCCGCATCCTTTGACCAGAGTCGAGATCCCTCCCTTGCTTACTTCGTGTGAGTGTTTGGCCGTACCAACTCAGCATATCTTCGCGACTCTGCTGATGTTTGATCTGCAAGTTTGTTTGCCTGTGTGCCAGACAACAGATGTGCTCCCAGCCCGCCGACGGCTATGCGTGCTTCCGTCTCTACGGTGGCAGTATGTAATAGTTGGTGCAGTGCCAGGGGTCTGGTATCAATGCTGGGAGATTCCAACCCGGTAATTGCTGCAATCCAGAACTCTGGCTGATCAACCCCTGTAACTGCTAAAAATGGACGTTGGCAAGCAGTAGCAAGAGACTCCGCGTTTTCCCAGATTTTTCGGTTGATGGATTTCTTATAGCCTAAAGATGCTATTGTAAACGGCGTTTGGGTATGTTGAGCCGCTAATGCCGTGGAAGAGCCAGCGTCATTGCCGCCAGTCAAAGCGACAAGTTGTTCATGTGGAGGGAGTAAACCTGTTGTCGCGTCATTAAGGAGTGTCTGAAGCTGTTCCAGTGCATCTGTGTGTGTTAGTGGTTCGTCCAGGTGGTAATCTGTGGATTGGTTTGCCACTGTTTTTGCCCGTTGCCAGCGTAAGATGGAGCCGGCAGGTACCACGTGGATATCTTTGAAGGCCGTCCAGGGCGCCGGGATAAAACCATAACGTAGTAGTGCGTCGAGAGATGGCAGATGCAGACGCCGTGGCACACCGACTGCGAGGAGAGCCTTGATCTCGCTGGCAAAGAGAAGATTACCCTGGGCAGGCCAGTCTGTGATGTAGTAGAGTGCGTGTATTCCTGAGAGTGGGCGGCGGTATACCAATGTGCGGCGATCTGGAACCCAATCAAGGACGGGTGGATCGTCGTTGCGCTGCATGGCATGGCCCGTATCGGAAAAGACGAGCAAACCTGCCCCTGGCTCTACCATGCGGGCAGCTCTCCTCCATGACGACCAAGCACCTCACCCATCGTCATCAGTGTCTGTTCCATAATTTCCTGTGGTACCTGTTCACCAGTGAGCCATCCTGCAAGTATTGGCATATGCTTCTTCCTGTCACCAATGAATGTTATCTCTGTTTTTACGACCCGGTTAGTGAGGTTTTGGTAGAAAACCACTATCGGATATTGAAAATATCTGGTGTTAGTTATCTCGATCTTTGCGCCAGGGCGCATCTGAGCGGCGCATCCAACGCCCGTTAAAACAAATATAATTGTCTTCCTGATCGAAGAAGGAGTCTGTAAGATCGCATTCTCCCCATTCGCCAACAACACCTTCTGCCCGAATTTTCTTGACTACATAGTTAATAATAGCTGGACCATCGCCAAGATCAACATCTGGATATTGCTCTTCGTTCAGGTCACCGTCGAGTTCTACGACTTTTTCTCCCTGAGTACCGCGCAGAACATAATAAACATACATATTGTGTGTCT
>CAWFFV010000010.1:0-8824 GCA_963814985.1 uncultured Chloroflexia bacterium | reverse complement strand
TAGCGGTTCGTTGGAAAGGAGCAGGAATTCCTCTTTCTTAAGATGTTTTACAGGAAATATGAGTTCTGCTTAGACGAAAAATGGGGCTCCCTTAAGGGACGATGATATGCTCTCCGTCCCTTATAGTTTGTTAAGAGAACTCAAGAAGAAATGCTTTGATTATTAGGCTCAGTCTAACATTACTTATGCTCTTTGCTGAGTGGAAGGAACTGGAGCGAGGTTTTAAGCGTCTTCTCTCTATGGCACAACTTTTGCCTTCTATCGCCTTTAAGGAGTAAACTATGAAGATCACAAAGGATGTGTATTTTTTCCCTGCGTTGTTGCTCGTTGGATTACTGGTAAGCTTGAGCAGCTGCGGCTCAGTTTCTAGTCCCCAGGGGGGGCCGGTAGCCAGCCGGATCGCGTACGCATTTTGATTGATTGGCCCTCGCCAGACGGGAAGAAGCCAGTAGTGACACTGACAGTTGCCAGCATGGTGCAGCAACTTTATACCACGATCTATGCGATGCCACTGATGCCTGAGAACGTCGCCTGTACTCTCGAACTTGGCCCACACTATACGCTCACGTTCTACCAGAAGCAGAAAACGCTGGTAACTGTCCTGGCTGAACGGGATGGTTGCCGTAAGGTCTCTCTTTCAGGAGAGCCACACAGTCGAACAGCGATGGACAAAAAGGAGTTCTGGAACCAGCTCGATAGGGCCATCTATGAGGCGACGCCAGCGGCTAAGGTGAACCAACTTGCCCTGATGTCCACATCTTCGCATGCTCAGCCACCTCAAACGGCGCGCATTTCTTCCCCCGATGCAGCTCAACACATCTACAATGCGATCCTGGCCTTGCCACTGGTAACGGAAAATGTTGGCTATTCGGATGGAAATCCTGACTACCAACTGATCTTTCATACAGCGGATCAGGTCATTGCTGCTAGCGTCGACCTGAGACAGAACCTCGTTAGCCTGAATGGAGCGTTGTCTTCTCATGGGGGAATGTATCGTATAAATGAGCAATTCAAGCAACTGTTTGCGAAGACTCTGGCTGGAGTTGTCTTTACGCCGGCACAACCTGATAGACTTTTGCTCCAGCTCGAAACAAGCAAAAGCAACGGGCAATCGATCAGAGTAACAGATATGCAGCTGATGCGTAAACTCTTCGGCAGACTTTTCACATTTCCAGTTGCGCAACCCCCATCAGAAGACTGCTTAGGCAGCGATAAAGTAGCAGGAAAACAGAAATGGTACTTCCTAACCTACTCACAGTGGGACTTAGTTATTCTTCAGGTGAGCGCCTATGAAGCGAGTTGCACCTTCGTTGAGAAGAACTTCAACAGCGGTCAGAGCCAGTATCTACAAGCTGATCAGGAATTCTGGCTCCTGATTTATCAGGCGGCCGGCCAATAGATATCATTCATGGTTGACGCGTTGCGTGGGCATATCAGGGCAACTATTCACGGCTGGGGTCAGAAGATTCTGATTTCCTGATTCCTCAGCGCCTAAGGCGCTTCGCTGGCCGTTTTGTGTGGATTGCGAGGGTTGCTGCGCAGGGCGAGCCACTGGCGGTGGTGAGCAGACCTGAGTAGTTACACTGCTAGCAATGCCGTGAAATCCTGTTGCTAGCAAAGGAGTCTTTAACCTCGCTTGCCTTGTTTGGGTGAAAAGTAGTGTATAATGCCATTGAGGTTACACTATCTGGTGCCTTCAGAGTGTTATATGTGCTTTAACTTCGCTGAGGAGGTTCTTCCCGTGCAAGGCTTGATGATGGATTATCCCCTGACTTTACAGCATGCGTTTGACCGTGCCACACGTATTTTTTCACGTAAAGAAATTGTGACACAGACCGAGAGTGAACCACATCGCTATACCTATGGTGAGTGGGGCAAGCGCTCCATGCAACTTGCTCATGCGCTTCAACAGGCGGGAGTTACAGAAGGAGAGCGTGTCGCAACCTTTGGGTGGAATACTTACCGCCATTTTGAACTCTATTTTGCTGTTCCCTGTATGGGGGCTGTTCTGCACACGCTTAACATTCGTCTCTTTGCTGAGCAGTTAGTTTACATTGTCAACGATGCCCAGGACAAGATCATCTTTGTCGATGCAGATCTTGTGCCAGCTCTGGAAGCTTTGGCAGATCAACTGCCAACCGTAAAGCTGTATGTCATTATGGGCGATGGACCTCAGCCAACGAGTAAACTGCAACCCTCAGTTGATTATGAGGCTTTTATTGCTGGTCAACCGACTATGTATAAGTGGCCTGCCCTCGATGAAAACAGTGCTGCTGCAATGTGTTATACCTCTGGCACAACCGGAAACCCTAAAGGGGTTGTCTATAGTCATCGCTCGATCTTTTTGCATTCTATGGGTATTGGTCTTGCTGATGGCCCGGCCCTCTCTGAGCGTGATGTGACACTGCCTATTGTGCCGATGTTTCATGCAAATGCCTGGGGCTTTCCTCATGCGGCAGCCCTGACTGGTTCAAAACTGGTCTTGCCGGGGCGCTTTATGGACCCACTCAGAATAGCTCAACTTATGTCCCAGGAGCGTGTGACTGTTGCAGCAGGTGTCCCGACAATCTGGATTGGCTTCTTGCACTTGTTAGGGAAAGAGGATAAGTCGATTGATCTTTCTGCACTCCGTGGTATTTATTGTGGTGGCGCTGCTGCTCCGATATCTTTAATCGAAGGGCTATATCATAAGAATATTAACCTTGTGCATGCCTGGGGAATGACCGAAACCTCTCCTTTGGCGTCAATTTGCCATTTACGTAAACATCATGAAGAATTGTCACTGGAAGAGCAGTTTCGTATCAAAGCCAAGCAGGGTACGGTCTTGCCAGGAGTTGATTTCCGTGTGGTGAGTATTGAGACGGGACAAGAAGTTCCCTGGGATAGTCAAGCCTTTGGTGAACTACAGGTACGTGGTCCCTGGATTGCGCGTGCTTACTACAACGATAGCGAATTCGATGCCAAATTTGCTGATGGCTGGCTACGTACTGGAGATGTTGCGGTAGTTGATGAAGATGGAATGCTTCAGTTTGTTGATCGCACCAAGGACCTTGTGAAATCAGGTGGTGAATGGATCTCCTCAGTTGAACTAGAAGGTTTGATTATGGGACATGCTAAAGTGTTGGAGGCATGTGTCGTAGGTACCCCGCATCCAACCTGGTCAGAACGGCCCCTGGCCTTTGTCGTAGCCAAGCCCGAATTCGTGGGAAAGATCACAAAAGAAGAGATTATCGAGCATCTGCGTCCCCAGGTTGCTAAATGGTGGCTTCCTGATGATGTAGTGTTCATCGATGCGGTTCCCAAAACGAGTGTGGGTAAATTCGATAAGAAGGTGCTCAGGGGTCGCTACGAGATGCATTATGTATCGGGGAAGAGCTAGTTATTGTGGGGTTTGTATCGTTTGTCCAGGGCTTCAGAGCAGGCCCTGGACATTTTTATGTGGGGATATTGCTGGGGTGATGGTTTGAGGAGATGCAAAAACAAACATGGTATAATAGCTGCAACGTTCACAATAGTGTGCAAAGGCAATAAGATGGTTTGCTTTGATATAGAGGAAGAGGATTTATGATGGGAAACCTCATCCTGAACTCGCTTGAAATTCAAGGATTTCGTGGCTTCCGCCATTTACAGATTGGGCAGTTAGGCCGGGTCAATCTGATTGTGGGGAAAAATAATGTTGGTAAGTCGAGTCTTCTAGAGGCTTTACGGCTTTATGCTCGTAGGGCTTACCCTCCATTGATATGGGAAATTTTGAGAGAACGGGACGAAAGCATTAAATCCTCTTCAAACCGTTACACAGATGTTGAAAAAATGCTTTCGTCTCTTAGATACTTATTCTATGGGCGCTCAGACATTGAAATGAATACGGAGCCTATCCGTATTGGACCTGTCAAATCGGCAGATGATACGTTGTCTTTAGGGATAGATTGGTATACTTTGCAGCTTGATAGAGAGGGACGCCGTAGGGTACAACTAACTCTGTTTGATGATGATGATCTTGTTGATAGTCATGTTCCTCGGTTTACAGTCCAGCTAGGGGAGCAAATGAAGCTGGATTATCCACTTAAACCGGGGCCTCTTGTTTCACCGAGATTACTTGGATCAGATCTTAGAGAGATCAATAATGTTTTTATAGAGGCTAATGGCCTGACTAAAAGGCAAATAGGTGAACTGTGGAGCAATATTTCATTGACACCGCTAGAGAAAGATGTGCTTTTCTCTTTACGTATAGTTGCTCCAGGAGTAGAAGCCCTAAATATCATAGGGGAGTCGGCTTCTACGCGTGCTATTATTGTCAAAGTTGCCAGTATTGATAACCCTGTACCATTGCGTAGTTTGGGTAATGGGATGTTACGTACCCTTGGCATTGCTCTGGCCTTAGTGAATACCAAAGACGGAATACTGCTTATTGATGAGATCGAAAATGGTCTTCACTATTCTGTACAGCCTGATATATGGCGTCTTGTTTTTAGGCTTGCACATCACCTCAATATTCAGGTTTTTGCTACTACGCATAGTTGGGATTGTATTAGCGCTTTTCAGGTGGCTGCACAAGAAAGTGGACAAAAAACAGGGATGTTACTTCGTTTGGAAAATAAAGAAGGTGAGATGGTTGTTACGTTGTTCGATGAACGAAAGGTGGGTATCGCCACCCGTGAGCAGATTGAGGTGCGTTGAACATGAATGGTGACCTGTCCAGTAGTGAAGGATCTAAAAACTATCTGTTGGTTGAAGGAAAAGATGATGAACATGTATTTTACAGTCTGTTGACGCATCATAATATCCCTGAGCGATTTAAGATTAAAAATAAAGAGGGGATTGATAAACTGCTGGAAACACTTGATGTTGAACTTATACGAACTGGACTGAATCGGCTGGGTATAGTCGTGGATGCTGATATTGATCTTGCTGCTCGCTGGCAATGCTTGCGGAATATTTTGAGCGATGCGGGTTATGACTCAGTGCCACTAGAACCTGATGCTAATGGGACCATCATCCAACAGAGTAAACGACCGACAGTTGGTATTTGGCTCATGCCCAACAATAAGCTTCCAGGTATGCTAGAAGATTTTGTTAGTTTTCTGATACCTGATTCGAGCAGTTTACTTTGGACAATGGCAGAGCAGATTATACAAGATGTTTCGTTGCAAGAGCGTCGTTTCTCTCCTTCTCATACAATCAAAGCACATCTCCATACCTGGCTTGCCTGGCAGGAAAAACCAGGTTCTCCGATGGGTCTGGCTATTACAAGACGTTATTTTGATGCGAATGCACCATGTGCTCAACAACTCATGGATTGGCTTTGCCGGTTGTTTGATCTGACGTAAATGTGAGCTCAAGTACTACAATCCTGCCCCAAAAAGTTGACATAACAACTGCGTCGTAAATACCAGCAGCAGTTCCCGCAAAGCCGCCTCATCCCTCTTCTTTTCGAGCAACCCCTTTACCACCAGTGGATCAAAAATTCCTATAGCCTGTAACGCCTCCGTAGAAAGCGTCTGTCTGAGCAAATCAGAATCTGCAACTTTGAAAAGTGATGCTGTGGGGGCAATAAGTGGTAGTTTGGATTGTGTCTCTACACTATCTGGTATGTAGCGCTGTGCTAACAATGTGAGAAGCGAATCTTTCGCTGTCCCATCCTGTAGAGCTGCGGGGAGACGAGTCAGCATATCCATCACATGCGTATTGAGATAGGGTGAGCGTACAGCCAGGCTTTCTTGCATTGCTAACTGTTGTGCCATATTTACCACATAATCTGGTAAACGCAAATGCAGATCAAGATAATACCATCCCTGCCTCTTCTCACTAAACTGTGCTGCATGTCGTGCCAACTTACGTGCCTGTAAAGAGTCTTCCCAGGGTTCCTCTTGCTGAAGTGATATTGCCGCATCCTTTGACCAGAGTCGAGATCCCCCCTTGCCTGACTTCGTGTGGAGCGTTTGACTGTACCAACTCAGCATATCTTGCGACTCTGCTGATGTTTGATCTGCAAGTTTGTTTGCCTGTGTGCCAGACAACAGATGTGCTCCCAGCCCGCTAATCGGCTACGCGTGCTTCTGTCTCTACTGTGGCAGTATGTAATAGTTGGTGCAGTGCCAGGGGTCTGGTATCAATGCTGGGAGATTCCAACCCGGCTAATTGCTGCGATCCAGAACTCTGGCTGATCAACCCCTGTAACCGCTAAAAATGGACGTTGGCAAGCAGTAGCAAGAGACTCCGCATCTTCCCATACTTTTGCCCTCATGGACTTCTTATAGCCAAGAGAAGCTATTGTAAACGGCGTTTGGGTATGCTGAGCCGCTAATGCCGTGGAGAGAGCTGAGGGACCGTTGCCGCCAGTCAAAGCGACAAGTTGTTCATGTGGGGGGAGTAAACCTGTTGTCGCGTCATTGAGGAGTGTCTGAAGCTGTTCCAGTGCATCTGTGTGTGTTAGCGGTTCGTCCAGGTGGTAATACTGTGGATTGGTTTACCACTGTTTTTGCTCGTTGCCAGCGTAGAATGGAGCCAGCAGGTACCACATGGATATCTTTGAAGGCCGTCCAGGGTGCCGGGATAAAACCATAACGTAGTAGTGCGTCGAGAGATGGTAGATGCAGGCGTCGTGGCACACCGACTGCGAGGAGGGCCTTGATTTCGCTGGCAAAGAGAAGATTACCCTGAGCGGGCCAGTCTGTGATGTAGTAGAGTGCGTGTATTCCCGAGAGTGGGCGGCGGTATACCAGTGTGCGGCGATCTGGAACCCAATCAAGGATGGGTGGATCGTCGTTGCGCTGCATGGCATGGCCCATATCGGAGAAGACGAGCAAGCCTGCTCCTGGTTCTACCATACGGGCAGGCTCTCCTCCATGGCGACCGAGCACATCACTCATTGTCATCAGAGTCTGTTCCATAATTTCCTGTGGTACCTGTTCACCAGTGAGCCATCCTGCAAGTATTGGCATATGCTTCTTCCTATCACCAATGAATGTTAACTCTGTTTTTACCACCTGGTTAGTGAGGTTTTGGTGGCAAACCACTATCTGAAAATATCTGGTGCTAATTGTCCCGATCTTTGCGCCAGGGTGCATCTGAGCGGCGCATCCAACGCCCGTTAAAGTAAATATAATTGTCTTCCTGATCGAAGAAGGAGTCTGTAAGATCGCATTCTCCCCATTCTCCAGCAACACCTTCTGCTCGAATTTTCTTGACTAAATGAGTTAATAATAGCTGGACCATCGCCAAGATCCACATCTGGATATTGCTCTTCATTCAGGTCACCATCGAGTTCTACGACTTTTTCTTCCTGAGTACCGCGCAGAACATAATAAACATACATATTGTGTCTCTGCCTTTCAAAACGTATTCAAACGTAGTAATTTCTGTATTGCCTCGCGAGATGTGCCTCAGTAGCACTACAACCTGACAAGACGTTACAGTACTCAGCACTCTTCGAGAGTGTGTGGCTGTAGCCGAGCAAGGAACCTCGTCAAAATGTTGATCGCGCTGTTCTCGTCGCGATCCATGGACGAGTCCGTATTGTACCCAACAATAGGTTCTCTTCCACAGTGGCATCGCTTGCAGGTTTCCACAGCTACTATACTGCTTTGATGTGTTGCGTTCGATCAGGAAGACCAGTTCTTTCCCGTACAGCAAGCATTTGTAAGCAAGCATTTGAACGAAGGTGTACAGTCCCCAATCTGAAGATTGCCCTATTCAGGTGCTTGTTGGTTCCTGTGCTCTTTCATGACCATCTGCCTCTGACTCAAATCACCAATCACAACAGTTCTCTGACCAGTTTGTGCGTGATGAATGGCTGGCTTTGTGCAGAGAGTCTCGTTGTCTGTTGCGCTTCTTCTCCGAAACGCGCTTGTACACCTTCGACAGATGGATGTAGCGACGAGACTTCTTCTTCATTTGTCTCGCTTCGATCTGATCGTATCTAATTGCTTGTTACCACTGGCACCTTTGAATCGACGACGTGATATAGCTCTGCTCTGCCGTTCACCCCTGTCGCCAGGGTCTGACGCCCAAATCAAGGCGTCGACATTGCCTGATTGCGGCTCTTGCTCACGATGATGGTAACTGAATGAGGCGGCGTCGGCCGCGTGCATCCCGGCTAATTGCCCTTCACGAAAGCCAGCAGGGGGTATTCCGTGAGCATTGCCGCGATGTTGGGAAAGCGCTTGGGTCCATGTTTGCCACCTCCACCTGTCGGTAAAATGAGGATGTTCCCTTGTATTTTGATGTACATCGCGGGGTAGCACAGCGTGAAAAAGCAGTGGCGCGGACGCACTCGCGGAAATCCTGGCGTTTCTGGTCTTCAACACGCCGGAAAAAGGCTTTCATGGCACCATCAAGACGATAATAGACCTAGCCAAAGCTTGCCGTAGACCTGCTTTAACTTGGGATCAAAGGCTTTATTTTTCTCTTGGAGAGATTTTTTCAGTCCGGCAAAGTTCGACTTCTATGCAGCGCGCAAACGCATGACGAGCCAGTTGTACAGGCCTCTGCACTTGCCCTGCATAAACTCAAGCGTTGCAGCATCTTGCTTCTGACTTCAAGCTTGATCTTTTTGCAGAGTAACACGACGCCGTTTCCCTTTTTGTTCTTCCAGATACGTATGCACAATCAAGACAATCTCACCATTGACAGAACGATTATCCTCTTGCGCCCTTTTTGTTTTGCTTAAGCACGCTTTCTGGAAAGCGTACTGAGTACCGTTTCTCTTTTCCCATGCATAAATTATATCATCTTTGTGCATACATTTTCAAGGTTTTCTTGAAAATGTATGCCTGGGGATATGCTTGGAAACGTTTTCATACATTTTCAATCACTGTTGGTTACT
>CAWFFV010000009.1:0-236024 GCA_963814985.1 uncultured Chloroflexia bacterium | reverse complement strand
TTGAGAGTAGTGTCATTGTTGCGCATGACGCAAAGCAGCTTATTGCGCCCTGGGAATGGCAAATTCTAGTTGAAGGGACGCGCCGTGTCTCGCTGGCTGTTGCCCACCTCGTGGGACCAAAGGAAGCATTGAGCGTGCTCCAGGATATCCTCGATGACTGTTCTGCAACTTTTCCGGCCTTTGCCAGCCTGAAAATTGCTTCCAGCGGTTACTTACAGGTGGCGGATCGCTCCCACCTTGATCGCCTTCCACGTAAAGATCTCCTTGAGGGCTTTACAGCATTAATCAGTATATGTCAATATTTTTGTTCTCCTATGATTGGTGATAGGGAAGCACACAGGCTAATTATCCAGGCTTTGCAGGATGTTGGTCCTGCTTTGACTAGCCTGGGTGTGTTTCGCGTAGATCATGAGTTACTCTCTCGTGGTGTCCTCTAGTCTTTCTTCCTCCTGGTGCTACTTTGAGGACAACACTTACGGCTTGCTCTTATAGACCGGCGGGATATTTTTTACGCCAGTAGTGCATATAGCCCTGGACCGTCATCTGGCTGCTTGTAGCGATTTCGTAGCGGTTCAGGCTGTGTGGATCAGGTGTGATACGTTGTAACTCAAGCTCAGTAGACGCTCTGAGCATAGTAATAATCTCTGCTTCGTCCTTCCCGGAGCGCATAGCATTCAACACAACATCTCCCAAAGAATAAAGTTTCTTACGCAATCGCTCAAGATGGTAGGCGGGGTTTTTCGTTGGGCCAAAGTGTGCCAAATAGAGTACGTCAGGTCTCAGCCGTTTGATTTTGTCGATACTTTCTGACCATGTCTCTATATCCAGATCCGGTGGAGGCGTTGGCGGTCGCACATAATCGACGCCTGGCAAGCGTACCCCGGCTACATCTCCAGCAAACAGGTTTCCCGTATGAACATCAAAGAAGATGACATGATGGATTGCATGCCCTGGAGTATAATGCACCTCCAGACGGCGATCGGCCACATTGAGAATAGTATTCCCATCTATGGTCTGGAGACGATCCTGGGGGACCGATTCAATCTCTCCCCAAAGCTCGCGCATACGTTCTCCGAAGATGCGAGTTGCGCTTGCGACAACCTTTGTGGTATCCAGCAGGTGTGGTGCGCCTTTGCTATGTGCGTACACCCTGGCCTTTGGCATATGATGGAGCAAGGAACCAACAGCCCCTGCATGATCCAGATGGACATGGGTCACAAGCAGGTGTGTGACCTCCCTGGGATCAAAACCTGCTTCGCGGATGCCGGCAAGTAATGCTTCAATTGTGCTGCCAGGACCCGGGTCAATCAGCGCTATTTCATTGCTGCCAGCCAGTAGATAGGAACCTATAATTGTATGTTCCCCCTGGAATGGCAGAGAAATCTGCCATGTGCCAGGACTCAGTTGAATAACATCTGTCAAGGAATGCTCCTTACTTTTTCGTAGAGATAGTTTTTGCTTGAGTGAACAACAGGAGATAATCTCTCCCTCCAGCCTTTGAGTCAGTTCCAGACATATTGAAACCTCCAAAGGGATGTACGCCAACCAGTGCACCGGTACACTTGCGATTAAAGTACAGGTTGCCGACGTGATACTCTTTTTTCGTTCGTTCAATACGTTGCGGATCATGTGAATAGAGTGCACCAGTCAGACCGTACTCAGTGTCATTGGCGATATGCAGGGCATCATCAAAATCCTTTGCCTTGATAACAGACAGCACAGGCCCAAAAATTTCCTCTTGAGCAATGCGTGCATGGGAGTCTACGTCAGCGATAATCGTTGGCTCAATGAAGTAGCCTGGGCCATGATGTCCGCCTCCGATCACCAGGTGTCCCTCGCTCTTACCAATTTCGATATACTCAACAATCTTTTGCATGGCGCTCTCATCAATAACAGGTCCCATAAAGATGCCTGGTTGAGTAACATCGCCGACTGTTAACTGTTTTGTCTTTGCAATTACCTTCTGTAAAACCTGATCATAGACCCGCTCAACGATAATTGCGCGTGAGCCTGCGGAACATTTCTGTCCCTGGAAGCCAAATGCAGAGGCGACGATGCCTGTTGCGGCAGCTTCCAGATCTGCGGTTTCATCTACAACCACAGCATCTTTGCCACCCATTTCCAGGACTGAGCGTTTCAGCCAGCGTTGTCCCTTTTGCAGCTTTGCGGCCCGTTCATAAATGCGCAGACCAACATCGCGTGAACCTGTAAAGGCGACAAAACGTATCTGTGGATGATCAACCAGAGCATCGCCGATCACCGAGCCAGACCCCGTAAGAAAGTTAACCACTCCTGGAGGGAGTCCTACCTCTTCCAGAATGTGCATGAACTGTGCAGCGACGGCAGGTGATGTACTTGCAGGCTTGAGAACGACGGTGTTTCCTGCTACAAAAGCAGCACAGGTCATACCAGCCATAATGGCAGAAGGGAAGTTCCAGGGAGGGATGACCGCACCAACGCCTAGTGGGATGTAGGTGAGCTGGTTATCCTCGCCTTCAAAAGGAATGATGGGTTGTTTGCCAGCCAGACGTATCGCCTCGCGGGCGTAGAATTCCAGAAAGTCGATGGTCTCAGCGGTATCAACATCGGCCTCGACCCAACTCTTGCCAACTTCATAGATCATCCAGGCATTAATAATGAAGCGACGTTGACGCATGACATCGGCTGCTGCAAAAAGATAGCTTGCACGCTCTTCTGCCGGAGTGTGTTTCCATGTCTCAAATATGGTTGCAGCGACCTGGACCGCTTCATTTGCCTGCTCTACAGTCGCACGTTGAAAATAACCGATAACCTGATCAGGCTGGGAAGGATTGATAGAAGCGAAAGTATCCCCGCCAGTCAGCTTCTTGCCTCCAATGATCAGCGGGTAGCTGCGTCCCAGTTCACTCTTGACCTGTTCGAGTGCCTCAATCTGGGCACGTTTATGCTCTTCTTTTGTAAAATCTGTAAAGGCTTCGTTTCTAAATGCCGTTTGAGCACGTGATGTAGTGCTTTCAAAGACTGTTGCCATGAAATTGCTCCTTGAACACGTCATCGTGTAGATTGGCGACCTTATAGGCTTTCAACTGTGCTTATATTCTATCATTACTGCCGTGAATCGTCCGAAGGAGGCAGTATTCTAGATGGCATTTACCACGAGAAGTTTCCCCAAAGTGTGATAGTTGTGTGATCCTCTTCTTCCAGGCTGTGAGAATACTGTAGTAAAGGGGCCAGGCAATATCACACTCTCCTCACAGGGCCCTCTCCATGCTCACTTTCTTCTTGACAACGGCTCACCTGTCAGCTATCATTCTCTCTAGAGATAAACCGTTTGTCGGTCTAAGAAAGGAGAGAATAGTGACACGAAGTGTCAACGCACAGGAATATGCCGAGAAGCGCAATGCCATCCTGGATGTGGCGATGGGATACATTGCGACCAAAGGCTATGAGCAGATGACGACCCAGGACATCCTGGAGGGCCTCCAGATTTCCAGAGGAGCGTTCTATCACTACTTTGAGTCCAAGCAGGCTTTGCTGATGGGACTGGTTGAACGCATCGGAGAGCAAGCCGAACAACTTGTGCTTCCTATCGTCTCTGATCGCGAGATGCCTGCCCAGGACAAACTGCTGCGCTTCTTTGCCGTGCTCGATCAACACAAAAGAGCCAACAAGGACCTGCTGTTCGCATTTATGCGCGTCTGGTATGCTGATGAGAACGCCCTCTTTCGCCAGAAACTCTACCTTGCTCGTATCAAACGACTCACTCCCTGGCTCTCGCAGATCATTCAGCAGGGAGTCGCCGAAGGCGTTTTCACCACTCCCTATCCTGACCAGGCAGCGAGAATGATCATCTCCCTGCTTGAAGATCTGGGATATGCTATCGTCGAACTCCTCTTTGTAGAGGAAGGCAAGCACTTTGACTTCTCTCGGATGGTTCAGATTGGCGAGGCGACGGCTGACGCGCTGGAGCGTGTACTGGGCATGAAGCCGGGTTGCTTGCGGCAGTCCTGGAGCGAAGATCTCTCGCACTGGCAGGCCATCTTAGCGTGATTCGACAGCAGAGACCCTCATGTAGGGGCTACATCGACTTTTTCGTGTTCAGAGAAAATAGCGAAAGAAAAAAGATATGACAACCCAAGAGCCTGCAATTGTAATTGAGAACCTGGCGAAATCATATGGCCACGTGCAGGCCGTACGCGGCATCTCGATGAGCATTGAGCGCGGGGAAATCTTTGGTTTCCTGGGACCCAACGGCGCGGGCAAAACCACGACCATTCGCTGCATGCTCGACGTAATCCGTCCCAGTTCAGGCGCAATCCGGGTACTGGGTCTGGATGCACAGAACGATACTCATGCGCTGCACCAGCACATCGGCTACCTGCCCGGCGATGTGCGCCTGCCGGGGCGCATGACGGGCAAACAGGTCATTAACTACTTCGCGAACCTGCAAGGACGTGAGCCGGTGCTGCTGAACCATCTGATCGAACGCTTCGACGTAGAGATGAAGCGCCCATTGAAGGGATACTCCAAAGGCATGAGGCAGAAAATTGGCGTTGTGCTGGCCTTTATGTGCGATCCAGATGTGCTGATCCTGGACGAGCCGACCTCCGGCCTCGATCCGCTTCTGCAAAAGGTCTTTAACGAGTTCCTGCTGGAAGAGCAGGCTCGTGGCAAAACTATCTTCATGAGTTCGCACATCATGAGCGACGTAGAGAAAGTCTGCCAGCGCGTGGCGGTGATCCGTAACGGAGAGATAGTGACTCTCGAAGAGGTGGAAGCCCTGCGTGAGAAGGCGGGCCAGCATGTAATAGTCGAGTTCGGCGACGCGGTAGCGGAACAAGAGTTGGAGCGCATTCCTGGCGTGAGTGCGCTGACAAAAACCAATGGCATCTATCATTTTAACGTCAGCGGCAGCATGGACCTGTTGATTAAGGCGCTCGGCCAGCACGAAGTAATCCGCCTGACTTCCCAGGAAGCGCCGCTGGAAGAGGTATTCTTGAAGTTTTATGAAGAGCCGGAAAAGGCTGCTCCGGTGGCATAATGTGCCGTGGCTCAACAAGGAGATATGAACATGGCGACAACAGCTAAAAGCGTTCCAGTCGCGAAGAAACGCGTGCAGGGCCTGAGTGTGACCACACAGGCGATCACCAACAGCAGCACGCCACTCGGCATAGCCTGTTTTTATGGACTTTTGATCCTACTCATTCTGGCTCCGATCTACCCGGTGATGGCCCAAACCAACTTTCAGGCCATTATGAACTCAGGTGTCTTCTCGGCCATACTCGGTGGGCACCTGACCAAACTCTTTAGCTTCTCAGCACTCCTGGCCGTTGAGGTTTTCAGTTCCATCTATGGCCTGCTCTTTGGTGGCTTCGTGGCCTGGATAGGAGGCGCGGTTCTGCCTGTTACCATCGAGGATGGCACGCTCGACCTGGTGCTCTCTCGCCCGATCAGCCGCACGCGTTACTACCTGGAAAGCTGGTTTGCCGTGCTGATTGGCACGGTGATCATCAGTCTGGTGCTTGCCTTAGGGGTCTGGATTGACACGTTTATCGTCAGCAATCCTGGGGTCGACTGGCCGTGGATGTGGCTCACCCTGCTCGTTCAATGGACCTTCCTCTTCTTCGCGGCGGGTCTGGGCATGCTCTGCGGCTCCTTCATCAATGCCAGTCGGGCCGCCGGGGGAACAGCGGTAGGCATCGTTGTGCTGGGTTATCTGATCAACACCTTTGGCGGCCTCTCCAACCAGTTCCAATGGGTGCTCAAGATCAGCCCGTTCTATTACGCCCCGGCCATTGACCCACTGATCAACCATCACCTGATCTGGTGGTATCCCTGGGTTCTGGTGGCTGTCGGCCTGGTGTGTGGGATCACTGGGTTGGTGGTGTTTAACAGGCGGGATTTGCCAATGATCTAAAAAGAGTACAATCATCCTACCAACAGATTCAATTTCCGATTGTTGGTCTTCCCAGACGCGTCTGTTAACTATACCAGACGCGCGGCCCCACTATGGTTGATTTTGCTGTGGTGAAGGGGGCTGAGTGGCGGGCTGTGTCACTGATGGCGAGGGCTGAGCAGATTGTGCTGTTGATGGAGATGCCTGAATTGATGCAGCAGGTTGAGCAGACGCAGCCGGCTGTGGCACCGAATTTTCGGCATAAGTTTTGCCAACAAAACCACCAAGCGTTCCAATCGCCGAGCCAAACAGCAGTGCCAGCAGAGCATCTGGGATAGTGATAAATGTAGAGTTCACGATTGAGGAGAGACCTATCTCCCTGCTCTGGTACTCCCCTAAGAAAATCACAAAGAGATAAACCAGTCCTAAAATCGCCACAGCCACGCCTGCCCAGAAACCTGCAATTGCTCCCATATCAATTCTGCTGGTTCTTTTCGTTGTTCGCCATCCGGCAACAAAGAACGCGATGAATGCCAGGGTATAGATAAAGTTAAATGAGAATACTGACACTGGTATAAAATTGCGGCATGCAGTACCCAGAAGTGTTAAACAACCATCAAATGTTCCACACAGAAACCCTGGCGCAAAGCAATCTGTCTTGCATCCTTAGGTGTGAGAAGAGTAGAAGTCTGCATTTATCCTCCTTGAAGAGAAAACTTTCTTTGGAACAAGTAACTTAATATCTGCGGGAGAAGCGTTTTCTCTATAGGGTGAAACATAAGTTAGAACAGTTTTTCAATCATATCACCATCGATGAGATTAAGCAAGCAAGAATAATTGCATGGTACATTAGAGTAATCTGTACCATCTCTTCGGGTTTCGTTTCGGCTTCTCGACGTTACCTGGATCAGTCGAAAAAGGAAAATGATAGTTACAAAAAATCACTGAGCCACTTTGATGAGAAAATAGTCACAGGGAAATGTAAAGAAACAAAATGAAACGTTATGAAACAATGGAAGAGAGTATTTATTTCGATTCCTCGCCTGAAACAGTATTTCCGCACAGCATGGAAAGAAGGAGTTTCCGTGCTCCCAAGAGTTCTCTGTGACTTTGTGCCAATTCCTCCTTCTTAGGAATACCAGTGAAACGTACCACACACGAAAAAAGGGTCGTTCATCCAGCTCTTACAATTGTTGTCCTGATAATCGCTCTACTGGCGGCTTCGCGGTCTCTGTATGGCACACCCATCATTCACGCTACATCAAGTTGGTCAATCTTCATGGACACCTTGTCTCAGCTCTCAGACATCAGTCTCCTATGCATGCCACAGCGAGCGAGAATACCCTTCAACTCTCTGTCGCACTCAATTTACGTAACCGTAGTGCTCTTCATCAGCTTCTTGCTGACCAGAAAAACCCAAAATCACCAGAGTACCATCGTTATATTACTCCCCAGGAGTTCATCAAGTATTTTGGGGCTGATCAGGCAACGATCGATGCAACTATTGCTTATTTACGAAGCCAGGGCTTACGTGTGGAATCCATCTCACCCAACCACTTATTTATTGACGCCTCTGGTTCGGTAGCAGATGCTCAGCGTGCTTTTAATGTGAGCATTGCTGATTATGCTCTTGGCTCACGTACCGTGTATGCTCCCGATGAACGAGCCTTCCGTTCCGGCGTCGCTGGCAGGCACGATTCTCAGCGTTGGCGGTCTGAACAACGTTGCCAGGTATCACCCATCAGGTCTACATCAGGCGAAGCAGAATGCCGTGTCTGATGTAGGCCGCAGAAATGGTTACATGCCCGGTGGACTGCGAACAGCCTATGATGTCAACCAGTTGATCAGCAATGGTGGCGATGGTACAGGTCAGACGGTTGCCATCTTTGAGTTGGATGGCTACAAATCCTCTGATGTGAATACGTACCTCAGGAACTATGATCTTGGAGTACCTAAGTACTCAAATGTGTTAGTGGATGGTGCGACCAATACGCCAGGAGAAGGGGCTATCGAGGTTGAGCTGGATATGGAAGGAATTTCGGCTATTGCGCCAGGGGCAACCCAGAAAATTTACATTGGACCTAATAGCGATCAGGGAGTTAACGATACCTATAGTCAAATAGTCGCTGACGATGTTGCTAAAGTGACCAGTACCAGTTGGGGTCAATGTGAATCCGCTTCTGGGAATGCGGAGCTACAGGCACTGGACAACGTCTTTGCGGAAGGTGCTGCACAAGGTCAAGCCTTCTTTGCAGCCTCTGGTGACTCTGGCGCGTTCGACTGCGATGATAACAAACTGGCGGTTGATTTGCCGGCGGACGATCCCAACGTTGTTGGCGTTGGTGGCACAAATCTCCAGATGGCAGCTAATGGTACCTATGGAGGTGAGTCTGTATGGGGTAACCCCGACGACAACCAGTCGAGTCCGCATGGATCTGGTGGTGGCGGCGGCTTCAGTTCATTCTTTGCGCAACCCGACTATCAGAGCGGCACCGGGATTATCAGTCCCTATCGGATGGTGCCAGATGTTTCGGCCGATGCTGATCCTCTTACGGGCTACTCTGTCTTTTGTACAATAGCGGCGTCTGAGTGTCCAACCTCCGGATGGGTCTCTATTGGTGGCACAAGTGCAGCGGCACCATTGTGGGCAGGCATTGCGCTGGATACCAATGAGTACCTGAAAGAACTGGGTGCTCCTGCACTGGGCAGTGCCAGTACGCAGATCTATACCCTTTACAGTACTACACAAACGTTTCCAGCTTATCATGATGTCATCGCTGGCAATAACCTGTTTTATTCGGCAGGGATGGGTTATGATCTTACCACTGGTGTCGGAACTCCTGATGCGTGGAATATTGCTCGTGATCTGGCTAGTTAGTTGATTGTTACAAACTTCTGTAATGTACTCAACATGAGTCATCCCGGTAACTATTCAGGTCCCCTTTTCCAATCCTCTAGTGCCGCTGGCGCTCGTAGGTTTTATGCGGGTGGCGGGGTTTGCGGCGCAAACCCTCCACAACCCGCATAACGAAGGCGAGCCACCGCAGGTGGTGAGAACGCCGAATAGTTACGGGATGACTCATGCTTATCATATGCTTATGTAATGATAACAATATTTCTCTAAGTTATTCTGTTTTGAACACCAATCACTCTGTTCTGTGTTCGTTTTTCACCGTACGGAATGCTTGATCCAAAAAGTAATGTAATTGTAAGCTCCACAATGATATATTTTGATGAGAAAATAGTCATAAATGGGTAAAAAAGAACTCAAAGAACCGTTATGAAACAATTAAGAGGAATTTATCTAAATGAAGGTTCCTCATCAGAAATAGCCAGCCGTTCTGCACAGCGCGGAAAATGGGAGTTTCCGCGATGCCAAGAGTTCTTTGTGACTCTGTGCCAATCTTCCTTTAAGAGGTGCCAGTGAAACGTACCACACGTAAAAAATGGATTGTTAGTAGTGCTATTACTGCCGTCGTCCTGGTGATCGCTCTCCTGGTGACTGCGTCGTCTCTGTATCACATATCGGCTACCCATGCTGCAGCCAGCCGGTATACTTTTTATGGAGATCTTGTCCCTGCTCTGCAAAATAGCTCTCCTATGCATGCCGCAGCTAGCAATGACACCCTTCAGCTCTCTGTGGCACTGAATTTGCGCAATCGTAGTGCTCTCAATCAGCTTCTTGCTGACCAGAACGACCCACAGTCGCCAGAATACCATCAGTATATTACTCCTCAGGAATTTGCCGATCGTTTCGGAGCTGACCAGGCAACGATAGATGCAACGGTTGCCTACTTACAGAGCCAGGGCTTACAAATGCAGTCCATTTCACCTAACCATCTGTTTATTGATGCATCGGGTTCAGTGGCAAACGCTCAGCGCGCTTTTAATGTCAATATCGCTGACTATGCTCTTGGCACGCGGACTGTGTATGCTCCGATGAACGCCCCTTCTGTTCCAGCATCGATGGCGGGGATGATTCTCAATGTTGGTGGTCTGGATGATGCGACCCAATATCACCCATTAGGTCTAAATCAGGCGAAGCGTAGCGCCATAGCCCATGCTGGCCCCGGAGGCGGTTTCACCCCCAACGACCTGCGAACGGTCTATGATGCCAACTCGTTGATCAGTAATGGTGGCGATGGCACAGGTCAGACGGTCGCCATCTTCGAGTTAGATGGCTATAACCCCTCTGATATCAATACCTACCTGAGTAACTACAATCTGGGAGCACCCAATTACTCAAACGTGTTGGTGGATGGTGCGACCAATACGGCAGGTTCAGGCGCTATCGAAGTCGAACTGGATATGGAAGTGGTTTCAGCCCTTGCACCAGGAGCAACCCAGAAGATTTATATTGGACCCAACAGCACTCAAGGTGTCAATGATACCTATAATCAGATCGTCACTGACAATGTTGCCAATGTGACCAGTACCAGTTGGGGTCAATGTGAAGCCGCTTCTGGCAATGGGGAGCTACAAGCACTTAATAACATCTTTGCGCAAGGTGCCGCGCAGGGTCAGGCCTTCTTTGCGGCCTCTGGCGATTCTGGTGCATTTGATTGTAATGATAATAATCTGGCCGTTGACTCGCCGGCAGATGATCCCAATGTTGTCGGTGTAGGTGGCACAAATCTTCAACTGGCGGCGGACGGTACCTATGGAAGCGAGTCTGCCTGGAGTAATCCCAACGATACGCAGCGCAGTCCCAATGGGGCTGGTGGTGGTGGTGGTGTGAGCACATTCTTTGCCGAACCAAACGATCAGAGCAATGCCGGAATTACCCTTGGCAATGGCAATCGGACAGTGCCGGATGTTTCGGCAGATGCTGACCCCGCTACAGGCTATTCCGTCTTTTGTACAGCAGTTGCAGCACAGTGTCCAGCCACAGGGTGGCTCTCTATAGGCGGCACAAGCGCGGCTGCACCACTGTGGGCAGGCATTGCGTTGGATACCAATGAGTTCCTGGCAGCACAGGGCAAGCCTGTGCTGGGTAATGCTGACGCACAGATCTATACCCTTTTTAGCGCGGCACAAACGTTCCCGGCTTATCATGACGTCACCACTGGCAATAACCTGAATTTTTCAGCAGGTCCGGGCTATGATCTTGCCACTGGCGTTGGGACTCCTGATGCGTGGAATATCGCTCGTGATCTTGCCAGTTAGTTGATTGCCACGAATTTCTTTCTAGATGACGTCGTGTGTAATACTAAACTCATGACGTTGCGGTAAAGTATTCAAGCACAGGGCTGGGTAAGAACTTCACTCAGCCCTGTACTTTTGCCCTGTATTCTTATGTAAGCGTAATATGATCTTATCTTATCTAAGCTATTGTGTATGTAAGATCCCAAATTTCCTCCTTTTGCACTCTACGAGCAAATTTTTTTCTCTTACGGAAGGCCAAACCCAGTAACTCTTCAAGATCTTTTTTCTGATTTCTCAGTGCCAGGGCGCTTCGCAGCCCGTTTTGTGTGGATAGTGTCGGCTGTGATGGAGATTACGTCGCATCCTCCATCACAGCCGACACTATCCACACAAGACAAGAGCGAGCCACCGCAGGTGGTGAGGAGACCTGAAATAATTACTAAATCCAAAAAAAAGGGTGATTTAAGTTGTTAGCAGTACAATGGGTACATGTGATGAGACAATGATTAAAAAAGTTAGAAACAGATAGATTGAGATTAAATTGTCTCAAAGGTGATGTCTCATCTGAAACCACTGTCCTGCACAACACGGAAAGAAGGGGTTTCCGTGGTTCTAGGAGTTTTCTGTGACTCTGTGCCAATTTCTCCTTTTCAGAGGTGCAAGTGGAACGTATCATACGTAAAAAATGGTCTACGCGTTTTATTGTGATTACGGTTATTCTGGCAATCGCTCTATTAGCGGTTGCGCAAATGTTGTTTCGGTCTGCTAGCCATGCGGCATCACCAGTTGGGAATTGGTCTGTCCTACCTGGACATCTTGCCTCTGCTCTACAAAATAGCTCTCCTATGCATGCCGCAGCTAGCAATGACACCCTTCAGCTCTCTGTGGCACTGAATTTGCGCAATCGTAGTGCCCTCAACCAACTTCTTGCCGATCAGAATAACCCACAATCGCTGGAGTATCATCAGTACATTACCCCTCAAGAGTTTGCCGATCGCTTCGGCGCTGATCAGGCAACGATAGATGCAGTTGTTGCTTACTTACAGAACCAGGGCTTACATGTGGGAGCAATCTCACCCAATCACCTGTTTATTGATGCCTCTGGTTCAGTAACAAATGCGCAGCATGCTTTTAATGTGAATATCGCTGATTATGCCCTTGGTACACGGACAGTGTATGCTCCGATGAGTGAACCTTCGGTTCCGGCATCACTGGCGGGGATGGTTCTCAATGTTGGTGGTCTGGACAATGTTGCCCAATATCATCCCTTAGGCCTCGATCAGGCGAAGCAGAGTGCCGCACCCCATACTGGCCCTGGGGGTGGTTTCACGCCGAGTGAGCTGCGAACAGCCTATGATGCTAACTCATTGATCAGCGGCGGTGGCGATGGCACAGGTCAGACGGTCGCCATCTTCGAGTTAGATGGCTATAACCCCTCTGATATCAATACCTACCTGAGTAACTACAATCTGGGAGCGCCCAATTACTCAAACGTCCTGGTGGATGGCGCGACCAACACCGCAGGTGCAGGAGCCATCGAAGTCGAACTGGATATGGAAGTAGTTTCGGCTATTGCTCCAAATGCAACCCAGAAGATTTATATTGGACCCAACAGCACTCAAGGTGTCAACGATACCTATAATCAGATCGTTACTGACGATGTTGCTAAAGTGACCAGTACCAGCTGGGGTGAATGTGAATCTGCTTCCGGTAACTCGGAGTTACAAGCACTTGACAACATCTTTGCGCAAGGTGCTGCACAGGGTCAGGCCTTCTTTGCAGCTTCTGGTGACTCTGGCGCCTATGATTGCAATAATGGCAGACTCGCAGTGGACTCACCAGCCGATGATCCCAACGTTGTTGGTGTTGGTGGTACAACTCTCCAGGTAGCAGCCGATGGGACCTATGGTAGCGAGTCAGTCTGGGGTAATCCCCAGGATACGCAGCGCAGCCCCAAAGGTGCTGGCGGCGGCGGCGGTATCAGCAAGCTCTTTGCAGAACCGGCCTATCAGAAGAGTGCCAAGATCACTCTTGGCAAGACTAAACGAACAGTGCCAGATGTTTCGGCAGATGCAGATCCTGCTACAGGCTACTCTGTCTTCTGTACGGCGACAGCTGCACAGTGTCCAGCCTCTGGGTGGATCGCTGTCGGTGGCACGAGCGCAGCGGCTCCATTGTGGGCAAGTATTGCACTGGATACCAATGAATTCCTGGTGGGACAGGGCAAGCCAGCGCTGGGTACCGCTAACACGCAACTCTATACCCTGTTCAGTGCTGCACAGACATTCTCAGCTTTTCATGATGTCACTACGGGCAATAACTTGCACTATGCAGCAAAAACGGGCTATGACCTTGCTACAGGTATTGGGACGCCTGATGCCTGGAATATCGCCCGTGATCTTGCCAGTTAGTTGATTGCCACGAATTTCTTTCTAGATGACGTCGTGTGCAACACTAAATTCATGACGTTGCGGTAAAGTATTCAAGCGCAGGGCTGGGTAAGAACTTCACTCAGCCCTGTACTTTTGTCCTGTATTCTTATGTAATGGTAATATGGTCTTATCTAAGCTATTGTGTATGTAAGCTCCCAAATTCCCTCCTTTTGCACTCTACGAGCATATTTTTGCACCCTTACGGAAAGCCGAATTCAGTAACTCTTCAAGGTATTTTTTCTGATTTCTCAGTGCCAGGGCGCTTCACAGGCCGTTTTGTGTGGATAGTGTCGGCTGTGATGGAGGATGCGACGTAACCTCCACCACAGCCGACACTATCCACACAAGACAAGAGCGAGCCACCGCAGGTGGTGGGGAGACCTGAATAATTACTAAATCCAAAAACAAGGGTGATTTAAGTTGTTAGCAGTACAATGGGTACATGTGATGAGACAATGATTAAAAAAGTTAGAAACAGATAGATTGAGATTAAATTATCTCAAAGGTGATGTCTCATCTGAAACCACTGTCCTGCACAACACGGAAAGAAGGGGTTTCCGTGGTTCTAGGAGTTTTCTGTGACTCTGTGCCAATTTCTCCTTTTCAGAGGTGCAAGTGGAACGTATCATACGTAAAAAATGGTCTACGCGTTTTATTGTGATTACGGTTATTCTGGCGATCGCTCTCCTAGCGGTTGCGCAAATGTTGTTTCGGTCTGCTAGCCATGCGGCATCACCAGTTGGGAATTGGTCTGTCCTACCTGGACATCTTGCCTCTGTTCTACAAAAAAGTTCTCCTATGCATGCCACCGCGGGCGATACTACTCTTCAGCTCTCTGTGGCACTGAATTTACGTAACCGTAGTGCTCTCAACCAACTTCTTGCCGATCAGAATAACCCACAATCGTTAGAGTATCATCATTACATTACCCCTCAAGAGTTTGCCGATCGCTTCGGCGCTGATCAGGCAACGATAGATGCAGTTGTTGCTTACTTACAGAGCCAGGGCTTACATGTGGGAGCAATCTCACCCAACCGCCTGTTTATTGATGCCTCTGGTTCAGTAACAAATGCTCAGCATGCTTTTAATGTGAATATCGCTGATTATGCCCTTGGTACACGGACAGTGTATGCTCCGATGAGTGAACCTTCGGTTCCGGCAACACTGGCGGGGATGGTTCTCAATATTGGTGGTCTGGATAATGCCGCCCAATATCATCCCTTAGGCCTCGATCAGGCGAAGCGGAGTGCTGCACCCCATACTGGTCCTGGAGGTGGTTTCACACCAAGCGAACTGCGAACAGCCTATGACGCCAACTCATTGATCAGCGGTGGTGGTGATGGTACGGGTCAGACGGTGGCCATCTTTGAGTTGGATGGCTATACTCCCTCTGATGTAAATAAGTACCTCAGTAACTACGGTCTTGGTTCGGCCAAATACTCAAACGTCCTGGTGGATGGCGCGACCAATACGGCTGGTGGCGATGCCATTGAAGTCGAACTGGATATGGAAGTGGTTTCGGCCATTGCTCCAAATGCAACCCAGAAGATTTATATTGGACCCAATAGCACTCAGGGTGTCAACGATACCTATAATAAGATCGTTACTGACAATGTTGCTAAAGTGACCAGTAGCAGTTGGGGCGAATGTGAATCTGTTTCTGGTAACGCAGAGTTACAAGCGCTGGACAACATCTTTGCGCAAGGTGCTGCACAAGGTCAAGCCGTCTTTTCAGCCGCTGGTGACTCCGGTGCCTATGACTGCAATGATAGCAATCTGGCCGTCGATTCTCCATCAGGCGATCCCAACGTTATTGGTGTCGGTGGTACAAATCTCCAGGTAGGGACTGGTGGTACCTATGGTAGTGAGTCGGTATGGAGTAATCCCAACGACACGCAGCGCAGCCCTATGGGGGCTGGTGGTGGTGGTGGTATCAGTTCCTTCTTTGCCGAACCAGCCTATCAGAGTAACGCCGGAATTACCCTTGGTAGTGGCAAGCGAACAGTACCAGACGTTTCGGCAGATGCTGACCCCGCCAGTGGCTATTCCGTCTTTTGTACCGCATCTGCAGCACAGTGCCCATCCTCGGGATGGATCTCTGTAGGTGGTACAAGCGCAGCTGGCACCGTTATGGGCAGGTCTTGCGATAGATACCAATGAGTACCTGGCGGGACAGGGCAAGCCTGTGTTGGGCAGCGCTAGCGCCAAGCTCTATTCTCTCTACAATACTACGCAATCGTTTCCAGCCTATCATGATATCACTGCTGGCAATAACCTGTTTTACGCGGCAGGCACGGGTTATGATCTTGCCAGTGGTATTGGAACTCCTGATGCGTGGAATATTGCTCGCGACCTTGCTGGCAGTACCGGTGGAACGAATGATTTTTCAATCGGTGCCAATCCTACCAGCCTGACGATCGCTCCAGGTAGCAGCAACACTTCCACAATCAGCACAGCGGTGACCAGCGGCTCAGCAGGCACTGTGAGCCTCTCCACAAGTGTTTCACCTGCGGGTCCGACTGCATCGCTAAGCTCGACCTCAGTGACAGCGGGCAGTACCGCAACACTCACGGTTACAGTTGGTTCGTCGGTCGCGACAGGCACCTATACGGTGACTGTGACGGGAACCGAAGGTAGCTGCCTCCCACAGTACATCTGTCACGGTCACCGTTGGCTCATCCAGTGGCGGAGGCGCTATCACCAATGGCGGCTTCGAGACAGGAGACTTCACCGGCTGGACTACGTCTGGCACGACCTCGATCAGCAGTACTGCGCGTTCGGGTAACTTCTCCGCTCAGGCGGGAGGTACTTCACCTACTAATGGGAATAGCTCGCTCAAGCAGACCTTCACAGCGCCTAGCGGCTCTACAACATTGAGCTTCTGGTATCAAGTGAATTGCCAGGACACCGTGACCTATGACTGGGCAACGGCGACACTCAAGGACAACACGACCGGGGGAAGAGCCAAGACCATTCTTGCCAGAACCTGCAATACTGATGCAACATGGGTGCAGGTATCAGTCAGCGTGACGGCAGGTCATTCCTATACCCTGACCTTGACTAGCCACGACGACAACAATCCTGGCGATCCTACCTACACGCTCTTTGATGATGTAAACGTAAGCTAACGAAACCTTTATCGATACACCTTCTTTAACTGTCGGCGCGTTAAAGCATTCAATCACCGGACTGAGCAAAGTTCTTGCTTAGCCCGGTGTTTTTTCTTGCCTTGCGTAGTATACTGGGAGGCACAAACGGTCTCAATAGTGCGTGAGGAGAAAAATTTTTATGACTCGTCAAGAATTTCCGATAGAGCAACAGTTACGAAAAGATATTCAGGATGCACAACGTACCCGCGATCAAGTCAAACTCGATACCTTGCGTATGGCGCTGGGAGCTATCCATAATCTCGAAGTAGCGCGTACTGATCGCAAGAATGCCGAATTTGGGTTAGCGCTTACTGAAGCTGACTGCTTGAAGGTTCTGGAGCAAGAAGTAAAAAAGCGCAGTCAGGCTATTCCCCTGTATAAGCAAGGGGGACGCACTGACCTGGTAGAAAAAGAGCAGCGCGAGCTGGATATTCTCCAGACGTACTTGCAAGGTTCACAACTCGGCGATGAAGATATACATGCTATTGTCTCCAGTTTGATTGCTCAACATGGTAAAGAGTTCAAACGTGTGATGCCACTTGCTGTCAAAGAGACAAAAGGGCGTGCCGAAGGTGCCCGCGTCCAGCGTATTGTCAAGGAGTTGACGCAATAGAGGTATCCTTGATCTTCAGAGAGAATGTCAAGGTAGGGGCGCGGTTTACAAGCCCGTGTCGACATTAACATTAATACGGGCTTGTAAACCGCGCCCCTACCTTTTGGATCAATGCCTGGCAAAGAGATTCCTTAGAGACTCTCGTACTTCTTCTGCCTCAGCAATGGTAATCCCGATGGCGCGAAGCTCTTCTTTTCCGCGTTCGTAGATTCCTGAAAGAGCATCTTCTACCACGACGACTCGAAAATCGCGTTCACTGGCTTCATAGATTGAGGTCCGAGGACAATTGGGAAAGTTACAACCAGTGAAAATGATCGTGGAAATGCCGGACTCACGCAAGTAGGTCTCTAACGGCGTTTGGTAGAATGCTCCCCAGCGTGGTTTGTAAATAACCACCTCGCGGGGGCCAACGTGCTGGATTTGTCCCGTGAGTAAGAGTTGTGTATGAAGACGACAGTTCTGATCTGGCAGAAGTTCTGGAGCAATCTCGCATCCACTTGAACCAGCAAGAAGCATGGGAGCTCCCTGCTCGACCTGTTCCCTTCGGCACAGGTCCACATTTGATCCATCGGGTTGGTAGATCCGTATGAGGTGAATGATGGGTTTTCTCGCTGCGCGAAAGCTGTGTAGTAAGCCCTTCAGTGTTGGGAGAAGAGCTGTCGTTCCAGGAATTTCAAGGGGCTGACCATCGAGGGTATCTTGTTGCATGTCGATGGTAATGAGGGCGGCAGATGAAAAATCGGGCAAAATATACGTACTCATGGTTCTTTCCTTTCCTGGTCAGTTGAGGAATCTCTCAGTTTACCAGAATGCTAGCAGTTTTTCTTCACGTTTGCAAGGGGGGATGTCGAGCAAGGTGCCATATTTAGTTTAAGAGGAGAGCATACGAGACAGTTCTTGCCGAAACTCACCAAGTTGCTGCAAACCCGCATCGTATACTTGTGATTGTTGGTTATTGCGCTGATATAACCACATGAAGCCCTCAAGAGCACGATCAAGTGCCTCAATCTCATAGACGGTAAGCATAAACCTTGTCTCTTTTGTCTCAAGTGGAACACTGATGAGACGCTGACGCAATGCTTCTAGTTCCAGTATCTGTGCTGCGTATTTTCGTGATAGAACAAGCGCTCCCCGCAGATACGCAAGATAGCCCTCAAGGAGCTTTGCAAGTGATCTCAGATCACGTGGGTTGAGCTGAACGGTTGGGAGACTGTCTCTATTACATACTTCAAGTTTCATCTTTTACCCTCGTTTCTACTGTTTTTGCTTGACAGAGACGCTTTGTCCAGGTGTGGTGACAAGAGCAAGCACATCCTGTACCTGATATGGCTTGAGTAGCAGGATAGTCTGTGTCACTTGCACTAGAGATTTGACTTCCTGGTATGTCGTATCTTCTTGTGCTACCATAGCGACGACAGTTGTTCTGGCATAGGGAAATTGTGATCGCAGATGTGCTATCACGCTGTAGCTCTTTGGCTGAATCGGGTACACTGCAATAAAGACTAGATCAGGAGGATGTGCCTGGAATGTGGGAAGAGCGAAGGCATTGAGTGCCAATTCATAGTTAGCAAATACTTTCACATCATGTCCGTCTCGTTGTATGCACAAGTCAAGAAATTTTCGGAGTATCCCATTTGGTTCAATAACCATGACCCGCTTACCCATCGTCTACCTCTTTCTCATCACTGCCCCAGGTCTTTGTCGAATAGGAGCGTCTATGCTTGTTTGACTTCGTACTTCATTTCCTGGCATCTTTATAATATGATGGACACATATCTACCCTATGGCAGTGTAGATGCTATTTTTAAGCTGTTCAAGGAACATTGTGTTCCAAAGAGCGTAACAGTGCGTTACGGCGTAGGAATTTTAGAGGAGATGTTGTCCATGATGGCGAAGAAGAACCAGCCTGTCTGGTTAAGTCGCAATAGTTTTGGGAACCTGGTACGGCAGTATCGAGAACAAATGGGTATGTCACAGGAAGATGTTGCAACGCAGTGGGGATATACGCGCGAATATGTCTCCTTAATCGAGCGAGGTAAACGCAAACTCGATCAGCTTGAACAAGTCTCTCGTCTTGCTGACATTCTTCAAATCCCACACGAACGCTTGGATGCGATTGGAAGGGGTATTCCTCACCTGGCAATTGCGCCACGACATCCACTTGAAGCTGATGATGCGGTTTTGCAAGCACTGCTTACCCCTGCACAGGCAACGGTAAAACTCTCCTGGCTTGTCTGGTATGCAGACAAAGAGGTTGTAATTGTAGATAACCTGATTCAAACGATTGCCAGCTTAGAGCAAGCGATTAACGATCGACGGGGAAATTTGCTTAAGCCTGCTCAACAAGTGCTTGCCTATGCTCACGAGATGATGGGGAAAATTGAGTTTGATAGGCTGGCCTATAAAGAGCCATTGAGAACGCACAAATTATTGTTGAGAATATCACCCCAAACCTGGATACTGTCAGTAGCCAATTTACCCTTGTTGGCGTACTTGAGGAAAAAGCACAGGGGCACACCTTGTTATGGCAGCCAGAAGAAGCCATTACTATTTATAAAGAGACTGAGCGCTTGCAACCATCCAGAACAATTCGTGCAAAAGGTGTATTTACGATTCTCAAAGCACAAGCCTATACATATGCAGGGGATGTTGATACAGGTGTCACTTTTGCTATTGAGGGACTGAATCTAGCAAGACAGTACCACTCAAAGCGGCATGTAAGTCGAGTCCAGCGCATGTATGAGAGGCTCAATACAACCCCACTGGCGACACATCCACGCATACGTGATCTCAAAGATGCATTGGTAACTGTCAACTGATAGAAAGGAGTAGCATGAGCGAGACGCACCAGACACAAAGAGGGATACTCTTCATTGTTGCGTGCGCAGCTGGTACTGCATCTTCAGTGCCAATCCTCGTACAGGCCGCGCAAGCCTCTGGCTGGGATGTATATGTCGTTCCTACGCCGAGAGCAACAGACTTTCTAGGTATTCCTCTGCTTGAACAACTCACAGGCCATCCCGTCCGATGTGATTATCGGAAACCCGATGAGCCAGACGATACGGTGCCACGCGCTGATGCTCTCATTGCAGTGGGTCCCAGACTCTGCCAGGTAGCTCTCTTGCCATACTCCCAAATTTTCCCCCTCTGTAACGATTTTCCTCCAGATGTGAATATACATTAGTGCTGTGCAATTGACTGAATGGAAGTAATGGAATGGAGGAAAAGCCATCTTGTCTATAGATGAGACAGATATGAGTGGCTGGCAGGATGCTAGCAGAAATCCCGGCGTCCATTCCTCCGAAACTGAGAGATACAAAGAGAAATCAACAAAATCGCATTTCTCCTCAGTGGATGCGTACGCTAGTAGCGATCCTGGTCGTAGGAGTGTTGATCGGAAGTTTTGTCACTCTGCTTAATCTGCGCCGATTGGGGTTGAACACAATAAACACTCCAACTGTTACTGTTACTCCCGCATGCAAGCCGTATCCTTTGAAGCTGTTTGACGTCCCCTATCATACTACAGCTGACTCGATTAATGTTCTGGAGGCGGTGACTGCCGTGTCAGCAAATGATGCGTGGGCTGTAGGCTCTTCTACTGACATTCTTTCTTTCAGCATAAGCCCATTGATCGAGCACTGGAATGGGAGAAGTTGGCAGTTTGTACCAGGTCCAAATATCACAAATGGCAGTGGTGTATTAGCAACGGTAGCAGCCACATCAGCCAGTGATGTATGGACAGTGGGATCTTCGCTTCATGGCTCTATTCCTTCAAACAAGTCATGGTCATCGGCAAGCGAGACGCTTGTTGAGCGTTGGGATGGAAAAGTGTGGCGGATTATCGCCAGCCCTAACGGTCCAGCAGGCAATGGAATCTTGAATGCGTTGACAGCTATCTCTCAAAATGATGTCTGGGCTGTCGCTTGTAGCTTTGCAAAAAAGAAGATACTTTGCATTATCACTGCTTGCCCCACAGCGTATTCCCGCGGCCTCTGTGTATACGCCGCTATACTTTGCGCTATGGCTCTGGTGGTGCTGGCCGTTATCGTGGAGGAGATGGGCTTTGTCGTGAGTTATGTTTTCTTGTGCCTGCTACTGTGACCCTGCTTACCGATCGCCGTCAACGTGCGCCCTACGGTCTACACGGTGGTGCCCCTGGGGCAACAGGTATAAATAGTCTCGAACATGAGGGTATGGTCACGCAGTTACCCGGAAAAGTAACCCTGGATGTGCATGCTGGTGATATACTGATCATCAGCACCCCTGGAGGAGGAGGTTTCTTACCAGAAGCAAAATCTTAGAGAGAGAATAAAGATTATGGCAGAGTATACAAATTTTCGCCAACGGCTCGACGCAATACTACGGACACTTGATGTCAAACAGGTTCGAGAATTTCTTATAGCCTTAGATCAATGGAGTGCAGAGGCACCATCTGATCCTGAGTTTGCTATGTGGATGATGATTGCGGGTAGCCCAACGCTACGAGATCTGCACGAGCGTGCCCGTGAGTGGCTGGTGACTCATGGGCATGAGGATGACGCAGAAGCGATCTTAGGGAAGGGCAAAAAGCAAAATCCTAAGCAGGAGAAGGTTAGTCAACGACCGGGTATGTCAAAAGGTGAGAGGTATGGTCACCAGCAGAAGTCTGGTGGAGCGAAGAGACAGGATACGCCGAAACGTGGAAGTATGAAGATTTATTACTGGGGAGAGCATGATATGCGGATGCCGTGAGAACCTATATCTAAATGATGGATAAAAATGTTGTTCAAATTTTTTTCGAATATGGAATTTAACCTTGACGCGAGAAGATCTTTGCTCTTACTGGCGATTCCTGTAGCGCTGACATGGTGGGCAACTATTTTACCGTTTTTCAGTTGAAGCTGAAATGTTATTCTTGTACTGGTTCTGAAAAGTAAACCAGAGGCGATCGCATCTACAATGACATAACTTTCTTGTGTTTTTATATTTTTAATTTTGATGTTTTGGATGAAACCTGGGATACCACTGAAGCCGAATTTGAGTTTTTCTAAAGCATATAAGGGCAAGTCAAGTTCTATGATCATTGGTATCCTGCCTTCTGGTTTCAAATTTTTTAGATTTAAGTTGCTCAGATCTGTCTGTCGGTGCGATTCTGAGGGCGAGATATATGATAGCATACAACTACTGCCGTATAAAGTGGCCTATGCTGATGGTTCTATTGCTGCCTCATGTTATCGGAGTAGATACCGATGGATGTGAAATGACGCTCATACCTGCCCAATATTTTTTTCATCGGCAGTCTTTGGAGGCATCTTATCGTTCAGCATACCCTGACACTGCTGCTCTTTTTCGGATGTTGGGATAAAGTGTCAGCACAAGATCAGTCGTTGTGATAATAGTGACAACGAGGACAGCGAACGCCACATATGCAAGGCTGACAACTTGTGTATGAAGAAGATATGGTGCATAACTAAGGAGTGAGCAGAGTTGAACAATTATTGCAATATAGAAGTAGCGTGGGAAGGAAAAGGCATAGATGATCGAGACAACATCTGCTAAGTAAAAGTATCTTTCATGCATCTCTGGTAAGAAAAATGGAATTGCTACAGCAAAAACGAGCGTAATCTTGAGGAGAATGGCTGATGTGAACTGCTGCTTACTTGCCACTATCATGACATAGACAGAGATGACGACCAGTGCTGCGAGGAGAATACCGATCCATTCCCAATACCCAGGCGCACTTGCCGGAAGCCATTGATAGAAAGTAGGCGCGTTCAATGTGAATGGCGAGGATGAAATGCCACCACCTCCAGGTCTTCCACCGGGAAACTGTCCAAATCCTCTGCCAGGAAACGGATTTGTTCCTCCTCTGCCAAATTGTCCAGCCCCCCTACCAGGAAGCGAATTTATTCCTCCTCCATTGAACTGTCCAGGTCTTCCACCCGGAAACTGACCAGTTCCTCCAGCGCCTCCGCTATTGATCTGTCCTACATAGATAGTAAGCAAGCTTTGTGCATCTCGACCCGCAATAAATGCCGGAACCAGCATGAGCAGAAAGATTGCCGGGATAAGGATGAAATATTTCATCGGGAGTTTTCTTCTAAGCAGAAGTATGAGGAGTACAGGCAAAAAGAAAATCGCTTGTAGTTTGAACGAGATAGCCAGACCGAAGAAAATACAGGCCCATGCAGGCCGTTCCTTGAGTAGAAAGTAAAGACTTCCCAGACAAAATGCTGTATAGATTGCATCACATTGTCCCCATGCGGCACTGTTAATGAAAATAGTGGGAGCAAATACGATGACCAGCGCTCCTATGATTGATGCATAAGAACGCTTGTATTTCAGATTGAGAATGAGATAGGTGAAGAGGCCTAGCACTCCATCAAACACAACCGAGAGTGTTTTGATTGCAACGATTTTGGAACAGGTATGTACGTGAGCAGAGCAAGGAGATAGAGGTATGGTGGATTATAGTTGGAAAAGTTGTATTTGAGTGCTGCAAAACCACCGTGGGTTTGAATGAAGTCATACCATGGGCTAACGAAAATTGTATAGTCACTCGTTTGCATCTGGTACAGTGATGCCCGTAATACAATAGCTAGCAAAAATAGCATCCCAAATATGCAGCGTACAAGGATTTGTATATCAAGCATAAAAAATTTCTTTTTTACAAGCATAGCTACCTCTTTTTACATGTTATACAGAATGAATTTAAAAAAATATACAGAAAATTGTAAAATTTATCTAATATTGATTTTCATGCTTCTCCCCAACCTGCGCAGATCAGGCGGGAAGGTCAGGGAGAGAGCATCTTTATGCATTGTCTAATGACACCTCGTCCACACTCTTACTTTGCGGGTGTGCAACTGTACAACTGTGATGCGCCACCAAATCCGGAACTAGTTGAGGATGATTGCCATTGGCTTGCCGGAACAGTGGTGCAGTGTTGCGTGACCCAGGTCGTCAGGGAACTCTGACCGCCTCCTGGGCCAAAACCGCCGCCCAATCCTCCAGAGCCGTTGAGCAAGAAGAAGCGCACCGTCCCGTTGGCGATCAGAGATGCAAGTTGATTGGTGGTCAGGATGGGATCGCTACCGGAAAATCCACCCAGTGCCATCACACCCTTATTGGTTGCCATGATGATGGAATCTGCCTGCATGGAACTGGGCACGGCGACAAGATACTTCGCGTTGCCCTGGTTCGCTTCGAGGTAGTGCATCAGTGCAGTATTGATACTGTTATCCCCACCTGGTCCACCGTTGGCAAATTGTTGATTGACGAAGGTACCGATATTCGCCTGGAATGCCATTGGCAAATTGCTGGTTTGGACCGGCTGTTGGCAGGTTTGTCGCGACGTTTTCTATTGTGGGAATGGCTGACCAGACCGCTGGTGTGAGCATCAGTGCGAGAAGACCCACGCCGAGCGCTGGCACAAGGACACGCGTGTTGAGCCTGAGACGCGGAATCAGGCGAGCCGCGAGCAGTATCAATGCTGCGAGTGTGCAGGGGATAGCGATGAGCGGAATAAGCCACGTTCCCCAGGCAGGATTGCTCACAATGATGTGTATTTGCTCAAGTGCAGTCAGCACGAGTGCTAAGGGCAGCAACCAGCCGCGCCAGCCAGAACGCTGGTAATCGTGCCACATCACGACAACGCCAATGCCGAAGAGAGCACAGATGGCCGGAGCGAGTGTTGACAGGTAATACTGGTGAAAGAAGGTGGCGATACTGAAGAAGATGCCCATTGTGAGTAGCCAGATGCCCCACAAGAGTAGTGATTGCTGCTGGCGGTCACCTCGAAAGCGGGGGCGACGCTGCCAGGCCAGAGCCAGCATCCCCAGGAGTGCTATCGGCAAGAGCCACACAATCTGCCCGCCTAGCGGCTCATCAAAGAGTCGTAGTGGGCCGGGAGTGCCAGTATTAAACATACCTCCGCCGCCAAACTACCACCGCCAAACCCTTGTGGAGGTTGACCATTGCCACCGCCAAACCCTTGTGGAGGTCAGACCATTGCCACCGCCAAACCCTTGTGGAGGTTGGCCATTACCACCGCCAAACCCTGTGGAGGCAGACCATTACCGCCTGTTCCAGTTGGGGTGAATGCTCCACGGCCGCCAAAGCCGAATGAGCCGATAAGACGCTGGATACCATTATAGCCGAGAGATAGGCTAATCTCTGAGTTGTCCTGGCTTGAACCAACATATGGACGTAGTGACGCCGGAGTAAGGTCTACCACAACTGCCCATGATAACGAAATGGTCAACATGACAACTGCGGCCACTAAGAGTTGCACGATACGCATCTTGAGGCTTCTGGGTGCAGCGAGCAGGTAAAGCAGGCCATAGGCAGGCACGACAAGGTATGCTTCAAGCATTTTAATATTAAAACCGAGACCGACCAGTACGGCGGTGAGCAACAGCCAGCGCCACTTTCCTGTCTCAGCAGCCCGCATTACGGTCCAGGCTCCCAACAACATCGTCAAGACCAGCGTACTATCAATCGTGTTGTTGCGGTTCGTCACAACACTGATGGGACTGATCGCCAGGGCAAGTGCTGCTAACAGGCCTGCCGCAACACCAAAGTGACGACGTACCAGGTGATAGAGCAATAAGACCGAAAGGACGCCTGCCAGTGCCTGAGGGAAGAAAATGCTAAAAGGGGTGAAGCCAAAGAGTTTCGCACTGACGACTTGTAACCAGAACCCCAGAGGTGGCTTGTCAATACTCACGAACCCGACTGGATCCAGGGACACGAAAAAGAAGGTATGCCAACTATCCATCATACTCCTGATAGCGCTGGCGTAGTAGAGGTTACCAAACCCATTTTGTCCCAGTTGATAGAAGTTTAGAAAGATTGAGACGAGGGTGATGCCGCCAAGTGCCAATGGTTGCAAAAGGGTTGATCTCCCCTTCTTGCCGTGATCTGTTGGCGGTTCCGGCTGTATTTCCGGTGCAGTAGAAGATGTAGAAGTCATTGTCAACGTATGTCCCTTCTGGAATATGTATTGTTATTTACTACTATTTACAGGTGATGTCATTGCCTGGAATACTTCACATTTTCTAGCCTAACAAGAGTTGATGGGAAATATATTGGAAGAAGATGAGAAAATTCTCATGCATTGGGAGCAAAATTGAGGATTTATAAACTTCCTATTTCCAATCTGTTTCCAATTTTTGTAGCATAGGATATGGAAGAACGCAGCTTGTGAGTGACGGAGTATGAGGAAAAAGAGAGGAACTATGCATATTCTTGTGGTAGAGGACGAGCAGCGGCTAGCATACTTGCTACGTCGCGTATTATTGGAAGAGCGTCACACCGTCGATCTTGCGCACGATGGACGCGCAGGTCTGGATCTGGCTCTGAGCGACACCTACGATGTGGTGATTCTTGATGTAATGTTGCCAGAAATTGATGGGATCAACATCTGCCGGCAGATGCGTGCCGAGCATGTGATGTCACCTGTTCTCATGCTTACGGCACGGGGAGCTGTTGAAGATCGGGTGACCGGACTCAATGTGGGAGCCGATGACTATCTTACCAAGCCTTTTGCGATGGAGGAATTACTGGCACGCATCAATGCTCTCCTGCGCCGACGTGACCGTCGTTTTGATGAGACACATCAGCTCACAGTAGGAGACCTGATACTCGACCTGGTACGGCATGAAGCGTGCCGGGCCGGTCGAGCCATTGAATTGACGGCCAAAGAGTTTGCTCTACTGGAATACCTGATGCGCCATCGTGGTCAAGCACTCACACGAACACAAATTACCGATGCGGTCTGGCGCTATGATATGGAGGCACTCTCCAATGTCGTAGATATCTATATTCACTATCTCCGTGACAAGATCGATCGAGGATTTGCGCGCCCATTGATCAAAACAGTACGCGGCATAGGCTATAAAATCGAAGCATAGCTAAGTATAAGAGGAATACAAGCATGAACAGATTCGTATGGTGGCCCTTGCATTATCGCAAGCTTTACCATTCAGCAGAGCCAGGAGCAGCCCTGTTTGCAGGGATTCGCCTGCGCCTCACACTCTGGTACTGTGGAGTGGTCGCCGCTATCCTGGTACTGTTCGGGGTAGCCCTCTATGCTGGTGCTCAATTCTTGCTTCTGACCCCCATTGAGAATGATACTGCTGGACATGCTAATTTCCATGTGAGTCAATGGGTCAATGGCTCGCCAGACCGCGCGTGCTCGTCCTCCGTCCCTTCAGGTCCATTTGGTCCACCTCCCTCTACTCAGGGACCACCGAGACCAGAGATGGTTGCATGCTTTGACCGCAACGGCTCCTTGCTACAAAATGGAACAACAGGGCAACTTCCAGCCGCCTTTCTTTCCACGAATTTAGTCAAGACTGCCTTGCAGCATGGCAAGGCAGTCGATATTGTCGATGCAGGAGGCACGATTGGGCTGGTTTATCGCTATGCATTGGTGGTTCCGAGTCCAACGGGGAGCGGAAGCATGGGTGTTGTATTGGTTGGCGAGTCCGTCCAGGCGCAGGAAAGTGCGTTGTCTGTGCTGCTCCTGCTCTTGATCTCTGTGGGAGGTGTCACTCTGCTCGTGGCAGGAGTGGGAGGAATGTTCCTGGCAAATCGGGCATTGGCACCGGCGCGGTTATCCTGGGCCAACCAGCAACGTTTTATCGCGGATGCTTCCCATGAGCTACGCACCCCACTGACCCTGCTACGTGCGGATGCTGAAGTTCTCTTACGCAGTCGTAAGCATCTGGCAACAGAAGATGCGGCGCTCTTAGAGGATATTGTTGCTGAAACAGAGCATATGGGGAAGCTAGCAAACAACCTGCTGACACTTGCCCGCCTGGACGCCGGGTCTACACATAGAGAGTATGACGTGGTGAGCCTCGCCGATCTGACTCAGCAAGCCATACGGCGGGTCAAGTCCCTCGCTGATCAAAAGGAACTTCTGGTACAGGGAGAGACAGCAGATGCACCTTTTGTGATTGGAGACCCGGTACTCCTGGAGCAAGCGGTAATAGTGTTACTCGACAATGCCATTAAATACAATCGGCAGGGGGGGCAGGTCGTCGTGCGGACAGTAGTGAAGGAGAAACAGGCCCTCTTAGAGGTGTGCGATACCGGTGTTGGTATTGCGGCTGAACACCTTCCGCACCTGGGTGAACGCTTCTATCGGGTAGACAAAGCACGCTCGCGCGAAGCTGGAGGTACCGGCCTTGGACTCTCTATTGCCCAGAGTATCATAATAGCCCATGGGGGCACATTGCGCCTTTCCAGCACCCCTGATCAGGGGACGGTGGTGACACTCACGCTACCCCTGGCGCACAGGGCTGCACCTGATCGTAGAGATGATGTTTTGGAAGGTATGGCATTGTTGCCAGAGCAAAAGGATTGAATGGGTTCCTCGTGAGGATGCTCAAGGGTATCAGGGAGGAGAAAAAGGAGGTAGGGTCACACAAAAGCGGCAACCCTCTCCCTGGCGACCGGAACTCTCAACCCAGATGTGTCCTTCCATCGCTTCAACTAACCGTTTGCAGATGTAGAGTCCCAAACCCGTTCCGCGTGTTGTTCCAGCCAGATCACGCTTGAGACGCACAAATTTCTCAAAGAGCAGAGGAAGCTCTTCAACAGGAATGCCAGGGCCAGCATCTTGTACACTCAAATGTACAGGGGAGGAGGGAGTCTCTTGCGTGGCCTCAATGCGGATCTCTGTCTGTTTGGGAACATACTTAAAGGCATTGGAGAGCAAATTTTGCAGCACTTGACGTAGCAAATATGGGTCAGCCCAGACCATGATCTGCTCGGGCACTTGTAGACAGATTGTGTAGGCCTGTACATCTCCAGGAGCCAGATGTGCCAGCACTTCCTGCAAGAGCTGATGGACACAGATGGCCTCCGACTTTGCCGAAGGGATTTCGCTCACCACTATGGTGGCATCCAATACCCGATTGACCAGATCGACGAGTGCTTCCTGGCTTGCTAGCGCCTGGGTTAGCATGCGTGCCTGCTTCATCGGGTCCAGGCGCTCATGATGTTCTTTGAGCATTTCCAGGTAGCCACCTAACACGGTCAGTGGTGTACGCAGTTCGTGACTCACATTTAGCAAAAATTGATCTTTTAGCTCATTGATCTTGCGCTGTTGCTCATAGGCAAGTTTGATCTGATGTTCTCCTTGTAAGGCCAGTAAGCGCTCTTGTTCTGCGGTAAAAGCCTGCTGACGGGCCATATGTATGAGATCAACTGCTGTCCGTAACCAGCAGACGACCAGACCAAGTGCGAACAAACTCCAAGCCCAAGCATCCGCTCTCTTCACAAACTGTCAAACCATGGAATATCTGGCGACAGATAGAGGAAAGCCAACCAGATGGTGACAACAGACCGAGCAAACACTGACGAGCAGGCCTCGATAACGAAAGAGCCAGCAAGTACATATGATAGGCAGAACCATGCTGGCAGCGTTGTGCAATCGAGGAATGAAGAACCAGAGTCCTGGAACTACCCAGCCCATATGAGAGTATCACGATAAGCAGGCGTTTGTTCATGGAGAGGTTCAGCAAGGAGAGTGGAAACCCGTTTATCTGGCGCACAAAGGCGCTAATGTGATCTGATTGTTTCATTCATCTTCCATTATTATGATATTGTTTAGCATTATATCAGATATAAATCATAATATAAATAATTATTGCCTTGATATCCTATAATCTTGCCTTGTAGCGTCGGCTGCTCTTTCAGCATGTTCTCTCGATTTTTCTAAGAAAAAAAATACGCCCCCTTTTGAAAGGGAGCGTACGAGAGAAAGCTACTTCTCGGCTTCAGGCTTCTTATGCTGAGCAACAATTTCTTGCTGGATGTTAGCGGGCACCTCTTCGTATTGAGAAAACTCCATAGAGAAGGAGCCTCGCCCTTGCGTAATGGAACGCAGATCGGTTGCATAGTGGAGCATTTCAGCCTGAGGTACTGTTGCTGTGATGTGTTGCTGCCCGTTGCCTAGCGATTCCATACCAAGCACACGTCCACGTTTGGTATTGATATCACTCATCACGTCACCCATATTGCTTTCAGGAATCGTAATCGAGACATTCATAATGGGTTCAAGCAGCGCCGGGTTTGCCAGCGGAACGGCTTCATGCATACCAAGTGAGGCGGCAACCTCAAATGATTGCGCAGATGAGTCTACAGGGTGATATTTACCATCAACCAGGGCGACCTTGATGTAGACCATCGGATTACCTGACAGGAAGCCGCGCTTGAGTGATTCGCGTATCCCCTTTTCAACGCCAGGAATATACTGACCAGGTACCACACCACCAACAATCTTATCCTCAAAAATGAAGGTCTGCTCGCCATCTCTTGGCAGTGGCTCGATTTCCAGCCAGACATCACCGAATTGTCCATGTCCACCGCTTTGTCGCTTGTGACGACCATTGGCACGCGCCTTCTTACGAATTGTCTCCCGATAGGAAATGCGTGGATCGCGTGCCTCCAGATCAACGGCATACTTACGTTTAATACTTTCAACCACAATCTGGAGGTGTGCCTCACCTATCCCTGATAAGAGTACTTCGGCAGTCTCCGGGTCGCGAGCTACATGCAGTGTACGGTCTTCCTCTACGATACGGGTCAGGGCATTGCTCATCTTATCCAGGTCGGCCTGACTCTTGGGGACAACCGCTACTGTATAGCATGGCGCAGGGAAGTTGATGGTTTCCAATGGGAGGGTAATATCTTTGCTTGTTGTAAGCGTATCGTTTGTATGAGTATTAGAAAGCTTTGCTACTGCACCAAAGTCGCCTGCTGATATTTCAGTTGCTGTCTCCTGTGTCTTTCCACGAGGAGTAATCAACTGGCCTATGCGCTCGTCAGCCTTTGTCTGGATATTGTAAACGTGACTATCGGGCTTGAGAGTACCGCTATAGACGCGGAAAGTAGAGATCGTCCCTACCTGTGCCGCAGCGGTCTTGAAGACAAACATCGACAGGTTACTGCCAAACGGTTTTGCATCTTCCGGGTGTATATCAGCCGCGCTGGGCAGGTAGTCTATGATAGCATCCAGGAGAGTCTGAACACCGATGTTTTTACTGGCCGAACCACATAAAACCGGAACTAACTGTCCGCTGCTCGTGCCCTTCTTCACGACCAGCAGAATTTCCTCCTCACTTAGCTCTTCCCCTTCCAGGAATTTCTCCATGATCGAGTCATCACTCTCCACTGCAGACTCAATGAGCTGTTCGCGGTAACTGTTGATACTTTCTTTGAGGTCTGCAGGAATGGCAATTTCCTGTACTTTATTGCCACCTTCAAATGTGTAACCTTTTTGGGAGACGAGGTCTACGATGCCTCTAAAGTTGGTTTGCTCCCCGATAGGGATCTGGAGAGGTACAACTCTGACACCAAACTGCTTGCGAAGTAAATCAAGCGTCTGATCGAACGAAGTATTTTCTCGGTCTAGCTTATTAACCAGGACAATGCGTGGAAGTTTACGCTCATCAGCATATTGCCAGGTAAGTTCGGTACCAACCTCTACGCTCTTTTCAGCTGTCACAACGACGAGAGCGGCATCGGCAACACGTAGACCTGCTTTGACTTCACCAACAAAGTCTGCGTAGCCTGGAGTATCAATAAAGTTGATCTTCTGATTTTTCCATTCTACTGGCAGCACTTTTGCGTTCAATGACATCCGACGTTTTAGCTCATCGGGATCGTAGTCGGAGATTGAGGTCCCTTCGTCTACCTTACCTTGCCGGGTAACGGCACCACTATCAAATAATGCAGCATCTACAAGAGATGTTTTGCCTGCTCCAACATGGGAGATTAACGCCACATTGCGAATTTGTTCCGCCCTATAAACCTTCATAAAACCCGTATTCCTCCTGAGTTTCTAGCAAGAGGTGGTCTTTGCAGACTGCGTGGAGGTCTGTCATAGACCGCCTATGCGACTACATGAGTGGCTGGTTGGGTACAGAAAAAGCTGTGCAATACGCTCTTCTGGTTCGGTAAAAGTAGTATAGCAGCATTGGGCAATTTGTTCAACACAGGAGCAAGGCAAAAGCCTGCCTGTGTGGAGAGTGTGAGGCAGTTGTTATGTTCGGCATGATGTTGGTGGCGCATTACGACCACACAGCGTATGTGGGATTGCAGAGTAGCCATCAGAAAAGCTTACCGTCTATTGTTCTATGCTCTTTCTCCTGCTATACTGAAAGGCATATTGCAACTACTCAGCTCACTTTTTCTGCTTTCTCAGCGCCGAAGGCGCTGAGCAGGGCGTTTTGTGTGGGTTTTGTTGTTGGCAGAGGTTGCGCCGCAACCTCTGCCAACAACAAAACCCACACAAAACGCGAGCGAGTCACCGCAGGTGGCGAGGTAACCTGAGCAGTTACGGCATATTTTACCAATCCAAATCTGGTTACGAGGGAGATAAAAGATGACTGTAGATATAAGTGACATTGAGAATATTTTGACACAGCAGGAAGTATGGCGGCAAAAACAGACCATCAATCTGATTGCGAGCGAGAATACACCCAGTAATGCTGTACGCCGGGTACAGAACACAGACTTTATGGGACGTTACGCTGAGGGGCATCCCAATGAAGGGGAGCATGTCAATCGTTATTATCAGGGAACACGCTATATTGACCAGATTGAGAGCATGGCCCGTAATGAAATTATCGATCTCTTTGGAGCCAGACAGGCTGATGTGCGTCCTATTAGTGGCAATGCTGCTAATACCGCAATAGCTCTGGGGTATCTGCGTGGTGGCGATACCATTATTGCGAACTCAACCGATGCCGGCGGGCATATCAGTCATGGAGCCGTTGGGGTTTTTGGTCGTCGCATCCAGAATCGTGGGCAGTCGCTAAAAATGGGTGGTCCCAAATCGATTAACCTCCACTATCTGCCACTGACTAGGGACCATTATCATGTTGATGCCCAGAAAACCATCGAACTGATTGAGCAGGTTTCACCGCAACTTGTGATTATGGGCAAGAGCCTGTTTCTGTTTCCTGAGCCCGTTGCGGAAGTTGCTGCCGTCTGTAAAGCCAAAGATATTCCGTTACTTTACGATGGAGCACATGTACTGGGTTTGATCGCAGGTGGACAATTTCAGGCACCGCTACATGAGGGGGCTACCTGGCTCACTGGGAGCACGCATAAAACCTTCCCAGGTCCTCAGCGTGGCGTTATTCTTGGAAATATGGACCCCGACACCGAGAAGAAGTATTGGCCTCCCGCTGACCGGGGTGTCTTCCCAGGCTCTTCCAGCAACCATCATTTGCACACGCTTCCAGCCTTGCTCGTGGCGACTTGTGAGATGAAGCAATATGGACGTGAGTATACGGCGCAGATTGTACGCAATGCTCAAGCTCTGGGACGTAGTCTTGATGAAATCGGTACCGTCGTAGAAGCTCGTGATTTTGGCTATACTCAGAGCCATATGATAGCTGTCAATGTTGCTCAATGGGGTGGTGGTGTTGAGACTGCCAAACGTCTAGAAAAGAATGATATTATTGTCAACTATAACATGCTCCCTGGCGATGCTGATCCCCGTAACCCTTCGGGCTTGCGTATTGGTGTGCCTGAAATGACACGTTTTGGTATGGACGAGAGAGCAATGGGCGAGCTAGCCCAGTTGTTGCATGATGCTATTCTCGGCAAGAACGTCAAAGCACAGGTTAATGCATTGCGTGGGCGCTTTACGGAAATGAAGTATGTATAGTGTGGACGTTGCTAAGTAACGGGAAGGGCTATTGTTTCTCGTACTCTTCCCAATGCTCAAGCGTTCCTACAATGAGTCCTTTGACCTCCTCAATCATCGTACCTCGTTGCATTGGGGAGGTCAAAAACTTGCATAAATTTATCAGATCGAGTAACTTTGTGATCTTCTTCCATTCTTTGGGAAGATAGCCGCCAGAATCCTGGTAGCCACAAATGAAGTTCTTCTCAAACTCAGGTGGGTACAGTCGATCATAGCGCAATATATTGCCAACATCGAAAAGTGGAGACCCCGCAATAGCAAACTCCCAATCTAATACTGCTGAAACTTCCCATCCCCCATACTTCTGTTTCTGGCGTACGAGAATATTTATCCCCTTAAAGTCCGCATGGACAAGGGATGGTGTTTTCTCTGACTCGGTGAGATATCCAACATTAGTGGTCACGAATTGCCATAAGCGATCTGTTAAAGTCGTACCAAGTTGCTGGCTTGCATTGTCTTTAAATAAATATTGCTCGATGGCTCCAAGAAAGGTGGCAGTTTCATTGTTAGTAGATTGGGCAACGAGGTTAATCGGTTGGGTAATGGCCAGTCCTGGACCAAAGAAGCCAGCCTGAGGGAATGTATATGTCCCGATATGGGCAAGCGTTGCACCTACCTCATAAGCGGATTTTGCTATAATATCGAGATTGCCATGAGTGAGGATATTGCTGAGCAGTTCCCCTTCCACCCACCTCATTACGGCAAATGGTATCTTGTAGTGTGAGCCATTGGTATCAGCATAGAGAATTTCTGGAACAGGGACACGTTCTGCCACCAGATTGAAGATATCAAGATCTTTCTGGCAGGTTGTCCGGTCTCGTGCATAGAAACGTACAACGAATGTATCATCGAGACCAGATAGCTTGATTTTGTAGTTGGTATTACAGTGCCCATCCGTAAGAAGTTCCATTGCGATGACCTGCTTGCCCGGAAATGCAAGTTGTAGCAGAGAAGTGAGAGCTGCTGTATCCAGGACTATAAACTCGTGTCGTCTTCCCCAACTTTTTTCCGGCATGGATGCATCCTTTCTCTGTGGAGTAGATCCCTTTTTCCGGATTCCTCAGCGTCGAAGGCGCTTCGCAAACCGTTTAGTGTGGGTTTTGTGGTCTGTGGAGGAGGTTGCGCCGTAACCTCCTACAGACCACAAAACCCACACTAAACAAGAGCGAGCCACCGCAGGTGGTGAGGATAGATCAACTATGGTTATGCCTGTCCTGGCTCAACCACTGTGTCCAATGACCAGAGAGTAGTGGGTACTTCCTCTGATTCCACAGAGATATCTGCCTTTGTTGTATGTTCATCTAACAGATTGATCAACCACTGCTCATCGTGAACAGGTACACCAGCTTTTTGAGCTTTGGCTAACTTCGAGCCTGCATCTTCGCCAACAATCAGGTGACTGAGCGTCTTGCTTACACCGCTGGCAATGGTACCTCCAAGTTGGATGATTGCCTCTTCTGCAGCGGGACGTGTCATGGCGCTAAGGCGTCCTGTGAGCAGGAAAGTTTGACCAGTTAGAGGGCCTGTGATGGTTTTCTGTTCCTGCACCATATTGATCCCGGCCTGTCGCAGGCATTCGATGAGTGCTTTGTTCTCATCCTCTTGTAACCAGGTATAGAGACTATGGCCGATCTCTGGCCCGATACCCGGTACCGCCAGGATTTCTGCTTCACTTGCTGCCATCAAACGATCAATGTTCCCAAAGGCATTGGCAATAATCTGTGCCGTTTTCTCACCCATATAACGAATATTGATGCCGAAAAGCAGTCGCCATAAGGGTTGTTGTTTACTGGCCTCAATGGCAGCCAGTATATTGTCAGCACTTTTTGCTTTAACACCTTCAAGTGCCAGGAGTTGCTCACGTGTAAGGCTATAGAAATCAGCAACACTCTTGATATAGTCAGCCTTAACAAGTTGCTCACACATTTTCTCGCCGATATTGTCAATATCCATTGCACCCTTTGAGACAAAGTGTGTGATGCCTGCGAGTACGCGCTCTGGACATTGTGTGTTTGGACAATAGGCCATGGCTTGATCCTGGACGCGTACGATGGGAGTGCCACAGCAAGGGCAATTTTCTGGTAGATGGTAGACTTGTTCTTCACCCGTACGCCGTTCGATGACAGGCTTGACCACCTGGGGAATAACCTCACCGGCGCGTTGCAGAAGTACCCAGTCTCCTATGCGCAGATCTTTGCGTTGAATATCACCTTCGTTATGTAAGGCGGCTCTGGAAACTGTGACGCCACGAATATTGATCGGTTCAAGCAAAGCCCAGGGGTTCACTGAACCTGTACGCCCAATATTGATGCCGATATCGAGGAGTTTCGTTGCTACCTGTATCGGTGGATACTTAAAAGCAATGGCCCAGCGAGGATCGCGTGCGACTGTGCCCAGTTCCTCCTGATGTGCCAGATCATTGATTTTAATCACGACGCCATCAATTTCGTAGGGAAGCTTAAAACGCTCGGTTTCCCACTTTTTACAGTAGTCCATGACTTCATCGAGACTCTGTGCCTGATGAATATGTGGATTGACGGGGAAGCCCCACTCTCGTATCTGCTGCAAGATATCCCACTGAGTCTCGATGGTCATACCCTGTATATAACCAACCTGATAGCCAAAGAAGTCAAGATGGCGATTTGCTGTAATGCGGGCATCTTTTTGGCGTAGCGATCCGGCGGCGGCATTGCGTGGATTTGCAAAGAGTTTCTCTCTGCTCATCTCTTCGTTCAGCTTCTCGAAACTCTTGATAGACATGTAAATTTCACCGCGTACCTCCACCTTTTCAGGGATGTGCTCACCACGTAATTTTTGGGGAATAGTACGGACAGTGCGAACGTTGGGATTCCAGTCCTCACCAATCAAGCCGTCACCACGAGTAGCGCCAATCGCCAGTTTACCTTGCTCGTAGGTCAGGGCCATTGCCAGACCATCAATCTTTAATTCACAAACATAGGTGAAAGTTGCATCAGGCAAAATATTTTGTGCCCGTTTATGCCAATCACGTAGTTCTTGCTCATTACGCGCATTAGCCAGGCTTAACATAGGAACAGGATGGCGGTGCTGTGGTACATCTTGAACTGGACCTGCTCCTACACGCTGCGTCGGCGAGTCTGGCGTTTGTAGTTCCGGGTGCTCTCGCTCGATACGCTGGAGTTCCAGCATGAATTGATCATACTCAGCATCGGTTAGTGTCGGATTATCATTGACATAATATTGATAATTGGCCTCCTCGATCTGGTGGCGCAATGTAGCAACACGAGCCGCGAGTTGCTCTTCCTCGCTGTTCCCCGCTTGCTCTAACAACGAGCCGTCCGCCGAGGGGGTATTAAGAGCTTCTTGCACTTCGGACATTTTTCGTTCTCCTGCCAGATTTTCGTCTTTTCAGTGTTACTATACTCTTCTTTTTAGAAGGCGTGATAGTGGAAAACCTCTGGTGAATCCTCAAAAAGTCCACTGATATGACCGCGCCACTGTGGAAAAAGTGGTCCACCCCGGAAGTCGACCGTATGTGCATCATGTGATGTCCACACAACTGTCAGCATATAGCGACCTGCTTGTTCGATACAACGTGTAGCATGCGCTGAGATACACTCTGGATGTTGACGGATAACCTTCAGACCTTTAATGATAGCCTGTCCCAGTTCATCCTCTTTTCCTGAGACCGCTGTAAATGTTGCAACCTCTGTTACCATAGAACAGCCTTTCTTTTTCCTTGTATCGTACCATATCATGCAAGTTGATCTTAGCAGGTAGTATTTTGTTCTCTCTCAACAGGCGATTCAAAGTGAAGTTCGTCCTCTATGCGGCATATGAATCTGACCAATCTTGTTGGAAGGTCTGCTGTAATGTAGCCAGCACATTCTGGTCAGAGACAATGATACCCAGTTCACGATTGCTATCCAGCGAAGCCGTTGAGATATTCACAGATCCCACGAAAGCTTTTTGTCCATCAACCACAAAAATTTTTGCATGCATATAAAGTTGCGTAGACATTTTTACCTGTACTCCACCATTCTTGATGATTGTAATACCAGCACTGGCGCTATCTCCAGTCCCTCCATCGGATGAACTACTTGGAGCAGGGAGAATAACCTGGACATGGATGCCTCGTTTGACTGCATAAACAAGGGCCTGTTCGATAGCATCGTCATTCATTAATTCAGCTTCAATCAGGAGTGAGTTATGAGCATTATTGATTAATGTAATAAATGTGTTACGAGAATTAATGGGACTGACAACAAGATTAGGATTATTGAATTGAGCTGGTGTACGGCTCCAGTCGGCGTTAAAGATGTTGACGACAGCCTGAACATCTTGTGGGTTGCTGTCAATGATGCCATATTCACGATTTTTCAAGTGGTTGCCCTCACCAAGGGCTGAGAGCGTAAAGTTACAGGTCATGATGTAGGCCGTGTTACCATCGATCACCATACTTTTTTCGTGTGTCAAGGCGAAATCCGGGCTGCTGGGTTGCGCGTTGACGCCTGCTGCCCTCAAACGATCAAGTGTTTCTGTTGGTGAGCTACCACCTCCTCCAAACGGATGCATTTCAAGCATCACTTGTACATCGAGACCACGATGTGCAGCTTCTTCCAGTGCTTGAATAATGTGCTTATCAGTTAAGAGATACATCTTTACCCAGACGGATTTCTCGGCTTCAGCAATAGCATTGGTGATAACTTGATCGCCTGCATCAGGCTGTACAAAGACCTGGACGCCTTGTGTGCCCGAACCTACCGCACAATTGTCACAAGGTGTAGTACTCATTGTAACGGTGCTACATCCTGTCAGGAGCATACACAGCGTTATCACTATCAGGGTGGTGATAGCAAATCTAGTTGAAGCATACCGAAAATTGTGTGGATACAACATTTTTTCTTATCCTTTTTCTTGCGATTTATAGATTTTTTGCCACTGAAAATATTATCGCATATATATGTTATAATGTACATAGGAAATTTTTACTATGATGAGAACAAAGTAGAAAATATTGAAATAAATAGATGAATATCACTTTAAGAAAAAGCTCCCAGTCATGTGAAAGACTGGGAGCTTTTTCTTGTACTTCTTTGACGAACTTAAGGATGTAAGAACACATATAAGGGAGCGAGTACTAACGTAATGGTGCTGAGCAACTTGATGAGCACGTGGAGTGAGGGACCAGCGGTATCCTTGAACGGATCACCGACAGTGTCACCAACCACACTGGCTTTGTGTGGCTCACTCTTCTTGCCCATAACCGTGCCATTGGGATCAAGGCGATCAACCATCTCACCATCAGCATTCACGCGCAGGTACCCGGCCTCGATATACTTCTTAGCATTGTCCCATGCGCCACCGCCGTTGTTGAGGAACAGAGCGAGGACGATACCACCCATCGTGCCGACCATCAGCATGCCAGCGGCCGCTTGAGTTCCCAGAATCGTACCGACGGCAATAGGTGTGAGGACTGCTACGATACCTGGGAGAATCATCGCACGTAAGGCACCGCGTGTGCTGATGTCTACGCAACGAGCATAATCAGGATCAACACGATCCTCAACACGCTCAGCCATGATCTTGGGATTCTCACGGAACTGGCGGCGTACCTCTTCGATCATGCGCTTGGCGGCAGCACCCACGGCGCGGATTGCCAGGGCACTGAAGAAGAAGATCAACGTCAGCCCGATCAAAGCAGCGACGAACACAGAGATATCGGCCAGGTCCACGCGGTAGACTGATGGATCATGCTTGTAGGAGAAGAGCACATCCAGGTAAGCACTAAAGAGCAAGAAGGCGGCGAGTGCTGCTGAACCGATACCATAACCTTTAGTGAGTGCCTTGGTGGTGTTGCCTACGCCATCGAGGGCGTCGGTGATATCACGTACGGATTCGGCCTCACCACCCATTTCGGTGATGCCACCAGCATTGTCGGTGATAGGACCAAAGGTATCCATAGCGAGGATATATGCACAACTCATCAACATACCCATGGTAGCAACCGCAGTTCCAAAGATACCACCAGCGTTGATGACGCCAGGATTGATACTTTTAGGAATGACAATAATCACCTGACTGCCCAGGAAGAAGGAAAGGCCCAATGCTGCACAAATCGCCAGTACTGGTAGTGCAGTACATTCGAAGGCCACTGCGATACCTGTGATAATCGTCGTGGCAGAGCCAGTCAGGGTTGCTGCGGCAATTTCACGGACGGGACGCCATGTGCCAGCCGTATAATATTGTGTGATATACACAAAGGCGATACTGAGCAAGATGCCAACTGTACCGGCCATACCAAACCAGATCCAAGGTGCAATACCATTACGCCCTGTCACATTCGCGCCATTGAGCAGGAGGTAGCTTCCCAGGAAAACACCGATAATAGAGATGCCACAGGTGATGAAGTAGCCAATGTTAAGTTGTTTCATGGCAATTTCACCTGGATCTCGGCCCGCAGCCTTGTCGGGTTCGGTGACGACGGATGGACGGATGTAGAGCAAGCCAATTGCTGAAGCAATCAGACCAAATGCACGTACGACGAGCGGGAAGAGAATCCAACCAGGATTTTTTGTAGCGAGGAAAAGCGTGACACCGAGAAATCATCGCACCGATATTTTCAGCGGCAGTGGACTCGAAGAGGTCAGCGCCACGACCAGCACAGTCACCCACATTATCACCAACAAGGTCAGCAATAACCGCAGGGTTGCGTGGGTCATCTTCAGGGATGTTCGCTTCGACCTTCCCAACGAGATCAGCACCCACATCAGCGGCTTTGGTGTAGATACCACCACCCAACTGTGCAAAGAGGGCCACAAAGCTGGCACCAAAGCCAAAACCAACGATGAGAGAGGGAATCTTATCGATGGTGTTACCAATGCTGTAGCTCCAGAAGATTAACGAGACTCCAAGGAGAGAGAGCGCAACAACCAGGAAGCCTGAGACAGCACCACCGCGCAGCGAGACCATCAGTGCTTCACCAAGACTTCGTGTTGCCGCACTGGCTGTACGACTGTTAGATTTCACTGCAACATACATGCCGATGAAACCGGATACGCCAGAACAAGTTGCGCCGACCAGGAAGGCGAGAGCCGTACGCCAGGCCAGGTCAAGTCGGGTTGCCTGATCTCCCTTGCTGAGCAGGAAAAGTACCAGGGCGACAATGACCGCAGCGAAAATGGAAAGAATGGCAATTGTACGGTACTGGCGTTTGAGGAATGCCATTGCGCCCTTGAATATGGCATCTGCGACTTTCTGCATTGCAGGAGTGCCAGTATCTTTGCGTAGAACATAGTTCGCGAGATAGGCTGCAAACAGGATCGCAAGAAAGCCTACGCCGATGGGAACCCAGATATAGTTGCTCACGATAGAAACGTCCTCCTTAAGGCTGAAGAAGAATGCGTCGGTCAGCTTTGACCGCTGTGGTACATCGTGATGAAACCGCAGCAGAGGTACTGGCAAGAAATACCTCTACAAGGCGCATCTAAGTCGCACTTAAGTGTAACACAAGCGCGTGTTCTATGACAAGTGTATTATTTGACACTGGTGTCCATCAAATTTTTACAAAGCTCTACAATTGCAAGCGTAGCAGATGAAACAAGCTAAAAAGCTGTTGTGCTCACTGCTTAGCCTTTGCAAAAATCTGATGGGCACCCATTTGACACTCCCCTGCTCTAAATGGCTGAATTCGGTAATTTTTTGTGCACCAATATTACATAACACCTGTTTTACCAGGTAGTCCAGCCTGGATACGTGAGAGCAAAGGCACCAGTTGTTTCTTACGTGAAACCAATCCTTCCACTATAGCTGTGTGGCCATCGTATTCAAGTGGAACGCCTAATACTTCTGCAACCGTCTGTTCTGCACCAGAAACAAGTAAGCGGCAGCGCATATTGATGATATCGACGATCATGAATAAAAATGATGTATAGGCACGTTCTTGTGTGATGTGCTGCATGGTTGAGAGCAACTCTGGTGTACGTTTCTCAATGGTGGCCGGACTGGCCGTTTCAACCGTGCCAATGGCAAACTTGATATCGTGTACTGTAAACTCTTTGAAATCGGAGGTGATAAGCTCCTCTGTCGATTTTGTGTTGAGATCGGCAGCAGCAGCAGCGAAAATCTCTTGACCGAATTGCTCAATATCTTCTCCTGTAATAGCAGCAAGCTCGGCTGCCACACGCTCATCCCGTGCTGTACAGGTAGGAGAACGTAGAATAAGTGTGTCATAGAGCAATCCTGCCAATAATAACCCGGCCACATCGCGAGGAAGAGGCACACCTGCTTCGTGGTATAGCCCCACAATAATCGTTCCTGTACAGCCCACAGGATCAGCACGGAACATAATGGGTTTATTGGTATGAACGTCAGCAATACGATGATGATCGATAATGCCCAGTACTTCAGCCTCTTCAATCCCATCGACGGCCTGTGACTGCTCATTGTGATCTACCAGAACTACACGTTTCGGGTGTGCCTTGATCAGATCGGTACGTGAGAGGTAGCCAATGAGTTTTCCTTCAGCATCGACGACAGGCATTGAGCGACGACGGGCCAGGGCTGACTGTACCTCGCTCATATGATCATCGGGGTGGCAGAAGCTAAACTCGCGATTCATGATATCTTGTACGCTTATACTCAAGTTGATAAGACGTACTGTGGTGAAGGTATGATGTCCTGTGCTGATGACCATCACCCCATGTTTTCGTGCGGCGGTCAGCGTTCGCTCGGAGACTAATAAATCACCGGTCACTACAATGACCGCAGCTCCTTTTTCAATCGCCGTAAGTTGTGCATTTTCGCGGTCACCGAGTACGACGAGGCAGCCTGGCTCAATGTAGTCTGCCATTGTCTCGGCCTCCATCGCACCCACCAGGACGCGATTTCCTAACGGGCGGCGTCCCTCTACCAGAATCCTGCCTTTGAGCACCCTTACCAGATTTTCACGGTGCAAGGGAATGCGATTGACCGCTCGTGGGTCGAGATCGTTAAAGAACAGTTTGGCAAAATCCTCATTAGCGATAATCCCATGTACCTTATTTTCTGAGTCTACTACGGGCATTGAGCGACGGTTATGTTCTTGCAACAGTTGACCGGCTTCTAAAAGTGACTGATGAATATGTGTTGAAATGACACCACGGCGCATCACATCACGGACCTGGAGATACACATCTTCCAGTGCCTCCGGTGGTTCAACCTGAAAGCGCTCCAGAACAAAGCGTATTTCCGATTTGAGTTCGCCATTTCTTGCGGAAATAGCCTGTTCTTCTCCTTGTAGCTGTAGCAACCGTGCATAAGCATAGGCTGAAGCAACAGAGTCCATATCAGAGTTTTTATGTCCAATTACGTAGATTGGTTGTGTCATAGTTTGTCTCCAAGTCAGTGCGTTCATTGCGCAGGGTGATGATGGGGGTGATCCGTAAGATTCCCCTAAGTTTATTATGCGAGTGCCGTCAAGTTTTATCTATCTGGTTACGCTCGCCGTCTTCGTAAGATAATCATAAGGCCTATTCCTCCAAGTACTGCTATGCTACCCCCTAGAAGCAGTGCTAGAGGCACTCCTGGTGTTTCGATAGCCGGATGAGGGCCTGCTGATGTAGGCACCGAAACAGGTGAGCTAATAACTTTATCGGATAGGGTGTCGTCCGGAGTTGGGAGTACGACTTGCGGATTATTTGGTGGGCGACCATCTTGTTGGTCTCTTTCATAAGGATTTTGATACACTGTGGTTGATGTCGCAACCGTGATAGTCTTGTTCACATGGTACGTTCCTACTGCTGAACTGACTGTCAGCGTTAATGTGTAGTTTCCTGCTGATGTATAAGTGTGATTGACGGTTACACCACTGGCTTTGGAGCCATCACCAAAGTTCCAGGAGTAGGTAAGAGTTATATTCGTGGCTGTCGGATCAAATGAGGTTTTTGCATCAAGAACCAGGTTTTGCCCAACCTGTGTTTGTCCTAGATCACTGATTGCCGCAAGAGGTGTTCTGGCTGGTAGCACGTTAGCAGCAGTTTGTCCAAGGATCGTTGGTTGATTGAGCATCCAGGTAGTAAGCATTCCAGGCAGCGCCAGTGCTAGCATAAGCGCATTGGATTTCTTGGAACTACCCTGGGCAAATGTGTTCATCATCTGGATGGTATCTTCTGCCTGGTCAAAAGGATAGGACCATGCTGGTGGATTGGGATCGTAGTAGGTAGAATTTCCCGCGAAAGTAGCGCAGGGCAGGCCGGCCAGCGTAAATGGAATCTGGTCGCTGCCACCCAAATTGTCATCTTCCTGATAGATGTTGCTGATCTGGTCGGGTGTAAAGATTGGTTGTGCAATCTCCTGTTTATTGTTTCCATGGTAGGTCAGCCCTCGATATCCCAGAGCCTGAAATTGCTGAAAAACAGCAGGAACGGCCTGTTGCATCAAAGCACGAAAGTTCGTGATCTTCTCACGTTGTTCGGGTGAGAGTTTATCTTGTGCTGGATACAGTTGAGTGTTCGTAAGTGGAGACATATCTATAGAGAATGGTAGCAGCGGATTCTCCATTTGTCCGAGGTAGCGCAACGGATAAGCAATCCCATTCTGTTCTTCGTTGAACATCGCCATGATATTATTGACATCGCCATTCACAGTACTGTTCAGGTAATGAAATGAGCCTAACAAACCTTGCTCTTCGGCGTCAAAGATCACAAAGCGTAAGGTGCGTGCGGGGTAGGCCTGGTGACTTCGCCAGTAGTTTCCCAGTGCTTTTGCCACGCCTAGTTCGATGGCGCATCCGCTGGTATCATCATTGGCAGACTGCGTTGAGATTGCCTCTCCATCATAGTGGCAGCCAATGATCACCTCCTGCTCCGGGTGGGTTGCTCCAGGCACACTTACCTCGACATTAAAGGCGGGAACTACTGTTGGGCGGTTGCGCCAACCGCTAGCCGTAAATTCATCGCGCCGTACCTGAGTGCCAAAGCCTTGCAGATTACGGACCATTTCCTGTGCCCAATAATTGGCAAATTCGTCATGTCCGTTGGTGCCTACGGCTAAATTATGGTCGTAGCCTGCTTCGCGTCGTTGAAAGTGGGTTGCCATAAAGAAGAGTTGATCATAGATATAGTTGGGATCAACAGTTGGAAAATCTGCTCGTGTTGTTGTGGAGGGTTGCAGAGAGGTAGTTTTAGAAATATTGGCAGATGTGGTAGCAGGTAAAAAGAAACCAAGTGTCAAAATGAATAGGCTACACATAAGTATCAACTGTTTTTGCATACAAGTCTCCTCTATGATGCTGAGTTTTACCTGCTAAATCATATCACAAGGTCAGGCATTCTCTTATGTTTGTTGATTGCTTGCGAATGAGTAAAGTAACGAAGGTTTTCTCTAAACCTCTTTGCCCTAGCCTATTTTACTTATTTTCTCTGCAAAGACAAGTCGCCATGATACACTAAAAGCTGAAAGACGAGTCATTGGTGAGATTCTGTATGCGCGAAAAGGGACAAGGGGAAGATCTATGCAGAAAATCGAAGTATTGATAGAAGAAAATGCATTTGGGTCGGTGCGACCTGTAGAGATTGTTGCAGATGCTCCCGTTGGTGCACTTGTGCCAGCACTGGTCGAGGAACTAAAGCTTCCGCAAACCGATCTTTTCGGCAAGCAACTCGTGTATATGCTACGTCAGGCTTCTGGAGGACGTATCCTGCCAGATAATACGACGCTGGTGGCTTCTGGCATTGAGCCAGGGACAAGGCTGGCTTTGGACTCCTATGTCATAGATGGATCAGTTGCCACCCTTTTGAGCAATGCACCACAGCAGTCTCTCGGCTCTACCTTGCACTCATCACGGACAATCGCAGATTCAGGTGGATTTTCTCTGCAGGCAAGAGGAAACACGTCTGCTATCATGCCCATTCTCAAGAAGCAGCGCAAATGGCCGCGTCGTGCATTCTTGCTTTTGGGTGGTGTTGTATTAGGAGTAGCTGGTACTGGTGCCAGTTATGCAGCATATCATGCGTTGACGACAGGTGCCTTGACTAATTTACTATCTCCCCCCAAAGCCAATGGAGTGCCGAAACAAACGATTGTGCAGCCCCCGGCCCAGATGAAACCTCTGCTTCCCACAATGGCCCAGTCTGTCCTTTCTTTTACACAGCATCAGCAGGTGGTACGGAGTGTGTCCTGGTCGGCTGATGGGAAAATGCTGGCAAGCGGAGCTGACGATGCGCAATTGTTAATTTGGGGAACTGATGGTGTTGTTCATCAGACTATTCCACATCCTGCTTCTGTGCGAGCGCTCGCATGGGCACCTGATGGTCAGCGTATCGTTACTGGCTCGGGTACGAACGTCACTTTTTTCAATACGCAGAATGGGGCGATGATTGCCCGTCCTGCCAATCATCGTCATAGGGCAAACGTAACAAGCCTTTCATGGACACCGCACAACCAGATGCAAGTAGTTTCTGGTGGGCTGGATACGCGGGCAATCGTGTGGGATACCGTCAATTATCGTGCGCAGGCAGTCTTTGTACGTCATACGGCAGCCATTGAAGGTGTAAGTTGGGCTGCGGATGGTCAAACCGTCGCATCTGCCTCACAGGGCGGTGTTGTGCGGGTGTGGGACTCTGCCAACGTTCAGGAAATACATGGATTCTACCAGGATATGATGCAGCCTCTGCGAACTGCGGCTTTTGCTCCTGCGGGCCTGCAACAACTTGCTGTTGGAGGCGATGATGGAGTGGTCCGTCTGTGGAATGGGTTAACCTGTCAACAGCAGAATAATAATGGGCAATGCGTTGATATGCCGCAGCGTTTACAGGCGGCACAGGGTATCATACGGACGCTAGCGTGGTCTCCCGACGCGCGTTTCCTGGCTGTTGGGGCTGATGATGGGACGTTGTCTGTCTGGTATCCAGGACACAATCAAACGCCTTTACTCTCAGTCCCACAGCATGCCCCCGTTTATAGCATCGCATGGTCGCCAAACGGCAATCAGTTGGCAGCAGCATCAGGGACTACGGTAACGATCTGGAACTTGATGTAAATAGAGATGCAGACTCTTAGCTTTTTGTTGTCTCTTCCACAAAGTGTACCAATGTTTCCAGATCATCGAGTGCGCGTGCAGAGACCGGGCTGGTGTTGTGTGGTACGCTTGCCAGGGCTTCGTGGGCTAGCTGGCACTGTTGTGCCAGGAAGTCGCAGCAGTAAGCTTTTGTCTGTGTGCGTTCAAAAATTGCCAATACGCTTACTACCTGCTCTTTTGTAACAGGAGCCTCTTGCTGATAAACCTCACATAGCGCTTGCTGGTCGAGAGGAGATGCATGTTCCAGGGCATGCAATACGGGCAGGCTCTTTTTGCGCCGATGGATATCACCCGCCGGTGTTTTGCCAAGTTCAGCTTTTGTAGCCCACACGCCAAGCAGATCATCACGTATCTGGAAGGCAATGCCTATTGCTTCTCCGAAGCTACGTAAACGGTTGACTGTTTCCTGATCGCGTGTCCCCAGAAGTGCTCCCATCTCTGCCGCACATCTCATTAATGCCGCCGTTTTGCGACTGATCATATCTACATACATGGCGACAGAGATATCCTGGCGTTTCTCAAAACTAATATCGAGATATTGACCCTCCGCCAAAACAAGGCAAGCGTGATCGAGCAGAGATCCGAGACGAGCAGCAATGGCTCCATCCACACCTTTGTCAAGGGCTTGCCAGAGTGTCAGACGAGCGAGTGCAAACATTCCATCGCCCGTATTGATTGCTTGTGGGATACCCCAGATCTTCCACAGAGTAGGACGGTGGCGACGCTCAATATCTCCATCTTCTATATCATCGTGAACTAAGGTAAAATTATGTGTGATTTCGACGGCTACAGCAGCCGGTAATGCTCGCTGTATATAGTCATATTTGTCAGTCGTTTCATTCGCAAGTCCCCAGGCTCCAGAAGCTTCGTATGCCAGAAGCAGCAGTGTTGGGCGAAGGAGTTTTCCTGGATGACTCTTTATTGGTACCAAATTAGCATCCACCCAACCTGAATGATATTGCATTTGTCCGTAGAATGTGCTGAGTTCGCTGGCACCTGATTGTCTGGCGGCTTCACTAATGGCTGAGCGCAGCGCTATATGAATCGCTTGCTGATGACGATCTAAGGTGGATTGAATAGTTGATGGCAAAACCATGAGTTCAACAATAAGAGACAGTGCGGTTTCTGCCTTCCGTCTCTTCCCCCCTTTCTCTGGTTGAAACTTGGATCTAAGGATGGAAGTAAAAGAAAACGGTGGCCGCTACTGTTCCTACGGCGACAATGATACGTGTCAGTCCTTTGATTCCTCCGACACTGTAAAATGGTGCGCAAAGATCGCAGTAGCGGTTCGTGTATTGGTAGCGGTGACCGCGCACCCCTTCACGTGTAATAACCACGTCCTCAGTTTTACGCTGAGTATGGAGTTCATCACAAACGTAACGACCACACCCTCGGCAGGTAAATTGATCAACGAAGTGGGAAGTTTTGGCGAGTGACCACTGATCTGGGTAGACCGATGTACCACAGACATAACAAACCTGGGTTTGTGCCATCTTCATTTGTTTTTCAGCACAGGGTGCGTGCTGTTGCTTAGGAAAATGATCCTGGCAGAAGCCAATGCGACAATCTGGGCAGCGTCCGAGCGCCTCTTCGTTACATTCGTGGCAGCGACGAGTCACACGTGTGGGACCTCGTTTGATATTAGTAGTTGTTTTCATACTCTTTTTTTCCTCTTCTTCTTTGTGATCTTTAGTCATAAATAATATAGCAAGTATAGCACCTTCGTTTGCCATGAGGCAACGAAAAAGGTGATATGGGGTGAGCGTCAAATTTTTGCATCAGAGCTATGGATCGCCCTCTCGAATATAGCTCTCAGAGGCGAGAGACAGCCGTCGTAGGTGGCGAGGTTTACAAGTCCGTGTTTGTATGAACAGCGCAACAGGTATAGCACAACGGGTATGCAACAGGTACGGCACAACAGATACGGGCTTGTAAACCGCGCCCCTACGACGAGAGGATATGTATCAATGTCTTCATTTCTGCCCCCAACTGCCTGGGCAAATCATTGTTTGATATGGGGCCAGCAGACCTATGTTATGGGAATTGTCAATGTTACTCCTGACTCTTTCTCTGGAGATGGTCTGGTTCAGAGCACCCTTACAGAAGATGTACTGATCCAGCGTGCTATTATCCTTGCTCAAAAATTTGTTGCTCAGGGGGCTACTCTTATTGATGTAGGAGGGGAATCCACACGACCACAGGCTACTCCTCTTCCTGTGGAACAGGAATTAGCCCGTGTTATTCCTGTTATTCAGGCACTCCATGAGATACTTCCCAGTGAGGTGATGATCTCTATTGATACATACAAAGCAGAAGTTGCTGCACAGGCTCTTGGCGCTGGTGCCTGTATTATCAACGATATTTGGGGGTTACGTGGTGATCCGGCTATGGTCTCAGTTGCCAGCGAGCATGGTGTCCCTGTCGTGTTGATGGCGAATATGCGTGGGTACCAGAGGCGTGAGATTGTTAGCGATGTGGTACGTTATCTTTCAGATTGTATTGACCATGCGCTGGCCGCAGGAGTCGCATGGGAACACATTATCATAGATCCTGGAATTGGTTTTGGCACAACCCCTGAAGAGAACTTGACGTTGCTGCATCGTTTAGGGGAGCTGCGTACTCTGGGGCGTCCTATCTTACTGGGAACGTCGCGTAAATCGACTATTGGTCTTGTGCTTGGTGGTCTGCCGGCCTCAGAGCGTCTGGAGGGCACGGCTGCCTCTGTTGCTCTTGGCATTGCGCAGGGGGCAGATATTGTGCGTGTGCATGATGTGCATGAGATGATGCGTGTCGTCAAGGTGAGTGATGCTATTGTGCGAGGAACCTTCGTTTTGCCATGATCAGTCCATTTTCGAGAAAAGGGAAGCATTGTGAATTACCAGGAGGCGCTTGCATATCTTTATAGTTTTAGCGATTTTGAGCGTGGTGGCTCCTATACTCGTGACCGCGAAGAAAACTTGCCACGCGAAGCCAGATTACTTGAACTGTTTGACAATCCACAGCAACACTATACCAGCACGCTTATTGCAGGTACCAAAGGTAAAGGATCAACGGCAGCTTTGATCGAGTGTGTATTGCGTCAAGCAGGTTTACGCACAGGTCTCTACACACAACCTGATTTACACACATTTCGTGAGCGTATTCGGGTGAATGCCCGGCTCATCAGTGAAGAGGAAATGGCAACGCTTGTACAGGAAGTACGTCCAGTTGTTGAAGAGATACAGTCACGGCATGAGTTCGGTCCATTTATCACATATGAGGTTGGGACAGCGCTCGCATTCCTCTACTTTTCTCGTCAGCATGTTCAGCATGCCGTCATCGAGGTAGGATTAGGAGGACGTATCGATGCAACAAATGTGGTCAATCCACTGATCTCAGTGATTACCTCTATCAGTTATGATCATATGCAAATCCTTGGTGATACCCTTGCCAAAATCGCCACAGAGAAGGCTGGCATAATCAAACCAGATGGTACTGTTGTCACCTCAGCGCAGGCCCCCGAAGCCCTGCTTGCTATTGCGGCAGTCTCTCAACAAAGACAGGCCCGTCTCGTTCGTGTTGGCCCGGTTGGAGATGATCCTGCTCAGGCGGAGGTTGAGATGGGACAACTTCCCCCGATGAGTTACCGCTATCTGCTGGATCGACAAGAGAAAGAATATCAGCATTTTACTCTCTGGACTCCTGAACGGGTCTATATAGATCTGCAAATACCTCTGGCGGGGCAGCATCAGCTTGAAAATGCAACTGCCGCTCTGGCAACCCTGGAGCTATTGCGTGAGCGTGGTGTTGTCTGGGATGAAGATGCCTTACGTCAGGGATTTTTAGCTGTACACTGGCCGGCTCGTATGCAGGTCGTTGGGCACAATCCTACTATCGTTGTGGATGGAGCACATAATGCGGACTCGATACAAAAGTTGATGCAGGCGCTCCGCTCCTCATTTCCTCTTCATCGCCTGATTATTGTCTTAAGCACAGCACAAGATAAAGATCTGGTGGGGATTGTCCAGGCGCTGGTAGATATTGATATTGTGGTGCTTACGACGATGAAAAATGCTCGTGCAGCTACCATCCAGTCACTGGAGGCTCTCTTTGCTAAATATGCGCCTCACGTAAGTGTCCATATGGCTGATGAGAGTAGTCAGGCTATGGAACTAGCCCTTGACCTCGCTGATAGTGCTGATCTCGTTTGTGCTACAGGCTCGCTATATCTGGCTGGAGAAGTATTACGTTGGGCTGCGGCTCAAGGAGATAAAACAGCGGCCAACGATATAGAGGGGATAGACCACTAGCGGTTCGTTGGAAAGGAGCAGGAATTCCTCTTTCTTAAGATGTTTTACAGGAAATATGAGTTCTGCTTAGACGAAAAATGGGGCTCCCTTAAGGGACGATGATATGCTCTCCGTCCCTTATAGTTTGTTAAGAGAACTCAAGAAGAAATGCTTTGATTATTAGGCTCAGTCTAACATTACTTATGCTCTTTGCTGAGTGGAAGGAACTGGAGCGAGGTTTTAAGCGTCTTCTCTCTATGGCACAACTTTTGCCTTCTATCGCCTTTAAGGAGTAAACTATGAAGATCACAAAGGATGTGTATTTTTTCCCTGCGTTGTTGCTCGTTGGATTACTGGTAAGCTTGAGCAGCTGCGGCTCAGTTTCTAGTCCCCAGGGGGGGCCGGGTAGCCAGCCGGATCGCGTACGCATTTTGATTGATTGGCCCTCGCCAGACGGGAAGAAGCCAGTAGTGACACTGACAGTTGCCAGCATGGTGCAGCAACTTTATACCACGATCTATGCGATGCCACTGATGCCTGAGAACGTCGCCTGTACTCTCGAACTTGGCCCACACTATACGCTCACGTTCTACCAGAAGCAGAAAACGCTGGTAACTGTCCTGGCTGAACGGGATGGTTGCCGTAAGGTCTCTCTTTCAGGAGAGCCACACAGTCGAACAGCGATGGACAAAAAGGAGTTCTGGAACCAGCTCGATAGGGCCATCTATGAGGCGACGCCAGCGGCTAAGGTGAACCAACTTGCCCTGATGTCCACATCTTCGCATGCTCAGCCACCTCAAACGGCGCGCATTTCTTCCCCCGATGCAGCTCAACACATCTACAATGCGATCCTGGCCTTGCCACTGGTAACGGAAAATGTTGGCTATTCGGATGGAAATCCTGACTACCAACTGATCTTTCATACAGCGGATCAGGTCATTGCTGCTAGCGTCGACCTGAGACAGAACCTCGTTAGCCTGAATGGAGCGTTGTCTTCTCATGGGGGAATGTATCGTATAAATGAGCAATTCAAGCAACTGTTTGCGAAGACTCTGGCTGGAGTTGTCTTTACGCCGGCACAACCTGATAGACTTTTGCTCCAGCTCGAAACAAGCAAAAGCAACGGGCAATCGATCAGAGTAACAGATATGCAGCTGATGCGTAAACTCTTCGGCAGACTTTTCACATTTCCAGTTGCGCAACCCCCATCAGAAGACTGCTTAGGCAGCGATAAAGTAGCAGGAAAACAGAAATGGTACTTCCTAACCTACTCACAGTGGGACTTAGTTATTCTTCAGGTGAGCGCCTATGAAGCGAGTTGCACCTTCGTTGAGAAGAACTTCAACAGCGGTCAGAGCCAGTATCTACAAGCTGATCAGGAATTCTGGCTCCTGATTTATCAGGCGGCCGGCCAATAGATATCATTCATGGTTGACGCGTTGCGTGGGCATATCAGGGCAACTATTCACGGCTGGGGTCAGAAGATTCTGATTTCCTGATTCCTCAGCGCCTAAGGCGCTTCGCTGGCCGTTTTGTGTGGATTGCGAGGGTTGCTGCGCAGGGCGAGCCACTGGCGGTGGTGAGCAGACCTGAGTAGTTACACTGCTAGCAATGCCGTGAAATCCTGTTGCTAGCAAAGGAGTCTTTAACCTCGCTTGCCTTGTTTGGGTGAAAAGTAGTGTATAATGCCATTGAGGTTACACTATCTGGTGCCTTCAGAGTGTTATATGTGCTTTAACTTCGCTGAGGAGGTTCTTCCCGTGCAAGGCTTGATGATGGATTATCCCCTGACTTTACAGCATGCGTTTGACCGTGCCACACGTATTTTTTCACGTAAAGAAATTGTGACACAGACCGAGAGTGAACCACATCGCTATACCTATGGTGAGTGGGGCAAGCGCTCCATGCAACTTGCTCATGCGCTTCAACAGGCGGGAGTTACAGAAGGAGAGCGTGTCGCAACCTTTGGGTGGAATACTTACCGCCATTTTGAACTCTATTTTGCTGTTCCCTGTATGGGGGCTGTTCTGCACACGCTTAACATTCGTCTCTTTGCTGAGCAGTTAGTTTACATTGTCAACGATGCCCAGGACAAGATCATCTTTGTCGATGCAGATCTTGTGCCAGCTCTGGAAGCTTTGGCAGATCAACTGCCAACCGTAAAGCTGTATGTCATTATGGGCGATGGACCTCAGCCAACGAGTAAACTGCAACCCTCAGTTGATTATGAGGCTTTTATTGCTGGTCAACCGACTATGTATAAGTGGCCTGCCCTCGATGAAAACAGTGCTGCTGCAATGTGTTATACCTCTGGCACAACCGGAAACCCTAAAGGGGTTGTCTATAGTCATCGCTCGATCTTTTTGCATTCTATGGGTATTGGTCTTGCTGATGGCCCGGCCCTCTCTGAGCGTGATGTGACACTGCCTATTGTGCCGATGTTTCATGCAAATGCCTGGGGCTTTCCTCATGCGGCAGCCCTGACTGGTTCAAAACTGGTCTTGCCGGGGCGCTTTATGGACCCACTCAGAATAGCTCAACTTATGTCCCAGGAGCGTGTGACTGTTGCAGCAGGTGTCCCGACAATCTGGATTGGCTTCTTGCACTTGTTAGGGAAAGAGGATAAGTCGATTGATCTTTCTGCACTCCGTGGTATTTATTGTGGTGGCGCTGCTGCTCCGATATCTTTAATCGAAGGGCTATATCATAAGAATATTAACCTTGTGCATGCCTGGGGAATGACCGAAACCTCTCCTTTGGCGTCAATTTGCCATTTACGTAAACATCATGAAGAATTGTCACTGGAAGAGCAGTTTCGTATCAAAGCCAAGCAGGGTACGGTCTTGCCAGGAGTTGATTTCCGTGTGGTGAGTATTGAGACGGGACAAGAAGTTCCCTGGGATAGTCAAGCCTTTGGTGAACTACAGGTACGTGGTCCCTGGATTGCGCGTGCTTACTACAACGATAGCGAATTTGATGCCAAATTTGCTGATGGCTGGCTACGTACTGGAGATGTTGCGGTAGTTGATGAAGATGGAATGCTTCAGTTTGTTGATCGCACCAAGGACCTTGTGAAATCAGGTGGTGAATGGATCTCCTCAGTTGAACTAGAAGGTTTGATTATGGGACATGCTAAAGTGTTGGAGGCATGTGTCGTAGGTACCCCGCATCCAACCTGGTCAGAACGGCCCCTGGCCTTTGTCGTAGCTAAGCCCGAATTTGTGGGAAAGATCACAAAAGAAGAGATTATCGAGCATCTGCGTCCCCAGGTTGCTAAATGGTGGCTTCCTGATGATGTAGTGTTCATCGATGCGGTTCCCAAAACGAGTGTGGGTAAATTCGATAAGAAGGTGCTCAGGGGTCGCTACGAGATGCATTATGTATCGGGGAAGAGCTAGTTATTGTGGGGTTTGTATCGTTTGTCCAGGGCTTCAGAGCAGGCCCTGGACATTTTTGTGTGGGGATATTGCTGGGGTGATGGTTTGAGGAGATGCAAAAACAAACATGGTATAATGGCTGCAACGTTCACAATAGTGTGCAAAGACAATAAGATGGTTTGCTTTGATATAGAGGAAGAGGATTTATGATGGGAAACCTCATCCTGAACTCACTTGAAATTCAAGGATTTCGTGGCTTCCGCCATTTACAGATTGGGCAGTTAGGCCGGGTCAATCTGATTGTGGGGAAAAATAATGTTGGTAAGTCGAGTCTTCTAGAGGCTTTACGGCTTTATGCTCGTAGGGCTTACCCTCCATTGATATGGGAAATTTTGAGAGAACGGGACGAAAGCATTGAATCCTCTTCAAACCGTTACACAGATGTTGAAAAAATGCTTTCGTCTCTTAGATACTTATTCTATGGGCGCTCAGACATTGAAATGAATACGGAGCCTATCCGTATTGGACCTGTCAAATCGGCAGATGATACGTTGTCTTTAGGGATAGATTGGTATACTTTGCAGCTTGATAGAGAGGGACGCCGTAGGGTACAACTAACTCTGTTTGATGATGATGATCTTGTTGATAGTCATGTTCCTCGGTTTACAGTCCAGCTAGGGGAGCAAATGAAGCTGGATTATCCACTTAAACCGGGGCCTCTTGTTTCACCGAGATTACTTGGATCAGATCTTAGAGAGATCAATAATGTTTTTATAGAGGCTAATGGCCTGACTAAAAGGCAAATAGGTGAACTGTGGAGCAATATTTCATTGACACCGCTAGAGAAAGATGTGCTTTTCTCTTTACGTATAGTTGCTCCAGGAGTAGAAGCCCTAAATATCATAGGGGAGTCGGCTTCTACGCGTGCTATTATTGTCAAAGTTGCCAGTATTGATAACCCTGTACCATTGCGTAGTTTGGGTAATGGGATGTTACGTACCCTTGGCATTGCTCTGGCCTTAGTGAATGCCAAAGACGGAATACTGCTTATTGATGAGATCGAAAATGGTCTTCACTATTCTGTACAGCCTGATATATGGCGTCTTGTTTTTAGGCTTGCACATCACCTCAATATTCAGGTTTTTGCTACTACGCATAGTTGGGATTGTATTGGCGCTTTTCAGGTGGCTGCACAAGAAAGTGGACAAAAAACAGGGATGTTACTTCGTTTGGAAAATAAAGAAGGTGAGATGGTTGTTACGTTGTTCGATGAACGAAAGGTGGGTATCGCCACCCGTGAGCAGATTGAGGTGCGTTGAACATGAATGGTGACCTGTCCAGTAGTGAAGGATCTAAAAACTATCTGTTGGTTGAAGGAAAAGATGATGAACATGTATTTTACAGTCTGTTGACGCATCATAATATCCCTGAGCGATTTAAGATTAAAAATAAAGAGGGGATTGATAAGCTGCTGGAAACACTTGATGTTGAACTTGTACGAACTGGACTGAATCGGCTGGGTATAGTCGTGGATGCTGATATTGATCTTGCTGCTCGCTGGCAATGCTTGCGGAATATTTTGAGCGATGCGGGTTATGACTCAGTGCCACTAGAACCTGATGCTAATGGGACCATCATCCAACAGAGTAAACGACCGACAGTTGGTATTTGGCTCATGCCCAACAATAAGCTTCCAGGTATGCTAGAAGATTTTGTTAGTTTTCTGATACCTGATTCGAGCAGTTTACTTTGGACAATGGCAGAGCAGATTGTACAAGATGTTTCGTTGCAAGAGCGTCGTTTCTCTCCTTCTCATACAATCAAAGCACATCTCCATACCTGGCTTGCCTGGCAGGAAAAACCAGGTTCTCCGATGGGTCTGGCTATTACAAGACGTTATTTTGATGCGAATGCACCATGTGCTCAACAACTCATGGATTGGCTTTGCCGGTTGTTTGATCTGACGTAAATGTGAGTCAAGTACTACAATCCTGCCCCAAAAAGTTGACATAACAACTGCGTCGTAAATACCAACAGCAGTTCCCGCAAAGCCGCCTCATCCCTCTTCTTTTCGAGCAACCCCTTTACCACCAGTGGATCAAAAATTCCTATAGCCTGTAACGCCTCCGTAGAAAGCGTCTGTCTGAGCAAATCAGAATCCGCAACTTTGAAAAGTGATGCTGTGGGGGCAATAAGTGGTAGTTTGGATTGCGTCTCTACACTATCTGGTATGTAGCGCTGTGCTAACAATGTGAGAAGCGAATCTTTCGCTGTCCCATCCTGTAGAACTGCGGGGAGACGAGTCAGCATATCCATCACATGCGTATTGAGATAGGGTGAGCGTACAGCCAAGCTTTCTTGCATTGCTAACTGTTGTGCCATATTTACCACATAATCTGGTAAACGCAAATGCAGATCAAGATAATACCATCCCTGCCTCTTCTCACTAAACTGTGCTGCATGTCGTGCCAACTTACGTGCCTGTAAAGAATCTTCCCAGGGTTCCTCTTGCTGAAGTGATATTGCCGCATCCTTTGACCAGAGTCGAGATCCCCCCTTGCCTGACTTCGTGTGGAGCGTTTGACTGTACCAACTCAGCATATCTTGCGACTCTGCTGATGTTTGATCTGCAAGTTTGTTTGCCTGTGTGCCAGACAATAGATGTGCTCCCAGCCCGCTAATGGCTACGCGTGCTTCTGTCTCTACTGTGGCAGTATGTAATAGTTGGTGCAGTGCCAGGGGTCTGGTATCAATGCTGGGGGAATTCCAACCCGGCAATTGCTGCGATCCAGAACTCTGGCTGATCAACCCCTGTAACCGCTAAAAATGGACGTTGGCAAGCAGTAGCAAGAGACTCCGCATCTTCCCATACTTTTGCCCTCATGGACTTCTTATAGCCAAGAGAAGCTATTGTAAACGGCGTTTGGGTATGCTGAGCCGCTAATGCCGTAGAGAGAGCAGAGGGACCGTTGCCACCAGTCAAAGCGACAAGTTGTTCATGCGGGGGAAGTAAACCTGTTGTCGCGTCATTAAGGAGTGTCTGAAGCTGTTCCAGTGCATCTGTGTGTGTTAGCGGTTCGTCCAGGTGGTAATCTGTGGATTGGTTTACCACTGTTTTTGCTCGTTGCCAGCGTAGAATGGAGCCAGCAGGTACCACATGGATATCTTTGAAGGCCGTCCAGGGTGCCGGGATAAAACCATAACGTAGTAGTGCGTCGAGAGATGGTAGATGCAGGCGTCGTGGCACACCGACTGCGAGGAGGGCCTTGATTTCGCTGGCAAAGAGAAGATTACCCTGAGCGGGCCAGTCTGTGATGTAGTAGAGTGCGTGTATTCCCGAGAGTGGGCGGCGGTATACCAGTGTGCGGCGATCTGGAACCCAATCAAGGATGGGTGGATCGTCGTTGCGCTGCATGGCATGGCCCATATCGGAGAAGACGAGCAAGCCTGCTCCTGGTTCTACCATACGGGCAGGCTCTCCTCCATGGCGACCGAGCACATCACTCATTGTCATCAGAGTCTGTTCCATAATTTCCTGTGGTACCTGTTCACCAGTGAGCCATCCTGCAAGTATTGGCATATGCTTCTTCCTATCACCAATGAATGTTAACTCTGTTTTTACCACCTGGTTAGTGAGGTTTTGGTGGCAAACCACTATCGAAAATATCTGGTGCTAATTGTCCCGATCTTTGCGCCAGGGTGCATCTGAGCGGCGCATCCAACGCCCGTTAAAGTAAATATAATTGTCTTCCTGATCGAAGAAGGAGTCTGTAAGATCGCATTCTACCCATTCTCCAGCAATACCTTCTGCTCGAATTTTCTTGACTAAATGATTAATAATAGCTGGACCATCGCCAAGATCCACATCTGGATATTGCTCTTCATTCAGGTCACCATCGAGTTCTACGACTTTTTCTTCCTGAGTACCGCGCAGAACATAATAAACATACATATTGTGTCTCTGCCTTTCAAAACGTATTCAAACGTAGTAATTTCTGTATTGCCTCGCGAGATGTGCCTCAGTGGCACTACAACCTGACAAGACGTTACAGTACACCGCACTCTTTGAGAGTGTGTGGCTCTAGCCGAGCAAGGAACCTCGTCAAAATGTTGATCGCGCTGTTTTCGTCGCGATCCATGACAAGTCCGCATTCTACGCAACAATACGTTCTCTTCCACAATGGCATAGCTTGCAGGTTTCCACAACCACTACACTGCTTTGAGGTGTTGCGTTCATCTAGGAAGACCAGTTCTTTCCCGTAGAGCACGCATTTGTAAGCAAGCATTTGAACGAAGGTGGAAAGTCCCCAATCATTGAAGACTGCCCTATTCAGATGCTTGTTGCGTTCCTTGTGCTCTTTCATGACCATCTGCCTCTGACTCAAATCACCGATCACAACAGTTCTCTCAACCAGTTTGTGAGTGATGAGATGGCTTGCTTTGTGCAGAGAGTCTCTTTGTTTGTTGCGCTTCTTCTCCGAAACGCGCTTGTAAACCTTCGACAGATGGATGTAGCGACGAGACTTCTTCTTACATTTGTCTCGCTTCGATCTGATCGTATCTAATTGCTTGTTATACCACCTGGCACCTTTAAATCCACCAACGTGATACACTCTGCCCTGCTCGTTCACACCTGTTGCCAGGGTTTTGATGCCCAAATCAAAGGCCACGACATTGCCTGGTTGCTGCTCTTGCTCACGACGGTGGTAACTGAATGAGGCGGAGTAGTTGCCGCGTGCATCCCAGCTAATTGCCACTTCACGAAAGCCAGCAGGGGGTATCTCCGTGAGCGTTGCTGCGATGTTGGGAAAGCGTTTGGGTCCATGTTTGCCACCTCCACCTGTCGGTAAAATGAGGATATTCCCTTGTATCTTGATGTACATCGCGGGGTAGCACAGCGTGAAAAAGCAGTGGCGCGGACGCACTCGTGGAAATCCTGGCGTTTCTCCTGCTTCAACACGCCGGAAAAAGGCTTTCATGGCACCATCAAGACGATAATAGACCTCAGCCAAAAGCTTGCCATAGACCTGCTTTAACTCCGGATCAAAGGCTTTACTCTCTTGCAGAGATTTTTTCAGCTCGGCAACGTTCCACTTCTCACCTTTGCGCAAACGCATGACCAGCCAGTTGTACAGGCCTCTGCACTTGCCCTGCATAAACTCAAGGGTTGCAGCATCTTGCTTCCTGACTTCAAGCTTGATCTTTTTGCAGAGTAACACGACGCCGTTTCCCTTTCCGTTCTTCCAGATAAGTACGCACAATCCAGACAATCTCACCATTGACAGAACGATTATCCTCTTGTGCTGCTTGTTGAATTGCCTCAAGCACGCTTTCTGGAAAGCGTACTGAGTATCGTTTCTCTTGTTTCATGTATGCATTATATCGTCTTTGTGTATACACGTCAAGAAACCTTGAAAATGTATGCCAGGGGAATATGTTTGGACACGTTTGCATACATTTTCAATCACTGTTGGTTACTCCTTACTGGCAAAGTTGAAGGTCAGTGATTTTTCCAGTATGCCGATATGATATACCATAGCTTCTACTCTGTCACCTGTATCACCGTGAAGCCTTGCCGTGTCTTTTTGCATCATGTGCCTGACGTATTGCAGAATGTTGAGACGATATGGTATAGTTTTCAACATAGGCATGAGTATGCTAAAGTCGTCTCTGGCGAGTAGCGCCGCTACTCGATTGAGATTGAAATGGATTTAGGAGTTGTTAATGATCATTCTCCTGCTCACGCTCCTTGCTATTGCTCTGACCGTCACTTTTGCTGGGCTGTTACTTTCTCCCAAGCCCCATGTCCAAGAACCTCATAACCCGCGAGGGGTATCTTATGCTGGGCGCAATGACGGAGTACGTCGTGTCAGTGCAAACAAGCAAGTGCGTGTACGCCGTTACACAGTAGAAGCTGAACCTCGCACCTGGGAAACTATATTGTCATCGATGAATGTGGGACGTATTTTTAGACCACGCATTGGTGAACAGACCCCCTGGCTGGGCATTATGCTTATTCTGCTGGCCCTTTTCGGTTTAGGTATCCTGTCACTAAGAACTCTACTTCCCAATCCTGGCCTGATCTTCGCTGCCTCATTCCCCGATGCTGTTGCTGCCGCGCCTGCTACCACTACCAATTCCCAAAATTCCAATGCAGCATTATTTTCTGGATTATCAGGAGCATCAAAAGCGCTGGTACGTATTAGCCAGTTAGACCCTGCTCAGTATGGCTCTATGCAAGAGTATAATACGTGGGCCTACTCTGCTTGCTCTACTACTTCAATGACTGAGGTAATCAATGCTTATGGTCATAAGTATCGTATTACTGATATTTTGAACGTTGAAACTGGTGTGCATGCGATTTCCGCCAATCTAGGATTGTTGGAGCCCACTGGCATTGATCGTACCGTGGCACGTTTCAACTTCCAGGCAATCCATCTCAATAACCCTTCACTCGACGATGTACTCAAAATTGCTAATCAAGGGAGGCCTGTCATCGTAGGATTTCCTCCTCAACGATGGGCAGGTGGTCATCTGCTGGTGGTTATTGGTGGTACTAATAATTCTGTGTATCTGGCCGATTCGTCTCGCCTGAACATGCAAGTCATGGCCCGCGCAACATTTATGCGGTATTGGGGAGGCCTTGCTGTCGTTGTAACACCGAAGTAAGCAACTACTTTTCCTGATCCCTCAGCGCCGAAGGCGCTGAGGAGGCTTGAGTCCTACTGCTCTGCTTCTGATACTTCTGCCTTTGGCTCAGGTGGGACATGTAGTTTAATTCGGCGAAAGGCCTCAGCATACTGCATATCAAGATTCTTCTTTACCTTAGCTTCTTTTGCTGTCTGTGCAGCACGTTTATGAATGTGTGTCACCATATCGGTTTGTGGTCCAAACTGTGTGATATGGCATTGTAACGCTTTCCCCTTTAACTCAATCGTTTCTGTGACGTCTATATAGGTATTCTCGTGTTGTGTGAAGAAGAGGTAAAGCTCATGAACTTTATATGGTTGTAGGCCCTCTGCCAGCAATTCACGATATGAACGAGGATTCCCGACCGCCGGAAAAATAGCATCGAGGACGATGTTTCCTGTTGCACGATGATCGGGATGGTTGAGATAAGCGGTATCGTTGGGTTTTTCATCTGGATCTGGTGCAAAAAAGTGCTGGGACGGATCATGTGTGAAGATAACGCGCGGGCGATACTGGCGAATCAGTCGTACAATAGCTTTACGTGCCGTTTCATTATTTGTCAGATGCCCATCAGGGAAACGCAAAAATTCAACAGCCTGTACACCTAAGATTTCGCAGGCCATGCGTTGCTCTTGTTCGCGTGCAAGCATAAACTCTGTATCGATCAGACTTGGTACATCGCTGCCCTCGGTTCCATCCGTCATCGCCACCCATACGATCTTTTTGCCCTGTCTGGCCCAGAGGGCACTGGTGGCTGCCACACCAAAATCGTCATCGTCCGGGTGAGCACCAATAACCATAGCTTCGTAATCAGGTGTTGTTACTACTGGTAATACACCAGATGCATTTTTGTCTGCCATAAGAAAACCTCTCTATGAAATTTCTAAATCGTAGAAGCAATTACTTGTTCAAACGCTGTTATAAGATCATTTATTCCTATTTCGTGTGGCGTCAGCATATCTAATCCAACGGCTCGTTCCAATAATCCATAGCGTAATCGGATCTGTTCTTCGTCGGTATGACCAAGCAGTTGTGCCAGTGTAACCGTGTCCCAATGGAGTAATACTCCTGCTTGCAAGAGACTTCCCACGCGCCGACGAATCATATCAAATCCCACGATTTTGCGTTGTCCTACCACAACTTCATAGGGTGAAAGCGTGCCATAGCAGGCGCGGCTCAGGAGAGATTCATCGACACGTGTCTCAGGTTGTTTAAGCCGGGTGCGTTGTGCGTGTGCCTCAGCGGGTGAAACGACACGTGTCTGTACTCCTATTTGAAGGAGTGTAGCGACCCATGCGTCACCCAACCAACGGTATGATTCTACTATATCCGCCAGGATCAAAGGATGTCCGGCTGGTAATACGACATCCAGGCTGAGCAGGTGTGGGCCTACTAGAACCGCTGTACCACCAGCGCGCCGATGATAGATCGGTATTGACTGGTCTGCCAGCGCTACCGGGTTAAGAATGGTGTGCTTTTGTGAATATCCCAGCACCAGCCCTGCTCGTTCTGCCACAGACCAGTAGAGTATTGGAAGATCACCTGGCTCAATGAGACTAAGTAGTTTCTCACTATGCTCAATATGCTGCTGTTGATCGGCAATGGTAAGTGGATAGGCACACCAACTATTCGCTAAGAGATGTGGCTTGTTCAATACTTTTCTCCGCTGAAGCACGTAGCAGCCACCCGGTAGTAGCAGCTATAAAACTGAGTCCGGCCTCTATTAGTAATGTGATAGGAGCACCAAACAGGTGTGCCAGCCCACCGGTGAAGAGATTTCCTAAAGGAATGCTGCCAGCGAACACTAACATATAGACGCTCATGATTCTGCCACGCAAGTGATCAGGCGCTACTGTCTGAAGGGTCGTGTTGGCTATTGCTGAGAAGGCAATCTGGGCAAAGCCTACGCTGGCTATGAGTATAAGCGATAGGAAGTACCAGGGTGAGATAGCAAAGAGTGCCTCAAGTACACAGAAGAATATTGCGCTCATTAGCATACGGGCGATGTTTGGCTTTGCGTTGCGCCATGCCAGCCATAATGCGGATATGAGCGAACCGAGACCGATGGCCGAAGAGATGAAGCCAAATCCAACAGGTCCAGCATGTAAGACTTCTGTGGCAAAAAGTGGAAGCACGATATTGAAGTTAATACCAAATAATGAGACGGTACCAATGACTGTTATGATCAGGAGAACAGAAGGTGTCCTGGCAACATAAGTAAGCCCTTCACGCAGACTTTGTATTGTACTTTGTTTGGGTGTAACATTCTGTTCTCCTTTGTGCTTGACCTGTGCATGCAGGCCAGATAGGTCAATCATTGCCAGTCCAATGATCACTGGAATAAAACTCAGTGCGTTTAGTAAGAACAGTGGTGCTTCTCCCAGCCAGGCGATAATAAGTCCACCGAGGCCTGGACCAAGGATACGTGCCATATTAAACAGTGATGAGTTGAGAGCAATAGCATTTGCCAGATCTTCGCGTCCGACCATTTCGACCACGAAGGCCTGACGTGTTGGCATATCAATGGAGTTGGTGATACCGAGTAATGTTGCTAGTAAGAATACGTGCCAGAGCTGTACTGTTCCGCTGGCAACCAATAGCCAGAGTACCGCAGCCTGAAGCATAGCAAATGATTGTGTAAAGAGCAGTACTTTGCGCTTGGGTAATTTATCTGCCAGCACGCCGCCGAAGAGCGAAAAGAGCATCACGGGAAGAAATTGTAGTGCTCCTACGACACCAAGAAGCCAGGCACTTTTGGTCAGTTGTAGTACAAGCCATGCCTGACCAGTGGTCTGCATCCACGTGCCAATCAATGAAATTAGTTGACCACTCCAAAAAGTCGAAAATTGCGATGGCGTAGTGCTACGAATGTACGGAGAAGCCCCTTCGTATCTTGTTTGACTATCGGTATCATAACATACCTTCCTTGTGGGAGAAGATACATGAAATTAACGTTTACGTCAAGGTTAATAATCGTCAGGAGTGATATGTATGGAGTAGAACATAGCTCCATCGGTACAATTGTGAGGAATGTATTTATGGGGTGCTCTAAGGTGTGGTAAAATGAGTATGTATTCGTGGTCTACCCTTCGAAGAATATATATCCAAATCACGTGTTCGTAACTGAAGTCATCATAGTTTTTGTTTTTGCAAGGATGTGTTAACATGCACGATACTCTATCTTCCCTGGTAGAGAGAGCATTAACGGGCAACCAGCGCCCTTTGGAGTTCTACCTGCGTGACCAGAGCCGGCTACCCGGACAGCGTGCGAATTTAGAGCTGGCAAATGATGTGAGTTATCTCCTTGCCGCCTCCGTCTCTAAGTATCCTGATAGTGTGCATTCACTACTCAACTATTTAGCTAATGGTGATCGCAAGATGGTTGCTAGTAATACGCCCGCAGAGTTTATTATGCTTTGTGGTATTATTGCTTTTGGGGCTTGTGCTGCCGTGCAACCTGGCTGGTGCGAAGAAACCTTTAATTTACTCAATCACTATGCCTGTAGTCCATATTGGCGTGTACGTGAAGGAGTTGCTATTGCCTATCAACACTTGTTGACTGCTCAGCCACAAGAAACAACGCAATGTTTGATTGATCTGGCGGCGCATGGTAACTATCTTCAGCAACGCGCCGCAATTGCATCGGTTGCTGAGCCATCTCTCCTCTATACTCCTGAATTGCTCACTACTGCATTAAAACTACAGCGTCTTGTCCTGGAGCGTGTGCACAGTATCGCTGCTGCTGATCGTAAAAACGAGGAGTTTCGTACCCTGCGTCGAGCATTGGGTTATACCCTCAGTGTTGTTACGGCTGCTGCTCCTGAGCAGGGTTTTGCATTGATGCGTGAGTGTGCGTCCTGGAATGATACTGATATTACGTGGGTGTTACGTGAGAACTTAAAGAAGAAACGCCTGGCAAAATTTGTTGAGGATACTGAAGGACTCTCCAGACTCCTGGCATAGTTTGGTCTTGTGTGTTGATCATTATGAAAGAAATAGTAGGTGGATGTCGCATCTTTTTTATATTATGACAGTGCCAGGGTTAGAGACGCTGGCTTTTAGTGAAATTCGTGCTAATGTTGCGGACGCTGAGTTGGTGAAGTTTGCGCGAGGAATTGCACTTTTTCGGACAGCAACAGAGCCGGGTGATCTGCTTAATCTGCATACAGTTGAAGATGTCTTTTTTGCTCTTGCTCATGTCAAGGGTCTGGGGCATGGGCACGATGCTCTCCGAGTGCTCCACGGTGCAACCCTCAATGCTGATCTGACGAGTGCCCTGGCTTCCTGGCGTCGTGTCCATCCGGGAACACAACCTCGTACATGGCGTGTGGTCAGTCAGAAATCGGGTACACACGATTTTCGGCGTGTGGATGCCGGACAGGCAGTAACGGATGCGCTACGACGGAGCATGCCACGCAGCCTACGCCATGTGGAGGATGATGCCGATGTTGAGTTCTGGCTCTGGCTGAGCGGTAGCGAACTGCTGATAGGACTACGGTTGAGTGATGCCACGATGCGGCACCGAAGTTACAAGCGAGAGCATCTCCCGGCATCATTACGCCCGACCATTGGTGCAGCAATGAGTTGGCTGGCACGTCCGACAGCACAAGATATCGTGCTTGATCCACTTTGTGGCACCGGAACGATTGTTATCGAGCGCGCATTATTAGCCCCATTCGATAGAGTCATTGGTGGTGATATTCGTGATGAAGCTGTAGCAATGGCACGGCGTAATGCTCGTTCCGCTGATGTGATGGCTACCTGGAAAGTTTGGGATGCTCGTTCGCTTCCCTTCGATGAGGCGAGTGTAACACGTATCCTGACCAATCTTCCCTTTGGCAAGCAGATTGGTACACACGAAACGAATGTAGACCTCTATGCGGCGCTTATTCAAGAGTTTGGGCGTGTGCTTACGCCTGATGGGCTGATGGTAACGCTTACCAGTGAAGATCGGCTTTGGGATAAGGTTTTACGCGAGCATAACTGGAAAATTGTGAAAAAAGTAGTCATTGTCGTGTTAGGTCAACCTGCCAGTATTTTCGTGACCGAACGAGCATAAACTGCAAAAGCTTTCTCGATAGTGATTGAAAGAGGGAAGAAGGAGAATATTCCATTGGGTAATGCAACAACTGCTGATTTTCGTAATGGTATGGTGATCCGCTATAACGGCGAACTCTATACCCTCACCGAGTTTCATCATGTCAGTCCTGGAAACTGGCGTGCGTTCGTACGTACGAATTTGAAGAACTTAAAAAATGGGCGTGTCATTGAGCAGCGCTTCCGTGCTGGCGAAGAAATTGACGAGGTACGTGTCGAGCATCAGAACTGGCAGTTCCTGTACGTTGATGGTAGCGACTATGTTTTTATGAACACAGAAACCTATGACCAGCAACCAATTCCCAAAGAGATGCTAGGAGATGCTATCAAGTTTCTCAAGGAGCAGGATATTGTAGAATTGCTGGCGGATGGTGAGACAATTGTGGCCGTAGAACTCCCAAATTTCTTGGAACTGCGCGTCGAGAGTGCAGAACCAGGTGTACGTGGTGATACCGCCAACAACGTCACCAAACCAGCAACGCTGGAAACAGGGGCAGTTGTTAATGTTCCTCTGTTTGTGAATCCGGGTGATAAGATACGCATTGATACACGCACCGGTAAATATGTCGAGCGTGTAAAGTAGGAAACAACAACAGGGCGGCCCGTCAGAGGTCGCCCGTCGCCGCTTTTCACGTATCCTTTTTCAGATTTCTCAGCACTTACAGCCCTAAAAATATCTGATAACGTATATCCACAGATGTGGCCCAAAAACGAGTAGTCCAATAATTATTGCCAGTATCGCATTTAAAAGTACCGCGCCTGCTGCCACATCCTTAGCAATTTTTGCCAGAGGATGATACTCCGGTGAAGCCAGGTCAACACAGAGTTCTATGACCGTATTGAACATTTCTGCAATAAATACCCCTGTAATTGCCACAAAGACCATTGCGAACTCGACCGTAGAAATGTGTAGTATACTCCCCATAATGATAGCCAGCGCGGCAAGTAAAATGTGAACTCTAGCATTGCGTTGTGTACGGAGAGCATACCAGAGACCACTAAAGGCATATTTAAAGCTGGCAATAAATTTTGCCCATTCACTTTTCTGCGCTTGCTGATGTATGGGAACAGCCGGAGGAACTACCGGCTGTTTTTGTTGGTTCATCTGCCCTATGCTTTCTGTCCGCTTGCTTGTAACACTGTTTGCTGAATATGTACCATTGCTTGATAGCCGGCATCCGTCTGATCATCATAGCCAATCAGGTGGAGCACTCCGTGGGAGAGGAGATAGAGTAGTTCATAGATGGGACTATGGTCTGCTTCTAAAGCCTGTCGTACAACAGTGGGCCAGGAAATCATAACATCACCCAGGTTCATAACCATCCCTGGTGGTGTTACAAACGTGGGCTTTGGTTGTTCTGTGTCCACCGCTGCTTCACCATTTTCGGTATCACCGTCTCTCAGTGGAATTTCTTCGGCTTCTTGTGCTGTCCAGAGTTGATCGGCAGGAGCCTTTACCAGTGGCTTCTCTTGTAGCGGGAATGAGAGTATATCCGTGGGTTTATTCTGTTGGCGGTACTGATTATTCAAGTCGCGTATATTCTCGTCGTCAGTGACAAGTACAGTAAGCATAATTTGTTGTGTGATTCCTGCCATGCGCAAGGTCTGTAAGACAATATCATCGATATTGGCAGAAGAAAGCATCTGCTCAATCGACGTATTTTGTTGCTCGTCACCAACGCTGATATAGAGTTCTATGAGAGGATGTTCGTGCATATATTAACCTCAGTGTACAAATGTGCTTAACGAGATAAGAGGGAAATTTAACAATATGTCAGAGGAACAAGTGGCAAGATGCCTCTTCTGTTGCATCCTCCCTCCGTATCTCGTGGACCTGCGAAAAATTATATTGTAGGCTTATCGGCGTGTCAAGTTTCCCTTAGGACGGCTTTGTTTTGCTGCTTTACGCCCGAACGCAATAAGAAAGACAACAAAACCAATCGCCAGAATGCTGAATAGGCTAATTGTACGGTCAAGCAGAATGGCGGCAGCCGTCAGGTTGACTGCATTGGGACCCTGGTAGAAGAGTGCAATCATTGCCACCATGCCCCCCTCAACAAGTCCAATTCCACCACCTGTTGATGGAATAGCCGTCAACAGAGCTTCACCAAGCCCGATAAAGATAGCGGCAGCTAGAATATGGAACATACTCCCACTAATCAGATTAAGAGAGGCCGCAACAAAGAAGAAACGTAATGCCTCACAGAGCCAAACGCCAACGGTCAGGCCAGTGAGTGTGGGGAGCCGGTGAAAGGAACCAAGTGTTCCTTCCTGGAAGTGGTAGTACTGATCACGGAAACGTGATGGGACAAGCTTTGCAATAGGCTCGCGTGCCAGACGTAGCACAAAAAGTCCTGCAATACCTACAATAACAGCAGCCATGAGAATTTCCAGGCTCAGACTTAATTGCGGGGGTAAATTCTCGTGCAGGCTAATAATGATTGCTGGAATGAAGAGAAGTAGTAGAACAATGAGATCCAGCAGTCGCTCTGCAAGGACTGTCCCAAAGCTACGTGTTGTAGAAACGCCTATTTCCTGACGTAACAGGTAAGCACGGTAGAGGTCGCCCAATTTGGCCGGAACAACGGCATTAGCAAAGAATGAAATGTAGATAATCTCTACAAGCTTCCAGAATTTTGGTAGATGGACACCATTTGCTTGCGTAAAGCCTACATTTTCCAGGAGAATATGCCAGCGTACTGCTCGTATCGTAAAAGAGAGATAGTAGATGAAAAAAGCAGCCAGAAAGAGGAGTATATTGGCGCTCCGCATCACTGCCCATGTTTTCTGAGGGTCAATATTTGCTCTTTGCGCAAAGAAAACCAGCGCAGCAATCACCACAACAAGTGGTACTATCGTACGCCAGTTCAGGAGTCGTTTGCCGAGTGCCAATTGGTCACGAGTAATCTCAGGTTCTTCTTGTCTTGCTGTGTCTTTATCTTGTAGCGGCGAATGTACTTTGTTGTCAACTACCTCTGAGGGATCATCTACAGGAGACAGACGAGCATCTTGCAAATTCCGTTTAATCAAAATGGCCTCCAGTACTACGGATGTTCGGCGTTACTCCCTCTAGACGGATAAGAAGTATGATGAGTAACGCAAAGAGACTGGTCATGCTATGCACATATAAGTTATCTACCAGATTATGTACGCATACAGAAAGTAGAGACGCCAGAAGTCCTATGGCTAGCGCTCGATCATTGGCAAACAAGTTGAAATGTGCAAATGTTTTCTGTGGCTCTTCCCCTGGTACTCCGGTTGGTAGTTTTACTCTTTGTGGTGGCAGAGATTTCTTGCTGATGACACGTAATGAGTGTCCACCTGCAACGAAGACTGTTGCCAAAAATAGCAACAAGGCCGCTAATCCAAAAAAGCCTGCTTCAGCTGCAATATTGATGTAATAATTGTGAGCATGTCCCAATGGGTTCACAAAGATAGTAATAGCGTACTGTGGATAGACGTTGGGATAGTTGCCAATCCCAACTCCCGTAAGGGGATGATCCTGGAACATATTGATGCCAACAATCCAGTGAGCCAGGCGCTCAGCGGTTGAGAAATCATCGGGAGTGGGAGAGGACAGGGAAATGCTGGTCAGGCCAAGTATCTTCAGTATGGGCTTGAGTACACTTTCAGGGAGCAGACCTGCCATGTATGCGCCGACAATGCCCAGTGCTCCAAGTGCTCCTGCCCATACCAGTGTACGTATTTGTGGTATCCCAATCACGACGATAAAGAGAAGTGCAACGGCGATCGCGATAAAACCTCCGCGTGATTGGGATAGATCCAGGGCCACCGCGAGCAGGATCGCGGTAAGGCCAGCGAGGATACGTATTGCCCAGCTTCGTCCGAGTAATGCCAATGCAACTGCAATACATAGAGATATATTGATGTAACCTGCATAGGGGTTAGGTTGATCGAATGTGCCATAGACACGGAGTCCTGAGTCACGAATAAATGATTGAGGACCGAGATTGAAGAATGCCTGTATGTATCCCAGGCATGCTTGCGAAATGGCGGCCAGACAAATGATGACGACAAGCGTCCAGATCTGGCGGCGTGTACGAAGATATTGTGTGCCCAGAAAGAGTATTGCCAGCACTTCTAGCCATTTGCTGATCTCTTTCAGGCTAGAACTGAGGCTGAACGTGTTTGTCATGGAGAGAAGCATCGTAAAGAGCAGTACTAACATTGCGACTGCAAGGTAGCGAGGGAGATTGAAATTTTCACGATCGAGAGGACCTGTGTATATGGCCCTGTATCCTGTCATTGGGCGAAGCACAAAGCTTATGAGCCAACTCGCAGTGAGCAAAAAAACAAGAATATCTGCGCTGTTCATGTTCATCCCGCCCAGGGATATCGTGTCCAGCGATCCCCATGGAATAGCGATAGGGAGCAGGTAAAGAGCTACCCGTGGGCGTAGAATAGTCCAGACAGTGACGAGAAGATAGAGGGGCAAGCGAATATTCCACGGTTGGGGAAGAGCGAGCAAGCAAAAAAGGGCAAAGATGGCAGCTATCAAACCTGCAAGGTTGGATGACGTTGCGTTTTCTGCTATAAGAGCGTGCGCTCTTTTCAACCACGAGTTCTGGGAAAGCAGCCCTTGCCCATCATGCGTCTGAAGATTATACATATGTACCGTTTAATTCTTGTAAAAGAACATCTCTATAGAACGGACGAGAGTATGTTCGTGTGGCTACGAAACCACTCGATAGTACGTTGTAACCCATCTTCCATACTCACGTTGAGTCGCCATCCTAATACTTGTTGGGCTTTCGTAATATTTGGGCGACGGCGTTCAGGATCATCAATACGGCCGGGTTGGAAAACGATATTTGATGAAGCATTACAGAGCTGAAGAATTGTTTGGGCAAATTCGAGAACGGTATGTTCTTCGGGGTTACCCAGGTTAAACACCTCGCCTGCGGTACCTGGCTGGAACATTGCTCGCATCAGGCCGTCAACCAGATCGCTTACATAGCAAATGCTACGAGTTTTCCTGCCGTCACCATAAATGATAAGTTCTTCATTCTTCAAGGCTTGTGTAATGAAATTAGGGATCATGCGACCATCATTAATCTGGCTATGGGGACCATATGTATTGAAGATGCGAACAATACGTGCATTCACCTGATATTGCCGATAGAACTCCATTGTCAAGGTTTCACCGAGACGTTTACTTTCATCGTAACACGCGCGTGGCCCAATAGGGTTTACATTCCCCCAATAATCTTCACTTTGTGGATGTAGTAGCGGATCTCCATAGATTTCAGATGTGGAAGAGATCAAAAACATCGCATGTTGTTTATGAGCCATTGTTAGCATCTGATAGGTGCCCTGGCTATTCGCCAGAATGGTCTCTATTGGGTGGTCCATATAGCCCACAGGACTGGCAGGGCTTGCCAGGTGGAAAATAGCATCAGCCTCACAGTCAAATGGTTGTGTGACATCATGTTGGAGAAAGGTAAAATGTGAATGGTTACGCAGAAGAGGTGTGATATTTTGTGTCGAGCCAGTTATAAGGTTATCTACACAGAGAACTGTATGTCCTTCGTTTAGCAAGCGGGCACAAAGATGGGAGCCAATAAATCCTGCTCCACCAGTAACAACGATTTTCAAAGAATTGAACCTCCAGAGATAGATAAGATCCTTTGCTAGATGTTTCCCTTTATCGTACTTTAAAGGCAAGACGAACCGGATGCTTGAAGGTAACTACATAGCACTGTAAGCACTTGTTCACCTAGACAGATGTAAATGAGCCGCATTGTTGTTGCTCAACGCCGTGACAGGCCAACCCCCTACCATTCTGCAAGGCGGCCAGTTGACCGCGATGCGTACTGGATCCACTTCCGAGTTGCTAGCTTGTCAAGATGTTAATATTTTAACGCTTTTTGGAGCAGGGAGACAAGCATAGATCCAGGTATTCTCTAGCGTCTATGACACTTCTCAGGCGTCAGGGGTGTGGCAGGTTGGTTTGCGACACAAACCAACCCCTGACAAAACAAGAGTGAGCCACCGCAGGTAGCAAGCAGATTTGAAGTCGTTACATTCCATTTTACAAAAAGAATATTTTATGCTATTGTGAGAAACGGTCTGGAAGTAATATGCAGTTTTTCTATTTCTAGATGGCGAGTGGGACGTTTCTGCACTGCTAGCAGTGCTCTGGCACAGGGGATTAGCTTAAGGAGAAGCCCACAGGAGGCTCTTACTATGATTTCTGAGCAGCGTGAAGTATTAGATGAATGTATTGTCAAGATACGCGCAGGTCGTATGAAGCGTCGTACTTTTCTCGAACGTGCAATGCTATTAGGCTTGACTGGCAGTAGTGCAATCTCTCTACTTGAGTCCTGCGGAGGTTCAAGTTCCAGTACGGGAAATAATACTGTTAGTGTTATCTGGTTGAGTGAGAACGACGTTTCGGGAGCCTATCAACATATTGTCGATACCTATAATCAAACGAACACAGATGGTATCCATGTTACATGGCAAAATGGTCCTGTTAGCACCGATCAAAGCCTTAACAACTACAGGGCTATGTTTCGTACTCATGGTCATGCCACTGATGTTATCTCGCTTGACATTATCTACCCAGCAGAATTTGCCCTGAATCAATGGACGGTAGCCCTTGATGACAAATGGCCCATAAGCGAGCGGACAAAATATCTTCAGGGTCCGATCATAGGATGTACCTTCAATGGAAAAATCTGGGCAGCACCATTCAGGATAGATGCGGGTCTCATTTACTATCGTACAGATATTGTCACAACTCCTCCACAATCATGGGAGGAGTTGACCACCATCGCTCTGCAGAATAAAGATAAGACGAAGTACGGATATGTGTGGCAAGGATCATTATATGAAGGTCTGGTCTGTAATTTTGTTGAGGTTCTTCATGGATATGGTGGGGATGTGCTGGACCCAAATGATCCGACACTGATTACTATTAATAGCGCAGAGGCATTGCAGGCCCTTACTCGAATGGTCGATTGGGTAGGTAAAATCTCACCTGCTAATGTTACCTCCAGCACAGAAGAGACATCACGTCTAACATGGTTAGCAGGTGATGCAATTTTTATGCGCAACTGGCCATATGCGATTTCTTCTAGTAGTAATCCTGCCCAATCAAAGGTTGCGGACAAGTTCGACATTCATCCTATGCTTTATGGTGGGAATAACACCACGGGGCACTCAGCGGTTGGTGGCTGGCAGTTAGCCATCAATGCCTTTTCTGACCCTGAAAAGCAAGATGCAGCCTGGAAATTTATCCACTATATGCTTCAGCACGATGCTCAGAAAATGGGTGCTCTCATTGCGTCGTGGACTGTTACATTGCAAAGCATCTATGATGATACCGATGTACTCAAGAAATATCCTGACTTCCAAAAATTCAAACCTATCTTTCAGACGGCCTTACCACGTCCAATTTCTCCAAGGTATACGGAGCTTTCGTCTGTCCTTCAGAAACATGTACATGATGCATTGTTAGGTGTGAGTAAACCAGCTGATGCCTTGCGTAATCTTGAAGTAGAGTTACAAGCTGTCGTTGCACAGTAATGCCAACTTGTGTTCTAAAATAGACGTAACTACTCAGCCCCTTTTCAGATTCCTCAGCGCCTATGGCGCTTCGCTCTTATTTTGTCTGGGTGTGGCAGGTTTGCGTCGCAAACCTGCCACACCCAGACAAAATAAGAGCGAGCCACTGCGGGTGGCGAGCAGACCTGAGTAGTTACAAATGGACAATTTGTTGCTTCTCTATCCCTGCTTTGGACAAGAGTGATTAAGCACATGAAAGGATGGGTTTACTGATGTTTCAACAAGAAGGAGCGCAGCGTTCCAGGAAATCTCTTTCACTTACTGTGCGCGTTTCGATACTACTGACGTTAGTGGGAATACTCCCCTTGATCATTACGATCGTTATTAGTGAGACTCTTTCACGTCCAGCGCTGGTCGCGCAAGCAAGTGCTGCAATGAGCACTGATAGCCAGATACGAGTGCAATTGATAGATGCCTATGTGGTAGAGCGTCTCCTTGATGTGCAATCATTTAGTAAATATGGCCCTATACAGAAATTTCTTGCAGGTGACCCGACCTTTCGAGCAGAGGCTCTTGATGGTCTTGCGACCGCTCTTCATCGGGACGACAACTATGACACGTGGTCACTCTTCAATTCACACAATAATTTGCTTTTGTACTATCCCACTGTTCCTCAGACACGAGGGAAATATCTGGTTTCGCCGGAGATCCTACGTCAAGTTCACCAATCGACAAGTCAAGCAGTCGTTTCTGATGTTTTTTTCAATCCTGCTAAAAATGAAGCCTCTATTGATATCTATGCACCCGTTATTTCGCCACAGTATGCTTTCATGGGCTTTTTGCAAACAACCCTTTCCCTGAGCTATATCTGGCATGTGGTCAATACTGAGAGAAATGCTAATGGTGCAGGCAGCTATGCTTTTATTCTCGACGAAAATGGAGTACGAATTGCTTATACAAGCGTTGATGCTGCGGAAGTGACTGACTCTCCTAATCTCTTTAAGGCGATTGCCCCTCTTCCACAAAAGGTTCAGCAGCGTGTCACCGATGAAGGATTATACGGGAAAATGGATGGATCACCAGTTAGTGTGTTAGAGGACCCCGCATTGGTTAATCTACAGCATGATGCACATCTTCCAATGACATCTCAGTTTGTGCCTGCGGAACAGAATGAAACCTTTCAGGTGTCAAGACAAGCAAGTTCACTCCTTCCCTGGACTTATTTTGTACTTAGTCCTCTTACTACCGTAACGGCAGTGCTCAATCAGCAGTTACTCAGTACTGGCCTGATTATGCTGGCTATTATTGTGTTGACTGTCCTGATTGGTTTAGTTGCAGGGCAACGCATTACGCGGCCTATCTCGCGCTCTGTTGAGTATCTCCGTGAAAGCAGTCAATCATTGAAAAAGCAGGCGATTGCCCAACAGAATATGGTCCAGGAACAAACGTGGATTGTTGAGTCGTCGCATACCGGGTTACAAGAGGTAGAGTACTACATTAATGCAGCCCAGACAGCAGCCAAGCGCCTCGACGAAAAGAAGGTAGAGTTGTCTCAGCAATGGAAATCATTGGACGAAAAAAGAATAAGAGAAGTGTTAGAGGATATCTTTAATACTGTCAAATATATTGAGCGCATTTCATCTTATCAGAATAAGAGCCGTAAAAATCTTGCTACAGTAATGAGAGTGACATCCGATGTCACAAAGCAACTGGCATCTAGTGCTACATCTGCGACAGAAGCTACTATCCAGATGGAACAAGTCGTGAGGCAGTTACGTGCAGTTATCGGAGAGCGAGATCTCTAAAGGAATGTTGCGGGGACACCCGCGCCCCAGTCCTGACTTGTTATCACAACTTTAGTCGATCTGCTGAGCCAGCCTGGGAAGCTGACTACCAAGGATGAGTTCAAGTGATTCTAGCTCAGCAGAACAGAGAGACAAGCCGTTTTCATCGGCTTGTCACCTGCCTTCACAAGATATCGATTAAACTTGTGATAACAAGTCAGCCCCAGTCAAGGGCTGACTGCCCTTGACAATCCCGCTTGAGATAGATAAAACTTTTGTTCAGAAAATTCTAGATGACGTAACTGGTGACACTCTCAACCCCCTAGAAGGGGGTGAGCTTCTATCTCACTCCAACGGTGTGGCCTGCCCCCGTAGGGACCTGCTCCTGGAGCAGTGGTTGACCCGTTGACTGAGAGAGACAACAAGCATCGGATGATGCCAGGGGCGTGTCTGCCCTCCTACTCCTCCTGGATGGTCCAGGGCGGAGATATGTGACGGAACGAGGAAACGACACCTGTTCGGTGAAAGCCAGTTTGTGCATATTGATACTTCCGACAACGTCGCGGTGTCCGACAAAGCCACAGGCTTTGCATGCCCAATTTCTTCCCTTGGGCTTGTGTTTCTGCCCACATGCAGGACACTGGCTACTTGTGCCTCGTTCAGAGCCAGTGAAGCTCATGATGTGAGCCTGTTTGGATTTATGAGTCAGATAGTCGATGTCTTTGCCGTACTCCCACAAGGCCAGACGTTGATTGTGGTGTCTCCCGCTAGAACGAGAGCGCACACCATGGGAATTTCCGATGAAGAGCTTGCCAACATGGTGCTCCTGGCAGAAGGTGATGACGGTTCGTGTTGCTTTGTGCCGCAGATCACGAATACGGCGCTGTGCTCTCGATGTGGTCTTGTTCTTCGCACGTTGCAGCTTCTTCCATCGGCAAGAGTATTTCTGGCATCGCGATTGCTTCCTGGCAAGCGGACCAAGCTGCTTCGTGCGTTGCCTCTTGAGAGATCGGATACCACGACCAGTTACGATCATGGCTTGTCCTGTGTTGGTGGAAACGGCTGCAAGATGGATTTCGCCAAGGTCGACGGTTGCATGCACATCACCTGGAGCATTCTCATCTTGAGACTGTTCAACACAGACATGCAGCTCAAAGCCATTGTTCCAAACGAGACAACAAGCACCGCTCTTTTCTGGCAAGTCAAGAGGCAAAACCATGGACTCCCGCCCTTTTCCCATGGGCAGGACAACCCGTCCATGCTCACTGCTCACTGCCTGAGCAGGCCACTTGACTGGATAGAAGCGCTTGGTACGCCAGGGATACTTCATTTTCATCTGAGGGTGAGTCTGACGAAGTTGGCGTGTGGTCTCAATATTCGCAAGAAAGGCATGGACCACCATCTGCACAGATTGACTATGCAGGGTGAATTGTCCCTTCGTCGCCTTCTGTAACACGTTGCGTCCAGGCCATCTGGTATGGCTCATCCTTGCTTGTTTGTGGATCTCGACACAGGGATTCCAGACGTTGGCGGCTTCCATTTGAGCAGCTTTCAAACAAACAAAGAGTTTTGGTGGAGATTTCAACCTATACACACGCACGGTATTCATGCGATGATTCTATCATGGAAACAGATGAATTGCAAGTGGGTAAAACCAGATGGTGTCATTACAAGATCGGATACCACGAGGCTCTATCACTGAATGCCAGGGGAAATAACAGAAAAGGGGAAGAAGCGGCGCTTTCATCCCAATCCCCTCGAAGGGGATGGGACTTCCCGCGTCGCTTTTGTTAAGGCCCCTTTTCCAAATTCCCTCAGCGCCTTCGGCGCTTCGCTGGTTTTGTTGGCAGTGGCAGGGTTTGCGCCGCAAACCCTGCCACTGCCAACAAAACGAGGGCGAGCCACCGCAGGTGGTGAGAACACCTGAATAGTTACCGGGAGGACTCATGTAGAGAGTGTCACGGCGCAAGACAGCGTGTGAACCATTGGCTTGCCAACTGTGCGACCTGCTCCAACGTGCCTGCCTCTTCAAACAGGTGTGTTGCTCCGGCAATGATCTCAAGCTGTTTAATACCTTTTAGTAGTGAGAGTGCCATACGGTTCAATGCAATAACCTGTGTGTCCTTTGAACCGACAATCAGGAGCGTAGGAGTCTGAACCTGGGTGAGATATGAACTGGCAAGGTCAGGTCGACCACCGCGTGAGACGATGGCACCAACTGCAAAAGGATGTTTTGCCGCTGCAATCAACGTAGCTGCTGCACCAGTGCTTGCGCCAAAATAACCGATCTTGAGGTTTTTAGTATCTGAGTTCTGGGCGAGCCACTGTGTGGCACCCAGAACACGCTCACTGAGCAGTACAATATCAAAGCGTAAGTGACCAGTCTGCTGATCTTCTTGCTCTTCAGGTGCAGTGAGCAAATCAATCAGCAAGGTCGCAAATCCAGCTTTGTGTAATATCCCCGCAACGAATTGATTGCGAGGACTGTGGCGGCTACTTCCGCTCCCATGTGCAAAGAGTATCACTCCCTGAGGATTTGCTGGTATGCTCAAAATCCCTTCGAGCATAATTGTCTCTCCAACCTGTATCTGATATGTTTGCTGGTTCCATTTTGATGTTTTGTCCATAGGTGTACGACCTCGCTCTGTGCTAGTTTTGTGAGTATCTCACATGGAACTCACCGTAATTACGAATTTTTTCAGAAAAAAGTTTCTCCATTTATAACTACCCAGGTCTCCTCGCCACTTTTCCACGTATCGATAGGCCGTAGGTACCGCTAAATTTCGTAGTTACTCCTGCTGAGTTGTAAAATTTAGATAAAGTTCAAATGTGAAAACAGGAAGGCTAATATTGATGACCAATCTCGATCATCCATGGAACATTCCACCGATTGATTTGGAATTGCCAGAAAATGAGGTTCATGTCTGGAGATCTGCTTTAACCTTACCGGCCTTCATCAGACAAAGCCTACAACGATCTCTTGCACCAGAGGAGTCCGCAAGGGCCGAGCGTTTTTATTTTGAGAAAGACCGCAATCATTTTATTGTGGCACGTGGACTGCTAAGAACTCTCATCGGTCAATATCTGAAGATAGAACCTGATCAAGTACGTTTTTGTTATAACTCCTATGGAAAACCTTTGTTAGACCCTTCTCTTAACCAAAAACAGTTAAGTTTCAATCTTTCCCACTCACATGATCTGGTTCTTTATGCTTTTACGTACGGGCGAGAGGTCGGTATTGACGTTGAGTATATGCGTCCAGATGTGGAGTATGAACAGCTAGCAAAATATTCTTTTTCTCCCCATGAAAATTCCATGCTACAAACTCTTCCAGCTTCTGCGAGACAAGAGGCTTTTTTTAACTGCTGGTCACGCAAGGAGGCATATATCAAGGCAAGAGGAATGGGCCTTTCGCTTCCTCTTGATAGTTTTGATGTTTCCTTGCGGCCAGATGAACCAGTTGCATTACTCCATAACCGGGATGATGCTCAAGAAGCAGAACGCTGGTCGTTCCGGGAGCTTGCGGCAGGCCATAGTTATGCCAGTGCTTTGGCCGTAGAAGGTCGTGATTGGCATCTGAACTATTGGCAGTGGCAGGCATAAGAGGGAATAAGACGACCATGTTCCCGATTGTAAGAGCATGGCCGTCTTGTATCAACAGGTAGTTTTCTGATTATACATGTGAGGCTAATAATGTAAGGGAAGAGATATCCTGTGTGCTCAGAATTCCACTCGAACGAACCCTGTCTTGCAGTTCTGTATGGAGTGTTAGAAAAGCTCTATATGCATCAGCATTTCTCTGAGCCGATGACTTTTGTTGAACTCGTAAAAATAACGCGTTTTTTTCATGATAGAGCCGCTCTTGTTCTTCTTGTTCGTGTGACAACATTACTGTACACCTCATGAAATAATAGTATACTCCCTTCACCACGAAGAGAGCATGATATTGGTAGTATACATATTGCTGCTGAGAAGGCAACGCTTGTAGGCTTTAAAAGCCTATAAGGATGACCATCGGCTATGTAGATCCAGGTTATCGTATCTGGAAAACACGCTGAGAATATGAAATAATTGGATACAGAACATCATACCGAACATCATTAAGTGAAAGAAAAGAAGCCACATGAGCGATCTCGATTTCAGGCAATTTGCCAGCTATGGGGTAGCAACCGTATATGAAGCAGCCGGACGTACTGGACTCGTTAATATTCCACTGATACAGATAGTACCAGGGAGTAGAGCAGCGGGACCTGCACGAACAGTTTGCTGTGGTCAAGGAGATAACTTGATGGTCCATGCGGTCCTGGCTCAGGCACAACCTGGCGATATTCTTGTCCTTACTATGCCAGAACCAGAACCAATCTCACTCGTTGGAGACCTCCTTGCTCTCCAGGCGAAGATACGTCAGGTTGCAGCGATCCTTGTGGATGCAGCTGTACGCGATTCGGAAACGTTGAGAGAACTTGGATTACCAGTTTGGGCGCGCTTTGTTCATGCTCGTGCAGCAACCAAGGTTGTGCCTGGAGCGCTCAATGTACCCGTCGTAGTAGGAAGCACCGTCATTTCACCTGGTGACATCGTGGTTCTGGATGCTGATGGTGCGGTAGTTGTTGCACCAGAGAGGGCTACTGCTGTCCTGGAGGCTGCCTCTCAGCGTGAAACACGTGAGATAGCACTCAAGAGTCAGTTGCAAGCCGGGGCACTTACATATGATCTTCATGGGCTAAGAAAGCTGGTAGAAGGGCAAAAAGCTGAATAACCATTTGAGGGAAATGGCTTGCTCTATTAGCTGTTATATCCTTCCCTGTGATATCTCTACATCGGGCCATCGCTGTTTGTCGGAAAAAGTAATGTAAACATGAAAGAGATATATCCCACATGGTATAATGGATACATGTGAGGTATATCTCTTTAGCGGCTTGGCTGGTCAGGTTGCAATTGAATCAGAGAGCCGCTTTTTGTGCGTCATCGCCTAGCATCGCACCATCCCCTAAAACCTTTTTCAATGTTTCGCGCTTAATACGGTAAGCCTGTCTTTCATTGACATGTGGTAGGATTACCGCTTCTAGTGCTCCTTGTTTCACCCAACGTCTTACAGTGGTGTCATCTACACGTAGAATACGGGCAACTTCGGATACAGTTAACAGGTCGCTCATGTGTTTTTACTCCCCTCGTTGGAAACCTTTTGCTACAAAATTTTAAAGAACAATGCTACAGGTGTAAGCAGTAAATGATACTGCATGTGATCAGTACACAAGAAGACATTGTGCATACATTGTACTACATTGTAAGCCTCTCGTAAAGAACGCAATTGAAAAGTGAGAAGTATTGCTAATCTTAGGAAAGGCGTAGACGGTTATAAGCCAGAAAAAGATAAGATGACACAATTTTTGGCACTATGAGTCTTAGGAAGGGGACTTCGCCATGTTGTAAAAATAGCAATAGTTTGATAAAGTATACTTTGGCAAAGAAACAATGGATGGATCTGCGCCTGGGCACTATTAAGGAGGAAAAAGAGAAATATGGCCGTAGATACACAGAAAGAAACACTGGGCTTTCAAGCTGAAGTCACACAGTTACTGGATCTAATGATTCACTCATTATACAGCAACAAGGAGATTTTTCTCCGTGAACTTATCTCGAACGCTTCGGATGCTGCGGATCGATTACGTTTTGCTGTACTTTCGGACGAGAGTTTATATGAAGGTGATTCCGATCTCAAAATACGTGTGGCCTATGATAAAGATGCTCGCACCATTACCGTTTCCGACAATGGGATTGGTATGACGCGAGAGGAGGTCATAGAACATATTGGTACTATTGCCAAGTCCGGCACTCGTGAGTTCTTTAAGGCACTCACTGGAGACCAGAAAAAAGATGCTAACCTGATTGGCCAGTTCGGTGTTGGGTTCTACTCTGCATTTGTCGTTGCTGATAAAGTGACCATTAGAACCCGTCGAGCAGGACTCGGTGCAGAACAAGGCGTTTGCTGGGAATCTGAGGGGAAGGGACAATATACCCTGGAAGCTATTGAGAAGACGACGCGTGGTACCGATGTCATACTACATCTGCGCGAAGGTGAAGATGAATTTCTCACCGGCTATCGCCTACGCTCGATTATCCGCAAATATTCTGACCATATTGTCTTGCCGATAGTGATGCAAGTAGAGGGGAAAGAGACGCCAGAAGAGGAAGTGGTCAATCGTGCCTCTGCGTTGTGGGCACGTCCCAAAAGCGAGATCAGTGAGCAGGAGTACACTGAATTTTATAGGCACCTTGCTCATGATGGAGGAGAGCCATTAGCCTATGTCCATAGTCGGATGGAAGGGGCATACGAATATATCTTATTGCTCTATATTCCCGAACGTGCCCCATTTGACCTGTGGGATCGTGATCATCAACATGGAGTCAAACTCTATGTGCGGCGAGTCTTTATTATGGATGGTGCCGAGCAATTAATGCCTCGCTATCTCCGCTTTGTACGGGGCGTGCTCGACTCTAATGATCTACCCCTCAACATCTCACGCGAAATTCTGCAACATAACAGGCTGATTGACACAATGCGTTCTAACGCAGTCAAGAAAGTCCTTGGTTTGTTGACTGACTTGACGACTAAGGACCAGGACAAATATGCCACATTCTGGAAAGCTTTTGGACGTGTCCTCAAAGAGGGGATGATCGATGACTCGGCCAACAAAGAAACCCTCGCTAAATTATTGCGTTTTGCCTCAACATCCTCTGGTAATGACACGCAAGATGTCTCGTTCGAAGACTACATTACGCGCATGAAAGAAGGGCAGAACAAGATTTACTATAGTATTGCCGAGAGCTTTGTAGCTGCTAAGGATAGTCCACTTCTGGAGATCTTTAAGAAGAAAGGCATTGAAGTCCTGTTGCTCTCTGACCCTGTGGATCACATGGTTGTATCTCAATTGGACGAGTATCAGGGTGTTCATCTCCAATCGGTCTCAAAGGGAGAACTCGATCTGAATGTTACTGACGAGGAGCAGGAGCAAGAGAAACAACAGGAGAGTGTAAGTGAGGTAGAAAAGCTGCTTGAACGTTTTAAGAAAGCGCTTGGAGAGAAGGTCAAGGATGTGCGTACGACGGCACGTCTGACAACATCTCCCTCTTGCCTTGTTGTTGATGAGGAGGCTATCGATCCCAGTCTCAGACGCCTGTTGAAATCGGCGGGTCAATCTATTCCCAGCGACAAGCCGATCCTGGAAATAAATCCCCACCATCCTATTTTGCTCAAATTGCAGAATGAGTCCGATGATAAGCGTTTTGCGGATTGGGCTTATTTGCTCTTTGAGCAAGGCGTATTAGGGACAGGCGAACAGTTAGAGAACCCGGTCGATTTCGTCAGGAGACTCAACGACGTCTTAGCTCAGCTTTAACTACTCAGGTCCCTTTTCCAGATTCCTCAGCGCCAAAGGCGCTTCGCAAGCTGTGTTGTTGTGTGGATGGTGGAGTTTGTCGCCAGCGGCGACAAACTCCACCATCCACACAACAACACAGCTTGCAAAGCCTCTTGACTTTTGGTAACAGAATACTGTACTGTTATTAGCAGAAGTAACATTGACAAACAGCAAATATATGTAGAATAGTCAGGAATTAACAGGCAAGAGAAAGCGGAGAAGGCATTGAATCCCATAATTACTGTCACACAAAAGCAGCTTGGTGATCTCCTTCTCAATATCGCTGTGGTGCGTCCCGTTTTTATTTGGGGACAGCCGGGTATTGGAAAATCAGCCCTGGTGCAAGAATTTGCTGCACAGGTTGGATTGCCATGTGTCTCTTTGTTAGGTAGTCAGCTAGCGCCTGAAGATCTGATCGGTGTGCCACAAATTATCGATGGGACCAGCCGTTTTTGTCCTCCCAGAATGATTGCACGTCAGGAACCCTATTGTCTCTTCCTGGATGAACTCAATGCCTGTACGCAAGAGGTCCAAAAGGCCTTTTACAGTCTGATTCACGAGCGACGTATTGGTGAATATATGCTTCCCAAAGGCTCCGTCGTAATTGGTGCAGGAAATCGTGCTCAGGACAGTGCCATCGTTAAGCCTATCTCGTCAGCCTTACTCAACCGTATGGTTCATATCCATTTGAAAGTATCGCATCGAGACTGGTTGGAATGGGCACTCAACAATGATATCCATCCCCTGGTGATTGAGTATATCCAGACACGCCCTGATCATCTGTGGAGTGCGCCTCCCAAACACGAGGAGCCGTTTTCATCTCCTCGTACCTGGCATATGCTCAGCGATACGCTCAAGGAATTTGGTGATAAGATCACTGACGAATATATGCAGGTACTCACATTTGGTTGTCTTTCTCCTCATCACGCGGGTCAATTTAAGGCCTTTGTTAAACAGGTCAGAAGCAAATATCGGCTGAATGCCGTATTGCGAGGCGAAATGGGGTGGCCGTCCCGTCCAGAAGATCGTGATGTTCTCTACTTTCTGGTACAGTCGTTCCGTGCTCACCTTATCAAAGAGCTGCCTGCTGAACAGGGTGAGGTAGCAGGGCACTACAAAGAACTGGCGTATCGCGCCAAGGGATTGCTCAAAGATCTGGCATCTATTAGCCTGGAGATGGCGCAGATGGTCGTATCCAAACAGGGGGATGCTGATGTATTGCCAGCCTGGTTTATGGTTGAAGTTGTACGTGACCTTCCACGCATTGTAGAGAGGAAGGAACGAGATGCCGCGAAGAAGTGACCGAAAATCCGAGGCAATGCGCAAAATCTCTGCTGAGAATTTTTCGTCCGGACTGAGCGCTATTCACTCTCATCCCATTTTCGGATACCTTGCAAATCAGGTGCATAGTAACGCGCGATAGTGTTTGCCCTAAGGATGGTTGGGCTGTTGTGACTTCAAAGGGTAGTATCCATGCTCATCCTTCACGTATAGGGGAACCGGATGAGTGGAGTTATGTCTTTGCACATTGTCTCTTACATCTCGGTTTTGGACATTTTCAAGTACCACCGATGCTCAGGTTGAAAGAGTGGAATGCTGCCTGCGACTGCTTGATAGCCCAATTTCTGGCAGATCTTAAATTAGGGCGTCCGCCCCTGGAACTAAAGGGGTTGCTTGATGATCTGAAGCTTTTGAGCGGGTTCACTGCCCGTTCAGAGGAGCGGCTCTATCAGGATTTCTGTGATTATGGCATTCCTGAAAAGTTGTTGCCTACTGGTACGGCTGGTTGTGAAATCTGGGATATGGAGTATGTTCCACTGGAGGATGGTAAACAACAGAACAAAAAGAACTGGCAAACCTACTTTGCTGAAGGGCTTGCCATGGCTGTTGCTGATGTTGTGGAAAAAGCTGGTGGTTTTGACCCCTCTCTTCAGACACAGCGATCTAGAGTTATGACTCAGGCACAAATTGCACGCAATTGGTTTATTACCAACTATCCCTTGCTGGGAGCATTAGCTACCACTTTTGAGATTATTGAAGATCCTCTGTTGTGTCATCGTATGAAGATAAGTGTTGCGGCGGTTGATATGGAACAAAAGGAAATCTATATCAATCCTCATGCCGAACTTAACCAGCAAGAGATCCGTTTTGTGATGGCACATGAGCTATTGCATGTCGGACTCAGACACGATGTCCGCTGTGGAGGGCGTGATCCCTACCTGTGGAATGTTGCTTGTGATTATGTCATTAACGGTTGGCTTGTGGAGATGGGGATTGGTGAACTGCCTCGCTTAGGGGTATTGTATGACCCAACCCTCAAAGATGAATCTGCTGAGGCAATTTACGACCGCATTGTGGGTGATTTGCGTCATTATCGCAAGTTAGCAACACTTCGTGGCGTGGAGCTAGGGGATATCCTGGGAGAACCTGGATGGTGGGCTATTGGTGCTGGTACTGATCTCGATGAGTTCTATCGCAGCTGTTTAAGCCAGGGACTTCTGTTACACCAGGAGCAGGGACGAGGCTATCTTACGGAAGGCCTGATTGAAGAGATTCGTGCTCTGAATCAGCCGCCCATTCCCTGGGATGTCGAGTTGGCTCAATGGTTCGATCACTATTTTGCTCCTATAGAATTGGTACGGACCTATGCACGTCTGAGTCGGCGTCAATCGGCCACACCGGATATCGTGCGACCACGCTGGATACCAAGTCCCGATGTAGACGATGGTCGTACTTTTGGCGTACTCCTGGATACATCCGGTTCGATGGATCGTACACTTCTGGCGAAAGCATTGGGAGCTATTGCCAGCTATAGCCTTTCTCGTGATGTACCAGCCGTGCGGGTTATATTCTGCGATGCTGCTGTCTATGATCAGGGCTACATGGCACCAGAGGATATTGCTGGAAGAGTAAAAGTTCGTGGACGCGGTGGTACTATCCTGCAACCAGGGGTTGATCTGCTCGAAGGGGCACAAGATTTTCCCAAAGATGGCCCTCTGCTCATCATCACTGATGGGTTATGCGATAAGCTCCATATCAGGCGCGAGCATGCTTTTCTGCTACCGGAAACTCGATCATTGCCCTTTCCTCCAAAAGGAAAGATCTTCAGGATACGTTAAATACTGCTACGAGGCCGTGCGTTTGTACTGCTCTAATTCGCGTTGCAACTCCTCTACTCGTGCAGAGAGGCGAAGGATAACCTCAACCCCTTCCAGGTTGATGTTGAGATCTTGGAGCAGACGACGAGCACGGCGTAACAGCGCGATATCCTCATTGTTGTAGCGTTGTTCCTCTCCAACTATGGCTGTGCCTTTGATGACGCCGACTGTTGTGAGTTGACGAATCACCTGTATCTCTAATTGGCAATACTCCGCTGTCTCCTGCTCACTATAGTAGGAGATGGCGTGACTATTGTGAATAGTGATCCGATGATACTCTTGCTCATCCATGGCTCCCTCCTGTTCCTGCCGTTTGATTCGGATACCCGATAGAGTGAGCAAATGCTTCAAAGAGACGACGTTGCTCGCTATTGAGATGGGTGGGAAGGATGACGTTAACCCTGGCATGGAGATCACCACGTTTGTCCGGGTGTCCCATCTGTGGCATCCCCTGTCCTCGTAGTCGTAATGATCTACCATTCGTAGTTCCCGGTGGAATGTGCAGCAGCAAACGGCGTCTATCTGGCGTCGGAACCTGTACATCACCACCAAGTATAGCTGTTGCTAGAGGAACATCCACTGTTGTATATAATGTTGTTCCTTCCCAGGTAAAGTGAGGATCAGGCAAAACGTGGACACGCAAATAGAGGTCACCTCGTCCGGCTGTTCCCTGGTTTCCCATACCCGCAAGGCGGATACGTGCGCCTTCCTGCATGCCGGCTGGAATCTTTACCTCCAGGCGGCGTGTATTGCCATCAGGTTCTGTCAACTCAAAAGTGCGTGTGGCTCCCTGATATGCTTCTGCCAGTTTTACCTCGATTGTTGATTCGATATCTTCTCCTGGAGTTGCCCGTGGTCTGGCTCGTCCTGTTGTACGCCCCTCACGTCTGGGAGAGAAGGCCGAGTGGAAGTAGGTTTCAAAGAAGTCCGAGAATGGTGATTGTCCACCGAAGAGATCTTCCAGATCCTCTTCATTCATTGTGCGATATTGGTAGTTTCCTCCTCGGAAATCTTCAGTTGTACTGGTAGCCTGACCAGGCCATTGTCTATATTGCTGATAGTAGCTGCTCATTTCATCGTATTTTTTACGCTTTTCTGGATCAGACAGAACCTCGTTAGCCTCGTTAATCTCCTTAAACTTCTCCTCGGCAGCCTTATCTCCCGGATTGACATCAGGATGATGCTGTCGTGCTAACTTACGATAGGCTTGCCGAATCTCTTTCTCATCCGCGTTCTTGCTTACTCCCAGGATTTTGTAATAGTCTTTGTAGTCAACAGCCATCGATACATCTCCCGATAGGTAACTATTCAGGTCCCTTTTTCAGATTCCTCAGCGCCGAAGGCGCTTCGCAGGTCGTTTTATGTGTGGTTTTGTTGCCTGTGGAGGAGATTGCATCGCAATCTCCTCCACAGGCAACAAAACCACACATAAAACGAGAGCGAGCCACCAGCGGTGGCGAGGAGACTTGAATAGTTACCCCGATAATTATTGTAGAAAATATGTTTTTCAGGGGAAAGGTGGGAATCTCCTTGTAATGAGTCATCCCGAACTTTTGAAAAAGTTCCCAAAACCGGGGGTGCAGGGTTTCCCTGCCGGGGCTTGCGGGTTGCCAAACCCTGGTGTCCCCAATAGCTTCTTTTTCCTCTCTCTCCGCCGCAAGCGGCGAGCAAAAGAAGGAAAAGATGTTTTTCGGGGGCACCCCGAACCCCGGCAGAAGGCTGCCGCCCTCTGCACTCCCGCTTGCCAAATAGGTAAAAAGGGCATTTCATGTCCCGGAAAAGTTCGGGATGACTCATTGAACCTCGTCTGGCTCTAGACTTCACGATACTCGCCTTCGATAGTACCAGAATCCGGGCTTTGTTTTGGACCTGACCTACCTGGTCCAGGGCCTGCTGTCGCTCCAGCCTGACTATACACTTCTTGACTGACGTGTTGCATAGTTTGTTCCAGGTCGGTCATTATGTTGCGTATTCGTGCCGGGTCGTTGGCAGAGAGTGCATCGCGCAGAGCCTGTATTTTGCTCTCTGTCTCGCTACGCAGATTAGCCGAAACTTTGTCACCTAGATCGTGTAACGTACGTTCAGATTGGTAGACGAGGCTATCGGCACGGTTGCGCGTCTCGATTTCCTCTTTGCGCTGGCGATCTTCTTGAGCATGGGTTTCTGCTTCACGGACCATACGATCTATCTCTTGTTTGGAAAGTCCGCTGGAAGGTGTAATGGTCACCGCTTGTTCTCGTCCGGTCGCACGATCGCGTGCTGAGACGTTAAGAATGCCGTTCGCGTCTGTATCGAAAGTGACTTCGATTTGTGGGACGCCACGTGGCGCAGGGGCAATGCCTCCAAGAGTGAAGTGTGCCAGACTTTTATTGTCGCGTGCAAGCTCACGTTCACCTTGCAGTACATGAATCTCTACGGATGGCTGATTATCCGTTGCAGTGCTGAAAGCCTCACTTTTGCGTGTTGGAATTGTGGTATTGCGTTCGATTAATTTGGTCGTCACGCCACCCAGAGTTTCAACGCCCAGAGAAAGTGGCGTTACATCGAGCAGTAATACATTCCTAACGTCACCTTTGAGAACACCTGCCTGGATTGCAGCGCCAACGGCAACGACCTCATCTGGATTTACTCCCTTGTGTGGTTCTTTCCCAAAAATCTTGCGTACCAGCTCGATTACGGCAGGCATACGTGTTTGTCCACCAACAAGAATCACCTCGTTCACATCGCTTGCTTTTACTCCAGCATCCTCTAAGGCCTTCATCACAGGCTCCCGTGTACGCTCGATCAAATTACCAACCAGCTCTTCCAATTTTGCACGCGAAAGCGTGATAATAAGATGCTTTGGGCCGTTAGCGTCGGCGGTGATAAAGGGAAGATTGATCTCTGTCTGGAGTGATGAAGAAAGTTCGGTTTTTGCACGCTCAGCCGCCTCTGTGAGACGTTGTAAGGCCATACGATCTTTTCGTAGATCAATGCCCTGTTCTTTACGGAACTCATCGGCTAACCAATCGACGATCCGCTGGTCAAAGTCGTCGCCGCCCAGATGAGTATCACCATTGGTTGCTTTGACCTCAAAGACGCCTTCGCCTAATTGCAAGATAGAGATATCAAAGGTACCTCCACCCAGGTCATAGACAGCTATCATCTCGTCTTTCTTCTTATCTAATCCATAGGCCAGTGAGGCGGCGGTTGGCTCATTGATGATACGTAAAACATCCAGACCCGCAATTCGCCCAGCGTCTTTCGTTGCCTGACGTTGCATGTCGTTAAAGTAGGCTGGAACGGTAATGACTGCCTGGGTAATCTTCTCCCCCAGTTTGGCTTCTGCGTCTGCCCTCAGTTTTTGCAGGATCATCGCCGAAATTTCTGGTGGACTGTACTCATGTCCGGCGAGGACGACCCGCACATCGCCGTTTGGTGCACGTGTGATCTTATAAGGGACGCTTTTTATCGTACGTTGGACTTCCGGGTCATCAAATTTGCGCCCCATAAGACGCTTGATAGAGAAAACGGTATTTTCAGGATTGGTGACTGCCTGTCGTTTTGCAACCTGACCGACCAATCGCTCTCCACTCTTTGTGATGGCGACAACTGAAGGGGTGATTCGTGAGCCTTCGCTATTCTCCAACACCGTGGGTTCACCTGCTTCAATGATGGCTACTACAGAGTTCGTCGTTCCAAGATCAATACCAATCACTTTTGCCATGACATGTTGTCTCCTTTAAACGCTAACCTGCGAACGAAGTCTGTACCGTTGTCATTTTGGACACGTTTTGTGAGGAGAAAACGTTCCCACTTTATGATGATTTTGAGTATTGTGAGGCTATGACTACTTCAGGTGAGATATGAGACAGAAAGAGAGCGTCCTCTGGCGATTTCTTGCCAGAAAGACAGGAATAGCAGAACTTAACTTTTTGGGGAGAACCATCTATCGGTCAGAGTATCCCTGTTTATTATAGTGATAAATGCGCATTTTTATAATATTTTAATATCAATATACAGTAACATATAAAAGAAAAACAGACAAGAAAACTAAACAGTATCATATAATAGTATGTAAAAAGGGGAAATTTTTATGGTAAGCTGGAGAAGAGTAGATAACATAGCTGTTCTAGCGAGAGGAGATGTCATGCCAGAAATCCCTAATCGCGTTTGTATCATTGGTGCTGGCTCATCGGGAATCGCTGCCTGTAAGGTTCTGAAAGACCACCATATTGCTTTTGATTGTTATGAGGTAAGCGATCGTGTAGGTGGCAACTGGGTTTATGATAACTCGAATAAGATGTCTAGCGCCTACAAATCGCTCTGCGTTAATACCTCGAAGCCGTACATGCAGTACTCTGACTATCCCATGTCTGAGCATTATCCAGTATTTCCGCATCATACCCAGGTTGCCGAGTATTTTAACAATTATGTGGATCACTTTAACTTCAGGGAATCCATTCACTTCCAGACCACTGTGACGAATGCTACTCCGCTAGAAGGTGGTGGCTGGGAAATTACCTTGCATGATGGCTCTGTTCATCGCTATCGTGCCTTGCTTGTTGCCAACGGTCATCACTGGGACCCTCTCTGGCCGAATCCCCCCTTTCCCGGACATTTTGATGGGGACGTTATCCACAGCCATTATTATCGTACGCCCGATCCCTATAGAGACAAGCGTGTTCTAGTAGTGGGTGTTGGTAATTCGGCCATGGATATTGCCGTTGAGACTTCACATGTCTCGACGATGACCTATCTCTCGATGCGCCGGGGCTTTCATATTATCCCCAAGTATATACTTGGTAAGCCTCTGGATGAACCGATTGTCCCGTTCTGGCTGCCTGATTCATGGTCACGCCGATTACTGGAGATGGCGTTACGGCTGCAAGTTGGTAAACTTAGCCAGTATGGGTTGCCGGAACCAAATCATCCTGTGCTGTATGCCCATCCCACGGTCAATTCCGATATTCTGAATCGAATCGCTCATGGTCGTGTTAAGCCCAAACCCAATATTTGTCAACTAGATGGTGATAGTGTTATTTTTACAGATGGTACTCGTGAGCAGATGGACTGCATTATCTATTGTACTGGCTACAAAGTGACGTTCCCCTTCTTCAAACCTGATGTCGTCGAGGTCAAGAATTACGATTTGCCATTGTTCTGGCGCGTCTTCCATCCGCACTATCGTGACCTGTTCTTTATTGGTCTGGTGCAACCACTTGGCGCGGTTATGCCAGTTGCCGAACTGCAAAGTATCTGGGTCAGTAAATATTTGCTAGGTGAATATGCACTCCCGACAGAGGATGAGATGATACGGGATATACAGCATCAGCGTGCGGCGATGCTCAAACGTTACGGTAACTCATTGAGTCATATCATACAAGTGGACGAACCCTATGTTATGGGTGTCACGAAGGAGATGAAGCACGGAATGAAACGTCCATCGTCCTCACCTCTTATGACCATAACGTCTTAAGGTCATCTCTGGTTTTTCCTGATTTCTCAGCGCCCAGGGCGCTTCGCAGACCGTTTTGTGTGGGTATTGCTGCCCGTAGCGGAGGTTGCGACGCCAACCTCCGCTACGGACAACAATACCCACACAAAACAAGAGCGAGCCACCGCAGGTGGTGAGGAGACCTGAGTAGTTACATTCTTTTTGGCAAAGAGAAGAAAGATGATAGAATAAGAAAAAAGAACAGCGGGGGAGCGCAGAACCGCAAGATGCGCTGAGGATTGCATGAAAGACTTAATTACATTTGGTACACCACCTTTACTCATTATTCTGCGCTGCACAGTTGTTTATGTGTTATTATTACTGGCTCTTCGCCTGACTGGCAAGCGTCAGCTAGGACAATTTACACCATTTGATTTTGCAGTGCTGCTTGTTGTCTCCAATGCGGTACAAAATGCAATGATTGGCCCGGACACATCTCTCGTCGGTGGAATTATAGGGGCTGCAACACTTCTCGGATTGAATTATCTCCTTTCCCTGCTCTCGACACGCTACAAAATCTTTCAGCGTGAATTGTTGGGTATTCCTACGCTCCTCATCAATGATGGACATTTAGTGATGGAAAATTTGCAACATGAGCATGTAAATGCTGATGAGGTATTAATGGCGATACGGGAACATGGTATAGAAGATATCACGAGTGTTAAACATGGCATCCTGGAAACTGATGGTACGATCAGTATCGTTGCCAAAGATACTCCTACTACAACTACCAGACGTCGTCTACGTCGCCGTGGCCATCTGGCACAATGAAGATCTATTTGCCTTTCTTTCGGGAACGCTCTGCTCGATATAAATCATTTATTGCGTTCGTTACGAACAAAAAGTATTGTGCCGACCATAAGAAAAATCATGAACATTGCAGTCATAATCAAAAGATTAGTGCCTGGTGAGGCAAGAACGACCTTCTCATATGTTGCTGGTTGTCCCAGGTAGTAGACAGATCGCGTCAGGTCGACTGCATAACGCAAGGGCGTTATTCTTGAAACAAGATCAAGATAGATTGGGAGTCCTTTGAGTGGACTAAAGACTCCTGCCAGGATAAACTGTGGAAAGATCAAGAAAGGCAAAATCTGGTTTGCAGCACGCTGACTGCCCATAGTTGCAAGGAGTATCAGGCCGAAAGCTCCACCAAGCAGGCAGGTGACAAGGGCAACGAAGAGCAGGCCCGCGAGAATTACCCAATTCATCTGTATACCTATAACGGCACCAAATGCGATAATTACCACACCTTGCGCAAGGGCTACCATTGATTTGCCCAGGATTTTTCCGAAAACAAGCGAGTAGCGCGAGATGGGGGAAATAAAAATCTCCTGGGTGAAGTCGTTTTCGCGGTCCTCAATCAGCGAAATGATGCCAAAGGCAGCAGATTGAAACAGTGTTTGCGCAAACACTCCGAGGAAAACGAAAGTGAGGTAGCTGTAACCAAGATTTGAGCCAAATGTAGCTTGCAGTCCCTCACCAAGCAAACCGACAAAGAGGATCGGTAGTATCAGTGTACCAATTAACCGTGATGGGTCACGCACAAATTTCAGCATATCACGATAGGCAATAGTTACAATTGCATTAGCTTCTCGTATACTCCCAATCATGTTATTGCTCTCCTACAATTTCTATATAGGCATCCTCAAGCGTTGGGGTGTGTGTCTGAACGCATGTGAGCGGCGTCTCAATAGCTTTCAATGTTGCATGAATCGCTCCTGTGTTGAGTGGGAGCCGAAACTGTGGTGTCTCTGTAAATGGAAGGTGGAGACGCCTGAGTTCATCGCGGAGCGCGTCGCGATTCTCTGCATCAATCAGCAGATATTCCTCCACCAGCTCCGTCTTGACCTGTGCAGGCGTGCCATGAGACACGATCTTCCCTTTATTAATAATACAAATGCTATCTGCTTGCTCGGCCTCTTCTAGATAATGGGTGGTCAAAAACACAGTTGTCCCGTTTTCCTTGCGGACCAGTCGCAGATAGTCCCAGAGACTTCTGCGGCTGGATGGATCAAGACCAGAGGTCGGCTCATCCAGAAAGAGTACCCTGGGGTGATGCAGCAAGCTACGCAGAATCTCTAATTTGCGTTTCATACCGCCAGAATATTTTTTGACAGATCTAAAGAGGTCTTCCCTGATGCCCAGGATGGTAGAGAGGTTTTCAATCTGCTCTCGATAGGCACGAGGCATCATTCGATAGGATGGGCGAAATGGATAGAGGCCATAGAGTGTCGCATGGAAGCGAATATTTTCTTCAGCGGTCAGATTCAAATCCAGGCTTGGTTTTTGAAAGATGATGCCAATCGTATCACGTACCTTTTTGGCCTGTTTCGAGACATCATAGCCCGCAATCAGGACATTGCCGGAGGTCGGTGTGAGTGTTGTTGTCAGGATAGAGATGGTCGTCGTTTTACCTGCTCCGTTAGGCCCGAGAAGCGCAAAGAGCGAACCTGGGGTTACTGTGAATGAAATATCATCAACAGCGTTAATTTCTTCGCGTTTGTAGCGTTTTATTAGATGCTCAACTTTGATAATTGGGGTTGGAGATGCTGTTGTCGCTGTTGTTTGTTGCGATAGCTGAAGAGCGTTATCTTGTTGTGAAGTAGATGCTTCACTGGTGTACTGCATGTTATCCTCATGTTGCTGTTATAGATTTTGTTTGTTGCACTTTCTATACGAGCAGCATAGAGGATGTGTTGCGCAATAAAGCCAATAGGCTGTGTGGTTTACCATAATTTTTGTCTCAACGCTCCTATGGAGAGGTCAATTGAGAAATGTGCCAACAATCATGACCATGAAGCCAAGAAGCGCGAGACCAGACCCTCCTCCAAAATCCGGTGAAAGACTAATGCTATAGAGGATGTATGCGAGGACCACCAGCAGACCTTGAACGATCAGCCCTTCTATAGCAGCTATACGTCTCCAGATGATCATTCCAGGTGGAAGTTCCCGAAAAAATCTTGCGATACTCGTGCCCAGAACTAAAAGCATAGATAGCAAGGGAAGAGCAAATAACACTGCAATCGCTTGCAACCCCAACGAACCGGAACCAAAGAACATGTTGTGCACCACAGACCACTCAAATGTGGGGTAGTGTATGTTATTCGGGTTTCCAATGCCTCCACCGACAATGAGCATTGGGAGGGAAAAAATGCCGCAGAGGACCAGAGTACTCCCCAGGAGGCTGAGGATCGTGCCAGTGCGAGCATGCTGGGACGATGACGAGACAGGCTTCTGGTGAGGGGTTGAGCGGGGTATCCTGCTGAGAAGTGCTCCAACCACACTGAGAAGAAATCCCAGCAGCAAAAGAACGAGACCCGAACCAATAGTTTGAGTAAGGTTAGCATTGTTGAGAACAATGATGCTCAGGATAGACTGAATGAGCAATCCATTGATCGCAGCGATACGCCTCAGCGTGAGGAACCGAAACGAGAGGATATTGAAACAGGCTGAGATGCTTGTAGACAGAATAACCAGTGCAAATAGTAACACAAGAGTGAGAAGCAGCGCAGACAGCCCACCAAAAATAAAAAACAGAGGCCCACGCGAGAATGTGAGTAGTTGCCATCGAGATACGAGCAATTGCCATTCGGATGAAGTCACGTCACTACCTGATCCAGCGAGGAGAGGAAGGGAGAAGCCAGGCAGAGCACAGGCGGCTCCTACGAGACTGAGGATTGCCCCGGTGCGGGAAGATGGTCTTTGTAACTGCATCGCAAGCCTTCTTTCGTGTGTGCGAGATGCCAAACAAGAGTTCAGACAAGAGCGAATGAGAAAAACGATCAGTGTATCCGTTATGTAATCAGAGGCTTGACTTGCCTGTTTTAGCTCTAGCCATTATACTACAGATACAGTAGAGATAATATATTCAATTGCTCGTTGAGGTGAAAAGTATGTCAAAGAGTAGTAGTGATGATACATTCAATATACCACAATGGCTCATCAAGCCCTGTAAATGGTTTTGGGGAAAGCGTGAGTTCGTTTGGAGTACGATTGTACTTAATATTGTGCTGGGCGCAGGCGTGGGTTGGGCTTTTCTAGATCCTACAAGTTTTGCTAAACTCCCCATCGGGATTGTTTCTCAGCATCCCTTTGTCATTCTCACTATTTTTATCGGTATATTAGCATTGACCATTATTGCTGGTCTGACCAGTCGCCTCTCTGTGGCACCGTCCGCCAGAGAACTGAAGAAACAGTATCTCAAGCGTATGGCAGTGGAAACAGAGACGCTAACACTCAGAGGCATTCCTGCGGGCCTGATCTCTGAAAGTGTGCGCCTGGATGAAGTCTTTATTCCCCTGCAACTGCGCCCAAATCGACCAAGAACGGACTATCCCCTTACGGATAAAGAGCTAGAGTATTACCGTGAGTGTGTGAAGAGTGGTACGTTTGCCAGGGAGCTAGATCGTATTGTGTTGGATGCTGAGAGGAACTGGCAACATCTCCTCAATGATAGTGATAGGATTAGCATTGCTGACCTCTGGCAACATCTTACCAGTGATCATCCGGCGGCTGTGATTTAGGGATTCCCTGGAATGGGGAAAAGCACACTGATGGAACGCCTGACCCTGCGTATGGCGCGTCATGGTCTTCGTCAGGCTGATCCTGATATGCCAGAACCGCAACGCTTCGAGCCTCCACTGATCCCCATCTTGCTACGTCTGGGAAAGTATGCCTCTGAACTGGAGAAAACTCCAGTTCTTTCTGTCTCGAACTATTTAATGCTTGTGCTTGATGAGCTAAATATCTCCGGATGTACTACATTTATTCACCAATCTTTGTATACTGGTTCCTGTCTTGTAATGTTTGATGGACTGGATGAGGTGAGTAATCCGAAAACGCGGGAAAGTGTGCAGGATGCCATCAAGACATTTGTGCAAGCACACCGTGATGGTTCCCAGAAAATATTTAATCGCTTTCTGATCACCTCACGTGTGGCAGGCTATGATCAGGCGGCCTTCCCCGATTATCTCCACTATACAATCGCTGAGTTAACAACCGAGCAGATTGACTACTTCTTGCCGCGCTGGTGTCGTGCCAGCATACGTCGTGATCGTAACCTGGGAGCAGAGAAGCAAGAAGACCAGGGTGATGAGGCTCTTGCTCAAGAAGTAGAGCGGCGCGTGAAAGACCTCAGCTCTGCCATCAAGGGTAATCAAGGTGTACGTGATCTGGCCGAAAATCCACTTTTGCTGACCTTACTGGCGGTCATGCAGCAAAATAGCATTGTCCTTCCCCGGCAGCGTGTTGAACTATATCGTGTGGTCACAACGACCTTGCTGGAAAATCGCAATATTGCCAAAAAACTGGCAATTGTTCCTGAAGTGCAAGCAATGCAATATCTTGGTCCACTGGCCTTTCAGATGCAGGAAACAGGAAATAGTTTCGCTCGTCGTAGAGAAGTTATGGATTTATTGGTAGAGGCTATTACTGGCGGAACACCTGAGGAGAGAGCAACTGAGGCAGAGAGATTTTTACAGCGTATCCGTGAGCGTGGAGGGATCTTTGTACAGCGTACAGGTGACTACTTCGGGTTTATGCATCGCACCTTCCAGGAGTACTTTGCTGCTCGTTATGTGCTCAATCAAATTAAACTCAAGCCGCAGGAATGGATCGAAAAACTTGTCGAACGAGCGCTGCGCCATGATGCCCTGTGGCGTGAGCCTTTTTTGCTGGCTGTAGCCTATCAAAGCACCGAAAATGAGCAGGTAGCGAGCGAGATTATTCGTGTCCTGCTGGACTCTTCTCAGAGAACAACTCTCCAGGATACGGCAAACGATGTTGTGCTTGCCGCCGAATGTGTGATCGAGTCGAAAGCCTTGACGATAGACGCTGTGCTTGAGAAACGCATTGCAGAGCAACTCTTACAAAAATATGAAGATGCACAAAGGAGCCGAGAATTTAGAATTTGTGAGCAGATCGAGAAAGTGATATGCCGCTGGTTGCTCAGTCTCTCCCAAGAGGTCTATCGCCCGCCATTGCTTGTAGTGCTCTCTGAGAGCATAAGTGACGGAAAGCGGAGGGCACAGCAGCGTGCCAGTCTGACTTTGCTTACTATGATTGCCCAGGAAATACAATCCTGCCCAGAGGTCATTTTTGAGACGCTTGTACCTCCTCTGCTGGCTCTGGCAGGCCTACCTGCTGTGGGTAAATTTCAGTCAGCTCCTCATATGTCTGAATCATCAGACTTGAATGTAGCTGACCTGGCGTTAAGCGCTCTCTCTTTCATGGGTAGACCAGGACCTGCCGGACAACTTTTGGACAATGTACATCAACACTTCAAGGAGCATCCTGAGCATCTGCGTCAGCTTGCTCGCTACTCGTTGGAATCCGGTACTCTGATTACTCCTGCCGTTGTTCCCTTATCAGAAGACAACTATCAGCGTTATGAAGCAGCCATCAAACGGTGGATAACGCTACGTGATCAATATAGAACACCATGGCGTATCACTGAACGCGATGTGGATACCTGCCTTAACATTCATGAAGCCCTGCTTGATAGTGCTGAGGAAGTAAGCTATCCAACTGCCTCACATATATTAATCATGGTGCAAAAAGCGACTGATAACTCGGCCAAACCCTGGCGGCAAATCTGGCAAACCTATCTGTTGACTCAACTAAACTCAGGTCGCTATGCCACCTATCAGGAAGTAGCACTGCTGTGGGTTGCGCTCTTTCCTGAGCAGCAAGAACAAAAGCAGCAAGAACAAAAGCAGCTAGTGGACTGTATTTTGGGACATTACAAGAAGAATCAAGTTACTGTACGGCGTAGCGCTCAGCGCTTTATTGCCTCTGTGAGTAATGACTTGAGAGACCTGAGATATATGAGGTACATGAGAGGCTTGAGAGATATGAGGGATATAAGGAACATAAGGGACCTGAGGGATCTAAGAGATCTGAGATATTTGAGATATTTGAGAGAACTGAGATATTTGGGAGATTTAGGAGATCTAAGATACCTTAGATATCTAAGATACCTAAGAGATATGAGATATCTTAGAGACCTGAGTGACCTGAGGGACCTGAGTGACCTGAGAAGAGACCCGAGATATGGAAGATATCAAAGGCATCTTAGAGACTTGAGAAACCTGAGGTATATGAGAGATCTAAGAGACCTGAGATACCTGAGAGGCGAGTTTCTTACTGACAAGGTTGCAGCGCAGGCTGGAAAATATCTTCTTTCTAGCGATCCTATCCAGTCTACAGATTTGCTAACGATTCTTCTTGGACGTATCCTTCAAATGCAAGAGGAAGACGAGTTGGGTGATGTTGTTGAGCTTGAAGTCAAGCAAATTGTGGATAGTGTCAATGCTTGTTTTGGATTGACGAATGTAGATGAAATAAGGGAAGCAACATTGGATGTGCTATGCTATCTGCCTGTCCGCTCTGCGAATGAGATTGCGTTTGTGTTGCGAGAGGCAGAAGGTGCAACAGAGAGGTGTGTACAGGAGGCTTATGTATCTGCGCTAAAACGTGCTGATCCGAAGATACCTGATGCCAGGGCGGCGTTGGAAGTGGGGAAGTTGTCTAAGGTGAAGGAGGTGTGTGAGGCGGTGGAGGAGGTTTTGGGGAGGAAGTGATATGGGGTGTAGGTGCGGGTTGACAAGCCCCTGTTCACATCAACGGCATTACGGGTACGGGCTTGTAAACCGCGCCCCTACGACTCTGTCAAATGTCATTGAGTCCGCAGGAAGGGGAAGTGGACCCCGAAAGGGGTAGGGACCACGTTTACGGCGTCTCGCATTCATCGCGCATATCTGGTTGAAGATCAAGAATGATCTGAAGTTGGTTTGAGAGTATTACACGACGTATGCGTATTTGCCTATTATAGCCGCGATGAATCGCTGGACGCCTAAACGTGGTCCCTACCCTTGGGTCCCATTGAAGGTACAGAGTACTACGAATGGTATCTTTACGTCGGAGAGCAACATTTGGTAATCACTTCTCTAGAGACAATTTATGGTGATAAGACTATACCTGTTATGCCATTGGTGTAAAATTGGCTTGTCAACCGCGCACCTACGAATTGAGACCTTATGTCAAGGAGCAACACTATGCAAAAGAGAAGTCATGACGCAATGCTCGATGTCGATTTCGATTGGTATCGCAGCTTTCTAGCGATTTACCGTATTGGCACTGTTTCGGGTGCAGCGCAGGCACGTTTCCTGACCCAACCTGCCGTGACCCAGCATCTTGCCGCACTCGAATCTGCCGTAGGGGCCGCACTTTTTACACGTACACCACGACGCATGGTTCCCACTGAGCGGGGCAAAGAGCTGTATTGCCATGTCATCCAGGCGCTGGAAAAGCTTGAACAGGTCTCACAAGAGCTACGCGATACTCATGCATCGCAATTACCCCTCGTCCGTCTTGGCGCGCCGCTGGAATATTTCTCGGAAGTGGCTTTAGCACGGTTGAAAAATATTCCTTTCCGCTTATGGGTCCAGTTTGGGATAACGCAACAACTGGTGGAGGGGTTAGCGCAAGGTGAGTTAGATCTTGTGGTTGCTACGCAACGGCTCCCACAAAGCGATGTTGAATATCGCAGGCTGGAAGAAGAGCATTTCTTGCTGGTGGGTTCTCCTGATGTTGTTCCTCCTGAAATAGAGGGAGAGGACGCCGAGTCATTATCCCAGCTTGAGCAATGGCTACAAACACAACCGTGGATCAGTTATGGTGTAGAATTGCCCATCATCCGTCGCTTCTGGCAACAGCTTTTCGATCAACGAGTAAACTTCCAACCCACATTCGTCATCCCCAATTTACATGCTATTGAGAAGGCTGTAGAACTGGGCTACGGGATTAGCATCTTGCCCGAGTATCTCTGTCGTGAAGCTATCGAAGCTGGTCGTTTGCGTGTAATCTGGGACTCGCTCGAACCTACCGTCAATGAACTCTGGCTTGCCTATCGCAAGATGGATCGCTATCATCCAGAGATCCAACGTGTGCGGGAATTGTTGCGGGCAACAGCAGAATTGTTGCAGGCAACAGCAGAATAGATGGTGGACTCCAGCTTTCAGCGGAATAAATTTGTCCTTTACTATGGTTTTATAAGCTAGAAAGTTAAAGTAAGTAAGGAGTATATATGAGTGACTTTAATCAGACGGTGATCACGGAGTTTCGTGCTAATAGCGGCAAAGTTGGTGGATATTTTGCCAATCTCCCTTTGCTCCTATTGACTACTATTGGGGCCAAAAGTGGTCAGCCCCGCGTTGCGCCACTGGCATACACTACTGATGGCGACCGTTTTGTTATCTTCGCTTCCAAAGCTGGCGCGCCTACCAACCCTGACTGGTACCATAATCTGCTTGCCAATCCTACCGCTACTGTTGAGATCGGTAGTGAACGTTTCCAGGTGCGAGCAGCAGTTGCTGAGTCGCAGGAGCGTGAGCGTCTGTATGCTGAAATGGCAGAGCAGTTTCCACAGTTTGGCGAGTATCAGCAGAAAACCGATCGCAAGATCCCGGTCGTTACCCTGGAGCGCATAAGCTAAGAATGAGTAACTCCAAGCCCTTTTCCTGATTTCTCAGCGCCAAAGGTGCTTTAAAGCCTGTTTCATCGATGCATGGTTTGCATCGCAAACCATGCCATCCACATAAAACAAGCAGTCACAGCAAGTGGTGAGGAAATCGAGTGGCTATGGAATTGATATTTCACCCAATTTTTCTGTACTGCTATGAGTTAGCGCTGATATAAATAAAATTATATATCAGTAGCGTTTTTATAATTGGAATTATGGCTATTCTTGCTTTATACTCAGATCAGTAAGCAGAACGTTGCTTGCCAGGAATGACAAGATCCGAAGCATTCAATTGAGTACCATAATGAAAGAGGAATCCAATTGTGAGCAAGAAAGTGTTGATTGCCGTCACGAGTCATGGAATTCTGGGAGATACGGGAAAACCGACTGGCTACTACTTGCCGGAAGTGACACATCCATTTTTTGAGCTGGTTGATCGTGGCTTTGAGGTAGATATCGTGAGTCCGCAAGGAGGCAAGGCTCCTATGGACGAGAGCAGCCGTGATCTGAACGATCCTAAAAATGCCCGTTTCTTGAATGATCCGAAGCTTGTTGCCAAACTGGAAAACACGCTCAGCCCAGGCGATATTACGCCATCAGAGCTACTCGGCCATCCTCTTTGCTGGTGGTCATGGCACGATGTGGGATTTTCCCAACGCTGAAGGCTTGCTCCATGTTGCTGCAACAATCTACGAACAGGGAGATGTTGTTGCTGCCGTCTGTCATGGTCCAGCAGCTCTGGTGAATCTGAAATTGTCGAATGGACAATACCTTGTAGCTGGAAAAACAGTAGCAGTTTTCTCTAACGAGGAAGAGGAGGCAGTTGGCCTCACAAAGGTTGTGCCTTTCCTTCTTGAGTCGAAACTTGTTGAGCGGGGAGCGCGACAGGAAAAAGCCGGACTGTTTCAAGCGAAGGTAGCCGTGAGTGGCAGGCTTGTCACCGGACAGAATCCTGCTTCGGCAGAAGGTGTTGGTCAGGCAATAGCAGAACTGCTATTGCAGAAATAGTCTGGATTCTCAGGTCCCTTTTTCTGATTCCTCAGCGCCTACGGCGCTTCGCGAATTGTTTTGTTGCCGGTGGGAGAGTTTGCGCCGCAAACTCTACCACCGGCAACAAAATGAGAGCGAGCCACCGCAGGTGGCGAGGAGTTAATTAAAAAAGGCCAAAAGCAACCTTCGCCTAAAAGCGATGTGTGCTCTGAGATGGTCTCGGACTTGAATGTTTAGCGGACTATTGGTATAGTACCCATAGGAGGGAGAGATATGACTGTACGAACTTTTACCGCTATTCTTCATAAAGAAGATGATCTGTACGTCGCAGAATGCCCCGAAGTAGGTACGGCCAGCCAGGGCCATACGGTTGAAGAAGCTGTCGCTAATTTGAGAGAAGCTACCGAACTTCACCTCGAAGAGTTTCCTTTGCCTGAAACGGGAAATCTCCCTGAAGAATTCCTTGAGAATTTGTAATGGTTGACTAAGATATGGAACATCCAAGTTGAGAGGCAAGTCTATCTACCTCTCAATTTGGATGTAATGCTCAAATGAGCTCCTCCATCTCCCCCACGAGCTGCGACAATATCATTTTTTGCTGCCCATTGCCCTAAATCCTGGTGCTGAATAGCGGCTGCCATCAGGTCAGGAAACAGGTCAGGAGTACAGGCGAAGGATGGCACTCCCATAGCCGCAAGAGTCGCAGCATTGCCCTGGTCAAAGCCGGGTGTGCCCTGATCACTCAAGGCGAGCAAACAGATGACTTGTACACCGCTTGCAACTAACTCTGCAGCCCGACGTAACATCTCCTTTTCGTTCCCACCCTCGTACAAGTCGGTGATGAGCACCAGGATCGTTTGCGTTGGTCGTGTGATAACCTGTTGGCAGTAGGCAAGGGCACGGTTGATATCTGTCCCTCCGCCCAGTTGTGTGCCAAAGAGCAGATCTACTGGATCTTGCAGGTCATCGGTAAGATCAACAACCGCTGTATCGAAGACAACCATGCGTGTACTGACAGCTTTGATCGAAGCCAGGACTGCCCCGAAAATGCCTGAGTAGACCAGAGATGCAGCCATAGAGCCGCTTTGATCCACGCATAACACAATGTCGCGCAATGAGGAGCGTTTATGGCCATGTCCGACCAGACGCTCAGCGATGATGGTGCCTTTCTCGGGCAGGTAGTTTTTCAGGTTAGCGCGAATGGTTCGATCCCAGTTGATTTCGTTGGCACGCGGACGGTAGGCGCGGGTAGCCCTGTTGAGACTACCACGCACGGCCTGAATTAGCGGATTGGCTAATTTGCGTTCCAACTCTTCTACAACTTTGCGTACCACTTGCCGTGCCGTATCCTTGGTCTTCTCCGGTATAACCTTGCTGAGTGAGAGCAGTGAAGCAACAAGATGAACATCGGCATCGACATTCTCTAGCATCTCTGGTTCCAGGCACTCTGTGTGAGGTGCAGGCGCTGCAAGGCATCTTGTTGCATCACACGTACCGTCGATGATGGGAAGTAGGTGCGGATATCTCCTAGCCAGCGTGCGACATTTGGTGAAGAACCACCCAGACCTGCCGAGCGTTCCGAGTCATAGAGTGCTTCCAGCACACGATCATCCCCTGGTCACGCCCACTCAGGCAAAAGCCTCCTTCACCTTCACCTTCACCTTCACCTGCTCCCGCTCCACCTGCTTCCATTCCTTCACTTGCATCTTTACCCAGAACGAGCCGCCAGCGACGTAGTCGTTCTTTCTCATCAATGGCCATCAAGTGGTACCCCCATAATATGTGCCAGGATTGGCAATACAGTATCTGCTCGTGCTTGATGGATAGTGCTTTCTTCGACTATCACCATGTTTCTTTGTTGCTGGTGTTTCTGCCGAGGATACACGCAAGTGCTTAACCTTTCGCCCATAGCTCGCCGCTGTGGTGACTGGAAGCTGGAAAAGGCGCGACGCAAAATGGGTAAAAGCATCTCGAAAGTTTCCGTGGTAAGTTGACTTAGCCAGCCATTTCAGTGCACGCCAGAGACCATCCTGGTGTAAGACAAGCAGTCCACTGCCTCGTGCACTCCTTCGATCCAGGCGGATGCTTGTGGGGCAGTTGTGGCAGGCGAGAGTGCAAGTCGTGTCAGTCGTTGTAACTCGTCCTCGTCCAGAACATTCTGCTCCAATAACAGGCGGCAACAGCGCCCACGTACCAGGCCGTGAATACTTTCACGGTCGATCAATTGCCGGAGAAGCGTTTGCCATTCCGTTTGTTGACCCTCGCGATTGAGCAGGCTGACGCTATCCTGTACCTTGTCAATGCTGCTGACCATCTCTTGCGCGGCATCATCGTCGAGTGAGGCACAGGCTCCCGGCAGGCCAATCACGATGCGTTCAAAAAGACCGTCGATAATGGGAATGATCCGTTCGGATTTTGCCTTGCGCACATTGCCATAGCGTGCCACTTGTGCCAGTGGTGGCATGCGAAGTTTCATCATATGCCGTACATCAGCGGAGACCGCCGCACGCTTCTGTACCTCTTGTAGGACATGGTCAATAGCGCCTGGCAACTCAGCCAGAATAACTTGATCCAGCAGTTCGGTTAACGGGGGTAGATCTTCGGTATTATCCGCTGTATGACAGACAAAGGCTGTGGTAGCAGATTCAACCGTGTTGCCCCAAATGTTAGCCTCAATCAGGGCAACGGCGAACTCGACCTGCCACTGGATCTGCCAATGTTCGTGGAATGTGCCCGTTTTGCCACTGACACGTTTTGGTTGTCCCCAATGGATCTTGAGCAGTCGTAATTGATGCAAGAGCTGGCTACGAGCACGATCAGTGTCTTTGCGTAAGTCCAACTCAAGCTTAACAATTTCTGCCGAAGGGATAAGGCGTAACTTGCGCTGTTTGAGTTCCAGATCGCGCTGTAACGGAACGGCTGGTGTTTCTGCTGGAACCTGTCCTAGCTTCTCACCGATCTCCATCTTATCGCGAATGAGGCTCATTGGTGTAGTGTTCCCATTGCACAACACGGTTTCGATGGCCTCATGTAATTCGGCAAGACCCGGCATGGGCAGATCACGCAGAGCTGCAAGCGATTCACCCAGTCGCACGGCCTCGATGACGCTAGCGGAAGAAGCATCCAACCCCTGCTCTCGTAAGAGACGCGCAGCTTGCGTGATCCAGCGGATAGTAATACGGTCGGGCGTTGTCCAGAGATGCTCATACCAGCCTGGAGAAGTGACACCCGCTCCATAGCCACTGCGGTAGGAGAGGCGCGAGTTTGTCCAGGGAATCCAGGTAGCCTCAACCTTGACCTTTTTCAATCCACTGAGTAAAGCGGCATCAGTCTTGGCAGGGCCAGGGTTTACCAGTACTGGAGCATGCCATGCACCGCAGACGACGGCGATACGCTGAAAGCCTTCTTTCTGTGCTGCACGAATTGTCTGGCGCATATGGGCCTCACGTTGTGCCTCCTCCTCATTCTTAGGCGAGGTATCAGCACGTAGAGCTGTCATTGCTTCCAGGATGCCCTCGAAAAAGTCAGTAAGGTCACGCCGCTGCTCAATTTGTCGTTCCCACCAGAGTTCATGATCGGTGTAACCAGCCGCTTGAGCGAGCATTGCCAGCGGATCGTCGAGTTGCGGTTGCTGTGGCGTCTCTGGCGTTATTTCAAGTGTTGCCTGTGCTGTAGGGCTGGCTGTACCTGTCTTGTCAGGTGTGCTGCTTGTTGGATCGGGTGGCTGAGCGACTGCGATAGTCGCTCCTACGGGTTCTTTTGCCATTTGGATCGCTTGTGGCAGATCCATAAAACGAGCTGGTATATTATGCGCCTGGGCATAGGATAGTGCTTGCCATTCGGGTGAGAAATGGGTAAAAGGATAATAGACTGCACGTTTGGGATCATCGGGCGCATAGATCAGCAACGCTACCGGTGGTTGCATATCTGCATGTGCAAGCAGGGGTAAGACTCCCTGTGCATCCGGTGGTCCTTCGACAAGCACGATATCCGGCTTCAGGTATCAAGTGCCAGATGCAAACACCGTGCACATCCTGGACCATGATGGCGTATACCAAAGATGTGAATGCTCACGATTTATATTACCTCTTTGCAAGCACGGAACAAATCTTTCCAACCATCGCGTTCCTTGACGACAGTTTGCAGGTACTCAAGCCAGACAACGCGATCCTGAACAGGATCTTTAATAATGGCACCAGTTAGCCCGGCAGCCAGATCGTTGGCTCGCAACTCACCATCTCCATAGTAGCCTGCCATCGCCAATCCACTGTTGATAACTGAGATAGCTTCGGCAGTGGAGAGCGTCCCACTTGGTGACTTGATTTTTGTCTTGCCATCCATTGTGACACCGGAGCGCAGTTCACGGAAAACTGTTACCACGCGGCGAATCTCCTCTAAAGCAGGTTTCTCAGCGGGCAATTCAAGAGCTTTGCCAAGGCTGGCAACACGGCGATCAACAATATCTATCTCTTCGTCAATGGTATCAGGAAGTGGAAGAACAACAGTATTGAAACGACGCATCAAAGCACTGGAAAGTTCGTTGACGCCCTTATCACGATTATTGGCGGTAGCAATCACATTAAAGCCTTTGCTGCCCTGTACTTCTGAGTTGAGTTCTGGTATGGGAAGTGTCTTCTCAGAAAGGATGGTGATTAAAGTGTCCTGCACTTCGCTGGGGATACGTGTCAACTCTTCGATACGAGCGATTTTTCCCGTTTGCATTGCTTGCATCATCGGACTAATGACTAATGCAGCCATCGAGGGACCCTCCACCAGCAAGCGTGCATAGTTCCAGCCGTAGCGTATGGCATTTTCGTCGGTGCCTGCGGTACCCTGAATGAGTAGAGTGGAGTTACCTGTAATGGCGGCGGCAAGATGCTCACTAACCCAGGATTTGGCGGTGCCTGGAACTCCGTAGAGCAGCAATGCTCGATCTGTAGCCAGTGTGGCAACGGCGATCTCAATCAAGCGGGGATTGCCGATATATTTGGGAGTCACAACAAAACCGTTGGAGAGTGTTCCACCCATCAAATAGATACGTACAGCCCACGGGGAGAGTGTCCAGTTGGGTGGGCGCTGGCGTGTGTCTTCTCTGGCCAGTTCAGCGAGTTCCTCAGCATATTGTTGTTCCGCATGTTGACGTATGACAGCGTTGATAGCAGTGGTTTCGATTTCGTTTGTTACAGCGTGATTGGTTATAGCCATGTTATACAATCTCCTCTATAGTGCGTTGACGTAAATGAATTACTTCGGTGAAGCGTCGTAGTTCTTGTTCCCATGTTTGTATGCGCCAGCGTATCTTGTTGTCCTCGACTTCTGGCAGTATCCAGCTTTCCAATGCCAGAGCAAAACATGGGTATGGTAGTGCTCTAGTGGCTACTGCAAGGCTTTGATACCATGTGTTGGATTGTGGATGCCATTCATTAGATTGCTGGTAGGTATCAAGTGCCAGTGTCGTGATGAATGTTCGGAGGGCCAGCAGATAGGCATTGCCAAACTCCGTGCTCCAGGGTATGGAGAGCGTTGGCAGTGCTGTTTCCCATGCAGGACTCCCTGGAGTCAGTTGCCGGATATATTGCTCTGCCTCCTGTTGGGGAACACGGGCACCAATCGTTGCATGGATTGTTGAGATGTGGATATCACGTATATTATTATTGCCTGGTTGCTCACAGCGCCATTTCCAGAGAGGGGTAATCCAATTTGTCCCACCGTGGAGCATGGTGGCATATGACCAACTATCAATGATCTGCTCGCCCCATTCAGTGGCGTGAGCGGCTGTAATCAGTTCAGCCGGAGAAGTGGAAAAACGCACTTCCCAGTGTGTGGGAGGAATCAGGGAAAGTATCTGCACCAGATACCAGGCACGTTTGCCTATTCCCGTATTATATGTTGGTTTTTCTTCAATTCCGTCTCGTAGCCACTCTTTTTTCGCCTCCGATGGAGGTTTGATAGTAAACTTATCATCAGCATAAGAGAGTATTATTGCATCGGCACGAGCCAGCATACGCTGTGCAAGAGCTGATGTGGGAATACGTGCCAGGAGCGAAGCCGCGAGAGTACGCACACTTTCTGCCCGATCATCCAGCGCCTTGTCAAGAAATGGTTCATCCTCAGCAGAAAGACCGATCTCGAATGTCCCAAGAAGTTTACCCCTGGCCTCCGCTTTCTCCTGTTTCCAGACGGCAGCCAATTTATCGCGTACCTGCGCCGGATCTATTGCACGCAAGCGTTGCAATATCTCATAGCGTTGTCCGAGTGTACCTTCTTGCCAGATAGTTTCTCCATCATCGGGTAAAGTAGTCTCTACCGTAGGCAGAAATTGTGTCACCCAGGACCAGGCTGAGTTGAACTGACTGAGCCAGCGACCACGCTCACCAATGACTGAGATAAGTGCCGGACGTATCTCCTTTGATTGTGCTCCAGAGGTCAATGCTTGAGGGAGCAGTTCATATGGAAGGCGCAGGCCTGTTTGCTTCAGACGAACTAAAGCTTCGGGTAGCAGTTCGCTATGTTCCCGCAACAAACTTTCCACCAGTTGTGTTGCTTTGGGTGAACAAGCTGGAAGTGTTTCGGGTGCGGCGGCCTGTGGTATAGCGGGAGCCGGCTCTGTCAGGCGTCCAGCCTGACGGTATATGGTCCATGCACCTGCTGTGAGTAGAAATTTGCGCTCAGGATCATCAACAGAGAGTTGCGTTGCCAGCGCATCAACAGGAGTGCCTGTTGTAGCCTCTTTATTGGGTTGCTGTCCCGTACCAACGATTGCTATTGTGACAATTTTATCCATACATAAAACTCCGTATTGCAGAACCACTTGACATTTCAGGCAACGTTCTGCTAGCATTATTCCCGTCAGGAGGTATGGGGAGCTGCATCAGGTTTTCCCTTTCCCTGCGATCCGTGTAAGGATACTGCAACTATACCGTGTAATATTTGCCATCCACCAGGATACCCAGTGGTGTTAATACCTCCCCATCCCACTCTCCTGCGAAATCTACAGGCATTCCTCCCGAACGTGCCAGCAAATGCCAGTGTTCACCATTGACCAATCGCAGCGCCTGTCCGCTGCTATCGCGTATGTAGCATGTATTATCGTTTGTATCATAGATTGGAATGACATCTCGTAATGTGCATAAGAAACGATCGCGCCAGGGGTGACGTGCCAGTACAGTTGCAATACTCTCAAAAAACTCTTCTATTGTTTCTGTACCTGGAAGACGTTCTGGGAGAGAGGTAACTTCTCCCCGTCGTGTCTCGATCAACGCACGTTGTGGATAAGCGCTCGGCCAATAGACAAGATCTGCCGTTTGGCGTATACCGAGAGGATATACCTCTGAGAACGATACTCCTGTGATGGCGAATTGTAACACCAACGCTGAGCGTTTGGTAGTGGTACCAAGTAACCATGTTCGCTGTGTGCGTCCACGATCTCCCTCTTCGACTAACTGTCCCAATGTCAGCCAATCATCGGTTACTCTTTCGCCGCGCTGGATAACCTCATCCTCTTTGAGTGACCAGCCGATGAGCTGGCGTACATCTTCTTGTAGCGGAGCCTCTAACTGGTCGAGTCGATTGAAAGCGTGAGTGAGAAGTGCGAGTTGTCCCATATGAGCAAGCAGCTTTTCAGGCCAGTTGCGCGAAGCATTGGGTATGGCCGCCATACGCTGTATGCGCAAGGCGATGCCTGTTGCTTGTGCATCTTGCATCTGTGCTCGCGGCGTCTCCCAGTATTTGGCCGGTTGTGTCTCTACGCTACCCAGACCATTGCGTACAAGATCATTAAGCCAGAGATCAATGTGTTCAATGCCCGCAGTGACCGAGGCCATGCGTTTCTCTGCATTCTTTATCTGGGCCGCAGTAGGTTCAGCATTGGATTTAGACTTTTTTTCCTCCGTTTCCTCTTTACGTTTGCTGGCAGCCGCCCGCTTTGCCAACCATGCCACGATCCACTCCGGTGGATCGGCAACAGGGATAGCTGTGGGTGCATTGACGGTTAGCAAGAGCAGGCCAAGTCCATGTTTACAGGGTAGTTTGCGACTTGGACAACTGCATTGTATGGTAAGAGAAGAAAGATCGACACGTACCTGATAGAGTGCGCTACCCTGGCATTCTCCCCAGAGTGCTTCTGAACTTTGTCCCAGATTCTTCCAATGTTTGGCGACTCCAAGTTTTTTGCCAGCGGCAGCAGAACTGGAATCGGGGGCCATGGTAAGAACCTGCTCAGTAGTGAATTGTATCCCCACTGGTGTTGTCCCCTCCGACAAATTTATGTGCTTGTCTATGTATAAATTCTTCGGCAGTATACACAAAACGGAAAGGAATGCATAGCTATTTTTCCCTTGCTAAGATGAATGTGCTAATATGGTGACTCAACAATAATATGTAAAACGAGTAAATATGTATAGAATTTGGAAATTCCATCCTTTTGGGAATGTGCATGATCCCAATTTGTGTTATCAAATGATGGGTGAGCCGATTGTCGAGCAACCTTTGTTCACAAGGCCATAACAAAGAGGTGGATGATGCCAAAAGTCGAGTTTTTCTATTATGCTGATTGTCCCAGTCACGAGCGTGCGTTAGCACTTTTGCATGAGGCTATGGTAGAAGAGAAGATACACACCCCTGTGGAGATTATTGAGGTCAAGACGGAAGCTGAAGCACAGCGTTATACTTTTTATGGTTCACCGACCATTCGAGTAGATGGAGTTGATATCGCTCCGTTACCAGAAGATATAGCTGAGCCAGGTCTCACATGTCGAGCATATCGGCGTGCTGACGGGCGTATTTCTCCTCTGCCCCCACGTGAGTTAATAGCTGCTGCTTTGCAGAGAACTTTTACCGTGTAGAAGGTACAATATCTGGTGGAAGGTGCTTTACCTTGACATTATTGTTTGGCACACTTCCAGAAGGAGAATATATCATGACACAGCTGATGACAGGCGATAGCCTGGTAGAATTTAGCCTGCCAGCTACCGATGGGCAAGTATATAGTGCCCATGAGTTCTTTAGCAATGCAAAGGCCGCCATAGTAGTTTTTACATGTAACCATTGTCCATATGTTCGAGCCTGGGAAGATCGCATTAATGCTCTTGCTCGTGACTATGCATCACAGGATGTGCGTACGCTGGCGATTAGCTCGAACGATGTTTCCAGGTATCCTGCTGACAGTATGGAAAACATGGCAAAGCGAGCCGTGGAAAAGGGTTTTGTCTTTCCATATCTCTACGATGAGAGTCAGGTTGTTGCTCATGCCTATGGTGCCGAGCGTACGCCCGAACTATTTATCTTTGATACTTCCGGTAAATTGCGCTATCATGGGGCACTCGACGATAACTATGAGGATGAAAGTTCGGTCAAACATCGCTATGCGAAGGAAGCCCTCGATGCCATCATCGCAGACAAAGAGGTGGTAGCACCAGAGACAAAACCTGTTGGTTGTACCATTAAGTGGAAGGCATAGTGTGTCGATAGGTTTCGTAGGAGTACTTGTAAGTATTCCTCTGTCTTCTGAGGTGGAGGTAGGTGTCTGGCTGGGGAGGGGTACGTCTCATCGTGCCTCTCCTTTTTTATCGTCAAATACCTCTGCCTAAAGACAGAGGCTTGTGTCTGGACTCCACCGCAACTCAGCATATCTTTGCAGACGCGCTGCTTTGGCTTCATGGTCCGACACATCAGGGCGATCTGACAATTCGCCCGTACTCATCCAGTCCTGCCGAACGAGCAACGTTCTTAACGCAATATTGCGACCACCCACAAGATCGGAGTGCAGAGTATAGTGACAGCTTTGACAATCGAACATCAACCCGTGATCGGGCCTATTCGTCTTCGCAGTGTAACCACAACGAGGGCACATCTGACTGGTGTGATTTGCATCAACCTTGACGGTCATGCAACCATTCAGTGTCGCCTTGTAGGCAATCATGGAATGCAACTCAGCAAAGGACCATTTAGAAAAAGAAGCATTGGCTTTTCGCTGTTTCTTGCTGGCTTTCTTTCCTTTGCGTCGTTTGGTTCGTTCTCGAATGTCTGTCAAATTCTCCAGTCCAATAATGGAACGTGGGTTTCGTTGGATAATGCGTTTCGCAATAGTATGGTTTCTATCAGCTTTCAACCGTCTCTCTCGTCCGCTCATCACCACCAGACGGCGGGTAGCAGATCGAGTGCCTTTTTGCTGAAGTCGTTTTCGCAGTCGGGTGTAATGATGAGCCTTTGCCCTGACGGTCTTCCCTGGAAAGAATTGGGATTTTTCTGTGGTCGTGGCTGTTACTGCCAGGTAGCGCAAGCCCACATCAACGCCCACAACACGACTGTGATCCTCTGGCGTTGGATCAGGTCTCTCAATCTCAAGACTTACCAGCAGGTAGAACTGCTTCTTGGATTTGTCATACCACAGTTTTGCAGCACCAATCTCAGCACCCCTCTGAATAAGAGCAATGTGCTTGTCATAGCCTGTGTAAGGAACAATTACACGTCCCTCAAGAGTCAGGACACTCACGTAATTCTCTTTCTTCAAGGTGTAGTCCTTGCCGTGCTGGTACGTCAGTGTAGGAGAAACGTACGTTGGGGCTTGATCAAGCCCCTTATAGCGTTTCTTCGTTCTGCCATCCCTCCGGTCAATGGCATTCTTTTTAACCTTTGTCCAGAGACCTTTGTAGGTCGCACTGACCTGGATAAAAACACTACAGGCCATTTGAGAGGGCAAGTGAAAACTGGCGCGGATATCGTCATACTTGGCTTTGTGCAACGCAACCCTGTTGCTCGTTTTCCCGTGCTCAAAAGCATACTGACTCACAAAATTAAGAGCGTCACGATAGACCAATTGAGTCGCACGCAAGCGAGCAAACTGCTCTGGAGTTGTATTCAGTTTCAGCTTTGCAGAAATCACCGTTTTCATATTTTCCATTATGGCATAACTTCAACTGCTTGTCAAGAAAACAAACTGTTTGAAGGGTTACATCCTGTCTGCGGACAGTTTTCTTTCCTCCCACCCCTGAAGGGGCAGGTATCCAGAAAGGACGTTTCATGAAAATTTTGCATGCCCGCGTTTCCAGCGTCGATAGAGTACTTCATCACCCCAACTGAGGAAACCGCTTGTCGTGAAACCATGAATAATCACAACTGCCAGCAGTGAGCGTGGATTTGGTTGGAGCAGGTAAACCAGGCTAAAGACCAATCCTGCCAGACCGACCCCTCCAACGCTGCGCCAGTTCCACTTACCCAGCCGATGGTAGAGGGTGTAGGTGGCTGTACTCACCAACCAGCCCCAACCTGACCAACCTGTCCACTGAGTGACTGCCGCTAGCAGGAAACCACGAAAGAACAGTTCTTCCACAGGTCCATTGATAAACAAGTAAAAGGAGCCTTGAAAGATGTGATCGCTGACTGTTGGCCAACGGAACCCGGGGCCAACGATGAGCATACGATAGATGGCGGCAAAGGCGGCCATCAAGATGCCAACCACCAGACCAAGCCAGATTTGTTGTGGCACATCGTGTAATGTTAATCCCAGGAACGACAGGGGTAAGTGAAAAATGCTGATATAGATGAATGGTGCTATCCCCATAGGGAGAATCCGCATTAAGAGATCGGGCCACATCCAGCGCCACGAATTTGCAACTGTAGAGCGCACAACCTGGGGAGATTTTACTGAGGACACGTGTGAACTTCTCCTGGGTAAAAAGATTTCCTTATTCCATGTTGTTTAGTTGTTTCAGCCCCTCTTCAACCTCTTCTCGTGAGAGAATTCCCGGCTGTTAGGTCTGTATTGCTTCTGGCAAGCAATCGTGTATAAAAGGCATGGCCGCTGGCAAGCAGTTCACTATTATTCTTTGTGTTCTCAAGCAGCTCAAAGAGGATATCCTCAGCTTTGGCGTACATACCAAGATGCTCATAGTATGCAAAAAGTTTGCGTTTCGTTAGAACAGGAAGTTCGTAGTCATTGAGCTTTTTGATCAGTTCCTCAGTATCTTTGTATATGTTTGTGTCGTGGTCAAGCTGTTCCTGAAGCAGGACAGTGAGAAACAGGTACAAGGATTTGAGGTAGCGATAGTAGCTTTCGGTGGTATTGCCCTGGTCTTCATAGATTTCACCCTCAGTTTTGAGGAGCCCAGCCGTCCAGAAGCATGCCTCAACATTCAAAATCCCCATTGGTGAGAAAGTTTTTAAGAGCGTTTCTTCAGAAAGAGAGTTGATAAATCTGGAAGTCAGCCCTACCGTTTTGAGGAAAAGATCATCAATATAGATAAGAGCTTCTTCAGTCTTGTCAATCTCACGCAAATGTAGAATAATGGCCAGTGCTCGCCCAAATCTCTCGGCAATTCGCAAGATGTAATCTTTATTAATCATGCGTTTGTCTATTCTGCCAGACGAGCGATGGCCTGCTCAATCCGTTTCATGGATAACTCTCGACCAAGGACCTCCATCATCTCAAAAAGCGGAGGAGTAGCCGTACGCCCACTGACTGCTGTACGAACCGAGCCAAAGAGTTGTCCTACTTTCAAATTGAGAGTCTTCGCCAGTTCGCGCATGGGTGGCTCCATAATAGTATGTTCCCACTGCTCCAGACCTGCGAGCAGATCACGCGCCTGGATCAACGCGTCCCGTGTACGTGCGCTATCCATCCCCTTCTAAATCAGAGCAGTTGTATCATAGGTCAGGTCATCTTCATAGAAAAATGAGACGACATAGGCAGCCTCGCCAAGCGTCTTTAATCGCTCATGCTCAAGATGTAGCACACGCGTTGTGTACTCGCGGTCGAGAGGTCGCTCAATGCTATCTGGTAGACCACCTTCGGCCTCTGGTCGCTCCATATAAGGAATAGCACGAGTGACCAGTTCATCCAGGGGTAACTGACGAATATAGACACCATTCATCCACAAGAGTTTATCTGGATCGTAGATACCAGAGGCGATGCCCACGCGATCCAGAGTGAATGCTCGTATCAACTCCTCTTGTGTGAAAAGTTCCGTTTTATCATCATATGACCAGCCCAACAAGGCCATGAAGTTAAAAACTGCCTCTGGCAGGAAGCCTTCTCTCTGAAAATCTGACCATGAGGGGGCATTGCGTCGCTTGCTGAGCTTCTTCTTGTCTTTACCCAGAATAACAGGGAGGTGATAGAAAAGCGGTATTTCCCAGCCCAACGCTTTATAAATTTGCACATGCCGTGGGGCGCTAGAAATCCACTCTTCACCACGTAAGACATGCGTAATTTCCATCAGGTGGTCGTCAACGAGATGGGCCAGATGGTAAGGTGCCAATCCATTTGACTTGAGAATGACCGTATCATCCAGGTCAGTATTTTTGAAGACCATATCACCGTGTAACTCATCGTGAACCACTGTCTCTCCATCAAGCGGCATCGCAAAGCGTACCACCCATGCGAGTCCAGCAGTTTCGTTGGTGGCACGTTGCTCATCGCTGAGAAAGCGGCAGTGATGGTCATAACGAGGCGGAAGCTTCTGGGCTATCTGAGCTGTACGCATCTCATCCAGCCGCTCTGGAGTACAGTAGCAACGATATGCGTGACCTGACTCTATCAACTGGTTGGCGTAATACTGGTAGAGAGCCTTGCGCTGTACCTGATAATAGGGACCATAAGGACCACCGATAATTGGTCCTTCATCGATATCCATCCCCAGCCATTGCAGACCTTTGATCAGATCATCAACCGCGCCTTCTACTGTGCGTGCCAGATCGGTATCTTCGATGCGCAAGATAAATTGTCCTGCACCGTGGCGTGCATAGAGCCAGCTGAAGAGTGCGGTACGAAAGCCACCAATATGCTGAAAACCAGTGGGGCTGGGAGCAAAACGCAAGCGTGGTGTACGGTGTGCTGGCATCGTCTGTTGTTTTTGTGTACGGTTGTCGATCTGTGTCATAGACCCAAAACCTCTCCTCTTTATTTCAATATGACCGACATATTGTAACACAGTCTGTTGTGGTTGTGTACACTCATAGCATGTTGAAGTAATCTGCTTCTAATTACAACCATGTGTCCCTGCTTACCGTAATAATAAGTGGATCAGCAAATGAGGCCAAGTAATGGTATGCTAAGAAATCATGAATTATCCCGAACTTTTGTTTCAAAAGTTCGCAAAAGGTAACTATTCAGGTTCCCTTTCCCTGATTCCTCAGCGCCTACGGCGCTTCGCAGGTTGTTTTATGCTGATTGTGGTGTTTGCAGCACAAACACCACAATCAGCATAAAATCAAGAGCAAGCCACCACAGGTGGCGAGGGTACCTGAATAGTTACATTCGCAAAAGCAAGGGTGCAGGGAGCGCAGCATCCCTGCCCGGGGCCTGGGATACCCTGCGTCCAGGCAAAGGACTGAAGCCCAGGACTCTATGGAATAACATTATCTTCATCTGAGGGGAGTAAGCAGGATGAGAAAACTTCAGAATAATAATGCTGGAGAACCAGATGAACACGATGATCAGACGGAAATTCTATCTAATGTGACGATCTTACCGTTCATGCCTTCGGCTGAGAGTGACGATACAATTCGCATTCCTCGACGACCTGCGCAGCAATATGTACAACAGCAAGATGTCTATCCCTATCTGCCGCCAAAGCCGATAATGCCGAAAGCACTACGGCAAGATGCCTATCCCTATTTGCCGCTAAAACCGGTTATGCCGAAAGAAGAAGATGAACAATCTGCTCATCGAACTACATCTGTACAGCCCACAAAGACTGGCAAGCTGGCCCGTTCTACAGGAGTGCGTCATAGTCCTATTCCGGGCATTGTTGGGATGTTATTTGTGGTGATCCAGTTATTCCTGCTTGCACGTTTCGCCCTAAAAATCATTGGCATAGCGGCTGATGAGTTCTGGATAGGAAACATTTACAAGCTAAGCAACATATTTATTTGGCCATTTCGTGTGCTATTACAGCCAATAACCTTACTCATCCCAATTCCAATCAGTGTGGAGGTTTATACTCTCCTGGCCATCCTGCTCTACGGTTTTTTCTCGCGTATCCTGGTTCGCTTCCTGAAAGCACTTTTGAATTCCCGCTAGCTATATGGCCTTAGCAACAATCTGTCTGGAACCTTTGAGAAATAGGTGTGGGTTAATCCTGTCCGAACTCGTCTAGCGCATCCAGGCTATTGATAAAGTCGCGGTAGGCATCCAGGTTATCCTTTTCAGTATCGCGTTTCTGCTTATCCTTTGTCCAGGTGGGTGGCAATTTCTGCTGCTCGTCGTTTTGTTCTAGCGCGACTCCAGCCTCTTCCAGGACACTCTCTTCAACAAAGATAGGTATCTTAGCGCGTACGGCAAGGGCAATTGCATCACTAGGCCGTGAGTCAATTTCAACATGCCTGCCTGCAACATCCAGGACAATACGAGCATAAAAGATTTCGTCAACCAGATCCGAAATCACGATACTGACGATTTTCGCGCCCAGTTCGCCGATCACATTTTTGAGCAAATCATGGGTGAGTGGACGAGGTGACGTTGTTCCCTGGAGTTCGACGGCAATAGCATAGGCCTCTGCGTGCGCTATCCAGATAAAGAGATAGCGCTCTTGCTTTGTTGCTTTTAAGATGACCACTCGCTGTTGCGTGGCCAGGTTTATTCGCACGCTCTCAACTGTCATCTCTACCATAGCTGTTCTGACTCTCTCTTTCGTGCCGGTGTCCGTCGAATGTCTCTGTCTGACGCCTCTTATTGTACACCTATCCAGGTGCGGTGCGCAAATTATCTCTACATCATATTCTTTGGGTCCATATCCTTCTGTGAGGAGTATAACAAAACAATTCTCCGATGCCAAGTCCTCCTGGCGAACAATAGGAAGAAAAAATATTCGGAAAATACGTTCCAGAAAATACTTGTATTGCTTATGCGGTTGTGGTATGATTCTTTTGAATAGCCGTTCTAGTTTTGGGTGAGGTGAGGAAGGCATGCAAATGTGTTCAGAAAGGCAGGAAACGGTTTTATGTCATTGGAGCAAACCAGCGAAATACAACGTAGAATTTATGATTTCATTGTATCCTATATGAAATCAGAGGGCATGCCACCAACCAATCGAGAGATTGGTCGTGAGATGCAGATTACAAGTACTGGTCATGTTGACTATCATCTCACTATGCTGGAGAAGAAAGGGCTTATTTCGCGGCAGCCAAAGAAGAGCCGTGGGATTAAGCTGACAAAATCCTTTCAGGGTTTTCCTGTGATGGGAGCCATTGCCGCTGGTCAGCCGCTCGATATCTTTTCTGATGCGGCACAATCGGTTGATATAGGTCGCGAGTTAGTCGATAGTGAAAATAGCTATGCCCTGGTTGTCAAGGGCCGCTCTATGATCGAGGATCATATCTGTGATGGTGACTATGTGGTGATTAAACCACAGTCTACCTGCCAGAATGGTGATATCGTCGTTGCGGTCCATATGCAGGAAGGGGTGAGTGGCAGTGCTACGCTCAAGCGCTTCTTTCAGGAGAAAGAGTATGATCGGGTGCGCTTACAGCCTGCAAACTCTGAGCTAGAGCCTATTCTGATTCCTAAAAGTGTTTGGGATCGCGAGTGGCAAGTGCAGGGAAAGGTTGTCGCTATCTTTCGTCAATGGGGAAATGCTGCGTAAAGGTGTCGTTCACCGCAGAGGTGCGGTTCACAAGCCCGTAACCGTTATACTGTAAATACATCACAGGCTTGTGAACCGCACCTCTACATCCTCAAGTGCGTAGATATTGCCCCTACGCAAAAAATAATGCCCCTGTTCTTTATCACTTCCTCTTGTACTCTTCTTTCAATTTTGGTATACTTTGCCTAGAGGAGTTTGTCACCGTACATCATTGTTTTCTTGGGAGCCGAGGTACACGTCGTGGAAGCTCAGAAAGGATGCACAGCTTTATGAAGGCTGTTGCTACAGCGTTGGTACTCATTGTAGGTGCCGCAGTAGTTCTTTGGTATGGTAATACACTTAATTCATGGGTACTGGGCGGCTTAATAGGTGGGCTGGCGGCCTTGCTGCTTAGCATCCCAATCTCCTTGACGCTGTTCTCCTATCTTTCACGTCGTCATGATGGGCAACTTCGCGCAGAAGCTCAAGAACAAATCTCTCTGGCACAGGTCTACGATTATCCTGATATCCCGACAAGGCTGGCACGTGGATCGTATGAGGCGGATGGCTATATGCTCCAGGAGGGAGAAGAGTGGGAAGAGAATGATCCTTATCGCCAGAGACATGCCTCTCGTGATCTCTCCAGGTTAACATCTCAAAAATTACTTCCTCCTGACAAACTGTCTGCTAATCAACGTGAGACATACTCACCATCGCCTAAGCAACCAACCAAAAATGTTCCATCCCTACGAGGGAAGGACGGGTCAAGCCGGAAAGTTGACGAATTCGTCGAATGGATGATCCTGCTTCTTTTCGTACCCAATATCATAATGCATTACATACTGCGCGTTTAGAGGCGGCACATCAGTATGATGATGTTGAGATACCTCCTACAAATCCCACAAAGCGATCAGTGCGTCCAAGTCGTGCCTTGCCAGCAGAATATGATCGTCAGCATTCGCAGCGCTCTTCTCGTCAATTACCACCACAAACATTCCAGCAGCGTACACAACGAGCCAGTGACTTTCCGCCCTATGATTTCCCTCCTCATGCCTTCCCCGATGAGGATGTAGCTCCTACTTATCGACCTGCTGGTTACATTGACCCTGAGACAGAGTACTTATCCAACCAGTCCCCTCAAACAGGTCCTGTGCGACCTCCTCTACAGACAGGTCCGTTTACTCGTCGTTCTCATCTAAAAGAGCAGAGGCCACATCCAAAGAGTTCACCTGGGATCTTCAAAAAACCCCTGTGCGACGTGCCCCATACATGTACAACGATGATCCCTTGCGCCAGGAATTGGCACAGCAGATTGATGTGGACGCACCCATTGTACGCCGTTCTTCAAGATATGAAGCATTGCGGCAAGATGAAGAAGAATAGATAGAGACATACATTTGTGTACTAATGGTCCTGGCCTCTTTTAGCAAAGTGTGCTAGTATGGTGCAAAATGTAGCTTTGTGAAGGAGACTATTTCATTGTTAGCACATTTAACTGACACATTGACAACACTTATTACAAATCTTTATGTTTCTACTGGTTTATTGGGTATTGTGCTGGCTATGGCCATTGAAAGTTGCTGTATTCCGCTGCCGAGTGAGATTGTGATGCCTCTGGCGGGTATTCTGATTGCAAGTGGCAAGATTTTGCAAGGCACGACTTCCCTCTTAAGTTTAGTGTTAGTTGCTTTAGCAGGCACGGCTGGCTGTCTTCTTGGATCGATAGCTGCATACGCGATTGGTTACAAGGGTGGACGTCCACTTATGTTAAAATATGGACGCTATGTACTGATCTCTCAGCACGATGCAGATAAAGCGGATCATTTCTTTCAAAGATGGGGCAGTGCAACAGCTTTCTTCTCCCGCCTGTTGCCTGTTATACGCACCTATATTTCTCTCCCGGCTGGTATCTCAAAGATGTCTTTCAGCAAGTTTTGTGCCTATACCTTGCTTGGTTCATTTCCCTGGTGTCTGCTGCTGGCCTATGTTGGTACGGTGCTTGGTAAGAACCTGGACAAATTCAGTCCCATCTTCCACAGTCTGGATGTAGTCATTCTGGTGGTTCTGGTAGTTCTGGTCGTACTCTATGTCTGGCGTCACATTCGCAATGATCGCAGAGCGCGTGCTGCTCATGCCTCAGGCGAAGCAAATATATGGCAACCTGGAGCACAAAGGGCACAGGCCTCACAAGCCCAGTCACAATGGCAGGCCCCCCAGACATCGCAACCACCATTTCAGCCCAGGCCTCCACAATCTGATGACGACCGTACTGCACGCCGCCGCTGAGTTGTAATCAATAAACAATGGGTCTGGTTAACTACCATCTGGACCCATTGTTTATTTTTTCAGGCCAGACCCACCAAAACCAGAAGCAAGCGCCATGATATTCTGGTTAGGGAATATCTTCAGATAATCTACCTTTGTTCAGTTGTTCTGGAGTGATGAGAGTGTCGGTCAAATTGGTCCCTTTGAAGAATGCTCCCCTTACATCTGCATCACTCAGGTCGGCCCTACTGAGGTCAGCTTCACTTAGATTAGTTTCAATGAGAATGGCTTTACTCATGATGACATTGCTGAGGCTTGCCTGGTGAAAGTTTGCTCCGCTCAAGTCTGCTCCTATCAGATTTACTTCAGCGAGGTTGGCATGGCTCAGGTTGGCACCGACAAGATTAGACCAACTCAGATCCGCTTTGAGCAGGTTTGAGTTGTGCAGGTCTGCTCCACTCAGATTAGTCCCACTCAAATTGGCTCCACTTGCATTGATACCACTGAGATCTGCTTCACTTAGATCAGGATTTATACTGGGATGTTCGTGTCTCCACATGTTCCAGGTATTTGCCTCCTCTTGCTTGAGCAGAGCAAGATGTTGCTGATTTGACATGGCCGTTTTTCTCCTATTCTAAATTAGCTCCTTCATAAGTTGTTAAGATATCTGCTATGAGGAAAAATCCTCTCAGCTTCAGAGGGTATGCACCTTATCCATCCAGTGCGTAAGACCCCTGGCTTGAGCCACGGGGAGGATGTCAAGTCTGTAGATCACCCAACACTTATTGTCACGTTTTACCAATCACGAGTGATACATCTCCCCCTCGATGGGAGGAGAAGGTTAGATAATTTTACATTTCAGCGATTTTTAAGCTCGGCCACTTTTAAAAATGGATCATTTTCCCACCAGTTAATACCTATGGCTTTTGCCTTATCCACTGAGGCGATCAACAATCTTATTTTGATAGTCAAAAGTTCAACCTCTACCAGATCAATCTTGATGTCTCCGACTATCACCACGCCTTTGTCAAGAACGCGATCCAGGAGATCTGCTAGATTTGTTGCTTGTAGACTGGTCATATGCTCTGCCATAAACCCCTCCTTACCCTGTGAATTGAGCAGTTTAAATCACTCATAGAAGTTCCCCCAAAGGGCCTAAATCTAAATTCAAATCCTCATCTTTTAACCCGAACGTCTTTTTAAGTTGTTCCATCTTCTCCTCTAGAAGTAAAAAGGTGCTTCCCAGCTTTTCGATTTCTTCCTCAACTAACTGTTTAGCATCTATTTGGCGTATTGCCTGTTTTTCCATGAGTTTTCGTATCAGATCAACCAGAGTTAATACGAGTTTAGCCAATCCCTTTTCAACATTTTTAGGATCAATATTAGTTCTTGGTTCAAAATATTGATCTGGCTCGTAATGGGTGGCTGATGGTAACATGATAGCTCCAGTCTCTCCGCTGCCACTTTTACTCTGGCTATTTTCGTTGGTTAAAGGCGTTGGTGTTAAATCTTTCCTTTTCTCCTCCAGTGGTAGCTCATCCAAAAACTCTTCCTGGGTAACAGCAGTTTGCCAGGAAATCAACTGTGCTTCTCCATTGCCATCTCTGCTCGCTGCTACCTTAACACTTTTAACTGAGGAAAGTAACAGCCCTAGGTTAAGATAAACAAGATCAATATCTGCCACTGATAGAAGTATTTCACCCTTCACCATCACGCCTTTATCTAAAAGCCTGTCCAAAAGCTCAAGAAGAGTAAAATGTTGATTCTTGACGATCTGATCACTGGTTTTGATTGTTTGATGTCTCATAAAATTTTAATCAATAAAGCTGTATGGTGGCCACGGTCCAGAAACTTCAAGGTCTAATCCCATGGATTCGTATTTCTCCATTAACCTTTTTCCTTGATTACAAAAATGAACCACTTTTTCTCCTTCGACTAAATAAGCCGTGTTGAGTATCATCTCTTTCTTCTTACCTGTTAATTTTTGCGGCAAGGTTTTGTTCAGTTTAACCTCATAAGCGTCTTTTTCTAGCTCTTGAAAAATAACCTCGGTTACCGCAGTAAGCTGATCAATGACCCTGCCCTTTAGTTCTGCTTCCATTTTTCTTCCTAATAAATATGCGGCACCTCTTGATAGTTGTTCTCGTTTCTCTTCCAGGTTTTTGAATATGGGTTCGACCTGCACAACATGTCTGGTAAATTCTTTATTATCGGCATAAACCTTAAGTCCCCATTCAACTCTTCCAGTAAATTTAGAAAGGAGCTTTTTAAACTTTTCCTCATTATCCTGTAGCATCCTGGAGGCGGCTTTTTCATCTTTTAAGATGGTGCCGAACTTAAAGGGAACAACCGTGGTGCTCTTCATAAGGGTATCAAGCACGTCCTCATGGGCTTGCAATAGTTCTTCGGTTTCACTTTGATCTGCGGTTTTTGTCAATTCAGAAAACAAAATCTTTATCTGTTTCTGAAATTTATCAATATCGATTTCACTAAGCATGACACAAATATCCCTCCCTTCCACCAGATAGACTTTGTTCTTCTTATCAACTCCCAGGATATCAAGTTGTTTGGGACCTCTGCCTACCAGCCCATAGGCATAGAGTCCATATTTAGAACCCATTATTTGACCCTTCCCGAGTTTCATCATTAGCTCTTAACCGTTTATAAGAATAAATTTCAAGTTCACGATTTAATCTAATAATGTAATGCTCTTTTTCATATACTCGGTATTCTGGCTGAATAGAGGCTAAATACTGGTTCTTTTCTGCCACTTCGGCCTCGGCAACCCAGCCACCTTCAGCTTTATCAACCCTGACAATTCTTATTCCTTCAGCTTCAAGAACCTCTTCCAGGAATTTCTTTACTTTATCTCTAACTTCAGAAATCATAAATCTTCACTTCCTTTCAAAAATTTCCTCATAGTTCACTAGCTTGATTGTCTAGCCAGCGTTGCAAACGCATCGCTGAGTTATTTTTAGTATAGAGAATTCACAAAACAAAACAGCTCACTAGATCTCTATTCTCTCTCCGCCTGAGAGAGAAGCCCGATCTTATCACTAACAAATTCTTCCATATCTATTTACAGAGGTTTACTCACCATTGATTTTCTATTGTTTGTATGGTATATATTATACCGGAAACAATATGAGGTAACAGTCGTGCTTTGTATGAATAGATGAAGATATTGAAGTACATGGAGAGCCGTGCACAGGATGTCTCATTCTAAGCGCGCACATTGTTTACTGACGTGAGTTTCTGGCTCATAGATTATCGAACGCTACCTATTTTTAGAAAGGAGTATACTCAAACTAAGAAACCTCGCTTATATCAAACAACAACTCTTGGCGGCGTTTCTTGCCGACACTTAGACTCTGCCAGAGTCAAGACGCTAAAGGAGTGGGTGATCGAAGCGCCTGGTCGCTTTTAGGGTTACATCCTTAGTAGTAATTCACTATACGAGTATACGAGGAGATGAATAAACATGGCCGTAGAGAAGTCGATGGCGTCCTCCAGCCTTGTGGAGGTTGTTGACCGAATCCTTGACAAAGGTGTAGTAATTGACGCCTGGATCAGGATCTCTCTGGTGGGCATTGAACTTTTGGCAGTTGAAACCAGAGTTGTAATCGCATCAGTTGAGACTTACCTCAAATATGCCGAAGCCATTGGGCTAACTGCAACTGCAGCTGCAGCCTGAGGGTTGAGGTAGCGTAATTAAGGCATCCTTAAGAATTACACCATTAGTAGTAATTCACTATACGAGTATACGAGGAGATGAATAAACATGGCCGTAGAGAAGTCGATGGCGTCCTCCAGCCTTGTGGAGGTTGTTGACCGAATCCTTGACAAAGGTGTAGTAATTGACGCCTGGGTCAGGATCTCCCTGGTGGGCATTGAACTTTTGGCAATTGAAGCCAGAGTCGTAATTGCATCAGTTGAGACTTACCTCAAATATGCCGAAGCCATTGGGCTAACTGCAACTGCAGCTGCAGCCTAAAGGTTGACATCGACTCTTATGATGATTGACATATATGTGCAGAAATCTCTGGGATAAAAACTGATCACCCAAAAAGCACAAGCCATCTCTAGAGTCGCATGAACGATTCGTAATGTGCAGCTTTGTCCCAGCAAATGCTGCACATATAAGTCACCCATCATATGGATCTGTTGTCTGAGAATGACAAAGTGAACCCGTAGGGATGTTAAACGATCAAAGTAATCGAAAAGAGGTGAGAAGTGGCTGTTAACGAAAGCGTAAAATCTTTAACTGAAGATATTGAAGCTTCTTATGAAGCAAGGAGAGCAGCGATTGCTGACCTTGTAAAAGAAACTCGCCAGACTCTAGGAAACTTCAATCGGGAACGTAAAGAGATGGCTAGTAATCTGAAGCGATCTCTTGCCTCTAACAGGTCGGAGCGAGCGAGTCAGCTACAGAAAATGAGAGCCGAGAATAAGAGGTACTTAGCAGAGTTTCTTTCTACTTCTGAAAAAGAAAGAAAAGAGGAGTTCTCCACTCTCATGGAGAAGACAAAAGGCATGATAGCGGCTCTTGAAGAGGACACGGCCAGAATGCTTGCTGATTTTAGAAACGATCAGAAAGAGATGGCAGTTTCTTTGAGAAGTGAGCTTTCATCCTTTCAAAGCGACCTTCATCAGGCAGTAAATACTATGATGGCCGATTTTTCCGCCGATCATCGGCAAGCTCACGCCCATTGGGAAAATCTGGTCAACTCGATGGCCGCAAAAAGGAACGCGTAAACTGGCAGACGAAAGCTCAAACTGCAAAAATTAAAACTGAGGCAACGGACAAATGCCCCGTTGCCATCCTGATATGCCAGATGACAAGTGTTGTTCAATCGAGAACGTTTTATCCAGGCATTGCTTCTTGCTCGAAACCTGGCTAAAAAGTACACGAAAGGTAAACCGTTTCTCTCCGATGAATCGAAGTGCCTTCATCTTACCTATGGTATAGCAAAAAATGCACAAAACACAAAAAATGTAAAAAACAGCACTAGCAGAAAGGAGGCGCGCGCTTCTTCCCCAGAGTGAAGGCAGGGGTTTCTGCGCGAACTTGAATGAATAAGAATAGTATGTTGAATAGTTTATCCGTTGGCCCGTCCGAAGAGTTTATAGTGACACCCTCCATCGGAAAAATTATCGACAGGGCAATGTCATACCTTGAAGCTGGCTTTCCGGTTCATTTTACAGGGCCGACCGGTACGGGAAAAAGTACTCTGGCGATGCATGTGGCTTATAAACTTAATCAACCAATGATGCTTATGTTTGGGGATGAAGAGTTCGGGACGTCAGATTTGGTTGGAGATAAAATGGGTTACCGCAAGAGGAAGCTGATTGATAATTTTATTCACTCTGTTTTAAAGACAGAAGAAGATATATCGCATCGTTGGGTCGACAATCGCTTAACGACTGCCTGTAAGGAAGGTTTAACCTTAGTCTATGATGAATTTAACCGGTCAAGGCCGGAAGCCAACAACGCCCTTCTCTCTGTTTTAGAGGAGGGGATTCTGACTTTACCGCCGTCAGAGGAAGAGGCGGGCTACATTAAAGTTCACCCTAATTTTAAAGCTATTTTCACCTCCAATCCCCATGAGTATGCCGGGGTTCACAAAACCCAGGATTCACTTTTAGACCGGATGGTCGGCTTACATTTAGATTATTTTGATGAGGAGACAGAACAGGCCATTGTGGTTGCCAGGAGTGGTATATCACTCGACGATGCCAAAATTATTGTCGGAATTCTGCGAGACCTCCGCCAGACGCTTGGTCCCCATCACGCAATAAGTATCAGGCCAGGAATTATTATTGGAAAGATTCTCAAGCAAAAAGGGATGCATGTAGAGAAGCAGAATACCTTTTTTGTTGACCTTTGTACTGATACCTTAGTATCAGGAAGGCACAACGGCAATGATAGAGAGAAGATGGCGAAGACTGTTCTCGGTCTAATTGGTAAACATATCTAGCTGACAGGAGGGAGGTAAGATGATAACCAAAGGAGTCCGTGATATAAGAGGTGTTCGCAGCCTGAATACCAGACCGGGGCCAATCACCGAGAGTAGTGGATTTTTACAACTTTACCAATTGGCTGCTGAACAAGAGAACTTACTCAAGAAAATTGCGTGGGTCAAGCAACAAAAGGATCAAACAGAAAAAAGACTTTCGGAAATTACACACGCGATGCACGCAGTTGAGGAAAAAGCAAAAAGAGGACTGGTCTCAAACGTTCCTTCTGGGCTTTGTAGGGTGTTTATTAAGTACTAACATTGGCTCATTGAGAGCAGCTGGGAGTAAAAGAACATGTCAGAAAGAAAAGACGATCAGAAGAAAAAAGACGATCAAAAGAAAAAAGACGATCAAAAGAAAGTAGTAGTTGATTTGGGCATAGGTAAAATTTCCTTCAGTGACCTTTTTCAAGGATTTGGAAGCGTAATGGATTTAGTTTCCAAGATGGAGGAAGAAGGTAAAGGGGAAGTAAAACGTGAGGGAGAATTTACCAGTCCTTCAGGTCGGGTCAATGCAGTCTACGGTTTCTCTGTAAAAACGAGCCTTAGTGGAATGCCGACTGTTGAGCAATTTGGCAACGTTAGAAAGACTTCCAAAGGAGCAATCGTTGAAGAGGAGAGGCAACCTTTAGTTGATGTCTTTGACGAAACAGACCACGTCTTAATAATTGTTGAACTTCCAGGGATAGAAGAAGAGCAAATTAGCACCGAAGTAAAGGGTGATATTTTAACTCTCTCCGCTACTGGCAGTGATCGCAAATATTACAAAGAAGTGGTCTTGTCAAAAAACGTTGATACCGACAGCTTAAAGAGTAAATACAGAAATGGTGTTTTAGAGATAAGGATGAGCAAGCGGTAGGATGGCAGAAATAACTGTTCAACTTAAAGTAGCCGAAGCTAATCCTCGCGATGTGGGTCGTGGTATTGCCCGAGTTGATCCGGAGGTGATGGTGCAACTGGGTATTCACGACCCCGGAGAGATTGTTGGACTCAAAGGCAAGCGGGAAACGGTGGCTAAGATAATGCCTACGTTTCCAGAGCTTCGAGGCCACGGCATTGTCCAAATTGATGGAATAATTAGGGAAAATGCGCAGGTAGGCATTGATGAGCAAGTCAAACTTACCAGAATTAAGGTTGAGGAAGCAAGAAAAGTAACTCTTTCTCCTTTAACCTTAATTAGTAAAGTGACTACTGATAGTGCCTACCTTTCAAGACAACTTTCCGCAATTCCTGTTACTCAGGGGGATAGGGTTCAAGCCACTTTTTGGGAGCAAAGAAGCAAGACTTTAAAGTGGTAGATACCCAGCCCTCTGGGGCTGTACTTTTAACACCACAAACGAGCATTTCAATCACCGGAGAAGGCAAGGCAACAGAAGCAAGGCAGACCTATGAAGATATAGGCGGGCTTGGGGATCAGATGAAGCGTATTCGGGAGATGATTGAATTGCCGCTAAGATTTCCTCAAGTTTTTGCTCGTTTGGGAATTGATCCCCCAAAAGGTGTCCTTCTGCACGGTCCACCTGGCTGTGGAAAGACTCTGATTGCCAGAGTGATAGCCAGTGAAACCGATGCCACCTTCTTGCAGCTTTCGGGGCCGGAGATTATACACAAGTTCTATGGTGAGTCTGAGGCTCATCTACGCAGTGTCTTTGAGAAGGCAAAAAAAGATGCACCTTCAATAGTGTTTCTGGATGAGCTTGATGCCATTGCTCCTAAAAGAGAAGAATTAGGAGGAGAAAAACAGGTTGAGCGAAGGGTGGTAGCTCAGCTACTGGCCTTAATGGATGGTTTGAAGGAACGGGGGCAGGTCATCATTATTGGTGCTACCAATTTACCCAATGCCCTTGACCCGGCTCTCCGTCGTCCAGGTCGCTTTGACCGAGAAATAGTTATTCCGATTCCAGATAAAAATGGCCGACGAGAGGTTCTTACCATTCACACTAGAGGCATGCCTTTTGCTGATGATGTTGATCTTGACAGGCTGGCATTTTTAACTCACGGCTTTGTGGGAGCTGATCTTGCCGCTTTAGCTCGTGAGGCGGCGATGTATGCTATTCGTCGGCTCATGCCCAGCATTGACTTTGAACGGAATGTTATTCCTGAAGAGGCAATTCTTGCCCTTGAGGTAACCATGGATGATTTCCTGAACGCTTTAAGGGAAATTGAGCCTTCCGCCATTCGTGAGGTTTTTACGGAGATTCCTGAAATAGGTTTTTCCGAAATCGGTGGTCATGATGATATTAAGAGGATACTTACAGAAACAGTTAAAGATCCCTTATATCATCCGAATGTGTATGCTAAGGCAAATACCAGGCCAGCCAAAGGAGTTTTATTAACCGGTGAGCCTGGAACTGGAAAGACCCTGCTTGCCAAGGCAATTGCCAAAGAAGCAGAAGTTAATTTTATTGCGGTTTCAGGTCCGGAACTTCTTTCCAAATATATTGGCGAAAGCGAGCGAGGAGTCAGTGAGGTTTTCAAAAAAGCCAGACAGGCCTCTCCCTGCATTTTGTTTTTTGACGAAATTGAATCCCTGGTTCCCAGTAGGGGAAACACGATGGGTGATCAGGTAACTGAGCGTGTTGTCACCCAGTTCTTAACCGAGATGGATGGGATTGAAGAGCTGAAGGGCGTAATGGTGTTGGCAAGTACCAATAGACCTGATTTGATTGATCGAGCCATGTTGAGGCCTGGCCGCTTTGATTTTGTGCTCGAGCTTCCGAAACCTGATTTGAAAGCTCGTGAGGAAATATTTAAGGTGCATACCAATGGGAAGCCTTTAGGGAAAGATGTCACTCTGGCAAACCTGGCTGAAGAGACTGACGGTCTGGTAGGCGCTGATATTGCCTCTATTTGCCAGAAAGCAAGCCTGTTGGCCATCAGGGAGTTTTTAGAAAGTAGAGAGGAGGATGTAGAGAAGCTAGTAATTGAAGAGAAATACTTTGTGGAGGCAATGAAAGATGCAAAAACACATTATTAAATGTGCTTTTTGTAACGGAACAGGTAATAATCCTCATTACAGGCATACCTGTCCAGTTTGCAAAGGTGAGGGGAAAAATCAAGTTACCGGCAAGTATATAGCTTGTGGAGATTGTCGTAGATCTGGTCAAAAACGGGGAACAACCTTGACCTGTTACACCTGTGCTGGTTTAGGTGTCATCCCCGACGTGCAGAAAGAATTGAAGGACGCAAGGCAAGAGATCAGAAACGTCCGGGAGAAGATGGAGGAAGAGAGAGCGCGATTATGAAAGACGGAGTATATATTTACGGAATTATTAAAACCAGTGATCCCCAGGAATTTGGAGAGATTGGCATCGGCGACGGATCTTCCCAGGTATTGACAATAGGGTTGAAAGATTTAGCCGCCGTTGTTTCCAAATGTCCATTTACGATCTATGACTCCCTGGCCAAAGAAAGGGTAGTTAAAGACTTAGTTACCCATCAGTTTGTGATTGAAAAAGTGATGGAAAATTTTACCATCATACCAGTTAAATTCGGTACTATGGCAGAGACAGAAGATGAAGTAATCAAATTCCTGGAAAAAGGCCATGTTCTTCTGAGCGATGAACTGCACAAGGCAGAGGCGAAAATAGAACTGGATGTCGTGGCCAGTTGGGAATCACAAAAAATCCTGGAGGCGATTTACCGTCGTGACCACCTGATTTAAGAAAAACAAAAGGAAATTGCGATAAAAGGCGGTAAAGTTAGTATTGAGGATAAAGTAGCTCTAGGTAAATTAGTTGAGCAAGCTCTGAAAGCCAAAAAAACCGAATATAATCAGTTGATCTTGCAAACACTCAAACAGGAGACAGTAGACGCGTGTTTACACGGCCTGGCAAGTGATGAGATGATCTTTAACGCGGCCTTTTTACTAGAGAAGAAGAATGAGGAGTTTTTTACTCAGACTGTTCATAGTCTGGATCATAAGCTGGAGAACGCAGTAAATTTTCGAGTGGTAGGTCCCCTTCCACCATATAGTTTTTCTACAATTCTTCTTGAAAGAATTGATCCAGATAGAATAGAAGAGGCGAAAAAGATATTTGGGTTGAAAGGAGAAATAACAGATAAAATTGTTCGTGACGCTTATCACCAGCTGGCCCAAAAATGTCACCCGGATAAAAATAGCGGAGAGGATTTATGGATTTTCACCTTATTCACTCCGCTTATAGAACACTGAAAAATTTTAGCGAAAATGGATTGGTGCACGTTGAGGTTTACCAGTGGGAGAATTAGATGAGAAAACTGATATACGTGCCTATTATCCATACAGATGTAGATTTTGGCAGCCTTGCTGAAGAAATTGAAGAGCGGGCAAAAACTGTGGTTGGTGAGAGTGATCAGCGGAAGCATAAAGAAGTAGTTCGCCTCTATTGGCAAGAGATTGCAGACTACTGGGAGAGAAAAGATGTGCCAGGATTGAAAATTTTTCAAGATGGTATGGTAGCGGATGGTATGGTGGGACAAAATATTGTTAAGAGTCTGGCTGATAAAGGGAGCATCAATTATAAGATTATTGAACAATTAATGGAGAAAGGAGCTGTACTTATTAAAACGGAGGATCCGGAGCTTTTGAAAGAAGAGTATTTTTTAACGAGAGAGCTTATAGAAAGAAAGTCAACTTTGGATAGCCTCGGTGCTCTCTTGCGTTATAGATGGCGGAAAGACAAGCTTTTAAAAGCACGAGATACGTATATTATCGAAAGAGTCAAAGAGAGCTTAGAGGAAGGGGAAACAGGTGTCTGTTTCCTGGGAGCATACCATCAAATATTACCCAACCTACCAAAGAACATTGAAGTCATTAAGCTAAAAGATCCTGAAAAAGTGAGAGAGTATTCCCAAAAATTTACGAGCAAAAAGTGGGAGGGAGAAGTGAATAAGCTAAGTCGTTATCTGACAATGCCAATCAAGACAGAAGCAGGTGAAAAATATGATTAATGGAGAGGGTCGATATATCTATGGCATAATTGGTGCCGACCGGAGGCAAGAATTTGGTCCGATTGGTATTGGTGGAAGAGGTGATGGAGTGTATACCATTCCCTATCAAGATTTGGCGGCAATTGTTTCCTGTTCTCCGATTGTCAAATATCCGGTGACCAGGGATAACTCGATGGCGCACGTCAAAGTTTTGGAAAAAGCTATGGAAGAATACACGGTGTTACCTGTACGCTTTTGTACGATTGCTGAAAAAGAGGAAATTATTATAGAAAAGATTTTGAAAACTCGTTATCAAGAATTTGTTGATTTATTAGGAGAAATGGAAGGAAAGATGGAGCTTGGGGTGAGGGCTCGTTGGACAGACTTAAATGCTATTTTTGCCGAAGTGGTTGAAGAAAATGAAGAGATTAAAGCAATAAAAGGAGCATTACTTAGTGAAAGTAGTGAGCAAAGAAAATACGCGGGTAAGATCAAAATTGGTCAGCTGGTGCAACAAGCCCTGGAGGAAAAGAAAAAAAGAGAAGCCAGGGAGTTGCTGCAAGCTTTGGAGCCTTTGAGCCTTGATTGTAAAGAGAATCGGATTTATGGTGATATGAATATTGTGAGTGCAGCCTTTTTGGTAACCAGGGAGAAGGAGAGAGAGTTTGATCACAAGATGCGGGAACTGGAAAATGTTTATGGTGAAAGAAAAAAACTAAAATATATTGGCCCTGTAGTACCGTACAACTTTGTGGAAGTTGTTGTCAATTGGTAGGGGGCCATGATGTCATTAGTCAAGTTGTTGCATGAATCTTTACAATTTATTATGTTTGGTGGCAAAGGTGGTGTTGGTAAAACGACTATGGCAGTGGCAACAGCCTTAGAGCTGGCTAAAGAAAAAAAGGTTTTAATTTTTACTACTGATCCCGCTCCATCGCTTGCGGACAGTTTCGGTCAAGCCATTGGTAGTGAACCCACCGCTATTGTTGGCACAAATAACCTCTTTGCCATGGAGATAGATGCCAGGAAAGTCCTGGAAGAGTTTAAGGAGGAATACGGCAGAGAAATCTTAGATATCCTGCAACAGGGCACGTATCTGGCAGATGAAGAGACAGAAGAAATATTTCGTCTCGACATTCCGGGACTGGACGAAGTGATGAGTTTAAAGAAGATAACAGACTTTATGGAGAGTTCAGACTATCAGCTCTACATAGTTGATACTGCGCCGACCGGTCATACACTGAGACTACTCATGCTGCCGGAACTTTTGGACAACTGGATAAAGTTTTTAGCCGGTCTTCGCTGGAAATATCACGTGATCGTAGGACAATTTGCCAGAGAGAAGCGAGTCGAGAAAGCTGATGAATTTCTTTTAGAGATGAAAAAAACAGTGAAGAGAGTGAAAGCGCTTTTGCAAAACTCCGAGAAAACAGAGTTTGTGGTGGTAACTATTGCCGAGAAGGTGGGCGTTTCCGAAACAGAGGATTTAGTAAAAAGCCTTGAGCAAATGCATATCCCTTCCAGGCATATTATTATCAATAATATCTTTCCGCAAGAGGAGTCTAGTTTTGCCAGGGCAAAAAGAGAAACTCAAGAAAGATACATCCACGAAATTAAGGAGAAATTTAGCACACGTATTATCACTGAGGTTGTTTTGCAGCCAATCGAAATGCAAGGCATTGATAGTCTGCAAAAGCTAGGAACACAGTTATTTTGTGATAGACCCCTGCTTTGAAGCAAGAGTTTGCAGAATCCTGTAGGGGGATCTGTGAAACCAGAGGGAGGAAAGATATGTTTATTCTTGACAATTTATTAGTCGGGTTACCGGCAAAAGGCTTGACGAGTATCTTTACAAAGATTTACGAAATGGCACAAACGGAATTAACCGATGAAACGAAAATAAAGGAGGAGCTATTGCAATTGCAAACGCTGTATGAAATTGATGAAATTACTGACGAGGAATATCAAATAAAGGAGGCAGCGCTTTTGGAAAGACTAACGCTCGCCCGAGAGGCTGTATAAGATCACCATCTCACGCCCGGCTTCCATTGGGTGAGATGGTGATCACTCCGATTGCTCTATGCTTCCTGTGTGAGGATGACAAGAAGAATTTCGCGTATAGTACGTTTCTGGTATGTTTTAAAGCTCTTCTTAACGTTTCGTATTAACGAGCTTGTAGTGCGTAATCGCGTCGGCAGCACGCTGGTAGCCACCAGACTCGCGGATCTCGTGTTGCATGCTTTGCACTCGTGTGCGGAAGGCCGAATTGCCTGAGACCTGTTCGACCGCAGTACGTAGTTTCTCTGTTGTCAGTGTTTCTCTGTCCAGTGCTATGCCCAGTCCAAGCTCCTGTACCCGTCTGGCTGTCATTTCCTGCTCTGGCATTTGTGGGATGACCACTAGCGGGACGCCGAATGCAAGGCTCTCCATCGTGCTATTCATACCACCATGGCTGATAAAGACGTCTGTCTGCGAGAGTACCTCCAATTGTGGCACATGTGGGGCTGTGAGAAAGTTGGTAGGAGGCTCCTTGAAGGCTGAACGGTCGACTCGCGTACCAAATGAGAGTACTACCTGCCACTCAGTCTGAGAGAAAGCATCAAAGCACATCTTATAGAAATCTGCCTGGTTGTTGAAAACAGTTCCCAGCGAGATGTAGAGTTGTGGGTGTTTGCCCAGTTGTGCCAGAGGAAAATCGCTATTGCTATGGCGTTGAGTTTGTAACGATGGCCCAACAAACACAAAGCGCTCATCAAAGGTCTCGCCGGCTGGCTGGAAGGCGCGAGGCTGAAAGACAATATTCAGGTTTGTCGCATGTGTAAAAAGGTCCATCATATCCCTGTGTGGCAAATGGTAGGTCTCACATAAGCGCACCAGATCCTCATTCATTGACGCTAAATGCTCCGAAGAAAAAGGCATATTGCGCATGAACAATTGTCTAATATTGAAATGTTCATTGCTTGCATAGGATGGAAAGAGTTTTATGGCAGGCAGACCGAGAATTTCAGACAAGAAACTTGCTGGAAAAAACATGTGGTCGTGAAGCACATAATCAACATGCTCTGCAGGCACCGTCTCCAGGAATTGTGGCAGTGCTTGGAAACTCTCGCGTATCATCTTTGGGAATATCATGCCAGGCTGTAAGCCTGATTTAGGCTTTCCTATTGGTGAGCTGGATCTTAGTGCATCAAACATTGCGCTCCGATAGGGACGCAAGGTTGCGCCAGTTGCCTCAACAGCCGGACGAAACTCTTCAGTCAGGTAGTAGATGACCTGCTCGCCGCGTGCGACCAGCTCCTGGGCCAGTGCCAGTGTCGGGTTGACATGTCCGTGAGCAGGAGCACTAAAAAAAGCGTATTTAGCCATGAAGTATTTCCTCTTTCTTGTTCTATTGGTAGAGTTTTTTGTCTGAATGGCGAATAAGTTTGATAGTAGGTACCCTTCTTCAGAAATTTCACCGAGTTCTGTCAAAGGGCAGACAACCATGAGTTGACCGTACTGCCATGATATGATATTATCTTGTATGCGGACCCGCGTCCACATAAATATTATATACGGACTTGCGTCCGTTTGTCAAGGATCTGTTTATCAGGGAAAGAGAGAAGTAATGGAAGAGCGCCCCGATTGCCCATGGCCTTTCGGCCTGCCAGATCCATGCCAGCAACCAGAGCGGCATGAGCGACGTGATGCCAGAGAGCATCGTCTACGCATTCTTGAGGTCGCCCGGCAACTTTTCGCTGAACAGGGTGTTGATGCTGTCAGTATGCAGCAAATTGCTGCGGTGGCTGGTGTTGGGAAAGGTACCTTATATCGGCGCTATGCTCATAAAGGTGAGCTTTGCATGGATATCTTGCGCGAGCGCCATGAACAATTTATCCACGAGCTTGCCGAACTGCTCGCCTCCATGCAAGATGAGCCAGCACTTAAGCGGCTGGAGGGTGTGTTAGCACGTATGATAGAGCTTCTTGAAGGACGGGGAGTTTTGTTAGGTGCTATTGTCCGGGCAAGTTTACGAGATCAGCGCTGGGGCGAAACTCACTTCATGAAGCACTCTCCTCCTCCGTTTTCACCCTTTTTCTGGTTATCCGAACTATTTAGCAAACTGCTTACAGAAGCTGTTCAGCGCGGAGAACTTGCTCCACTTCGACGTGCTCTATACGACTGATGCCATGCTTGCTGCACTTCACCCTGCGTTCTATCACTTTCAGCGACAGGAACGCGGCTTCTCGCAAGAACGTATCTTGCAAGGACTGTGCCATATTTATATCAATGGCTTAAAGGCACCTGAACATGAATGAAGACATTATGCAATTACTTGAGAGCTGAGGAGAGAAAATGATCTATGTAGCATTGTTGCGTGGTATTAACGTAGGCGGCCACATCGTCAAAATGGAACGCCTGCGCGAGTGCTTTGTCGAGCTGGGATTCGCTAATGTTCGCACGTATATTCAAAGCGGAAATGTGTTCTTTGAAGCTGCGCAAACTGAGCGCCAGACTGTGACCCGGATGATTGAGCAGCATCTGCGCAATGTATTGGGTTACGAAGTACCTGTATTTTTGCGTACCATCCCGGAGCTTGAGCAGGTTGTGGCACTTGATCCATTTCAACATCTGAATGTCACACCTGAGATGAGGTTATGTGTGGTATTTACAGCCGAAATGATACCAAAAACACTTACTTTGCCGCTCCGTTCACCAAAAAATGACATAGAAATTGTACACACGACCGATCATGAAGCGTTTATGGTCTGGTATCTGATCAATGGTCGGCCACCTGCTGCGCAAAGTCTCAATATACTGGGAAACAGAACAACCAGTCGCTTCTTTCATACAACGGCCAAGATTTTACAGGCGGCAAAGAAAGGCGAGAAGAGTGAGTCGCTCGAATGATAGTGCCTAAGATGTCAAAATGGATGTCGGGTTTTTAGCTTTTATACGGCGATTTTGTTAGGAGGTGGAATAGATCTTCCTAATTCTTTAGCTACCATGATCCAGCTTTCAATGGCATCTTGCCCTTGTTTTACAGCTTTCTTGTATGTTTCTCCGTGTGTTCTGCACCCTGGCAGTTCGGGGACTGTAACGATATATGCTTGGTCTTCGTCACTCCATTGGATGAGCATTGAATAGTGTCTAAAATCCATGTTGTTAGCTCCTTAGCTGCTTCAAAGCATCTTGAACATCCTTTGTCTGGTATGGTTTTGCGTCGTTTCCGTCTTTACCAGATAGAGTGACTTCTAGCTCTGGTAGTGTGGGGTGTGTCCACACAGTGTGACTTCCCTTCCCAGGCCTCCAAGAGAAACCTGCCTTAGTGAGGTCTGCCTTGAGTTGTCTAATTTTTTGTGGCATTGTTTCTGCCTTTACTTGATTATACCATGCTTGATGGCCCTTTGCCTCAAGTATTTTGCTCTTCCGGAGGGTTCTGTAAGAGCTAATTTACGTAAATGGCTTCTGTTTCAAAGGTTTCGTGCTGGCTTGTAGCATCAAACAAGATTTTTGTAGATGTAAAGTCCGTGATGTTTTCTTCTGCTGCGTTGTGGATTGAGAGTGAGGGGGAGCGGTTTTTGAGTCGTTGTAGGACCTCTTGGTACGCCCATATTAGCTCTTCAAAGTAGCTACGAAACTCTTTCCGCTCGATTGGGCGGCCTACCGATGTCAACGCTCATTATGGTGAGCGTGTTCACACTTTCCATTGCGAATGACTACAACGCCAGCAAAAACAGAAGCCGAAAATATTAGTAGATGCAGGATTGGCATATATGCACTTTCACGAACTGCGGCACAACTCGGCAACAATTTTTATTAGCGAGAGGTAGTGCAAGAACGTTTGGGCCATAGCGATATTAGAATGACGCTGGGTACTTATTCCCATGTGTTGCCCTCTATCCAGGAAGATGCTACAAACAAGCTAGGCGAGGAATTTGAAGTATAAAACAGAATATCAGTGATGAAGATTCCTAAGATATATAAGGAGGATTTATCACTGATGTTGCTGTAAAAGATTTTCTATATGTGAGAGCAGAGATTGAGTATCAGATGTCATTTTATGAAAATCTTGTTCTGCTTTTTCCATTTGCGAACGTGGACCACTATAAGATAGGTCAATCTGAGAATTTACGTAGGATTGTATATAATTAATTCCCTCTTGGAATGAGTTAATCCATTTTTCTATTTGTAGCGGTTTATCTTCTTGTTTAATTAGATCAAGGTAGCTAACTGTCATATAAAAAGGGAACGTAGGAAATCTATTTGTACTCATGGCTTTTTGTGCGACGGGTTCAGCTAGAAGTGGTCCCTGAGCTGCAAAACTTTTAGCTATTGACTCTTCAAAATCGTATAATGTTTGGTCAATGGCTTCTATTTTTGCTTCGCCTTGCTTTATGCGGTCTTCCAAAGGTGATAAAAGAGCTTGTAATTTTTGAATGCGTGTTTCTATTTTTTTCTGTAGAGGATTTAAATGTTTGCCTACTTCTTTATTAACTTGTTTAGCAACTTGCTTGTTTAGTGATGCCCACCAAGTAGCAACGGCAATAGCACCAAGTATAGATAATACTGTGGCGGAATACCTAAAATGGCACTAGTGAGGCCAACAAGATCCAGGCCCTTTAGATCGAGGAGGGAGGATTATTAGTCGCCAAATAATTCCTAGTGCGGAGGCAATCAAAACAACAATCGAAGTGTAGTAAAACCACCGTGCAAATGTTTGCATGTCTTCGCTCCTTGAAGAAAACAGCCACTTCCAGTGTTGCTACATGGTTGCTACATTTGGTAAATTTGATAGCTTGTAACAAATAGACAAAACCGCTTGTAGAGCGGCTTCACAAGCGGTTTTAGTGGTGGAGATGAGGGAGAGTTGAAGTCTCGGCCATATCATTTTTTACTTCCCTTCGGATGGGCTTTCATGGGCTTTTTAAGCTTAAGCAAGATTTATTTTTGTCTATTCGTATCTAGTTGAGTTGATACAATTATAACCCCTAAGATGTCAAAATGGATGTCAAATTTTTAGCTTCTCTTGATTTGACTTCTAGAAGGTTTCATTTGTTGTGAGCCACAAAGTAGACAGACTTCCATGCTTGTTCCTTCACGAAAGCGGACCATTCGCGAGAGGGTGGTGTGATGGAGGTGCTGAGCGTAGCCTCTCGCATGGCTCCACAAGCGGGTGGAAGACCAAAACCCCAAAAAGCCCTTCTGTATTTCTCCAAAAACAGGCTCTTTTTTGGAGCATCTCGAAAATGCTTGCATGGAACGGCTTCTCATGCTATACTGCAAGGGTAGCTGTCTAAATGGTCAGGGAAGCCCGTCAGGGATTGCAACAATCCGTCATAGCCTTGCCCAGTGCTGAAAAGGCCGTCTAAATGGTCAGGGAAGCCCGTCAGGGATTGCAACTATGTTATTCTGAGAAGAACTCATCGGCATGTATGAAGTCTAAATGGTCAGGGAAGCCCGTCAGGGATTGCAACGGCTAGCACGTTGGTGAGGGCCTCTGCCGTCGTTTGTCTAAATGGTCAGGGAAGCCCGTCAGGGATTGCAACGCTGAAGTCGAAGCAGGAGGAATTTACGCCTCCTGCTGTCGTCTAAATGGTCAGGGAAGCCCGTCAGGGATTGCAACACTCCTTCATACGATTGTTTCAGAATAACCTGCTTTGCGTCTAAATGGTCAGGGAAGCCCGTCAGGGATTGCAACCCTGTATACTATCTCCTCCTTGTCCTCATCGGAAAGAGGTCTAAATGGTCAGGGAAGCCCGTCAGGGATTGCAACTAAACAATGTCCACTCTATGTCCTGATCCCACCACTTTGTCTAAATGGTCAGGGAAGCCCGTCAGGGATTGCAACATTGATCCTTTCAACTAGCGAATTATTTCAAAGAGGGTCTAAATGGTCAGGGAAGCCCGTCAGGGATTGCAACAATAGAGTATACCAGAGGAAATAGATACTCAACAGAGTCTAAATGGTGAGGGAAGCCCGTCAGGGATTGCAACACGGGCTTATGCGTGTACCTGTAGCGCTGAATTGGGTCTAAATGGTCAGGGAAGCCCGTCAGGGATTGCAACCTTCCAGTCAATGAAATCAAAGTCATCTGTTTCATAGAGTCTAAATGGTCAGGGAAGCCCGTCAGGGATTGCAACGCTACAGACTGTTTGGGCCTGAATGGGATTATTCGTGGTGTCTAAATGGTCAGGGAAGCCCGTCAGGGATTGCAACCTTCCAGTCAATGGAATCAAAGTCATCTGTTTCATAGAGTCTAAATGGTCAGGGAAGCCCGTCAGGGATTGCAACATAAAATTGAACATAGTACATATTTTCATCAGCAATAGTCTAAATGGTCAGGGAAGCCCGTCAGGGATTGCAACGATGATACAAATACAATCAATATGGAAAATCCCTATGTCTAAATGGTCAGGGAAGCCCGTCAGGGATTGCAACTGCATCTTCTCTGTGGGCGCAATCAGTCCCCAACCGTCTAAATGGTCAGGGAAGCCCGTCAGGGATTGCAACGTTATAATTTTTAAATCGTTTCTCATGTTTCTTTTCGTCTAAATGGTCAGGGAAGCCCGTCAGGGATTGCAACGTGTATTTTCCTCTCTAAGATTATCTAATTCAGTTTGAGTCTAAATGGTCAGGGAAGCCCGTCAGGGATTGCAACGATGATCCTATTGGACTCCAATCCATCCCAACGTCGTCTAAATAGGTGAGGGAAGCCCGTCAGGGATTGCAACTTCCATTGATGGATCGAGACTATGCTCATGTAGAATGTTGTCTAAATGGTGAGGGAAGCCCGTCAGGGATTGCAACTGGAAATAGCTTGATCAAGCACTTGCGAGGTTTGCCTATGTCTAAATGGTGAGGGAAGCCCGTCAGGGATTGCAACTATAAGCGCTCCAGTGGTGGGTCATATACTGCCATTGTCTAAATGGTGAGGGAAGCCCGTCAGGGATTGCAACTATAAGCGCTCCAGTGGTGGGTCATATACTGCCATTGTCTAAATGGTGAGGGAAGCCCGTCAGGGATTGCAACAGTACTGCCACAAACCGGTCCTGCCACAACTGATAGGTCTAAATGGTCAGGGAAGCCCGTCAGGGATTGCAACGAGTTTGCAGATGCAGGTGTCGAGTTGTACGTATTTCCGTCTAAATGGTCAGGGAAGCCCGTCAGGGATTGCAACTCTTATCCAATCCGGCAGTTGAATAAGGCAAGAAACTGTCTAAATGGTCAGGGAAGCCCGTCAGGGATTGCAACTGACATGTGCAGGTATCACACTGCACGCAGCCAAGAGTCTAAATGGTCAGGGAAGCCCGTCAGGGATTGCAACTCCTTGAGACTCACTGTGGAGTGCTTTAGCGTTGGATGTCTAAATGGTCAGGGAAGCCCGTCAGGGATTGCAACGTGCACGCATTGTTGATGCATATCTAATGCAAGTGTGGTCTAAATGGTGAGGGAAGCCCGTCAGGGATTGCAACGTTTTGCTTTTTTGAACTCATTGATCAGATCGCCAGCGTCTAAATGGTGAGGGAAGCCCGTCAGGGATTGCAACATATGTCAGGAATGTGGGTTCCGACCAACTATAATGAGGTCTAAATGGTGAGGGAAGCCCGTCAGGGATTGCAACTAGACCATGCGAGGATGACAGGGGGCCAAGGGGACTGTCTAAATGGTGAGGGAAGCCCGTCAGGGATTGCAACCATGTTCAGGCTCATGTCAATGGCAGGAAAAGCGACGTTGAAATGGTGAGGGAAGCCCGTCAGGGATTGCAACGAGGTCTCCGTCGTAGTGATGATACGGGTTGCCTGGTGTTGAAATGGGGAGGGAAGCCCGTCAGGGATTGAAGGGAAAAAGATACCCAGGTTTCTACTTCTTGTTAAGTAGAAGCTCTGGGTATTTTCTTACTGGTTAGGCTTATGGAGGTGGCTAGTAGAAGGTATTCTCTAATTTTCTTTTAACTCTTGTATGTGCTGTATAGCCTCTCGGTACTTTCGTGCAAAAAGTGCTTCAGATCTTTCTAGATCGAGTTCGTATCTGTTGAAAGTGCTTCCCTCTGCTGGTGAGTGTTTTTCAAACCCTAAGTCTTCACATAGTTTCATACCGTCTGGTCTATCGCTGGTAGCATATAGTTTTCTAATGTTAATCCCTTTTTGGGCAAAGTCTATTAAGACATGGTGGAAACCCATTATGAGCCTCATACCATATATTTTACTGTTGGGTATGTCTTGTCTGACCGCCAATCCTATGAAGCAGTCAAAGGTATGGCCTGTTTCGAATGTGTATATATCATCTGGCTGGATTTCCCACCCTCGTTTTTTGCCCTCCATCATGAGTTTGAGTGTCTCTGGCTTAAAAGGCTGGATATTCAGATACCCGACTACTATATTTTGCTGCTTAACCACGTAGTCAATGAGCGGGTTTTTCTTGTACCAACTCTTTCTCAATTCTACAGGTGTGCTAACTGTTTTTCCCCATAAGCTTGCTATAACATCGTAAATGCCTGCTATATCATCTTCTGTAGCAACTTCAAACTTTGATGGTTCTGAGGTGTATTGTAGTAGGAATAGCTGCATTGCGTTTGCCAGTTCGTCTATTTCTTTCTTCTGATAGTATCCTTCCTTCCTCCCTGGTGGTATGATTTTGTGTATTTTTCCTGTGTTTACATAGTCGTGGAATGTAGACTTAGCCATATTTAGCTTCTTGATTGCTTCTGATCTAGTATAGAGACTTGGGTTAGGTGCCTTTTTTCTGCTGGTTTTTGTTGTCGCTTTTTGCTGCATATTTTTCTCCATTCTTGGCAGGTGTAGCATGTTTATCTCTCTGAATTATACCATGATTTTGTCTTCTTCGGACTCTTCGAATTTTTCGTCCCGTTTTTACTTGACAAACAATAAGTTCGGACTGTATAATTTCTATAGATCAAACGATATGTTCGGACTCTTAAGGGCTGGACATTGCTGGTTACCTTTACAACTGAACAACCTGTTTCTCGTCTGGAACCACACCTAAGTAGCTCTTGGGAGAGCAAAAAGGCGACAACTGGGGGAAACCCGCAAGGGTAAGAGCCACACACTAAACGGCTTGCGGGAAATGCCGGACGAATTGGAGGACAGAAGAAAGAGAAGCTCTCATGCCCTGGTGAAGAGGTGTCAGCGTTAATGGGTTTCAGTACATTAACATTTCCTGGCACTGGCTAACAGAATGAGGGAACGCTCTTTGGAATCTAACTTTTGGGTTGATCCTGCTTGATCGTGACGTGTTCAGGGTAAGCAGGAATGAGCCTTGGAGCTTCGAGGTTCAACAAGCACAAAGGAGGTGATGACGATGGCTGAAGCAAAAAAACAGATCAAAGAAAGAGATGCCTTTAGCCTTCTCTGTCCATCTGTGCTGGAAGTGAAACATGTCTTGCAAGAACTTGGGTTCACTCTGGTGCGTCACATCAAGGCAAGCCAGTACACCTATCATGCCCCTCTGCCGGATCAATACCATTTTGAAGGCCCACGGGGCCTAGAAATCATCTTCCTGGCAGGCAAGGACACCCCTGAAGATGGCGGCACGTTTCCTCACCACAACTCTCGATGGTGGTCGATCGGCGGGGCCGATGAACTGAAGACGCGACAGGTAAGGCAGGTTCTTGACCACCAGGTGGTCTTCTACCTGGCAGCATCCCATTCCTGATAAAGCCATCTCCTTACAACAACCCGCGTAGCCTTTCCCAATATTGTAGCGCGTCCCTGGAGAGCAACATTCTAGCCAGTCTCTCCCACAAATGGGAGATCGAGGAAAGAGAGAAAAAATCATGGCAGATGCGAACACAACGACACGTCATCCAACATCACCGACCCTCGCAGTGCTCATTTTCCCGCCGTGGGTCCACTTCCTGGTAGGCATTATCATGCTGGGAGCCTGGATCATAGGGAACATCATGCAAATTCAGACGACACAAGCATGGATTCTCCAATCCAATCTTTCAACGAAACCTGACTTCACGATCTTTGGGCAGTTTGCCCAATTCTTTTCAGGAGCCATGGACCCGCGTCATGTTGTAGCGTTCGTCAGTGCATGGGGTGCGCAAATCATTCTTTTATGCTGCAAGATTGGCTTGAGCGTGTCCAGGCTCATATGGTGAAGAAGCATGGAGTCGGGAGCGTAAGTGAGGCTCTCCTCAAATCTGCACAGAGGCGATCCATGGTCTGGAGCATCGTTGCATGGGCCGTGGTCGTGGCTGATAGCGTTTTCGATTGGACCTATGCGGGAATGCTCGGCTTTTGGGTTCAGGTCTTCTACGCATCTGTCACCTTCGTGACCACATTCTATTGCGGGACATGGGGCATTCAACATCTTTCAGGCTCGCTCTCAAAAATGACTGATTAGAGGACAAACCCATGCAAGAAGAACAGAAAATGCAGCTTGGTCTCATGGCGGGGGCTTGTTACGGCTGGCATGATTGACCTGGTAGCTCACGGTGGGCTACCAGGGTTCGTGTTTGGTGGAGCACTCGCCCTGGCACTGGGTCGCAACACGCCGAACTCCTGGACGCCTTCAAAGAACTGTTGCCGATGGACTTTCTTCATCAGGCGAAAACCGCTCATCGGCGGCGGCCTCTTGACTGGCTGAATGGTGTCTATCCTGACAGGGAGATGGGAAAGCTGAGGAATGGGAAGACGAGGAAGATACACCTCATCTTCCTCGATCTGAGCGGGAAGACGACCGCAATATTGGCCCTGAATTGCGCCCTCACGTCGATACACTGTTCGGGTCACGAACGGGCATCTTTGGCATTCCAGGCAGTGGCAAAGAACACCGTTGCTGTCTTGCTTGAAGAACTGGGTGAATCACCGTCCGCTTCTGGTTCTAAGACCCCGAAAATGAGAACGCGGGCCTCTGTTCTTCGGACTACTTTCTCAATCCCAATTGGGAGAATGCGAGGAGCATTACCCTGGCAAATGCCTACCAATTTGGTCAGGCCATCATGGAAAACAACTTGCAAGTTGTTTTGAATTCCCAAAGTTATGCTTCTGATGATGAGGCTGCCGAGGTGATGATAGCGCTGGTCCAGGGAATCAATGATTGGGAAGAAAGCCAGTCCATACGTGTCCCCTGTGCGATTGTCTTAGGTGACCACAAATGGCTTCCACAAAAAACAGCCCTGAGCACGCTCAGCAAAAACAAAGATGATGATGGATACACCTTGCTGCAAAAATTGCAGCAGTGCTTTCTGGGAACGCTGGCATCTCGTGGGCGAAAGCGTGGAATGGGGTTAATTTTCGCCACTCAGCGGCTGGCAATGCTGGACAAAAATCTCATCATGTGTGAGTGGCTCTTCCTCTTACGACAAACATTGCCCAACGATCTGCAAGCCTATCGGGAAATGGGATGTCCGCCAGAGGTTGCACAGAAGCTCGGAAATGGTCAGGCATATGTGATCACTCCAACAAAAGAGCATGGCACACATCAAATACGGAAGCGGTTCTCTGAATTTGGTGCAAAGACACCAGGGCTGGCAGAGTTGGAGGAGTACAGACGTTCACGCATGCGACCCGTCCCGACCTCTCAAAAAGCAGATGGAAATGGAGATGAGGAAATCACGCCGCCTAATCCGTCTCTGCTCCCCCGAAAACTTGATGTCTCGACCATCACGACGTGGCTTGAGACTGGCAAAATTGATGATGTACAGTTTCTGGCACTGTTCCATACCATTTCCCTTGGGGGAAATAAAAAAGCACCTGGAAATGCATCTGGAAATGGTGAGGAAATAGCTCCACAAGCCGTTGTAGCGGCCCGTGACACCGATGCATTTCCCACTTCCGAGGCCATTGTGGAAATGGATCATTTACGCTCAGAAATACAGAAACCCGACATTTCCATGGAAATCCTTAATGCTATCCGAGAGATGAAATCAAGAGGATTTAAGGATTTAGAAATAGCCTCCATTGTGAAATTAGATGGGAGAAAATACGGCACCTATAAGCAAGCTGTGGCATGGATACAACAAGAACAGGAGGCATAATCATGGCAGTTACTCAACCACAACATAAACAAAGTTGGAAGGACGCGGCTATAGCCAGATCCCAGGGTATCACCGATGCATGGGAAGTCTCGAAGGCGTATGCAGGACGCATTGCAGAGTGGGTGCTCTTCTTCTGCATGGTTGCCAACATTATTGAAGTGCTACCAGGCGTAAAAACACCACTTGCGGTCAGTAACACCATCCTGGGGACGCAAGCGATCACACTCGACATTGCTGGTTTTGGGTTGTCGAGTCTTGCGGATCACGCACGCGAGCAGGGCAATGAAGCAGCCGCGTCGAGAGCCAAGTACACGAGTTATGCACTCATCGCCATGATGATGTTGACGCTCATCCTGGTCTCCATAAAAGTGCTCTATGCCAGTAAGCCGGATGTCGTCAATTTTGTCAACAACGCTGAACCTCTCCTGGTGTTGTTCCGTGTCGCGATGGTGGTCATTTACGGGCATGTTATCCATGGCCTACGACACATTGGGAAGAATGGACAGCTCCCACCACAGGCACAAGACCGGCTAGAGGCGCTGATTGGACAGTTCACCGGACAGTTAGTCGCTGTCCAAAACAGTGTCCAGTCTCAGGTCCAATCAATCCAATTGACTGTCCAATCGCAGGTTCAGGATGTCCAGTCCGCTGTCCAAAAGGTCCAATCACAGGTCCAACAAGCTGTCCAGGTCACTGTCCAAAATGGGGTCCAGACTGGACAGTCACTGGACACTCAGGATGTCCAATTGTTCGTCCAACAGGTAGTCCAGTCTGCTGTCCAGGAGCAAGCAAAAATGCTTCAGGGTGCCATGCAATCGACCTTCCTGGTATTGCAGAAACGACAATCAGACGAGTTACAGCATCTGCTAGCAAGCCTCCAACGTCAGATGATCACCGAAATAACTGAAGTGCAGACACCGCTCTTGACAGCGTCTCTCGTGCCTGAAGAGGCTCCACAAGAGGCTTTAAAAGCATCAGAACGTGCAGAAGCATATATCAGGACGGTTGTAAGTAACGGTGGTGGTGTGCCGAGTCTTGCGGAAATACAAACCGGTTCTCGCGTGTCAAAAACAACGGCAATCAATGCACGACGCAAAATGACAGGGTCCACTGGAGAGGAAAACTAGACAGGAAACGGCTGTCCATTCTTGTCTCTTTCTCGACCTGGTTCGTGTCCATTGTTCTCGTCGTCTCTCTACTTACGCTGTCCAGTTGGTACCGCATATAGACCCTGATATGGACCTCAAAAAGGTCCAGTCGAGTGTCCACTGGACCAGTAGCCAGGAAGGAGAGTAACTAGTGGACCCATTCCATCCACCATAACCCCACAAAAAGATGCAGGCTCGTGTGCTACCAACACATGAGCCTGCGGGGTAACTCTCATTTGTGTTGTTTCTCACGTCTCAGACATTTCAGTGCTGAGGCCATTTTTCAAAGGAGCTACACTCAATGATACCACAGTTCCAAAGAGTGGCACCCCTTGGGGAGGCCCTGTCATGAACTCTCCAACTTCTTCCGCTCATCCAATGCCGGGTCGGGCACTGGTGGTAACCCCCATTGAGTCCTGTGCCTGGTGCTGGCCTCGCTTACATCCTGGTGTTCCCTATCCTGCCCACTGGTCCTCGACGCTGTGTTTGACCGACAAACAGCACTTGCAGAGCCAGTTGGCACGATGCAAAGCACAACGAGAGGAGATACCGTCATGAGGTGGACCCGTCGTCATCTCTACCCTACCTACTGGGAACACAGAGAAAGCGAACTCCTGACCTTGCTGGATCATCTCTTGCATGGTCTTGCGGCAAATAAGGGGAGCGTGACCACGTGAACGACGAATTTGCTAACGAATTAACGAAAATGCTGCAAGCCGATGGACTGCCAGGGGTGTTGGTCTCCAACCGTCCCTGGCGGGAGTTATCGGCTGAAGCGATCGCCCACCTGGTGCGCACAAAGACCGCCATTTATGTGCGACATGGCCAGTTGGTCCGTATTCAACGCAAAGAGGATGCCAGCCCTTTTATTGATGCCCTGACCGAAACCACCTTAAAAGGTCTGTTAGCGCGTGCCATGAACTTTGTGAAGACTACCGTCAAGGGGGCTGCGCATTGCCCGCCACCTGATGCGATGGTCAAAGATATCCTGACCCTGGGGAGTTGGCCGTTTCCCCCACTGGATAGTATCATCGAGTTCCCTGTCATGCGACCTGATGGAACACTCATCGCCACATCTGGCTATGATCCGGTCACTCGACTCTACTATGCACCCGTGCCCACACTTGCGATCCCGCCGATTCCTGAGTACCCCACAGCCGAGGACATCATTCAGGCGCGTGCCCTTATCGATGAGGTGATTGGGGAGTTTCCCTATCAAAATGAGGCCAGTCTGGCCAACGCAATTGCTCTCTTGCTGACTCCGCTCATTCGTCAGTCGATTGAAGGACATGTCCCCCTGGCTCTCATCGATGCGACCAGGCCAGGAACCGGAAAAAGTTTACTTGCTGAGACCATCGCTATCATCGCAACGGGTCGTAAGGCCACGATGATGGTTGCCCCCTACGATGATGACGAGTGGCGCAAACGCATTGCTTCAACGCTTGCCGAGGGAGCGACGATCATCACCATTGATAATATCAAAGCCCGATTGCAAGCGGCAAGCCTGGACTCTGCACTTACCTCGCATACGATCAAGGAGCGTATCCTGGGACAGAGTCGCAACGGGGTGTATGCACAGCGTGCCACCTGGATGGCAACGGGAAACAATCTCCATGTGGGAGGCGACTTACCCCGACGCTGTTACTGGATACGGATGGATGCTCAAACGGCCAAGCCGTGGACACGTGGCGGCTTCAAACACGATCTAGAAACGTGGGTCCCTGCTCATCGTGGAGAGATCATAGCCGCTCTGCTCACCCTGGTACGAGCCTGGTATGCAGCGGGTAAACCACCGGCTCCGGCCCCCAAAAAGATGGGGAGTTTTCAAGCCTGGGTTGAGACCATAGGCGGTATCCTTGCCCATAGTTATGTGGAAGGGTTTCTCGACAACGCACAAGCCTTGCAGGAACAGGATGATGATGCACTTCAATGGGCGGCCTTCTTGCGTGCCTGGAAGCTCCACTACAAGAATGATCAGATTCTCTCTTCTCTGCTGGCAAAAGATATCAAATCAGGCTCGACGGATGACAGTGAGAGGAACCAGGGAGTAGCAGGTCTCTACAATGCCTTACCAGATGAATTAACCGACATCCACAAAGGAGATTTCAAGCGACGACTGGGAAAGGCGCTTTCCTACCGTGTGGGCACGCGCTTTGATGAAAGTGGCCTGCACCTGGTCAAAGGCGAACCGGATAAACGAAGTGGGGCTGTCTACTGGTCTGTCGTTGGAACGGACCCCGAACCTGATCTGTAACCACATCACGTGTTATTGCTTGACGAGAGAGACGCTCATCAGGCACGCGCTGCGGCGCGGTTTTTTAGAAGGAAAACGATGGGTGTGTGCACCCCCAATCGTTTTCCCGTACCCATAAAACCGCAGGTTTGCAGGTTTCGCAGGTTTGTATCCCCCAAAAGGAGTAAAAAAATAGGAAATACCCTCTCGTGGCACATGGGAAGCCAGACGAGAGGGTATTTTTCTCAAAAGTTTTGCTCCAGGGCAAGGGAAAACAAACCTGCAAACCTGCAAACCTGCAAGAAGAGATGTCTACGTCAAGAAAGGAAGCTAACCATGTCTGAACTCTTTTTTCAGGGAGCCGATCACAAGCGGCGTTTCCTGGCTGCTATGCAGAGAATTGGGAAAGTGTATGATGGGAAGTTAGACCCCGAATATGGGGCCGCGCTCTACATTCTGAGTGCTGAAGTGGGAACCTGGAACAAGGCACAAAGGTATGTCGATCGTGATGGTATCGACTTTGAGACCATGTTACAGGAAGTCGATTTTTCGGGCGGCTACCAGGTTCTCATCCAATGGGCTGGGAATTTGTTCAACGAGCAGCAGCATATAGACCCCATTGAAGCGCTCAGGCTTGATGAAAGGAACTTTGAAATTGCGCTCTCCGCGTTACGGATCAGGCGCGGCGGCCTACGCCTGGGGAACTTCAAGGGGGGAATGAATGACTGAGCAAACACAAACGGCGCTCCCTGAGCGGTTAACTCTCCAAGAAAATGGGTATTGGGAGCCGCGACAACTCGGAATGAATACCATGAATAGAGACCCAGACGATGAGCAATGGATAAGCCGGGGCTGGAAGGTCGTTACCTTTGAGGGGAAACGTTTTTTTGAGCACCAACAAAAGGGCATGGCTCTCCAATGGCTCATCGAGCGGGGGTATGTCGATACTGGCGATGGGGCACACTTCCAACAACAAGCCTCCTTCCAGAGCTTGCGGGCAACATGGCAAGAGGAGAAGTAGCAGATGTCAATCACTTCCTACCTGGCCGCCTATCGCAATCTGTTTGTAGGCCGCCATGACGATTATGCTATGCAGCTCCCTCCAGGCGCTAAGCAAAACTATCGCCGTGTCGGCAAGCCGCTCACCCAATCTGATCTCTATGATCATCTGATCGGGGTACGCACCTATGGAACCTATGTGATGGATGCAAGCGGGAAATGTCGCTTTGCGGTGATCGACGCTGATACCGAGGACGGTCTGGCACGTCTCTGGTTGATCCATGACCAGCTGGCAACCCTGGGAATTGTTTCCTACGTTGAATGTTCCAGGCGTGGCGGTCACCTCTGGATTTTCTTTACCAGGCCGGTTGCAGCTTCCCAGGTGCGTGCCTGGCTCTTGCCATATTGTCCTGCGGATATGGAGTTTTACCCCAAGCAGGATGAAGGCAAGGGCTACGGTTCACTGATCCGCTTGCCCCTGGGCATTCATCGCAAGAGTGGCAAACGCTATCACTTCGTGGCACGCAACGCAACCGGACTGGTGTCCCTGACTCAGACGGATGAAGATCGCGCGGCCTGGTTCTCATCGATCAGGTATGTGAATGTTCCCCAACAGCCAAAGGTGCTGGTTCCTATCCCTCCACCACCAACACACCCCCAATCGTTTTCCCTTCCAGCACTGCAACGAGGAAACGGTTCCTCATCCCCAATCCGCCAATGGAATGCAGAACAAGACCCTTACCAGGTGATAGGGCGCTATGTCAATCTGAACGGAAATGGTGTTGGAATGTGCCCATTTGGGGATCATCACACAGGTGGACAAGATACCATGGCATCGTTCAAGGTGTACCAACAGGTGCACCTGTGGCTACTGCTGGTACTGCTGCACCTGGCAAAAAGGCGGCTCGGTCTTTGACTTTTTGCGTTACTACTATGATCTGGATGCAGCAGCGTTGTGGCAACGCATCCAGGCACAGTGTGTGGTTTAGGTTCTGAGATATGGCTTGTTGGTTGGGGCTGACAGGCCTTTTTTATTGGGGAGAGCATAAAAATGGCAAGTCGCGAATGGCAGGATGAGACGCTTATAGCTACAACCACAATGAACGATGGCAAGATTAAGGTTGTAGAGCTTCCTCCACAGGCAACAAAGGCAAATTTTTCACGCAGATCATTCAAGGATCATGACCAAGCTGAGCGGTACATTGCAAAGCAATGGTCAACTGATATCCTGGATGTTTCGATATCCGATATCACTCTGGAAATTGAGTACCGTAAAGCGAACGGATTGTAGCACGTCCCTATCTAGCGGCTTGTGGCCTCCTCTGGCTACAGGCCTTTTGTTTGCCAATTTCACCAGCCAAAGAAGAGGAGATGACACATCATGAACCAATGGACACCAGAGGCCAAGAACGAGCCAGAGCAGGCACAAGCCAATTTCAATGGCTATTATGATGCCTTGTGGGATGGTTGGAACGCCTTACAGAGAGCAGAAGAGGCCAGGGCGCGTGCACCGTTTATCGCCATGATGCGCAAGCCAGAGGGGCATGTGCTCTATCATGCCTTGCAGCATATCAAACGAGAGCATGAGCCCCTAAATTGGAAAGACGTCTATCAGGGCATTGCTACGGGAGCAACGGTCATGAGTGCTCCCTTCGACACGGCTTTTCAACTGCAAACGAAGGACTACCTTGTCTATTGCCAGTGGCCCCAAAACCCGCGACTCAACTATGAGGATTTCAGCCTCTACTACTTGCATCAATCTGATAATTCAGACTGCCCATGCGAGATATGCAAAGCTACGCGAGCGGGGCAAGGGTTAAAGCGTCTGGACACCCCGCGACGGTGTGAGATCGGCATCTTCGTATTCGATGAAATTGAAGATCCTGGTGAGCAGTGCGAGAACACAGCACATTGGCAGTACAACGGTGTGGCGCTATGCAAGGATTGCATGAAAGCTATGTCCAGGATGAACAGCGACAATGAAGAGGCTTTTGCATCTGCGCTAACTGAGGTGTAACGGATTGTCGAGAGAGTTGGGCAGGTGCTACGGTGCCTGCTCTTTTGTTGGAGGTTGCCGAGTGAGACTGTTAGACCTCTTTTGCAAAGCTGGTGGTGCAAGTTACGGGTATCACCTGGCTGGTTTTGAAGTCGTGGGGGTAGACATAGAAGCTCAACCCAACTACCCATTTTCTTTCGTTTGCGCAAACGCTTTAACCTTCCCTCTTGATGACTTCGATGTGATACACGCTTCTCCCCCATGCCAACGTTATAGTTTCGCGTCACACTTTCACGGGTCACACCATGAGCACCCCGACCTTGTTGATACTGTCAGACAACGTTTGCAAGCTTCTGGCAAACCCTGGATTATCGAAAATGTAGAGCGTTCCCCGATACAAAATGCTATCAAGCTTTGCGGTACGATGTTTGGGTTACAGGTCTATCGTCACCGTCTCTTTGAGAGCAATATGCTTCTGTTTCAACCTGATCACCCGCGACATACCGTCAAAGCCGCAAAGCCAGGGGCTATAGCCAGGGATGGCGAAATGTGGTGCATAGGTGGGCATTTTGGAGAGAAGGACAAAGCACAACGGGCTATGGGCATCTCCTGGATGAGAACACAGAGTGAGATAGCTAATGCAATCCCACCAGCTTATACCGAGTATATTGGTCGGCAGCTCCTGCAATCACTAACAGATGCTGCATGATTGTTCTGAAGTTGGGCTGGTCCTCCTGGACTTGCTTTTTGTTTTGGAGATGAGATTTGAAAACAGCTATAAATCTGAGATGGACAACCCCACGCGTTTGTGCAACCTGCAAACACGGCAAGCTCGATAATGGGTCATTTGTCTGTCAGCGTCCGAGAGGTCCCGTGTGGGACGCTGGGGACTTGAAACACTGGACTGCCGTTTGTGATAGATGGGCTAAGCAAGTTGTGCAATCTACCAGCTCGTGAGGAGGGTTTGTTGTGCAAGACACTGGGCCGGGTGATTTTACCTTCTATGCTACATTCGACAGTGACAGCCTCTGCTCTTATATCCCTGATACAGCCCTGCTTTTACCCGCATCAAGTTGGGCAAGGAAAAATCTTTCCACACCTCGTGTACCATCACATCTGACAGATATAGCTGCTGATTTAGGTGGCTTCGTTGCGAGCAAATTCAATGGTGGTGTGTACCGCTACTCGCTAGCACAGTACGTTCAATGGTTGCAATCATGGGCACCCCGTTGGGCGGCCACGATGGACCTTTGTTGTGAACCAGAATTGAGCGTGATCACCAGGGAACGACAGGAGAAAACTACTGCTAACACCATAGAGGCATGGAGAAACACAAAGGTGCTTCATGGGCATGGGTACCGACGGTGCAAGGTCTTTACCCAGAGGACTACCGACGGCATGCCCACGAACTGAAACCGCTCATCACAGAGATGCAAGCCCACTATGCTGATAATCCTGCATGGCGTGTTGGTGTCGGTACCTTATGCCGAAGAGACGATGTGGTGATGGTTCAGGCGGTGCTTGATGCGGTGAGAGAGGTATTACCAACAGCAAATTTACATTTGTGGGGTATTAAGTTAGATGCACTCAGGAGCATCAATTTAGAGCAAGTCGCCTCGACTGATAGCGCCGTGTGGCATGGTTCTATGTACGCCAGAAATGAGATAGCAGAGTCTGCTAGGCAAGCTGGTATGAGCATGAGGAGGTACAAGATTTTACACAACTTGCCAGAGTACACCAGACGTGTGCATGAGGCTGTAGCTGAGAGCAGACGAGTACAGCAAGCTCAAAACGATGCTCTCTTGCTGAGTAGAGCCAGGGCTGTACTCAAATCGCAAGGGTGGTCTATCAATGTTCGCACGCGGCGCAATCGGCAGTATGTGTATGGAGCAAGGCGACGAGGGCAGAAGGTAGAGCAGATGTCGATCTGTCCAGTGAGTGAGCTAGCCGAGTGGCTCTCCCTGGCCCGGCCCGTTGCACAACAAATGATGCTCCCTACGAGCTGGTAAGTTGCACAACGTGCTCTCGACCTCTCCCAAGAACATTTGGAGAGGTGCTGGTAGCGTTCAAAACGATCGATCTGAGGAAGAATCTGCAACATCCTGTCGAGCAACACACCGGCTCGGGATGATGCGAATGGGGCCACAATGAACAAGAAATGAGGAAGGAGAAGAACATATGGAGGAAACGAGCCTCTGTCAATTCGTTGGGTGTGGGAAGCCGCTCCCTGAACAAAAGCCAGGGCAGCGGCGACGCATCTACTGCTGTGATGCTCATAAACTGCTCGCCCACCGTTGCCGCCAGATCATGAAGCTACAACAGGCATGGCGCATCTTGCCGCCAGACTCACAGCGCCACCTGGAGCAACTCATGACACACTATGGGACGGAGGCGGCCCAACTGGCGCTGGCAGCCATTCAAGCCAGCTACCACGATAATGAAAATGTCTTCTGGTTATTGCGGCATTTTAGCCAGACTGACAGACCATAACCCCCATCGTTTTCCTTCAAAAACACACTTTTACGTGTTTTTTTATGCCTTACAAACAGCAAATCGTTTCAATCAAACTGAAACGATTGCTCATTTTTGCAGGTTTGCCAGTGCTGTGAAGCCGCCTGTAGAGCAGATCGCAGGTTTGCAGGTTTCAAAACCCTCGGTCCGAGGAAAAAAATTTGAAGCGTTCTGTTGGACAACTGTCTAGCTGGATCGTTGCGAGATTTCAATGCAATAGATAGTTAGGAGGTATCCTTATGGGTCGTCATAAAAGGGTCTCAACTGCTCAACCATTATTGCTAAGTGTTGCTGATGTGGCGATACAGTTAGGTGTCTGTCGCCAAACGGTTTATAAGTACATCTATGACGAGGGCTTACCTTCAATGCTCCTTCGTGGTGTACGCCGCATTCATCCTAGTTCCCTGGATAATTGGTTAAAGTCTCACGAGTTGAGTGCTTAACCAGATCGTCGCTTCTGTCTCGCTACCGTTGGTCTGGTGGCGAGACTTTATTCTTTCAGGAGATTTTCTATGGTAAAACGTAAACGTCGTGCTCATGGTGATGGTGGTGTAACCCAGCGTAAAGACGGGCGTTGGCAAGCTACTTTTTATACCTCTGAGGGTAAACGTCGCTTTGTGTATGGTGATACTCAGCAAGAAGCACTTGAGAAACTACGTAAAGCACAACGTGATGATGATGATGGCTTACTTGTAGATGGGTCGAAGGTAAAGCTGGGGGCATACTTAGAACAGTGGCTAGAAGAGGTGAAGCGTCCCACTTTGCGTATCAGTAGTTATGTGAAGTATAAGAAGCTGATCAACAGTTATATCATACCCGCTCTTGGGAATATTCAGCTACAGAAGTTGAAACCTCAGAACGTCCAGGCATTATATACAAAAATGATTAAGAATGAGCTGTCTACAAAGACGGTTCATAATGTGCACGGTTTGCTACATAATGCGCTTGATAATGCAGTTCGTTGGAATCTGGTTGCTAAGAATGTGGTTAATGCGGTGACCCCTCCATCTTTGGTTAAACGTGAGGCACAACCTTTGGATTTAGAACAAGCGCGTAAGCTCCTGGCGTCTGCTCGTGGTCATCGATTAGAGATGGTGTTAATATTGGCTCTTACAACTGCCATGCGTCGAGGTGAATTGTTGGCATTGCGTTGGTCTGATGTCGATTTTACAACTCGTGTGCTTACAGTTAATCATACTGTTGATTATATTGCCCGTTATGGTTATGTGGAGACGAAGCCGAAAACGAGAAAAGTCAGCGTAAAATTATACTACCTAGCTTTGTTGTGGAACACTTGAAGCTGACATCAGGACGAGCAACTACAACAGCGTGCGAAAGTTGGTGCTAGTTGGTGTGATCTTGGTCTGGTCATTTGTGGACTAAAGGGTAACTACCTCAACCCCCGTTACCTGAATAAGCTGTTTGATAAGGTGTTAAAGGAAGCGGAACTAGCGCATATGCGTTTTCATGATCTGCGTCATAGTGTCGTTACTTTACTCCTGGCTATGGGGGTTGATCCACGTTCTATACAAGATTTGGTAGGGCATGAAGATATTACTACAACCCTGGGTGTATATGGTCATATGTTGCCACCTATGCAGCAAGGGATTGCTGATAAGTTGAATGATCTGTTTGGCTAGCGTCTGTTGTGGTGTCAAATAGATGTCAAGCCAGTCAATGGATGTCAAAAAGGATGTCAAAAATTTTGTTTGGCGATTTGGTGGTGTTAACTGGCCCATAAAACGAGGCTAGAAGCGGGTTCACACCCTTGCTTCTAGCCTTCATGGTGGTGGAGATGAGGGAGAGTTGAACTCCCTGTCCAAACGGGCCTACCGGAGAATGTACTACAGGCTTAGTCGATGTTTTTCTTTACGCTTCAGCCTCCCACCGACAGGATTCATTAGCGCTGGCCCTCTGGTCTTAAGTGATGACTAGAAGACGGTTATCATCACAGCATCCATGTGTTTTTGACGTCCGGTTCCAGCCCCACAGGAAAAAACTGGGCGGACGACGCGTCACTGGTTATTAGGCAGCGAGAGCGTAGTGAGTTGCTGGTTTGGCAACTATTGTTTTGTCGGTTGTTTAACGAGAGTGCGTACCGACACCTCGACCTGCAATTCTTCAATCTGATCGTCTGTCGAAACCCGACATCCCCAGGTGAAGATGTATCCAGGCTGCTAGATTTAGCTTTACCTGACTACTGCAATATTGTAGCATATTGGTTTACAAATAGCAAGTAATGATGTATGTTGACTCTCCATTTTTGCTGCATTCCATGATATGATTGATAGATAGAGACAGAATCATTCTCAACATTTGTCTATATGGAGGTAAGCTTGTCTTTATGGCTACCAATTTTCAACGCGTTGCTCACGCTGGCGGAGGTCATCTGGCCCCCGAAAATACCCTTGCCGCTTTTCGTAATGCCCTTACCTTGCCGATAGATGCCATCGAACTTGATGTACATATGAGCCGCGATGGTCGCGCCATTGCGTTTCATGACTCTACTGTAGAGAGATTAACAAACGGTGAGGGAAATATTCTCGATCTCGATTTTGCCACGCTGCGCTCGCTCAACGCTGCCGCACATTTCCCTGGTGGCTGGCCTGAAACTCAACAAATTCCCACGTTACGTGAGGTGCTTGATCTTTCCAAAGGGCGGGCGCAGGTGTATATTGAAATTAAACCTGGTAAACGTGAAGGAACACATAGGCGTTATCCCAACATTGCTGAAACAGTCGTCAATGAAGTACGAGAGGCAGGTCTGCTAAACCAGGTATTGATTATTTCTTTCGACTGGTTGATTCTCCCGTTGATCAAGTCACTGGCACCCACTATACAGACGGGGCACTTGTCTCTGACGGCGTATGGGCATCACATACTGACCATGCGCTGGCTACGCTTCTTCAACAGGTGAGCACTCTTGGTGTCAATTGGATCAACATGGATGTAAAACTTTTTACGACTGATATGCCAACTATGGCACATAAACATGGTTTCAAATTAGGGATCTGGACGGTTGATACTCTCGATGAGCTACGTTATCTGGCTATGGCTGGTGTAGACTCACTGACTACGAACCGTCCGGACCTCTTTGCAATACTGTGAAGTGTCCTTTTGCTAACAGTAGGAGATGAATAGTACTTTCTGGGGGGGAATTCCCTGCTATTCCAACTTTCTCGATGTATTTTAGCGTGATGTGTGTCTCGTAGTGTTATTTATTCGTTCTATTAGTCAAGGGATGTATTAGTCCCATACCTTGCTACATGAAAAAGGCGTATACTATAGTTTACGCTAGCTTTAAGCTGTTGCGCGTAGACCTATTTACCTAAAGTTGTGAGTGGAGCAAAGAGCATGCAACAAACAGAAATACCATTAAATGTTACAACAGCGGAATCATTATTTTCTCCATCTGCATCCCAGAGGATAGCTCTCTCAATTGTTGTCCCTATGATGAATGAACAACAAAGCGTGTATCTCCTTTATGAAAAATTATCGGCACAGATTGAACGCCTTGGGAAAAGTTATGAGGTGATTTTTGTCGATGATGGAAGCACGGACGGAACCTTTAATGAATTGAAAAAGTTGCACGATGAACACCCTGGGATTGTACGTGTTGTGCGCTTTCGTCGCAATTTTGGTAAGACCCCAGCCCTTGTGGCTGGTTTTAGCCGATGTCGTGGCGATATCGTATTTACAATGGATGGTGATTTGCAAGATGATCCAGAAGAGATTTCCAACTTTCTCGCCAAGCTTGAGGAAGGCTATGATCTGGTCACAGGTTGGAAGTTCCCACGGCTCGACCCTCTTTCAAAAACGTTTCCTTCACGTATTTTCAATCGGCTGGTCAGTGTCATGACAGGCGTTCATTTGCATGATATTAACAATGGCTTCAAAGCGTATCGTCGCGAAGTGATCGAAGATCCTCACTTGAAGCTTTATGGGGATTTCCATCGCTTTGTTCCGGTGATGGCTCACTGGCGGGGATTCCGCATTGCGGAAATTAAGGTACGTCACCATCCACGCAAATTTGGTGTCTCAAAATTTGGTGCCCGCCGTTTTGCGCAAGGCCTTGTCGATTTACTCAATGTGCTGTTCCTGATCTCTTTCCTGCGTACTCCTCTGCGACTCTTTGGTCCGATGGGGTTTTGGACTTTCTTTATAGGTATGCTGATAGACATCTTCGTAGTTGTGCGTAGTTTTTTTGGTCAGCCTATCCATAATCAGCCATTACTCTTTGTGGGTATTCTTTTAATGATCTTTGGTGTCCAATTTATTCTGACAGGTCTGCAAAGTGAAATAATTCGTCACTATGCATTCCAACCTGGAGAAGAATACAGCATCAGACAGGAACTTGGTTAATGCATGTCGTCACCCTTAAAAAAGTCGTAAGCCCATTTCCCAAATCGGCTTGCCTCTACCTCTATTATAATAGCTGAACTAGGCTGTGTGAGTATCATATATTTGAGTGGTGACGTCAGATATGTGCTATTCAACAGAAACAAATTGCTCAGATTCCCGTATCCAGTGGTAAAACGGGATGAGAAGGAAATGCTATGACTTCAAATATGACCTCCTCGGAAGGAGACACGCGCGTCAGTGTTGAAGGCGGTGTAAAAAATGATTAATAGAACCTGGCGTAAGCGCCTCTCCATCTGGAAAAATCGGCTTTATCTGTATCCTGCTCCTGAACCTCTGCCACATACAGGCTTATTCTGGTTGGCAACTGGACTTGTTACTCTGGCGGTCATCTTATTCAGTGGCTACTTTATCGTTCTATCTGACCGGGCGGCATGATGCTTTTCTGACAAATGCGGAAGATTTTGGTATTATGACCCAGGCGATATGGAATACCGCACATGGGCAAATGCTCCACCAGACAATTTGCAACATTATTTTTGATACAAACTGCTATAGCACCAACGGGATTGTCCGTTTGGCCATTCATTTTGAGCCTATACTTTTCCCAATTTCGTTGCTCTTCCTGATCTGGCCCGATCCTAAAATGTTGCTGATACTACAAACACTCGTTGTAGCTAGCGGTGCATTTCCAGCTTTCTGGCTGGCACGTCTCAGGTTGCGTAATGAGCTGGCGGGTGTGGCTATTGCATTACTCTATTTGCTCTATCCTGCACAGCAGCAAGCTACTGTTTTTGACTTTCACGCTGTCACTTTTACGGCTTCACTGTTATTCTTCATGCTCTATTTTATGTATACACGCCGTACAGTGTGGCTTTTTGTCTTTGCTATCCTTGCCATGACGTGCAAAGAAGAGATTCCGCTTGTCGTAGTCATGTTTGGTTTGTGGTCGGTTATTTTTCAACGTCGTTGGCGTAGCGGCTTTGGGCTGGTGGTGCTCGGTCTGGCCTGGTTTGGGCTTGCCCTGTTAATAATCCGCCTGTTTAGTCCTACTGGCCAACCACTCCTTGCTTCACGTTACGATGGTGGTGGTCAAGGTCCTCTCAGTATCCTCTCTAATATGGTGCTTCATCCTGGGAACTTCTTGCATCGTTACATACTGGAACCGAATCATCTGGCTTACTTGCGTACGCTGTTCTCTCCTGCTGGTTATATACACCTTAGTATTCTACCCCCATTCTATTTGTTATTACTTGCTCCCTGGGTGGTAGTTCTTGCCCTACCTACGTTAGCGATCAACTTGTTGAGTTCTGATCCGCAAATGTATAGTGGCCTTTTCCAGTATAATGCTGAGATTGTGCCCGTACTGATCTTTGCCACGATTGAATCTATTGTTGTTGCTTTGTGGTTAGTGCGAGTGATCGCTACGCGCTTAAGCGTCCTCAAAGTGAGCAATTGGTGGAGCAATAAGAGTGATGGGAGTTATACCACCTCTATGCTCTCTCGTGGTTGGCGTCCTACTCGCTTGATCCAGATAGGTCTTCTCGCTGTATTGTTGTGTCTGTCTCTATCCAGTACTGTACGTGCAGATTACTCCTTTAATGGGCAGATGCCCTTCTCAAAGGATTTTCAGTGGCCTACAGTTTCTGCTCATACGGCACTGGCACAACATTTTATGGATATGATCCCACCAGATGCGTCAGTCTCAGCCCAGAGTGCACTTGTTCCACATCTTAGTCAGCGAAAGAGTATCTATCTCTTCCCTTATGCTGCTGAGATAGCCGACTACATTTTTCTCGATGTAACTGGTAATATATATCCTTACGTAGGCTCATTTGACTATATACGTGGAGTTAAAACAGTCTTGTTGAGCGGAAACTATGGGATTGTGGCGGCACAAGATGGCTATTTACTGCTTAAACGAGGACTTCCGTCACCAGGGATTTTACCTGTTTCAGCGGCACAATCAGATAAAGGTGCCGATAATCTTCGTGTGTTTCCCCGCCTACCTGATGAGTTTTGTTCAAACATTTATGTTTCATCGCAAACCGTGCCTCATCCGCTTCAAGTGAGTTTTACTGATGCTACTGGTCGTGTAGATCTGCGTGGCTTTAGTGTGGATACAGTCACTGATAAATATATAAGTGTTACAACATATTGGCGGGTTTCTACTCCTGTTGCGGCACCGCTTGAGCAGGTGTTCCTGGTGACTGACAGTAGCGGCAAAGAACACGTAGTGAGTAATGATGTTCCAGCGGCCTTCTGGTGTCCGACGAATACATGGAAACCAGGCACCACTATAGAGCTGTCAAGTAGAGTATTCGGAATACAGCCGAGTCAAGTCCCAAATGGGCTAGTACATATTTCTGTAGCACTTGTACCCTTACTACAGTCATCGAGTACAATAATGGATGTGCAGGCGCGGCTTCCTGTACATGTCGTGAGTGTGCCAGCAACAGTAACGCCTACTCGAGGGACCAATGCAATACAATTGATATCAATGAAGATTGTTCCTTAATGTTCCTAAAAAGACGTTGGTAGGTGTATAGAACAGAACAAAATGAAAGAGGATGGAGTGATGGGTATTTACCTGGGTCAACTTCCGCCTGCTGAAGTTGCGCGGTTGAAAGCAGAGTTAGCTGAGACACTCATCGCTAACTTCTGTTATCCGCGATTTTTTGATAGTCGTACCTCTTCATTACGGGTGCGTCCGGTTGATCGTGCCAAGCGCCATGAGGTCTGGCTGTATCTCAGTTCGATTGATTTTACAGCGTGGAATTGTGTAGATTTAATGTCTCCAGACTTTCAGCATCAGATGGAACGTCTTTTTATTATGTTTGTGCAGCGTAACCGTAGTTTCTTTGGTGAGCAGGGACGCAAAAGAATGTCCGATATTCGGATGTTGATTAACACGTCTTCTTCATCACTAGTTTTGGGGTTACGTAACCATATTACAGGACAGAAACAAGGGAGTCCTCCATTTGGTAGCCCTCGGCCAACTATCTCCTGGTCTACGAATAGCGTTAGTGGACGGTCTGAGCCGAGCTGGGAACAAATTGGCTCTATGACAATGCAGTTACAGCAGCAAATACAGGAGCTACGCGGTGAGATCCAACCTGTTGCAGCTAATGGAGCTACACGTAGAACCTCGCCTTCAATGGCTGTAAGAGGTAACGCAAATACTTTTGAGCGTAATGCACCATCGTCGCAGGATACTCCTTCTGCTAAGCAAGCGAGTGCTCGTGCAGCGACCTCTCCACAAAGTGCCAGAGGTACTGCGGTCCCAAGCTCAGTTTCTGCTGTGCCGACAGCAGCACCACTGGAATCACCTGTTGCTTCTGTATCTTCACCTGCAAAACCAGCTGTAGCTGGTGAGTCACTTCCTCCGCCTGAGACGGTCGCACTTTCTACTTCGACATCACCTGTACCAGTAGCAGGGCGTGGCGTCAAGTCAGCGCAGCCTTCTACGCCAGCTACCACCCGAGAGGCTTCGATGATGATGGTAGGTGAGGACGATATTGCTATTTTTGAACAAATGCGTCATCAACTTATGATGTGGTTACGTATTGAAGTGGTGACTGCTGGGCTGGAAATTTCTAACCAACAGGCACCAGCACAATTACTTGAGCTATTGCGCCAGCAAGGACGTCTGGATGAGACACGCTTACAAGTGGTCTCAACCTTGCTCAATCTGGCTAATCAGGTTATTAAAACCAGGCTTATCAGTATTCTGGACTACAAACAAGCGCTCATGTTCCATCTGATGCATACACGGAAAATGTAGATCCAGGAGAATAATGATGTCTCAAGCTGTTGATGAAGCTGTTGCCGTAATCATTGGTAAGAGTTCACGCAGTTGTATGAGCCAATCTGGTCCCAGAAGACGACGTGGAATACGAATCACGCCCTGTTGAACATGTGCTTCATTGCGGAAACGTCGATAGAGGATGATACGGTTAGGTATGATGGTGCGCTTGACGCTGAGGACAAACTCATTATCTTTTACCGAGATGGTTTCATAGCCTAGTTGTGTTGCCTCTACTTTCAAGCGTACTATTGCAAGCAAGTTCTGTACGGGAGTGGGTAAACTGCCAAAACGGTCATTTATTTCGGCTGCCATTGTCTCGATCTGTTCAGGACGCTTTAGATTAGCTAAACGTTGATAGAAGTTAACCTTGAGTGTGCGGTCTCCAATGTACTCATCCGGTAGGTAGGCATCCAGCGGTAGATCCACTGTAGCGCTGGGTGTTTCGGCTTCAGCCTGTTGACCTTGCATTTCTTGTACTGCTTCTGCAAGGAGTTTACAGTAAAGATCGAAACCGACCGAGTTCATAAAGCCAGATTGTTCCGCTCCCAGAAGGTTGCCGGCCCCACGAATCTCCAGATCTTTCATGGCGATACGGAAACCGGCACCCAGTTCTGTTGCCTCAAAGATAGCACGTAAACGTTTCTCCTGAATAGGTGTTAGCTTGGCATCCTTGTTATAAAAAAAGTAGGCATAGGCCTGATGCGTCGCACGCCCCACACGTCCTCGTAGTTGATAGAGTTGCGATAATCCAAAATATGCTGCGTTATTCACAATGATCGTGTTCGCGTTAGGGATATCCAGACCATTTTCAATAATTGTGGTGGAGATCAGCACGTCGTATTCTCCACTAGAGAAGCCTACCATCACACGTTCGAGTTGCTCCTCGTTCATCTGGCCATGGCCGATAGTAATACGGGCTTCTGGAATGAGACGTTGCAACTTTTGTGCGATAATCTGGATACCCTGTATGCGATTGTGGACAAAGAAGACCTGTCCACCCCGGTCGATCTCGCGCAGAATGGCTTCACGTATAAGGTTGTCGTCGTACTCACGAATCGTGGTACGAATAGGCAGGCGCTCCTGTGGTGGTGTTTCAATCACACTCATGTCGCGCAAATTGACGAGCGACATATGCAATGTACGTGGAATTGGTGTTGCTGTCATGGTCAGTACGTCAATTTCGCTACGCATCTGTTTGAGACGCTCTTTATGTGCTACGCCGAAGCGCTGTTCTTCATCAACAACTAACAGTCCGAGGTTGAAGAAGACGACATCCTTTTGGAGTAAGCGATGTGTGCCGATGACAATATCCACTTTGCCAAAAGCCAGATCCTCTAAGACTTGCTTCTGTTCCTTGTCAGAACGGAAACGGCTCAACAATTCTACACGTACCGGGTAAGCCTTGAGCCGCTCTTTAAAGGTGTTATAGTGCTGTAGGGCCAGTATCGTTGTTGGGACAAGGACAGCAACCTGGCGTTGATCAAGCACAGCTTTAAATGCGGCACGCAAAGCTACCTCTGTCTTGCCATAGCCCACGTCACCACATACCAGCCGATCCATAGGGCGAGGACGTTCCATGTCGCTTTTCACCTCTTCGATAGCACGGTCTTGATCGGGAGTCTCTTCAAAGGGAAAAGCATCCTCAAGTTCTTGGAGCCAGGGTTGCTCCACGTCAGGAGGGAAGGCATGGCCCTGTGCAGCCTCTCGCAGGCTATAGAGTCGCAAGAGGTCACGCGCAATATCCTGTACATTCTCCTTAACTTTTGATTTGGCACGTGTCCATTCCGTTGTTCCCAGTTTACTGAGAGCAGGTACTGAGTCGCCCATGCCGATGTAGCGTGTCACACGGTCAAGTTGATCCGTAGGAATATAGAGTTTATCTGTCCCGGCGTAGTGGATAAGCAGGTACTCGCGTTCAACACCTGTCAAGCTCATTTTGACAAGGCCCTCAAAGCGTCCAATACCATGTTCCTGGTGTACAACATAGTCTCCGGGGTTGACTTCTGCCAGGAACGAAGCGGGCGTAACAGGTTTGCGACGCTGTGTACCACGTCGTTTCGACCAGCCAAATATTTCGGTATCGGTGTACACATAGAGGGCCAGCGAACGTGATTGCCATCCTTCCGTAAGTTGTCCCTGGATAAGCGTTAAAGTACCTGGCTCTGGTAGCTGGTTGATATTGGTGCCTGGGCTAACATGAATTGTGGCTTCATGTAGAATGCTCTCATCGCTTAACACTTCCGCCATACGACGCGCCTGTGCTGTTACGATCACTACGCGCTCCCGGTTGTCAAGTGTCTTACGACAGTCCAGTGCAAACGCTCGCAATCTGCCACCATAGGAATTTGCGCTACTATGTGGAGGTACAAGATCCTCTGTGCCACCGTGTTGGCGTACGTCGAAGTCGCTTTCAGCGGTCGAAAGGACATCGGCGAAACGAAGCTGACGGCGTTGCTGTATCTGTGGTTCCAGTTGATTCCATGTTATATGTGCATCACGCAGGCGTGTAGGGTTCTCTCTCTCCCGTTCAAAACGCTCTTTTGTCTCCTGAGCGTGGGAGTCGAGTTCCAGGATATGTTTTTGAATGCTTGCTGGATTATCCAGAATGAGTAGCCCGTTACGTGGAAGATAGTCCAGGATAGTTGCCTGACTATGAAGATAAGGGAGGTAGAAAGTGATGTCTGCAAAAGAGTGGCGCTGGCGAAGTTTCTCCAGGTCGTGCTTCCAACGCTCTTCGGCATTCCGGTGCAAAATATTGCTATCGAGTTGTTCCAGTTCCTTTGCCGCCTCCGGTCCACGAGTAGGTAGGGTCTCACGTGCGGGACCGATGATGCAGGTCACGACAGGGTTGAGCGAACGTTGTGTCTCCTGATCGAAGGTTCGTAATGATTCAATCTCATCGCCAAAAAACTCGACGCGGACGGGACGCGGTAGTGTTGGCGGAAAGAGATCAACAATGCCTCCGCGATGACTAAACTGCCCTGGTTCTTCTACCTCTGGTGCTGGCTGATATCCAAGATTATAGAGGTGTTCCAGCATCATAGTCAGATCAACCTCTTGTCCTGGTTGCAGCTTAAACAGAGAGGCCGCCAACTCTTGTGGAGGAATTACCAGTTGTGTCAGGACACGGGCAGAACAGACGACGATAGGTGTACGCTCACGTTCCACCATAGCGATTAGTGCCTGCATCCGCTTTTGTGTTGTAAGTACATCACCGATGAGTCGTTCGTAGGGTAGGGCATCACGGTCAGGTAAGCAGAAGATATCGCTTGGGTTAGCTAGAAAGAACTTGAGTGTCTCTACTATCTGGTTGGCCTGAGCTTCGTCATGAACGACCACAAGGAGCGGTTGCTTGAGCGTTGAAGCAAGGCTTGCAATCACATAGGGGCGTGCTGCCTCGGTGATCCCTGTAAGTGCGGGCACTCCCTCGGCGTTACGAAGGTGTTCGATTAATCGTCGGTATTCAGGCCTCTGCGTCAACAGAGCCAATAATCCCTGTAATGTCACATCATCCTCCAACAAACACAATGAATTACGCCCCTACGCATATTTACCATAGGGGTGTACTGAGAATTTGATCTTTGTATTCTCTACTATCTTTTGGTAATCATACCGTACCACCCATCAGAGTGCAATATCCTGGTACTCATATTTTTTTCATTACACCTTTTCTGTGATATGCTGAGAAGATGTTTGATGAGTCTATTCAAGGAGGCGCGAAAGGGATTCCAGTGGACAACGGCGAAACGCAAAAAGAGAAGATTGCAGGTTTATATCATCGCGTTGCTTCAGCCTATGGTCAGGTTGAGCCAGACACCTTCGTATAGGCTATGGAGGATATATTACATGTTTATCATTCCCGATGATTTTATGCACCATGCAAGTGTGTTGCATGGTGAGAAGGGCCTTGCCTGGATCAGCCAGCTTCCCACCATCCTCGTTAACTGTGAGCAACGTTGGAGGCTCACTTTTGCTCCTCCCTTTACTTACCTGTCATATGCCTATCACTATGTGGCCCCTGCTGTACGCAGTGACGGTACTGCCGTAGTTGTGAAGGTACATGCTCCAACCAACGAGTTCACACAGGAAGCGGAGGCGTTGCGACTCTGCGATGGTCGCGGGATGGTGCGCTTGTTGGATTATGATATAAATGACAGGGCGTTACTGTTAGAGCGTCTGGAGTCCAGTATATCGCTTAGTAAGTTAGAAGATGATGAAAAGGCCACATCTTATGCCGCTACTGTCATGCGACAATTGTGGCGACCGGTCCCACCAGACCATCCATTTCCCTCGATCGTTGATTGGGGGCGTGGCTTTCTCCGGTTGCGGCAGCATTATGAAGGTGGAAATGGTCCTTTTCCTGTCGCCATACTAGAAGAAGCGGAAAGTCTTTTTGCTGAACTGAGTGCCTCCATGACTGAATGTGTTCTGCTTCACGGCGACCTTCATCACGAGAATATCCTGGCAGCCGAGGCGTGAGCCGTGGCTGGCTATTGATCCCAAGGGCGTAATTGGTGAGCCTGCCTACGAGACAGGGGCACTATTACGCAATCGCTTGCCAGATGTGCATGATGTCCCGCAAGCTATTCGCATCCTGACGCGCAGTATCGACCAGTTAGCCGAGGAGCTTGACCTCAATCGTACGCGGGTGCGTGATTGGGCTATGGCTCAGGCCATGTTGAGTGCGTGGTGGGTCGTCGAGGATAATGGCAGCTTCTCGGAAGATCACCTCATCTGTGCTAAACTACTGGCCGCGATCAAACGCTAAGCCAGGCAAAATGAAGGAAATAAGAAGCAATGTCTGACACTGCCCTTTTACGGACCTTCACATTTCAGAAAGGATTGTCATGGTATCAACACCGCGAGCATTGCTTCGTTTGCATATCGAGGCCGTTTGGGGGGTACAACTTCCTCCTATTGCCCAGAACTCTGTTGAGCTTCTACGCGAAGGGATTCAGCCACCCTGGAAACTGTATGCTGCTGAAATGGCTGGTGAGCAGATTGCTATCTGGAGACCTGATGTCGCAGTGTCTGAGCGTGCAGAATTGTTAGTACGTGCGAGTGAAGCATTAACAATCCCTCCAGCAGAGCGCGTCACCCCGCAAATCAGCCGGGAAGTAGTTCTTCATCAGGTGGCATCCCCAATCATAAGTGTTGTGGCCGCCCAACAAATTGCGCGCCTTCTTACCCCTGATGATCAAGCATTGGTGGAAATCTTTGATCCTGGATGTGTCGAGTACTACTTCTACCCAGACCGACGTCCGCTCATTGGGGTCATTATTGAAGGGCATTTACTCAGTCTTGCACACAGCTCACGCCGGACTACCGAAGCGTGTGAAATCGGCATTAATACACTGCCAGAGGCACGCCGCAAAGGATATGCTCTTGCTGCTACTCTCCTGTGGGTTGCGTCCGTAGCCCAAGAAGATCTTGTTCCGTTCTACAGTGCATCTGCCGATAACATCGCATCCCTTGGATTAGCTTCTGCAGCTGGATATCGGGCCTTTGCACGAGCTGCGACCATTGGAGAATAGTGAGTAAATCACCAATGATGAGGAACATATCGGACGCGCGAAAGTGGCGATATTACTGCGGCTTCTTCCAGACAATGGAATACCTCCAGAACAAATGTCTTCTCACAATTGCATCTGGCAAAAAAGCCTGACATATCTGATGCACCTGAGAGAGCGTCAGATAGGAATCGTGGGCCTGGTGCTCCTCCATCGCTGCCCGAGCTTCAGGCGATGGCGCAGGACGACGACCATTCTTGACTTTTTGCATGAACAGGTTCGTGGGAATAGCCGCCAGATTGACAAAGAGATCAGGGAAACGTGTTTCATAGATATCAAGTACAACAAGCGTCCCGCCCTTAGCCAGTGCCTCTTTCATCTTGGGAAGGATCGCTTCCATTGACATGTGATGAAGCGTGGCAATGGACACAATGTAATCAAACCGCTCAGGGGAAAACTTCCACGACAACACATCTGCAGCTTCAAAGTCAATATTCGCAAAGTCAGTGGAATGCTTGCGAGCGAGCTGTATCGTCTGTGGAGAAAGATCAAGGGCAAGCACATGTTTTGCTCGATGTGCCAGAAGGCGAGCAAACAAGCCTGTCCCACAGCCGATATCTAGGGCCTCTACGCAGCGCGTAGGAACGTGCTCTAATAGGAAACGATGGTAGTGATTGTTGTGATTCCAACCGTCATCTGAGTCATTGTTGGAGAACTGTGCGATGCGGTCAAAGTCAGCCTGAATGGTGGCTGTATCAATATGTTCTCTCATATTGTTAGTATGAAAGAAAGTTCTTGCCCAAAGCAAATTTTACTGGAAAAGTACTAAGAGTAGTTACGAAACTACCGCAATCGCACATTAATGAAATACCCCATCGATTTGACAAACTCATCTCTCTTATGTTAGTATTTCAGTAAGAACTGAAATACTGAAATACATTTACATATGCAGGGAAACACTCCCTTGCAAAAGGAACGGTGTATTGCTATCATGGATACGAAGACTACGAGCGCAGATGGAGCATCAGTCGAGCTTAATAGCAGACCATCGAGTGTGGATTGGACCGGCGTCTTTTTATTCATTGTCCTGACGTTCGGGCTGAGCTGGGGAATCTGGATGGGTTTGCGTGCGCTGGGGGTACCTTTCGCTATACGTGCTGAGATTGGAATGTTTGGTCCAGCGGTTGCTGCCACACTTGTACGACTCCTGCGACATGAAGGTTTTGCTGATGCTGGCTTGCGGTTGACGGCAAAGGGATTACACGGAGCCGGGCGGATGTATCTGGTAGCCTATGTGATTGTACCTGTTTTGATCGCAGCAGGTATCGGCTTTGCTTTGCTGACTGGCTATCAACATTGGGCTTTCAGTGAATCTCTCCAGCAGATGGGACGCACTATCGCTGATGGACTACGTCAGCAAAAACAATCACTACCTGGTGGATATTCCGCTGATCAGCTAGCTTTAATAAGTGTGATCGCGCAGTCAGCTCTCGCTTTTACGCTGGCGATCCCCTTTAACATGATTTTTACCTTTGGTGAGGAGTTTGGCTGGCGAGGCTACCTGCTGCCCCGCCTTGCTCCCCTGGGCCATGTAGGAGCTGCAATCTGCACCGGTGTGATTTGGGGATTGTGGCATGCACCCCTTATTGTATTGGAGAGCTACAACTATCCTGGTCATCCCTGGCTGGGTATTGGCATGATGGTCATCTTCACTACGGCTATAGGTGTGGTGTTTGCCTGGTTACGTTTTCGCTCCGGTAGCGTTTGGCCTTCCACACTGGCTCATGCGGCACTGAATGCTCAGGCTGGTTTTGGTATCCTGTTTCTCTCGCGGGCAGATTCTCTGCTTGGAGCACCGATAGGAATCATCGGGTTGGTTCCCATGATAGCCTTTGCGCTGTGGCTTATTGTCACCGGACGGCTCAAATCAGAGCCACAGCATGTTACAAGTCAAAGTCAGATCGCTTGAAAGCACACCAACGAAGATATAGAGAGTAGATATTATGCAAGAAGCCTACAAAGCCATCGCAGACCCTACGAGGCGACGTATTCTGAAATATCTCCGTGGAGGAGAGCGCACCGCAGGAGAACTGGCAGAACATGCTGGCATTGGTCGAACAGCCTTATCGCACCATTTGACAGTGCTGAAGCTAGCTGACCTGGTACGTGTTGAGCGACGTAGGCAGTTCCAGGTATATTCTCTCAACACGACCGTTTTTCAGGATTTAATGACCGAGATCATGGGATGGCTCGGAGGAATGGAGACTTTAGATAATGGAGTCAACTCGATTGCCAAACCTGAGAATCCGTCCGACGAGTCGATGGAGGATAATATACTATGAGTCTCTCTAACAACACACGGAACAAAATCGGCCTCAATTCGTTGTTTCGTAGTTCGACGGATATCCTGACCTGGGCGATTATCGCCATACAGGTTATCATTGCCATTGCCGCCTTTCCATCCTTGCCTTCCGCTGTGCCGATTCACTGGGGCATTAATGGTCAACCGAACGGTTATGGTCCGAAGTGGGTTGCTACGCTGCTCTGGCCACTCATGAGCATTGGCCTTTACGTGCTTCTGCGTGTACTGATGATCATCGGTCCACGCCTGGGGAGCCGCTCAAATCTGGTGGCCAATGCTCGGGTACGCGATGTGATCGTGATGGGGATTATACTGTTTTTGCTCATTATACAGCTCTCGACTACTGTGAGTATTCTGGGTATGCCTATCGACATCATCTTTATTACAAATCTGGCCATGTCGGTATTATTCATTGGGCTTGGCAACTTCATGGGCAAGCTGCGCCGTAATTTCTGGATGGGTATCCGCACACCCTGGACTCTGACCAGCGAGGTAGTGTGGGAACGCACGCATCGCCTCGGCGGCTGGCTCTTTGTGGGCATTGGCCTGCTCGGTATCGTATTCAGCTTTGTGCCATTGCTGCGTGTTTGGGGCGTAGTGGCTCTGATCCTGATAGTCGTAATCTTTCTTTGTGTCTATTCCTATGTATGCTATCGCCAGAATATACGGGAAGGGAGTGAACCTCTTTCGTCTCCTTTTGATCAGACAAATGAGGATTCAGAAAAACTGTAACAGGTTGTCATCTTCCTGACTCAGGGCAGGTCTGTCGCGGTATCCGCGACTTTTTCCTGCTCATGTTGTGCGGCATCCCTCTGTAAGCGTTCCTGTTCGCGCCGTTGCTTTTGTAAACGGCGCTTCTCATCCGCTTTCTGCTGAGCCTCCGGGTCGACATTAATGAGGTTCATCGTAGTGGCGATCCCCTGACGGAGTACGAGCTGTATTGCCTCAATTGTCCTGGTTTCACCATTCTCCAATAGGAGACGCTCATCGCTGGTGGGTGTTCCCAGAACATAATCAATCGTGTCCATGTGACTGTTAGTGGGACGCCCAATACCAATACGTAAGCGCGGAATCTGGTTCGTGTGCAGATGCTGGATAATATTGCTCAGCCCATTGTGTCCTGCCGCACTACCATTGCTGCGTAGACGTATTTTACCAACTGGAAGATCCAGATCATCATAGACCACAAGCACATCTTCCGGCGACAGCTTATACCAACGAACCAGCTCGCCCACAGCCTCTCCACTCTTGTTCATATAGGTAATAGGTTTGACCAATACCACTTTTTCCGCGCCGAGGGTTCCGCTTGCCAGCATGGCTCTCCCCTGTCGTTCCCATTTCCAGCCAAGCTGTGTCGCCAATGCATCCACGATACGAAAACCAACGTTGTGTCGTGTCTGCTCATATTGAGAGCCTGGATTACCCAGGCCAACTACCAGTTTCATAATGGATTAACGACCATGAGCCAGGCGTGTCGCCAGATATTGCGGCAGGCCGACCTTGATGATCTTCTCCTGTGTCTTCTTAAAAGCATAAGAAATGCGATAAAACGAGAAGCCATGTTCTGTGTCATAGATCATAAAAGCTGCACGAGGATCACCATCACGTGGCTGTCCAACACCACCTGGATTGACAATAGCGCGATAGGCTGGTGTGTTTTGCCAATCTCCCTCAGGTGGGATAATCATCTCATTTGTGACATTGATCAAACTCTGGCTGAGTCCCAGAAGGCCTAACAATTCCTCAATTTCCTGGTTGAGACGATCCTCAGCATCGAGAATGGACTCTTCAGGTGTGATCTCATCCTTCTGTTCAATCTCTGGTGTGTCGTCTTCTCCAGTACTTTGATCTTCTATGGTAGCCGATGGGAGATCCTCTTGTGCCTCAGTTGTATCCCTCCTCTCTCTTGAGGAACAGCAGAATCTTCAGTCTCTTCGGTGTCTTCAGGCTCTTGAGAGGCAGCGATCTGGCTCGTCACTTCGTTATTTGTCTCTTGCTGTTGGGTTTCTGGCGTTGTCTCAGTAGTATCGGTGATAGTAGTTTGAGAAATGTCCAGAGCTGTATGAGGACTTTCTATCTCCGATGTGACCTCAATCTGCGTTGTTGGGTGGATTGCAACTGTTTTGGAGGTTCCGTCATCATCCTCTTCTTCCTCGTTATCGTCTACCAGATCCTCTTGTACACTCAATTCGCTCAAGTCTAGCGGAATGGTAGGAGTGGTGGCAATCGTGTCAGGTTGTTGGAAAATGACGGGAACATGGGTATGGCCCACAAAGCAGTAGCGGCTACTGAAATGTTGGAAACTACGTTCAGCCAGCACCTCTGAGGTGAGATACTCCCAGAGGGGACCATAAGGGCTACCGTGAACAAGAGTACAATCGCCGATTTCGATTCTTTCAGGCAGATCAGTGAGAAATGCCCGGTGTTCTTCAGTGAGTTGCTCCGCTGTCCACTCTGCTGAAACGCGTGCAGCCGCACTAAAATCTTCCAGGTCGATCTTTCCAACAGCAGCCCAGTCATGGTTGCCGGCGATAATGACATCTGTACGGTCACGTAGTTTGACAATACATTCGTTGGGATTCGGACCGTAGCCGACCAGATCCCCCAGGAACCAGATTTGGTCAATAGGTTCTTCCAGTGCTAGCTCATCAATTTTTGCTAGCACTGCTTCCAATGCCTCAAGATTTGCGTGTATATCAGTAAAAATAGCGTAGCGCATTTTAGTACTCTATTCAAACTACATGGCACGAGTAGATGTGACTATTCTATCATGTTTGTTGTGACCTTGCCAGTACCAGTTTATCCGAATGGGAAAAGAGGTACGGAAATCCTTCTGTGATCAAGGATTGGGTGGGAGGAGTGGCAACGCAAAGCCCCAGTTCAGCAAGGATATGACATCCTGATTGCGTTGAGTTTCACTGGGACTATTGAGCACTACACCCATTAAGTGGTGACCATTTCGTATGGCTTCAAAAACCAGACAGTAGCCAGCAGCATCGGTATGGCCTGTTTTGATTCCCACCATGCCAGCATAACTGGCAAGGAGCAGGTTGGTAGTGGCCCATTGATATGCCCGGTGTTGTCCATTTGCTGCCAGAGTATAGCTTTGCGTTTGCACTATCCTGGCGAACAAGGGAATGGCCATCGCATATGCAGTTAGCCGTATAAGATCAGATGCTGTTGTATAGTGATTTTGGTTATTATCGAGAGTCAGACCATCAGGGTTGCTATAGTGAGTATGGAATAAACGTAAACGATAGGCAAAGAGATTCATCCTCTGTACAAAATTATTCGAGTTTCCACCCAACGCATCGGCAATTGCTACAGCAGCATCGTCTCCCGAAGGTAACAGAAGGCCGTAGAGAAGATCTTTCAGTGGTATTTCATCGTCGAGAACCAGTTGTGCACTGCTTCCTCCTGCCAGTATCCTGTTAAGCGCATCTTGTTTGACTGGAACGAGTTGGTTGAGATCTCCTGTCTGGATAGCAATGAGCGCGGTCATAATCTTCGTTGTGCTCGCCATTGGCAGCGTTTCCTCACCATTGATGTCGGCCAATATATGCCCGGTGTCCATGTCAACCAGATAACCGGCTGTTGCACTAATTATCGGTGGTTTGCTATTGACCGTAAGGATGGGTTTCGGAAGTGGTGTTGGCGTTGGAGGAAGGGGTGTGGGGGTTGCCGTTGGTGTAAGCAACCCCATCGTACCAAGCAGATGTGTTCCTAATGATGTGAAGGCAAGTATAGGTGACATGATGCCAATACAAAGGGCAAGTAGCACTAGAAAAAGAGCCAGGATACGACGCTGTTCCATAAAGTATCTCACATCATATCACTATATGGAGAAGTGAGAACGCACTCCTCCACGAACGAACAACTTATAATGCTTTGGGCCAAAGGTTATGATAATCAGTCACACGTTCAAAAGCATCAGCGACACGTAGAATACGGTCTTCTGCAAAAGCATTTCCCAATAATTGTAGGCCTACAGGCAGACCCTCACTGAAGCCACCGGGAATTGAAACACCACAAATTCCAGCCAGGTTTGCCGGAATGGTGAAGACGTCTTCTAGATACATCTGATAGGGGTCAGAGATCTCACCTAGCTTAAAGGCAACTGTTGGAGATGTGGGGCTGACCAGCACGTCAAAGCGTTCGAAGGCCTGCTCGAAGTCGCGCGTGATTAGTGAACGTATCTTCTCGGCTTGCTTATAGTAGGCATCATAGTAGCCAGCAGAGAGAGCATAGGTTCCCAGCATAATGCGGCGTTTCACTTCAGGACCAAAACCGTTCTGGCGTGTTTTCTCCATCGCTTCCCACATATCATTGGTATCGTGGTAGGAATAGCCGTACTTGACACCATCATAGCGAGCAAGGTTAGCGCTAGCCTCGGCAGGTGCAATGATATAGTAAGCGGCCACACCATACTTTGTATGTGGTAAGGAAACCTCGTCTACTTCGGCTCCCATTTCACGTAGGAGTTCAATGTCCTGACGGACCGTCTTGATTACACCCGACGATGTCCCCTCGACCCAATATTCTTCTGGTACGCCGATACGTAATCCCTTGATGCTCCCTGTCAGTGCTGCGCTATAGTCTTGTACTGGCGCAGGTGAACTGGTTGCATCGCGCGGGTCTTGTCCTGCAATTACTTGTAAGAGCGTGGCGGCATCGCGTGCATTACGAGCGAAGGGGCCAATCTGGTCAAGAGAAGAAGCAAATGCCACCAGACCGAAGCGTGGAACACGTCCATAGGTTGGTTTAAGACCAACCAGATTGCAGAGTGAGGCCGGTTGACGGATAGACCCGCCGGTATCGCTACCATAGGCCCCCATTGCCATACCCGCCGCTACAGCCGCCGCTGATCCACCGCTACTCCCACCTGGCGCACGCTCCAGGTCCCAGGGATTGTGGGTATTAAAGAAGGCCGAGTGCTCCGTGGAGGACCCCATCGCAAACTCGTCCATATTTGTCTTACCAACCATCACGGTTCCTGCGGCATTAAGGCGCTCCATGACGGCAGCATCAAATGGGGGCTTGAAGTTTTCCAGCATACGGGAGCCACAGGTGGTTGTGATCCCTTTGGTACAGATTACATCTTTAATTGCCAGAGGGATACCTGTGAGTGGGGACAACTGTTCGCCACTGGCAAAGCGTTTGTCGGCGTCTTTCGCTTGCTGTAGAGCCAGATCATCAGTTACCAGTGTAAAAGCACGTACTTCAGGTTCCACTGCTCGAATGCGGTCAAGATGGGCCTGTGTCAACTCGACAGAGGAGATTTTATGTTGGCGGAGCAGTTCCCCAGCCTCATGGATAGTCAATTTATATAATTCTGTCATCCCATGCCCTCCAGCACTGCGTTGACCTTTAAACAGTTGTCTTCCTGATCTGGAGCGTTAGCCAGCAGTACTTCTGGTGAGTATGACGGTTGTGGAATATCCGCACGCATAATATTGGTAAGACGTGAGGCATGTGCAGTTGGTGAGACTCCGCTCACGTCGACCTCTTGCAAAATGCGTATATTATCCAGGATAACGGAAAGCTGGTTTCCAAAGGTTTCGATATCTTCCTCGCTCAGTCCCAACCTGGCGAGTTTGGCTACATTTTGTACCGTCTCGCGATCAATCATTGGTGTCCTCTTTGTATCTTTTACCAGCGGATGTGGAAGCCGCTGAAATGCTCCGTCGGTTCTCTCCATGTTGTCTGTACCTCATGCACTTGTGCCGCCGGAGGTCCCAGGCGTAACTGTGTGAGGAGACGTTCGAGGGTAGGCCGAGGTCCTTGAGCGACCACTACTACATCGCCGTTGCTTTCGTTGCGTACATACCCACGCAGCCCGATGGTCAGGGCTTTCTGTACCACAAAATAGCGAAAGCCCACTCCTTGCACATCTCCGCGTACTACTGCATGGAGTTCTTCTCTATTTTGCTTATCGCTCTGGTTCATGGTCCCTATGATAGCATACTCTGTGCTGTGAGCATAGCCCTTGTGAGCAATGGAGAGGGCTTTTAGGAATAGTAACTACTTAGGTCCCTTTTCCTGATTCCTCAGCGCCTGAGGCGCTTCGCAGGTTGTTTTATGTGGGTTGCGGTGTTTGCGGCGCAAACTCCGCAACCCACATAAAACAAGAGCGAGCCACCGCAGGTGGTGAGGGTACCTGAATAGTTACAGGGATGACTCATGAAAATGAGAGCGAGCCACCGCAGGTGACGAGGAGACCTGAATAGTTACCAGGAACATGAGACTATTTCTAGCTAATCAGTAGAGAAGACCGATGTAAGCACTGGCACACCAGTATCCGCATAAATCTCTGCCACTGGTATTGTCAGCTCTACACTTGCGAATAGCACATTGTGTTCATGCGTATACCGGGTCAGTGTCCACTTGTTGGCATCCTCACGATGGTAGACTTCAACCTCTTGATGATGTGTACTGATCATCACATACTCTTCAACTGTCGGACATGACTGATAGACCCTTAATTTCTCTCCACGATCTTTGTAGGCGGTCGATGGTGAAAGCACTTCGATAATGAGACGCGGGGAGCGAATAGCCGTAGAGCCATATTTGTAGTCTTCAGGATTGCAGGTAACGGTAACATCAGGCAAATAAGAGGGATTTTCATCACCTAACGGCAACACCTTCATATCAGAGTTCGCTACTCGGCAAATTTTGCCACGCAAGTGAGGAGTTAGCGCGGCACCCAGATTGAGCGCTATTTGTGAGTGCTCAAACGTTCCTCCTGACATTGCGTAGACACGCCCATTTGAGTACTCATACTTGATCTCACTGGTACGCTCCATCTCGTGGTATTCTTCAAGGCTGATCCAGCGTTCGTATGGTAAGGCCATAACGCCGTCCTTTCTGTTTGTTTCACTCTTGAGCAACTACTCAGCTAATACACTTCACTTTTTCATACGCAGGATCAGCGCGACGATTTCCCTGGCGAATGCATCATCCAGTGGCGCAGGATACAGGAGAAAGCGATACCATTTTGCACCATAAATCAAGTCTGCCAGTACGTCCAGATTAGTATCAGGAGTCAGTTCACCCCGTTGTACGTCACGTTGCAAGAGGGCGACCAGCGCTGCTTTCTGTGGCACAATAAACACACGCTGAAATTCATGCGCAAATGCAGTGTCCAACTGCGCCTCAGCCGCCAGCCCACTCAATACAGTTCCTGATTTCCCTTGCAAGACTGGAAAGGCATACTCAAAGTAGGCCAGTAAATCTCCCTCCAGGGAACCCGTATCTGAAAAAGGCGTATGTGCCCTGGCATAGGCCGTCAGCGCTTCAAGAGCCACAGCGGCTTTGGAAGGCCACCAGCGATAAATCGTCTTTTTCCCCACGCCAGCTCTTGCCGCAATCGCTTCAATTGTCATAGCACGATAGCCCACCTGCTCCAGCACTTCTCTGGTCGCTTGCAAAATTGCCTGGTGTGCCTGATCGCTTCGTCGGCGACCTGGGGCAGAGGATTCCTGCTGGTTCTTCTGCTCGACCATCTCTGTTCACCTCTTTGCTTCTGAGGAATTTTTTCTTGACAATACGCTACGTATCGTGTACATTTGTAATACCAAATAAAGACACGATACGTAGCGTTTATTATAGCAGATGTTGGATGAAGAGACAAGTTGTTCTTCTTTCAGCGAAAGGAACGTCATCCTTATGGAGACACCAATTCAGACACACAGAGGAGCTGTTTTGATTACAGGAGCATCGGGCGGCCTTGGCACGGTTACTGCTCGTCGGCTCGATGCATTAGGATTTCAAGTCTTTGCTGGCGTGCGAAAAGTTGCTGATGGAGAGAGGCTCCAACGTGACATTTCTACTCGTATTATCCCCATCTTGCTCGATATCACTGATCCCGCTTCCATTGCCCAGGCTGCGAAAACCGTTGCTGGGGAGGTCGGGAGTGCAGGACTTGTCGGACTGGTGAATAATGCCGGTGTTATCGTTGAAGGTCCGATTGAATTGACTCCAGTTGAGGAGGTACGCAGGCAATTCGAGGTCAGCGTCATCGGACAGGTTGCGGTCACCCAGGCATTTCTTCCTCTGCTGAGGGAAGCACGTGGGCATCTTATCAACATAGGAGCGGCAAGCGGACGAGTAACGCTTCCCTATTTCGGGGTGATCTCAGCAGCGAAAACGGCGCTGGAATCTCTTACCGATGCACTGCGTGGCGAACTTCGCCCCTGGGGTATATCTGTCTCCATCATTGAACCGCTGGGCATGCAGACGAAGATCTTTGAAAAATCGGGAACGAGTGCCCAACAGGCCAGACAACAGTTTTCGAAGCCTCAGCAACAACTGTACGCATCCGGGCTTGCAGCGCTCAGCAAAGCGTTGGCCAGTCAACATCTGGATGTCCCAGATGTCGTAGTAACTGCTGTTATCCATGCACTGACCTCTCGTCATCCGAAAACGCGCTATCCTGTTGGACGGGGAGCCAGCATAGTCGTTCTCCTGCGTTTCTTACCTGACCGAGTGCGTGATAGTTTGGTGTTGAGACTCTTTGGCCTCTCACATATCCAGGCTGTCTGATCCAAGGGATTGCGATAGTGTTGTACGTATCAGCTTCTTCCGGGAAGCAGAATGTACGAGGAAACAGGGATGGAACTGGTGGAGGAAGGTACCATTGAGTGCAACAAAAACACACCTGGTAACGTATTAGTAAATAATAAGTGATGTGCTGTTTTCAAGCAGAAATCGGCCTATGTTGGTGGGTATTCGTCAAGTTTTTGTGTCAGAGATGAAGACGTTGTGGCCAAAAATAATAGATAGCCTATATCGTTCTGAGTGCTTGTCGTTTGTCCTGGTATGGGATACACTAACACGTACTAAATGATGTGAATATATCCAGGTGTGAGCCTCGGTCAGACTTCGCTGGGGAGATAGATAAAAAATGCAGTCAGTACAGGACTTGGCGACCGCTGTACAACGTGTTGTAGGTAACGTTGAACGCATTATTGTTGGAAAGGCTGAACCCGTGGCTTTCAGCCTGATTGCCGTTATTTGTCATGGACATATACTTATCGAAGATGTGCCTGGAGTTGGTAAAACTGTTCTGACAAAAGCAATTGCTCGTTCTATTGGATGTTCATTTAAGCGTATCCAATTTACGCCTGACCTTTTGCCGAGTGATGTTACCGGCGTCTCCATTTACAATCAGAAAACAGGAAATTTTGAATTTCGTCCAGGGCCGATTATGGCACAGATTGTGCTGGCCGATGAAGTGAACCGGGCGACTCCTAAAACGCAGTCAGCCTTGCTAGAAGCGATGGAGGAAGGGCAGGTTACAGTGGATGGTGTGACCTATCGCCTGCCGGAGCCGTTTATGGTCATGGCAACCCAGAACCCAATCGAATATGAAGGGACGTTTCCTCTGCCTGAAGCCCAGCTTGACCGTTTTATGATGAACATCAAGCTAGGTTATCCTAAACCAGCGGATGAGATCAATATCCTGGATAGCCACCAGCACCACCATCCGTTAGAGGATCTGACACAGATTATGACTGCCGAAGAGTTGGTTGTAATCCAACAGCAGGTTCGCACTATTCACGTTGATCCATCGATCCGTGAGTATATTGTGGCGATTGCCGGCGCAACACGTAATCACGCGAATATCTATCTGGGTGCCAGCCCTCGCGGATCATTGGCATTGTTCCGCACCTCGCAAGCCCTGGCGGCTATGCGTGGGCGTGGCTATGTTATCCCTGATGATGTAAAACTGCTTGTAAAGCCAACGCTTGCTCATCGTATCATTGTCACTCCATCTGCACGTGTTCGTGCGATTACTTCTACAACTCTGCTGGATGAGATCTTGCAGAGTGTTCCTGTGCCCAATGCATGGGTTAGTGGCGGGAAGGGGCGCTAAACTATGCGGCCCTGGCAAGCTGTACTGCTCGTGATCATCCTGGCTTTTTTTGCCATCAGTAGCGGTTGGAAGGTTCTGTATCTGCTAACCTACGTCTTGCTGACGTTGTTCGTTCTCTCCTGGTCGTGGGCACATTATAGCCTGCGTAAGCTGATGTTTCGTCGTGCGGCAACGAATGGGCGTGTGCAAGTTGGTGAGATCTTCGACGAGCGCTTAGTGCTGGATAACCTGAGTGCCTTGCCCAAATTGTGGGTTCAGATCGCTGATGGTTCAACTCTGCCAGGACATCGAGCGGGCTATGTGGCCAGTATGGGAGGGCGCAAGCGCTCAACGTGGCGAGCACGAAGCATCTGTCGGCAACGTGGACGTTTTCGCCTTGGCCCCGTTACTGCCACGAGTGGTGACCCTTTTGGCCTGTTTCGGCGACGTATCTTCCTTGCCGCTTCGCATGAAGTGCTGGTATTGCCGCGTATATTACCAATTACCAATTTCGCTCTCTTTACTGGTGGCTTACCTGGGAGAGGGCGTAGTTCGCGGCGTGCTTTACAAACCACTACCAATGCGACCACGATTCGCGACTATGTCGCTGGTGATGCACTCAGCCGTATTCATTGGCGTTCCAGCGCGCATTATAATAAACTGATGGTGAAGGAGTTTGACCTGGACCCTGCTGTCGATGCCTGGATTGTTCTCGATTTGCATGAAGCGGTTCAGGGAGGGCAGGGGGAGCATTCGACGGAAGAATATGGGGTAACCCTTGCAGCCACAATTGCAACCTATCTGCTTCGCCAGGATCTCTCGGTGGGAATGATTGTGAACAGTCATCATCGTGAAGTCCTCTCGCTAGACCGTGGAGATCGACAGATTGAGCGTGTGCTTGAGTTATTGGCAGTGGTCGCGGCTGGACCAGGACCAGAACTGAAAGAAGCCCTCTCTCTCGATGCATTACACTTTGGGCGCAATACGGTAGCCATTGTCATTACGTCATCTAGTTCTCGCGATTGGCATGATGGATTACGCCATCTCCAGCGTCGTGGTGTACAGGTAGCGGTTGTGGGACTCAATGCGGCGTCGTTTGAGAATCGATCCTCTGACGAAGATACATTAGCATTGTTGGAAGGGGCTGGTATCCCTGTTATGCGCATCAAGTGTAGAGAATCTCTTACTCAGATACTGGAAAGTGGTCCTAATGCACGTTATACACAACGGGGATAATAACAATGCAAGAGGCAGCAATTGAACGACTCTCAAAGATTTCTCTGATGGACCAAAGCATGATGATGGCCCTGGTGGCAGGTTTCGTTCTCGCAAACCTGTACTTGAAGTGCGCCTTGGGCTGGCAGAAGGATGGTTTTCATTATTCTTGCTTGCTACAGTTGTGTACAGCACTATCTGGTGTGTACAGGCTGCGGGGTGGGTCGCGCATCTCAGTATCCTTTCACTGACAACTGCTCTCGGCTTGATAGGCGGAGTGATTGCTGCCAAGCAAAAACGCTTTCCGCGTCTACTTGTCCATGCCATTGCCATCGGCCTTAGTTTGGTACTGGCCTTCTGGCAGACATCCGGCGCTTTCTATGGAGGCGATACTATCAGGCTCTTACATGGGATGCAGAGCTGGTTTATGACTGTGCTTAGTGGAGGCACTGGCGACGATGACTCGATCTTCCTATTCTTCATCGTAACGTTGGGTTTCATCCTGGCTTACACAAGTGCCTGGCTTGTATATCGCACCCGCAGTCCCTGGCTGATGGTTGTTGCTAATGCCGTCGTCCTCCTCATCAATCTGAGCAATGTAGATGATCGTTATATTGTCTTCCTCATCGTCTTTCTGATTGCTTCACTCCTTTTGCTGCTCCGCTTCAACCTCTATGAATCGATACGGCGTTGGCAGCTGCAAGGATTACGATATGCCGACGATATTGGCTGGGATATAATGCAGGCAGGAGCGCTGATCTCAATTGGCATTTTAATCTTTTCCTGGATCTTGCCGTGGGGATATACAGATGCAACTGCTTCACAGATCTGGAATGTAAGTGCTAATCCATGGGTACAAGTTCAGAATACCTGGAACCGTATTATCTCCGTCAGCGGTGGTACGACTCCTGCTAATCACGGAAACTTTAGAGATACATTAGTCTTAGGGGGAAATCCAAACCTTAATCATGATGTGGTTCTCACCGTCCAAACAAATGATGCAGGTTTACAGTATCTTACGTCCCTTAACTATGATACCTACACGGGTCGAGGCTGGACGAATGGAGCAACAGGGGACCTGCCTGTCCAGGCAAATCAAGTATTGCCATCTGGTTCCGCATTGAATTCATGCCGTGACGCAGAATATTGCAGTTGTGAGTCCTCCTGGCGAACAGTATCCATATCTGCTGGGTGCATCCGACATTGTTTCAGTGAGCCAGCCAGCTAAAGTGATGGCAAGTACTGCAAGTGGCGCAGTTGTGTCATGGCTGGCGCAGAGTGGCAGGCTTGTTGCTGGATCACACTATACGATAACGTCCCTGGTTTCCTCGGCAGATGAAAAAACATTGCGTCTGGTTCCGATGCCCGTAGATTTTCCGCAGTTTCCCGCAAACTATGATGGAGCGCTTCCTGTGACATACTATAGTCCGGCTGTTGTGCAGGCAAATGTACAGTTACCAAATAACCTCGACCCACAAATTACTGACCTTGCAAGGCAGATTACCGCTCAAGCTCCAACAATGTATGATAAAGTGGTTGCCCTGGAAACATACTTGCGCACAAACTTTACATATAGCCTGGATGTCCAGCTACCTCCGGGCGAAGAAGGCGTTTCATGGTTTCTATTCCGTAGTAACCATGCAGGGTTTTGTAACTACTTTTCCAGTGCAATGGCGGTCATGGCGCGTTCCTTAGGTATTCCGGCGCGTGTAGCCGTTGGGTATACCAACGGCGAAAATGATGCGAAGAATCATCAACATGTTGTTTATGGTACGGATGCCCATAGTTGGACGCAGGTCTACTTTGCCGGGTATGGCTGGATCAATTTTGAACCGTCAGCAAGCTTTCCGGCCTTCTCACGCCCTCTTCCCAATCAATTCCCTGGGAATGGAGCAAGTAGTGTTGGCACAAATCCTGGAAAGAGTGTTGTTCCTCCCGGATTGCAGCATCGACATGATCTTGCTGGAGTGGATGGACCAAACACCACTGCGACCAATGCCCAGACAGGATCTCAAGCTCAATTGCATCAGCAGGTAGGAGTGGCCTTAGGGAGCATCATTCTGCTTCTGCTCTTTGCTTGTATTCTCTTTGGCCTCTGGTGGCGGCGTCTCTTCCATCGTTATGATCTGCCAACCCAGTTGTATGGCCGCCTCTGCCTGCTGGCGAGTTGGGCAGGCATCAAGATTCAGCCTTCGCAGACTCCCTATGAGTATATCCAGGGATTGGCGACGACCGCACCAAAGGAAGCTCCAACTCTGGAGCGGTTCGGAGATATTTATGTTCGTGGCCGTTGGGCTGATCCAGAGAGTCTGGAACATCCTCATCGTAGCGGAGAGATGAACGAGTTGCCAGACTTATGGAAGCACCTGCAACCGCGCCTCTTCTTCTATGTTCTGCGGCATCCGCACTTCTTGCGCAGGCTCCCTCTGCGTCTATGGAGTTTCCTATCCGACCTCTGGAGGCGTCAGCGCGTAGAAAAGCTCTTACAAGAGGACTTATAAACTACTTTGCTTGACCAAATGGGTGGACTCCCGTACACTGTAGCTTGCAGTTTGTGATTTCTACAGCTAGCAGACTGCAAGACTTTCTGGTTGTATGTTAGGAGAATCCTATGTCCATAAATGAAACACTGGATAGTGAGCAATCACTTATCTCAACGCTGGCCTCTCCAACGAGGTCAGTTGATATTCCCAATGCGCCACCTGTACACTTACAAACATTAGACCTGGCACGTCACATTGCCATCGATCCCAATGGGAAACGCTATGTCGTTGCGACATTTGATGATACTCGCCTGGGCCGTGGCTATGTTACGGCTCTCTATCCCCAGCAGAATGGTTATCTTACACTTTATCGCCTTGTTATTCGTGAATGGAGTTGCGGGAGTGCAGAACTAGCAATTCAGCAACATATCCGCCTGGTACAAACGATTTAACGTGGCGAACTTGCTGACTTTGTCGAATCTCCTCAATAGCAAAGAGGCTTTTTAGCACTCCTGGCCCTTGACAGATCGCTAAAGAATCACGTATACTTAAAATCGATGGGGAATTACGTGTGTAATATCCTCAAAAAGGCGAATAAACAGGCCTTTTCGGAATTGTTAGAAAAAAACTTATGGAAGGAGATGGCGAGCATGGTAATCAATGTACAATTACACTGCATGACACGTCTACGTGGTCTCACCACCGCTTACGGTCATACCATGCCCATCGATCTTAAGTGCACCATTGGTGATGGTGGGATGCTTTTTGCACCTGTCACCTTTGTCGCTCAAGGGATCAGTGTGCCCATTTCCTGGGGTAGTCCACCTATTTCATCTGAGTAGGTGTGTAAAAGAAACACCCTCAGCCGTGGGCACTGGTTAACAGAAAAATCCAGTCCCACGGTTTTTTGTTGTGATTTTTTATCTTGTTGCAAAGGAGAGAAAACGTGCCTGTACCCGATCTCGATGCACAAACTCAATTAGCAGATAATATCGTCATTGATACTACCAAAGCTGCTGTGGTAATTGATGGTGTCTCTAAGATCTTTAAAAAGCCACGTCCGCTGTGGGGTAAGAAGCGTCAAGAATACGAGAAAAAGCGTGAAATACGTGCTGTTGATAATGTGAGCATGACTATTCAGCGCCGTGAGATTGTGGGTATTCTAGGAGCTAACGGTTCTGGTAAGTCTACGTTGATTTGTATACTTTCAACGCTTCTGATCCCCGATACGGGATCAGTCAGGATCTTTGGCTACGATGTCATTAAAGATGAGCGCATGGTACAGCGACTGATCAACCGGGTGAGTGTCGAAGCTTCCTTCTTCAAGAAGTTGTCGCCGATGGAGAACTTGATCTATGCAGCACGACTTTACGATATGCCTGGTGCGGAAGCACGAGCCAGGATCAGAAGTATCCTTGCTCGTCTGGGGATTAAGTCTGATCGTATTGGTGCACCGCTGGAGAATATGTCGCGTGGTATGCAACAAAAGGTTGCTATTGCGCGTGCCTTTCTGACAGCACCCATCGTCTTACTGCTTGACGAACCGACGACCGGTCTTGATCCTCGCTCAAAGATGGACGTGCAGAACTTTATCAAGGAACTACGTGAACAGCATAATGCTACTATTCTGATCACTACCCATGATATGGACGAGGCCGAAGCGCTCTGTGATCGTGTTGCCATCATCGACCAGGGGCGTATCACTGCCATTGGTGAGACGGCTGAATTGAAGCGTGTCGTCACCGAGTTGATGGGACGTGGGACTCCTGCAACAATGAACGAGGTCTTCATACATTATACAGCCTCCCAGCAGATCACAGCGGACGATATTCAGCGCTATGGAAGCTGGGAGAAGGCATTTGAAGTCTTTGAAGCGGAAAGAGAAGAAGAGGAATAGCATCGATGTCTACGCTGATGCACCAGGGGCGTGCAACCTACGCCTTTTTTGAACGAAACTGGAATCTGACGAAGCGGTACTGGGCATGGGAAGTGGTCTGGTTGGTATACAACATCGTCAATGCCATGTCAGTTACCTACATTGGAGCCAGTGCAGAGCTTATTACAGGAGTGAAGATCAATACCAGTTATCTGGTCCTCTACCTGTTGATTGGAACGTCGGTCTGGTCATACCTCAGTGTAACCTTTGAGGGAGTGACCGATTTGATTACGATAGAGCGCTGGGAGGGCACAATTGAACATACATTTATGGCTCCCATCTCGCGTTTTACGCACCTGATCGGAAGTTGTTGGTATGCTGTTGCACATGGTCTGCTTTTCACATTTGTACAGTTGCTTGTTGTCGGAGCTTTCTTCCACCTGGATCTGAGCCGCGCCAACTACATGACTGCTGTGTTTATGTTGTTGATGGGAAGTGTCTCATTCATCGGCTTTGGTATTGGTGCTGCTGTCTTACCACTGCTCTACACTGAACGTGGTTCGCAGATGTCATACATTGTGCGTGCAATCCTGTTGCTGGTATCCGGTGTCTATTATCCTGTAGAGGTCTTACCCGTGTGGATGCAACCTCTGGCGCGTATTTCTCCTGCGACCTATGTGCTGGAAGGCTTACGTGCAGGCTTGCTGAGAAATCAAGTGATCTGGTCTGCTGAGATATGGAATGCTACCTGGCCACTGATCATAACAGGTGTTGTGAGTATTCCGGTCAGCATCTTTATCTTTGGCATGGCGGAGCGCTATGCCAAGCGGACTGGCAAGTTAAAGAGAAACGGGTAATACTATCATTTGTGTGGTTTTGTTGTCCGTGGCAGAGGTTGCGACGCAACTTCTGCCACGGACAACAAAACCACACAAAACAAGAGCGAGCCACCGCAGGTGGCGAGGAGATCTGAAGAGTTACCAACATGACTCATGAGGAGAGGAGGTACCATAATCGCTGTGTTTGTTACCCCATTTCTAACTGTAGAGTTATGATAAGGTATGGGAATGAAACATGTGCCACTATTTTGATCGTATTGAACAGAGAGGATAGCTATGTTGGCTTTAGTGATGATGGTATTAAGTGCTGCTGGCGATGGGGGAATGCGTGTGATATTGTTTGTGTTGGTGTTAGTGGCGGTCATACTGATTTTTGCGGGTTGTGTTATTGCCCTAGTGACACTGTATAATCAACGCAAAGCTCAATAGATAGGATCGGATATATGGATCCTGCCTTTCCAACCGACCTGAGTCTCAGAAGCTCCTAGCTCACGAATGCTTCTGGCTTCCGATCTTCATGCCATGTCCCAGGAGGTGCACAATAAAATTGACGACCCTGTTAATCAGCCCCGCGAGGGATGTAACTCTTCGGATCCCCGTCTTCTATGACTCCTCTGCGCCTACAGGCGCTTCCTAGGTCCCCTTGGCCGTGAAGCCAGAGGCCCCTGCGTTCCGTAATACTCCTGGCTTCTCGACCAACAAATATCCCAGGGCGAGCCACCGTAAAGTTGTGAGATACCTGTTATTCATCACACGAGGGATAGTGATTTGTATATGGTGTAGACCAAGAATTGTCATACTACCTTCCTCGAACAATGCGCTCAATGTCACGCTTGACATCACGTTCCGCAATAGCGTCACGTTTGTCGTAGAGTTTTTTACCACGGCAGAGGCCTAACTCTATCTTTGCTTTGCCTCCCTTGAGATAGAGCTTGATCGGGATGAGTGTCAAGCCCTTCGTAGCGACTTTCTTTAACAGTTGAGTGATCTCGCGTTTGTGCAGTAACAGTTTACGGTTACGCATAGGTTCATGATTATTGCGGTTCCCATGCTCGTAAACGGCAATATGAGCATTCTCTAACCATATTTCACCATTGCGGACCATCGCATAAGCACCACGTAAGTTTACATGACCCTCACGGATAGATTTAATCTCGGTGCCAACCAGTGAGATGCCAGCCTCTATTGTTTGCTCAACGGTATAGTCGTGGTAGGCCTGTCGATTAACGGTAATAACCTTGATTGGCACATGCGTCGAAGAAACGACCGCTTTTTTTTCAGGTGTTTGTTTGGCCATAAGATAACTCCTTCTAAAAGGACGTATATCTGCGGTTATCGGTTGGCAAGGCTGACATGTCAATCGATAACAACAGGAGCACTGTGTACAGGCAACCTTTGTGAAATGTCTCTTATCTGGCACTTCCTCAGCTTATCGTCATTGATTGTCAGGTGTATCAAAGGTTGCCTGACAGGATGAGTGTCTCTCTGTTTGTGTTGTGAAGCGTTTGTGCTTCTTGACAACCTGAAGAGAGTGGACCTACGATTGGATGTGGATAGTATATGATGCCTAGCATCATACAACAACTTCAGGTGTGCGTCGAGAGGTCATCTGCACCTCTTTTACGTCTGTTAGAGAAAGGCTTGACTATGTTCTACCATCTAGGCAAAATAGCCACCCGCTTTCGCTGGTTGATTGTAGGCCTGTGGATGGTTGCCGTTGCTGTTGCGCTACCTTTTGCTCCGCAGGCCAGTCAGGTGTTGCGTTCTGGTGGCTTTGTCAGCCCTGATGCTGAATCGCAACAGGCTATTGATGTACTGGTACAAAAATTGCACCTCAACCTGACAGTGGTGCAGGTGATCTTTACCAGTCAACGCTATACGGTGGATGATCCGTCCTTTATCCAACAAACTGAGCGATCGCTCGCAAACCTGCGTGGCTGGTCAGAGGTGTCTCAAATCGTGACATTTCTCGATAATCCACGTCAGATCTCGTTAGATCGTCGGGCGGCATATGTAAACGTACTTCTCAAATCTGACCCGGACAGTGCACCTAAACTCTTACCAGATCTGGAGCACCGTTTGCAACCCGTCCCTGATTTAAAGTTCAGTATTGGTGGGGGTCCTGTCTTCTATGAAGATATCCAGGCTGTCAGTGAAAGTGATCTGCGACGTGCGGAATTACTCGCCTTTCCCTTTGCAATTATTGCGTTGCTCTTCGTCTTCCGCTCAGTGATAGCCGCTATACTTCCAGCACTGGTAGGCGGATTTGCCGTTGTGGTATCTCTTGCGCTGATATTTGGCCTGGGTCAGCTCACACCGCTCTCTATATTTGTCCTCAATATTACCACCCTGTTTGGCTTAGGCCTTGGCGTGGACTACTCATTGTTCATGGTGAGCCGTTTTCGAGAGGAGATGGCGCGTGGGTGTAGTGTTGAAGAGGGAGTGATCCTGACGGTTGCTACCGCAGGACGAGCCGTAGCCTTCTCTGGTCTCACCGTCTCTATCGGTTTGCTGGGACTTACCTTCTTCCATATTAACATGTTGCACTCAGTAGGGATAGGTGGTGTACTGGTGGTACTCCTGGCGGTTCTGGCAGCTTTGACACTGCTACCTGCTATGCTCTCGATTCTCGGATTGAAAGTAAATGCCTTGCCTGTGCGTCTACCCCGTTTGTGGAAACGTTCGGCGGTAGCGACTACAAAAGAACCTTTGCAGTCAGGAGCCGATCTTCAGTATGGCTTCTGGTATCGACTTTCGCAATTTGTGATGGGCTATCCCGTACGCGTCTTGGTACCTGTACTGTGCTTGCTCATTGGGTTTGGCCTTCCCTTTCTGGGAGTGCGTTTCTCAGCGCCAGATGCTTCAATTTTGCCTGTAGGTGTTCCCTCAAGAGAAGCATTTGATCTCCTTGCCAGTCGTTTCAATGGACCAGAAACGACTCCTATCCTGATGGTTGTACAGACCAGAGGTGATGTATTGACTTCGGACAATATTCGTGATCTCTACTATTATGTGCAACGCGTCGAGGCCGATCCTCGCGTCGCAAGAGTCGATAGCATTGTTAGTGCTGATCCTCGTTTGACACTGGACCAATACCAATTGCTTTACGCTCACCCACAGCAGATCGCAGATCCCTATCTATTGGCCTTTATCAAATCATCGGTGTCAGGCAACACAGTCATGATCCAGGTAATCAGCAAATATGGTATGGTTGACTTGCGATCACAGACTCTGGTACAGACTATCCGCAATACGCCTCCTGCTCATGGTATGACAATGTTGATCGATGGTGGCACCGCTGGCAATATTGACTATGTCAACTCGCTCTATAGCGACTTTCCCAAGGCGGTGTTGATTGTAGCACTGACTACTTATATTGTTTTGCTTTTCCTCTTCCGTTCTGTTGTGCTCCCGCTCAAAGCTATCATGATGAACACTCTCTCGATCATGGCCAGCTATGGGGCACTTGTCGTGATTTTCCAGGATGGTTTCTTACATCAGATTCTCGGTTTCACGCCGCTGGGATTTGTGGAGGCGTCCAGTCCCATTCTGTTGTTTTGCTCGTTGTTTGGCCTCTCGATGGACTATGAAGTCTTCTTGCTCTCGCGTGTGCAGGAGGCATTCTGGCAGACAGGTGATAACACGCGGGCAGTTGCGCTTGGTCTACAGCGTAGTGGTGGTATTATTACCAGCGCAGCAGTTATTGTCATTGTGGTAAGTGCCTGTTTTGCCACAGCCGATATGATCCTTGTGAAAGCTCTTGGGCTTGGTATGGCACTTGCCGTTGTACTGGATGCTACCCTGGTACGAGGTTTGCTGGTTCCTGCAACCATGCGTCTGCTCGGTAATTGGAACTGGTGGCTACCCTTTGTTGGCGTACAGTACCGTCCTCCTGCCCTGACGGAATCTATGCTGGAGCAGGCTGGTGTACCTGGAACACGGAATATTGGTGATGCGGCAGCAACCGATGTAAATATTGGAGGAAAGCAATGAGCAAGGATTTTGAGCACAAAACACAGCATTTTCTTTTTCTGGGGATGTTCCTGCTGGTAGTCTTGATGCTCTCCTCCTGTGGTTTTCCCGGACTGGTTTCCACCTCGGAGCAACTGCCAGTAGTAAGCACGGCGCACAAGCCACTGAATTTGCCGCCTATCCGTTTTCCGCAGGATGAGGGAGCACATTGTAACCTGACTGAGTGGTGGTACTATACCGGACACCTGGATGTCACTGGTGCTGGTAATAAGATGCGTCACTATGGCTTTGAGCTGGTCATCTTCCAGGTATTACGCAGTGATTTTCCTCCTGTGTATGCCTCGCACTTTGCCATCTCTGATATCACGCGCGGCGAGTTTCACTATGATCAGCGCCGTGTCACCGAGCCGAATGCCGTGATACCCGATGGTACATCGACAAAAGGTATTGATGTGCGTGTTGGAGATTGGACGATCCAGGGCTTGAATGGGCTGGACCACTTAGTTGCCGAGATAAAGGATTATGCTATCAATCTGAAACTGATAGGTCTCAAACCTGCTACGCTCCATAATGGCAATGGCATAATTGCTTATGGACTGGGTGGTTTTTCGTATTATTACTCTCGTACACGAATGGCTGTATCTGGTATGATCACAGATCATAATCAGTCGTTGCAAGTAACAGGACAGGCCTGGATGGATCACCAATGGGGAAATTTTCTCACGCTGACAGGCGGAGGCTGGGACTGGTACAGCATTCAGCTGGATAATAATACTGAATTGATGCTGTACTTAATCAGGGATGCTACCGGGAAGACAACCTCAGCCTACGCGGGATATATCGCTGCCAACGCAATGAGCCACCTGATTCCTGCCAGTGCGCTACACACAAAGGTACTTGGCCAATGGATAAGCCCAAAGACCGGGATAATTTATCCATCTGGCTGGCAGATCAATATCAGTGATCCGCAGTTACAGGCGTCCCTGACGATCATACCGCAACTGAAAGATCAGGAGCTGGTGGTCTACAACTCAACAGGGAACACATACTGGGAAGGTGCAGTGAATATCAAGGGACAGAGCGGAAGTAAACCGCTAGAGGGGAAGGGGTATGTTGAATTGACTGGTTATGTGAAGTAGCATTCATTCATGAGTCATCCCGGTAACTATTCAGGTCTCTTTTTCTGATTCCTCAGCGCCTACGGCGCTTCGCTCTTGTTTTATGCGGGTTGCGTGTTTGCGCCGCAAACACGCAACCCGCATAAAACAAGAGCGAGCCACCTGCGGTGGCGAGGGTACCTGAATAGTTACCGGGATGTCTCATGGGGCCATCCCAGGCATTTATGGTCCAGCAGGATCAGTATTACAGAAGACAAATATATAAGACATGCAAGTTATAGTGCATAGCAGAGGTATAAGTATGGAAATCCTCATTATTATCTGCACTGCTTACAAGGGGACTTAAGAGCAATTTCTAATATTATATCATAAAAGAAGTATGGAATTTCATGTTTTTTCATTTAAGCATACGAAGGAGATGGGTAAGACCGGTTTGAGAGAAAGGAAAGGAGAGGTGATGTCGATAGTGTTACACTATAATCGTATTCACCAGGGCTGGTAACCAAAGGACCGAGATTATTGACGAGGATGTACACGAGTATGGTATACTCTGTGAGTATGTTAAAGGTAGAGGCTTTTTGTCCTGGCTCGTGAAGACAACAAGACACAAAATGTTAATGCCGTGCATTTAAAACGTATTTATGAGTATCTGGTTCTTTTTCAGCAATGGGACTCATAGAGACGGGAGGTGTGTAGCTAAAGTTTTCACGATATACTTACGCAGAGAAGCACGCTAGTTGAAAAGTCGTTGGTCCTGGATACATGTCGGTGAGGACTGGCAAGGAAGTAATGGAAACAAGAATATACACGTCCACAATAGAAGAGTCTACTATTGTTGAGCGTGTTGCGCGTATTGTCTCCAGCGTACGCGGAACAAAGCCTGACTATACCCGCCTGGCTGCTGAATTGGAGCAAGCTATTCCTTTTGATGTTTTTGGAGTGGTGCTCCTACGGCATGATCGTCAAGCTGTGCGTGTGACTGTCTGTCACCGTGAAGCTGGGATATGGGCAGTATTTCAGCATCAACACCCTTGTGAAGGTTCAAAATTAGAGCTTGTCTTGCGTACCCCAACGCTGATGATTCATGATTACCCTAATGGTTTGGACGGTCCTCCTGCGACTAGTGGGGATGCGCTCAGCGGCTATCATCAGTTACATTCTACGTTGATTGCCCCTCTGATAGTTGAAGGCCGAGTGCTGGGAACGCTGGAGCTGGGCAGCAAGGTTTCTCAGGCCTATGCAGATAAAACCCTTCAACGACTGATCAGCGCTGTGGTGCGTGTGCTTGCTGCAGCTATTGAAAGTGCGCAAATCGATGGCAGCGCACAGATACAAGATCGGCAACGGCAGGCCCTCAAAGATGTTTCCAGCGCTCTCACCTCAAAAATGGATCTCTCTACGATCCTCAACCAGATCGTAGTTGGTATTGCCAGTGCCCTCAATGTTGCTTCTGCTGTTATTCTGATTGATCGACGTAAAAGGCGGTTATGTCTGGAGGCACAGTCAAGGCTAGATCCGGTAGCATTAGATCTGATCTTTGGTCAGAACGTACGTATCAGTGCCCAGTCTATCATTGGTTGGACATTACATCGGCGTCAGCCTTACGTCTCCTACGATATTGCCACCGATGAGCGTTTCCCCGAGAGTCGTCAATTTGCCAGCGAACTGGGAATGCATTCTATCTTCAGTTATCCATTGGTCTCCGACTCCACCATTTATGGTGCTCTTCTGCTCTTTTCGCCAGAGCCAGGCGGCTTTACGCCACTGAAAGCAGATATCCTTTCGCTCTTTGCCAGCCAGGCTACTGTTGCTATTCATAACGGCCTATTGCTTGAATCAGCTCATCAGCGTAGTCGTTTTCAGGAGGCCATCGAACAGCTTGAAAGAGCCCACCAGCAGACGATGTCAGGCTCCCTTGACCTTACTATGCCAGCAGAGGGGAGTGCGAATGGAACAAAGGAGAACATGCAGTCAGATGAACAAGAACTTCTGGCGCATGTGCGAGAAGAGACACAACATACGTTTGGTGTGAGTTTTACCAGTCTGCTACGTTTTCTTAGCGAGCACCTGTTAGTACGAGGTGAACGGGACTTACAAGCGCTCCTGTATGCCGATCAGGGAGAGCAAGCATTAGACCCTCGTGGGTTCTTGCTGGAGAATGCTCTTGACAGTTCTGCCTCTTGTGAGAATGCTTTACCATCGATGGCTGAATTTCATCTACAAGGCAGCAAAGATCCGCTGGCTGATACTCTGTCGCTACTGACACAAACTGCTGAAGCTGGCATTGGCACGTGCGAGTATGCTGGGTGAACTAAGTCGTTTGCTCATGCAGTTGAAACAATCAACCAATGGAGTGAAGGATAAGGATGCCTGGTTTGTTATTGCTCTCAATGGGACTTGTATGTATATGAATCCGGCAGCTGAATCTTTGTGCGAGATACGTCTGGAGGAAATAACATCAGCGTCTGGTGCTCAACTTCTTACAGCGGCACAAGGACAAGATCTCTCTCTGCTGACAGAGGGTATCTTTGCGAAACTGCTGCTACGCGTACGTAATAGTGACGAAGTACAGTTGTATCTGCGGGAATTTGCTCAGGGAAGTGTATATCGACAAGAACTACGCTGTATCCTTGCACATGAACCTCTTCAGACGCAAGGATACCTTCTCGGAGGCTCCGAATAGACATAGTTCTCTTTTGTCAGAGAGCGCTTCTTCAGATAACCATTATCAACTCATACGATATCCCCTGTATAATCAGCAAGGGCAACTGACGGCGAATGCTCTCCAAATGCGTGATGTAACCGAGCAAGTGCGAGATGAGAAAAACCGATCGGCCTTACTCTCTTCAGTTTCGCATGATCTGCGTACCCCTTTGACAACCATTAAAGCCGCGGTGACAGGCTTACTGCAGGAGGATGTTGCGTGGGATGAGCAGGATCGTCGTGAGATGCTCGAAGATATTGATGCCGAAACAGATCATCTTACCATTCTGGTCAATGCTCTGGTCGAGATGTCACGTATAGAGATGGGGGCCTTAATCCTTGAAAAAGAGTGGTGTGATGTTGTCGAGGTGGTATATGGGACACTGGCAAAATTAGCGAAGGTCCTCGCTGGACATCCCATGCATGTGCATGCTCTGCCTCATCTTCCACTCATCTATGTGGATCATGTGCAGCTAGAGCGTGTCTGCTATAACCTGATTGAAAATGCGGCTCGTCATAGCCCGGAGCAGGCAGAGATTGTCGTGACTCTGGATGTTGTTAGTAATATGTTGCGTGTGCAGGTACTCGATCAGGGATGTGGGATACCGGAGGGTGAGCGCGAGCGTATCTTTAAGTCTTTCTATGGTTTACATTCCTACGGGAATGGGCTGGGGTTGGCAATTTGTAAAGGAATTATTGAAGCTCATCAAGGGCATATCTGGGTGGAAGCGGCCTCAGATAGCGGCTCATGTTTTATCTTTACGCTGCCCATTTATCCTCATGATGGAGTATATGCCGAGGCTGTTACCTCTGCCACTACTGGTGTTTCAGGCACCAACACAGCCAAAATAATTCTGGAATTGGGAAGAAGAGCAGTCGTGAGAGGAAAGGGAAAACGTATTCTGGTTGTTGATGATGAGCCGCCTATTCAACGCATCTTGCGTCGGAATCTCTCGATGAGTGGCTACGAAGTTTTTGCCGCTGATAATGGGAAAGAAGCAATGGAGATAGTCCGCCTTCGCCAACCCGATCTCATCTTGTTGGATTTATGTCTGCCCGGAGAATTGAACGGACTCGATGTTTGTGTGAAGGTGCGCGAATCCTGGCAAATCCCGATCATTGTACTCTCGGCTGTAACAGAAGAGCGGCAGAAAGTTCGTGCTTTAGATTTGGGTGCCGATGATTACTTGACAAAGCCTTTTAGCACTGAGGAACTACAAGCGCGGGTGCGTGCCTGTTTGCGTCGTGCTTCTAGCCATGGAAACGACCGGAGAAAGCGATCCAGAGGTTTTACAGAGCGAAGATGGTTACCTGTATATGAATGTTGCGCAACGTGTGGTACGTGCGGGAGAGCAAGAGGTACGCTTAACGCCAACAGAGTTTGAGTTGTTGCGACAGTTGATGGTGTATGCTGGCAAAGTACTCACACACCGCTCTTTATTACGAGCGGTGTGGGGGCCAGAGTATGGTGAAGAAGCTGACTATCTACGTGTCTACGTCCGACAGCTCCGGCTGAAGGTAGAAGTAGAGCCATCGCACCCACTCTATATCCTCACCGAACCTGGTATTGGCTATGTTTTTCGACCTCATGTCGAAGATGCAAAATATTTAATAGTATTTTAATATATTGACACCGTTTTTTTATAATTAGCTAACAGCTTTTGGCGTACACTATAGACCATTGTGCTTTCTTATTTTAGAGAAAGTGGAGAGATTCTTTGTCTTACCAAAGATATTAGCAAGGGGAAGTCACCTGGGTAAGACGGGAAAGTAATTGGATGAGCTCATATAGAGATGTACAGGTGCTTTTTGCTGGCACTGGGAGTGAAACCACGATGGATCAGTGGCAACCGCTTCGTATACTGATCGTTTGCCATCAGCATACGTTTGCTCGTGTACTGATGACGAATATTCAGTGTTGGGGTTATGAAGCTGTGATGCATCCTGCGACGGTGGCAGTGGGGAGAGATGGAGCAAAGGATCTTGAGGGAGATATTTTGTTGTATGACCTGGATGAAGTACTTTCTCCCTTGATGGTAGAGAAAGACACTTCGACAGTACAACGTGGCTTGCCGGTATCAGGTCTGGTGGGAAGCCGTGAGGGACAATGGCCTCGTACGAGACTAACTATTGCGCTGAGCAGTAGATCAGTGTCGCGCTCAACGCTTGAGCGAGTTGGTGCTGTGGCGTTGCTACAAAAACCCTTTGAGATGGGACAATTGCAGCGTTATCTCAAAGTATTGGAGCGATTGTTACACTACGATGAGTGTAAAGATACGCAATTGCAGTTTAATATCCATAATGGGAACAGGCGTGTTCTGGTGGTAGATGATGATGTGGATATTACTCAGACAATACAACAGTGTCTTCTCTCTGAAGTTGGATACGAAGTAGCAGTGGCCCATGATGGGCTAGAAGCACTTGAGCAGTGTTTGGATTGGCATCCGCAGTGTGTGGTAACGGATTGATTATGCCATTGATGAATGGGTATCAGGTGATGCGTTGTCTTTCTATTAACGCATTGTATGCTTTCCCTGCTTTTGTAGTAATGAGTGCGTTGACTCACCTTGAGGTTCCGGTGGATCGCTCGTACCTGGAGGGAAAAGCAATCACCTATGTCGATAAGCCGTTCCATATAGATCACTTGCTTACAACGATTAAACAAGTTTGTGCAGGATAGAGAAAACGGTGTGAGATAAGGCTGAGTGGAGTAAAACTGATACAAGATCATTGGCATTGATCTAGAAATGACAACTCGTAGGCTAGTCTGGTAAAGGAATTGGAAAAGATGGAGCAGCAAGACCGCATCATGGATGGAGACCTGCAAACGTTAGGTTTGCAATCCATTCTAAAAATGCTCGCGCTGAGTGGAAAAACTGGGAAATTATTTGTATCTTCAGGGTCAGAAACACTTTCTATCAGCTTGCGTAAAGGGCAAATTGTGGGGTTGCACGAAGAAGGTGTGGTACAACCGGACTTGCTTGGAATGCTTTGTCTTGTTAACAAACTTGTTCCAGCACGCGCACAAGCGATTCGAGAACTTGCCCAGGGAGATATGCAGATGGCCCTGATGATGCTAGTAGAACGGGGCTGGATGAATGCAAGTGAGATGCAGCGTCGCCTGGAGTTCTCCGTGACCCAGTCAATCAGCCACTCATTGCGCTGGGTGAATGGACGTTTTGCCTTTCATCGTCAATTGGTGCCGATGGAGAGCAAAATGCAACCTCTGGATGTTGACTCTGTCTTATTAGAAGCTCTGCGTCAGGCTGATGAATGGGAAGAGATTGCAGGAGAAGGTGTTACCCATCTCACTCGTACAACGGTAGGTCGCTGGCAACCCGAGGTGAGTAAAGATGTACGTAGTCTTGGTTTGAGCCAGGAAAGTATTGAAGTGCTTTGCCTCTCAAATGGAGATCTTCCCTTGCAGGCGATCTCACTGGTGTTGATGACACCGGAAGCTCGTGTTGCACGCCTGATGGCACATCTCCTGGAATTGAATTTAATCGAGGTCGTTGATACTGCACTGGAAACAGAATTACAGCAGGATCTCTCAAATATCATTATCAAATGTCAGTATACATTGGCACAGCAGCGCCACACCTCAAATCCTGAACAGCATCTGCTTGGTCTGATCAGGACACTTTCTGAATGTATCAATGGATTACTGATTCATCATGGCAGGTATGCCAGGAATTTGCGGGGACGAGGGCATATTCCACCTATGGATATCGTGCGCTATCTCGAACGTCAATTTGCCGAACCTTTGCAATTACTTGGCAAGCAGCAATACGGTATTTTAGAGACCGCAAATTTTGCGTATGGTCAACTGGATTGTGCTGATATTCTTTCTCTTTACAAAGTTGTGAAGGGAAAGCAATTAGAAGAGTACTACTGGGAGGCTGTCCAGGGCCTTGCGGCATTCTTGCGTATGGTCTTCACTACATTATTGCGCGACGAAGTTGGCAATTCACATACAGGTCGTCAGCTCAATGTCGCCTGGAAAATCTTCCTGTCGGAAATCGATCACGAGTTGCAACAGTATCATGTCTATCGTGCACATCGTAATACGCAGATGACACGTGGTCGCGAGAATATACAATCATCACCTATTGGAATTGTACAGAATTGGAATGGGGTCCCAGAGAGCAGTGGAGACTCTTTCTGGTCACCTGAAACGCAAAGGAGGTCAATCTAGATGGTTGAACCGACAGTGCTAGTGGTGGATGATAGTCCTACCGTGCGTAGGATCGTCCAAATGACGCTGCAACGGGAGCATATCAGAGTGATTACGGCTGGCGATGGTCTTAGTGCACTGACCTCAGTAGCTGATGAGATGCCTGCTGTCATCCTTCTGGATATTCAATTACCCCGTATGGATGGGTACCATATTTGCCAAATAATACGCAAAAACTTGCAGTTTCGGCAAATTCCTATTATTATGCTGAGTGGGAGGGACGGTTTGTTTGACAAAATGCGCGGTCGGCTGGCTGGATCGACAGAGTATCTCACGAAGCCTTTCGACTCCGTCGAGCTTGTGCAGACCGTAAAGAAACACCTGGCAAATTGGCAAGAACGTATGCCCGTCCAACAGAGAAACATGCGTCCTCGTCTGAGATACCGTGGCTAGGTGGTGGTGGTCAAGTGGTACCTGTGGTGCTCATCAAATCGGTAGAAGTACGTCAGAGGGATAGCCATTATTTCCCATCGTACTAGTGTGGCTTGTTAGGAAAGGTTATAATTGAATGCCAGGGCAAAAAATACTTGTTGTGGACGATAGCTGGACCGAGTTAACAATGATTGTGACTCCACTACGCAATAGTGGCTTTGAAGTAGTGACAGCTGTCGATGGTGACGAAGCTGTTGAAAAAGTTTTCAAAGAGCGTCCACAGTGTATTGTTCTCGATGTTGTCTTGCCCAAACAAAATGGCTTTCAGTTATGTCGCAAATTCAAGAGTTTGGAAGCCAGTAGACACATTCCGATAATCTTATTAACCAATAAGAATACTCCGCTAGATAAAGCCTGGGGGCTTAAACAGGGGGCAGATCTCTATATCACAAAGCCTTTCAAGGATGATGAGTTAGTGGCCAGTATACGTCGCCTTGTTTGACATACCAGTCTGGATGGCTGAGGTAGTCTTTAATCTAGTAGAGAAGTACTTGATGTCTCTGGCTGAATGGGAGTAATGTAGTGTCCAACAAAGACCTGAAAATACTGCAACGAGACGCTTTCGCCGCAATCCAGCAATTAAGAATGCAATCATCTTCTATGGCCGCGTTGCAGATGCAGTTGGCACAAAGGCAGTTCTATGCAGATCCAGCGGAGAGTATAGATGGAGGCGCTGCAACAGCTGCTGAACAGTATCTTGTATTCTCTTTATCCAATCATGAGTTTGCTGTCAGGGCTGAACTGGTGCAAGGAGTGGAGCGCCTTATCGATCTCACTCTTGTGCCCAATGTGGCTTCCTGGGTGAGAGGTGTCATTAACCTTCATGGATCGATCGTCTCTGTCGTCGATCTACGGCTCTTTCTGGAGCTAGAACAGCTTTCTTATACTCCACGTACACGCTTGTTGTCGTTACAACATAATGAGATGGTGATAGGTTTTGTTGTAGATGGAGTTAGTGAGATGCTCTCGATACCTGCGACAGCTGTTATCAATGGAAATATGTATCCGGCAGTTATTCCGCCGTGGGCAATTCCCTATGCGGCAGGAGGGGCTTTGATTGCTAATCGTGCGGTGGTGTTACTGGATGTGGCTCGTCTCCTTTTCTCCGAGAAGATGCAGCGCTATGAAGCCCAATAATAATTTACAGGCGATCGCCTAGCGTGATTATAGATATATTTTTCTCAACAGGAGGTCCGGCGGATGAATCCTGATCGCAATAGAGGCGGGATGACAGTAAATGCGTTGATGCAGACAGGATTGATTGCTTCAACGGCTATCCCTATTGTTTTCTTTGCTATGTTTGGTTTGTTGGTATCACTCCATCAGGAGCCTACCACATTGGTGCTTGCGGTTGTTGGTTGTGCTATTGTTGTCCTGTTAGGGGTAATTATTGTTAATTATTTTGTACAACGTAAAATTAAAGATCGGCTATTAGGACTTGTTGATGTATCTCGAGACTATACCAGTGGAGATCGTAATGTTCGTGCTAGCGTGAATGGCGATGATGAATTTGCCATGCTTGCTATGTCCATAAATACGCTTCTTGATAGTTTGGGAAGCAGTTTGGGAGGAGGGATGGAGCGATCTGGCAGTGATGCAGCAGCGCTTCAGGCCCAAATTGAAAAATTGCTTCAGGAAGTAAGTGCTGTTGGTGATGGTGATCTGCGAGTCCAGGCTGAAGTGACCCCTGACACTCTTGGTGTGCTGGCTGATTCCTTCAACTATATGATCGAAGAACTGGCCAAAGTGGTCGGACGTGTACAGTCAACGGCTGTACAGGTGACGAATGCCACACGTCGCATTCTCGATCGCTCTGCGGAACTTGCCCAGGCGTCTGAGACACAGGTGGCGCAGATTTCTCAGACGACCGAGGCTGTGGAAGCCCTGGCTATATTTATTCAGAAAGTAGCCCGCAATGCTCAGTTGAGTGCTGAAGTGGCACAGGAAGCCTTGCAAGAAGCAGCGAGTGGTCAGCAATCTGTTCGTCAGACGATTGAGGGTATGATGCTGATCCGCGAAAATGTTCAGGAGACAGCTAAGAAAATTAAACGTCTGGGTGAACGCTCTAATGAAATTGGTGAAATTGTTCGTATCATTGAAGATATTGCCGATCAGACTAATCTTCTTGCTTTGAATGCTGCTATTCAATCTGCTATGGCTGGTGAGCATGGACGTGGTTTTGCTGTTGTTGCCGATGAAATTCGCCTTCTGGCAGAGCGTTCAACTGAATCAACAAAACGTATTGCTACTCTTGTAAGGAGTATTCAAGGTGATACATATGAAGCTGTAGTCGCTATGGAAGATAGCACCCAGGAGGTGGTCAAAGGGTCGCAACTTGCTGATGAAGCAGGTCGTTCTTTGAACTCCATTTACGGTGCTGTAGAGCGACAGGCACAAATGATTGAGAGTATCGCTCGTGCTGCCAATGAGCAGACCACGGTTTCTGAAGCTGTCGCAGTCGCTATGGGTCGAATCTCTGAGATTACTCGCCAGACAGATGCAGGTACGCAAGAGGCTGCGGTAAGTGTTAGTTATCTTGCTGAACTCTCCGAGCAGTTACGTGCTTCAGTTTCTACCTTCCGCTTACCAGATCGAGGTAATGAGGGCTTTAGCTCTTACTCTAACCTGGGTGCTTTTTCTGCAATGCCTGATAGTGGTCCGAGTCAGATGTTTGCCTCTTCACAGATCCAGGGTATGGATAATGATTGGGGACAGGGTTTTTCTGGGAATTTCCCACCGCTACCAGAGCCAGGAAATTCCGGTAATTTAGTCCCCATGGGAGCTCGGGCAGGACAATACAATAATCAGCAGGATTTTGGCAATCAGCCACAATTTGGTGGACAACCCCAATTTGGCAATCAGCCACAATTTGGTGGACAACCCCAGTTTGGCAATCAGCCACAATTTGGTGGACAACCCCAATTTGGCAATCAGCCACAATTTGGTGGACAACCCCAATTTGGTGGACAACCACAATTTGGTGGGCAACCACAGTTTGGTGGGCAACCACAATTTGGTGGGCAACCCCAGTTTGGCAATCAGCCACAATTTGGTGAGCAACCCCAGTTTGGCAATCAGCCACAATTTGGTGGGCAACCCCAGTTTGGCAATCAGCCACAATTTGGTGGACAACCCCAGTTTGGCAATCAGCCACAATTTGGTGGACAACCCCAGTTTGGCAATCAGCCACAATTTGGTGGGCAACCACAATTTGGCAATCAGCCACAATTTGGTGAGCAACCGCAATTTGGCAATCAGCCACAATTTGGGGAGCACCCTCAATTTGGTGATCTGGATAGTTTTGATAGCCAACCGAACTTTGGGGGCAACGGTTCACAACCCTTCGGATCGGCACCAAGTTTCGGTGGTCAAAATCAATCGTTCTATCCAAATTTAAATCAGATGCCAGATCCGGCTGCCAATTCGGGATTATTGTCATCTCGTCAGCGGTGGCCCCAAACTGGTTCCCAACAGAACCAGGGTCAGCTATCGTTCAATCAAGACCAGAAACCCTTCCAGAATAATGGGTAGGTAGTTTGGTTTAGTCGCAAGTTAAGTGTTACTTTGCTCACTCTAACGCATAGTACAGTCGAGCAAGTAGCACTAAGACAGTTAAGTGGGTAAGCACAACATGTCGAATACATTTGATAAGCAATCAGTTCTCGAACCGTTTATCGAAGAGGTGAAGAGCTATTTGCCGGAAATCGAGACGAACCTTGAGCGTCTGGCACCGTCATCTGGCGACATGGATACCCTCGAAGAAACTTACCGCCTTACTCATACCATTGGCGGTTCCGCTTCCATGATGGACTTCCCCAGTTTGGCACATGTGGCTCATGGTATGGAAGACATCTTGGGTGATGCATTGGATGGGTTAACGACGCTCGATGAACCTACTATAGGCCTGTTGCGGCGTTCACTGGGTCGATTGCATCAACTCCTGGAGGGTATCCGTAATGGGGTCGATGAAGAAGCTGTGGTTAAAGAGGACGATGCTGACTATAATCGCTATCGTGCTGGAATCGAGGCGTCTATTCAACCGGTGTCGAATGAAATAACAACTAGTGCAGAAAATAATGCCTGGCTACAAGAGTTGCCAGTGACCCCTTCTTTGCAGCCATCCTTTGATATACCTGCACCATTTTCACATCCCTCACTTGATGAAGTATTAGAACTGTTCCATGCACCCGTTGCTCTACCTGGATATGATGTAGCCTGGCCTGAGGAACCTGCTCCTGTACAACCAGCTCATTTTGAACTTCCTGCGCCATTTGAATTTCCTGTGTCATCCACTTTTGTACAAGCACCACCATCTTTTACGAGTGCTCTGAGTGCTCTGGGTGAGTTGGTCGCTTCAGCACGTCAGGCTTCTGCTCCTTCCACTCCATACCTGTCGAGAGAAGATGACGATATCGTGCATCCCGTTGTGTCGCTATATGTGCCTGATGAGAGTGAGTATACACAGGCATATGTCACTCCATCGGATACGGAGCTTGTGACAAAAGATCAGGAACTTCCTCTCGCCTATGAGGATATGCAGAAGAATACTCAGGAATTAGTGGTACAAGCTTCCTCGTTAAAGAGCATGCTGACACAACTACGTACCGTCATATCCGTTGTTGAGACGCAACGTAGCGAGTTTAAAGGTTTCTTGGACGGTTCTAAAGATGCCCTGGATCGTATGGAGGACTGGGCCGGGCAGGCTATGGGGTTGAATTTGCGTAATAGCCCTGAACAAGTGCGACGCTATCTTCCCCTCTCGGTCATGTGGGTGACAAACAGTAAGCTGAAAAAGGTGCTCGACTTGCTGCATCAGATTACTGGCGGTGTTGAGGTAACTGATGAGCAATTGGAAACGACCTTACAGCAGTTACAAGGCTCTCTCGTATCTTGTCGTGAAATATTTTTGCAAATGCAAGTGCAATCCTCACAAAGCGTCGCACAGGAGCCTGGTTGGACTGACTGGGATGTGCAAGTTACCCGTGATGCTTCTGCTTTAAGAGAACGTGTGACTTTGGAGCGCTATGGTGATCCCGTTGCCTTGCGTGCCGAGATCGAAGCAAGTGTGCGTGAGGAGTTACGCCACGAGTATGAGTCACGCCCTCTCACTGTGGCCATGCGTAGCGAGTTGGAGCAGCAGATACGCGAGGAGTTACGCCAGGAGGCTCAGCAGCGCCAACCCTTCCAGGACAATGTTGTTGGAGTAGAAGAAAATAGTGCGCTTCAAGAGTATAAGGTGCAACTGCGGCACGAGATAGAGATTCAGGTAAGACAAGATTTTCTGAAGCAAATTGCAAATACAGCAGGAGACATCAATAACGCATTATATGCAAAAGCGGCTTCATCTACTTCTGTTTCTTCAGATATTCTCGATCGAACACAAGAGGCGACAGGTCTTACGTCGACTGTATCGTTGGCTGTACCTCCATCGTCATCATCACCCTTTCCTCTGATCACTTCTACTCCAACACCATCAGCCGGATCAAAACCGGCATCGGTTTATACGTTTGGAGGTGACTTTGGTGAGGAAGCTGCCGAAATCTTCCGTGAGGAAGCGGAAGGATATCTTCAGACTATCAGTGTACATATAGCTGCTCTTGAGAAGGATCCCACGAATTGCGATCTTCTTCAGGGTGTGCGTCGTGTGATGCATACCTTGAAGGGGGCAGCTGGTATGATGGGGTTTCATGCTATTGCCGACCTCTGCCATGTCTCGGAAGATCTCCTTGATCGTATCATGGACGGTACAATAGCTCTTTCTTCCACCATACTGAGTATTATTCTTGATACAGCTGAGGCACTTGATACCCTTGTTACAGGGCGTGGCCTTGATGGTAGCGCTAATGAGGTGAAATTACAAGAACTCCATGCTCGCTATGCGGAGTCACTTGGAGAGCTTGCGAGTGTCCCACATCGCTCCGTAGATGAATATATCGACGTTGATGGGAGCGAGGATCTAATTGCTGATACTCTCTTGTAATGGGCGTCGGTGTCGTTACGAGTGATCGGCTGGTTGAGACAAATGCCCAACGTGCCTCGCGTGATGATCTGAATGTGAGTGTCCGTCTCCAAAAGTTGGATGAGTTGATCAACCTCTTCGGAGAATTACTGGTCAATCGTAGTGTTTTGGAAGAACGTATCCAGCGTCTTGTGCGCCTGGTTTCAGATGTTGGTGTGAGTAGCAATCGTCTACGCGATGTTGGTCAGAAGTTGGAGAGTGGTTTTGAAGCTGCTGCTCTGCCAAGTGGACGTTCCGTGACGGTGATGCCTGGTGATGGTAATCAGAGCATCATTTTAAGTGGTAGCAACAAAAAGAATAATCAAAGCAACATCGAATTATCCGCCCATCTCTCGGAGTTTGATGAACTGGAACTCGACCGCTATACAGAGTTCCATCAGCTTGCTCGTGGCCTGAGTGAGGGTATCTCGGATATGGGAACTCTGAGCAGCGAAATGGACACGGTCATTCGTGAGTGTGAAGGTGTCTTTGCTCGTGAAAATCGTCTGAGTACGACATTCCAGGATCGCTTAATGAAGATGCGTCTGGTACCTCTTGCATCGATGACTCCGCGTCTCTATCGTGCTGCACGTGCGGTCGCACTTAAACAGCAAAAGGAATTTGACTTCCTATTGGAAGGTGAAGCGACAGAGGTTGATCGTACTGTCTATGAAGAGATTGCTGGACCCTTGTTGCACCTGATGCGAAATGCAGTCAACCATGCCCTTGAAACTCCCGAAGTTCGCGTCCAAAAAGGAAAACCTGCTGTTGGGAAGATCAAATTGTCTGCGTCATATGAAGGCAATCAGGTAGTTATCACGGTACGTGATGATGGGAAGGGTATCGATTTTGATCATGTGCGTAATACGGCTATTGCTCGTGGTTTCATTCAACCAGATCAGGTACTTAATGAGCAGGATGTAATGGAACTGATTTTCCGCGCAGGTTTCACAACTGCTGAGGTATTAAGTGAAGAAAGTGGTCGTGGTGTTGGCCTGGATGTCGTACGTGATAGTGTTTCACGTCTGAGAGGAACATTAGAGGTTGAGTCAATGCTAGGGCAGGGTACCGCGTTCACTATGAAGTTCCCCACCACTCTGGCAATTCAAAGTGCTATGATGGTACGTGTAAGTGGGCAGCAATTTGCGGTTCCTACGGTCATCGTTGAGTCAGTTGGACGTCTGGATAACTTTAAACGTACAACGCAGGCCGGGCAACCAGCGGTAGTTGTGCATGGTGATCTTTACCCGTTGGCTAGTCTGGCACAGTATTTATCACTCCCAGTAGGAGTATTTGGTGACAAAGCTCAGTTACTGCTGGTGAACGCAAGAGGGAACCGTGTTGCATTAATGGTTGATGAGGTTAAGGGTAAGTCCGATATTGTGATGAAGAACCTTGGACCTCATCTACGTAATGTACATGGCATTGCAGGGGGAACCGTTTTAGGAAATGGCCGTGTGGTGCTGGTTCTTGAATTGAGTGATCTACTCTCGACCCGTGCTAGAATTGTGATGAATATGTCGGGAAGTGCAGCAGCGGCCGTTCCACCTATTGCAATGACAGGTCCTCAAGCCTCGATTAAACAAAGTGTTGACATCTCTACGAGTAAACAGGGGGTCGTTGGTGCCGAACTGACGCCCATCGCCGCCGCTATACCCAAGCGTGGCAAGCATGTTTTGATTGTGGACGATAGCCCCAGTGTACGCCGCGTTGTGAATAATATGCTCAAGCAACATGGATGGGAGACTCAGATGGCTCGTGATGGCGTGGAAGCTCTAGAAATGATTTCGTTAGAGACACCCGCCGCTGTGCTCCTTGATATCGAAATGCCTCGTATGGGTGGCTACGAATTGATTGCAACAATACGTGCCGATGGACAGTATCGTACTCTTCCGCTGGTTGTGCTTACCTCACGTGCTGCTGCTAAACACCAGCAGCGTGCTATGCAGTTGGGCGCAAATGCGTATGTTGTCAAACCATATCAGGATGAAGAGCTAATTAAAACGCTGAGCTCGTTGGTTTACGGCACTGTTGTTAGTTAGTTTGTCATTCAAATCAAAGAAAGTGGCTAAATGGGCGTGGAACGGGCGGTGACTCGCTGGTATATACTACGTCAGTCTCTACAGAACGAGATTGCGATCCTGGAAACTGAACTGGCGCAAACTCGGGCTATTGTAGGTGAAAAGAGCTTTGTCCCTACTGTAGCGAGTGAAGATGCTGATGTAGTTCAACAATTAGCCAGGGTCCAGGAGAAGCTCTTTCTCCTGGGTCCCTGTCCCAAACCAATGATGGGTTAGGCGAATGCGTGTGTGAGCGCAGCAACTATCTTTTGACCCATTTCCTTTGTGCCCAGAATCTCTTTTCCTGCTTCATGTATATCTTCTGTGCGATATCCCGCATTGATACTTTGCTCCACGGCCGATTTAACCGCGTCCGCCTCACGTTTTAAACTGAGTGAATAACGTAACAACATTGCGGCAGACATGATGGCAGCGATAGGATTGGCTTTTTCCTGGCCTACGATATCTGGTGCAGAGCCATGAATTGGTTCGTACAGACCAAATAATCCGTGATCAGTTCTACGTGTTCCCAGACTTGCTGATGGCAACATTCCCATTGAACCTGCCAACATGGAGGCCTCATCTGTGAGGATATCTCCAAAGAGATTCTCTGTAACTATGACATCAAAGCTTGCAGGACGGCGTATCAGGTGCATAGCGCAGGCATCCACCAGGATGTGTTCAAGCGTGATATCCGGGTATTTAGTGGCGACACGATCTGCTATACGTCGCCAGAGCCGTGAGGAACTGAGAACATTGGCTTTGTCTACGGAAGTTACTTTGTGCCGTCTCCCTCGTGCAAGATCAAAGGCAGTGTGGAGAATCCGTTCGATTTCAGCTTCTGTGTAGAGGAGTGTATCAATGGCTTCCAAACCTTGCGCTGTCTCACGAATTTCGCTGGGTTTGCCAAAATAGATACCACCTGTCAACTCGCGTACAACTAGCAGGTCGGTATCTTGCAGAACCTCAGATTTAATGGTAGAAACATTGGAGAGGGCTTTGAATGGGCGCACCGGGCGCAGGTTGGCAAAAAGTGCTAACTCTTTACGTAAACGGAACAGAGCATGTTCTGGTTGAACTTTTGCATGTGGTCCTTCGTAGCGTGTTGAGCCGCCAACGGCACCAAATAAGATGGCATCGCTCTGTTTACATAGGTCCATAGTGGCATCAGAAATAGCATTTCCCTCTATTTCGATCGCAGAGGCCCCCACAAGTGCTTTGTGAAAAATGAAAGTATGTCCATATTGCTCAGCTATGGTCTGAAGTACCTGTACTGCTTGCTCGGTAACTTCTGGGCCGATGCCGTCTCCGGGCAGGACGGTGATTGTATATGTGCCCAATATGTTGCTCCTTATACTACTAGAAAATGCAGTCCGTGTAGACAATACCACTGATCTACAGACGGTCTGCACTTTTTGCTTGTGATATTCGTATGATACGCGCTGGGCACGATGAAAACAACTATCATAACTCAATAACATAATCGATCTTAGACCAGCTTTGGCCGCCATTCGTTGTTTTGAACAGGAGTGGCTCATTAGTAGCAGAGGCACCAATGGCCCAACCGGTCGTACTCGAGATGAAACTCATGCTGGAAATGCCGTTCTGGTAGAGTATAGGTTGTCCAGTGTTGTCCACCATCGAGAGTACTGTAGAATGTATTCCCATCACTTACCCAGGTATGATTTACATCGAAGACATAGACACCGTTCGTTTCAGAGAAGCTACCCATATTGATGGGTAGTGGCGTTGTACTCTTCCAGGTGATTCCTCCGTCATGGGTGACGTAGAGCACTTCATCACGTTGGCTACCGGTTACTGGAAGGAAGCCTGTGTTGCCAAAGAAGACCGGTGGTGTGGTGGTACCAACGTTTGATATTCCCTGTGGTAGTGGTAGATCCTGATGTTGCCATGTTTTCCCGCCATCATGGGTGACATAGAGCCAGGTGAAATTTGTAGCAGCACTATAACCTGTTGCCCAACCCGTCGTGGTATCCTTGAAGGAAATTCCCGTTTTATCTCCACTAAAAGGGAGCGATCCAGCGGCAGAGTTGCCGGTATGACCTGTACCTGACACCATATTCCATGTTTGCCCACCATTTGTGGTTTGATAGATGTCTACCTCTTCACTGCCCATTGCCGCTCCTCTGTCGATCTCGATCCAACCATCCTGGGCGTTCACAAAATGTGCTCGATCGGGAATTCCATTTCCTAGCAGCGTAGTCTCCCAATGTTGTCCATCATCAGAAGTCCGAAGAATTTGTACCGCGCCATCGTTTGTGTCCAAAGAAACCCACGCCGTTGATGCATCGAAGAAGGCACCATCTCTTACACCCTGGTTCCCTACTATGCCAGAGAGATTTGCCGGAGAAACATCCCTCCAGTGCAAGCCTCCATCCGTCGTGAGCAGAATGGATTGTCGGGTTAAAGCCCACCCATTATTTGTGTTGAGCATGCGTATGGATATTAAGGGAATGGTTGGTTCTGTTGTGATTGTATTGGTTGCGGTTGGTGCCGTTGTGATTGTATTAGTTGCGGTTGGTTCCGTTGTGGTTGTGGTTGTTACGGTTGGCCCTCCTGGTGTTGTAGCTGTTCCCTGGCTGCATCCTGACAGGAGAATCATTATCAGAAGCGAAGTAGATACGACTGTGATTAATAGAGAGAATGGGTATTGCCAGATTTTACTCTTTCCTGGGTTACTGAGATGGTTCATTTTGGCTCCCTTTCTATTGTGATTCCTCCGGTCCCTTTTTCTAAGATTCCCTTCCCAATGAAAAGCGACGTTGTCTGTGCTGATTGATCTATCATCTCTTATGGTAAAATATGGCTCACACAACTTTATCACGATATACCTGTGTTCCATCACTATCCTCACACAAAGAGCTTCTTTTTCTTGAATAGTCACAAAATTTTTTAAAATAGCATGGGAGCGCTTCCCGTCTAGTGGTCGAGATGGAAACAACATGCTATAATACGTCCAAGGTGGAATGTAGATACATTATTCCCCATCTCATTTTAAACCCTGCAAATATCCAAACCGAGCAATAGGTGCTGCTAAACCTTTGCATAGGAGTTATTACTATGAGCAGCGAAATAAAGGACAATGGAAAAACGCCGTCTATTCTGCGGCGCAAGCCGGTCCCAATTGTTATGGCAACCGGTCCCCATGAATATACTCCAGGAGATCAGGAACTGCCCGTTCAAATTACCAGCCTTGCTGATATGTTGCAATGGGCACAGAACTGGGCACGTTCAAAGTCGGTCTGGCCGCTAGGCTATGGCCTGGCCTGCTGTGCTATTGAAATGATGGCATCTGCTCAGGCGCACTATGACCTGTCACGTTTTGGATCAGAGGTCTTTCGCTCCAGTCCGCGTCAGGCTGATTTAATGATTGTGGCGGGTACTGTTTCTGTGAAGATGGGACCACGCCTCCGTCTCCTGTGGGAGCAGATGGCCGAACCCAGGTGGGTCCTCAGCATGGGGCAATGTGCCAACTCTGGTGGCGAATTCTATGATAGTTACTATACTGTTCAGGGAGTCGATACCATTGTACCTGTCGATGTTTATGTGCCTGGTTGTCCTCCCCGCCCAGAAGCTTTGATAGAGGGCATCCTCAAGTTACGTGAGAAAATAGCCAAACAAGGCCTCAAAGTGCATGGCGAGAAGGAAATAGAGGTGTAGTTTATGCGTGGAATCCTTGAAGGGATGGGCCTGACATTTAGCCATCTTTTCCGGCCAAAGGTTACCAGGCTCTATCCCTATGAGAAGCCAAAATTGCCACCACGTAGCCGTGGTCTGATCCAATTGATCGCAGAAGAAGGCTTGAAGACAGAATTTAACCTGAAGTGTGAATCATGTCTTCTGTGTGAAAAGGCCTGTCCACCCCGTGCTATCACTATTGAGTATGAACCAATGCATGAGTGGAAGCAACGACCATGGTTCAAGTCGTACACTCGTGAAGGTGCTGAGAAATTTACTTCACGCAAGATTCCACCTGCTACAGGAGCGTCACAAGCCGGATTTCTACAAAACGCGTATCTCGGAATATGCGGTTGACTATTTCAATAAACCGGTTGCTCCGTGTGTAGCCATGCCTGTCAAGGATTATCTGGAACCAGAGATTGATCTTAGTAAGGTGGATACCTTGCTGGAGACGTGGTCCCAGGAGGCGGGTGCGTTGCCGGCGCTGCTAGATACCGTTATGGATATCTATGGCTATCTGCCATTGCAAGCCGCAAAACGTATTGTCCAGGCACGCGGAGTGGATCTGAGTGATATCTTTGGAATTGCTACTATGAGTCCAAAATTTAAACCTGCACCAGCTGTCAAGGGGATTAAGCGCGATGATCAGCCGGAACGCGGATTGGCACCTGATAAGCGTGGTGTTTGGGGTAATATTCATCATGTGAGGCAGCCAAATGCCTGAGTTTGAGAATTCTGATCATGTACTACGGCCACAAGGTGAGTCCGATGTGCGTTCACTGGCTGATTACCGTCGTACTGGTGGCTATATAGCTTTAGAAAAGGCGATTCGTCAGCAGACGCCCGATCAGGTTATACAACAGGTCATCGACTCTAAGTTGCGTGGACGTGGTGGTGCCGGGCGTCTCACCGGTGAAAAGTGGCGTATTGTACGTCAGTCTGAAGAAGATCCAAAATACGTTATTTGCAATGCTTACGATGCCGATAGTCGGTCTTTGGTAGCTCGTACTCTTCTGGAGAGCAATCCACATCAAGTTATTGAGGGAATTATCCTTGCTGCCTATGCTGTGGGTGCATCTGAAGCTTATCTTTTTGCACGTGGTCTCTTCCATGAAGGTATTAGCACGGTACAGCGAGCTTTGGGTGAGGCGTTAGAGGCCAATCTTGTTGGACGTGACATTCTGGGTACTGATTTCAGTTGTACTATTAATGTGCTGGGCGTGGATATCGGTTTTATGGGGGGTGAAGAGACCGTACAGATGGCAATGATTAAAGGACGTCGTGGTATGCCTGAGCAACGTCCTCCCTTCCCTGCACAGTATGGTTTATGGGATAAGCCGACCGCTATCAATTGTATTGAGACTCTGGCGAATGTACCGTTTGATTCTGCGTAATGGAGCAGCGGCTTTTACTCGCGTAGGTACCGCTACAACTGGTGGAACCAAGATCCTGACTGTCTATGATTATGCTCCTGAGAGTGAACCAAAGGTTGTAGAAATTCCCTTCGGTACCACTCTACGCGCCATCCTGGCATCATGCAGGGCTGAATCAGTAGTGAGAAGGATATGCGTGCAATTGTTGTTGGGGGTGCAGAGGGTGGTGCTTTGCCCCTGTCCTTACTTGATATGCCATATGATTTCGATCCCATTGAGGAATCCGGTGCGATTGTGGGGTCCAGTATCATAGAAGTGCTATCTGAAAATACCTGTATGGTTGCGTGGGCAATGGAGCGTAGCCGTTATCTTAGCAAAGAATCATGTGGCAAATGTGTCCCATGTCGCCTGGGAATGAAGCGTATTACAGGTGTACTGGAAGGGATTGTCAGCGATCTTGGTGTTAGAAGCGATCTCGCTGTATTGGACGAATTTGCTGCCTATGTACCCAATGGGTCACTCTGCGGCTTTGGGGTGCAGGCACCAAATCCACTCAAGACGGCCAGACGTTACTGGCCCGACCATTTTCGCCTGCATGTTGAAGAGCAGCAATGCCCGACAGGAAGTTGTGTGCCGATACGCGCTCATCGTTTTGTGACGAAGCATGTCTTGCCGTAGAATTCGAAGTTATGAAGCTCGGAAGAGGAACTACATGGCAATATCAGTCCGAGATAATTTCTCAATAGCAGCTCAGGAGCCGCAAAGCCTGATGGTGCGTAATGATGTTGGGCATCCCAGCTTCACTGTTACTATTGATGGCAAGGCTGATGCAGGCTTATGAAGGTCAGACTATCCTGAGTGTGGCGATTGATAATGGGATTCATGAAATCCCAAACTTATGTAATGATGAAAAATTGGAGCCAACTTCTGCCTGTCGTATGTGCCTTGTACATATTGAAGGTGTAGAACGGCCTCTACCTTCTTGTACATACGCCGCACTTCCAGGTATGGTGGTAACGACAAGTTCGGATGAGTTATTTCATATTCGTCGTACAAACCTGGAATTGTTGCTTTCTGACCATAATGCTTACTGTCAGCCTCCGTGTCAAATAGATTGCCCGACGCATATTGATATTCCTGGGTATCTGGAGTTGATTGCCCAGGGGTCAATGAAAGAAGCCGCTCGCCTGGTCAAAGAAGTGCTACCCTTTCCGTTTATTCTGGGGCTAACATGTCCTGCTCCCTGTCAGAAAGCTTGCCGCCGTACATTAGTCGAAGAAGAAATTGCTATCTGTCGCATGCATGGACATGCCGCTGAGACGTGTCTGCTTGATCCTCCTGTCCCGTATTTGAAAGACCCTGCTACAGGCAAGAAGGTGGCTATTGTTGGTGCAGGCCCGGCCGGGCTAACCGCTGCGTACTATCTTGCGCTCAAAGGGCACTATTGCAAAGTCTTCGATATGCAACCGCAGCCTGGTGGTATGTTGCGCTACGGTATTCCTGAGTATCGTTTGCAAAAGGACATGATGGATCGAGAAATCGATCATGTCTGGGAACTGGGTGTGGATCTGCAATGTAATGTCAAACTGGGCGTTGACTTTACTATTGATGATCTATTTGCACAGGGCTTTGATGCTGTCCATCTGGCTATTGGCTGTTGGACCAGTAACGGGTTAGAATATACCGGGTGAAGATGCCGATGGCGTTGTCAATGCTATCTCCTATCTGATGGAGAAGGTGGAAGGGAAGCCTATTCCTGTGCAGGAAGGCAATGAAGTCGTTGTGATTGGTGGTGGCTTCACTGCTTTTGACTGCACACGTACTTCACTGCGTTTAGGTGCTAAGGTGCATACCATGTATCGGCGTGGACGTGCAGAGATGGGCGCTACTCTAGAAGAGGTTGAGGATGGTGAGGCTGAGGGGACTCATCTGCAATTGTATGTCAGTCAGACGCGCATTGTGACTGAAAATGGCAAAGTGCGGGTGTCGAGTTCCAGAAGAACAAACTGGGTGAGCCTGATGCAAGTGGTCGTCGCCGTCCGGTGCCTATCCCTGGATCTGAGTTTGTTATAGAATGTGACACTGCTATTCCTGCCATTGGTCAAGCTACTGATAAAAACGTCCTGGATGAGAAGTCAGGTGTCAAGTGGACAAAATGGTCTACAATTCAGAGCAATCCACATAACTACATGACTGATCGCCGTGGTGTCTTTGCTGGTGGTGATGCCCAGATGGGTGCAAAAACCATTATCGAGTGTGTCGCACAGGGAAAGCTAGGAGCACGTTCTATCCATGCCTTCTTGATGGGTGAAGATATGACTGATGTCGCCCGTCGCCTGGAACTGGAAGAGCGTAAGCCTGATCTCTTTGATATCGTTCCTTACAAGCCTGTTGAGCCAAAAGTGAAGATGCCGATGCTTCCTTATGAGGAACGTAAACGCAACTTCAAGCTGATTGAGATGGGTTATCTGAAGGAGCAGGCGCAACGCGAAGCAGCTCGTTGTTTGCAGTGTGCCTGTCCTGCGGCTGGTCAGTGTGATCTTCAGAAGTATAGTATCGAACATGGGTTGGCAGATAACCGCTTCCATGATGGAGAGCCGAGTGACTATCACGATTATGATGTGGATCTGTCGCATAGCTTTATTCTGCGTGACCCCAATAAATGCATCAATTGTACACAGTGTGTGCGTGTCTGCCATGATGTGATTGGCCCTGACTGCTATGGTATGTTTGGTAAGGGATTTGATACCATTGTTTCGACGCCGTTCAATGTTAGCCTGCATGATACGGACTGTGTTTCCTGTGGGGCCTGTGTCCAGGTTTGCCCAACAGGTTCCTTGATGATGGCTGAGCGTACTCTGAAGCGTTATGCTTTTGCACTTGATCGCTGTATCTTCTGTGGCGATTGTGTAGAGGTCTGTCCTCATGGGGCATTAGGTGAGACACCGAACTTTGAACTCTCCTTCTTCAATCGCTTTGGCGAGGATGTTACCCTTGAGAAGGATGATCTGGCGAATGCACCAAACTATCTGGTGCGTCAGCGTTTGCCACGGCGTAAGAAGGATCTTCCTGTTATGAATCCGCTGGTGCGCCCATTGCCACCACGCAACATTCGTGAGTAATTGGTTTATTGAAGCAAATGGAGGTGCTGGATCTCATTATGAGGTCCAGCACCTTTTGCATTCTTTCCTGATAGCTTATGAAGCCTTATCCTTTTTAATCCAGTGAATATACCGATCAGAAAGATCCACTCAGGGCAGGAGAGGATGCAGCACTTCGCTTTTTTACATAGCGCAAACTTGTCAATCAATTGATTGACAAGGAGAAATTTCCAGGATATACTTAATCAAGTGATTGATTGAGGAGAAATCATGGACAACATTGAGCGACCCTCTCAGGACATCAATGCCGTAGCCGGGCAGATCCTTAGCGAAGGCATCGTATCCAAAACGCCGGGCGATGAACGGCGACGATCGCTGGTACAGGCAGCTTATCGTCTCATTGCGGAGGGAGGTTTTGAAGGTCTCCGGACGAGAAATGTTGCCACGCGAGCAGGCGTGAACATTGCCACCCTACATTATTACTTCGCCCGGAAGGAAGATCTCATTCAGAGCGTAGTCGAATACCTGCTCCAGCAGTTTATGACGGCATACCTGCCAGGTTCTCCTTTTGAGATGGGAACTCCAATGGAGAAAATTCGTGGAGAGCTTGCGGAGTTGCAATACCTTTTGCATGAAAAGCCAGACATGTTCATCGTTTTAAATGAGCTTGTTCTCCGTTCACTGCACGATCCAGCAATCCATCACATGATCAAGTGGTTAGATGAAGGGTGGCATACCTATCTTGCACAGGTCATTCGCGATGGCAGAGAGCAGGGCCTGTTTCGTGCAGATCTTGATCCGGATAGCACGGCAACCTGGCTAATCCTGCTCAACAAAGGGACCGCCCTTCATTGGATGACGAATCCAGGGGCAGTCGATTTTGACCGTATTCGGGCAGATGTCGAGCACTGGCTTACGAGCTAATCCAATGCTCTCTTATGAAGAAGGAGTAAATCCATATGTATAACTGGCTCGTTCTCTTAAATCTTGCCGCAGCATTTTATAATGTTGGAACTATTTGGTTAACCCAGGTAGATTGGCAGCTTTGGAAATATGTTGGCAGAGAGACATTTGGCGAGTACCATCTTGCATGGTGGCATAGTGTATGGTGGTCTATTTTCCCTCTGGCGGGCGTGTCCTTCGTAGGGATTTGTGCGCAACTTTTTTGGCGTCCGTCAGTTCCTACATGGATGCTCTGGCTCGCACTCATCATACAAATACTCGCGTATAGTGGGACAGCGTTTTGGTGGGGACGAGGACAGGGGAAGCTGAAACAGGTGGTTTTACCAAATGGGGGTATCGATTCTCTTTATCAAACGCTTGTTCGTACCAATTGGATTTGCGTAGCATTATTCACCTTCGCCGGTATAGTGCAGTTGTGGATTGCAATAGTAAATTTCTCTCATTAATTCATACTGCTTCGTTCGTTTCTCTCAACCAGATGGGCATGGAATTCCTGTTTTTTTCGCTGAACGGAAAACTTTACATGATGCGAGCTTGAAACGATTTCTGCTATCTCCTCAAAATGAGCGTGCCTCAAGCTCTCTTTTCCGTTCAGCCCTTTTTTTGATTCCTCAGCGCCGAAGGCGCTTCGCAGGTTGTTTTATGCGGGGTTGCGTGTTTGCGCCGCAAACACGCAACCCGCATAAAACAAGAGCGAACCACCGCAGGTGGCGAGGGTACCTGAATAGTTACCAGGATGACCCATGTCACAAACCACAATATTGTTCGTGAGCGCAAACCTTGCCACGAACAATATTGTGGTTTGCCTCTTCTTATCGATGATACGTCGTATAATGAATGTACTACCTGGATATGTGAATGGACAAGGAGGTTTGAAGAGTTCCTATGACAACCAGGCAACGAGGGTTACGTTTTCCGACAGGATTTTTATGGGGCACTGCTTCCTCTTCCCATCAGTGTGAAGGGGGCAATACTGAGAATCAATGGTATCGCTGGGAGCAGCAAGGACACATTCTCAGTGGTGAGCAGTGTGCAAGTGCCTCTAACTGGTGGGAGATGGCTGAAGAGGATTTTAGCTGGGCGGAGCAGATGGAGAACAGTGCGTTGCGGATGAGTCTTGAGTGGAGTCGCATTGAACCTGTGGAGGGGCAATGGGAACGTGCAGCCATTGATCGTTATCGAGCCATGTTGATAGACTTACATCAACGTCGTATGAAACCGGTTGTGACCTTGCACCATTTTACTGAGCCGCTGTGGTTTGCTGATCGAGGGGGCTTTGCCGAAGAGTCGAATATCCGCTTCTTTATTCGCTATGTCTCTTATGTGGTAGAAGCACTACGTGATCTTTGCGATTTTTGGGTGACAATTAATGAGCCGAATGTTTATGCTATCCAGGGGTATCAACTCGGTTCATTTCCTCCTGGTGAACAAAACCTTGTCCAGACCTTTCATGTGCTGCATAATTTAATACAGGCTCACGTAGAAGCTTTTTACGCAATTCGTCGTTTGCAACCGGGTGCACAAATTGGTTATTGTCTGCACTATCGCCTCTTTGACCCGGCAAATACGCTCTCTCTACTTGACCGTAGCGTTGCAGGATTACAGAATACATTCTTCAACTGGTCTGTCTTGCAAGCGGGAGAGACAGGACGTTTTCTATTTCCTGCGAATATGCTCCTTGCTCCTATCGCCGGAGCCGCAGGAGCAAGAGATTATCATGGTGTCAATTATTATACTCGTGAGATGGTCCGCTTTGATCCCAGTTTACCCGCCGAGGTCTTTGGACGCCGTTTTGTGCGTTCTGGTGCAATATGTAACGACGTTGGATTAGATCATAGCTTTGGTGAGATTTATCCTGCTGGACTCTATCGTGTATTGAAAACAATCTATCGGCGTGCGTGCGGCAATAAGCCATTGTATATTACGGAGAATGGTTTTAGTGACGCTCAAGATAATCGTCGTCCCCGTGCTATTTTGGAGCATCTGGCGATGGTTCATCGTGCTATTAGTGAGGGTATTCCTGTTCGTGGCTACTTCCACTGGTCGCTAGTAGATAATTTTGAATGGAATAACGGTTGGCATGTGCGCTTTGGACTCGTTGAAATTGATCCGCAAACCCAGGTACGCGTACCTCGTCGTAGTGCCAGCATGTTCGGTGAAATTTGTCGGGCCAATGCGATTACGGAGGCCATTGTTGAACGTTATGCGCCAGAGGCACTTGACGCTATCTTTAACCAGAAGGATGCAACGCCACGAGAGTTGAATGTTTAAATTGTTGTAAGAGAGGCTTTTATGCAGAAATTTCTTTTCGGAAGTAAAGTGTCTTGCTCTGATGGCGAAGATGGAGTCTTGACACATGTAGGTTTTGATCCCGTTACTCGTCATCTGACCCATATTGGTGTGAAGCAAAGACGCTTTTTGGGAAAAACAGTGTATGTGTCAGTCGAGACCGTTCTCAATGCTACAGACCGTGGAGTAAACCTGAGTAGCACATATGCTGAACTGAACAATGCCAGCGAAACAGAACCACATGGAGCAGTCCTCGACAACAAAAGCGTTGTACAACAGATTGGCTCTACTGCTAAGGGTACTTTATTGCTTGTAGCGGTGCAACCTGAGATCAAAGAACTTGCCTATCTGGTTGTACATCATTTGCGACCAGGGCAGGATACCCTGTTGGAGCAAGAGTTCGTCAAGGAATTAGAGACAGGGCGAGTTACGATCGCTATTCCAGATACCACATTACAGACCTTGCCTCCTTATCGTCCAGATGACGAACTTCAGCAAGAAGTAGAAAAGATCCTTTTTGATCTTGCGCCTTTACATGTGGATTTCAGAGCGATAAAGGTGCATGTACTGGATGGTGTTCTCTATCTTGAGGGGAATATTTCCAGTGCATTGCGAGGAGACATTGTACAGGATCAGGCATCAGGTGTACAGGGTTTGTTAGAGATTAGAAATCATCTGGTCGGAGATGATAGGCTTGCTGGTGATCTGGCTATGGTGTTGGCGCAGGACCCGCGTACTCGTGACCTCTCTATTGGTGTCTACCCGCGTTTAGGGGTTGTGCGCTTGAGTGGTGCTGTTCACAATGCTCAACAAAAAGACATCGCCGAAGAAATTGCCGGAACCTTTCCTGGCGTATGTTCGGTTGTCAATGATCTTGTGGTTGATCCCACAGCCACTATGCTGTATGTGATGTCTTCAGCAGAGGGAGGTAAAGCTGAAGATAAAGTACCAGGCAAATATACCAGGCATACCAGATAGTGCAAGCTGGAATTTGCTACTCTCCTGTCCCAGATGAGAGAAACATGCCCATGAGCAAGGTGGGTTCTTCGGAAGAGTCTATTAAAAGCGAACCCACCAGACGGAATTACCAGAACGAGCCAGTACTAGCTCGTCAGTGCTTGATCCAGATCTTTGATAATATCGTCAATATGCTCGATACCCACTGAGAATCTGACGCAACCGTCTACAATTCCTATATCCCGGCGCTCTGCCTTTGTCAATGTACGATGTGTGGACATGGGAGGGTAGCTAACAAGTGAGAAAACATCCCCCAGTGTTGTAGCTGGTAAAATAAGCTGCAAATTATCCATAAAGCGGTAGACCGCCTCACGTGATTGCTTCTTGAGTTCAAATGCCAGCAATCCTCCGTAGTGTTCGTTGCTGAGTATCCTGCTTGCCAGAGCGTGTTGAGGATGATTTGGTAAGCCTGGGTAGTAAACCTGCGCAACCGCTGAGTGTTGTTGGAGGAAATGAGCTACCTGCATTGCATTGCGACAATGTCGTTCCATTCGTAATGAGAGGGTTCTCAAGCCACGCACCATCAGATGTGACTCGAATGGACTGAGCATGGCACCTAAGAGCATTGTATAGGTGCGCAACTGGTCAAGCAGGGCGTTTTTGGCACTGGTGACGACTCCTCCGGTGCTATCTCCATGTCCGCTGATATACTTTGTAGCACTATGCACAACGAGATCAAAGCCATGTTCAATAGGTCTGAGCAAATAAGGTGTAGCAAAGGTACTGTCAACGATAGTCACAGCCCCTATCTCACGTGCAGCGGCACTGATAGCCCCTAAATCAACCATTTTAACCAGAGGATTCGAGATAGCTTCTACAAAAATGACATCTGGCTGTTCCGCGAAAATGAGATCAGCCGCTTCGGGACAACAGAGGTCGCCCAGTACTACTTCAACACCCACAGGCATGAAGACTTTATGGAGTAATTCTGTTGTAGGACCATAGATGTCTTTCGAAGCTACTATCTTTGTGCCAGAGGTCAAACCTGCGGCTAGTAGTGCTGCGTGGATAGCAGCCATGCCAGAACCAAAGACTACTGCACCAACACCACCCTCTATCTGTGTCATGATGTCTTCAAATGCACAGGCATTGGGATTGCTCTGCCGTGCATAGATAAAGGCTTGCTCACCAGTAGGCGTTGTGCCACTGAAGGCATTGTCGAGTGCCTCTGTGCTGTCATACATATAGGTTGTGCTGGTGTAGATAGGACGCACTGTGGGCGTACCTGCAATATTGTTACGATTGCTGCGGTCCCCATGCGTAAGAAGCGTCTCAAAGTTCAAGTGTGATGCATCATTTTGTTGTGTCATGCTAGTCCTCTCGTAGCTGATAATAGTGGCCTCCTTGGATCTATCACTCCAATGAATATATATACGTAGATAGAGAAGGCCAGTAAAGAACCCCAATTATGTCAGGATAAAGAGAAGATCCTGGCAGTGACCAGAACCGTCTCTATGAGTATACCTATAATAGCTGTCACGAGGAAGAGGAACAGATTTTGCCACCTTCTCCCTATTAAAGAAGCCAGCAGTTGAAATTGAATAAGAACGAGCGGCCCTTGTTTTGCAGAGAACTCTTTACTCACACTGCTTGTATTCCCAGGATCCATGTGGTATACCATCGGTAGCGGGAAGTACAAATGTTGGAAAGATCTGGCCACTTGCAATCTGTAGACGAGATGATTGGTCTGAATGTCACATATTGCCTCTCACTATGCCGTAAAACTTACTCTTTTGAGCGTTTTGTCTAAGTACCTTGTGAATAATTATGTTAGTATATTCGTGATCTATGTATTTTGGCAAGTCTTGTACCTCTCGTGCAATTCAGTGCTGTTTGATCTTGCGTACAAAGATGGCTATAATTCGGAAATAAGAGTATGAAGTAGTCTCAAATCCCGACGAATGCTTACTATATTGTACCAGGGAAGGAAATAGAACGTGGCTACCAAAAAACATAAATATTCTGATGCGAACAATGAAGAACAGAAGAAGCTCAGAGATAATATCCTTGTAAGTCTTCTGCGCAAAAACGATCGACCTCGCACAATGCGCGAGTTAGGGGCCAGCGCACTCAAGAATTTGCCTACGAATATCACTGTCGTACGGGGCTTTATGAGTGCCGTAAACTGGAAACTGGCTCAGCAGGAGGTTCTCCAGGGACTGAATAATACTATAGTGATTGTAGGTCAGCCCAATACCGGAAAAAGTACGCTCTTTAACACCATCAAGGGGAAGAACCTCTCTCCTGCGTCTCCACAAGCGGGCACAACACGTACCCTTGTACGCACCGACTTTGGCCCATTTATCCTGGTTGATACTCCAGGACACTTACCGGATGTGATGGAAAGTGGTATGCATCAGGCAAGTGTGATTGTCTTTCTGATCAATTCCTCGAAAGGATTACAGTCACAAGATCGTGAACTGTATAAGTTTATCAAGGTGCTGAACAAGCCAACGATCATTGCTGTAAACAAAGTAGATATCTTAAAAAGCCATGAAGCCAGCGACCAGTTCGCCACCGAAGTGGCGGTCTTACTGAATGCTCCTGGCGTGATTCCTGTCTCTGCCAGGACTGGAGAAAATGTTGCCGAGGAACTCATCCCTGCAATTATCGAAGCCAGTCCAGAAGCTGCTCTGGCAATTGGGCATGAGTTGCCTGCTTATCGGCGTGAAGCCGCACAGCGCATCATTCGCAATGCGACCCTGGTTAGTCTGGCGGCTGGTATAGAGCCAATTCCACTGATCGATATTCCCATTCTCCTTGGTACACAGGTGCGACTGGTGCTACGTATTGCGGCTTTATACGGCGAAGCAATGGATAGTGCTGATGCTATGAAACATGCTCGTGAGTTGATTGTTACGATAGCCAGTGGACTCGGTTTGCGTTATCTGGCGCAACAGGCAGCGAAATTCGTACCATTTGGTGGAGATTTTGTTGCCGGAGCTATTGCTGGAGCAGCGACATGGTCCATTGGTAATGTTGCACTTGAGTATTATGAGGGTGGTAAACAGATCAGCCCCAATCGTCTCCAGCAAATCTCTCGGGACTTCTACCACCGTTTTCGTAAGGAAAACACAGCCGAAGAGTTGCGTAACCGATCTATCCAGGCTCTCAAGGAGAAAGAATCTCAGATTTTGCTGGAAGAGCCAGAGAAAAAAATCTTAGAAGAAGGGACGGCATAAATAGCTCATGGACTTTCCCTATGAGCGCTATGAAACACTAGCGGAGCCGCTTACTGTCTATTACCCAACGGGCGAAGAAACACGCGCTCGTTGGGTCTTTCAGATTATCGAGAAAGCTGGGAAGTTACTGACACAACTGCTCGATCTCCCTCTGCCAGAAATGGAAATACTGCTGGTTGATGAGGCTGATTGGCATCTTGCTCCACATGATGAGTCGGAAGAGGTCAGTAATGCTTACCCGTATTGGACGCAGGTAACATCTCCTCCTTGTTTTGTTGTACCTGCGAAACTCGATCCTATTTTGGGTGAAGCAACAGCCGAAAAACTGGCTTTTATCCTGTATCACGAGTTAACGCTGGCTTTTCTGGAGAGTGATCCTCGCCCCTGGCCTGGCGATGTTCCCTTATGGGCAGATGAGTGGCAACTTACATTTATCGCTCTCTGGCTTTCGCAGAGCCTGGATAGTCAGTATGGTGTTGTCAACAAAGATTTGCACGAGCTACATGCAGAAATTTTTAAACCAGAGGCAGATGGGAAGACTCCTGTGACCGTGCGTGGTTTCGACTGGTACGGAGAAGAAACCTCACAGGAGGATTATTTGGAGTATGAACTCCTGCTGGAGCAGTTTGCTGCCGATTTACTGGCACGCTATGAGCCAGCGGTGCTGACGCGTTTTCTTGCACTCTATCGTATGGAACGTGATGTTCTGCTGAGTGATGATGTGACAGAGATGCTAGCAATCGCCTTAGGACCCGGCAGTAGTGAATGGTTAGAAAGTCTTGTCTATTTCTAGCCCATAGATGAAGGCTCACTCAAGTTGTGTGTGAGTGGCATGGTTTGCGCCGCAAACCATGCCACTCACACACAACTTATCCCTTTACTGCAGATCCAGTTGCACCTTCGATAAAGTAGCGCTGGAAGATAAAGAAGAGAATCAACATGGGGATGGTGTTGAACATAGAACCTGCCAGGAGCATATTATATTCCGTGTAGTGGGCACTCTTAAAGTAGTAGAGGCCCACAGGGAGCGTATACATCTCGCTGCTATCCATGACCAGCAGAGGCCAGAGGAAGTCGTTCCATGCAGCCTGGAAGCTGAGAATTGCCACAGCGGTCATAGCTGGTTTTACCAGGGGCATAATGATCTGGTAGAAGATGCGCCAGCGGTTTGCCCCATCGATTTCGAGCAGACTCTTCTAATTCCTTGGGAAGACCCTTCATAAATTGTACCATGAGGAAGACGGAGAAGGGTTGTGCCATAGCAGGTAAGAGTAGCGCGAAGTAGGTATTGGTCAGACCCAGGCCGTTCATGACAAGAAACTTGGGAATGATGGTGATTGGTGAGGGAATCATCATAACGGCAAGTGTCAGGATAAAGATGAAATTTCGTCCTCGGAATTGCATGCGAGAGAGGGCATAGCCTGCCATCGCTGAGAATAACACATTGAGCAGAGCCGCACCAATTGCATAGATGAACGAATTACCCAGCCAGCGGATAAAAATGGGGTCACTGAGGATTGTGCCATAGTTTGTCCAGGTCCAGAGTTTTGGAAAGAGCGTGGGAGGGAAATCCAGGACTTGATCAAACGTTTTGAAAGAGGAGAAAAATGCAAAAATGAAAGGTCCCACCGAGCTAATGGTGAAGATGGCAAGCATCACATAAATAACAACGTTGATCCAGTTGAAGGGGCGTCGTGAACGTTGCTCGTCAGCCTGCTTGACAGGAGAAACTCCTGTTTGCGCGGGTGCTTGGGCCATGAGAATTCTCCTGGTTTCTAGTTATTTACATCGATGAAGCGACGCTGAATGAGGGTGACGATGAAAATGATGATAAAGAGAAATCACGGACATCGCAGATGCCAATCCGAAGTGGTTGTCCGTGAAGGCGGTATTATAAATCTCGAGGAGTGGTGTTAATGTGGAATTGAGTGGTCCGCCCGCTGTCATAAACTTGGCCTGGTCAAACATCTGGAAAGAGCCAATGGTGCCCAATGCCACTACCAGAAAGATAGCTGGACGTAACAAGGGAACAGTGATGTTAGTAAAGAGGCGGAAGGGACCTGCTCCGTCAACCCTTGCAGCTTCAAAGAGTTCGCGAGGGAGATCTTGTAGAGCCGCCAGGAAGTAGAGCATAAAGGTGGCTGCTGTTGTCCAGATATTGAGGAGCATAAGCGCAGGTAAGGCGAAATTGGGATCTTCCAACCAGTGTGGTCCTGGAATGCGGACTATGGAAAGCAAGTAGTTGACGATGCCCTGTGGATTGTAGAACCAGAGGAAGATCAAGGCCAGGGCTACCGAAGAAGTAACCGAGGGCAGATAGAAGATCATACGGAATATACCTTTGGATCTGGCGATAGGAATATTCTGTAAGAGCACTGCCAGGAGAAGTGCCAGGATAGTTTGTCCCACCACAACAACGACCACAAATTTGATAATGTTGACCATCGAAATCCAGAAGTTGCTATCGCCAGCATCGGCAAGTTGCTGGAATACTAACTGATAATTGTGGAAGCCAACAAACTCCGGTGCTGTAAAGCCAATATCTAACTTAAAAAAGCTCAGGCCAATACCATAGAGTGCAACAAAGACGGTAAAGACTAACAGGACGATGAGGTAGGGAGTAAGAAAAAGGTACGCTGTTAGTGTTTCGCCAGGACGGCTTCCCTCTCGTTTCCCTTTGTTGCGACGTTGTGTACGTTGTGCTTGTGTCGAGAGAGTAGATGAAGATGTGGGCTGTGTTGCCATAAAAATCTCCCTCTTCTGTCTATGACATCTTCATCCCCTCAAGGTAGCTTGAAGGGATGAGAAATGCCACAGGTGGGTGGAAATGACTACCTACAAATCTGGTACTATTATGATTGTAGTTCCGTGTTGATCTGGTCCTCCGCCTGGGTCAGTGCCGTTTTTGCGTCTGCTTTACCCAGTAACACCTTTTCCACCGCAGATGTGAGGTCGGTGTGTATGATCGCATCATGCGGGCCATAATTATCGGCGTAGCCATAATCGGCGGCATCGAATAACACCTTAACAGCAGGATTCTGTGTGAAGTAAGGATCACTGGCAAGGCTCTTCAATGAAGGCAATGCAAAGCCTGCATGGAGTTGGCTTGTCTGTACGTCCTGGCCTGTCATGTATTTGATAAGTTGCTAGGCTGCATCAGCATGTTTGGTGCCTGCATAGGCCGACCAGGAGTTCGTGTAAATCAAATCGGCGCGTTTGCCATTAGGAGCCGTGGGTACAGGTACCGCAGCATAGTCGACTTTCGGGAAATTTTGCTGCATGTACGGAATAAGCCAGCCACCCTCCAGAGCCATTGCTGCACGCTGTTTACCGAAGGCGTCACCTGCCCAGCCTGCGGCGACGTCCGCAGGAAGCACTGAGGAGCCGTCTTTATTGAAACCTCCATAGAAGTTGAGTGAGTCGATGCCTGCCTGGGTGTTGAAGCTGGCTTGTGTCCCATCTTTGTTAAGAACTGTGCCGCCATTAGCAAACAGGAATGCAAGCCAACGTGAGGCGTCTGCTGGTAGCGTAATGCCATAGACGGATGTTGCCGCATTGCCAGATTTGGTCAGCTTTTTCGCGATGGCACGCATGTCATCCCACGTCCAGTTAGCTGTTGGAGGTGTGATACCTGCGGCCTGGAACATTTTCTTGTTGTAAAAGACGCCCAGGGAGTTCCAGTCTTTGGGAATACCATAGACTTGCCCACTTTTGCAACTGAAGGGGGCCATCAATGACGAATAGTAACTTTGCGGACTCACATTATCTCGTGTCATGTAGGGCGAGAGGTTGAGCAGCTTGTTACTGGTAATATATTCGTGAGCCATGCCCAGCTGGAGATAGAAGACATCGGGGACGTTGCCACTAGCAACGTTGGCTCGCATCTTGGTGGGATAATCACCTGTGATAGGTGACCATTTGACCTGGATATTGGGATGGGACTGCTGGAACTTGTTCAAGTTTTGCTGTACCAGTGCATCCTCAGCTGGTGAGGATGACCAGCCAGAAACCGTAAGTGTCACTGTGCCGCTCTCTGGTGCAGCAGCACTTGTGGTGGCATTGCTTGGACAGGCAATATAACTATTTCCTCCTGTAAGACCCTGTGTAGCACCGCCAGTATTGTTAGTCGTACCTGTATTGCCACCGCCGCAGGCGGCCAGCATAATCATGAAGATAATGAGAAGAGGGGAAAGACTTCGTCTCATCGTAAACCTCCTGAATGTTTCATCGATGAAATACAATTACGATGTGCAGTTTTACGATATATGCTAATTACTGTATAAGCTGCAAGGGAGGTGAACTTGTATGTGAAAATGTTGTGATCAGGCATATCTCCTGCCCCTGTGGTAGTACATTGTTACAAAGAGCAGTTGATATTATCTTAAGAAACGCCTTACTTTGGACTATTACCTACAATGCCTGTTTTATAGAAAATAAAATGTAAAAAGCTCTATTATGTTAATACTTTTTCGATAATTGTAAGGATCGCGCATATGGTAGCTATATTATACGACCAAATATGGTATTTTATGCATGAGGTAAAAAAGAAAAGCAGAAACCGCTTCTCAAGCGTCCCTCGTCACTTGCTGAGAATAAGCCAGACCTTGACTCCCAGGCGGAAAGACTGATTACTTACTGTATGGCAAAAGGCTATCAGATCTCGAAAGTTGTCAAGGAAGTTGGATCAGGTGTCAATGATGCACGTCCTAAATTCTTAGCATTGTTAGAAGATATGAGCATCACCATCATTGTGGTAGAATACCGTAATAGGGCAACACGCTTTGGAGCAAGACATATTGACACGTTGCTACGAGGGCAAGTGCGCATGTTAGAAGTCGCCAATCTTGCGGAGAATGCAACAGAAGATTTGCTCGCAGACTTGACCTCTCTCATTTATAGTTTCTGTGCGCGTCTCTATGGGCAAAGACGCGCTACACGCAAGGCAGAAACCATTGTCAAACAGCTTCAAGCAAAGGATGAGGAGTAATGCAGATCGTAGAGCAGCATTGCATCGACAAACAGGATAGCCGCTACGAGATCATCGATCATGCGGCGTTTGCGTCCAAGAATCTCTACAATGCTGCGCTCTATGAGATGCGTCAATCCTACATTCATCGAGGGAGGCGCATCTATTTTAATGAACTGTATCACCGTATGAAATCTCACGAAGCCTACAAAGCCTTACCGGCGAAAGTGGCTCAACAGGTAGTGCTAGTGCTCGACAAAAATTGGGAAAGTTACCTTGAAGCGTGTAAGGCGTACAATGAGGACCCTGGCAAGTTTCTCGGACCCCCCAAACTCCCCCAGTACAAAGACAAGCAAAAGGGACGCAATATTCTTGTCTTTACGGCACAAGCGGTGAGTAAGAAAGGACTCAGGAAAGGGATCATCCAACTCTCAGGTGTCCCTATTGAAGTACAAACGAAGCAAAAGGCTATCCGTCAGGTCCGTATTGTGCCACGTCCAGGCTTTTACGTGGTTGAAGTGGTTTGTACAAAAGAGGTGAAACAGGAAAACGTCAATTCTACTTCTTACGCTGGTATCGATCTTGGCATGAATAATCTGGTAGCGCTAACTTCAAACAAACCGGGCTTTCAAGCAATCATTGTTAACGGGCGTCCAGTGAAGTCAGTCAATCAATTCTACAATAAGCGGAAGGCGGAACTGCAAAAGAAGCTCGGTCACACGGGCACAACTCCACGTATGGAGCGTATGACGAACAAGCGAAACCGCCGCATTGACCATTACATGCACACGACCAGTAAGCGGGTGATTGATCTTCTGGTGAAAGAACAGATCGCAGTGGTGTGTATCGGAAAGAATGACGGATGGAAACAGAACAGCGGGATGAGCAAATGTACCAATCAGAACTTTGTGCAAATACCACATGCTCGTTTCATTTCCATGTTGGCGTACAATGCAGCGCTTGTAGGTATCACCGTCAAGGTCACCGAAGAGTCCTACACGAGTAAAGCCAGCTTGTTAGATCTCGATCCGTTGCCCGTTCGCACTCCAGGCGATGCAACACGGTATACATTTAGTGGCAAGCGCGTGAAGCGTGGATTGTATCGTGCATCAAATGGACGCTTCATCAATGCTGATATCAACGGCGCGGGTAACATCATACGGAAAGTAGCACCTGATGCCTTTCAACAGGCGGAGGGTGTAGAGGATGGTAAAGGGGTGCTTGCATCTCTGGTAGTCCATCCAAGACGGAACATTCAAAAGCGTAGAGGGGATATCGGTTCCCCTGTTTGAACGTTCCGCCTAAAGCTGAGTCTCTCGGATTCGCTAGAGTTTCAGAACTATAATTGGCCTTTGCAAACAATATAATTCCTGGGATCTTACTAAATTAGTGCTCCAGAGAGGGGGTGGCTTTGTATGTTTGATCGTGTGGCCGTTATTGGGTTAGGACTTATTGGAGGGTCAATAGGGCTGGCGCTACGCCGTGCAAAAGCTGCACAGCAAGTAATTGGTTATGATCCAGAAAGAGGCGTAAGTGAACTTGCTCGCAAAATTGGTGTGATCGATCAATCGGCTAATACGCTGGATGATGCTGTACGGGGAGCCGAATTAATTATTCTTGCAACCCCCGTTGGAGCAATACGTATATTGCTTCAACATCTTGCCTCTTGTGTGGCACCTGGTGTTGTGGTCACTGATGTTGCCAGCACCAAAGCACAGGTGATCAGTTGGGCGGAGGAATTTTTACCAGCTTCGGTGCCATTTGTTGGGGGGCATCCCATGGCGGGCAAAGAAGTGAGTGGTGTTGAAGCTGCTGACGCCGCACTTTTCCTTAATCGTATTTATTGTCTCACTCCGACAGCACACACCTGTCCTACTGCTATTCATAAAGTCTCAATTTTGGTCGAAACACTGGGCGCACGAGTTCACTTTCTGGACCCTGATGAGCATGATGGGCAGGTAGCTGCGGTTAGCCATCTCCCCTTTATTGCTTCAACCGTCCTGGTGAATACCGTTGCCGAGGGTACTGGATGGGAGGATGCCTCTCTATTAGCAGCGAATGGGTTCCGCGATATCTCACGTCTGGCGGGAGGCAATCCCAATATGTATCGTGATATTTGTCTGACCAACGGTGATGCCATTACACACTGTCTTGATAATTATATCTCTCTTTTAAGCATAATGCGTGATCGTATCGCGGCCCGTGACCAAAACCTTGATGAGACATTTGCCAAAGCGCAACAGACGCGTCTGCAATGGCAATTATCGCATGATAGCACAGTATCTCAGCCTCTCGGAAACAAAAAATCCTCAGGAAGAGAAATTTCATAGCCAAACCTCTTGACAGTATGAGCAACTCGTGAGAGAATACTCAAGCCGTAGGGAGAACGAAAACTTACTCCATCGTATCTGAGTAAGAATGGCTTTCCTCTTGACAATTATGTCAGGATACGGTAAAATCGCATTTACTACAAAGGCAATCGCTTTGTTTGCAAAAACGGTTGAGCGCTCCTGTCTTTGGAATATCTGTAGATCGTGCCACGTTAATGTGGCTCCTCTGGGATAACACTTCCCCACAAAACGACGAAGCACCAAGGGTTTATTGTGCCATTTTTTATGGCAGTGTGAGCCTGGGTAAGGGATTTGTTGAGTGGTGAAACAAGGAAATGAGAATTTCCGAAGTCAAGAAAAATTGATAAAAAAACGCTTGACAAAGACCTAGAGATGTGAGATACTACGTCTACAGTAAACGAACGAACGAAATGCTCGAAAAGAAATATACTGAAGAACAGTGAAGGCCCACGGGCCGGTTTCTTAGAGCGAAACCTTAACAATTGAAGAGTGGAAAGCAGAACAGCAACTAGTGCTTAGTAAAGAACAACTAGTTCCTGTCAATGAGGTCTCTTATTGAACAGATGAGAGACAACGAATTTGCGAACAAGCCAAGCAAGAAACTTGGTCTGGATCGCAACTCAACAAGCTTGTCGCATATCCTGATACAGGGTATGTGTTTATAAACTTGGATGGCGAGTTTGATCCTGGCTCAGGATAAACGCTGGCGGCGTGCCTAACACATGCAAGTCGAACGCTCTCTTGCGCAAGCGAGAGGGAGTGGCGGACGGGTGAGTAACACGTGGATAACCTACCCTGAGGTGAGGAATACCGGCGAGAAATCGCCGACAATACCGCATATGCTCGAAAGAGGAAAGCTTCGCAAGAGGCGCCACAGGATGGGTCCGCGGCCGATTAGCTAGTTGGTAAGGTAATGGCTTACCAAGGCGACGATCGGTAGCTGGTCTGAGAGGACGATCAGCCACACTGGGATTGAGAACGGCCCAGACTCCTACGGGGGGCAGCAGTGAGGAATTTTCGTCAATGGGCGCAAGCCTGAACGAGCAACGCCGCGTGCAGGAAGAAGGTCTTCGGATCGTAAACTGCTTTTCTTTGGGACGAGCAAGGACGGTACCAGAGGAATCAGCCCCGGCTAACTACGTGCCAGCAGCCGCGGTAATACGTAGGGGGCAAGCGTTGTCCGGATTTATTGGGCGTAAAGCGTACGCAGGCGGTCTGGTAAGTTTGGAGTGACAGTCATCGGCTTAACTGATGAAGTGCTTCGAAAACTGCCCGACTTGAGGGCTTCAGAGGGACACGGAATTCCGGGTGTAGTGGTGAAATGCGTAGATATCCGGAGGAACACCAAAGGCGTAGGCAGTGTCCTGGGAAGTTACTGACGCTCAGGTACGAAAGCTAGGGGAGCGAACGGGATTAGATACCCCGGTAGTCCTAGCCGTAAACGATGACCACTAGGTATGTGGGGTATCGACCCCTTACGTGCCGAAGTTAACACATTAAGTGGTCCGCCTGGGGAGTACGGTCGCAAGATTAAAACTCAAAGGAATTGACGGGGACCCGCACAAGCAGCGGAGCGTGTGGTTTAATTCGATGCAACGCGAAGAACCTTACCAGGGTTTGACATGCAGTCGCACCGCCTAGAGATAGGCGTGCCCGCAAGGGACGGCTGCACAGGTGCTGCATGGCTGTCGTCAGCTCGTGTCGTGAGATGTTGGGTTAAGTCCCGCAACGAGCGCAACCCCTGTCGTCGGTTACTGGTGTCCGGCGAAACTGCCGCGATCAACGCGGAGGAAGGTGGGGATGACGTCAAGTCAGCACGGCCCTTACGTCCTGGGCTACACACACGCTACAATGGCCGGTACAATGGGTTGCCAACCCGCAAGGGGGAGCCAATCCCAACAAAACCGGTCTCAGTTCAGATTGTAGGCTGCAACCCGCCTGCATGAAGTTGGAGTTGCTAGTAACCGTAGGTCAGCACACTACGGTGAATACGTTCCCGGGTCTTGTACACACCGCCCGTCACACCACGAAAGTCGGCAACACCTGAAGCCGCTGGGCTAACCGCAAGGAGGCAGGCGTCGAGGGTGGGGTCGGTGATTGGGGTGAAGTCGTAACAAGGTAGCCGTACCGGAAGGTGCGGCTGGATCACCTCCTTTCTAGGGAACATTTCCTTCTTGAAACAGAGAAGGCATTCCCAGGTCGAACAGGAGCGTTCTGCACACAGCATATGAAGCTGACTGGTTTCCACTCTTCAGTGGTTGGGGTTATTCCCAATCCGCACGTGAACAACTGAATAAGCATAATTACTTCAATTTTGTTGAGCAAATCAAGAAGAGTTGAAGCAGAGGTACCATCGAGGAAAGAAACGAACAAGCTACACAGAGTACGAGGTGGATGCCTAGGCGCTAAAGACCGATGAAGGACGCGGAGACCGGCGAAACGTTCAAGGGGAGCTGCATACAAGCGATGAGCCTTGAGATTCCGAATGGGGCAACCCATCCAGAGTGATGTCTGGATACTCCCTGTTGAACACATAGACAGGGTAGAGGGACGTGGGTGAACTGAAACATCTCAGTAACCTGACGAAAAGAAATCAACCGAGATTCCCGTAGTAGTGGCGAGCGAACCGGGAAGAGCCCAAACCATCTGTTCTTCGGAACGGGTGGGGTTGTAGGACCGACAACAAATCAGAGCCGATTACTCGAACGTGCTGGAACGCACGACCAGAGGGGGTGAGAGTCCCGTAGAGGACGGTTGGCAATGATGGGTCGGGATCCTGAGTACCACGGGACACGTGAAATCCTGTGGGAAGCTGGGGAGACCACTCTCCAAGGCTAAATATCTTTAGCGACCGATAGCGAACAAGTACCGTGAGGGAAAGGTGAAAAGCACCCCGAGAGGGGGATGAAACAGACCCTGAAACCACGTACTCACCAGCAGTCAGAGGCCACTGTGGGGTTGCCCCACCTAGGGCTGATGGCGTGCCTTTTGTAGAATGATCCGGCGAGTGCATCGTCGTCGCAGGTTAACCAGCGCTAAAGCTGGGGAGCCAGAGGGCAACCGAGTCTGAATAAGGCGCAAGTGGCGATGATGCGACCCGAAACCATGTGAGCTATCCATGGCCAGAGTGAAGCGAAGGTGAAACTTCGTCGAGGCTCGAACTCACCAGTGTTGCAAAACTGGGGGATGAGCTGTGGATAGAGGAGAAATTCCAACCGAACATGGAGATAGCTGGTTCTCCCCGAAATGTATTGAGGTACAGCCACGGAGTAGCTATCCTGGAGGTAGAGCACTGAATGGGCTAGGGGCCAAGTGCTGGTTACCAAACCCAAACAAACTGCGAATGCCAGGACAGAATTGCCCGTGAGTGAGACGGCGGGGGCTAAGCTTCGTCGTCGAAAGGGAAACAGCCCAGACCACCAACTAAGGTCTCAAAATCGATGCTCAGTGTGAAAGGGAGTCAGTACGCCCAAACAGCCAGGATGTTGGCTTAGAAGCAGCCATCATTGAAAGAGTGCGTAATAGCTCACTGGTCGAGTGTAGTGGCACCGACAACGTATCGAGGCTCAAGCATCGTACCGAAGTTGTGGATCTTTCTCGGCAAGAGAAGGATGGTAGGGGAGCGTTCTTCAGCAGAGAAGCCAGACCGTGAGGACTGGTGGAGCGAAGAGAAGTGCGAATGCCGGAATGAGTAGCGCAATGTCTGTAAGAACCAGACACACCGAACGCCTGAGGGTTCCTGGGCAACGTCAATCGTCCCAGGGTTAGTCGGGACCTAAGCCGAGGACATCACGTCGTAGGCGATGGACAGCAGGTTGGATAGTCCTGCACCGGAGTAGCTCGTTATGAGCAATGGGGGGACGCGGTAAGGAAGGTGAACCTATCGAATGGACAGGATAGGTGTGGAGTCCGAAGTGTGTGAGCCAGGCAAATCCGGCTCACCTAAACATGACGGCTTCACCGAGCATTCGCAAGAGTGCGGAAGTCATCGGCCCCTAGGCCGCCAAGAAAAGCCTCTCGCCAGAGTCTGCTCCGCCCGTACCGCAAACCGACACAGGTAGGCAGGGGGAACTCCCCCCAGGTGATCGAGCGACCCTCTGTTAAGGAACTCGGCAAATTGACCCCGTACCTTTGGAAGAAGGGGTGCCCTAGTAGCAACTCTGCGTAAGCAGGGGGGTGAGGGGGCTGCAAGAAATTGGCTCAAGCGACTGTTTACCAAAAACACAGGTCTCTGCGAACGCGAAGCGGAAGTATAGGGGCTGACTCCTGCCCAGTGCCGGAAGGTTACGAGGAGCGGTGATCGTAGCTGCGAATCTAAGCCCCGGTGAACGGCGGCCGTAACTATAACGGTCCTAAGGTAGCGAAATTCCTTGTCGGGTAAGTTCCGACCCGCACGAAAGGAGTAACGACTTGAGCACTGTCTCGACAGGGGACTCGGCGAAATTGAAGTACCCGTGAAGATACGGGTTACCCGCGACAGGACAAAAAGACCCCGTGGAGCTTTACTATAGTTTGGCCTGGAAACGAGGCAGTACGTGGTAGCATAGGTGGGAGCCTGTGAACCTATCCTTGTGGGGGTAGGGGAGGCAAAAGTGAAATACCACTCTCGCAGTGTTTTGTGTCTCATGCGTGACCATGATCTGGCACGCAGACCGGGCCAGATGGGTAGTTTGACTGGGGCGGTCGCCTCCCAAAGAGTAACGGAGGCGCCCAAAGGTTCCCTCAGGGTGAATGGACACCACCCGCAAAGAGTGTAAAGGCACAAGGGAGCTTGACTGCAAGGCTGACGCGCCGAGCAGGGACGAAAGTCGGGCTTAGTGATCCCACATTCCCGAGTGGAAGGAGTGTGGCTCAACGGATAAAAGCTACCCCGGGGATAACAGGCTTATCTTGCCCAAGAGTTCACATCGACGGCAAGGTTTGGCACCTCGATGTCGGCTCGTCGCATCCTGGGGCTGGAGTAGGTCCCAAGGGTTGGGCTGTTCGCCCATGAAAGCGGCACGCGAGCTGGGTTCAGAACGTCGTGAGACAGTTCGGTCTCTATCCGTCGTGGGCGTAGGAAAATTGAGGGGCGTCATCTTCAGTACGAGAGGACCGAGATGGCTCGACCGCTGGTGTGCCAGTTGGCAGGCCACTGCCACAGCTGGATAGCTACGTCGAGAATGGAGAAGCGCTGAAAGCATCTAAGCGCGAAGCCGCACCCAAGACAAGTTTTCCCACTCTTTTATAGAGTTAAGATCCCAGGAAGAAGACCTGGTTGATAGACTGCACGTGGACGCCTGGTAACAGGTGCAGCGAAGCAGGACTAATGATCGTACGGCTTGTCTTCCCCTCCTGGTCACACTCATCTTCACTCTCT
>CAWFFV010000008.1:0-19495 GCA_963814985.1 uncultured Chloroflexia bacterium | reverse complement strand
CGTATATATGCGTTAAAACACAAAAAGCAACGAAAGTCTACAAACGAGATTAACACGCGAACCATGGTATAGTAAGCAGGCTTCCGGTTCCCTACAGCCTGCTTACTATACCTTAACATTAATAACTAAATGATTGTACCTGCCCAAGGTTTTTACACACTAAGTATTGACACAACCTGCTAGTGTTGAGCAGCTTTGTCGGTATGCACCGGTTTGTAGGGTTATGTATGTTACCTGCCCTATTACGAGAGAGCAGTTGTATATGGCGACGGCTTGGATGCGGCGGGATGGAGTAGTAGTTCTCTACAATAGAGATTACTGACGTAAGACTACTTGCGTTTGGTTCTGCCATTACCTCAAAATGGGCGAACAGATGCGGAGGGTAGCTTTTTATTAGGACCGCAAGCTGCTTACCTGCCCTACTAACCTTTTTGTAGACATTTACACAGCCTCACTCAAGCCTCCATCTCAACACCAACCCAGGGTGTCACCGAAATTCATACATAGTCAGCTATAGGTGTTTCTATGTTTCTTTAGAAACATGTACGCAAAGTACTATCCCAACTAGTTGCTTTATTATTAAGTAAGTATGTTTCTTTATTAGCTTTTGGCTATTGTTTCTAAGTTTCTTTGTTGATAAAGTAATTCGTAATAAGTCAGTAAGTAACATGCAGAAATGTTACTAGAGAAACAAGGAAACAAAACAAAAATACCTATGGCAGCACGCAGAATTGCAATCTTTATACCAAAAGGTGGGGTTGGCAAAACCACCACAGCGGTAAACTTGGCCGCTGCATTGCATGTTAATCACGGCAAGCGGGTGCTGCTCGTTGATTTCGACCCGCAGGCCAGCGCTACGGCGTTTCTGGGCATTGATCCTGAAGCAACAGATCGTAATATCAACAACCTGTTAAATGATGTCAGCGTAAGCACGCATGATGTTATCTTGCAGACTGAATCTGGCGTTGATTTGTTACCATCACATCCTAACTTAGCCGAAAATATACCCAGCATGAAAGGCCCGCGTTACCAGATTGTGCGCGACATTCTGGAACCTATCGAGGAACATTACGACTACATCATTATCGACTCGCCACCACAGGAGTCTGGCTTGACATGGAACATCCTGGCCTACGCTAAAGAGATAGTTATACCTTTGGAGGCACACTATTTGTCTGTGCGCGGCTTGGCTGACGCCCTCAATAAGTTAGAGATGGCGCAAGGGATTAACCCAGACTTACATATTAAGGGTATCCTGATGACTAAAGTAAACATCGGCGTCAATATTCACAAAACATACATTGAGCAGGTCAGACAACACACACCCCACCTCGTATATCCCTTCATGGTTGGCCTCGCTGTAGCTCATCAAGAGGCTGCTTCAGCCGGACAGCCAATTATTCTCTACGACCCAGTACATCCAGGCAGTGTCGTGTACGATCAACTAGCGAGAGAGTTTATTTAGATGACAAAAAAGCAATTGATCGTCCGCAATCCACTTGGCCAACGCGAAGCAATAGCGCCTGAAGCAATCCGACCGCAGCCTTTAACAGAAGCAAACGTGATAGAAACAAACCAACAAGGAAACAAGGAAACAATCGGTCAATCTGTACCACAGATTGAGGCTATAGACGAAGAACTACCGAAAAAACCAGCCTTAAAACGTTATGCTACTTACTTACGACCAGAGTCGATTAAATGCGTTCAGTATGAGGCCATCGAGAAAGACTGTAGCGACTACGACATAGTGCAAACTGCTATTGATGAGTACTTCGCCGAACGCAAAAGCAAAGTAATAGATTAACCGCAAGCGCCATATTTGTAATAAAGTGCTTCTCGCGTTATGATTAAAACAACTTAGCATCGTGAAGCTTTACGATTCGTCGTTGTTTCTAGAGCTTATGAGTTAGGTTACACAATCGGGGGTAGTTAAAACCGCTTGGTCTATTGACTGGAGAGGGCGGGTAAGTTAGAATTGTCTTAACGACGAATTGTAAACTTACGTGCAAAACCCCCACCCAGGGGTTTTCTCTTTTTATATAACTACACCACATCAACCAACGCACGGCCCAGATTAACACCTTATGGCTTAGTTTGCTGTGCCCTAAAAGGAGAGTGGAGTAATGAGCACACCAGTATCAAACGTATTCGTAGAACGCTTTGAGCAATTAAAACAAAAACAATCAAACATCTCAGAAACAGTACAGATCTTCGAACCAACCACCCAACCAATATTAATCCGTCCATCCAGTAAGGGATGGTATGAACTGTGCCAACTACTAGAGAAGGTAGTCAACCTGCCAGGCTTCATGGATACCCGCGTCAAAGAACTCTATGAGCAAGGGTACGGAGCAGAACTAGAAACAGCAGCAGAGATAGCACTGGCCACTGCTAAAAAAAGCCCATTCCACCTGTTTGCCGCCATGATCAGCCGCAAAGCAGGCAACTGGCACACCAAAACCCTCAAGATGGTACACGATACTTGGGACGCCCGTCGTCATACACGTGAGGTCATGGATAAACTCAAACTCAAGCCAGAAAGCACCAAAGCAATACTAGCACTGGCCTGGAGACTTAAAGGCAGCATCATGCGGTTCTTGGGCATAGCCACAGAGCAGGGAGTAGGCATAAAGAACCCCACGGGATTATTCTTCTCCCTCACCAAGAAGCCAGCATAGACAGCCGTAGCTTAATCAAACCAACAAACAACCATTGCCGGTTTGCAACCGGCTGTTTGCATTGGTATCTGTGTAGTAGCCATACAATACTCACACCAAAGCACAAGCCTTTACGCCATAGGCTCTTAAATCTGTCAAACTTAGCCCCCCATGGAGCATCATTACAGCCAAACGGCTGGCAGTGCAGAGCGTCGTCAAGCTCACGCGCAGTCCATCCAGACAATTTCCAACAGATACGGCAGCAAGAAGTAATTGTAAGAAGTCCTTGTTTAAGAAATGATTGTTTAAGAACTGCGGGGGATTTCAACAAAAAACATCTGGTCTTTCAATTTCCGTAAATACTCTATTGTTTCCTGCATAGTCCTCACCACAAAGCCTCTCCTGCCCTCACTGGAGGCTGCTACAGCCCGCTCCAACATCGTTTTGCAGCCTTTGCCCATCACCAACCACACAACCTGCAGAAACACGCCATAAATGCGTTGCCCTGGTGCCGGAGGCATAGTACCAGCCCATACAATCATATCTTTTTATCTGGGTGGGTAGGGAGTATCCAGCCTCTGGTAGCATACCTCACCAAGTCACTGGGCAACGGCCTATCGTAACTCGGCTGACGCATACTTAGGATACAATCTGAGTCGCCCATAAGGCCAACTATGATTTGCTGATCGCCTTTTATCAGTATAGTCTGACTTTCTTCGTTATGGCGACTGTTCATTACCGGATATCATGCTCCAAAACGGAATAGATGAGTGTGTGGCTATGCTTACTTGTTACGGTCGCAATAATAGGGTTCTTTTACTGAATGTATTGGCTATTAGCACTCTAATTGACGGAGTGCCAGCCCATCTGTTATAATTGCACGTACCGTAAGTGAAGGTAATGGCACTCCTGCTAGGATGCCATCGCTTTTAGCTGGGCAGTTCGTCTGCCGTCTGCACACATGAGCCGATTCCGCGACAAACAAAAAGGTCTTTCAGCCCCTTTTGCCGCTAAATCGATAGTGCTGGATTTTCACACAACATTAGACTCTGGACTACTTAAAAACAATGTAACCTGATGAACGGATTGGGGGTATAAGAAATAACAAAATGAGTGAAATTACGCACAGTGATATCGCGTGGTTTGTGGTAGAGAGGGTCAATCTCCCTAAGGAAACCGCCAAAAAGCATCGACGACAGGTTAACCAATTACGTGATCGCCTAGAAGCAAAGATCGCCGAAGACCCTGCATTTGATCTGATCAAAATGCTGCATGCTGGCAGCGTCGCCAAGGGCACAGCACTGCGTACCGTTAATGATTTGGATGTGGCGGTATATGTCAAAGAGGGAGCTGCTCCGAAGGCCGATAGCGAACTCATTCCGTGGCTAGCAGAGCGTTTGGCTGAAGCGAACCCCAACATGAAGCCCGAACAATTCGAGCCTAAGACCCACTGCGTCACAATCAATTTCCGTGGCACTGGCCTTAACGTGGATGTAGTCCCTGTGCTTTATGAGGGTGATGAAGAAGATCGTGGGTGGCTGGTGCGCAAGGGTACTGGCCAGCGGTTACTAACCAGTATCCCCTTACACCTTAAATTTATGAGAGACCGAAAGCAACTCTACGGTGATGACTACAAACAGCTTATCCGCATTGTTAAGTGGTGGAAGCGGGAAAAGGATCTGCGCTTTAAATCTTTCATGATCGAATTGCTGTGGGCACGGTTGGCTGCAACCGGCATCTCGCTGGCCGACTATCCAACAGCGCTCGAAAACTTCTTTGCGTACATCGTTAAGAGCGGACTGAAGGAGCGTATATTCTTTACCGAGCATTACTCCGCAGGAAGTTGCCTACTGACAATACCGGCGTTATCGAGATCTTTGATCCGGTCAATCCAGACAACAACGTTGCCAAGAACTACGGAGAAGCAGACCGCCAGGCTATTGTCAAGGCGGCGCACGAAGCGCTTAATGCTCTTGGCGAGGCCAAGTACGCCACAACCAAGGCCGAAGCAGTTGAATGCTGGCAAGATATCTTAGGCAGGGGGTTCAAAGGATGACCACGTCGTATTCATACACAACTTCTGAAACTTTTACGATAGCCGATGTCCGCCGTCTTGCTGCGAAAGTTGTAGCGGATATGCACCAATGCCAGCAGTTTTATGGTTCTCCTTCCAATGAAAAGATTGATAACTACAAAGAGGAGCTAATTGTCCTCTTGTTCGGCGGATACGTAGAGTCATATGAGTTCGGCTTTCAGACCAAGGACGAGCGGCGAGTGGTGTCGTGGTCTTACGCGGTTGGTCCATCCGGCAACCTCGAAGGTGGCCGGTCTGGCGGACTTTTTCCGTCGGCAGACATCTCTGATGCTGTTACATTTAACTTTCTTTCATACAATTCTAAGTGGTTTGCTCTCTCTAATGCGGAGAGGGATAAGATTAAAGCCAGCTACCCAGTGCAAAGGGTGGATGGGTCACTGCCACAGGACGGTAATGGCTACTGGGATAGTTCGCGCTGCTACACCTCTGGCGGTGTAGCCGTTACCCGAAAGGAGTTCAGGCCATGGTAAGCACTGACCTGTTTAGCGAAGTATTGACCTTTCCCGATCCAGATGCACAGCGACGCTACGACGCACTAGTCGGCGTGGAAGAGGTCAAGCAACGGTTGGTCAGTGAGGCGCTGATGTTGCTCGATCACCAGCTCGTGAGTACCTGGAGTGAACGCCATCATGGCAGAGCAATCCGTGCAGCCGAAGAGTTATCAGCACGACCGCCACTTATCATTCTGGCTGGCGACGTTGGTACGGGTAAAACCGAGCTTGCCGAAACTTTTGTTGACGCAGTAGCCAGGCAAATGCGTGTAGCAGGTACGCTCTACGCCCTTAGTCTTGCGGCTCGCGGCGAGGGCGCTGTGGGACAGATGTCAACGTTAATCGGCAATGCCTTCAAGACTATTGCCGATGAGTCACGTGTTGGTTATCGGGCTGGAAAACCCTCCAAGATCAGCGTTTTGCTGGTGGACGAGGGCGATGCACTGGCACAATCACGCGAGTTGACCCAGATGCACCACGAAGATCGTGCAGGGGTCAATGCACTCATTAAGGGTATAGACAGTCTGCGACGTCACAACCTCCCTGTGCTTGTTATTCTGTGTACTAATCGGCTAAACGCTATAGACCCCGCAGTAAGACGTCGTGCGGCATACATAGTAACGCTCCAACGTCCTAATGAAGCACAGCGACGAGCACTCCTCTTCCGACCTTCTAGAGGGGGTTACTCTAAATAGCAATGAGCTTAACCAGATTGTTACGCTGACAGGTCGTGTGGATGGACGTGATTTTGGCTATACCTATTCTGACTTAAGGCAGCGACTTGTACCTGAGGCTGTAATCTTGGCGAGTCACACACAATGTCCCTCTCACTTACCAGATACTTATAAAAGCGGTAAAACAGGTTCCACCTACTCGACCTTTTGCACAGGAGGGTGAGGTAGAATAATGCATGATGAACTATTTGATCTGCATGGTGCCTTTTATGGCAAGCAGGATGTTTTAAGATGTTTCCTGGAGATGGGTCGTAAAATAGCCACGCATCCTGGGGCTAAAGGCGATGGCTCTGAGTTACGTTGGAAAGAGATGCTTTCGGAGTTTCTGCCAAAACGGTATCAGGTGTCGAAAGGGTTTGTTGTGGATTCAACCGGCATGCGCAGCGAGCAGATCGACGTAATTATACACGACCATACTTTTTCACCCCTCCTGTGGGAAGACGGCGGTCACATGTATGTACCCGCTGAAAGTGTTTACGCTGTTTTCGAGGTGAAGCAGGATCACAGCCTTGAACATATTAAATATGCCGGTCAAAAAGCTGCTTCAGTACGACGTCGGTTGCGGACTGAAGGTGAGTTTGGCTGGTTGTACGGTACAGCTAAAAAGAAACCGTTTACCATTCTGGCGGGCTTGCTCACCGTTGACTCTGCATGGAATCCTGCATTTTGCGATCCTTTCTATAACGCACTTGGCGGCCTCTCTGAAAGCGAATATCTTGATCTTGGCTGTTCTCTCAAACAAGGAAGCTGGGACCTTGAAAACCACGCAGATCCGCGAAGCGCACAACTAAGTGTGCCAGACGCGGCCCTTATCTCATTCTGTATGCACCTACTTTACAGATTGCAGAAAATGGGTACGGTTGGTGGTATAGACTACAGAGCATATGAGCGAAACGCTGGCTTAACCCGTGTATAACAAAAGACTGAACAAAAATGAGCAGGTACTCAGGAAAGTTAGTATCCATCAGGACATCCATCACAAAACCCCGCCTGAGCCTTGCAGAGCGGCTATGTGACATGTTTAGCTGCGAAGATATAAACTTCTACGTTCTCAAAAATAAAGTGCCTTGTAGGGCCTCTTATAAGCTCAGTGCCAGACATATCCTTAAGAACCCACTCAACAAAACAACGTCAGGCAGCAAAAACATATTGCACAGATAGTAAAATGGTTAGGAACAATTGTTCCTAACCATTGAGTAATAGAGAAGCTACTCTCCTACAATCCTGCTTGGTGCAGTTCGTTTAAACAATCCTGGAGCATAATCCGCAACTTACTGAACCCTAAGTATTGAGCAAGCTTCTTATCTATGTCCCCCATCTCTTGCTCCAGCAGTAACAAATATACCTCTGGGCCGTAGTCATCGCTGCCAAACTCAATAAACAATCCCTCAAGCGTTGTTGAGGCATCAGTCAACGTCCTTAAGCGCTCGTTTAGCTTGTTAACGGCCTGGATAACCAGAGTCTCGTCAATGCTTCGCTTCGGAAGGGCATACTGCTGGTACGTTCCTGACGTATCGATGATCTGGACGAACTCGTTGGTGATTGCCAGTAGTCCTTCATAGCTTTTGTGCTCCGCTATGGCGTCATTGATACGCATGGTAAACTGTTCAGCCAGTAAGCCGCTGAGTTTGAATGTTGCCCGACCTAGCACCATAAAAATGTTACCGCCTGGGCCACTAAGATTGATAATCAGCTTAGGTTTGTCGCTCATCTTCCCTCCCCATAGGACGCGAGTAACTCCTGGGCAGTTTTTGATTGGAACAACACCACGCACTTGATTGTGGTGTATTGCTGCAATACCGATTGCCGGAACTCGATCTTCAGCTTTTGAAGCCGAGATTGCCCGACAGAACCATCCGTAATGATGGCCCAGGTTGGTCATGTAGATGACTACCCATATCTCCATCGTTTACCTCTCTTACTCAAGAACTTGCTACGCATCAATTACGCGTAAAGCATGAAAAAGATTATAGAGGCATCAACAGGTAAGGCAAGCATAACCGCTGCGTGCATGTTATATAGCTGCATTCCAAATGGATGCAGCGAGTCAGGGACAAAATAGGAGTGATAAATATATGGGTGAGAGGAGAGTTGACGGGGAAGGAGGTGTAGTTAGTGGGAGGATGTAGGTAAGGACGACGTATCATGCGCTGCGTGCTGAGTTTTGTCCTGACGATTTCTTATAAACCAGCTAACCTTTTTTGTGCCACGTCATGCCAAGCCTTCTCTAGTTCTATGCCAATGTATTCTCGCCCTACATTTTTTGCGGCTACCAAAGTGCTTCCGCTTCCAGCGAACATATCTAGAACCGTCTCGCCCATATTGGTAGATTTTTGTATCAGATACTCAAGCAACTCTATTGGCTTCTCTGTCGGGTGTAGCATCCATGCTGAAGGGACTTTGTTGAACTTAAGGATGTTGCCGTCTCGTCTGCCATTTAAGAACCGTCTACCCTTATGCGCGTACATAATCATCTCATGTTTGTAGCCATAATTTCCTTTTAGGTCTCCTCTGGTATTGCTGTTCTTCTCCCAAATCAGGACATTCTTAAGATTGAAATATTTCTTAACTACTTCGGCCATAGAATGATATGCCTGCCAGTTGGTGAAAATATAGATATGGCTATTGGGCTTCAGTTTGTCGTAAACGAGAGCAAGAGTATCATCCAGGAGTTTGTAAGCCTCGCGTTTGTCGTTGGCGATACTTCTGAGCGGTAGTTTGTGGGATAAGCTCTTGTAGTTAATGCCGTAGGGAGGGTCAGTAACAATGCAGTCAATGGATTTATCTGGGAGCTTTTGCAGTATATCCAGGCAGTCACCTAAGTGCAGTTGCGATGCAACAGTTGACTTGCTAACACTTAACCCGTTAATACTTAACACATCAAGCATGAGAGCAGTATAGCTCGACTCTACAGGCACAGCAAGCAATACAGAATTTATGTTTCAAAAAGTAAAAACATTAATCACCCAATATGATATTTTGTCTCACTAAAAATAATATTTTTCACCCCTTGACTTTATGTATTCTTTTTTCGCTATAATCCCAAGTACAAGCAACTGTCTCTTATATTGGACTTGTATTGTGTCGCGACGGAGTTATCCTAGTGGCTGCAAAGGAGCAAGTCATATGTCCAAACAAAGAGCTTTAATTACTGGTCTTGTAGGTGTCGTCATAACTATCTGGATAATCAGTTACTGGACGCCAGTATATGGATTAGCGGATAGTATTCTGGGTTCATCCGCATTTATTATTGCGGATTTGATTTTCTTAGGCATTTGGTATTACAAGCACTCGCGTGACCAACGTATCATAGCTAAAGCCGCAGTCGAACGGCAGAAAGCACCCCAAGAATCCTCTACCCCTCCACCAGTATCCAGCACCGGAAGTAACCGTCTTTTCGTTCCCCCACAAATCAAATAGGAGATTTATATGTCCTCAAGCATGTTTAAATCCGATGCTTACCAGGACTACCTACAGGAGAACGGTGAAAATGAGCTATGGGAGAACAACATAGCTTTTGGCTATCACCCAGAAACTGAAGACGACCTGTTCGTAAGTAATGTTGACCGGCAGTCAGGTACATATGTCGTTGGCGTGCAAGGCTCTGGCAAGAGCGGTCTCATACAGAATCTTATAGGTCACGACATCTCAAACGACCAGGCTGTTATCGTCCTCGATCCGCATGGCGATCTGATTGACGATTGCATAGCACGGTTGCCAGAGGAATAACCGCATAAAGTTTATATGCTCGATATGACCGACGAGGCGTTTCCCTTCGGTGTCAATCTGTTTATAGCTAACCAGATTAATAACGCAATCTCGCTAGCACAGTCTATAGATAAGGTGATGCACGTCTTCGAGACATTGTGGCCTGAGACAGAAAGCCAGCAATACTTTAACCGCTACCTCCGCGCAGCGATTATTGTGTTGTTCGCCAACCCAGGCTCAACCCTCGTAGATATGTACCAACTGCTAACCAATGATCATTATCGCCAGAAGATGCTCAAGAATGTTACCGACCAAACCGTACAAACATTCTGGCGTGTGCAGTACGACGAGCTAGCCAACTCTGCTCGTATGCAGCGTGTTGGGGCGCTCGTAGGCCGTTTGGAGTCATTGTTTATGGGTAGGAGCCTGGTACGCAACATTGTCGGGCAGTCACAGAACACTATCGACTTTAGGAAGGCGATAGAGAATAAAGAGATCATCTTTATTAAGTTGCCTATTAAGCTGTTAGCAGCAGACGCCAGGCTTATTGGTACGATGCTTGTCGCCCAAATCCATGCGGCCATCTTCTCATTCGCCGACATGCCGGACAGTAAGCGCCCAGGCTTCAGTCTCTACGTGGACGAGGTGCAGCACTTCGCTACTCCCGACTTCGCTGAAATGTTTACAGAGGGTCGTAAGTTCGGTGTCAGGGTAACGATTGCTCACCAGTACCGTAATCAGCTACCTTCGTTCTTGCAAGATTCGACCATGACGGCACGTACAAAAGTAGTCTTCCAGCCGACACCAGAAGATTCTCGTGAGCTAAGCCATCTTTTCCCTGGTGGTGAGGCTACAGTGCGACCAGAGGATATGGATAAAAACGTCGTAGAGCAGTTGCAGTATCTGACAGAGATATCGGCAATTGGAGCGTTTATAGACGGGTATGTGTTGGATATGCTCATGCACAAGAAAAGCGGTACTGTTGAGATCACTAACCCAGGAGACGCAGGTTTTCTGCAAATGCCAGGGTACGGCGCAAGGGTTCCAGAGCCGTTGCAGTTCGTTAACCGTCTGCTATATGACGTGATGCGTAATAGTGACCCTTACCAACCTATACCAGAAGAGATAGTTTACGGCTTCTCCAACGCTGGTCGTGGCTTCTTCTGTGCGTTTAGGGATTCATATAGAAAGGAACTATTGTCTGCCAATATTAAGTATCCGCCTGCGCTCGTGGTTGAAACGGCAGAGGGTAAGATGTTTACTCGTGCGCCTGAAAACAGCAAGGAGCAACTTTACCACTTCCTATTCTGTTTCAGGACAGTGATGGAGTACTTGGCACTATATCCAATAGGTAAAAAAAGCACGACATCCACATCAGAGGTGGCACACATGCTCACCCAGCTACCCAGACGTGCGGCTTTTGTGCGGTCTGGTAATGAAGTCGGTGTAATCTATACACACGACACAGACGACCCTGTTACATCAGAGGAGTTTAAAAAACGAATGAAAGAAATTAAGGCGCAAACACGCGCCAAGTATTGCAAGCCTAAAGATCAAGTGGAGGCTCACAACCTACCTAAGCCAGAAGATCACAGCCACCAAGATACAGAAACTGTTCACCATACCGCTTTACGTGGGTCACGATGGGAGGTCACAGAATGACAGCATTTACTACTTCATGACCTTTTACTTCGAGGCACTCTAGAGATGCCTGTAGGCCTATATCACCTATACCTAGCGACGGCATTGCAGCTATGCGCTTTGCACTACAAGCCTGGGATGCTTACGACGGTTAAAGCTAGATTGAAGATGTTGGAAGACAACGGTTACATCCAGCATAGTATAATCCCGACCGCAGCATTTCGGTCACCTTTCTACTATACGCTCGGTCGTGCAGGTGCTAGCTACTTAAACCGTGCCGGTATGGATGTTAACGGTTCGTTCCGGTCACAGAAGGAGACTAATAAGCACTCAATGTTTGTTCAGCATACCCTAGAGCTGAATGACATTCTAATATCCGCAGCGTTGCTTAAAAACGTAGCGCCTGACTACTACCTGGACCGGTTTATGCACGAAAGGGAACTGAAGCGTAAGCCATTCAAGACTAGTTATCAGGGCGAGAAGTTAGTTTTAATGCCTGATGGGTTTCTGGATTTTGGTTTAAACTTACCTGGCGGTAAGCAAGGTCATTTACCTGTACTGGTTGAGCATGACCGAGGGACTGAGCAACAGAAGCACTTTAGGCAACGCATACGCGCATATATCATCTTGCTGAAGAGCGAGGCATATAAAGAACTGTTCGGGGTGAAGTCTATCACCGTAGCTTTTACAACCTTTGTAGGGAAGAAACGCCTTATACAGATGCGCGAATGGACACGGCAAGAATTGAAAGGTGAATCAAAGGAACTTGCTCAAAACTTTCTGTTCACCACTCAGACTCAGCCGCTTGATCCTTGCCATCTCTGGCTAGAACGCTGTTGGTTGATGCCCCATGAGGAGCCGCCAATAGCATTGCTTCAGGAGTGATATGGAAACCATAAAAGAAGAGAAAGCCATACACGAAATTCCAGCCACGTCTACCCATTACAAAAGTATCTGTATCTCGATTTACGAGTACAAGTTTGGTATGATAGGGTTTCTCGACTTAATAGAAAGATCTGAGAGGATTTTAGGCATATCATCCCCCCAGACCAGTTTCCGTAAAACTACGCAGCGATTAGAATAACTTGAAAGTGCGCATATTAATTTCGACCGCCTCGTTATTGGGGCGGTCTGGATATGAAAGGGAAAATGTCATGCTATTAACAGGTGTCCGTACCCCCAAAGAGGTAATATAAATCGTGAGCATTCACATCTTTGGTATACGCCATCATGGTCCAGGATGTGCACGGTGTTTGCATCTGGCACTTGATACACTGAAGCCGGATATCGTGCTTGTCGAAGGACCACCGGATGCACAGGGAGTCTTACCCCTGCTTGCACATGCAGATATGCAACCACCGGTAGCGTTGCTGATCTATGCGCCCGATGATCCCAAACGTGCAGTCTATTATCCTTTTACCCATTTCTCACCCGAATGGCAAGCACTATCCTATGCCCAGGCGCATAATATACCAGCTCGTTTTATGGATCTGCCACAAGCGATCCAAATGGCAAAAGAACCCGTAGGAGCGACTATCGCAGTCGCTCAGCCACCCGATCCAACAAGCAGCACACCTGACAAGACAAGTACAGCCAGCCCTACAGCACAGGCAACACTTGAAATAACGCCAGAGACGCCACAGCAACCGCAACTCGACGATCCGCTGGCAATGCTCGCTCAAGCGGCTGGTTACACCGATCATGAACTCTGGTGGGAACGACAAATTGAGCAGCGGCGTGACCTTACTGACTTTTTCGAGGGCATCCTGGAAGCAATGACAGCTCTACGTGCTGATACCTCGCCTAAGAATGAGGAGGAGGCACAACGTGAGGCCCATATGCGCCAGACAATTCGTGCAGCACAGAAAGAAGGCTTTCAGCGTATCGCCGTCGTCTGTGGTGCATGGCATGCTCCAGTACTGGTAAACCCTGGCCCTGCCAAGACTGATGCCGCCTTGCTCAGTGGATTGAAAAAGGTCAAGGTTGAGGCTACCTGGATTCCCTGGACAAACTCGCGCCTCTCCTACCGCAGTGGCTATGGAGCGGGTGTCACTTCTCCAGGCTGGTATGAGCATCTCTGGACAACGCCCGACCGCATTACTATCCGCTGGATCACGCAAGCTGCGCGTCTCTTACGAGAGCAGGGGTTGGATGCTTCTTCCGCTAGCGTCATCGAGGCCGTGCGACTGGGTGAATCGCTTGCAGCTCTGCGTGATCTGCCCATGCCGGGTCTCGCCGAATTACATGAGGCCATCGAAACCGTGTTGTGCAATGGGAACACTACACCAATGAGCCTCATTCGCGATAAGATGGAGATCGGTGAGAAGCTAGGACAGGTTCCAGCAGAAACACCAGCCGTTCCGTTACAGCGCGATCTGGAACTCAAACAGCGCAAGTTACGCCTTACCCCTTCGGCAGAAATTGTTAAGCTTGAGTTGGACTTACGCAAAGATACTGATCGTGCTCGTAGCCAGCTCTTGCACCAGTTACGCCTGCTCAAGATCCATTGGGGACAACCAAAACGTGTCAGTGGCAAAACAGGCACATTCCATGAACATTGGCAGATCCAATGGCAGGTCGAGTTTGCGGTTGCTCTGATTGAGGCTAACATTTGGGGCAACACGGTTGAATTTGCTACCACCGCCTTCGTCTGCCATACAGCGGATAATACCGAAGATCTACCTCCGTTAACTGAATTGCTAGATCAAGTTATTCTGGCTGAATTGCCAGGCGCTATTGACCATGTCCTACAAGAGGTACAGAAACGTGCGGCGGTCTCCGCTGATGTACGGCATATGATGGATTCCATGCCACCACTTGCACGTGTGGCACGCTACGGCAATGTACGCCAGACAAAAACCGAACGGATTATTCCTGTTATCGATGGCCTTTTTGAGCGCGTCGTGATTGGTCTGCCTGGAGCCTGTGCCTCACTCTGATGACGATGCAGCGCAAGAGATGGTCAGCAGCATCGACAGGGTACAGGAGAGCATTAGCCTGCTCAATCGCGAGGGCCAGCAAACGGAATGGCAAACGATTTTCCGGCAATTGATTGACCGCGAAAGTATTCACGGCCTGGTACGTGGACGTTGTTGCCGTTTGTTATTAGAGCAGAATGTCCTGGACGAGGACGAGTTACAACGACTTACACGACTTGCACTCTCGCCCGCCACAACTGCACCACGAGCAGCCGCCTGGATCGAAGGAGTGCTACGAGGCAGTGGACTGCTCGTCTTACATCAGGATGGTCTCTGGCGTGCGCTGAATCGCTGGCTTAGCGAACTTACTACAGAAACTTTCGAGATGCTCTTACCCATCTTGCGCCGCGCATTTTCCAGCTTCCAGTCACCTGAGCGGCGAGCAATGGGTGAGAAGGTTAAGCACTTACGTGTATCCTCGGCAGAAACACCAGCAACAAAGAAACATGGGGTGATAGCCGAAGAAAGCACCATCCATCAAGCACGAGCAGATACTGTATTGCCAATCCTGGCACATATTATGGGGGTACCGTTTGATGGCCATTGATGAGAAAGAACGACTACGTCGCTGGCGACTCGTTCTGGGTAAAGATGCAAGTGAAGGAATGGGAGCAGGTGGAGCGAGAGCAGGTGAAGAAGGCTTTTCGCTGAGCGGGCGTGACCAGGGGATGGATCGTGTGCTGGAAGCACTCTATGACTCGGAACGCTCGGCAGGTCTGGGTGGTTCTTCACCAAATGTTGCACGCTGGCTAGGAGATATCCGCACCTATTTCCCGTCATCAACGGTACGTGTGATGCAACAGGATGCCTTGCAGCGCCTGCACCTCACACAGATGTTGCTGGAACCAGAGATGCTAGAGAATGTCGATGCCGATGTTCACCTCGTTGCTTCACTGCTCTCACTCAGCAAGGTTATACCGGAGAAGACCAAGGATACAGCACGGCAAGTGGTACGCAAAGTAGTAGAAGAGTTGGAACGCAAATTAGCCAATCCGCTAATTCAGGCCGTGCGTGGTAGTCTCAACAGGGCTACCCGCACCTACCGTCCGCGTGCCAACGAAATCAACTGGGACCGCACCATTCGCGCTAACCTGAAAAACTACCTGCCAGAGAAAGGCACCATCATCGCCGAGCGCCTGGTCGGACATGGCCATAAACGCTCCTCTCTACGTGACATTGTGTTATGCGTGGATCAAAGTGGCTCTATGGCTGCATCTCTGGTCTACTCAGGCATTTTCGGGCAGTCCTGCCTCGATCAAAGCTGTGAGTACACGCATGGTTGTCTTCGATACAGCGGTTGTTGATCTTACCGATGATCTGCAAGATCCAGTAGATCTGCTCTTTGGTACACAACTGGGCGGTGGGACAGATATCAACCGTGCACTTGCCTACTGCCAACAGGTTATCACACGACCAACGCAGACGATCCTGGTACTCATCACCGATTTGTACGAGGGTGGGAACGAAAAGGAGATGTTACGTCGGGCTGCAGAGTTAGTGGCAAGCGGTGTACAAGTCATCTGTTTGCTCGCCTTGAGTGATCAGGGCACACCCGGCTTTGACCAGGGCAATGCTGCGACTCTTGCGGCTATGGGAGTGCCATCCTTCGCCTGTACTCCTGACCTGTTTCCTGACCTGATGGCGGCCGCCATTCAGCACCAGGATTTAGGGCAATGGGCAGCAAAAAATGATATTGTAGCGGCTCGTGGGATGGAAGGATAGGCTCATTTGAGCACTACATCCAAGTTGAGAGGTATATAGACCTGCCTCTCAACTTGGATGTTCTATATCTTAGTCAACCATTACAAATTCTCAAGGAATTCTTCAGGGAGAATTCCCGCTTGCTTTAGGATGCTACGAAGCGTGCCAGTAGCAAGCTCATGATGCAATGGCACAACACAACCTAAGTCACCATCTGGTGTCTGTTTCTTTAATACAACATGGCTACCACGTTGCCTGACTTGCACAAATCCTAAACGTTCCAGGACACGAATTGTTTCTTCTCCAGAGGTTGGACGCAATTTAGGCGGCATACGTTGCCTCAAAGGTGGTCAGTAATGTTCGTCCAATTTCAGGCAAAGGAAACTCTTCGAGGTAAAGTTCGGTAGCTTCTCTCAAATTAGCGACAGCTTCTTCAACCGTATGGCCCTGGCTGGCCGTACCTACTTCGGGGCATTCTGCGACGTACAGATCATCTTCTTTATGAAGAATAGCGGTAAAAGTTCGTACAGTCATATCTCTCCCTCCTATGGGTACTATACCAATAGTCCGCTAAACATTCAAGTCCGAGACCATCTCAGAGCACGCATCACTTTTAGGCGAAGGTTGCTTTTGGCCACAAATCTGTGTATTCTACTTCGTAGCAAAACATTCTATTTTTTCAAGCATATGAGCACTAAAAGCTCACGTAAATAGAAAGGGAGCGAGAACCAAAGGTGGTCATTGCAAGGATAGGTTCTCAAAAAGAGCACGTCATCTTCCCGTTTTCAAGAAGATGACGTGCTCTTCAACAAAAACAAGTAACTACTCAGGTCTCCTCGCCACCTGCGGTGGCTCGCCCTCATTTTGTTGCCGGTGGTAGAGTTTGCGGCGCAAACTCTACCACCGGCAACAAAACAATTCGCGAAGCGCCGTAGGCGCTGAGGAATCAGAAAAAGGGACCTGAGAATCAGAACTATTTCTGCAATAGCAATTCTGCTATTGCCTGACCAACACCTTCTGCCGAAGCAGGATTCTGTCCGGTGACAAGCCTGCCACTCACGGCTACCTTCGCTTGAAACAGTCCGGCTTTTTCCTGTCGCGCTCCCCGCTCAACAAGTTTCGACTCAAGAAGGAAAGGCACAACCTTTGTGAGGCCAACTGCCTCCTCTTCCTCGTTAGAGAAAACTGCTACTGTTTTTCCAGCTACAAGGTATTGTCCATTCGACAATTTCAGATTCACCAGAGCTGCTGGACCATGACAGACGGCAGCAACAACATCTCCCTGTTCGTAGATTGTTGCAGCAACCTGGAGCAAGTCTTCAGCGTTGGGAAAATCCCACATCGTGCCATGACCACCAGCAAAGAGAATGGCCGAGTAGCCTGATGGCGTAATATCGTCTGGGCTGAGCGTGTTTTCCAGTTTGGCAACAAGCTTCGGATCATTCAAGAAACGGGCATTTTTAGGATCGTTCAGATCACGGCTGCTCTCGTCCATAGGAGCCTTGCCTCCTTGCGGACTCACGATATCTACCTCAAAGCCACGATCAACCAGCTCAAAAAATGGATGTGTCACTTCCGGCAAGTAGTAGCCAGTCGGTTTTCCCGTATCTCCCAGAATTCCATGACTTGTGACGGCAATCAACACTTTCTTGCTCACAATTGGATTCCTCTTTCATTATGGTACTCAATTGAATGCTTCGGATCTTGTCATTCCTGGCAAGCAACGTTCTGCTTACTGATCTGAGTATAAAGCAAGAATAGCCATAATTCCAATTATAAAAACGCTGCTGGCATATAATTTTATTTATACCAGCAGTACTAACTCATAGCAGTTACCAGAAAAATTGGGTGAAATATCAATTCCATAGCCACTCAGATTTCCTCACCACTTGCTGTGACTTCGCTTCATGAGTCATCCCGAATTTTTGAAACACAAGTTCAAGGATGACCAGTAGACAAAAAAGACCTCCTGAGTTAGACTCTGAGTTCACGAAAAATTCAGAGGAAATCAGGAGGTCAGAAACATCGATGTCGTTAGAGTATGGCATATCAGGAGAAAATCGGCAAGAGGAGATCGAGCAAGATCGGGAGCTGGTGGAGGTGTTGACGAGGAAGCTGGATCCGCTTCTAGAGAGGCTGGACGCGTATTTGGATAAGCGGTTGGTACGCACATTGGTAGAAAGTGTGGCAGCAATCCTCGTCTTTAGGAATCCCAAACAAGGGCTGCATGTGAGTGAACTTGGTGCCTATATAAAAAATGGGGCACAAGCACCAGCAGGAACAAAAAAGCTAGAAAGACTGCTGCATTCAAAAAAATGGGGAAAAGAGCTCATTGACGAATTTCATTGGGAAAAATCGGTCAAGCGGGTCAAGGAGTTCAAAGAAGCGGGAAAACGAGCATTGTGTATCTGGGATGGCAGTCGCATAGAAAAGCCAGAAAGCGAAAAGACCGAAGGAATGTGTGCAGTATTGTCGTCAAAAGCAAAAAGGCTCAAAAAGAACCGAAAAGGAGTATGGAATCCACCAGGTGGGAAACCGGTCACTGTGTTAGGATTAGAGTGGAGCGGGCTGCTGATAGCAGGAATGCAAGGGGTCCCAGAAGTAGCAACAATGGAGTACTGGTCAAGAAAAGGGGAGCATGCGACAAATCAGAGAGAAGTGGAAAAACGTCTATTATGGAAGACATCCCGATATTTTGGGAAAGATGTGGTACATATCTTTGATAGAGGATATGCAGGTGGACCCTGGATAGGAGAGTTAAACCTGCATAAAGTTCCATTTGTGATACGATGGAAAGGAAAGCACCATTTCATCGATGAAACAGGGGAAGAGAAAGCATTATGGACGTTTGCTAGAGGAAAGAGAACATGGGGATATCGAGATGTAGAAGATGGTTCAAAGAAAGGATGGAGCAGAAGGGGCGTGGTTGCGGTGCCGATTCGACATGCAGCATATGCAGGACCGTTGTGGTTAGTCGTTGGGCGTGGAGAAAAAGATCCCTGGTATTTGGTCACCAATCTGCCGATAGAAACGGAAGAGCAAGCATGGGATGTGGTGAAGATGTATTCCAGGAGATGGAAAATAGAAGAAACCTTTCGTTTTAAGAAGAGTGAAATGGGCGTAGAGAGCGTATGCTCGAGATCGTGGGAAGCACGCGAAAAACTGCTTGCGCTGGCGACATTGGCATATACCTATTTACTCTCACTCTGCGATCCTGCGGTTGAACGAATAAAAACTCGGCTTTTACGACAAGGCTGTCACCGAACAGGAAAGCGATATCAAGAGGTAAAGATACCGCTTTACCGTATCCGTTGGGCTATCAGCTTCTTATGGCAAAAGATTCATCTTCCACCAATTATTGCATCTTTCCTTCCAACACTCTATTTACTGAACAAGCGTTCGAAAAATTCGGGATGACCCATGAGGCTTTAAAGCACCTTTGGCGCTGAGAAATCAGGAAAAAAGGGGGCTTGAGCAGTTACTCTATTTC
>CAWFFV010000007.1:0-80268 GCA_963814985.1 uncultured Chloroflexia bacterium | reverse complement strand
AGGAGCAACTCACTGGCGTAGGAGACCGCTGCGACAAAACAACAACACTCAAAACAGGTCCACTCGTCCAAAATCCTGTCTGCCCTTGCTTTATCAATACCTTCTCAGCCAAGAGTAACGCTTGTTCTTGTTCCTAATATTTGAGATGTACCTCCTCTCCTTCTTGTTGCTTACACTCCCATTCGAGATATCGCCGCGCCTGCTCCCCTTTCCTAAACGGGAAGAGAAAAGCCTACCAAGCTTGCTCAACATGCTACCACAGCCACCTCTGTCACCGGTATAGGTGAGTCACCCTCATGTACATGAGATGTTGCCTCCGTTGAAGTATGACTAATAGGTTGGTTATAATTATTCCCAGAATATCCCTTCCCATAAATTCTATAGGGAGGATATTGTATTGCTGCCTGTTTAACGGCAGGGGTGCTCATGAGCTTTTGGACATAATCATCAAGGTGCTCGTACAGACGCCGTAACGGGCGTGGCTGACATTGAGCCAGGGTATAGGCAGTGAAAATGGGCAAGGCAATTGTCACATCGGTATAGCACGTGACCGCTTTTGAGAGCTTCGATGGATTATTACCCCATGTAACTGCTTCCTGTGGAGTAGCACCCGACAAGCCCCCTGTATCAGGACGAGCATCCGTAAACTGAATAGAGCAATCAATCCCACTCTCCTCTATACGAAAAATTTCTTGAAGTTGGGGTTGCGTTTGCAGTGCGAAGTTCTTGGGACTCCCGCCGCCACAAATGATGACCGCGCTCCCCACCCTGTTCCTGGCTCGGTAGACAATTGCGGAGGTTTGTAGAACGTCAGTTTCAGGATCGAAACCAATTTCATAACCGCTTGCACGCAAAGCTGCCACATTCATGCCGATTGTCGAATCGCCAGGGCTGGGTGTATAAATCGGCACAGCCGCTTTGTAAGCCGCTGACAGGACAGAACAGTACCAGTACCCAATGCTCTCTCCCTCTGAAGTGTGTACCGTCCCAGACGATAATGGAACTCGGCTGAACTCATACGATGCTGGAATTCTGGAAGGACAAGACAGTGCATCAGAAATTCATCTGTATTGAGAAGCACCTGTTCTTCAAAAATAATGTCATAGATGCGGATCATACGTTGCTCGTGCAAAGAAAGGTCATCTGCTTGAGGAGGAATCTGGTAGAGTTGATGACCAAGAGTACGATGGAGATCGTGATACAAATTAGCACCTGTAGAGACGATCCAATCCACGAAGCCACGTTCAATGAGTGGAACAATAGCAGCAGAACCAAGTCCTGTTGGGGTCAAAGCGCCTGAAAGTGTTAATCCAACGGTCACCCTCGGCTGGAGAATTTGTTTTGTCATCAAATGACAGGCTTCACGGAGACGGGCGGCATTGTAAGCAAGAAAGAATGTATCCACAAGATCGGTGACGCTCAGTTCCCCCGGAATAGCATCAGAATTTAGTAAAGTCCTGGTGACTCCTTAAACATGCTAGAACCTCCATCCTACAAATTACGAATTATGAATGTAACGTCTTGAGTAGGATAATGTATCTCGATAGGTTTGTAAATCTGGGTCTTACACACTCTTGGTGAATGATGAGCTTATCTGAGAAAGAGACTCACGTTCTGAGCACGAAGAAATGGTTTCTTGCAGTGAGGACTGCTCCTTTTCACCAAGAGTGTGTAAGACCCTCAGATTTCCAAATTTACATTGCTAGATGGGAGGAGCCGTCAATCTCCTAAACAAAAGAAAAGACTTTTCGCCAGTTTTTTCCACCATTGGTCGTCTTATACAAATCTAGACTGTGACCTGTGGGAAAACTCAGGAAGAAGACTCGCTGATCCAAAGGAGAAACTAAATTCCCATCCCTCTCCCATTGTGGTTGCGTTGGGAGAGTAATGCTTGTGGTCTGCCACTGATCAGACAAGAGACTGTTTAGTGGCAAACTATCGCCAACATTTAAAGCGTGTAAAAAGAAGGGATTCGTTAGATACCAGCCATCAATCTGAATCACGTGGCCACCTGGCGCGGGGCTGGCAGAAGGAATCCAGGATTGTCCCCCATCTAGCGTACGATAAATGTAGAACGAGAGGTTTCCTGTCTGCAAATCCTGAAAAGCAACTTCCAGATAGCCCTGCAATGGATTAGCAAAGCCAAGTGGTTGGATAAAACCGAAAGGTGCGTCACTGGCAACACCTTCGGGTCTGGGAAGCTGTAGCAGAGTCCAACTTTGACCGCCATCGTGTGTCGCATAGAGATCGCTAGACAAATCTGTGGAATATATTGTTTCCCAGCCGACCAGTGGCGAAAGAAAAAACAAATTCCCGAAAACGCCTGGGACAGGTGCCGAAAATTCCTGCCAACCTGGACTCCCACCAACCAGATAGAGGTGGACATCCGAATCTGTAAAATCGGCCATCTGAACTACAGTAAATTGATGATCGATAATACTGAGGTCCTTAAGTTGGAGTGGCAAGAGGCCTGAGAAGGGAAACCGGGTCCAACTTTGGCCACCATCGTCGGTACGGTAGACCGCTACCGTCTCAAACGTTTGCGGATCAAAGGTGCTATACCAAGCCGTCTGCTCGTCCAGGACATAGGACTGGTCCATTGGTTCTTGTGGGTTTCTCCGAGCAACGACTTGCCAGGTTTCTCCTCCATCGGAACTGCGCATCAGACCACTAGAACCAACTGTCCAACCAATATCTTTACTCATCATCCAGATACCAGGACCAAACCCTCCAAGGTGATTGCTGGTTCTAATGCAATGGTATGAGTCTGTCTCTGTATATGCTACATGTCGGGTTGAAGCATGAGCAGGAGAAGAGAAGAGAGGTAAGCTGATGGCGAGAAGAGGGAGGAGAAGGGCTATTATTCCTCCCTTGAGAAAGGTTTTTAAACAGTTTTTAGATCGTCGGGTGAGAAAAAATCGCATCGTTCCTCCTAAACAAGAAACTTAAGCCCCTTGAGCATCAATCGGCTATCCAGGGCGAGAACTGTTGAGCAATTCAGTAGCCAAACAACGCATCTGTATGAAGCACTCGCATTATTAGTGAGATGAGGCACAATCCATACAGAGTGTCCTCAACGAAGTTTAGAACCCTAGCTCTTGTACGCCTCTCTCAAATGCTTGGCAGAGTAAGCGTAAAAAGTTGATGTGAGGAACTTGTTTTCCTTGTTCCCATTGTCGATAGGTTCGTGGATCAACACCCACTTTTTGTGCTGCTTCTTCTGCTGTCCAGCGTTTTTCTATCCTTGTTTTGTAAAGCTGAAAGTTGATTGTTTTCTGCATGACAAATTTCCTTCGTAGGTTTGTGGAATAATTTGTTCGCGTTCCCAACGGCTGACGCTTTTACTGTGGCTCTCAGAAGCAAATTCTTCAATTGGGAAGCGTAGCAGCATTAAGCATTTCTTTGGATGGTTTTTTCTCTTTTTCATCTTCAACGTTCACTTCTGTATGGCTGGTCTGAGATTGTTGCGCAGGTTGCCTTAACCTATGCCGCTTCTGTCGTTGTTAGGCTCGCTCTGCTCAACAGTCTAATCGTCCTGATCTTATCCGTTCACCTAAGCGTGTTCTAACCCGTCTTTGGAAAAGTTATGAAGCACCCTGTGACTAACACCATAAGTTGGCCGTTTCGGCGCTAATTGCTTTTTTTGGAAGACTTCCGAAACGGAATTTTCCGCTCAGATTGCGCCGAAGAACAGCACACCAAGATGAAAAAAGGTTACTACAAATCGGCTTCGCTGAGCAGCTAAAATTCGATCTCGAAAAAAGCACTCTCGACCACGATATGCTTGATTTGGGCACTCTCGGCCATGATATGCGGTTTCGGACTGCATGTGATATCATTTGATATGCGGTAAATCCTCTCTTATTCGGCCATGATATGCTTTTTTTCTGGCCATTTTATCGTGTTAGTGACACACCCTCTCCGGGATTTACAACAGAGGGCAGCGATTTCCTGCTGCCCTCTGCAGGGCTAAGAGTAGCCTCTGAGAGATTTTTTCCCATTGGCTTCTTGCTTATTACTGATTAGCAACACTCACCAACATGTACATACTCTCCATAATACCAGGCATTCTGATTAGGCCAGGTAGTGTTGGAAGAATGCGACGCATAGATGTTGAAACTGTAGTGCCCCCAGTGATCATCAACAACAATGTATGAGGATGTGTAGTTTGAATAGGATTCAATCCCGATGAAACCAGCCCAAGCTGTGTCGGCTGTATAGCAACCACCTGGGCCGTATACTTCGTTGCCTCCGAAGTACGTTGAGCTAAACACACACCAATAGCCACCGCCGCAATTAGTATAAGGGGTGGTACTGGCAATAAGGCTCGCATGCGTCAGAAAACGTATAGCATACTTGCCACTATCAAGGGACACTTCATTCCAGGCAATTTGCTTGCTGCCAGGTTTGTTCTTTAGCAGTTTTGCAACTTGTTGCTTGATGGCAGTCTGGTCTTGCTGTACATTTTGATTGACAGTGGTCTGATTTGCATGCACGGATGCTGCTGATGCGGTAACTGGATTAGACCCGAGCAAACCAACAGAAAAAACGAGGGCGAGAAGCATGCTTGCACCCATGGCCCAGGTGCGTTGGATCAGTTTCATGTGATATTCCTTTTTTAACATGTGTTTCTGTGTCTTCTCCTCATACTTCCTGAGAAGAATGAAAAGGAAAAACAGATTCAAACGATAATGGTAGAAGTTATGCATGGAAGGAACGAAGCACTCTTTTTGTTCTTGCCTGAGATCACAAACCTTTCCCATGCTTCCTAAACTCGTCATATCTTGCTCATCCTCGAATTTGCCCTTCACAAGCACTTCTTTCTGTTTTGATTGTAATGAGATGCCTTTCTGAAGAGGAGATCGTTAGGGATCGTTAGGGGATCGTTCAGAGATCGGTTAAAGTGAAAAAATGATTATTTTGCTCGTATATACTGTAGTAACTATAATAACGCTATAGTATGGCTACACAACTTTGAGGAAGAGGAGGAAAGCCCAGAACATGATGCCAGCTCTGCCACAATCAACGATTTATGCTGGTCTCTTTCTCTCTCATGAAATCAGCTTTCAGCCTCCCTCTTCTCCCTTCTTCTTTGAAAAAATTTTAAGGAGCAGAGACATGGAAATATCTTCTTCAACCCATTGGAACAACCGACTGCGGCAAGAACGCATTGCCCGCAACTGGCGTCAGCAAGATCTGGCTGATCAACTGGGAACCACCGTTGTCACAATCAGGCGTTGGGAACATGGTCGCCAGCAACCCGGCGCGTATTTCCGCGTGAAGCTTTGTGCGCTCTTTGGCATCAGTCCACAAGAGTTGTTTGGGGAACGAAGAAGTTTAGAGCAGAAGCGGAAACACCAGATGTCCCCAATGTCCCTGAGATATCTACACAGAAGCCAATGGGCGTTTGACAGATGAGCCTACATTTTCTCATCAATCTGAATATCCCCAAAAACACGCAGATCCCAACAGGGAACGTATGCTGCGACGATTACGCTTCCGTTACGAGCAAATGCTTGCTCAGTCACTGCAGGGAGCTGTTCAAATGGAATTAAGATTGGTCTTCAGATCAATGGCGGTTCAAAATGCTACAAGCCTCTCTCTCCTCATTTGCCTGATCAATCAGAACAAGCACTAGCATCCGGCACATCGATCCTCCAAGCATATGAAATGGCACAAGAGGACTTGCTCATCTTAGGAGAGCCTGAGCAGGCAAATCAACACTCTTACTGGAACTTGCCTCTCATCTCGTCAAGCGAGCCAGCTAGCATTCACAACCATTGCCTCTGCTATTTCCCCTTTCTTCCTGGGCAGTGAAACGCCTTCCATTGCAAGACTGGCTTGTGCAACAAGTCACATCCCTCTACGACGTTCCTCAAAGATCAGCCAATACTGGACTCAAACTGAGCTCCTTCTTCCTTTGCTTGATGGACTTGATGAGATGGACGATGCAGCACGCCCTGCTTGTATTGAAGCAATTAATACCTACCATCGAGAACATCTCAAACCACTTGTGGTCTGTAGCAGAACCAATGAATACGAAAGCGTGGCCAGGCAAGAAAAACTCTCCCTGCATACTGCCGTTGTGATTTAGCCACTTTCCTTATCACAAATTGATACTTATCTGGAAACGTTGGGAAACCTCTCAGCCGGATTACGTCATATTTTACAAAAGAATGTTGCCCTGCAAGAGATTGCAACGACACCCTTGATGCTGCTGATACTCCTGCTCACCTATCACGATACCTCGGCCCAATCGCTTTCTCAGAAAGCCTCGCAGGTCTCCCAACAAATCTGGATCTGACTATGTGCAACGCATGGTTCGTCACAAAGGGAGGCCAACGCGCTATCCGCTACAGGTTACTCTCTCGATGGCTCGGGTGGCTAGCACAACAGATGCAAACCCAGAATCAGACGATCTTCTTCTTGGAACAACTGCAACTCGATTGGCTTCCTAAAAAACAACGCATCTTCTGTCAGTGGATCTATGGACTGATTTTTGTATTAAGCGGAGGACTCATCGGAGGATTTAACCGGAGGACTAGGCGCAGGACTCACCGAAAGACTGAACGAGGGACTCTTCGAAAAACTAGGCTTCACCGGGAGTGCTCTTCGGACTCTTTTTCGGGCTGACTTTTGGGCTGATCTTTGGGCTCATCAAAATGTTGATGAACAAGCAGGATGTGAGGATCAAACCAGCAGAGATACTTACTTGGTCATGGAAAAAAAGTTGGACAGGACTCATCAAAGGGTTGATCTTCGGGTTGATCTTTGGACTTTTCTTTGAAGTACTTAGGATTAACAGGATGGCTACTCCATGGACCGATCATTGGGCTAATACAATGGCCAATCGGAGGACTGCCCTACGCACTGATCATCTCGGCTAACTTTTCCGACTGTCTCTAGGACTCATCAGGGGATTTTCAAGTTTGCAACTCCCCGACGTTCTCTGCTCTCCCGCTAATGAAGGAATTTACCGTTCTCTTAAACATGGACTATTTGTTGGAATAGCTATCGGGTTCATTGGAGGGCTGATTGGAGAGCTAATCGGAGCATTCTTCTTTGGACTAAGCAGAGGGCAAGCCAATGAGCCGCTCCTCGGAGGCGATTCTTGACTCATTGGAGGGTTGAGCGGAGGACTCATCGGAGGACTGAATTCCGGGTTAGACGCAGTTCTGCAACACTTCTTCTTGCGTCTCTGGCTTCGAGACTTCTTTCCTTTCCAAGCAATACCTTTCCTCGAGGATGCCACAGCTCGCATACTGCTACGACGAGTTGGTGGGGGTTATAGCTTCACCCATCGCTTGCTCTCTCGATTACTTTGCTGAATCCCGACACCTCAACACCTTCGTCTCCTTCCAACTCTCCTTAAAAGGGAGCTTACCTACTATACTCACTAGTACAGCCTGGCGGAAATAGTAAGGGAGTCTAATAGCGAGAAGGCCCTTTGTAGGTCCAATGAAAAGGACCATCACAAAGGCGATTGTAATAGGCAATGAATGCCAGAATGCCCTCGTGTAAGTGAGTTAGGGATGACCAACTAGCGCGAGCCAAGAGACGACGAACCAGAATACTGAACCAGATCTCAATTTGGTTGAGCCAAGAACTGTGTCTGGGCGTGTAGACGAAGCGAATGCGATGGCTTGGGTCAGAAAGGAAGGCGGCCCGCGTTTTCATCGAGGCGAGATGACCGCTTTTGCCTTTGATGCCCAGGTCCTCCTCAATACCGCACAGCTCAGCCACCAGACAAACCAGCGTTTCCGACTGATGCGTATTGAGCTGATCTGCAACAAAGATCCAGCCCGCTTCAGGATCAGTCTGGATAGTCTGGGCAATATGAGTCGCAAAGTCAGCTTCAGTGCGCGTCGGTCCCAGGCTTGGCGAGATGACTTGACCTGTGGCTACATCCAGATTAGCAATCACACTCAAGGTCCCATGCCGCTCGTATTCGAATTCCAATCGCTGTACATGACCGGGCAACATCGGCAACGAGGGGTGCAGGCGCTCCAAGGCTTGGACACCTGTCATCTCATCCGTACTTATCACGTGAGTGCCTTGAGCCGCAAGTGCCGGGGTCGCTTCATAGATATCACACACGGTGCAGATCTGCTCAGCCAGTTCAGCTGGATCGTCGGGCGGAGGCGTGAGCCAGTACCGCTTGCGATGAGGCTGCAAAGCGCTCACCTTTTAAAAAACGACCCACCGTGCGAGGAGAGATCTCTTTGACAATGCCACGTTTGACCGCTTCATCGGCCAGTTCGCTTGATGTCCAATCACTGACGGGTCGATCTGATTCTGTTGGCCTTTCACAAGCCAGAGCCATGATCTGCATAAACTGCTCGAATGTAAAGGTCCCGGGCGCTCCGGGGCGCTTCTTATCGATCAAGAGCACTTCGATGGCTTCGCCCAGTTGCTTTGACTTTCCGGTGGCTTCGATTGCCTCTAAATGAGCTTCTGCCTCATGCCAGCGATCACGCCAGCGCCGCACGGTTTCATAATCCATCTGCACATGCTGAGCAATTTTGCTATTGCTGATCCCCTCAGCTGCTTCCAAAATGATTTGACCTCTCTTGACGAGTCGCTGGGCACTTGTGGTGCGACGCACTATTCGCTGGAGAATTTCCTGTTGTAAGGGACTTATGTTCAGTACAGTTGCTTGTGGATCGGGCATGCCAGAAATATCCTCCTCTTTTTGTCCCTTCATTCTATCACATCCTCCTGCACTATTTCCGCCAGGCTGTACTAGATAGACAAAAGCAGCAGATAATCGAAAACCTCTTGAAGACCATTCCAGAAAATGAAAGAGTGCTTGATCGAACAGCAGCCATAATTGCTAACGATCAGGCTGATGCAGTTGCCAAGAAGTGGGGTGAATTGTGTTTCTACATTGCCTATGTGGACAATGAAGTAAAACACATGCTCCATGCAACGCTGTCAGATCAAAAGGCTTTCAATGCATCTCGATAAGTACACCGCCCTCTTATTATGTACGAAGCTCTCGAAACGATCGCCCAAGTTATACAGCGACTTCTTCAAGACGTTGGAAAAGGTTGAGAATGAAGACGGCCACAAGAAGGTCTGATTGAGACAAATTTAAGCGAAGGGTATCGCAATTATAAAGAAGCTATCAAGCCAATTAAAAACGATAGTTCTTTCATGCAAGTATAAGTACTGTGCGCAATAACGTCGCCGCACATCACCTAAACAAAGAAAGAAGTATCCGCACTCTCGTCGATTGGTATGTGGGAAAGCGTCAGGAAATTGGCAAACAGAATAACCCAGGAGTGAGCAGCCTTCTACTCTATGCAGCGAAGGTGGCACAATCACTCTATCCTCTCTCTCAATCACTCATTCATGCTGTTCAGACCAAAGGTGAGCGCCTGTAAAAGAAACATGAAGTGACAGCAAATCCATGGCGGCTGAAACAGAAGATAAAAACAAGGGCAAAATGAATCAAAACAGAGTCAATGTATGTATTAGCCCTTGTATGAGGAAATTGTCCGACGAGTTCTGAATTTGGAGAGAAACCAATTGACGACGCTGCCAAGGGAATTGGCGCGGCTGAGCAACTTGGGTAGTCTGCTTCTGGGAGGAAACCAGAGGAACTGGGACAGCTTGGTCACCTCCAAGTGGCTGAAGTATCAGTATCCCTTACTACCTTCATTCAACTCATGATGGGGTCACTAGAGGAGAGCATTCAAAAACGGGTCTTCGTCCCCGCATGAGTAAATTGCATTTTGAACAGGAGGAGCCCGAGAATGGAAAAGAGTCTTGCCCTGAGGACTCTGACTTCTCTCGCATATCCCCCGCCCATGGCCTGAGCGTCTGTCATCTGTCACTGTCCACAAAAGAGGGCAGAGTACAGGGATAATCGTCCTCCGGTGGAGTGCGCCGCAAGCGTTCAACAAGCTCCATCACCGATGGAGGTGCATGCTCGACTAACGTGGCAAGAGTGTCGAGATTTCTGTTGGTGGATCATTCTCGATCAGGTTCACTTGAACCTCGAAGATGAAACAAGCCAAAATACGCTGGACCCGATCCTGCAGGGTCGAGAGTGTGGAAACTCCTTCTTCCGCTTCTTGCAGCGATCCTCTGGTCAACGCGGTCAGGTCATCAACTTCACAGTCAACGTTTGGTCTTGAGTTCGGCATCAGCTTCCGGCTCGCTCAGAACCCCCTGTTGAAACACTTCAACACTTGGTACACTCAGTTCGAGACCAAGATGTCCATTCATGAGGCCGTCTGTCTCAACGAGCACGCTTGCAGACGTCGACTCCATGATCTCTCCATCCTCCTCATCCCAATCAACAGCCCAACGGTGGAGCACCCCCTGTTTTCCCGTCCTCCTCCTCATCAAGACCATCCAACGGTTCGACGCCTGCTTGCTTCAGCTTGAGTCCGAGCTCGGCATCAATAGTGCTCACTCCATCGCCCACTTGATACGCGCAACAGGGCCGCACACACTCCTGACAATGCGGCTGACATGCGCCCTTATACGACGGCGGCCACTGTAAGCCTCGAATGATCACCCCAAACAACTCCGGTTTGGTCCTGGTTGGACAGTAATAGCGCGTGGCGATGAGAGGATAGATACGCAAGTACAAGGGCGTATACCAATCTTGGTGCTCATCCACCGACACGCACCGCGCAAAATGCTTCTTGGCACTTTGACACACGCCTGACCGGTACTGAGCACAGATCTCCTGCGCAGACAGGTGTGAACAATCAAGCTTCGTTCGCACCCGGTACCAAGCTGCGAGCACCGCCTCGGCCTCCACCAAGGTCGGTAGCTCAAAAGGCCCGAGCACTTGATCAACCTGTTCCTGGTACGTCGTGAACACCAACGAGTAGCGCTTCTTAGGCACAAGCACACCCGTCTTGAGCACTTCCGGCAGGCATCGGCCACTCACCAGAGCAAGACCTACCACGATTTCCTCCCAGATCTCGCTTTCCAGCAAGATCTGGGCCTTCTTCACCAGCCGATCTGGTCGCTCGATAAATCTCACCCGCTTCCACCATGCCAATTCCCGCAGTCCTGGTGTCCGATACTTTTCCTGCATACATCCCATCGCTCTCCATCCCCTACTCCTCTCGTCCAAATAGCAGCGGTCGATCGCGCCGCCTCAACTACCGTCTTGGTCACTTTCGAGAGGCGGTTGATCCGTAAGATCCGCTCGATCTGCGTGAGTAACCGATGAATCTCCCGAAAATTCCCTCCAGTCATGCGAATAATCGCGCCGACGCCTCCTCATCCAATGCTTCTGTCGCCGGCAAATTCTTCCCTCCCCGGGGCATCCACCAGGCGTATTTGCTGCCGTAAGATCTCACGCAATTCCTGGGGAGCCAGCGTACAAAATTCATGAGCAAAGCCCACCCGCGAAAAGAATTGAGGATATCTGGCCAGGCGTTTCTCAATCCCTGACATCCCAATGAGCAGCAGCCCCATCTTGCTCCGATCATACAGGTCACGCAACACCTCCAATCCCATCGGCTTTAACCGATCCGCTTCATCTATCACTAGCAACCCCATCCGATCGTCTTCCCCGGGTATCCCTACCAAGCGGTTTCCCCGGCTCGCATCAATGGAGGGGTGAGACCGCCGATCCGCTTCATCTGCGCATGCAAATACAACAGATCTTGCTCTAACCGCTTGGGACTCATCGTCGCTTCAGGAGTATAGAAAGCAATCTTGTCTCCACTCCAAACCTCTCCCGCTGCCCTCTCAGCAGTTTCTCTACTGATCCCACCGGGTAAACGTCCTGCCGAACGAGTTTTCCCAACTCCTGCTTCCCCATCACGACCCCTATAAGGTGGCTCGCCGACTGCCTTGGCACACCTTCTAAATCGATGAGACTGGCTGGTTTCGATAAAGGTCGACAACAGAGGCATCCGTCTCGGATTGCTCTCCTCTGGAGGATTTCCCACCTGCTCCCAATTCATCCTCGTACCTCTTTAATCCATTTATCCCCTGTCTTTCTTCGCTTCACTCACATAAACCACTCCCTCACTCTTCCTTCCTCTCATCGAAATCATCTAATTCTGCTAGGTGTTTGCCGCGAAAACGCCGAACCACTGCCTTACGCTCACGCAATTGTCCCCTCTCCTGCATCGACGCTCCCGCCGCGCCGCCACAATCTCCGCTCGGCTCACCTCACCGTCTGACAGCTCTGAACGAATGGCTCGACACAAAAAGCGCCGCTGAAAATAGACGCGAATCTCTGCCATATCCGCTGGTTTCTTCCAGTCGGAACATATCCACTATTTCTGGTATTGAGGAGAAAATAGCGGTTTTGTTCCTCTGTTTTCAACACCCAGAAATCGCTTACAGTTCGGACTGGGACTTCTCAGTTGAGTCGCTTCCTCCTGTCGCTCCATAGTGCGAAGCAAGGTAATAAGGAATTGACGTGTCTCCTATTGTTTTGGGATGGCGCTTTCCAAACGCCTGCTCACGAAGAGATAGAGCACGCTGATAAAAAGTTTGTGCCAACTCATACTTACCCTGCTCATTGTAGAGATCTGCTAACCCTTTCAACGGATAGGCCACGAAAGGATGGGTTTCCCCTAATTGTTGCTCCCACAGGTGGAGGGCACGTCAATAGAAGGCTTCTGCCAACTCATATTTGCCCTGCTCACTGTAGGTCTTTGCCAGACCTTTCAGAAATTATCTCCACCAGGATCACAACGTCAGAACAACAAGGTGAGACACGTTAGGAAGCATCTAGCCCATCTTTCTCACAGCCCTGGTTTACAGGGCGTCAGGATTCACAGCGTATGCTCTGGACCACTGTCTCTGACAAAATGAAGGATGTGGTAAAGCAGTTCAGCTTCTGTATCTCTCCCTTGATCCCTGTAGGTATCTGCCAGCCCATGAAGCGTAGAGGTTACTGAGGATACTCAAGCCCCAACTGGTGCTCAAAAATGTTTAGTGCTTTCTGAAAAAGTGGCTCAGCTTCAGAATAACGAGCATGATCTTGGAAATAGGACGCTACCTCATAGAGCAAATGCCCTGGTCTAAGAGGAATATGATTTTTCAATATATCAACATAGCCGCACGCGGCAACAGACGCTCGCACTGCGGCCAAACGCTCTTTTCCACATGAACACTCTGCTCCTGTGGATAAGAGCATTGAGCGGCAAAACCATTCCAACGCGCCATTCCACTTCCTCCATAGTATCCTGAAGTACAGCTTGGACCAATCGATGAATTGAGAGACTCCTCTCTCTTGGATTACGATGCACCAATGAATAGACTTGCAAAGCCTCGAATAGCTCGATTACGTGTTGAAACAGTATCTGATGCAATCGGGGCAAGCGCCTTTCCAAGAAAGGAGGCTCCTGTTGTCAAAATCTCTTCAGGAATAGCGTCAGGAGAAAGAAACGCACACAAGTGGAGCAACTCAGCGGCAGCGAGGTTTCTCTCTTTTTAACTCGCTGAAAGGAGAGAGACCATGTGGTAGCTACTGGTTCTGGATGGTCTGCTACAAGTCCTCTACGCTCCCTTAACAATGTAGCTCGATGCTGCCGATAGACCTGCCAGTAGTCAGTTATACTCTCAACGGTGACAAAGTGAGGATTATATGGTAGAGTAGAAAGGAAGGAAAAGAGACAAGCCAGCGAGAAGGAGGAAAGCAAATGCTCCATCTGAGCTTCACAGAAGAAGAAATCAAAGAACTGAACTATCAACGGTATCACCACCCACATCCACGAGTGCAAAGGAAGATGGAAGCCCTGCTGTTAAAAGCCAGAGGCTTGCCTCATCACCAAATCGCCACCTGCGTTGGGGTCTGTGAAAACACATTGCGGGGCTACTTCGTGCAGTATCAGACGGGAGGCATTGAGGCGCTCAAACTCCTTGAGTTTCGCCGTCCCACCAGTGAACTGGAGCACTATCGTGACAGCTTGGAGACGTACTTCAAAGAGCATCCCCCCGCCAGTATCCCTCAAGCCGTTCCCCTCATCGAGCAACTGACTGGCCTCAAACGCAGTCCCACACAAGTTGGCCTCTTTCTCAAAAAGTTGGGACTCAAGCGTTTAAAAACGGCTGCTGTGCCAGCCAAGTATGATGCCGATCAGCAAGAACGTTTAAAAACGAACTGAGCCTCGTCTAGAGAGGCCAAAGCAGGAACCAGAACGGTCTTTTTCGTCGATGCCGCTCATTTCGTGTTGGGAAGCTATTTAGGTTGGCTGTGGTGTTTTGTGCGTGTGGTGGTACGTGCTCCCAGTGGACGACAATGGTTCAACGTCTTGGGAGCCTTAAACGCCATCACCCATCAACTGATCACCGTGACCAATGAGAGCTACATCAATTCACTCACAGCGTGTGCTCCTTATTGGAGAAGATTGCTTTACTTGGCTTGCAGAGGCCGATGACTCTCGTGATGGATAATGCTCGTATCAACGCTGTCGTCTCGTCATGGAGAAAGCCAGAGAGTTAGACATCGAACTCCTCTTTCTCCCACCCTACTCACCCAACCTTCATCTCATTGAGCGGCTGTGGAAATTCGTGAAAAAGGAATGTTTGTATGCTACCTACTATGAGCACTTCGGATTGTTCAAGCAAGCGATTACCACGTGCTTGTCGGAAACGACTGGCCGCCATCGATCTGCTCTCCGCACGCTCTTGACACTTGAATTTCAGACACTCCAACCCGCAAGTTGTGACCTTTGAAAGTATAGGTCCGTCCCAGTTTCTTCGAGATATGCTCCAGCCTGATCGAGAGCCAGCGGCAATCCACCCAGTTCTTGAGAAATCTGCACGGCCAGTTCTTGCTCTTGGGGCAATGCTTGCGCTAAGGTAGCGTTAGGCGCAATGAGTCCAGATCGTCGCAGCAAGAATAAGGCTCCTTGCTCAGGCAACAATATTTTGACCTCTAGCCGGTGAGCCAGCCGTCCGGTCGCTGTCGCTCGTGTCGTCAGCAGGAGGTGCCCTCCCAAAATGGGAGGCAGAAAATCTGGGAGTAAAGCTAGCTCGTCAGCATTGTCAAGAATGAGCAGCCAGCCACAGTGGGTCTGCAACCACTTTTTTACTGCTTGCACACTGATATCTTGCTCTTTCGCCTCGCTTTTTGGCAATTGAAGGAGTGCGGCAAGAGAGATATAGGACGAAATCAGCGCATCAGCGCTTTCCGCTCTGGCCCACAAAACTGCTTGGTAATCCTGGCGATACCGATAGGCATATTCGAGAGCAAGTTGCGTCTTGCCAATCCCGCCCAACCCGCTGATGGCCTGTGGTTGGGAAAGGGCCGTTGCCTGACCAGTTTGTAACTGCTGACGCACCTGCGCCAATTCGCTCTCACGCCCCAGGAAGAAAGTATTGCGAGGGTAGGGAATGTTCCAGATTTTCGGAAACGCTGTGCGAGGAGCGGAGGCTGTGAGTTGTGGTAGCTCCTCGACAATTGCGCGGCGGATGCCAACCGCAACATCGGCCATGGCCGTCTCTTCGTTTGGCCAGGACATGATTGGCCTGCCATCAGTAGGTAAGACTTGCAAATGAGCAAATGGCGCGTCTGTCCAGTCCACCGGGCGGACCAGAATGGGAACAACTTGCACCTCGCCTGCTTCCTGCCGAGCCATCGCACGCTGCATTTCAATGCCATAACAGTAGTCGGAAGCAAAAAAATGAGCGCTGATGAACAACAGAATAACAGAAGCCGTTTCCAGGTGAGTATCAATGGTCTTAGCCCAATCTGTACCAGGGACAACCAGCCGATCGTGCCAGAGAGAAATAACCTTCTGTCGTTTGAGCAGGCTCAGGTGCGTTTCCAGTTTTCGCAGCCACATTTCATCTTCATGAGCATAACAACAAAAGATCTCAATCGGTGTTGATTCCTCAACCATACTTGAGTCTCCCTTAAGGAGAAATCTACTGACAGTAAACAATTCAAGTATATCACAACCAGAAAGGAGATGGGTTCTTTTTAAAGCTGGGAGATCGCTTTGAAATCGTCCTCCTACTGCGATCCATGTTCCTCCTGTTGGAGGGCGGCACGAAATCGGTCCAGAAAGGCAAGATATTCAGCAACTTGTGCTTCAAGCTTGGCGATGGTAAGACCGCAGCTCATATGCTCTTGCAGAAGTTTGTGGTAGCGCTGCTCCAACTCGGCTTGCGCTGCTTTCGCAGCACTGTTCAGCCTCGACACGTTCCGTCCTGAGTTGCCGTTTAGCTTCGTCCCGTTCGTTGCAAGCCTCGTGTAGGAGTTCGACCAGGCGAGGACGCTTGTAGTCAAGCAGTGGATCGCGCGGTGACACTTGGACCGTGTAAGAAGCTCCCTGACCTTTTTTCGTTTTTCGTGGGTCTCTTCGGCTGGCCGCCTGGCGCTTTGCCTGTTGCTGTTCGCGTTCCTTGCGCCGATGGGTGCTGTGCTCCCGGAACAGTTGGAAGGCTTCTCGATTGCGGTAATAGGCCATGTAGTCCATCCCGCTTACCTCTTTAATAGTGAAGGTATTGACCGGGCGGCCCTCGGCCTCAAGCTGTGTAATCGCCTGGCGGAGACGATCAACTGTCGTCTGTCTTTGGGCTGCTGCATTAGCGCGCAGATGGGCGTAGGGATCTCCAGAGGCACGGATCATTGCTCATCTCCTTTCTCATCCCGAGCCGGTGGCAGCGTATCAGTAAAAGGCAAATAGCCGCCGTCTTGGCGGGTACGGATCTGGATCTCCATGATCCGAATCGCGCCGTCAATAAATTGAACCATCTTGCGGGCCTGCTCTGCATTGACGGCATGACCTTGATCATCGTGAAGTTTTGCTTGCAGGACGTAGAGTTTTCGCCAGATCTTGGCCTTGGACAGATTGCTGTAATGAGGAACCAGATACGGACAATTAGCACAGATTCCCCGGTTGTCAGGACGGACACAGGTACCAGCGCTGCAAAATCCCAGAACGGTGGGCCCAATCAGGCCACAGCACTCAAATTGTTTGCGCAGCGCATCATCCATATGCTCTAGCGTTTGTGGAGAGGGAGCCTGAAGATAGGAACGTCCTTGATCTGCGATCAGTTGAGGTTGAAGCTCAAACAGGAGTGCCAGCAATTGTGCAACTGGCAAGCGACTGTAGTAGGCGGTCGCTTCAGGAATGGTCAGGGCCGCAGATGTGCCTTCTAACTTCACTCGATGATGCAACAGGTAAGCAATCGCCTCTGCCGGGATATTCAGAGCCGTTCTTGCGTGTGTGGCGAGAACGTGTCTGAGGAGATGGGGAGCGATGCGGATGGGCTTGCCTGCTCTTGTCGTGAGGGTCAGACCATGGAAGATGAAACGCAACAGTTGAGCCACATCTTGCGCGGTGAAATGGCCAAGGCGGCCATCTGGAGATGCCGCCCACTGAAAAAAGTACGGTTCAGCGACTAAATCATCCGCTTTGTTGCCAAACGCCTCAGGATATACCATGGGGATGCGCCCACCATGGGCAGCTTGAAGCATTTCGGCAATCTCTTTGAGGTGGCGGACTGCCATGTCGCTGATGAGAAAAAACTGCCGCTCACTTTCGTGTTGGTATCCTTTGGGCAAGAGCTTCTGGACGAGCACGCCAATCTTGCGGCCCGTTGGTTGCTGGTTCTTCAGCTCATCCACCACGATGGTCTCAAAACGGGAAGCACTCACCTGAAGCAGTTCGCTCACGCGGCTCCCATTCGTCAAGGCAAGCGGCGAGCAAAAAGCACTCCTCTGTAAAGCGACTCAGGCTCAAAGAGGATGGCTCCAGAGAGCCCCCTCGCCCACCGAAACCAGTGTGCATCACTGAAATCCGGTGAGAGGAGTCCGGGGCGACGGGTGCCCAGCATGTCCTTTCCATGGTACTGATTGATGAGTTGCTTCTCAACGAGATCACCGCACCAGAGGAGATGTTCCGTCGGTCCCTCGTACTGAAAGAAGTAGCCATTTCGCTCAGGCGCATACGCCTCGATTTGCCGTTCTGCACGCCGCTGAACATCTTTCGTGTACAGATCCGGATGGTTCTTGACCCACTGGGTACGATTCCAGAGGGTGAGGATCAGGGTGACAGGCTGTTCAATGAGTTGGACCTCAGAGAGCGTCATTGCAGACTCCGAAACAGAAGAACTGCCGATCGACATACTCAAACTGATAGGGGAGCGGAATCTCTCCTCGTACGGCAAGAGCACAAAGCCTTCGGAATTCCTTGATAAGACGTTCTGCCGCCTGTTTGCGGAGTTGGACGAGCTCAACAAGCAAGGGAAAGAGGGGAACAATGATGTCCGATTGTTCCTTGCGTCGAGCCTGGGTGGCTGCAATCACTGCTTGTTGCTGTGCCTGTTTTTCACAAAACCCACGAGGCAATCTGGGCAGGAGATAGGGTTTCCAGATCACCTGTTGCCGTTCCGGCAGGTGCTCAAAGTACGGTCGCTGATAGACACACGCAAGCGTCTCATACCGTTTGAGCATGTTGAGATCACCACTGGAGATCAATCTCCCGGAGACATATGCATCCCAAACGCGACGCTCACCGAGATCAGCAAGCGTCACCATCCCGTAGGTGCTGCGTAACCTCCGCAAGAGATTGGTGACCGCTATGCAATACGTGTACAAGGTCTTTGGCTTCATGGCATCCATGGCACAGCCAACAGCCAAGGTAATGGCGACAACCTCTGGCAGGTCAACAGCATGAATGAGATAGCCCATGACGACGCTCGGTAAACGCTCCCAACAGATACCAGAAGCGGTTTTGAGAATCGGTGGGAGCCACGCCAAAAACGCCTGGATATGATTTGTTCGCTCCTTCGGATCGTTAAAATGCAGCCGTGGCACACGATCAGGCTGTTCGAGAGAAGTGCTTCCAGCAGATGTGGCGTTCAGAGATGTCGTCATCATTTCCCTCTTTTCCCCCGCCGCTTACGATGGCTGGCCTCTCTGTTGTTCCATGCTCTTGATCCAATTGAGCGTCTCTTCATCATGCATCCATACGACAGTTGCCTCTTGATTGGGTCGAGGCTCTGTCCGGGAGACAACACAAGGCTTTGAGGGATGCGAAGCCTGTGGCGACCCTATCGCAGAGCAGCGCTGGGCAAGATCCTGCTGGTAGCCAGCGAGTACAGAGAAAACAGCTTCTCCGGAACGCGTCTGATCGTAAATATCAATAGTCTGGATACTCCGCCAGGCCATAATGGTCTTGCCAAAAGCCTCTCGTTCTCGGAGATATTTTTCCGAATCAAAGGATTCCGTGCCAGCTCCACAGGCCTGTTTGAGCTTGATCAGATACTCTGTCACGAAAAGATGTCTCAGGTCATGTACAGAGAAACGAATCGGACAAAGCCCCTGAAGTGGCGTGTAGTGGCGATACCAGTGCCAGTAAAAGACTTTCGGAGAGTATGGCGTCCCTCGTTCTGTCAGAAAAAAGGGGGCGTCGGGAGCAACATCGATGAGCCGATGCCGACCTCCTGAATCGTGGAGCGGTCTCATCTGCTCAAGATACGCGTTGAGTGCCTGCTGAACACGAGGATTATGGGCAAAGTAGATCGTTTTCACTTCGCGCCCAGAGCTGCCTTTGTTCATGACCTGCGCCTGGCCAGCAATCCCCTTGTTCTGATACCCTCCGACGGTCATGAGAGCAACTTCGTGAAGCCTGGCTCCGGTTGATTGCAAGAGATGGAGCACCGCTTTCTCACGAAAAGAGACCGACTCGCTATCCAGCAGAGTATTCAGCACAGCGTGGATCCCCTGACGTACATCAGCCAGCTCTTTGCGAACCTCTGGCTTCCATCCCTGGGGCTGACGATGGCGAAGAAAGGCCGTCGGTCGCCGCCAAGATTGCTCGTGCGTCTCTTCCCGTATGCCAGCCTGATCAGGTGCCCCTTTGTTTGCTAAAGTGCGTTCCTGCTCGCGTTTAAGCGTAACGAGCACCTCTGAAGAGAGGGGGTTCGCAAAAGCATACAGCCCAGCATCTTTCATGATGAGATAAAAATCGCGCAGAGCTGCGCGCATGACCTTGAGCGTACTCTCTCGAAGCGGCGTTTCACGGGTCAGGGTAATCTCAACGGTATCTGTATCCCTCTGGAGACGGATCTGGCACTTGAGACGATCACGATGGAACGCGATCAACGTTTGGCGCAACCGTTCCGGCGGCGCATTCCAGAGGCATCCGCTCTCTGCGAGGAACGTGAAGTAAGACTGCAGGCAAGCGAGGTACGTCCTTCTCGTACTCTCTGGCCCTTGCTCTTTGCGCAAGCGATACCATTCAGTGAGGGGGACAACGATTCGATCCTGTTCATCAAGAAAGATGAGTTCATAGGGGTCAGCAGGCTGACCGCGTACTCGACAAATCCGCGAGAGTCCTGTCAGTTGCTGTTCTTGAGATACTCTTGCTTGTATTGGTCTCTTCCTCCACTTGTCACATCTTCTCCTCATGTATTTATTATACAGCAAGCAGCAAATCAAGGTGTTTTCCTTTTCGAGCGGTGACGCAACAAGAGTGAGATGGAGCCGGTTTCCATTCCTTGCCCATTGAGAGGAAAGCGTCTTCCCCGTGGCTACAAGCCGATCTCCTGTCTGGCGGAGTCATACGGACCTGTCTTCGTCTGGCCGCTCCGGTTATTCAAGAGGCAAACCCTCTGCAAAAGGGTGTTGTAAACGGAGAAGAATGAGGGCCGAAGAACAAGGCACCCAACTCGCATTAACTTGTGGATCATACCGCAATTTAACCTCCTCTCCCACATACCCTGAGAGCGTTGGCGACTGATAGCGCATCCCTCGGAATGAGATCCCATCCTGCTGCACACGCCGGGAACCTTCTACCGCCAAGAGCAACAAGTCCAGTTCTTCTAAGGACCTGGGCAGACGAGGAACAAAACCTCCTTCTTCCCACACCTCCTGGGGGCTTCTCTTCAACTCACTATGCTCTCGCCTGTGATAGTCAGAGAGCAACCAATTCCTAAAATGCTCTTCCAACTCACTGAGCGTTAAATGCCCTTCCCTCGTCTCACACTCCTTTGAACCCATATACCCCGGCAATCTCTCCAACAATAACTGGTTCACCGTCCTAAAAAATCGTTCGATCTTCCCACGCCCTCCTGGCACACCCACTTGCGAATAGATCAGTTTCATCTTCAAATCTATCCCCACTTGCTCCATATGCTTGCTCGTAAAATCCGATCCATGATCCGTGTAGAAACGCTCTGGCAGCCCACAAACATGCCATATGCCATCTTCTTTTCTCCATACCGCCTGCCGCAGTGCCAACGCCGTCTGCTGAGCACTGGGAGCATCCCACGAGAGACGATAGCCAGCCACCGCCCTGCTATAATCATCCAGGATCACCGTTAACCAGGGCCGTTTCGCTTTCCCTTGTTCGTTTTCCAACCAGATATCTAACTTCATATGGTCCGCTTGCCACATCTCATTTGGGACGCTTCGCACTCCTTCTCGACACCAAATCATACTCCTCTCTATACGCCTTCTCCCCTTTCTGCCCCATCGTCAGCTCGGCTCCTCCTAGTTCCTTGATTATCCGGCAGACCGTTCGGTAGGAAACTTCTTCCCACCCCTGCGCTTTTGCAAGTGAGAGCCACTCTCGATACACCGTCGCTCTTGACCGCCCTGGACTCCCTAACGCCAATCCCTCCACCACTTTCACCCCCTCTTCACTCATCTTATGTCTGCTTCCTCGATCTTTCCTTCTTCTCTTCACCAACCCTCTCAACCCTGCCTCCCGGTATTCTTTCACCCACCGCTGGATGGTCCGAACTGACACTCCCCCTTCTTCGGCTGCTGACGTTTGGCTTTCCTCTCCCGCCAGATACCCACGAATTTCTCATACTTCCTCATTGCCTCCTCCCTCTCCTCTTCTGTATATGCCGTGAGTTCCATCATCTTTTCCATCCTGACATCTCCAGCCTACCTGGCTCCTCGCTCTGCCAACCAACACGTCTTTCCTGGCTTTCTCCTCTGCCACTTTCCCTGTCTCATTTCAGCACAGAGCCCATGACAGCTCCCCCAAAGAATAATCCTGCTAAAGACATCATACTCCTGCAAGATATTCAAGCCATCCCCATTGTTGATGACATCCAACTCCAGAAAGACTCTCCGAGCAACCCCCTTCACTCCTCTTCCTCCATACATTCCCTGCTCCTCTCCAATTGATGAGCTTATCCCCCATCTCAATGGACACACTCTTTTTCGGGTTTGGGGACACTTTCCCTGTCGTCTCTCCAAGCCTCTTCACATCATTACCTCTTTCACATGCACTACGGGCACTCACACGACGCACTATTTGTCCCAAAACATGACAACGATTTTGTCTCTTTACAAGTGTTTTTTGTATAAAGACACGGCATAATTTATTCGAGATTCCAGACATGTATTGTAGTGAGGGGCGGACATAAGACTATGCAGGCATCTTGGGCCAAAGCAGGAAGTACCGCCCATAGCTGCTTCGCCTAAGACCACGATGGCATCTGACTTTCCTTTCGTATCCTGTTTTGCCGTGTGGTAGACATAGATTACCAGTGCTCCGTATGCAAGCAGGAACACCGCAACAACTATCGAAAGTGTCGTAAGAATTTTCTTCCGCATAATTTTTAAACCTCTATTTCAAAGTTAATTCAGCGTCAGCTCTTCACCAATTGTTAGCACGATGAGGCCTATTCTGAAGCGAACCGCAGGCTCTTTTTCATCCAGGCGTTCAGCTATGGATTTCACAAACGCATTGTGGGTCTGGCGTTTAAGTTGCTCGTCCGTTTGTTCTGGTGGCAGCCTCTTCCCCTCTTTTAGCTCTCCTTTGCTATACCATCGATTGGGAGAAACCACAAGGGCTAAATGCAGAGGGTGTCGGAAGAACTGGGAAGAACTCGTGCCTCCTACAGACAAAAATACAGACAATTCCTCCCTATAGAGTTATAGGCAATTTGAGCACAAAAACGCGATCTTTTTGAGATGCGCATCTTGCATCCGGTTTTTGGCCTCTTTCTGCAATTCCGTTTTCTAAAACTCGCTCAGAGGCCTGTGTTCTTCTTTTCGTTGTGGTGTAGCAGGAGACGACCAAAACATGGCGGACACAACAATATTCAAGAGTGCCATCGCTTCTTCCTACTCCTGAAGGACCTTCCCAGCTTATTCTAGCGCTTTTCTGCACCGCCAAATTCGGCATGCCTTTTCTTGCATTCCTCTACGTCTGAAAACGAGTCCAGACTGCTTTTCTGGTCGAAGCTGCAAACTTTTCTGGTTCTTTTCCTATCGAGTTCCGGTCCCTTTCCGGTCGCGTTCCTATCCTGTTCTGGTCTCATTCCGGTTTTCTCAGGTATCAGTATGTTATACTTCGTAGTTTGAGATCAGATCCACAATTGCGGGGCTTGCCCGTGTTGTGCAAGGTACCAGCTCGTGACCGGGCCAGCCCGTTCCAAAAACGTACAAAATACATAAAATATGTTGTAAATATGTTATAAATATGTCCCCAAAGTAACTTTTCTATATCCCTCTGTACATATCAAAAGATAAAATGGAGGGATTAATGACCACACCACCTCAGAAGCCACAGGATCAGCGCTGGGCTATGCGCTGGTTCGTTCTCGTCACTTACTTCATTGCGCTCCTGATCTCACTATTGGCTGGGATCATCCTGGCGGCTCTCAAGAGCAACCCTGTATTCTTGGGTATCCCTATGCCACTTTTGCCCATGATGAAGCCAATTCTGGCCTTTTTATTTGGAAATCAGCGGAAGTAGTCGGGGGAGCGGGTTTACAGCCCCAATCTCAATCTCTAAATGGCCTGGAGCACTCGTCAGAGATTGAGCACATAAGAAAGAAATATCTATGGGTCAGCGATTGCACCCGCCTGGAAAGCCACACAAACATCCACAACCTGCATGCACATCAATGCCCCTTTTCTGCTGCTACATGTTCCTTTATGGCACACAATGATGCTGTTACGTCGTTCCATGCCGCTGCTTCGTTACACAACGCTCAATTCCATCATGATCAAATACGTTGGGAGTCATCTTTCCCTAACCTCCTCACAACTTCTCAATAAGGTGCCCATGTTGTGCAAGGTGCCAGCTCCCCCCTGACGCATCCGTTGCAGAACGTTCTTGGCATAATCCCTATATAGTCATGTTGAACCCTTGCCAACTTCGAGCACAATTTGAGCGTATCGTCATGCGGTCGGTTCAGGCCAATAGCAAGCAATAACAGAGGAATATACTGGGAAAACCTGACAAAAAGAGAAGAATGCCAGAATTTCCTTGTACCTCTGAAGAGGCTTGTCAGCTTGTTCTAGGGGTATCGCTACTTAAGCTGCTACCAGTCGCAAGGTAGAGTACTTTTCAGTGTCTATGGTGTATACTCTGGAGATCCTCGGACCTACTTTAACCATTCGCTCACCCTTGTTGCATACGAATAGGTTATGTCATAGCCCTGTATCCACTGTGCCAATAGTATGTTGTATCCGTCGTCTGAAGCACCCCTCATTACGAGAAAATCACCTGTTCTTTGATTATATCCAGAGATAATCATAGAAATGCTGTTAGCGTAGATTTCTCCAATGCCTTGGTAATAGTTAAAATCACCGCGGTCTAAACGCTCTACGGCCATCGTCACTGTGCCGGATTCTTGATTAAAGCTCAGCCCGAAAGGATAGCCGTCATTGTTATATAGCCATCTGCTGGCGAATATAGTACCCTGCCGTCTTCTCTGGGCATCTGAGCTTATTTTGTACGCTTTTTGACCTATTTGGTAGAGATCACTTCCCACCTTGAAATTGTCTGAATTCACGAAGCTTGAGTGGTGGTGTTGGGTAGCATTATGTATGTCAGTAAATAGCTCGGCACCTAGCTTGACAAGGTTAATGATGTCATCGTACACCAGCAATATCCTTTCTGGTTTGTACTATGTAGCCTATCAAAATTTTTATACATGGTCGGAGTATTTATTTTTTGTAGGTGTGATATTGAGTATGCTATATATAGAAAGTAAATACAAGATATCCTATAAAGAATATGTAAATCTTAACATTATTTGGTACCACCCGGTCTCGCCGTCGCGGATCTCCCAGTTCTACCTCTCCGAACGTTTCCACTACCCACTCTTTCGCATCTAGCACGCTCATGGCTTTCATGTGTTCACCTTCTTTCTCCGCTTTCACACTCTCCCTTCTAGCTTCCTCCCCTTGCGTAATCAAGTCAGCTTCACCACCCGCATCGATGAGTCACCATAAGGCCCTCCACTCGCTCACAATCGCATCGTTGCGCAACCCGTGGGGTAACAGGCTCTTGGGGCCAAATACCCTGGTAGTAGCGCACTCAATCACCGCCTCCATCACCACCTCCATTACCAGCAACTTGTATGACCGTAAGTATGATCTCAACTCCATGATCTTTAAAGAAATTCACCACATTGCCACTCATATTGCTTATGGTTCCATGTACATCGCTCTCCCAGTGATTTACTTGAAAAGAGAGAGGGATCCAATCGTTTGCCATAGCGATGTTTGTGCCACTTGTGATCCAACAATCCTTATGTTGATTCGATCAAGACCCTGCCACTTACCAGATATACCTCCTGTGTGGTCAAATTTGTAGAGGGTACCGGAAGCACTTACAATACCCCATGAGAATACGTCACTATAGCCGAGAATGCTGGAGAGATTCTCTATACAACCACTAAATATGTAATTCCCATTCTTTGTAATGGTCAGTTGCGCTGTGCCCTGGACGTGCCCATCATCACGAGTGAACGTTCCTGTCGTGAATGGTCCTAACTGTGCCGGTGGCTGAATTGTAAAACGACTTTCCTCTGACTTCGCAGCAAAAGAAGTATTCCCTGGCATAACGGTAATTTGTATCTCATAGATTGCGGGGGCAGCATCACTGGGAATACTTGTAGCAGTCTGAAGTATGGAAACCCCTTGTTTTACCGAACGAATAGTCGTTATGTGATCATAAGTATAGAGATGGGAGGATACGAATTGGTTATAAGCGGTAGCGAATACGTGAACATGAATGTTAAGAGATAACTGACTACTCATCGTGTTATCTACTTTGACATCATAGTTAATAAGGTCACCACGCCCAAAAGCAGTTTTATCCTTCTGATACGCGTCCGTTGTGTATACTGAGTCTACCTTGATTGATCCGTTCGGATGATCACTTGTGCTATTACTACAAGACTGTAAAAATAGAACCAACACTACCATGATTATTACAAAAGGAAAAGCAAAATCTAAAAATTTTTTCATAGGTTTCACCTTTTGATGTAAACTAAGTAACAGCAGTATTCAGATAAAGAGACGTATGTAAAAGATATTTGTCAAAAGCGACAATATGGTGCGCATTGCCTCTGGACAACCAGAGGCTTTTTGTCATCTTGTATCAAAATGGGTACGTTATATTGCATCGATATCGCACCTCGGGCAAGCTACAACTCGACAGGTGTGTTATACAGCTCTAGAATTAGCCAAAGACAAGTAGAGCCTGATGAAGTTTCACCATGCGCACGCGCTCTACAAGCCGTGTTACGCCGAGATATCATCTGAGTTTTTGTGATGTCCAGATGACATCATCATTCTGGCCTCACTCCATGTTTCATGCGTAAGGCACCAAAAACCGCAACAGCTCGTTTTTGGATGTACTGCCCCATCTCGTTACCGGGAAAGCTTTCACGATCGTTGAGATGAGGGAAGGATACATCAGGTACTGGCACGCCCAGGAAGGCACATAGAGGCTCCCAGCCATCTTTCACAGAATAAACCAGCAATTTTTCGGGTGGGACGTAGTTTTTGACTTCTTCGTTGTGCTGATTAAAAACAGAGGTTGCATACTCTTTCTCCTCGAAGCGATCATGAAACGTGTCTTTCCATACCAGCCGGTTGACCATCGGCGTTGCTGCGGCTATGCCATGTTTCACGAGTTTTAAGAAGAAGAATACCAGTAAAGCTGAGGACGTGCGACTGCGCTGACTTACCTGGTAGATAGTGCTTTTTGTGCTCTCGTACCATTTCTCAGGATCGCGCATGCTCAGCAATACTTTGGCATTGGGATACGTTGCCATTAGTTCTTTGTAAAACGTGCAGGCAGGCCAGTCTACCGTCGCTTGATACTCGTGAAAAATCTTTTGCCAATTGACCGACTCGCCCTCAGTGGCTGCTTTCCAGAGAGCAACATGTTCGGGGTGCTCAAATACTTCTACCATATGGTAACAGGGGCCAAAGCCAAGTATTTCGAGGGCGTCCTTCAATGACCGCGTGCCGGTTCGTCCAAAGCCTGCACCAATAATTTTCAATCCATCCGTCTGGTCCTGTGTCATATGACCTTCTCCTTGATATCATCTGAGTTTTTGTGATGTCGAGATGACATCTTCCGCTTCATTCCACTTTTCATGCGTTATGAGCAGGTTTTGACACCAATCATATCGGTCCTCTTCCAGGAGCAACTCACTGGCATAGGAGACCACCCTACTTCTGAGAGAGCAGATCACTCCGTCCGATTCCTGGAGGAACTCGACAGGCACAGGGGACGAACCTGCCAGCTTTTTACGGCTGTTTTGTTTGGTTACTCATGGATATACCATCAATTGGGAGAAACCACAAGGGCAAAATGCAGAGGGTGTCAGAAGCACTGGAGAAGAACTGGTGCCTCCTACAGACGAAAATACAGACAATTCCTCCCTATAGAGTTATAGGCAATTTGAGCACAAAACCACGATCTTTTTGAGATGCAAGACTTGCATCCGGTTTTTGGCTTCTCTCTGCAATTCTGGTTTCTCAAAACTCGCTCAGAGGTCTGTGCTCTTCTTTTCGTTGTAGTGTAGCAGGAGACGACCAAAACATGGGATGCCATGGAAATGGCGCAACACTATTCAAGAGTGCCATTGTTTCTTCCTCCTCCTCAAGAGCCTTCCCAGCTTGCTCTAAAACGTTTCTACACCGTCAAATTCGGCATGCCTTTTCTTGCGTCTCTCTGCATCTGAAAACGAGTCCGGACTGCTTTTCTGATCGAAGCAGCAAACTTTTCTGGTTCTTTTCCTATCGAGTTCCTATCCTTTCCTGGTCGCGTTCCTATCCTGTTCTGGTCGCGTTCCGGTTTTCTCGTGTATCTATCTGTTATACTTGATGGTCTGAGTATCAAAAACGACCTTCCTTTTCCTGATACGCCACGTTCCACAATATCCTGGGCCAAGCTCTAATCCACTGTTTTCTTTCTCAGATGGGCAAGAGTCAATTTACGATTGCTTCTTGTTGTGAGTGCAATATACAAAACACTCACAACGTATCATCTTCTTTTGAATACCAGGGAAGTGGCTCCTTGCACAACACCGCAAACAAACGCCAGTTGTCGCCCTTCCAACTGACCAGATACGAACCAATGATAACGTTGCACGATATTCCCGCACTCTAAAAACATGGGATGGTAAAATAACAAAAAGGGAGAAGAAGCATGAGCGATATCTCAAAAAGTATCCAGCTTGCAATTGGGATGCTTTCAAACACAATTGATACTGCTGAATTGTTAGAAATCGGAGATTGCATTGAAATCGAGACCCCTGATGATTTCAGGGCAACAGCCCGATGCCTTCCCACACCAAATCACTTGATTATTAGAGGTGCACCACCTCTTCTGATGGCTACGAATATCTATGATCCCAATGGCAGAGACGTATCTGGAACCATCCATAGCTTCCCACCTCCTTTTTCTTCTCTCCCATCATTTTTTCTGCCCCGAAGGAAGACCCACGATTAAAAGCATTCTTTTCAAAGGAGGAGCGAGCCGAGAAGCTCAAGAGGTAAGCTCGAATTGAATGTAGCCAACTCGTACAATATCGCCAAGTTTAGCCTGTAGAGCTTCATGAGCAGGTTGATTATTGACGAATGTCCCATTGACACTTCCAGCATCCTGAACATACCACCTTCCATTGCGGTACCAGAGGAGTGTGTGTTCAGAAGAGACAAAGTTATCAGGGATCTGAATGGTGCAGGTTGGGCTGCGTCCGATGCTGTTCCGCGATACCAAGCTAAAGCGTACTCCCGGCGCAATAATACTCGGACCACTATCAACCACCGTAAGGTGACCGAAGTTGGTTGGCCCACATTAAGGAAGAAGCCTCGTAGCCGCAAAGGAAATATACTTCTACGAAACATGAGAGCTAAAACGATGATGCCACCAAGAAGGAGAATGAAGATGCCAAGATGGCGGGAAGTATCTGGAAGAGCTAAAATCGAAATAATCACACTAGCAATGGCGATAACGACACCTATAAATTGCCATACCGGATCTCGCAAAAAATCATTCTGATCGGGCACCTCAATTACCTTCTTTCTTCACAAGTACAGGAGTATTATATCTCATGCAAATACTTTCCTAGTAGTCAAGTGCTTTTCTTGATTGAATGGTGTCAGTGTAAACGAAAGTCACACCAGGGCAGATAAAATAGTAAAGTGACATTCATCCACGAACCAGATCGCGCCGAAAGAAAAAACGCTCGCGCGAGCGCTTCCACTAATACCTATTGGAGGTCTATCCCTGCTCTACAAGCCCAACGACGCCTTTTCATTGCTCCATATCCCAGGCTCTAAAGTAGGCGCTAGCTATAGGGCATGGTCTTCCCTATACATAACCCCTAGGCTAGAGCGTAGGATACATTTCTGTTGTGCAAGGTACCAGCTCCCTCCTGGCCCATAAAAAAGAGACACCAACCAAATAACAGGTGTCCCTCATTCTGTTCTGCCCTGAAAGCGTCGAAGCGGGTAACAACATATGCGACCAGTAGAGCACCCAGGGCCAGGGCAACTATGGTAGTTGTGAGTGTTTTATATAGACTCCGTTGGCGAATGGCAAAACGGGCAGAGAGAGTCGCCTTTGAAGCATTGAAATCCTCTTTTCTTCTGTATGACTCGTGTATGGGAGGAACTCATACCCAAGCAGAAGAGGCAAAGAGGCGAAAAGCAGGTAATTCGTGTGCATCTTCTCCCTGTTATGCCATTCGCCAACGGAGTCTATATAATCTGCTCACAACCAAAAGAGCCGCATTTTCTGGAGTTCTAAACAGCCTCAAGCAAATTTCTCTCTGCGTGGAGAGCCTCGCCCATGTTGTGCAACTCATCCGTGGGACGCCAGGCACATAACTTATAACCATGACGCTTAAAAAACATCAAGGATCATTGGAAAACAATTCGATCATTGAATATTGGAATTTACGCAGTATACTGTAGGGAAAACATATAGGGAGACGGCATGACCCCACTATATATCTTTCTCAAGATAATTTGACCACGACGTAGGAAAATGCAGAGGAAAAGAGATGTCGTCTACGTTCTTGTCACTGGGAAAATGGGATCGAGATAATCTCAAAATGGCACTGAGAGGCCTGTAATACTGTGATTTACAAGTATTTAATGACATATATTTAGTATGGAACTTTCATATCTGAGATAAAATAAAAAGCATAACAAAAGAAAAGGGGCTTTCTCATGGCATCCCGACCAAAATCACGACGACCGATCTGGAAAATTTTCCTCGTTCTATGCAGTCTCATTGTTCTTCTCTTTCTCATACTGATATATGTCCCCTCGCTTCTCTTTCCAAATCAAAACTTTTTTCGCGCTCACTCCTTCCAGGATATAACCTGTACAACTGCAAACACGTGTCTTCTTGCTGCCGATGATGGAACAATTGCAATGACCACCAATGGAGGCCAGACCTGGACAAGCCAGAGCAGTGGCACAACCAAAGGCCTGAACGACATCGTTTGTCCCAATGGAAAGATCTGTTTTGCCGTTGGCAACGATGGAATCATTCTCAAGAGCACCAATGGCGGGAGCACCTGGAAGAAGCTGAACAGCGGTACCCCCTCCTCACTTTTGAACATAGCCTGCCCCAATGTCAACACGTGCTTTGCCGTTAGTACTAATGAGATATTCAAGAGCACCAATGGCGGAAGTACCTGGAGAAGCTGGGGAAACCAGTATGGTTCCGGTCTCAAGAGCATAGCTTGTCCCAGCACAAATATCTGTTTTGCTGTCGCCACCGGCAATATAGGCTATCAGGACATCATCAACACCACTGATGGAGGCCAGACCTGGAAGACACAACAGGGCCTCTATAGCGGGGGCCTGAATAGCATAGCCTGTCCCAGTGTCAGCACCTGTTTTACCGTTGGCTATGCTGATGGCTCCTCCCCCTTCAATGATCCCTTCGCTGGCCGCTTTATCATCAAGAGCACAACCAATGGAGGAAACACCTGGCAGACGCTCTATAGTAGTAACGCTGATGCATTTCAGAACATCGCCTGCCCCAATACTCGCATCTGCTTCCTGACCACTAACATCACTATCGGGAGACAACGGGATAGTTGCGGCTATCTTATACCTCATCCTTGTCCACCGGGAGAAATCCTGATGACAGATGATGGGGGAAGCACCTGGAAGAGTCAGAAGTCCGATGCCACCTCTGACCTTAAAAGTATAACCTGTCCGAGTACAAACCTCTGCTTTGGCGTTAGCTCCGAACAGGTAATCAGCGTGAATGGTAGGTCTGGCACACTTGTAGCGAAGGATGAGCTTTCCTCAAGCACAACCTCCCCTGACCTCACCCACCTCCTTCAAAAAAGTCAAACGGTAATGGCGAAGCTACACTCTGCCACCTTCCGTCTCGGCACAGCAACAGAATTTTATGACAACGCAGGAACACGACTTAACGACAAGACATTAATAATAAACGCTATGGGTGGGATGATAGCTCCTGATCTCTCGTCCCTCAGGATTTTAGAAACATCAACAGGACTCAAGCAGCGCATGGTCTTTGGCACGCTTATTCAGAAGGACAACGTCTATGTTTCAAGGGAGAATGGCTACGATGTGATCTCAAAAGAGAAGTTCCTGGCTTTCGATGACGCTCGCCTCTATATCGAAGCGGGGATGCCACAGGTGAGTGCGTTAATCGATCTGTCTCTACAAAAGGGGACATTGCATGACGCGATAGGGGGATTTCTTCCTGAAGCTCAGAACATTACTGACACTGCGAGAATTCGTCATATCCAAGTAACCTTTCAACAAGACATTTCGAAGGATTTGCAGGCTTTGGGCATTGACGATGACATCTCGCCTCGGCTCTCTACTAATCCAAGTACGCATAGTGCAACCATAATAGACTTCTGGATTGATCGGAGTACTGGATACGTTTATCAGGCCTATAGTGAAACAATACAACCTGATACTCTCAGCATACGATATTTCAGGCTCACCTTTATTACATTTAATACCTTTTCTTTTCAGATACCTGATCACGCAACGCCTATCAGCAGTCCCAACCAGTACTTTGATAACTGAGAAAGAGACTCGTACCTTCCAGAATAGAACGCTCTGGCGCTCTTGTCCGAGCTACTGCGAGTCGCCTCTGGTTTGTCCAGAGGCTTCTTTGTTGTTCTGTGCGCCGCAATCGCACATTTACCCAACACAACTCAAACACACCAAAATAGGAAGGTAGTCAACATTTACCCAATGACCGATTTCAGCTCATATCTCCCCATTATCCCCTAGCGCAAAATTTTGGCCTTTAGTGGGCCTATAACGGGCACTTATTTTAGTTGTGAGTGAATTATAGAGACTCCGTTGGCGAATAGTAAAACGGGCAGGGAGAATCCCCGTCGGATCATTGAGAACACCTTTTCCTCTTTCAACTTGATCATAAGCGTCGTCAATGCCCAAGTAGAAGAGGCAAAAATGCGGAAAGCAGGTAATTCGTGTGCATCTTCTCCCTGTCATGCCATTCGCCAACGGAGTCTCTATAGTCCACTCACAACTAGTATGAGTCACAGGCCTTTGGTTTCTCCAAAGGCCTTTTGCCAGTGGAATAAAACCTTAATGAAGCAGTAGAGATCCAAATGTATATTGTAGAATTGCAAAAGCAATTGTCAGTATTGACCATACTTGTGGTTCATAAAGGGCTAATGATCGAGATCTCTTCTTTAAGGCAGAGCCACGCCGAGTCAACGCCTGCCGATCAACGTTGTATCCTGATCGAATGTAAAAATCCAATCCTTGCTCTCCACTCTGTCGAGCTAGATCATCCGCAAGCTCTTGAGCTTGGCTATGTGCTACTCGGCCTTCGTAGACCCAAACTGCGGCTACCACAACCGAGACAAACACTACAGCGAGTAACTGAACCAGTGATAAATGGCTGGAGATCGCCACAAACCCTATAATTGCCAAAGAAATCAAGCGATTTAAGATAAAGATAGCAATTTGCTTAAACAAGAGAAGTCGATATCGTTCAAGTAAGACAGAATGAGCAAGAAAGTAAAGGTTGGATTCACTTCTGAGTGAGGTTGGATTGTCATTGAAATTGCCGTCTTTCATCATTTTATTAACCTTTTTGCCAAATGAAGTACCATATTTTGCACTTTCTCATCTCCATCGGAGTTTGTGACCAACACACATGGCATAACAGCTATTTCACCCTCTATATTACCTCGCGCCTCTCGAAGTTCCTTATCCACAATCTGGCGAAACTGATTTTTCTTATCTATGAGTATCTGCTCATCTTGTACTTTATCGCTTTTATTCATCGCAACGACCATCACTTGTATACGATTTTTGACCCTCCCTTTATTTTGACGCCATAAAGTCTCCAAGTAGTTAGAAATCCACAAGCCATACACCTGGTGCATCATCTGCTTTTCTCCCTGCTGGATCCGTCGAATTAGCAAAAATAATAATCGCATGCGGCCTCCTTTCAAAAACTTCTTTGGCTTGAGCCACAGCCCCTATATGCCCTGGAAAGTCTACCATCTGCTGGATACTGATATTGAATAGCCTATTTCGTCCCATCTCAAGGTCGAATGCGGGAGTTTCTTCAAGACGGAGCGTGTGTACATGATCCCGCTCATTCCGAAAGACGTTCCAGCATAGATATTCTATGAAGGTTGTTTTTCCCACATTAGGTGGTCCAACGACGAGTACTACTTTGCCTCGAAAACCGTCGCCTGATCCACCTATAACCAATCGGGCCAAGTTCGCGTACAATCTCCATTCCAAATTCTCGTGTCACCCTCAATCTCCTACTAATCTCCTCATGTCGCATCTCTTTGCAAAATCCGTACAGCGAAGAGGTGTGTGCCGATGCTTCAATATATTCTGCTCATTCAAACAAACGCAAATTGTCTTACTCCTGATCAGCACAAAATGATTATCTCACATAAGAAACACGAAATATATATACTCTTCTTCCGCAAGTGATGAAATGTAATACTGAAGCTAGAAGAGGAAACTCGAAGTTGCACAGGTAATTATTTTCAGGTGCTTGAGTATAGACGATTTTCACTTGTCTCACAATGTGAACGGCAAATGAACAGATTTCGATGCAGCAAGGTATGAGCAAAAATTTCTGTATTTCTCCTCCAGATCAATGACTGTTAGGCAATATTACAGATCAGCGAGATGTACTATACTGCATCGCTCTATCACCTCAAACACGCTCCAACTCAACCCATGTGTTATACTTATTACGCTAGGAATTTGTTCCGACCCTCCTCGTCGGAAATTGAAATATATTCGTTGCATTTGGAAGAGATGCCTCTCCTGATGGAGCAGATTAGAGCAGAAAGATGCACAAAAAGAAGCGTGCTCAATTGGAACACCATCTCCCCCCAGAAAAGCCTCGGCCAAAATTTCTGAAAGCGGGTTCCTGGTATTGGGAGGAACGTCTGAAACCTTCTCATGGAAAGAACAAGAAGGAGCAACGGTCCGCCCGGCTGAAAAGGCAACCCATGACGTTCTGGGAAACGCCAGATCACCTGAAGATGGTAGAGGAGACATTTCCGTTGATTGAGGATTTTGAGGTTGTATTGGTCAACGCTGGCTCCCTGGGCTATCACGCTGCTTTCTTCAGTGAAGAGTACGGTCGGCTCGCAAGCATTTTTTACTGGGATCATATCGAGCAGGATATCTGTCGCTCCACCTTCTCCATTCCACTCTCATTCCACGACAGAGACCAGGGATGGGAAATGGCTATTGAGAAGCAAGAGGACACGATCTACATTTTGGAAGGCAACGGCGAAGACTTAGGCATCTATGATATCGGATTTCGGGTTCGCAAGAGTCGTTATCTTGAACAATGGCTGCTCGAGGCCTGTCGCCGCTTTTTCTCTCCATAACTGGAAATACAAGGTCCATATGGGTTACCAGGGAGAACGCAGGGAACAAACACAGCCCTTCTCCATAGACCCAGACTCCCTCACCACAGAATTGAACTCCGCGATGAGGGAGTGGACTTCCATCTTAATCTGTCAAGGCGTCGTTGAGGACTTCCGCGAATGCGATCACGACGCCTCCGGTGGCGTGCTTGATGGTAGCTCCAACAAGGGGGCCCGCCTCTGCTGCAGCGGCGCTGGCAGCCGCGTAGTCGGCAAAGTAAAGATCCAACAGTCGATACGCCGGGGTCGGGCTACCGTCTTCCTTCGGCCAGACCTTCGACGTTTGCAGCCGAGTCAGGCCGGGGAGTTTGCGTGCCAGCGCAATCTGCTCAGGGTAAGCCGCCTCGAAGGCGGCAGGGTCAGTGGGGTTGGAATAAACGAAGGTGATCTTGGTCGGCATGCCCTTCCCAGTTTTCGATGTCATGTGTTCTGTTTCCTTTCTGCACGAAGACGTGGTTCAAATTTTCTCCGAGTGTCCACTTCTATGATGTATTGTAGCGGCACCAACTTCTCCCGCTTTTTCCGCTCTGAGAAGACCTTCTTCAACACCTGCATGGATTGATTACCAGAAGCCATACACCCGCTCTCGCATCGCATCATAGCGCCATTCAGGGACATTCTCAGCACTCCTCCACCTTCACCGATTGAAAAATTTGCTCATTCCTAGTTCTCCAGGTGAATGGTTCAAAATAGTTCATTGCATGGCAATCTCGCTACGATGCTGGGTCTGATGATTGATAAGATGGAACAGTGTTTTCCAGAGAGGCTGGATGATTACTCTGGCGAGAAGCTATCGGGGAAATATAACGAAGCTCTCTCTCAAGATCTTCATCATGAAGTGTTGCGAGAAAGCATTGTATTTGTTCTCCCTCCTCTTGCCAACGCGTGCGAATTGACTGGAGAGTAGGAAAGTCTTCGACGAAAAGGTGACGTAGAAGCATATCACCTTGCCAACGCGTACGCCAAAACCATACTCCATTAACCATATGCAGAAGCGTTGTTAAAATGCTGCCGATCCCATTGTGCATCTCCATACTCAGTTGATCCACGTTCAAGCCTGCTACCGTTTGCCAGAGTCTCTCATTTGCCCAGTGATCGTAATCGTACAACTCCTTCATCTGGTCTATCTGCATTGTTCTCTTCTCCTTTTCTCGGTAGAGCCTGATGAATTTCCACCATGTGCACGCGCTCTACAAGCCATGCTACGCCGAGATAGCATCTGAGTTTTTGTGATGTCGAGATGACATCACCATTCTGGCTTTACTCCACTTTTCATACGTTCTAAGGGTCCTTCCAGGAACAGTTTGACAGGTAGGGAGAAGATTGACGATACTGGAAGATATGGAGAAAGTATCAAGAGAGCAGAAATACCAACACCTGCGAGAGAGCCTCAATGAGAAGCAATGGAGGCAGTATCTGGCAATGGAGGCAAAAGAACGAGGAAATCTGGCCGAAGTGGCGAGAGAAGCCAACGTCTCCAGAAATACGATCAAACGAGGCATGAGAGAAATAGAGGCAGGGGACCTGTATAAAGAAGGAGATCCGATCAGAAAGGAAGGTGGAGGGAAAAAACCACTGGTGGAGACAGACGCCACTCTCCTGGCCGACCTGGAGAAGCTCCTCAATCCCAAAGGTGATCCGATGAGCCTGGTACAATGGACGAGCAAATCCTTGTCTCATCTGGTCAAGGGGCTTGAAGCCAGCGGGCATAGCATCAAGAAGTCAGCCCTGGCAGAGTTGCTGCACAAACGTCGCTTTTCCTTGCGGGCCAACAAAAAGACGATTGAAGGAAAGGGGCATCCCGATCGTAACGCCCAATTTGAGCACATCAACCGCAAATGCGAAGAGTTCCAAGAGAAAGGAAATCCAGCCATTTCGGTGGATTGTAAAAAGAAGGAACTGATTGGCAATTTTAAGAACAATGGGCGGGAATGGCAGGCGAAAGGGGAAGAGACCTGCGTGAATGTCTACGACTTCACCTCCCTGGCTGATGGCCGTGCTGTGCCCTATGGGATCTACGATCTGGTGCACAAAAGCGGCTTTGTGAATGTGGGCATTGATCATGACACGGCAGCGTTTGCTGTCGAGAGTATCAGGCGATGGTGGCAGTTCGAAGGCTCCAAGCTCTATCCTGACAAGAAGGAACTCCTCATCACCCCAGATGGCGGCGGTTCCAATGGAGCAAAAAACCGGCTATGGAAGAAAACGTTGCAAGAGTTTGCCAATGAGCAAGAGTTGACAATCACGGTGGCCCATTACCCACCCGCCACCAGCAAATGGAATAAGATCGAACATCAGCTCTTTTCCTTCATTTCCATCAATTGGCGAGCCAAGCCCCTTACCTCTCTTGAAACGGTCATCGAACTGATCTCTCATACCGCTACTGATGAAGGGTTACGTGTCTCGGCCATCAAAGATAGCAATACCTATCCAACGGGCATCAAGGTCTCTCAGCAAGATATGGATGCTCTCAATCTGGTTCACGATCCCTTTCACGGAAATTGGAATTACACTATCAAGCCTCAACTGGTTTGATCTTCTTATTTCCGGAAGGGTCCTAAGCAGGTTTTGACACCAATCATACTGGTCCTCTTCCAGGAGTAACTCACTGGCGCACAGACCACCCTACCTCGCCAGAGAGCAGATCGCTCCGTCCAATTCCTGGAGCATCTCGACAGGCACAAGGAACGAACCTGCCTGCTTTTTACGGCTGTCTCGTTCTACTCCTCTTGGATATACCATGTGTCTTCTCCATCCAACGGAGAATACCCTTCCAGGATCAGCATGTCTTCTGGATTATCCATCACCTGTACCACTTTGCGCCACTGTTTGGCCGCCACAAACGCGATAGACAGCGTACACTCCTTTGTCGCCAGGAACGAAGGCGTAGCCACGCCTTCGTTTTTCCGGTTGCAAGCAGACCTTATTTCAGGGTCTTGAGAATCTTGAGCGACTCTTCCACATGTTTTGTCGTAGCCATTTGGGACGAGAAGATATGGCGCACAATTCCCTGTTTATCAATGACGTAGGTGACACGTCCTGGTAAGATCCCAAATGTCGTCGGGACACCATAGTTCTTTCTCAGTTCGCCATTCCTGTCACTCAGCAGAAGAAAGGGCAGGTTGTATTTGCTGGCAAATTGCTGGTGAGACTTCTCACTGTCGGAACTGACGCCAATGACTTCCGCTCCCGCTTCCTTGAAGATTTCGTAGCTATCGCGAAAGGAACACGCCTCAGCCGTACAAGGAGGCGCATTATCTTTCGGGTAAAAAAAGAGGACAACTGCTCGACGCCCATGAAAATCGTTCAGACTGACACGTTGTCCGTTCTGTGTGGGCAAGGAAAAGTTGAGAGCCCGATCTCCTCTCTGAATCGGTTTCTGACTCATCTTCTCCCTGCTCATTGGTTGCTGAAGGGTTCCACCTGGAATTGGCTCTGTCGTCATAGGTTTGCTCCTTGTTCTTGTCAAATCAAGAGAGGTCGTTTTTCCTCTGTACTCGCTTAGACCAACGTTTTGTCGTTTTGTGACAGTTTCAAACCGCTCTCACTCTGCATCTGTATCGAGGTGGAAGACCTGGCGGAATTCTGGCGTATTGATGAGGCGACGCACGGTGATCACTTGATCTGGAGGTGCAAGCAAGGGCTGTTCCCGAAAAATGGTGGCATATTGCTGGTCGATCAAAGAGCCGATTTCCTCGACCCTACTGGGAGCAAGCGCAGAAATCTGTCCGATTCGCTCACGAGTGAATTGGCGACGATTGGGATCCACGTAGCCCCGCTCGATAAACGAGCGGGTTTTCCGGGCACATCGACAGGGATTCGACTGATTGATGAGGCCACACTTCTCCTTCATATAGCTATAGAGATCATGGCGTGCGCGTGTAAGCAATTGGCGGAAGTTGCTGGGCGAAAGGTCCATCAGCACTGCTCCAAGTTCGCTCTTGACCCCCAGCAACTCTCCCAAAATGTAGACCAGCCGTTGTCGCTGATCCAGACAAAGAAGCATGCCTTTCGTACAGCGAATTTTTGCTTCCTCAATGAGCACAGGAAGAGGAAGAGAGCCATCTGCTGGATCAGATAACGTTTGGTTTGGAATTTCATCCATGAATTTTCCCAACTCAGAGAAGGTAGTTTCCTTCTGCTTTTGTTTGAGATTGAGGATATGGTTCACCACAATCCGATAGAGCCATGTTCTGAAGCGACTTTTTCCCTGAAAGGTACTGAGTTTGGTGAGAATCTTGAGGAGCACCTCCTGCGTGATGTCCTCCGCTTCCTCGCGTTCTCGAACCATACGAACAGCGATATTAAAAATCCAGGCTTGATGCCGCTGGATCAGTTGCTCAAGCGCGTCTAAATTCCCATTTTGGGCCTGAGCTGCTAGGTTTTCATCGGTGACATCAGAAGAGATGACTTCCAGGAATGGGTTATACATAACAGATCCTTTCTTCAAAGAAGGGCGTTCTTTGAGAGTTCTTGTCTCTCATCAGTAGAGACACGTCTGATCTCTCTTTGTGACAGTTTCCAGCCCCCTTTCTTCGGAGTAAACATCCATTTTTTGCGAGGAGCCTACAAGCTGTGTTACGCCGAGATATCATCTGAGTTTTTGTGATGTCGAGATGACATCATCATTCCATCTTCACTCCACTTTTCATACGCCAGATCCCCACGAACGAACAGCAATGTTGCACAACGCTCCTGCACTCTGAAAACATGGGTTGTCATGGTAATGGACGCAACAATATTCAAGAGTGCCATTGTTTCTTCTTCCTTCTCAAGGGCCTTCCCAGCTTCTTCTACCGCTTCTCTGCGCTCTCAAACTCGGCATGCCTTTTCTTGCGTTTCTCTACGTCTGAAAACGAGTCCGGACCGCTTTTCTGGTCAAAGCAGCAAACTTTTCTGGTTCTTTTCCTATCGAGTTCCGATCCCTTCCTGGTCGCGTTCCTATCCTGTTCTGGTCGGGTGAGCGTCAGATTTTTGCAAAGGGGGTAGACAGGGAAAAGGAAAAGGGATAGGATGGGAGCATGAAAAAGGGAGGCAGAGATGGACACGAAAACCGAGAACGGCTGGCAAGAGCTGAGTGAGCAAATCCTGACAGATATCAAAGAGTGGCGCAAAGCCCATCCCAAAGCGACGTTTCGCGAAATTGAGGATGAAGTGCATAAGCGGATGAGCCGATTGGAGGCTCAGGTGCTCCAGGATGCGGCTCAAGCAAGCGAGAGTCGAGAGTGGAGTGGAAAAGAAGCGGAAGAACGCCCGAAGTGTCCAGTCTGCCAAACCCCACTGCAGGCAAGAGGGAAGCAGAAACGGAAATTGCAAGGAGTGCAAGGAGAAGAAGTGACCCTGACCAGAGACTATGGGACCTGTCCAAACTGTGGGCAGGGTGTTTTTCCCCCTCGATGAGGAATTGGGTTTATCGTCAAGCGGCTTAACGCCACGATACCATGAACATCTGGTGCATCTGGCAGCCTGGATGCCATTTGCTCGTGCGGCTCAAATGCTCCAACAGCTCTTGGGAGTACAGGTGAGCGAAGCAACAGCACGACGATTGACGGAGCAGGCAGGAGCATGGTATGAAGCTCGACAAACGGCACAGAGTCAACAGGCCAGCAATCCCTCAACAGGCGCGAGAGGATGTGCGAAGCAACTGATCAGTACTGATGGGGCTTATGTTCCTCTCCTAAAAGGAGAATGGGCAGAGGTACGAACAGTAGCGATTGGGGAGATCAAAGAAGAGAGCCAGACTCCAGGAAAACGCGAGGTGCATGCCTGCCACGTGTCTTACTTTTCGCGCATGGTGGATGCGGCGACCTTTGCCGATTTAGCAGAAGTGGAGATGCGACGACGTGGGGTGAGCCTGGCCAAAGCCGTCGGCTCCGTGACCGATGGAGCCGACTGGTGTCAAGGGTTCACTGATCTGCACCGACAGTCTGTGCCGTGCGCATTCTGGATTTTCCCCATGCATCTGAGTACGTGAACGATTTAATCGATGCATTCAAGCAAGAGGGAGTTCTCATCCCGACCAATGCTCTCCAAAGATGCTTGCACATCCTCAAACATCGTGGTCCTGATTTGCTTCTGCGCTGGTGTGATCGTTTGCCTGATCAGATCAGACACAAAGAGGCCGTGCACAAGCCACTGCAGTATCTCTCCAAGCGTCAGGCGTTAATGCAGTATCCTGAGTACCAACGGCAAGGCTGGCCCATTGGCTCTGGTGTGGTCGAAAGTGCGAACAAAGTCGTCATGCAAGCTCGTCTCAAAGGCGCGGGAATGCATTGGCACCCCTCACATGTCAATCCCATGTTAGCCTTGCGAACCGCCGTCTGCAATGAACGCTGGGATGAAGCCTGGCGAGAGTTGCTTGATGAGCGACATTCTCAACTGAGCATTCAACGGCAACAGGCGGCAACGGCTCGCGCCCAGGCTCTTCTCTCTTCTTTCATGCTGTTGCTTCTTCGTTTCCGTCCCCCTACCCCCAAACCGGCTCCCCCTTCCCCTCGCCTTGCCCAACTTGCTGCTACATTGCCTGGTTCCTCTCGTCCTTCTGCCCATCATCCCTGGAAACGAGGTCCGGCATGCCGCCCCAAGCTCAGTGCAAAAATCTGACGCTCACCCGTTCTGGTCTCGTTCCGGTTTTCTCATGTATCTGTATGTTATACTTGATGGTTTGAGTATCGAAAACGACCTTCTCTTCCTGATGCGCCACGTTCCACAATATCCTGGGCCAAGCAGCTCCTCACAACTTACCATAGCGGCACCAACTTCTCCCGCTTTTTCCGCTCTGAGAAGGCCTTCTTCAACACCTGCATGGATGAATTACCAGAAGCTCTACACACGCTCAAAATCCCATTGTAGAGCCATTCATGAGCCTGCTATAATGGGCTAAGCAATTGAGGAGAAAAAATATGGATGGAAACAGCTTTATCGGCCAAGAAATTGGCAATTATCGCATCACAGTTGAAATCAATAGCGGTGCCTATGGTAGCGTCTACAAAGCAGAGCATATACATCTTCATGGACGTATCGTTGCTATCAAACTGCTCCACACCTCTATGGGATCACCTCAAGAGCGCGAACAGTTTCTGCAAGAAGCACAATTTCTGGCACTACTAGAACATCCGCATATTCTCCCAGTCATCGATTGTGGCTTTCGTGAACGCCAACCCTATCTGGTCGCTGGATACGCCGCAGGTGGATCTCTGCGAAATCTGCTCCAGAAGCAAAAACCTTTACCTATCGAGCAAGCAGTGAACATTCTCACTCAGATTGGTCAGGCACTCCACTCTGCCCATCAACGTAACATCATCCATCGGGATCTCAAACCTGAGAATATTCTCTTCAACGCACAAGGGGACGCGTTGCTCGCCGATTTTGGCATCGCTACTATGCTCTCAACCGCCAGCGTGAAACATCTGACGACCATTGGCGGGACACCGCCCTACATGGCCCCAGAACAATTCCAGGGCAGTATCAGCAAGGAGGGTGATCAATATGCCCTGGGTTGCATCGCCTATGAATTGATGACTGGCTCTCTTCCTTTCACCACACCCGATTTTCTCTCAATGGGCTTTAAGCATTTGACCGTGCAGCCTCTCGCGCCAACGCGTCATAATCCACAGATACCCACAGCCACCGAAGCCGCCATTCTGAAAGCTCTCGCCAAGCAACGTACCGAACGCTACACTGACATCCCATCGTTTGTAGCAGCCCTCCGAGTCCCTTTTACACACGTTACAGAAATCAATATTGCCCAGCCAGCATCACCCATCCAACCTACAGTGCCAGCATCACAAACGCGAACAAAATGGCAATGGATAAACGTAGGGAATGAACACTACAAAGCCGAACGCTGGAGCGAAGCACTGGTAGCCTATGACCAGGCCATTCGCCTTGATCCCAACTATACCAATGCGTATTACGACAAAGGCCTTGCCCTAAATGATACTCAAGCGCTATGAAGAGGCTCTTGCTGCCTATGACCAGGCCATTCGCCTTGGTCCCAACGTTGCCGATGCATATAGCGGCAAAGGCATTGCCCTTACAGGACTAGGCAGACAAAAAGAGGCCAAGCAAGCCTACGAAAAAGCACAGCAACTCCAGAACAATCACTGAAAGATCCGTACCAGGGTTGAGCAACGTTGCGACACGACAGACGTGTTATACTGCCTCGCTCTATCACCTCAAACACGCTCCAACTCAATCCATGTGTTATATTAGCTAGAAATTACTTCCGACCCTCCCGTCAGGAATTGAAACTTCGGGCTGAACGGCTTGTCCACGGTGCGCACGACTGGCTAAATGGCTTGGCACATCCGCGAGGAATTGAAACCATATGTTTCTGGGAATTCGTCTGAGCCTACATCTACAGGCTAAATGGCCTGGCACATCCGCGAGGAATTGAAACCGCCCAAAGAGTCTACATACCAATTGTGGGTTTTCCGGCTAAATGGCCTGGCGCATCCGCGAGAGGATCGAAAGTAATTCATTTGTCAAAATCGCTATAAGATGGAATGCTTTCCTGAGAGAGAAAACTCGGAGATATGGTCGAATTCCATGCCGTGAGGAGCCTGAAAACAGAAGGAAACAAGATGCTCTTTGTTACACATGAGCTATTGTTCCCCATGTGAGAGGCGAGGATGAGAGAGTAAAATTGGCCTTTGTGTCTAATAATGCTCTTTTGCTCGAATGTGATCAAAATATTTCGACTGCGAGATAATAGAGCCATCTAGTTATGAATTACTTTCGACCCTCCCGCGAGGAATTGTGCGCCATGTCACGCATGACAGTATCCCTGGCACAGCCAGGAGGAACTAGGAGAAACGTTCCTGGGTCATCCAATCTACCTTAAGCCGAAAGGTGAGGGGGAAAGTAGCATATTGGAAAAGCCGCCGACATCTGACAGACGATAGAGATCGAGGGCGGCAAGACCCGCGCGGTATGAGTAAAGCTAAACTGCTTGAAGCTCAATTGACAGTGGTCGAACGCGGGACCTATGGGAAAGCGTCTGAAGCCCATACCCTTCTCTGCAGTGGTCTTCAATTCCGACCGTTGCACTCTCCTGAGAAGCGGACGATGGCTAATGAAGTCATTGAAGCCAATGAATGAGCACTCTAACCCGACGCTAGTACGTATTGTCGTGACGGAACATGGGATCACCTAACCCGCGAGAGCGGCATGGTGACAGAGCCTGGGTAGTAATCAGCGAATGGGAAAGCCATTTACAGGGTGAAGCCAGGCAGGGCTTGCGGCAAAGGTGAGGGAGGTGTGCGAAATGCATATGGCCAAAACTCATGCTATTGCCAGCCATCAGTGATGGAAACGAGCCTGGAGAGCCGGATGCTAGGAAACCAGCCCGTCCGGTTCGGGAAAGGGGAGTTGGAAACGTGCTGACGACCAGAGTACGGGAACGGGGACTGTCCGTTTCAATCACTCTCGCCAGCCCTTTTGGAAACGAGGTAACGCACTACAGTTGCACTTGTAACCTGAACAAAAGTCTTTCACCCCCAAGAAAAAGGAAGCCTCAAACCCTTTGCTCTGAGATGTGACACTCTGGACGTGAGAAGTAGTCACGAGAGTTTCACCTGAAAGAAAAACGGCATGAAGCTATCTCAGCATACCATCTTCACCGGCGTTGACGACCCTTTCGGACGTGATGCGTTGGCGTAGTTCCTTGCTGCAATTGCACGCTCGTCTGGCCTGCTACTTTGCTCGACCAGAGCCATATCAGCGTGTGTTGCGTTTTGTGCAAGGCGTGTTGAGCCATATCGAGCGCAAAAATGGCTGGCAATTAGCAGAACACGCACGCGAAGCGACCCCCTACGGCATGCAGCGCCTACTCTCTCAGGCCGTCTGGGACGCCGAGGGGTGCGCGATGAGGTCCGTACGCTTCGCCCTACAACAGGTGGACCTCACAGGCGATTGTGGCCATCGATGAGACTGGCATTCTTAAACGCGGCACGCATTCGGCAGGTGTCGGCAAGCAGTATTACGGCCCGACGGGGAGCTGCGAACTGCCAAGTTGGGCGTCTTCCTCTCCTGATTACTGGCTTGGCCATACCCTCATCGACCGGGAACTCTACTGCCTCAAGACTGGCCGACGATCCGGCACGGTGTCAGCAAGTTGGCATTCCCGCGACCGTCCCGTTCCGCACCAAACCTGACCTGGCGATCCTCATGTTGAACGTCTGCGCAGGCTCATGTGAGCGATAGATTGGGTTGTCGCTGACTCGGTTTATGGCAGCCATTCGGACTTGCGCACCTGGTTGGAAACCCGCAGCAGCCCTATGTGGGGCGATGGCCTGCGATGAGCCGGTCGTGCTCTATACGCCCTGCGGGCGTGCGCGCGTGGAAGTGCGAGACGTGGCCGCACGCCTATTGCGCATCCTCATGGCACCGCTTGCCCTCAGCGAAGGGAGCAAAGGCCCTCGGCTCTTTGACTGGATATGTCTGCCATTTGGCACCGAGGCGCCGACGATGGCTGGCACCCCTTGCTATCCGTCGCACGCTCGGATCCACCCCGAATCTGACCTATTACCTGGTCTTTGCTCCCCCTAACACCTCTTGCACGCCAAAGTCACGGCCCTGGGAGGACGCTGGCGCATTGAAGGAGACTTTGCGAATGGCAAAGACCTGGGGCTGGATCACTACGAGGTACGCAGCTTCGTTGGGTGGTATCGGCATATCACTCTGGTCATGCTGGCCCTGGCCTTTTTGAGCAGTATCGCCCTCACCGCAAAACCCTTTCAGGTGCCGGCTCCTCACAACGGCCTCGGAGAAGTGTCATCCACCGATCTGTGCCCCTTTCGGTGCCTGAAGCCCGTCATCTGCTCGCTCTCCTCTTGTTTCCCGCTCCCAGTAGTGTTCCTCTGGTCATTGCATGGTCAGCATGGCGCCGTTGGCATCAACGCCTATCGAGCTTTTTCCATACCCGCCGCCGGGTGAAGGCTGGCTAGCCAGCCTCGTTCTTCCTGTTTTCACGGTCCTTGCCGATCTCCGGAGAATGTCCCTGCAACGACCCAGTGTCTCTCTTGGTTTTTTCTGTTGAATAGGAAAGGAGTTTTCCTCAGTGGCTCTGCTGTCTTTGGCCGACGGTTGTCGTTTGCTTGCCATCGATGCCAAGACCTTGCGCCGCTGGCTTGGTCTTGCCCATCTCTCTGTCCAAGCTCATCCCCTCGATGCACGTCTCAAGTGTGTCACCAGTGAACACATCCAGCACTTGGCGGAGATCCATCGCCGTGCCTTGTCTCCGTCAGAGTGAGTTGCTTTTTTCAGCGCCATCCTCTGCTTCCTCAACATCTTCCGAGGGAAGCCAAGCATCCGTTTGGTCTTCTGTGGGGTCAGAGGTTTCTGGACCCATTTCAGCACTGACACAGCAACTCAACTCTCTGCAAGCTCAGGTTCTCATCTTGCAACAGCAGTTGGCCCTGCTTACCGAGCAACTCCAAAAGGATCTGCAATGGCGCACAAGCGTGGTCAAGCTGTCTGAGGAGTCTTCCCCTGGACAAGTCTGAGGAGTCTTCCCTGAATATCTCTGAGGAGTCTTCTCTGGAGAAAGAGGCAACTCCTGCATCGATTGATCGACGCAAACACCCTCGTGTTCTCCCATTGGTTGAATATGGGGCGCAGGGTACCTATGTGGTCATTAGTCCCGAAGAAGGCCTGCTCTCCTTTAAACCTGATTCTCCCGAGTGGTTTGCCTGGCTCTCGACGCTTCCTTCTTTTCGTTTTGTTGGCAAGTGTGGCCATTTCACTGCTTTTTGCGGGTATCAGTCCACCGCTCGCACGTCCTGGTGGGCACATCGCCAAATTCACAACCATTCTTACAAGCGTCGCCTTGGCTTGACTGCCGAGCTTTCCTGTGAGTCTTTAGAACTGGCCGCTTCTTCGCTTCAAGCACTCGTTCGTAGCGCTCGCTTTTTGAGCCTCGTTGTGTGCTTCCCCTCCCCTCCCCTCAAACAAGTGCCACTGTAGTGCATATGCGTGTCCCTGTTGGTCTTCAAGCACACAAAAGAGATGCAAATCGCACGTTTCGGTGACTCGCGTCCCACAGTAATATTGAATAGTCAGTGCCAGACGGGCAAATGGATCATAAGAAAGCTGGCAAACGCCATCCCGAAAGACCCGATCTAAGAGCTCCTCACGTGGGACTGCTCGAGGCTGCCTCGCACGTCCTCTCCCCAACAAGGACAGGAGCTGATACCCTGCAGGAACCGGAGATGAGAGATACGCCAGAGTCTCAAAAAAGAGGGCCAGAAACCGCAACTGGGCCAGACGAGCACCCTCGCCCATCCCAACACAGCCACTGGTCGCATACGCGCGAAACACTTCGTGTGCTAATGTTTGATCCCAATGGGGATAGTCCTCCCGTTTGGCTTCTGCCCGCACCCAGTGAAAAAAATGCATGAGCATCCCTGCTCGCTCACGCAACGTTACCAGCGAGAGTCCTTGTTCTTGATGACAGTACACCAGATACTCCACCACCTGCTGCTGCACGAAAGAGGACTGGAACACATAGCTCTTCTGTCTGGCATGAAGACGCCAGGGATTCACGAGAGATCCATCTGTCTCTGGTCGGCGCGGGAGAATGGGGCAAGAGTCCGCATACACAGGGGCCGAGAGCGCCCTCTCAAGACTATTGACCAGGGACACACAAAGAGGGTGAGGGCCTTCGTTCCACGATGGCCTTTCCGGCTTTTGCACCCGACGAGCCGCAGACTGCCAACAGAAGAAGCGCAGTTCATCAAGGACCCCATGCCCAACACGGATGTCCGCCAGGAGGGGATACGGCAAAAAGAGACCCTGTCCAACATGGGCTGTAACGAGACGACGCTCGCGACACACCTGCTGCAGATCGACCTCTGAAAGGCTCGTCCCAAGCTCCGTCAGACTCGCCAGTCCATAACGCAACAGGACAAAGAGGCTCAAGGTAAAGAGGACTTGCCGATGCGTCCCTCTCTCGGAAGTCATCAGCTTCAATGCCTCACAAAACTGCTGATACTCTTGCAAACGACGAAAACGCCACAGACGCGTGAGGTCATCCGTCTTCAGGAGACGAAGCGGCGTCAGTTGCAACAGTTCCTCGTTGGAAAGCTGAAGGAAATGACGATCCAGCAGATACATGAACAGGATTCCCCAGGCCGTCTGGCGTTCTCCGACCCACGTCTCTGCCGAATGCACACTCCACCAGGCATTCACACTCCCTAATCGAAACACTTCCCGCAGAAACTGAGCCACGACGGAGCGCAGTGAATGGAGTCGAAAGCCTGCTCTCTTACACAGAAGTTCTTGCGTCCCAAAATGACCGGCAGACCGTTCACAGCGACTGCACCTCTGACATGCCGCCGGGAAGAAACGCCGCCACCATCCATTCAATACCACGCTGACCCTTCTCCATTCCCACTGCTCAATCACAGCGCAAAGATCTTCTTTTTTGTACCGTGCAGCAGACAAACCATCCCTGAAGGCATCCTCCATCGGAACAAGACGATACCTCTGCACCACCTTGTGAACCGCTTCTTTGATCCCATACAGGCCCATGAGCTCTTCCAGTGTGGAGATCTCTTCCGTCAGCAGCAATGGTTCTGGCAACGGCTCTCGGACGACCTCTGGATGCTCAACTTCCAACTGCCACGCCGTTTCGAGCCAGTCAAACAGATCCTCGGCAAGCTGGCTTCTCTCACTGGCAAGAACTCGTGGCTGGCGAGCAAACCACGCAAACGGGTCAACCTCACCATCAGGACTCCTCGGAAGCGTCACCATCTGATCCTCCTCGTTTCACAGGAAGATACCCCCTGCGTTCATACCACCCCAATGTAGATGCCGTCTCCACAGCCGACGAAGACACCCGTTGGTCAAACGCCTGTTGCACACGCAAACACACCTGTTGCACTGCGTCAGAAAGCTTCATCTGCTCTGCTGCCACATAATACCGCTGGGTCGTCGCCGGATTCTCATGCCCCAGTAACAGAGAGAGCCGAATGAGATCCATTCCTGCCGCTGCAAACAGCGTTGCGCCTGTCGCTCGAAAAATATGGCTGTGAAGCTTCTTACACAGTCCCGTCATCATGCGTTGCTGCCCGATGGAAACCATCGGAACACGCTGCTGAAAATGGGCTTTCAAGGCCTGCAACAAATGCTCAACGGAGTGTTTCGTCAGCGCAATCTCTTCATGGTCGATTTGACGAAACAGGGCACCACGAAAACGCTGTTCCAGTGGCAGGCACAGTTCATTGGTGTACGCATTCAGGTACGTCCAGGTTCCCTGATCGACGATCGGAACCACACGAGCTTTGCGCCCCTTCCCCATGATCCGCAAGGTCTCTCCATCCACCGCTTCCCAGGTGGTCCCCACCAGTTCAGAGATCCGCAACATTCCCCAGAGCATCACTCTGAGCAACGCTCCATTCCGATTGGCGGCATTGCGCCCATGGCTCACCAGAGCAAGAGCTTCAAACACCAGATGCAGTTCCTCAGGACTGAGTGCCTGCGGACATGGGGCCTCTTGACGGCGACGCAAGAGTTTTGAGGGACGCTGCATCTGAGCAGGAGTGCGCGGCAGCAACCCTTCTGGCCGCTGCTTCTCTTGCCACGGTGAGAGAGGATGCTCAGGACGCGTCATCGGATGGAAGGCTTCTGCATCCTGCTGCTGAGGAAGATACTCTGAAAGCAACCAATCGTAAAAGGTTGAAAGCGCGGCGAAGCGCACATTGTGCGTGCTGGCTGACAATTGCAGTTCCTGATACCCTGCTGGCAATTGTCCCGTCCGACACAACGTTTGGCGTGCCTGGGCGGCATGAGCAGGCAGATCCAACCAGGCAAAGAGCGCTCGCAGATCCGCTCGCGAGAGCGCAAACAGCGACGGCTCAACCGCCTGCACCGTTGCTAACCGAACCGGATGGTGCGCCAGCCACGTGAGGGTATATACCAGCACCTTCCCATATTCGTAGATGGTCCCGAAGGCATAGCCACTATCCGCTCCCAGGCACGTCAGCCACACATTCACCGCCTCCACACTCGCTTCCAATTGCTCCTCCAGACCCTCTTTCCCTTGCCAACCAATCTCACACCACCGGCGTGAGCAATCGGACCGCAGGAGAAAATCTCTCTCCCCTTCCACTTCTCTTCCTCCCTGACGATCTCTCGCGCACCAACACGGCAACCCAAATACGCAAGAGCTCTTTTGTGGCAGTATATCCAAAAAGCTTCAGGCAACAAAATCTCAACAGCTCCCTAGTACTCTCATCCACAAAAAGAGCGAGAAGAACCTGTTTTCTGCTTCTGTTTTCTTTCCGCTCTCAATCCCCCTCCCCAACTCACCCCAAAATGGGATCAACCAACTGTCTGGAGACTGCCCATGGCAGCACATCGTTTCTCTCGCGTGGCAAGCTCGATCACGCCGCTTTGTGCCCGGCAGAGGGAGGGAACGCACTTGGCCAGAACATCCTCGACACAAATTCGCTGCCGTGCTGGTCAATGCATCAGGGTGTCAAGACAAAAAACAGGAAGAAGAAAGGCTATAAGAAATACAAGAGGAACGTCCCCTGAGCTGTTTTCCACGAGAAACACCCTCTGTGTGTGAGAGTCTCACACAGACTCAAACCAGCTCTGACCGGCATCCAGAGCTCACACCCCTCACGCTACCCGTGAAAATGTCTAGATATTCCACTCGCCCTCACGCAGTCCCATCAGGCCCAAGAGGTGGCGATAGGCCGCCTCCCTGACCTGCTCGCTGCATTGCCGGCTAATATCACGTCGCCCGATCCCCTCAAAATGATTCCCGAAGAACCCTCGCAGTCGATGGAGCGCCTCCAACATGCTCTCCGTACGCACCAGCGTCGGGATCTCAAAGGGATCACACATCTGCTCATAGACCGTCATTGGACCAGCAAAGAACACCGAATAGGCTGACTTCGCCGTAAAGTGTCCCGTCTGCAGGACTTCCACCAGACCTCGGCCAGTCGAGAGGCCAATACCCACCACTACTTCTGGCCAAGCGCTCATTTGCATCAATTGCGTCGCTTTAGACACAAGCACAGACGGATTGGACAGGGGAAGTGGATGCTTCAATCGGGCCTGGAGTTCCTCCGGGGTCGGCATATTCATCTGCATCCATTCCTGCATCGATAAATTCAAATATTTGAGCGCCAAGTGCTCAAGCTCGTTCGATTTTGGATTGATCCACCCGTTCTCCTCTGTAACCGGGACGCTTTCCCGAATACGGTTGCGGGTCTCTGTCAACGGTTTGCGTAAGGAGTTAGCTTGCCTCAGACTTGGTCGCTGCCGCCAGAGGGCCAGTTCCGCTTCACAGATGCTCTTGATCTGCTCTTCCTGTGCACAGCCCAGCACCTCTAACACAGGCATCAACACTTCCCAGCGCTCTTCCAACCACTTGCTTGCCATTCTTTTCACGCTCCTTTCGTCTCTTTCACATTCTTTACGCGTATCATCTCAATAATCCGGGGTAGTCTAGCTTGGCGATGGGAAAATTGATGGCCCAGGTATACTAGAAGCATGGTAGGTGCGACACGAAGTAGCTTGTGATGAGTGGAGTGAAAACTTCCAGCCCCGTGTCCAGGGTTGTCCTCGCTCCTTCTCTGCGTCACTGGTAACGGTGGGGTGGAAAGCGAAGGAGAATGTCCAAGGAAGCCTCCAGCCGAAGGAGGCAACCGGGCTAGAGGAAAACTGGAAGGATGAATGCAAATGAACCTTTGATGAGGCTGCGTGATTCTAGGTCACTGGAACGGCTTATACAGTGATGAAGGAGAATAAGTGAGCTGAGGCCCTTTCATCCTCAGTGGCGGACACCACTCTCCCGCAGTAGAGAAGGCATCCTCCCCAGTTGTATCTCATACATGCGGAACGCGAAAACCCCAATGAGATCTCAGAGATGGTCGATGCTCTGAGTAAGCTGACCGCAAGGAAAGCCGAACTTCTCAGTGGGAAAAGGAAGGGTCAAAAAGCGAATGCTGCTGGCCGAAAGGCAACAGGAAAAAATAACTGAGCGGATAGGGCCAATGTCGGAAATACCCACGTTGAAAGACGGCAGACGTGATCCTGGTGCATCACCCAAAGAACGATGTGAAGAGTACAAATCGAGGGAAAAGTTAGGTGCAAGCTCAACGCTTAGCAAACGGAACCGAGAAACAGACCAATTGGAAGACCATTCATTGGAAAAAAGCCAATCGGACAGTTCGTAATCTGAGACAACGGATCTTTCGGGCAGCACAAGAGGGCAACCTGAAGAGGGTGCGCTCGCTCCAAAAACTCATGCTAAGAGCTACTCGAACCGGCTCGTCAGTGTACGACGAGTAGCACAGATCAATGCTGGGAAACACACGGCAGGTGTGGACAAGCTGGTAATCAAAACGCCACAAGCCCGTGGGAAAATGGTCGATGCACTTGCCCATTATACCCTGTGGAAAGCCAAACCAGCAAGAAGAGTATACATTCCCAAAAGCAGTAATAAACTCAGGCCGTTAGGGATTCCGGTCATAATGGATCGATGCCTTCAAGCTCTGGTGAAAAATGCCCTTGAACCGGCATGGGAAGCTACGTTTGAAGGAACCAGTTACGGATTTCGGCCAGGGCGAAGCTGCCACGATGCGATCTCAAAAATCTACCTCTTGGCCCGACCGAACAAAACCAAGAAGTGGATACTCGACGCTGATATTACAGGCGCATTTGATAATATATCCCATGAATACGTGCTAAAAACGATTGGGAGAGTTCCGGGTCGTGAACTCATAAAACAGTGGTTAAAAGCAGGGTATGTAGACAAAGACGTTTTCCATGAAACAGAGACAGGAACACCGCAAGGTGGCGTGATTTCACCATTATTAGCGAATATAGCGCTACATGGTATGGAAAATGCTATTGATGTGAAATACAACAAACAAGGTGACATCAGCGGAAAACGTGCAGTTGTACGATACGCCGATGATTTTGTCTGTTTCTGTGAAACAGAGGAAGATGCTCAACAGGTGCGACACATTCTGACGGAGTGGTTGAAAGAGCGTGGCCTGACCCTCTCGGAGGAAAAGACACGCATTGTCCACCTGACAGAAGGCTTCAATTTCCTCGGCTTCAATATTCGGCAGTATCCTGCACCACAGACAGCACGAACGGGATGGAAACTCTTAATCAAACCCAGCAACGAATCAGTACAAAAGGTGCAGAAGAAGTTAAAGGAGATCTGGTTTGAGGCAAATGGGACCTCAGTCCAAACCGTTCTTCATAAGCTCAACCCAGTTGTTCGGGGGTGGGCAAACTACTTCCGCACAGCCGTGGCATCAGAAACATTCAGCAGTCTGGATAGTTGGATGTTCCGCAGGGCAGTTCGCTACACCAAACGGAGACATCCTAACAAAAGCAAGGATTGGCGGAAACGCACGTATTGGGGCCAGTTTCAGCTTGACCGATTGGACCGATGGGTGTTTGGGGAGAAACAAACAGGCAGATACCTGCTCAAGTTTAAATGGTTCCCGATAGAAAGACATGTGCTGATCAAAGGAACGGCATCGCCAGACGATCCAACTCTCGCCGACTACTGGAAAGAACGGCAAGCCCTCTCTGCCAAAGATCCGGCGATCTCCAAGCAGAAGATAGCCAAGAGACAAGAGGGTCGATGTCTGGAATGCTTTGAATCGCTCTTCAATGATGAGGAAATACAAATTCACCACAGAATTCCCCGATCCCGTGGAGGCAACAACAGTTACAGCAACCTGGTACTGGTTCACCTGCTCTGTCACCAGCAAATTCATGCGAAGGGCGAATGGGTGATAGATGAATGTCAGAAGGACAATGACCGAGAAGCTCTGACAGATGAGGCATCAACTACCCACCGACTAAGGCTGAAAGAGAAAATGGAGTCGCGTTGTTCGTGATGTGCTTGAGCCGTGTGCGAGGAGACCCGCCCGCACGGTTCTGAGGGGAGGGAGCACCAGCAATGATGCTCTCTTACCCGACAAAATTTCGATCCCAACACCATTGAAGACGAAGGTCTGCGCCAGGTCGTCATCACGCTGATGAACCTGGTGGAAACGCTGTCGGCCAAAGTGAAAGAGCAAGCCGAAGAAATCCAACGTCTGCGCGATGAGGTCAATCGACTCAAAGGGGAACAGGGCAAACCCAAGATCAAAGCGAACAAAGCAGCCCTGGCTCTCTCATCGGAAAAGGAACGCCGTGAGTCCAAAGCCCATCACAAAGCCAGGAAGCAGGCTCAGGTGAGGATTGATCGGGTGGAGATCGTCAAGGTGGATCAGCAACGATTGCCTCAGGATGCTCAATTCAAGGGCTACGTGCGCCGCGTCGGTGCATATGAAATTCCTACATGATGTAGGGGAGGTTGAAAGCAAAAAAGAAGACCTTTAGGACAACGACTTACCCGGCGTCGAAAGACAATGGTGGACAACAGCATGTCGTCGAAGCGGAAGATGAGAGAAGGCATGTATCTCACCGTTCCGCGAGTCCTGTGCGCACGGTTAGACTGGGACTGTCGAATCTGACGTTCTCGCACGATGACTTGAACATCCATCACACCATGCATAAAGTGATGACGCTAGAATACGCACCTTTCGTAGCCAGATGCGGAACGCTTTCTCTAGCGAGTGGGCAGGTAATGAACCTGATAGGGAACAGAAGGAGACCTAAACGCACTCAACGTTTCATAGGCGCAAACGCGGGATCGCCTACCGGACGCGAGTCCTACGGCGACGGAACCCCCGTAGTACCTGAAAAAGAAAACAACGATGTCTCAGTTCAGGGAAGGGGCAACCTGAGAAATCAGGTCAGAGCGTGTTAGATGATAACAACACGCAGGGAAGGTATCATGAAGTTCACAAACGCGGAGGCATGCGAAATGCAAACAACTGAGGCGTACTTGGGACTTCTCCGAGAACGAGGCAAACAAGGTTTGCCGCTCGAACGGGTTTATCGACAATTATTTAACAGGAATCTCTACCTTACTGCGTATGGAAAAATCTATAGGAATGTGGGTTCTCTCACACGAGGTATCACTGGAGAAACCGTGGATGGGATGTCTCTAGCGAAATTTGATACCATCATCGAAGCTTTACGTTTTGAACGGTACCACTGGAAACCTGCACGCAGAACCTACATACCAAAGAAAAACGGAAAAAATCGCCCACTCGGTATGCCCGTGTGGTCGGATAAACTGCTCGCGGAAGTCATCAGGATGATCCTTGATGCTTTCTACGATGTTCAGTTTAGCGATTCCTCACACGGATTCCGTCCAAGGCGAGGATGTGACACCGCACTTCAACAGATATATCATACGTGGAAAGGAGCATCGTGGATCATCGAGGGCGATATCTCTGATTGCTTCGGAGCACTGCCGCACGATTTGCTCATTGAGACACTGGGGGAGAAAATCCAAGACGGACGATTTCTGGGTCTCATGAGAAGGCTCCTAGATGCAGGATACTTGGAGAACTGGAAATTCAATCAGACTCTGAGCGGAGTTCCACAAGGATCGATTGTCAGTCCAATTCTTTCCAATATCTTGCTCGATAAGTTAGACACATATGTCGAAACCGTTCTCATCCCACAACATACCAGGGGAGAGCGAAGAAAAGAGAACAAAGAGTACCGGAAACTCATCCATCATGCTCATCGCTTGTTCCAACAAGGGCAGAAGGAGGCTGCTCAAAAAGTGAGAAAACAAGCACAAATCCTTCCTTCAAAAGATCCCTCTGATCCAGACTACCGACGGCTCAAGTACTGTCGGTACGCAGATGACTTTGTCTTGGCATTCATTGGACCCAAGTCGGAAGCAGAAGAAATCAAACAGCAAATAAGAGAGTTTCTTGGCGATTGCCTCAAACTAGAACTTTCTGAAGAAAAAACGCTTATCACACACGCAAGAAGCGAAGCTGCCAAATTTCTGGGCTACGAAATAAGCATTGGACAACAAGACAAAAAACGGACCATGTGTCACCGAAATCAGGAACGCAACACCAAATGTCGAAGTATTAACGGTAGCGTCAAGTTAGCAGTTCCACGGACGGTTCTCTTAGACAAATGCAATCGCTACAAACGGCGCAACAAAGCGACCCATCGGGCAGAACTGTTGAATGAGAGCGATTACACCATCGTCTCGACCTATCAACTGGAATACCGAGGAATCGTTGAATACTATCGCTTGGCCTACAATCTGCACACTTTGGGACAACTCAAATGGATCATGGGACAGTCACTCGCAAAGACGCTGGCGCAGAAACATAAAACGTCCGTGCAGAAGATATACGACAAGTATAGAGCGAAAATGGATAGAGACGGCAAAACCTATAAAGTCTTGCGCGTCACAGTGCCACGTGAGAAAAAGAAGCCGCTTGTCGCGACTTGGGGAGGGATCTCTCTCGCCTGGAATATGAAGGCAAACCTTGTAGACCGGCCACGACCAATCTGGAACAATCGATCAGAACTAGAAAAGCGACTCCTAGCCCAGGTATGTGAGATCTGTGAAGCAACCCGTCTTACAGACAAAATCGAAGTGCATCACATTCGAGCACTCAAAGATCTCAACACATACGAAGGTCATGAGAAGCCACTCTGGGTAAAAGTCATGGCAGCCAGAAAAAGAAAAACGCTGGTCCTCTGCCGAACTTGCCATATGGACTTGCATGCAGGACGCCCACTAAAGCGAAAAACATCACGTTCTCGAATGGAGCCACTCCGATGATGCTGGAAAGCCACGTGCAGTGAAAGCTGCATGCGTGGTTTGGAAGGGGGCACACGAAAAAGTGTCGTTCGTTTGTTTGTTTTTACAGCGACAACTCGTCGGGTGCCTACCTTACGAGAATGTCATCGTGCAGGACATTGAGTTTCGCACCGAGAACGTGACGTTCCGTAAAGAGAAATATTACTCACCCAGCCAAAAGCGGACCTATCTGGCGGAAATGCCTGCTGGATACAAAGGCCAGTTTGGACCGGAGTCAGAGCCTGGGTGTTGGCTCTCTATTATGCAGCGGGGATGAGCGAACCAAAGATCCTGGACCTCTTGCAGACGATTGGCATGTCGATCAGCGCGGGACAACTCTCTGACCTGCTCATTCAAGACCAGGAGCAGTTCCATGCGGAGAGTGCAGCCGTGGTTCAAGCCGGACTTGCCAGTAGCCCGTGGCACCATCTGGACAGCACAGGCACACGTGTCAATGGCAACAATGAACAGTGCCATATCCTGTGCTCCCCGTTGTATACTGCCTATTGTACGTTGCCTGCCAAAGATCGCTTGCGTTTGCTTCGCGTGCTTGCCGGGGGAGCTGATCCCGTTTTTCAGATGAATGACCTCGCAGTGGAGCTCCTGGTTCAGTTGGGGGTGACGGAGAAGTGGTGTCGTACACTTCCCACCCTGCTGCCACACGATCAGACGTTCACAGAGAGCCAACTCGATACTCTCTTTGATGCGCACCTTCCCAAACACGGAGCCAATCTCCGCAAGAGTATCAAAGATGCCCTGGCCATCGCAGCCTATCGCACCCAGACCACCTATCCAGTGGTCAAGCTGTTGCTGTGTGATGATGCACCCCAATTCAACGCATTGACCGTCGAGCTCGCCCTGTGCTGGATTCACGAATATCGCCATTACGAGAAACTGACACCGCGCTTCCTTGCTCATTGCCTTCTTCTGGAGCAGTTTGCCAAAGACTTCTGGAAGCTCTACCGGGATCTGTTGGCCTACCGAGACCATCCCAGTCCCGCCGAGGCAGATACGTTGCGAACGTCCTTTGACGACCTGTTTGGGCAAACCAGCGGCTACCAGCAATTGGATGAGCGGCTCGCCCGTACATGTGCCAAGAAAGATGCGCTGCTCATGGTGCTTGACCACCCAGAGATCCTCTTAGTCGACAACCACAAACAACTCCGTCATCTAGATCCGGGGCTGAATAGTATAGTTCCACTCCGGATGAAAAGCATCGCCGGTTATGTTAATCGTTTTCATTTGCTCACTACTGATCTTCTTGCCTGTCTCGTAGTCATGAGTGTCCAATACAGCTTCAATTGTCAATCCACCGTTGGTGGTGGTATGCCTGATGTATTCCAGGATCACCTCGTATGCTACGAGCGGCTTGGCCCGCCAGTTGATGTTAATGAAACTGAACATCTCATGCTCGATGGCGTTCCACTTCGATGTCCCTGGTGGATAGTGACAGACATGCACTCTCAGCCTTGTTCGGTTGGCAAATTGCTGCAAGCACCACTTCCAGAGCCGGTTGTTTGAGCTATTACTACTGCCATTGTCGCAGAACAGTTGGATGGCTGTGGCGCCTGGGTAGTCTGTCCTCCCCCTCGTGTACCACCAGCTGGTCAGTGAGGCTACGGCGAACTCGGCGGTATTATGATCAATACCCACGTTCACGAAGCCTTGTTTCTTTAATACGTCATACACGCCATATCGTATGGCTTTCCGTGTTCTGGTTCTGCCTGCTTTTGTTTTTTCTTTCTGACCGAAGTCATAAACGTCCACCTTGGTATCTTCCCCTGGGGGCATCCATTCCCTGCCCGCGTTCTTCATGTTCCCGATCTTTTCGGTTTTCTTGGCGTCTATGGACAGGATGGGAAAGCCCTGGAGCTGAGCTTTCAGCCCTTGCATGTTGATGTGATTGAACTGAGCGTCCCGATCAGGATGATCAGTCTTGCCTTCGATGTCTTTCTTATTGGCTTTCAGAGCAAAGCCTTTGTCTTTGAGAATCCGGCGAATGGTTTCTCGCCCTACGGTGAAACCCCGTTTGGCGACCGCGGCAGCGATGTGGGCAATAGAATGGCTCGTCCACTTGATGAGCACTCGTTTATCTGTCTTTGGGTTGGCGGCAGTCTCAATCATCTCAGTCAGGCCTGGTCGATGCGCTTCCAGTTTCTTCCGGCCACCACCGGGACGGCGGATTTGATCTCCTTGAAGCGTTGTACCTTGATTCGATCTCTTTAATCCCTTGGTTGATGGTGTCACGGTTCATGCCTGTGGCGCGGGCAAAGGCAGTGACTCCACCAAAACCATAAGCTTTGGCCTCACGGGCGGCGTAATAGCGTTTCTGTTTCTCATTGAGCTCCGGCAAGGTATCCCGCCATTTTTGTTCGATGCTTAGTTGTTTTCTGGTCATAGTACATCTACGATACCACACCTTGGTTAGATGACGGAGTTATTTGGGGTTATCGACTTACACAATAATCCAGCGGAGTTGGGAGCCCGGCAGCGTGTTCGCAAGCGAGATGTGAGCCTGCAAGCACGTACCAGAGAAGGCATCAGGGCATGGGATACCTTTCAGACTCTGGTGGGGACTGCCTCCAAGCTCGGAGTCAATGTCTACCAGTATTTTCATGACCGCATTGCTCATACTGACCGATTGCCCAGTTTGGCCACCCTCATTCAAGAACAGGCTGCCGCGCTTCACCTGGGTGCCTCCTGGGCTGCAACACCCTGAATCTTGCCATTTTGCTTTCAGAGAGAAAGGCTCTCTCCCAGCAAGCACACTCGCACTCGCTTGCTGGTTTTTTTCCTGTGCCTCATACTCCTCTCCACCCCACCAGCTCATTGCTTTTCTTTCCCCGATTTATTGAGATGATACCCCATATCCAAGCAAAAGAGGTAAAAAATGGAAAAGCTATTCATTCGTGTGCATCTTCTCCCCGTCATGCTATTGGCCAACGGAGTCTATATAAATCCCTCACAACAATTGTGTCTGTCCTGGCTTTGGGTGCTATATTGATTGTATATGTTTGCCTACCTCGATTCTTTAACAGGGCAGAACAAAGTAGAGACGATCTATTTTCCTCACAACGAAAAGGAGCTATGATACAGATGGGCGATCAGATCTACAGTGAGGGGCCGTGTCAATGTCCATATTGCCAGATGATACGCGCTAGCCTGGAGCCTCCGCCAGGTATGGGGCCGCACGAGTACGATCATTTACACGCTGAGACTGAAAATTGGGAGTTTGATCTTTGGTGTCGGTGTGAGCTTTGTCGAGCGGAGCGTCGGCGTTTAGCGAATCGTAACATTCCAATAAGCTGAGACAGCTTGGGGTGTGTGGGAAGTGTTGAGAGTGTTCCTGAATGGCGCTACGAAGTGATTTTGGGCGGGTGTAGAGCTTGTAGCGTGTTGCTCATTTGAGTTGTGAGTATGATAGAGAAAGCACCCACAACTATAGAAAGTGGCGCTTTGGTCGAGTCGGGTTGGTAGCAGGGAGATCAGCCCAAACGATGCTCAACGTTGACAATGAGAAAATCATGACTGTATTTATAACTCTCGTGGTTGCCTTGTCTGGAGGTGTTATATACCATACCGACTCAAGACATCCGATACACCGAGTGGCAGTCAACGATGGCCGATGAAGGAGGTCATCCTGACAAGTGGCACCAGAACAACGGCACTATCAAAAGCCATAACAGTGTAACTTCGAGCATTTACGACATCGATCTCTCACCATTTCTCCCCCCGAGCGGAAGAAGTTAGTCTCAACGAGAGGATGATTCAGAGGTTTTTATTCAATAGCTGTTTTTCATGCAAATTCTCCTGTCCTGACAACATGTTTTATCTGCCATCGTTCAGTGCCAAGAGATGCATCGGATGTCTTGAGTCGGTATGTTATATACTGATATTATTCTCCATCTGTCATAAGCAGGGAGGCGAAAACAGAAAAAGAGGTTACGATGTCGGATTTCACCAACGACAATTTCTCGGCCAGCGAGAATACCTATGTGATTGATGCCGAAAGCGCGACAGAAATGGTGCGTTTGTCTCACCAGGATCGCATTATGACCCAAAGCATGCAAGGACTCTTTCCAGAACATCTCAACGTTTCTGATCTGCATGATGTTCTGGATATTGCCTGTGGCCCTGGCGGATGGACATTAGATGTAGCATATACCCATCCTAAGATGAATGTCATAGGAATTGATATCAGTCAAACGATGATCCAATATGCGCGTGCAACTGCGAGGGTCCAATTACTAAAAAACGTAACATTTCAAGTCATGGATGTCACCAATCCCCTCAAATTCCCTGATAACTCTTTTGATCTGGTCAACGCTCGCCTCATTGTGGGATTTCTCTTAAAAAAAGCCTGGCCACGATTTCTGCAAGAGTGCATACGTATCACGCGTCCAGGTGGAATGATCTGTCTGACAGAAGCAGAAGTGCCTGTAACGACGAGTCTGGCAGTTGAACAGTTTGCGGCCTGGAGTACCCAAGCTGCATTTTTAGCCGGGCTGAGCTTTTCTCCGGATGGGCGACAATTGGGTATTACTCCTATCTTGGGTTCTCTGCTTCGCGAGGCGGGATACAGCAATATTCAGAAAAGGCCCTCTATTGTAGATTTTTCAGCGGGCGCGGAAGCCCATGAAGCCATGTATCAAAATTACATGGTGGCATTTAAACTCTTGCAACCATTCTTTGTGAAAATGGGAATCCTTAGTGATGAGGAGTTTGAACTAATGTATCAACGGGTCCTTTTAGAGATGAAGGAGGAGAATTTTGGAGCTCTCTGGTATCTGCTGACCACCTGGGGTACGAAGCCGCGATAATTCTTGAGAATGATCCAATCATCCAGCCAAATATCCTCACAGATGACGAGCATAAATTTGCGAAAGAAATGGCTGATGTCCAATTTGGGGAATGGCGGGATTGAGGAAGAGAACCACTCATTGTGTGATGGGTGGTTTTTTGTTGTGCTGTGATCCTGGCCCTGAGTGCAAAATGGGCATGCTTTTATTAGTTGTGAGGAGACTATAGAGACTCCGTTGGCGAATAGCAAAACGGGCAGGGAGAGTCGCCTTTGAATCATTGAGATCCCCTTTTCTTCTGTATTCCTCGTGTATGAGAGGAACCCATATCGTATCATCTCTTCTGAAAAAGTCCCCCAGCAACGGCCTCCTGGGCAAGAGATTACCCGGCGAGAACGACCGGCTGAAGCTCAACATGATAGCCTAAGCGGGAAAGTTGGCGAACCAGCCGTTTCTCAGCTCCTTGACGCTCCTGTTCCTCAAAGAAGGTTTCCCCTTTCTCCTGATAGGTCGTCTGGTTACTAAGGAGGTGATAGATAATCACCAGAATACTGTGAGCAACGGCTATCGCTGCTCGTTTCGATCCTCGTCGTTTGGCAATGCGACGATGTTGTTCAGCAAGATAACACTGCTTCTGGTGAGATGCTGAATGAGCGGCTTGAACTAAGAGGCATCGTAACCAGGAATTGCCTTTGCGTGTTTTCCCACTCATGCGTTTGCCAGCACTTTGATGATTGCCCGGGCAGACACCGGCCCACGAGGCCAGGTGCGCTGCCGACGGGAACTGCTGCATGTGAATCCCGATTTCGGCTAAGATCCCAATGGCAGCACGCTCGCCAATGCCTGGAATGCTACAGAGCAAGACAACCGCTTCGGCCCAACTTAAAGGGGGTTGTGGAGGGGATGCAGACTCCTGTTGTGAAGCTGAAGTTTCTGGAGTTGCTTCGTTCTCCTTCTGAGAAGAGGTCGTCTCTTCTGGCGGAGAAGGAGGAGTAAAACGTCGTGTAATTTCTGCGGTGACTCGCTCGATCGCTTGCTCCAGATGACGAATTTGTGTTAAATGTTCGGACAGCAGAAAACGGTGATGATCAGTGACATTGCCTTGCAATGCCGCTTCTAATTGCCCTTGATCCGCACGAACCCGACCCACTGCCAAGGCTGCTAACCGACCAGGATCGGTTTCCCCATCGGCGATCGCCTGCAGGATCATGCGAGAGGCTTTCCCCATAATATCGCTGACCACATCGCCCAATTTCAGATTCGTATCTTCCAGGGTTTTCTGAATGCGATTTACCTCTCTCGCCTTCTCCTGCGTCAATCGGACCCGATAGCGTGTCAAGTCTCGCAATTCTCGTTGAGGGCTGGAGGGAATGAAACTGGCTTTGAGCAGGCCATGTTGCAACAGATCGGCGATCCACTCTGCATCTTTGACATCCGTCTTACGTCCGGGCACAGCTTTGATATGCTGAGCATTGACCACGAGCAGTTCAAAACTGCCTTCCAGCAGGTTGAAGACTGGTCTCCAGTACACACCAGTTGCCTCGAAGGCCACATGCGTACATCCTTGTTCTTTGAGCCAATCACCGAGCTTCAGCAACTCCTCCGTGGTGGTAAAATAGGTCCGAAATTCTTTGTGAAGCTGACCGTTGGGCACCTGTGTCAACAAACAAACCTTGACGGTCTTCTTATGTACGTCCAATCCTGCACAGTTGGTGTAAAGAATCTCCATCGATAGTCGCTCCCTGTACTCTTCTTCCTTCCTGGAAAAGGATGCTTCGGCTTGGATGGGGAGAAACAAAGAATCTCTTCTACGTGCTGCCGGCGAAAAGCGTCTTCTCTCCAGCGCAACAATGGGTGGTTCCTGTACCCACCCGGATCGGTCTCGTGGTCTGGCTCAGAGGCACAAGTTGCGAGCGATCTCTGTGTCGGAGCATCCACTCCTATTGTACCTTTTCATCCTGGGTGGTGTCACCCGACATGAGCGTCTCAGGAGAAGAAGGCCGTCTTGAAGCAGGAGGGCCAAGCCTGCCGAGCGATGCTTGACGATGATCTCAGAGGTTCCTGCGACATCTTGAGCAGGTGGCACAACTGGGAAAGGAAGGGGTGATTGCAGCCTCTTTTTTGTGCATGACGTGTATTTCACTCGTGTTTTCCTCTCAGAGGTGCGTGGATACCCATAGCGCAGGTCGTTCACCGCTCTCATGATCCAGTTTGTGGCGAGCTGACCCAGCAGGATGAGCGTTGCTGTGAGGAGCATTCCCAGTACGATCTTCACGAGCGGGTTGTGCTGCCACCAGGATGATGAGGATGGCTTGGGCAATGAGAGCCAGGCGGGAACATCAACTGGAGCGTCCATGGTCGAGAGGGGTTGGTGGGTTTGCGTGCGCGAGGCCCGCAAGATGCATGGCGGTTGCTCGGGTTTGGCGCTTGGAGCGATAGGACGATGACGAAGCTGACTCTTGGGAATCAGATGCTCTGATGATGACGTGAAGACTGGCATTGTGGCCCTCCTTTGTTGGTGAGAAAGACAGGTCTGCAAGAACACGAAAGAAGAAATACCCGACGGCGGGAATCGTGAACTCCAATGGGTAGTGGGTCATACCTGGATGACGTGTGGTAAAATGAAAGTAGTGTTGCCCCAAAAAGGAGGAACATCATGGTAACAGTCACTATTTACTGCCAGCACTGTGGTAGCGATGATATAGTGCGTAACGGTCATGCATCGAATGGGAAGCAAAGATATCTCTGTAAATCATGTAAGAAGCAAAGCCGTGAGAATCCTGCAACAAATGGTTATACAGAGGAACGCCGTGAAGAGATTATAAAATCATATCAAGAGCGAAGCAGCTTACGAGGGCTAACGAGGACGTTTGGCGTATCACGGAATACAGTGAAAGATTGGTTAAAAAAAAGCAGCTCTCCTGCCACCTTTGCAGGAAACGCTGATTGCACCAGACCCAGATGACCCAGATGCGACAACAATGGAATTAGATGAATTATGGTCATTTGTCTTTAAAAAGGTGAATATGTCGTGGATCTGGACTGCCCTTTGCCGTAAAACACGACAAGTGATTGCACGAGCAATTGGCGATAGAAGCAAAAATACATGCATTATCCTTTGGAATAATATTCCAGATGTCTATCGATCTGGGCATTGTTTTTCAGATTTTTTGGGTGCTTATCAGGCAATAATTCCAGAAGAGCAACTTACCCAAGTAGGCAAGGAAACAGGTGAAACAGCGCATGTCGAGCGATGGAATTGTACGCTCCGACAACGTCTTGGCCGTTTTGTTCGAAAAACTCTCTCTTTCTCCAAATCTGAGATTATGCACATTGTTTGTTTGGATCTGTTTCTTCACCGCTACAATCTGGAAAGGAGTGCCCTCCAGGTATGACCCACTACCCCCTCACAACGAAAAGAGTGTCTCTTATCTCCTCATTATTATAGACTCACTCCATGCCAAAATTTTGCGCGAGGGGATAACAGGGAGATATGAGCTGAAATCAGCTATCGAGGAAACGTTGACGACATTTAGTCGTTTGTCTTGGCCCTGCCGGTCAGGATGGCTAGAATTTGCTCTTGTCCTGCCTGAAGTGTCATCTGGCTAGCTTGTAGTCCCTGAACTGTGTTCGTCAGCGCTTGCTGGCTTGTTGTAAGATTTTGCTCCAGGACATCCATGCGCGTTGTGATATGAGCCTCAAAATCGTTCAGGCGCTCTGTCACGTATTCCTCATGCGCTCCATAGCGCACCTGAAGTTCCTGGACATCAGTGCGCAGCCCTTCCAGCGTGCGCCGTTTGGCCAATTCTTGCTTGAGTTCCCTCACTTCTTTTTCCAGGCTGGCTAGACGTGCCGCATCTTTTTCTAGGCTAGCCAGCCGTTCCTCGATATTCTGCTGTGCCATTATCCTGTTTCCTTTCTCGCGCCTGCGCATATCTGCCCGAATTTTACAATGAGAAAGCGAGATAGGTCAAGTGTCCAAAGAAGCCTCTTAGGCCATCTGCGGCAAAAACATTCCCGGTTTGCTGATCGGATTATGAAATAGGAAGCTGGCGCGTTATCTCGTTTCCAAAAGGGCTGGCGAGAGTGATTGAAACGGACAGTCCCCGTTCCCGTACTCTGGTCGTCAACACGTTTCCAACTCCCCTTTCCCGAACCGGACTGACAAGCTTTCCAAGTATCCGGCTCTCCAGAGAAGCATCTCATAGCTTTGAGAATAAGGAAAGGACTTACGCATTTCACGGCCTCCCAACTCCACGCAGTTCAGAGATGTTCCTCCTGCTTCCCTTCCCCTTGTATGCAGTTTTCCTGCACTCCATGGTGGGTCATCACTCCCACGAGTAGTACGAAAGCTCTGTCGCCATGCGCCTCTCGACGTTTAGGCGATCCCGCATTCCGTCGGCTTGGTACGTTCTAGTATGACGTAGGTACCCCGTTCGTCCCCTTCAATAGACTCATTGTCCATCGTCCAGACCTCCGAAGGTTCCTCCTGACGATTGAAAAATCAGGAGGAGAGGCCGGTACCGTCTCAAACGCTCTTTCCGGTAGGTGGTCCGATTGCACCACTGGAGACTTGGGTTCAGGCAATCAAGCTTTTACCATATCATACGGGTCTTGCGGTACCTGCCTTGGCTACAGCGTTTTCGCCTGTTTACCGCTTTACATCCATGCTGCTGTCCCCTTTGCCTTTCGGCATCAGGTTAGGAGTTGACCCTAGAACTTTCCTTCGTGTTCTAGCCCACTGTATGGGCGATACCAAGCCGCGTGATGCGGCGCACTCGAATCTCGGACGAGAGCGGAAGGCTTATTTAGCCTTTGATCAGTGCGACCTCTGTGGTCCTGTCCTGCACGTTTCATGAAATAGGTAGCTAGCGCGTTACCTCGTCTCTAAAAGGGCTGGCGAGAGCGATTGCAACGACACTCTCCGTTCCCGTACTCTAGACGTTGGCACGTTTCCAACTACCCTTTCCCGAACCGGACTGACGAGTTTCCAGGTATCCGGCTCTCCAGGCTCGTTTCTCTCTTTTGAGAGCTAGCCATTGCATGAGTTTTGGCTCTCCGCATTTCGCGTACCTCCCTCACCTTGGCTACAAGCCCTGCCTGGCTTCACCCTGTAAATGGCTTTCCCATTCTCTGATTACTACCCAGGCTCTGTCACCATGCCGCTCTCGCGGATTAGGTGATCCCATGTTCCGTCACAACAGTACGTACTAGTGCAGGTTAGAGTGCTCACTCATTGGCTTGAATGACTTCATTAGCCATCGCCCCGCTTCTCAGGAGATTGCATTGGTCGGAATTGAAAACCATTGCAGAGAAGGGTATGGGCCTCAGACGCTTTCCCATAGGTCCCGCGTTCAACCACTGTCAATTGAGCTTCAGGCAGTTTAGCTTTACTCATACCACACGGGTCTTGCCATCCTTGAACTCTATCGTCTGTCAGTTCTTGATGGCTTTTCCAATATGCTGCTTTCCCCCTCACCTTTCGGTTTAAGGTAGATTGGATGACCCAGGAATGTTTCTCCTAATTCCTCCTGGCTGTGCCAGGGATACTGTTATGCGTGACATGGCGCACAATTCCTCGCGGGAGGGTCGGAACTAATTCCTAGAGCAGTATAACACATGGGTTGAGTTGGAGCGTGTTTGAGGTGGTCGGGTAGCCGAAGAACATTGCTGTTCCTCGGCCCCCTCAGAACCGGACTTGTCCCTCTCAAGACATCCGGCTCAAGCGCATCGCCCGAAAGATGCGATGTCTCAGATGACGAACAGTCCGGTTGGTTTTGTGCCAATTGACGGCATTCCAGTCGGTCTGCTTCTCGGTTCCGTTTGCTAAGGAGTGTCCTTGCATCTAACTTTTCCCTTGATGAGTAATCGTCACATCGTTCTTTGGGTGATGCACCAGGATCACGTCAGCCGCCTTTCAGCGTGGGTCTCTCCGATTGTCCGGTCCTATCTGCTCAGTTATGGATTCCTGTTGCCTTTCGGCGAGCAGCATTCGCTTCTTGATCCTTCCTGTCCCCACTGAGGAATTCAGCTTTCTTTGCAGTCAGCTTACTCAGAGAGTCAGTTCCTCCTGAGACCTCATTGGGATTACCACGTTCCACATGTGTGGGACGCAACTGGGGAGGATGCTTTCTCTACCGCGGGAGGGTGGTGTCCGCAACTGAGATCTATACGCTCTCAGTTCACATTTCCTCCATCATCATCGTCACAGCCGTTTCGATGACCTGCATTCACGCGGCCTCATCAAAAGTTCATTTGCATTCATCCTTCCAGTTTTCCTCTAGCCCGGTTACCTCCTTTGGCTGGAAGTTTCCTTAGACATTCTCCTTCGCTTTCCACCCCACTGTTACCAATGACGCAGAGAAGGAGCAAGGACAGTCCTGGACACAAGACCGGAAGTTTCTCTCTTCACTCACCGCATGCGACTTCGTGTCGCACATATATCGATGCAGTATAGCCCATCGTTTCGGGAATTGTTGCCGTCAGCTCCAGACCACCTGAAGCAGAAAGCCCAGGCACTGGAGCAAGGTAGGGAGATCGGGGTGTATGAGGATGTTGTGCAACGTGTATTCATCACTCACATCGTCTGTCGGACAAGGTAGCTCCATCGTGAACAGAAGAGCGAGAGGAAAACGAGCATGCAATGGGCATTTTTCTGCTTGAGTTCGGCCACGATGGAAGGAAACAATCTGACTGACGATGTGACAAAGTCATACACGTTGCACAACATCCTCAATCCATAATATCTGCCTCCAGCTCTAGTTATGCAGTGGTCCCAACATCTGCTCACGGATCGAAAGCGCACGCGTGAACAGCGACTCCGCTTCCGTATACTTCCCCTGGTCTCTATAAAAATTCGCCAAGTTGTTGAGGCTTTGGGCTGTATCGGGGTGCAGTGGTCCCAACACCTGCTCACGGATCGAAAGTGCACGTGTGAATAGTGGCTCCGCTTCAGTGTACCTTCCCTGGTCTCTATAAAATTCGCCAGGTTGTTGAGGATTTGGGCTATATTGGGGTGCAGTGGTCCCAACATCTGCTCACGGATCGAGAGCGCACGCGTGAACAGTGGCTCTGCTTCAGTGTACCTCCCCTGGTCTCTATAAAAATTCGCCAGATTGTTGAGGCTTTGGGCTACAGTGGGGTGCAGTGGTCCCAACATCTGCTCACGGATTGAAAGCGCACGCGTGGACAACAGTTCAGCCTCCTTCAACTTCCCTTGGTATCGAGAGAGTAACGCCAAGCCATTCAGGCTTTCGACCGTATGAAGATGCATGTCCCCGAACAGTTGCTCACGGATCGAGAGGGCACGCTTGTAGAGCGACTCTGCTTCGGTATACTTCCCCAAGTCCCTATAGAGGGTCGCCAAGTGGTTCAGGCTTGTAGCCGTACTGTGGTGCATATCTCCTAACAGTTGTTCATGGATCGAGAGAGCACGGGTAAGCAACGGCTCCGCTTCTGCGTACTTCCCTTGGTCCCTATAGAGGTTTGCCAAGTTATGCAGGCTTGCAGCTATATAGAGGTTTGCCAAGTTATGCAGGCTTGCACCTGTAGAGGGGTTCGCCTTCCTGAACAGTTGCTCACTGATTGAGAGTGCACGCGTGGACAACAGCTCAGCCTCCTTCAACTTCCCTCGGTATCGAGAGAGTAACGCCAAGTCATCCAGGCTTTCGACCGTATGAAGATGCATGTCCCCGAACAGTTGCTCACGGATTGAGAGCGTACGCGCGAACAGCGGCTCAGCCTCGGCGTATTTCCCCAGATCCCTAGAGAGGAGCGCCAGATTGTGCAAACTTTGAGCTGTATCAGGATGCATATCCCCGAACAGTTGTTCGCAAATCGAGAGCGCACGCATCGCCAGTGGCTCAGCCTCCTTCAACTTCCCTCGGTATCGATAAAAGACCGCCAGATTGTACAGACTTTGGGCTGTATCGGGATGCATATCTCCGAACAGTTGTTGACGAATCGAGAGCGCACACATCAACAACGGCTCGGCCTCCGGATAGCGACTACGCACACAAAGATAATCCCCCGTTGCGTTGAGCAGACGAGCTGCTTCTGATAGTGTCATCTGCCCTTGTTTTATCCAGTCTACACACGTCAATGCATGAGGGAGCCACTGTTCATAGATATTCCATTGTGCTACATTTTCCGGATCATTGAGAAAATTGGCTTCGACTCTTCGTACGGCACGCTGCATCCATATCATTTGCTCTTCTGTTGACAGAACATCACGTATGACGACCTGAACTAATCGATGAATGGAAAGCGTTCTGTTCGCTGTATCGTGACTCACCAGCGAATATTCACGCAAGACTTTGATTGCTTGTCCTAGCACAAAGAGATTCTCTGCCATCGGCTCTATCCCCTCTGTCATCACTTCAAGAGGAATCGCATCAGCTGAGAGGTAGGCACAGAGCCTGAGTACCTCCACTGCCAAGGCACTTTTCTGCTCAACGCGAGCAAATGAGAGGGACCACGTGGTTGCAATGGTGTCAGGATAATCGGTTACGAGCTTGCCACGCTCTCTGAGAAGAGCTTCCCGGTGTTGCTGGTAGATTTGCTGATAATCTGAAAGGCTGTAGCCGGTTTGCTCCAGATAGGCACCTGCTTGATCCAGAGCCAGAGGAAGCCCTCCCAATTCACGAGAGATCGCTCGTGCAAGCATTTGATCCTGTTCTCTTCCCCCAGAGAGCTGGACATCAGGAGCAATCATTGCAGATCTTCGGAGGAGTAACAACGCTCCCTGTTCTTCTGTAAATGTCTCAACCTCAACACGTCGAGCAATCTGTCCGGTGACACTCGCACGTGTGGTGATGAGAAGATGACCACCCATCACCAGAGGCAAAAACCCTTGAAGTTGTGTGAGGTCTTCGGCATTATCTAGAATGAGCAACCACTTGCTCTGGTTTTGCAACCATCGTTTCACCGCTTCAATGATGATTTCTTGCTTTTGTTCCCCTTTCTCCGGGAGGTTGAGTTGCGTTGCAAATTGGGAATAAGAGGCATTCAATCCTTCGATACTCTCAGCTTGTGCCCACAGAACGATCTGGTACTCCTCTCGGTAGCGATAGGCATATTCAATGGCAATCTGAGTTTTGCCGATACCTCCCAAACCACTGACAGCTTGAGGCTGAGAAAGCGCCATTGCCAAACCTGTTTGGAATTGGGTATGAAGCTGTGAAAGCAGTTCATCACGTCCGAGAAAGAAGGGATTGCGAGGAGAGGGAACATTCCAGATGGGAGGCGTTTCCTGCTCCTGACTCACTGTCAAGCTTCCATCAGTTGCAACAAATAGCTGAGCAATATCGGGAGCTTCGAGTCTTTCCGCCTCCTGTTCCTGGCTTCTTCGTTCCCCAAACAACTCTTGTGGACTGATGCCGAAGAGCGCACAAAGCTTCACGCGGAAATACGCGCCGGGTTGCGGGCGTGTGGCCATATAAATTTGTGAGCAAACTATACAAACAACCCACAGCTAAGAACAATCGTAACGGCGTTATGCGCGTTATGGTGTGTTACGATTGCTAGCAGCTTGATTTCTCTCCCATTGAATGCGTTCTGCCACTTTTTCCATAAGGATGGTTCCGTGTTTCTGCTGAATCTCTTGAAGCAAACGTTGTGTTCCAAAGCCAAAGTGAGGCCATCTTTCCTGAATCTTTCCCAGTTTTGTTAGCTTTTCTACCATTTCTTTCTCTCTTTTTGTGGGACGTGCCTGTTTCCCGTGTCTGCGTCGATAAGCAGTTTGTTTGCATTGGTCACTGCAATAGCGTCGCTGTCGATGGCCTGGGATCACATGAATGGGTGAAGAACATTGTGGGCATGTTGGTTGCATAGGAGCATCCTTTCAATCGTAACGCCAACCCTTATTACACGTTGGAACAAGAACGATTGGTGATGCATCGTAAAAAAAGCAGGGTTGTGGGTCTGCCGAGAATGAAAGTTGTGAGCAGATTGTGCGCCGTGGTACGCATTGAAAGAATTGCCATCAAAGATGGTCGAAGTTCAGGGGAAAAGACTTCGAGGCGATCTTACTTACCTGAACCTGAAAAGGAGAGGGGACAAGAGCATGTGAGAAAAGCAGGGAACAGGAGAAATCGTGTATGCTGTGGTCCTGCAATGCCTGGGTGCAAGGCTAGAGCGAAACTGCCCGAACCCAAATTCCCAGAGGAGTAATCACACTCCTATCGGAAACACGATTGGAACCGATACCATCAAGAAGCATGGATTATAGTCTGGTCTGTGTTACCTCCTGCTTGATGGGCGATGACCAACGAGGGTATTGAAGGGGATGAATTGGGGGTCTAAACACTCTGGAACGTTCTTCAATGACGGAACACGGGAACCTCTACAGCGCGCGAGCGCCAGGAGGTCGGAGGACTCGTAGTAATCGGCGGAGTGATGTCCACCCAGGGAAGACGAGAGAGTCGTCTACAAGGTGAAGGAGTCCAGGTAGTCTGATGTTTTCCATCCACGAGGTACGCGAAATGCGGATTGCCACAATGGAGGAGGCATCTGAAAAGTGGCTACTGGAAAGCGATGTGACATCGAAAGAGTCCCGCATCGTTTGGGAAGGGGGCAACGGAAAAGGTCCGAAAGGAACCTCGCTGGTGCCCTACTTCACATATAAACCACCCATAACTAAAACAAGAGTGAAGATTAGTTTGATAGCGACCCCTTTATCTACCCGTTACGTAGTACGCTGTCGAGTCGGGTACATAGGGGGATCGTTATCTGCCAAACATGCTCAATAATCTGTCGTGCGAGAAAAGCGGCCAAGATGTAATTTTTCTTTGATGTTGGAGCAAAGCAGGGAGATCGGGGTGTGTGAGTTGAGGATGTTGCGCAAGGAGCCAGCTCGTTACTTTTCCAATCACGCAAAGTGCGGGAGAGCCAAAATTTCGCTCACGCAGTTCCAAAGTTTACATTCCTTAGGCCAAGTCTGAACAGTTTCTGTTTAACGTTAAGATTTACAAACCTATCGAGATACATTATCCTACTCAAGACGGTACATTCATAATTCGTAATTTGTAGGATGGAGGTTCTAGCATGTTTGAGGAGTCACCAGGACTTTTACTAAATCCTGATGCTATTCCGGGGGAACTGAGCGTCACCGATCTTGTGGATACATTCTTTCTCGCTTACAATGCCGCCCGTCTCCGTGAAGCCTGTCATTTGATGACAAAACAAATTCTTCAGTCGAAGGTGACCGTTGGATTAACACTTTCAGGCGCTTTGACCCCAACGGGACTTGGTTCTGCTGCTATTGTTCCACTCATTGAACGTGGCTTTGTGGATTGGATCGTCTCTACAGGTGCTAATTTGTATCACGATCTCCATCGTACTCTTGGTCATCAACTCTACCAGGTTCCTCCTCAAGCAGATGACCTTTCTTTGCACGAGCAACGTATGATCCGTATCTATGACATTATTTTTGAAGAACAGGTGCTTCTCAATACAGATGAATTTCTGATGCACTGTCTTGTTCTTCCAGAATTCCAGCATCGCATGAGTTCAGCCGAGTTCCATTATCGTCTGGGACGGTACACACTTCAGAGGGAGAGAGCATTGGGTACTCGGTACTGTTCTGTCCTGTCAGCGGCTTACAAAGCGGCTGTGCCGATTTATACACCCAGCCCTGGCGATTCGACAATTGGCATGAATGTGGCCGCTTTGCGTGCAAGCGGCTATGAAATTGGTTTCGATCCTGAAACTGACGTTCTACAAACCTCCGCAATTGTCTACCGAGCCAGGGAACAGGGTGGGGAAAGCGCGGTCATCATTTGTGGCGGCGGGAGTCCCAAGAACTTCGCACTGCAAACGCAACCCCAACTTCAAGAGATTTTTGGTATGGAGGAGAGTGGACTTGATTACTTTATTCAGTTTACGGATGCTCGTCCTGATACAGGGGGCTTGTCGGGTGCTACTCCACAGGAAGCAGTTACATGGGGTAAGATGAATCCATCGAAGCTCTCAAAAGCGGTCACGTGCTATACCGATGTGACAATTGCCTTGCCCATTTTCACTGCCTATACCCTGGCTCAATGTCAGCCACGCCCGTTACGGCGTCTGTACGAGCACCTTGATGATTATGTTCAAAAGCTCATGAGCACCCCTGCAATTAAACAGGCAGCAACACAATATCCTCCCTATAGAATCTATGGGAAGGGATATTCTGGGAATAATTATAACCAACCTATTAGTTATGCTTCAACGGAGGCAACATCTCATGTACATGAGGGTGACTCACCTACTACCGGTGACAGAGGTGGCTGTGGTAGCATGTTGAGCAAGCTTGGTAGGTTTTTCTCTTCCCGTTTAGGAAAGGGGAGCAGGCGCGGCGATATCTCGAATGGGAGTGTAAGCAACAAGAAGCAGAGGAGGTACATCTCAAATATTAGGAACAAGAACAAGCGTTACTCTTGGCTGAGAAGGTATTGATAAAGCAAGGGCAGACAGCATTTTGGACGAGTGGACCTGTTTTTGAGTGTCGTTGTTTTGTCGCAGCGGTCTCTTGATGCGCCCGTTAGGTCTCCTACGCCAGTGAGTTGCTCCTGGAAGAGGACCAATATGATTTGTGTCAAAACCTGCTCATAATGTATGAAAAGTGGAATGAAGCTGGAATAGTGATGTCATCTCGACATCACAAAAACTCAGATGATATCTCGGCGTAACACGTTTTGTAGAGCGCGTGCGCATGGTGGAAATTCGTCCGGCTCTCCCTGTATTTTTCCTTGTTTTTGGCTCCTGGTTGCACAGGACATTGCGGGATCGTTGCCGTCAGCTCCAGACCACAGGAAGGAGAAAGCCCTGGTGTTGGAGCAAAGCAGGGAGATCGAGGTATGTGAGCTGAGAACGTTGTGCAACGGGTCAGCTCGTTCGCCCCGGCCGTGAGAACAAAAGGCCTCGTTTTGCGATTGAGTTGTTTTCCTTGGCCTACCTCGTATGATGTTTATCTCATCCAAAGTTGAGCATTAGTATAGGTGACATCAGTGATATTGCCATAGAGCGGATCGGCAATGAGTTCGATCTTTCCTGAAGTATAACTGCTGTCTTGTTCCTGATCAATTTGTTGCTCATTGACATAAAATGTCAGAGTCTTACCAAGAGCAACGACAGCAATTTTGTTCTGCTGTCCCAAGCCGGGATTGATCGTGGCACTGCTTTTCGATTGCAGAGTGATGGCATCAGAACCAGCTTCGCTAATATATTTGGAGATCTTATATATCCCATTCTGACAAACGGAGAATTTGTAGAAGTGCCCATTGTCATCATAACGAAATGTCATTCCACCACAGTCACCCTGAATAATAGTCAACGTTACCTCAAATGCAAAGTTATTGAAAGTTCCGCTTGCAGGACAGCTAGGAAAGAAAAACAGTGCCGTGAGAATCATGCTTCAAGCATTTTTCACCATCTTTTCTCCTCGCGCTTCACCTCTAAAAAACTCAATTAGCATGGTCTGTCTCTGTGCAAAGACGGAGGGAGTCTTCAGAATCATCACCATAGAGCAAAGCCAAAGAAAAGTGCCCCCAAAGAGCAGGAGAGTACATTTCTTCTAGAGGCAGAACAAGACAGTGAGAATCGGACAAGAGGATTCTCTCTCATTCTGTTTTTGTCATCTGTGACACTGAACCGGTTAGCAAAAGGAGTTTCTCGCATGAAAAAACGTGCCAGCATGCTACTCGCGATCACCGTTGCATTTCTGCTCGTTGCCACTGCGTTTCTTGTCTTTCATCCCGCAGGAGCAGCCTCCCCACAGACCAGTCGGACACACAAGCATCACATCCCCCACTTGTTCTTGAAACACCACTTCCAGTCTTCCAACGCTCAACTACAACCAGGAAATAATCTCAATTATGGTGGCGGGCCGGTTATGACTGGTACGACCAATGTCTACGCCATTTTTTGGGAGCCGAGTGGGAATGTCTCTGCCAACTACAACAGTCTGATCACACGTTACTTCCAAGATATTGGAGGAAGCCCACTGTACCAAATTGCCAATCAGTACACACAATCGGACGATGGGTTTCCTTCCAATGCTGTGCTGGCAGGTTCGTGGATCGATAATGGGGCCTATCCCGAAACTCCATTACTCGATAGCGATATCCAGAACGAGGTGACAAACGCACAACAGGTCAATACTTGGCCATCGAGCATGAATAACATCTTTTTTGTTTTCACTGAGAGTGGCCAGGACCTCTGCATCGATAGCTCACAGTCACAGTGTGCCTCGAATGCATTCTGTGCGTATCATAACTTCTTTGGCACCAATACCATTTATGCCGCAATGCCCTATGCAGCAAGCTTCTCTTGTAATCCAGGTTCCAGTCCCAACAACGATGATGCTGATCAGACAATCAATGTGACCTCACACGAGGAAATTGAGGCCGCAACTGATCCTCTGATTAATGCCTGGACCGACTCCAGTGGTCAAGAAATCGGTGACAAGTGTGCCTGGACATTTGGCACACTCGATTCCCAGGGCGCAGATGTGGTTTGGAATACCAATCCTTATATTGTGCAGCAGGAGTGGGATAACAATACCAGTAGTTGTCTGCTAGCCCCTAATTAGTCAAACGTGTTGCACAACGTATCCGCTCTCTAGCTTCCGAAGGGGGCACAGCTATGAGGAGTTGTGGAAAAATGACAGAATCTACCCACAACTCCTCATACACCATCGTAGTGCTCACTCACGCACACAAGAAGTAGGGCACCCCAACAAGTGATGTGTCCCATAGCTTTTTGTAAATAGCGGGGCGGGGACCAACTCTCTAAAGGTGTCAATGCTTTCTATAACACCCTCACAATTTCTCATAACGCGCCCGTTTTGTACAAGGTGCCAGCGCGTGACCGGAACAGACCTTTGCACAACACTCCCGGCCTCGACTATCTACGGCGATACATCTTACAGTAGCCCTCGTACCCGCCCGGATCGTGTGCAAACTGCTGATCCGTGGGACGCCAGGCGCGTAACTCTTGCGGAGCAGAGTTGGTAAAAGCAATGATCTCATGATCACCTTACTTCTGACGTTGTAGCAGCCTGCGCCTTCCAGCAAACATCGCCAACCACAGAAGACTACTGAGAAGAACAACAAGAAGACTGCTCACAATGGCTTTCTTTACTTCTCCTATACTTATATAACTCCCAATAAACACAACACCCGCTGTTATCGTTACGATGATCATTTCAACAAAAAAGTACCTTTTCCCAAGACGAAATCGGAGCACATGTCTTGCAGCATACGACCCTAACGAACAAAGGCCGCCCACAACGGCGATAAACGTACAGCCAATGATGAGGCTCTGAGTCATATCAGGACCTCCAAGAAAAAGCAGACTCACGATCACGATCGTCTCGCTCATCCCCAGACGATCGTACTTCCGTTTCTCCCCCTCCTGCATGCTCTTTCCTCCTTGTACAAGTCATTGCACAATACTCTACTCTTCCGATTGCTCCGCTTTTTTGCCCTGCTGGAGCTTTTTCGTTGTGGCGCTGCTCACAAAGACCGCAATGCTTTGCGTCTTCTCATCGATTTGGGGGTATCCTTCCAGGATGAGCGCGTCCTCTGGATCATCCATCACCTGCGCCACTTTGCGCCACTGCTTGGCCGCTACAAACACAACATAGAGTGTGTTCCCTGCATCCGCAGGCATGGGCACACCCTTGGGCAACGATGGAACTTTGCTATCCTTCATACTCAAAATAAAGCAGGTGCCTTTGTCCATGACCTTGCGGGGTCTTCCAACAAGTGTTATCTTCACAGTGCTGAGGAGTCCTTTCTCTTGTCGTATCTCTTCAATGACCGTCAAGCGATCTTCCCACTGAAATACCTGGACGGGAGCTGGCGAAAGCCGTGATTTCGGTGAAGACGGTGGTTGTGATGCTGGCTTCGCTTGGGGCGGCCACTCTGTTGGCACGTTCCCTCCAGGCCAAAACTTCCCTGGAAGCTGCTTCCAATACTTCTGCTTGGCAAGATGAAAGAAGACCCCTCCAATGGTTCGACGCCGTGAACCATCTGGAACCATCATTCCTCCTTGCTCCTCCAACTCCATCGTTTCTTTCAGCAGTTCCAATGTCTGCTCTTCACCAATTGCAAGCACAATGAGGCCTATTCTCAAGCATGCAGAAATGTGTTTCTCATTCAGCCGCTCAGCCAGGGACTTCACAAACTCCTTATGCGTCTGGCGTTTGAGTTGCTCTTCTGTTTGTTCTGGAGGCAGCCTCTTCCCCTCTTTTGGTTGCCCTTTGCTATACGCCAAAAAGAAATACACCTCCCTTGAGGTTCGCCGACCCGAACCATCCGGTAACTGCATTCCCCCCTGGGCTTCAATTTGCAGCGTCTCGTCCAAAAGTGCACGCGCTTGTGTACGTCCCAGTGCCCAGACAATGTTTCTGATCTGTCGCCTTCGAGCCTCCAGGTCTTCACCCAACGCGTCAGCAATCATCCCTGCTACTTCGCCTTGCGACGGCTCTCGTGTTTGTTCTTTCTGTTCGTTCAAATTGTTCTCCTTTCTTGTCTCTTCCTCTCCTCATGTTGTGCAACGTACTAGCTCGTGACCGGGTCAGCCCGTTACACAACATCCTCAACCCACTAAAGAGTGTTTATCTCACAACAAAGTAGAGTCGTTGTGCTAGCTGGTCATTCCAATATAATTCTACTTTTCCCTCTGCTGGCTGTGTAAAGGCTATCGAAGCACTGCCATTTATTGTCATCTTTGTATTAATCTGCTGACTTTTCGCTGATCCAAAGTAGAGATTGTTCATATACCACTTAACAGTTACTACCCCTGCCTTGTCCGGTAACTGTACACTATAAGTGACATAGAAGGGAATGCCCACCTGGAAGGTATTCTGTGGTTGGAGCGCAATATTGTTTGGATCAATACGCAGCGTGGTGGCTGCCGCAGGAATAATGTTAGAGGCTGGTCCTCTGTCACTTTTGTTTGGTGGGTCAGGCAATGGTTGCCCCTTACCAGTATATATTGTTAGAGTTGGCATAGGAGTAGCAGTGAGCGACAGTTTGGTAGTAGACGTTAAGGTGGTTTCTCCTCCTCCGCAAGCTGTCAGCAAGAACGTGAGAATCACACTACAAAATATAACAGACATGACTCTTTGTAGTATTCGCTTAACGTTCAATATCATGTTCTTCTTATCCTTTCTTGTTTCTTCCTCTCCTCATGTTGTGCAACGTACCAGCTCGTACCTGGCCGGCCTGTTGCACAACTCTCTTGACTACCCACGGCGGTACATCTTGCCAGCTCCCTAACTGGCCAGAGTATTGCACAACTGCTTTGTCCCACAGTGTCCCCACAGGATAATGACCATTACAGTACATCAAACTCTGATGATCATCGGGTAGCGCCTGCGTCTCTCGTCTTACATCCAGACACGCAGCGCATAATGGCAACCGTTGATGCTGAGCAAGCCATTCTCTTAGCCCTAGATGAGGCTGCTTGCTCAGATAGTTAGCCAATGTATCCCAGTGCTTCGTTACTACAGCGGGCGCTATCGACACGCCAGGCGCGGCGTCTAACACCAGATTGCCGAAGATCAAAGAGACATCAACCTTGTACTTGATCCTGGCAGTGTGCAGGATTGTTTGAGCGTCTAGTTTGGCCTTGATCATCGCCCGGCCTCCTGTAGCATATGCAATAGTGCATCACCGTAAGAGTCAACTTTCTTAGCAATGGTCTCATACTCTTCATCTCCTACCTTGTCTGGTACGCCGATTTCTATGCTACCGTCTTTCCTAAGGCGCAAGTGATAGCCAGGCTGTGAGCAGAATAGATGGTAGAACTCGCGTGCTGTTGGAAGTTGTAACGATAGGTGTAACGCTTTTTGGAGGAATTGTTACGTGTCTCAGACGGCTCTACAGGCGATGTTACAGATTGTTGTAACGATGTAACGCTTTTTGGGTCCTATAGTCTGCTATAGGGGATAATATATATTTCATATCTCTCTCCACGGCGTTATTTAATTGTTCCCGTGTAGGTGATTTTTCCGATTTAATCGTTACATCGTTACATGGTAGCTCTAAATTGGCTTGTGATGCTGTCTGAGGTGGTGTAACGATTCCTAAAAACATCGTTACACGATCGTTACAATCGTTACAAACAGGTATGAGCAAAGTGTCATCTTTAAGGTTGTTATGTATCCCCTCATACTCCTCATCCTCATATCGAGAGCGTATCCCGTGAAGTACTCTTTGTGGTTTGCCGTCGTACCGTTCTGTTTTCTCACCCGGATATACGCCGATCCTCATGTCTTTGAGGTCAGCAACCATTGTGAGCTTGAGTAGTGCTTACTATGTCCGTTGTCTTCTCGGTACGTTTTGAATTTGTCAAAGAGCAGACCTGTAGGGATTTTGGCCTCTTTTTCGAGAATGCAATACTCCTCGATGAATGCCTTGAGTGCGTTGCCGTTCGTCTCGGCAGTATTTGGGAAGTTGTTTCATGTGGGATGATTGCGGATAATACCAGCGGGCAAGTACCAATTTGGCAAGAACGATGCAGGTGGGGAGCGAATGCTCCCAGTTCAGGCAGAAGGCAATCCTCAAAATGTCGTGGGTTCCGGTCTTCTTTGGGGCGCGTGTACGGTGCCTGCAAGAAGATAACCCGCTCTTTCAGTGCAGAGGCCAT
>CAWFFV010000006.1:0-8003 GCA_963814985.1 uncultured Chloroflexia bacterium | reverse complement strand
ACTTTCCCTCCGTTAGGAGTTAAGGGAAGAGCCTCTAAAACCACGTAAACAGTTGGTACCATATATTCGGGCAACATTTGCTTAAGAAATAGCCGTAATTCAGCATCCGAAGGCGCTTGTTTCTCGTCTGCTACAATGTAGGCTGCAAGGTAACGATCACCAGAGGTATTTTCATTTACAGTGGTCACAGTCTCACGCACTAGTGGATGCTTGAGTAAAGCAGACTCAATTTCTCCAAGTTCAATACGGAAACCGCGAATCTTCACTTGATCGTCAATTCTCCCTAAAAAGTCGATATTCCCATCAGGGAGATATCGTACCAGATCTCCTGTTTTATATAACCGATCAGCATGATCCGAAGTGAATGGATTCGAGATGAATTTTTCGGATGTCAGCTTCGGACTATGAAGATATCCCTGTCCCACGCTATCTCCACCAATATACAATTCTCCAGGTACACCAATCGGTACAGGCTGTAAGTTTCGATCCAGTATATACACGCGGGTGTTATCGATAGGGCGTCCAATGGTTGGTAATAGTTCTTTTTCTGCAACAGAGGAAATAACTGCTGCTGTTGCTAAAACAGTACATTCAGTTGGCCCATAATGGTTTACGAGTGAAAACGGTAAGTCAGTACCTGGATAGCGATGTAACCTGTCTCCTCCAGTGAGCAGGAAGCGTAATGACACTTGTGATGGCCACTGCAAAGAGAGCAGTTCCTCAGCCAATGGTGTGGGCACAAAGCTTACAGTAATAGTGTTCACCAACAACCAGTCTTGTAACTTTTTGGAGACAAACGTACCTCTTCATTGGCCAGATACAGACTTGCACCCGCTACAAGGGTCGGCCATATCTCCCAAACAGAGGCATCAAAACTAACACCAGCCAGTTGAGTAGTACGATCATTCGCCGTTATCTCGTATGCACGAAGATGCCAAAAGACGAGATTTAATAAGTTTTTGTGAGTTACAGCAACTCCTTTTGGCTTGCCTGTTGAGCCAGAGGTATAGATGATATAGGCAATAGTGTCCATTGCGGCCTTACCAGGAATATTTTCTGGATATTCTTGTCGGATCTGTTCCCAATTCATATCAAGACAAATGAAGCGATACCCCTGCTCTGGTAAACGTGATAAAAACTGTCGTTGCGTCAGAACAACTGATATCTGAGCATCCTCCAGCAGAAAAGCCTGGCGTTCACGAGGATGAGACGAGTCCATAGGGACATAAGCTCCACCAGCTTTGAGTACCCCTAATAGACCAACAATCATATCAAGTGAACGCTCTAAACAAATTCCAACAGGAGTATCAGGGCCAACGCCAAGATAATTCAAGTATCTGGCAAGTTGTTCCGCTCGCCGATTTAATTCACAATAAGTGAGTTGTTCATGGTCACACACTACTGCAATAGCTTTGGGAGCTACCGCCGCTTGTCGTTCGATCAGCCTGGGAACACTATATTCCCGTGAGTACTGAGTATCGGTTGCATTCCACTGAAAGAGCATTTGCTGTATTTCTTCTTTTGAGAGGAATGATAACATCATAACAGGCTGATCTGGATTCTGAACGATTCTTGTCAGAAGGCCTTCCAGGTGGCCCGCCATACGACGAATAGTTGCTTCATTGAAGAGATCGGTGCTATATTCAAACTCGGCATTGAGACCTTTTACATCCTCTTTGACCACCAGGACCAAATCAAATTTTGCAGTTCCTGTATGATTTTCAATCAAATTCACTTCAAGCCCCGGTATATTCAGGCTCGATGAACCATTCTCCAAAGCAAACATCACTTGAAAGATTGGGGTTCGGCGCAGTACTCCGATCAGGTTGCAGTGCTTCTACAAGTGTTGGGAAGGGTACACTTTGGTATGTATAGGCATCTAAGGCAATCTTTTTCACTTGCATAAGTAATTGACGAAAGGTTGGAGAGCCAGACAAATCGGTACGTAATACAAGTGTATTAATAAATAGGCCAATCAAATGGGATAATTCAGCTCGATCTCTATTTGCACTTGGCGTACCGATCAAAATGTCATCTTGCTGTGTATATCGGTGAAGTAACACAGTGAATGCCGCAAATAGTGTCATGAACAATGTAGCTCCCTCTTGTCGTCCTAATGCCTTGATAGCTTCAGACAGTGCGGGAGAGAATGAGAATGAATGAATTGCGCCTTTTCCGCCTGGCGCAGCTGGTCTTGGATAATCAGTAGGTAATTCCATAACAGGTAATGGGCCACCAAGTTGTCGTTTCCAATAGGCAAGCTGAGATGACAATGTTTCCCCTTGTAGCCATTGTCTCTGCCATCTGGCAAAGTTCACATATGAAAAAGCCACATCCTCAATAGGTGACTTCTTACCAGTAACAAAAGCTCCATAGAGTACGCCAAGCTCCTGAAAAAATATCTCCATAGATAAGAGATCAAAGACAATATGATGTACGACAAAGAAAAACCAATGCTCATCTTCACGAAGACGTATAAGATGTGAACGAAAAAGTGGTCCTTCAGCCAGATCAAAGCGATATTGCCCTTCCCCTTTAACTAGATGCATTGCTTGCGTTTCTCGATCATCTTCCGAGAAAGTGGAAAGATCACTCATAGCTAGTGTTTGATAGAAAAAAGGCTTAATAACCTGAAGAGGCTGCCCATCCTCTGAAATCTTAAACACTGTTCGAAGGGCAATGTGCCGTCTCACTATCTCATTGAAACTTTGTTCCAACGCTAATCGATCCAAATTCCCTCTAAGACGGATAGCGATTGGCATATTGTATAAAAAACTATCAGGTTGTAAATGCGAGATAAATAACAATCCCTCCTGAAACAGAGATATTGGATGGGAATTACCAAGACCTCCAGCCTTTTTCTGCAGCGCCTTCAGCAGCATTGCCCGTTTGTCACTGCTAGAAAGAGCGACTAATTTGTTATCTTCCATCTGAATTGTTATTCTCCTCTAATATAAGGGTATATAACGCATTCACTTCTTCATCAGATAAACTAGAAAAATCTGCCAGTAAATTTTGTGCAACATTCATGTCTATTTTTTCAATCGAAATATTCGACACTTCATTCATTTGCACGCGTTTTTCTTCTACGAGAACAGCTGAACGTTGCCACGGTCGGCCATATAAAAAGATCGCGAAGAGAAAGGTCAATTCGCATGGTTTTCCGTAGTCGTGCGATCACTTTGGTAGCCAGAATGAGATTACCACCCACATCAAAAAAGTTATCATTGATACCAATTTGTCCCAATCCCAGGATTTCGCACCAAAGCTCTGCAAGCGTCGTTTCCATGTGAGTTCGAGGGAGAACCAGTGGTGTTTCAATGTTTCGGTGTGTCATATCAGGAGCAGGCAAAGCCAGGCGGTTAACCTTCCCATTGTGAGTCAAAGGAAGCGATTGTAGTACAGCAAAATGAGCAGGTATCATATATTCAGGAAGCATTTGTCGTAGATGGTTGCGCACTTCAACTATCGAAGGCTCCTTGCCTGAAACAAAAACGATATACGCCACAAGCCGTTGTTCCCCAGATTCGCTATCCCATACTACAACGACAGCCTCACGTATCTCTGGATGTTCAAGAAGGACACTTTCAATTTCGCCAAGTTCAATACGGAACCCCCGAATTTTGACCTGATGATCAATACGTCCCAAATACTCAATCACGCCATCTGGTAAGTAACGCGCTAAGTCTCCCGTCTTATATAAATGGGCTTCTGGGTCAGAACGGAATGGGTCCGGGATGAACTTCTCAGCGGTCAACTCTGGACGTTGCCAATACCCTCTTCCCACCTGCACACCACCAATGTGCAACTCACCAACTGCTCCGATCGGCACTGGTTGCAAGTGTTTGTCGAGAATGTAGAGTTGTGTGTTGGCTACAGGACGACCAATGGGCACGATCCGGCGATGACTTTCCGCTCGCAGATCCAGCTTGCCACGTCCACTGCCGCTTCGGTTGGACCATACAAGTTATGCAGCTGGGCCTCCATCCGCGCCAAAAAACGTTCCTGCAGATCGTAGGTGAGTGCTTCCCCGCTACAGATCACTCGTTTGAGAGAGCTACACTGTTCGCTCCCTGGCTCATCAATAAAGAGCTGTAACATGGAAGGCACAAAGTGAATGGTACTGATTTCTTCTCGCTTGATCACTTCCACCAGGTATGCGGCATCTTTCTGCCCTTCAGGACGAGCCAGCATCAGACTCGCTCCACTGATCAGCGGCCAGAAGAACTCCCAGACCGAAACATCAAAGCTCGAAGGCGTTTTCTGCAACACTCGATCCTGCTCGTCCAGGACATACTCCTTCTGCATCCAGAGCAGACGATTACAGATACTCCGATGTGTGTTCATCGCTCCTTTGGGTTTGCCCGTCGAACCGGAAGTGTAGATCACATAGGCCAACTGCTCTGGTTTGATTTCCTGCCGTGGATTGTCTGTCCCATACCTGCTGATCCGCTCCCATTCTGTATCGAGACACACCAGGGTTGCGCAAGAAGCTGGCAAGCGCTCTACCAGATGTTGCTGGGTTAGTAATACCGACACCTGCGCATCTCTGAGCAGGTAGTCCAGTCGCTCCCTGGGGTAGGTTGGCTCCAGCGGCACATAAGCGGCTCCAGCTTTCAAGATCCCCAGCAACCCCACAACCATCTCCACAGAGCGCTCCATGGCGATGCCCACCAGCGTTTCCGGCTCTATCCCCTGAGCAAGTAAGAAACGAGCCAGTTGGTTGGCGCGCTGATTGACGTGCCGATATGTGAAGGGAACTCCCTCATAGACGACCGCGATCGCATCAGGGGTTTGTACACTTTGTTCCTCCACTAACTGATGCAGAACATGCACCTGAGGAAAGGTGACCTGGGTGGCATTCCACTCCCTCAGCAGTTGTTCTTGCTCCTGGCCGGAGAGCAAGGACACCTGATCGATCGGCAGTTCTGGGTGGCTCACACACCCTTCCAACAACCTGCCAAAATGCAATACCATCCGCTCGATGGTTGGTTCATCGAATAGATCCGTACTGTATTCAAGTGATATATCAAATCCTTGTTCAGTGTTGATTATTTCTAATGACAGCTCACATTTTGTGGTCATATGGTTGACCATTATCTGATCTGTGATTAGGGCAGACAAATTCATCTCGTAAGGTAAGCCATCATAAAAAATAAATAGTGTTTGAAAAAGCGATTGATCATTAGGATTTTGCTCGGAATGAAGAATTTCTAGTGTGTTATCAAATGGGAGAGTTTGATGAGTATCGTCAGATAATAATAGGGCTTGCATTTGCTGTAATAATTCTCGAAAATTGGATATATCTGAAAATTTAACATCCAATGGCAATACATCTACAAATAAATTGGTTAATCCCTTTATATCTTCTTGATTACGACCAGTCACGGGAATTCCCACAAATACCTGTTCCTGATCAGAGTAACGGTACAATAATGTACTCCAGGCTGCCAGGAGTGTCACAAAGGCGGTGACTTCTTCCTGTTGGCTTAGGGCTAACAAATTTTCAGTCAGAGAGTGAGGAATTGTAAACGATTTGCGACCTACAGGAGCATTAAGAAAGAGAGGAATATCTTTACCGAGTCCGGATGTTGACGCATTCACAGCCATAAACCTCCTTTGGTCATTTAGCTCAAAGGGACCCAGGAATTATTAATTATCCCAACATCCTAACTGGGAACAAAAGAAATGTTCCCATCTGCTTCACCTTTCAAAGCTCAAGTGACATTCCGTTGAGAGATCAGCCGACCTGTCCTTACGCACCAAATGATATTCGTCTCTTTTAAAGAAAAAAGATTTATTATTGATTTAACACGCTATTCGATATTAATGGTTATTATTCATATTTGCTGTTTATATTGTAAAAGATAATTTACATAATGTAAAGATAATTACTTATATGAGATATGATAAGTGTAATAAAGGCATTTAGTGGTAATTTGCAAGGGTAGTAGTAGGAACGAGAACGTCGTGGTAAAGTAAAGGGGAGAAATCGAGAGAACCCTGGTTTGATGCTCCCATGGCCCACAAGCCACAAGTACGAGCCTATCTTCTCCAGCAGACTCCTGAGCCGTTCACGAAGCTGTGGCAATCGCATGTTTGCCAACAAGTATGAATTCGCCGAACAATACCGTCGTCTTCCTACGACAGAGCCTTCAGCAGTATGCCCCAGGGCCTGATGAAGAAGCGCTGAAGAAATGGATATTCTGAATCCGCTTGAAAGAAGAAAGTGTTGAGAAAATCTGCAAACTCCCCTAAAGGAGTTTGCAGCAGCATTACTTTCGCGGATCACACTAATCGCGCACCGCACCGTTCTGGTAGAGCTGAGAGCGGACAGCGTTGACAGCAGAAGCATATGCCTGGTAGCCTGCTGCGTTGGGATGGAAAGAATTTTTTAGTGAATCATTGAGACCTGCGATCTCATTAATCCACTCCTGACTTTCATTAGCTGTACATGCCTCATGGCCTGCGAACGCCGCTTCCGCCACCGTCGTGGCTGGAGTAACGCCCACCTGGTTGGCAGCCTGCTTGATCACATTGTCCATCTGAGTAGCGAGTGTGCGAATCATAGTCATCTCAGAAGCACTCAGGCCAACGTAAACAATGGGATTATGGCAGTCCGCGATTGATGGGTTTGCAACGAGTAAGGGATAGCCAACGATGAGAATATCAGCGCCAGGTGCCGCTTGCCGAATTTCCTGATAGACCTGGACTAAGCGTGGCTCTAGTGCAGTAATCCGTTGTGAGATGATCGATTGTCGGGATGTACAGGAATGAAAACTGGTAATACAGTTTTGCAATTCGCTAGAAAAGCCAACATCATTTCCCCCGATAGTCATAGTGATCAGAGAGTTTGCGGTTGGAGAGCTTTTCAACTGATCAAGCTGAGTTGCCGTCAAGCTGCTGTTTTGAATTGTCCGATCGATGTTATCAGTCACAGCCCCGGAGCAGGCAAGCAACACAGGGGTTGGCACACCATTGCCGAGTAGGTAGGGATAGCTTTTTGTAGATTGTGTACAAGCCTGTATTCCCGAATAAGGCGGAGCACCGTCTCCGGCACTGTAGGAGTCACCAAGAGCATAGTAGTGATCATATGTTCCCCGGAAACCTGTGGTGCGGATCTCGATCGGGTTGGAGGGAATTCCTTCACCCTCATCGTTGACAGGAATAACACGAAAACGATACCATTGTCCTGTTAGCAGCCCTCCCGGTGAGAACGAAGTTTCAGTTACTGGAGGTGATAAGCGTTGGATTTGTCCTGTTTCCAGATCTGTTTGCTCGATAATATAACTAGTCGCATCGGTGGCTGCGCCCCAATTGAGATTGACCTGCTGGTCACCAGGACCGCCATTGAGAAAAGTGGGTTGACCGGGGGTTGCTTCCGCTGCCCTGGCATATTTGGCAGCGAAACCAGGCAGAATAGCCGTTCCCATCACTACCATGACAACAAGAGCGAACATAACTGGCCAGATACGATTGAGTCTTACGCGGGATATAATTCCTCTTCCCTTAAGACTAATACGGGGTCGCCTGTGCATGGATCTCTCCTCTCGCCCAGATGGTTTGAGCTAGACAGATGCTAGTGCATCTCATGAGTGGCGGCAATAAGTAAGAATGTTTGCCAACAGCAGGAAAATCACTCCTTTCTCCGTAGAAGCGTCAACAGAGGCACTGCCATTATTTCGGAGAGTGGTACCTCTCCTCGTATGTGGTGATGATCAGCTTACCTCTGTGTAGAGCTCTCACCTGTTTGCTGGCTCTCGACAAACGTTGTCCTATCACTAGGACCAAGCCTTGTCTTTGCAAGTAACTCAGGTACCCTAAATGTACTAATAATTGCCATGCTGTATCAATACGTTGCTCTCTCTGGTTTTGTAGTTGAGGATTGTTATTTATGGTATGAAGAGCTACAGAGCTCTTCTCAGTCATATGGCGTAATTGATGAAGTCTCTTGTGCGAAGCGCCATGCGTCGTAGACACACCACCACGAATGAAAATGGATT
>CAWFFV010000005.1:0-46735 GCA_963814985.1 uncultured Chloroflexia bacterium | reverse complement strand
TTGCTTATTTGAGTTGTGAGTGTTCTATAAGAGACTCCGTTGGCGAATGGCATGACAGGGAGAAGATGCACACGAATTCCCTGCTTTCCGCCTCTTTGCCTCTTCTGTTGGGCATTGACGACTCTTATGATCAAGGAGAAAGAGTAAAAGGTGTTATCCATGATCCGACTGGGATTTTCCCTGCCCGTTTACTATTCGCCAACGGAGTCTATAGAAAGCACTCACAACTATTGTACCTCTTCCTTTTGTTAGTTCGTCAGTCACCAAAGTTGGCCATGAGCCGCTTCATCCCAACATTTACAATTTGCTAAACTGTATTTCCGATCACAGTTATCTGGAGTTTTGCCTATCTATTTCATCGAACACTTCTTTTGCTGTAAAGGCTGCGCTGAGTGCGGCAGGAAAGCCAGCATAGACAGACATCTGGGTAATAACTTCCACGATCTGTTCGCGTGTCCAGCCAACGTTAAGCGCGCCTGGGATGTGCAGCTTTAGTTGAGGGAGGCGTCCTATGCTGTCAGAACAGCGACATTAATGAGTTCGCGATCTTTGATTTCTAAGCTCGGTCGAGAGTAAATATCTCCAAAGGGATATTCGACTGTATAACGTGCAAGGTCAGGAGCAATTTTAGCAAGATCATCCAATGCTTGCTGTAGTGCTCCTCCTTCTTCTCCATCAAACTTTCGAATGTTTGCCCAACCTGATGTATAGCGATCATCATTCATATTTGTCCTCCGTATGTAGTTTGCCAAGACAATTTTAAGGCAAAGAACATGCTAGTGTTCCTACATAATTAGCATTGAGACTCATTTTATCTCAAGGGTTGTAATATAGCATTAAAGATATATTTAAGGCAAGTATTGTTTCATAATGTACCATTTCTGTTTGCGCAAACCGTGAATCATTCATCCACAGCGCACTCCTGTTTCGCCCGTTGCATAGCATGGGTGCCTCTCTCCAATGAAAAATGTAGAGAAGAACAAGAGGTTGGCAAGGAGATGGCATCTTCTTGGTGAGATCGATTTGTCTCAAAGAAGAGTCCGGCTGCAACGTTGCCCAACAGTCATAGCCCCGGTAGAGAAGAGCTGAGAATGTTCCTGAATGGCGCTATGATGCGATTTTGAGCAGGTGTAGGGCTTCTGGTGACTCATCGATGCAGTGTAAACGGACGAAAAGAGAGAGGTGAAAAAAGAAGAGATAAATGAGGTGAAGAGGATATGTAAAGAAGGTAAGAAAGGAGAAAAAGAGTGTGAAGAGTAGAAAAGGAGGGAGAGACCTCAAATATCTGGTAAAAAAGAGGATCAGGGAAAAAGTCAAATAAGAGCAAAAGAAGAGAGTGTGGTCAAGAACAAGGAGGCGATGGCAACGTATCAGCCAGGCCTCCTTGTTCTGTATGAAGAGGCTTGAGAAGGGCATGGAGGGCAAGCCTCAAGAAGCGAGAAAAAAGAGCCTCAAAAAAAGAGAGCAAGAGAAAACGGAAATTTTTGGCAGAATTATATGAGGTGAAAAGAGAGGAGATAGTTGAGTGCATGCGAGGAAAAGAGGTATTTCCTGAGAAAAGAGGGAAAGATGGAGAAATTACTGGAAGGAAAAGGGCAAATGACGGGGAGATGATGAAGGAAGAAAAGAGTGAGCAAGATTGAGAGGCCTCAAATTGTATGAAAAATTGATTGTAGGATATCAGAATTATTGTCCGTAGATTGGACGGGTCTGACTGCAATGTTGCCCAACAGTCATAGCCTTGGTAGAGAAGTGCTGAGGATGGCATAAATGGCGCTACGATGCGATGCGAGAGCGGGTGGAGAGTTGGTGGTAACTCATCCATGCAGGTAGGGAAGAGGGTCTTTTTCACGGGTAGGTATAGGCTAAGGTGGCACTGGAGGCTCCGTGAGAACCTGCTGAGAGGGCAATATTCTTGACGAAGGCGATGAAGAGGGGGTGGGCAGAGAAGAAGAGCGTGCAGCCTGTTGCTCTTGATGCTGCAGGCGAGCAACACGCTCTCGTTGGACCTCTTCATGCCAAAGACGGCGTTGGATGCGTCGTCGCTCATCTTCTTCTTTGCCTTGCAAACGGAGTTCACGCTTGCGGGCTTGTTCCTCTTGCATCTCGTGGCGCTGCAGTAGGCGTTGTCTGCGCTCTTGGGCTCGCTCGTGTTGCAGTCTCCTGCGCTCGGTTGCTTGTTCCTTTTTTTGCTCGGCTTCTCGGTTCGCGGCGTTGGCTTGCTGCGCTTGCCGCTGCCTTGTGCGTCGCTCTTGCACGCTCTCTCGGACCCTCTCTCCCCGACAGAAAGTTTGTTCTATGTTGGTAAAACAGTCATTAAGTGTAAATAGAGAAAAACAGGCGTTGATTTCGACGCGAAAAAGGCAAGCAATTGGTCAATTGTGTCTTGACCAGACTGAGGTTTTTGGGACAAAGAGCCCGATTGGCCTTCTTGAGAATTGCTTTGAGCCACAAGCGGCCAATACGCAACATCCCTTTGTCACGTCGATCTTTTCGATCCACTTGCTCTCGATGCCCATGATGAAGACAACTACATCCTAAATGTGCAATCCACCAAATTGAGAGAAATACCGCGAAGAGCCATCGAGAGAGATGTTCTCGATTCGTAAAGCGACTGCACTCAATCAGACATCCTCGACTTTTTGTATCCTGAAAGGTTGCTTCGACTTTCATACGCTTTGCATACTCACTCACCCGTTTATGCGATGCTTTCCGATCTGAGAGTAAAAACCAGGCCTGCTCGTATCCAGGTTCCCAACATGCGCTGAGCCATGTTTCAAACTGATGCTCTTTCCACACCAAAACCTTACCATACCACTGATCGCCTTCTTTCTTCACGATCTGCTTGCCTTGTTCCCAATCTCGATAATAATGGCGAAATGCTCGTCGAAACCACTCCTCATTTTTGATGCGGAGCACGTAATGCCATCCCAGCTTGCGGCACTGTTGAATGAGCCTCAAGCAACTGAGTCCGCGATCGGCCAAAAGTGTGCATTCAGCGCTGCTCAAATGCGAAGATACCTGATCAAACAGCCGATCAATGATCTCCCATTGTCCCTCATCCCATTTTTCTTGTTGTGGCATGATGCACCATGCTACAGGTAATATCCGTGATTGCACCAATATTCCTAAATACACAATTGTTGCCTCTTGCGTATAGGGCGTCATATCCAGGATAAACGTTACCCGCTTATTTTGCCAGTACGGTAATATCTTCTGAATAAAATCCTTCCAGTGGACTTCTACATCAATGCGGTCATTTGCCACAAATCTCTGCAAACGTCGCTCATGACTTACCATTTTGGTTTCACTCTCTGTGTATTCCCATACTGCTTCTGATACTCTCTGCATCACCGCGTTTCCTGATTGGATGATCCCTTGGACCACGAACGCCAACGTTTCTTGTTGATAGTAGTGCAGCTTCGGAAACACCTCCTTGACTTGTTGGGTCCATTGATCTAATAATAGGTCGGATGCATTCATGATCGTCCTCCTGATTGTTTTTTTGGTTTTCAGAGAGGACGATCTCTTCTTGTTTGCTTGCCTTTTCTCTCCTTTTTCCTTCTTTTACCGCTTTTTCTTTACCTCTTCTTCCTAGAACAAACTTTCTGTCGGGGAGAGAGTCTCTCGGACCTGTTGTTTGTCCGCCTCATCGCCTCGCGCTCGTCGCCGTTGTTTGTAGCGTCGGTTCGCCTCCCTCTTCTGGCTTTTCGTTCCCCGCTTGCCTGTTGGCTTCCTGGGCCGATAGGTGTGCTTGGGCCACGGCTCACTCACCACGTATCCCTGCGGCAGCGCTTCTGCCCGTATCACTGCTGCCTGGATGCTTTGCTGGCCCCGCACCAGACAGCTCTGCTCGCGCCCTCGCGGTTTGTGCTGTGGCTTGGCGGGCCTGCCTACCCGCCTGGGCTGCTTTCGCTGCCGCGCTTTGCGGCTTCTTTGCTCCTCTTGCCTGGCTTCTTCCAGCCCTCCCACCAACACGACGATCTGCATCGCTACTGCCATCGCCAGCCACAGCCGTTCTGCCCGTTTGGGATCCTCCATTTTGGTGTGCTGCCATCCCCACCCTCCGCTCTTGTGATCTTTGTACTCGTCTTCAATCCAGAAGCGCATCAGGTACCAGGCGAGCTCCACCTCCTCTTCGCTGAGATCCGTCACGACCGCGATCGCTTCCTCATAGCCCTTTTCCCACCGCACCAGCAGCGTTGCTTGCAGACGAGCCCCTGTTTCACTCCATGCTCCTTTCCCCTTCCACCCGCGACCGCGTCGCCGCACCCGCTTGCCAATGGCAACGAAGTCGGCTTCTCCTTCCGCCCGAAACCCCATCTGCAGGCTGACGCGCAGCAGCGGATGCCATCCCTGGTTCCGGATTGCCGTCCAGAGCCAGTCGGCATAGAGTCCCTGGTCTGCCGTCACGATCACCTTCCAGTCTGGCGGCACCACTGCTGCCACGGCAGCCAACAGTCCCTCCCAATGAGGACGCCAGCTTCCCTTTTGTTTGGCTCGGATGATCACCCAGGCCACTGGAAGAGCACACCCCCGGTACACCACACTCAGATTGAGCGACGTGAAGCGCTCCCCCAGGGTACTGGCGTCTAAGGCCAGCGCCAGCGTCTTCTCCCCGTGCCAGTCCCGCAGTATCCCGGCAAGCAGGTCCCCAAAACAGGTCCGTACGTCCACCTCTCGACGTTTTTTCCCTCGCTTGGCTTCCGCTTCGTAGTAGAATTCCCGCAGGCGTTGGCGCAGCCGTCCTGCCGGCACCTGCTCGACTTTGCCCAGTCCGTTGGACAGCCGCGTCATCCCGCAGCCATCAAACAGGACGATTCCGTAGCTGATGAGTCCTAAGACTTTCGCCTGCGATGGACTCAGGCTCGGGACCAACTCTGCCACACGCTTTTGCCAGTCGGCTCTGCTCGTCACAGAAGAAGACATCGCTTTCTCCTTGGAGAAGTCTTGTACCTACGATCTCTTCTTCTTTTTCGGCTCTTTTGCCTGCTTCGACAGGGATATTCGACGTTTTTTCTCTCTCATTCCCCTCTCCAGGCTCTTTTAGCAAAAACCTACCTGTGAAAAAGAGAGAGTGGCGGCGGCCATAGGCGATACAGGCCGCGAGTGTGCCCACGACGAGTGGGATCATCGCGGCAGCATCTTCCCCACTTGCGAGTGTGAGCACGACTGCTCCAGGCATAATGACGACCAACCCGCAGGCAGCGAGTGGGGTGAGCCCTCTCTGGATGCGCAAAAGTCCAGGGATGATCAGGCCGAGAGCGCCTGTCACCTCACAGACGCCGATGAAACGCAGGAGTAAACCAGGGAGTGGCATTTGTGCCGTCATCACTTCAAGCGGCAGGACGAGTTTCATACTCCCGGCGAAGAGGAAAAGAAGTGCAAGGATGGCCTGAATGCTCCAGAGGGCAGCGGTCAGAGCCTGATGCTGCTTGTGTGACTCGCTACTGGATCTCGTTGCCGGCAGGCCATTTTCGAGAAGATCGAATAGCCCTCTCTCACCCCTCTGCCCGGCGGACAAGTTGTCCCTTGAACTGCTGCTACAATAGGGACAGTGATTTTTACTGTTGGTGAGCTGAGCAGACATGTGTGTTGCAGCTCACCAACAGCATCAGAAGTGCTTTACTCGGAGACAATTTTCACCAGATATTCATGCAGAAAGGAAACAGAACATATGACATCGAAAACTGGGAAAGGCATGCCGACCAAGATCACCTTCGTCTATTCCAACCCCACTTACCCTGCTGCCTTCGAGGAGGCTTACCCTGAGCAGCTTGCGCTGGCACGCAAACTCCCCGGCCTGACTTGGCTGCAAGCGTCGAAGGTCTGGCCGAAGGAAGACGGGAGCCCAACCCCGGCGTATCGACTGTTGGACCTGTACTTTGCCGACTACGCGGCTGCCAGCGCCGCTGCAGCAGAGGCTGGCCCTCTTGTTGGCGCTACCTTCAAGCATGCCACCGGAGGCGTTGTGATCGCATTTGCGGAAGTCCTCGACGACGCCTTGACAGATTAAGATGGAAGTCCACTCCCTCATCACGGAGTTCAATCCTGTGGTGAGGGAGTCTGGTGGTCCATGGAGAAGGGCGGTGGGAGGTTTCAATCAGGCTCCTTTTGCATGGCAACACTCTCTGCAAAAAGGAAACAAAGAGATCGTCTCTCATATGATGGAAGGAAAACCTTACAGAAGGAAGAATGGACATGCTGTTTCCCTCACGTTCATCCCGGAAAGATGGCTTCTTGACAAGGACCATTTCTCCCTTGAATTGCCGAAGAATTCTCAAGGGCATCGGTCTCACGACTGTCTCGACAGCTCTGGGAGCGGGTCTTGTGAAATTTGCACCCTCAATGGCCCTGGCGGCTGGACCTTCGCAAAAAGGCCCGATTTTCGCCCACAAACCATCGGGGATCAATGTTCTGTTGGTCCATGGGGCATTCGCCGACAGCTCCAGTTGGCTCAAAGTGATCCCGACTCTGCAAGAGGCAGGACATCATGTTCTCGCCGTGCAACTTCCCTTGACCTCGTTAGAGGATGATATTGCTGTCGTACGTGCAGCGCTCGCTTTGCTCTCAGGACCCACAGTACTGGTTGGTCATTCGTATGGAGGGGTGGTGATCTCCGGAGCGGGGATCAACCAGCCCAATGTGATCAGTCTGGTGTATGTTGCGGCTTTCGCGCCTGCCGAAGGAGAGTCGCTTCAGGATCTTCTTGGTCGATTTCCCGCGACTGCTCTTGTCAATCACCTGGTCCCTGCGTATCCCGATGGCTTTGTCAGGGTAGACCCTCTCGCATTCCCAGCGCTGTTTGCGGTGGATGTCGATCTTGTCCAGGCCCGTGCCCTGGCGACCGTCCAGAAGCCTCTGGCAGGAGCATGCCTTGGTGCCAAAGCTGGACCTGCAGCATGGCAACATTTGCCATCGTGGTACCTGGTCTCAGAAGATGATAAGATGACCAATCCAGACCTCGAGCGGTGGATGGCAGAGCGCATAGGGGCAACTACGCGCACATTGGATTCCAGCCATGCATCACCAATTTCACACCCATACCAAGTCGCCGAGACGATTTTGGAAGCTGCCAGGGTCACCAAAAAGTCCTGAGTGGGTCAATCTGCAATTAACTTGCATAAGCCAGAACGGCGGCTCCCGATCCGGCTAATCGTTTGAGTCGTGCTCGCTGTCTGCGCTCTCGACGTTTAGCCTGTTCTGGAGCGACGATCCGTTCTTACGCAAGCTAATTGCAGATTGACCCACTCAGGGGAGCAGAATGACACTCTTAGCTTGATCAAGAAAAGTCTTCAGAGACCCTAGAGACAAGACATGAGTCATCCCGAACGGTGATACGGCTGGCGAACCCTCCTTGGCATCGAAGCGTCAATTCCCATGCTTCAGATAGCTGAAATGTTGGGTCTTCCTCTGGAGGTTGTGCTGATTGTTGTCTTGTTCTGTTTGCGGAGAGCAACGCCTCCTGTGATAGGCAATCGATTCTCTCCTCCCGGCGTGGCCGCGACCCTTTCCCCACAACGATTGCTTGTCTCCATTCCCATCTTCCACCGCGTCATCCCCAGGAATTGTTGCTCGTTGATTCTGTCCCAAATATAGCAGAAGGTGATGACAACGGCATGAATGGGGGGTGTTCATTTCTGAAGAGGAATTCATCGTTGGAGGAGGATGAGAATTCGAACAGGATGACAATCCTCTCATCACTGCCAGAAGAGATGGTGAAGAGGGCTTTCTGAGAACAAAAAGCGCAACGGTTGTCAGCTCTGGAAGAACAGGCTAAAGATGCACGCAAGCACCATCTGCCGATGTGAGCCATTTTTGTTGAGGGTTGAAGAGCCACCTGCTAGCTAGCCAGAGAAAGACCAGACGAAGCCAGCCGAGCGATCCTGAGGATGATCTCAGAAGTTGCTGTGTCCTCGTGTTGTCCTCTCCGAGGAGATGCCACCTGACTGAGAGAGGAGGAGGTATCTCTGGCACGCGCTCTGCTCAAGATGCCGTTGGTGGTGCAACTGGGAAAGGAAGGGGTGATTGCAGCGGAAGAATGGGGACCGCCTGTGAGCTGTGAAGAACGATGGGAGATCCGTCAACGAGGACAGCGAGAGCAGTCTGGTGGCCATGCCCGCTCTGGGAAAGTTGGAAGGTGACAGGAACGAGGTCGGCATCAGGGCCAGACAACTGTGGACCGAGATAGAGCCTGGCATGGGAGGCATCCCCGCCGGGAAACTCAATGACTTCAATCTGGCCAGAGAGATTGAGGGCGATGAAATGACTCGGGATCTTGCCGCCAACAAAAGCATCGATCTGGGAGATGCGTGGATACCCATAGCGCAGGTCGTTCACCGCTCTGGCGATCGAGTTCGTGGCGAGCTGACCCAGCAGGATGAGTGTTGCTGTGAGGAGCATTCCCAGCGCAATCTTCACGAGCGGGCTGTGCTGCCACCAGGATGATGAGGATGGCTTGGGCAGGGGAACATCAACAGGCGCGTCCTTGCCCGAAAGGGGGGTGTGTGTTTGCGTGCGTGAGGCCCGCAGGGTGCATGGCGGTTTCTCCAGTCTGGTGGTTGGAGCAATCGGACGATGGCGAAGCTGACTTTTTGGAATCAGGTGTTCTGATGACGTCAAGACTGGCATTGCGGCCCTCCTTTGTCGGTGAAAAGAAAGACAGGTCTGCAAGAAAGAAACAAAAGAAGAAATACCCGACGGTGGTGACTGGGTAGCTACAATGATGTCTCTGCAGAGAGTATAGCGGAGAACAGACCCCAATTGCTACCCGGTTCTCCACAGATTTTTGGTCCTTTGGTGGAAAACGCTGTGGAGAACATGTGCAGAATTTCCTCTTGATCTCCTCTCTTTCATGCTTGCTCTCAAAGGTTTGCCGAAAAGGCGATGGTCCATCTGGCGGAGGCGATCCGATGACGAGACTGGCGACCATGATCTGGCCAGCGCCAGGCCGGCGAAGGTTTGGAGTCAGGTGCATGGTCCCATCGCTGCGCTCTGTGCTCGCCTCGTCACTGCCAATCGGCTTCTGAGTCCTGGGGTCAATGCTTGCCTCGCGCTCCGACAAGGGTATATTTCCTATAGCCTTGTTTTGCAAGAGAATGGTTTTCTTCTGTGGTTGGAGGAGATGACAGGCGTGTTCTTGACCCTCTCCAGAAGCTGCAAGAGCCCACCGTTCTGGTTCCTTCGTTGGCGGTTCTCCCACCTGACCTGTCCCATATCTGCCTGTTCAATAGGAAGAGAGAGGCGTTTTCTCACCAGCCGCAGAGAGGAAGGGAGAAGCAGGGGGAGTGAGTGAGGCACCCAACTCTTGTGCATGGAAGATGAGAGAGATAGGGTGAAGTACAACTGTACTACATATTGACCGTACATCCGTTCTTTTCCGTTTCATGTGAAGAGCATTCATGGAGGAACTCAAAGTGGTTGTCGTTGGTTGAGCGTAGGGGAGGGGAAGAAGCCCAGAACGGTGGGAACCAATGACAACCATTGATGTCCTGAGCCGACAACCATCCCAGAAAAGCTGTCAGTGGCCGATTGAGATCGTCGCCTGGCCCAGGTCTGCTCCTGTTTTTTCACTGGTTGACGAAATCATGTCTCTCTCTGGCTACATCGCGTATCGGACAGGTTATGCAATCAGACCGCAACCGCAGTGTTCCGTTCCAGGCGTGGTTGCGCGTGTCCACTCTTCCCGTGAGTGGCTCTCTTTGATCGGCCGTTTGCAAAGGAGAGCTGTCCGAAGGGATCTCAATACCCACGGGTTGTGCAACGAGCTGCACATTCGAATGAAATGGCTTTGCAGGCCAATTCGACCCGCTCGCCGTTTGCTGATCCTCTCTCCCCGACAGAAAATTTGTTCTATATTGGTAAAACAGTCATTAAGTGTAAATAGAGAAACACAGGCGTTGATTTCGACGCGAAAAAGGCAAGCAATTGGTCAATTGTGTCTTGACCAGACGGAGGTTTTTGGGACAAAGAACCCGATTGGCCTTCTTGAGAATTGCTTTGAGCCACAAGCGGCCAATGCGCAACATCCCTTTGTCACGTCGATCTTTTCGATCCACCTGCTCTCGATGCCCATGATGAAGACAACTACACCCTAAATGTGCAATCCACCAAATTGAGAGAAACACCGCGAAGAGCCATAGAGAGAGATGTTCTCGGTTTGTAAAGCGACTACACTCAATCAGACATCCTCGGCTTTTCGTATCCTGAAAGGTTGCTTCAACTTTCATACGCTTTGCATACTCACTCACCCGTTTATGTGATGCTTTCCGGTCTGAGAGTAAAAACCATGCATGCTCGTATCCTGGTTCCCAACACGCACTAAGCCATATTTAAAACTGATGCTCTTTCCACACGAGAACCTTGCCGTACCACTGATCGCCTTCTTTCTTCACGATCTGCTTGCCTTGTTCCCAATCTCGATAATAATGGCGAAATGCTCGTCGAAACCACTCCTCATTTTTGATGCGGAGCACGTAATGCCATCCCAGCTTGTGGCACTGTTGAATGAGCCTCAAGCAACTGAGTCCACGATCGGCCAGAAATGTGCATTCAGCGCTGCTCAAATGCGAAGATACCTGATCAAACAGCCGATCAATGATCTCCCATTGTCCCTCATCCCAAGGTTCTTGCTGTGGCATGACGCACCATGCTACGGGTAATATCCGTGATTGCACCAATATTCCTAAATATACAATTGTTGCCTCTTGCGTATAGGGCGTCATATCCAGAATAAACGTTACTCGCTTCTTCTCCCAGTATGGCAATATTTTCCGGATAAAATCCTTCCAGTGTACTTCTACATCAATACGGTCATTTGCCACAAATCTCTGCAAACGTCGCTCATGACTCACCATTTTGGTATCACTCTCTGTATATTCCCATACTGCTTCTGATACTCTCTGCATCACTGCGTTTCCTGATTGGATGATCCCTTGGACCACGAACGCCAACGTTTCTTGTTGATAGTGGTGCAACTTCGGAAACACCTCCTTGACTTGTTTGGTCCATTGATCTCATAATAGGTCGGATGCATTCATGATCGTCCTCCTGATTGTTTTTTTGCTTTTCAGAGAGGACGATCTCTTCTTGTTTGCTTGCCTTTTCTCTCCTTTTACCGCTTTTTCTTTATCTCTTCTTCCTAGAACAAATTTTCTGTCGGGGAGAGAGTTTGCTGATCACAGGTGAGAAATATCTCCCCCTTGTGAAACGAGGAAAGCAATCACAGACACTCTCAAGCCAGTCACTGACGGGCTGCATCTCGTTGCACAACCCGTGGGCAATATGTCTACAAGAGGATTGGAGGTAGAGCCTTGACACTTACCAAAAGATGTAGTACAATAGGTAATGATGATGACAAGAAGAGAGGATGGCATGATAGTATGGGAGAGATCACCAGATGGCAAGACGAGCGATTATTTGCAGCCGGTGGGTTGCTTGATCGGTTGCGGCCCTTAGGGGTGGCCGAAGAAGGGGAGATTGCACGGATCTGTCAGGAGGAGATCGCGGCCTGGCGTGCACGCCCGACGATGGTCGTTGAAAGTTCTCTCCAAGAGCCGCTGCGGCATGCCCGCAATGCTCTTCGGGAGCAGCTCCCTCTGACGCGTGCCAATCGTTGGAAGAACCCGAAGACGAAGATGGACGAGCACATCGCCCTCAAGCATCTTAACTTCTCATTGGAGGAATGGCAGCGGATCAATACCGATAGTGAGGGGCGCTTTGCCCGTCGGTTGCGTGAACAGCAACGGATTGAGGATCCCGATGCAATTGTTCATCTTTCTGAAGACCTCCTTCGTCGTGAGGAATGGTATCACTTGGCCCTCGCAGTGACGATCAACACCGGACGTCGGATGACCGAAGTCCTCAAAACGGCGGTTTTCTCTCCGAAGACGGCCTCTACGCTCTGGTTTAAAGGGCAATTAAAGACAAAGGAATACGATTTAGAGGCGTATGAGATTCCCACGCTGGTGCCTGCGGATCTGGTGCTTGAGGCTGTTGCCCGCTTGCGTCACCTGCAGGATTGTTCTCAGATGAGCAATGATGCGGTCAGTCAACGCTTTGGCCCGGTTCTGCGGCAGATGGCGGATCAGCATCTAAGTGCGCTGATCCCGAAGAGAGATGAGGGGCAAAACCTCTATACCCATCTCTCCCGTTCCATTTATGGGCGCTTGTGTGTGCTCTATCATTGCCCGCCTGCGGTCTTTGACATCCAGTATATGGCGCATATTCTCGGTCATTATTGGTATTTTCGTGAGCAAGATGAGAAGAAACGAGCGAACCTGGATAGCACGTTACATTATATGGACTATGTGATTGGTGATGGTCATGGCAATATTGATGGTCGCCGTGGCATCTGGCTGGGCACCAAACCTGGCGTTGAGGTGCTTGATGAATTTCGAAAGGAGTGGGAGGAGATGAAACAGCAACCTGTGATTTAAACCAGCCCTGCGAGAAAGAAGAAAGGAACCCAGGGTGAGCAGCATCCGGTTCGACCGAAGAAGCGCTCCATCATCAATTGCCTCCCTCAACAGAAGACCCTCTTTGATGCGGAGATGGAGCGGCGAAGCCTGGCTCATCAACAGGAGTTGGTTGGGGCACTCTTGAATGAGGCTGCCTGGTATCGGCAGATGGAGGCGTTGGTGGCTCCTTTTTCCGAAGCGGTGCAAGCATCTACCCCCTTGGAGACGCTGAGAGCCCTTCTCGCCGTGTATCAGAGTGAGAAGCAGGATGTGGCTGTGAGCACGCATCTCCAGCAACGCTGGGGAGTGTCTCTTGACCAGGTCGACACCCTCTTTGGCAAGGCTGTTGAGGAGGGGTATCAGGAGCCTCTCTCCTACTTTGAGGGAACTCTGGGGAAACGGGAGAGTTATAAAGCTGGGGCTCAGAAACGTGCCCAAAAATATCAGCAAACGGATTTTACCACGCTTCCCTATTCCCAATTAGAACATATTCGGATGCCTGAAGCTGCACGGGAGCGGGTTCGTCGTATCGTTCTCACTCTCATGCGGCATAATGAGCAAGCCCAACCCCGTGATCGGTGGCATATCAATGCTGGGCTCATCTACCAACTCAAAACCATCCGTCACGAGGTGATCAACGCCTATCTCAAGGAGCATGAGGGAGCGATCAAAAACCATCATCATCAGTTGGGAATCGAGCCCCGTTATAACCGCAAAATGGAATTGATACGAGAGATGATCTCCATTCCTGAGGAACCTCTCTCGTAACTGAGCCGACACCAATGATGAAGGGGACGCGTTACGCAATGCCTCAATCGCGTGCTCTCTGTGCTCATGGCTTCTGGCTTGATTTTGCACGTTGCGCCGCTTCTCCCTTGAATTCTCTCGTAAAGGGACGCTGTTCCTTCTGCGTGATCTTCTCCCTTTCCGTGGAGGGGTCTCCTCCTTCAAGTTTCCCTCTCATGTTTTTCTGGGTCAAGACCAGGCGCGCAATCAGCAAGCGGATCAGGGATCTCCTCAAGTGAGGACTCTCGGTGCGCAAAATCGACGTTCACCCCTCGCGAAAGAGGGCTGGAAACTGTCACAAAGAGAGATCAGACGTGTCTCTACTGATGAGAGACAAGAACTCTCAAAGAACGCCCTTCTTTGGAGAAAGGATCTGTTATGTATAACCCATTCCTGGAAGTCATCTCTTCTGATGTCACCGATGAAAACCTGGCAGCTCAGGCCCAAAATGGGAATTTAGACGCGCTTGAGCAACTGATCCAGCGGCATCAAGCCTGGATTTTTAATATCGCTGTTCGTATGGTTCGAGAACGCGAGGAAGCGGAGGACATCACGCAAGAGGTGCTCCTCAAGATCCTGACAAAACTCAGTACCTTTCAGGGAAAAAGTCGCTTCAGAACATGGCTCTATCGGATTGTGGTGAACCATATCCTCAATCTCAAACACAAGCAGAGGGAAATCACCTTCTCCGAATTGGGAAGATTGATGGATGAAACTCCAGATCAAACGTTATTAGATCCAGCAGATGGCTCTCTTCCGCTTCCTGTACTCATTGAGGAAGCAAAAATTCGCTGTACGAAAGGTATGCTTCTTTGTCTGGATCAGCGACAACGGCTGGTCTACATTTTGGGAGAGTTGCTGGGAGTCAAGAGCGAACTTGGAGCAGTGCTGATGGACCTTTCGCCCAGCAACTTCCGCCAATTGCTGACGCGCGCACGCCATGATCTCTACAGTTATATGCAGAAGAAGTGTGGCCTCATCAATCAGTCGAATCCCTGTCGATGTGCCCGGAAAACCCGCTCGTTTATCGAGCGGGGCTACGTGGATCCCAATCGTCGCCAATTCACTCGTGACCGAATCGGACAGATTTCTGCGCTTGCTCCCAGCATGGTCGAGGAAATCGGCTCGTTGATCGACCAGCAATATGCCAGCATTTTTCGGGAACAGCCCTTCTTTGCCCCTCCTGATCAAGTGATCACCGTGCGTCGCCTCATCAATACGCCAGAATTCCGCCAGGTCTTCCACCTCGATGCAGATGTACAGTGAGAGCGGTTTGAAACTGTCACAAAACGAGAAAACGTTGGTCTAAGTTGGTAGAGAGGAAAAACGACCTCTCTTGATTTGACAAGAACAAGGAGCAAACCTATGACGACAGAACCAATTCCAGGTGGAACCCTTCAGCAACCAATGAGCAGGGAGAAGATGAGTCAGAAACCGATTTAGAGAGGAGATCGGGCTCCCAACTTTTCCTTGCCCACACAGAACGGACAACGTGTCAGTCTGAACGATTTTCATGGGCACCGAGCAGTTGTCCTCTTTTTTTACCCGAAAGATAACGCGCCTCCTTGTACGGCTGAGGCGTGTTCCTTTCGCGATAGCTACGAAATCTTCAAGGAAGCGGGAGCTGAAGTCATTGGCGTCAGTTCCGACAGTGAGAAGTCTCACCAGCAATTTGCCAGCAAATACAACCTGCCCTTTCTTCTGCTGAGTGACAGGAATGGCGAACTGAGAAAGAACTATGGTGTCCCGACGACATTTGGGATCTTACCAGGACGTGTCACCTATATCATTGACAAACAGGGAATTGTGCGCCATATCTTCTCGTCCCAAATGGCTACGACAAAACATGTGGAAGAGTCGCTCAAGATTTCTCAAGACCCTGAAATAAGGTCTGCTTGCAACCGGAAAAACGAAGGCGTGGCTGCGCCTTCGTTCCTGGCTACAAACGAGTGTACGCTGTCTATCGCGTTTGTGGCGGCCAAACAGTGGCGTAAAGTGGTACAGGTGATGGATAATCCAGAAGACACGCTGATCCTGGAAGGGTATTCTCAGTTGGATGGAGAAGACACATGGTATATCCAAGAGGAGTAGAACGAGACAGCCGTAAAAAGCAGGCAGGTTTCGTTCCTTGTGCCTGTCGAGATGCTCCAGGAATTGGACGGAGCGATCTGCTCTCTGGCGAGGGAGGGTGGTCTCCTGCGCCAGTGAGTTGCTCCTGGAAGAGGACCGATATGATTAGTGTCAAAACTTGCTCATAACGTATGAAAAGTGGAGTGAAGCTGGAATGATGATGTCATTTCGACATCACAAAAACTGCTCTGATATCTCGGCGTAACAGAGCTTGTAGAGTGCGTGCGCATGGTGGAAATTCATCAGGCTCTACTGGTATTTTGCCTTGTTTTTGGCTCCTGGTTGTGTTAGAACACATGAGCTGAAGAGCAATGTTATCCAGCAGTTGTAGTCCCAGGAGTTAATCTGTATAGCAACATTGGATCGCGTGACGGGTTAGTCGCGGAAATCTTCAGGATTTACGAAAAAATGTGTGTACCCACAGACTGTGCATACTAGCGGAGTGATTTTTGATCCTATTATTGTATGCTTCTTTGAAAGAATGTGGGTATACCCCCGTACTGCTCAGCTTTTACTCGATGGCTTGGATTGGCAACTCGAATTATTCTTAACTTAATGCGTATGGGTAGTCAGGTGTTACACCCATCCACTTGGCATCAGTACGGCGAACAAATGGATGCGGCAATTAGTTCACGAGTAACGAACGCACGGTGTTCGTCGGGAATAAAATAGAGCCAGTAGCACATACTCTACTGGCTCTATTTTATTTATGGCTCTCTGCTAGTATCGCCACTGGCTTGTCGTCTGTAAATGGCGTATAGTTCCTGAAGTTCCTTAGCTCGCTTACTATTTCACTTGCAACAAATGAAGAATAGCATCTGCTTCACCATGCGATCAGTGTTCGCCCAAAGTCTGCCATCACCACTTCTAGGTCCTGTTCGATAGGGCTGATACCTCTTTCCATGTGTGCCAAAACCGTTGCGTTCGTGGTTGCCAGTGTTTCACCGAGCTCTGGCCGATTCGACCTGAAGACCAACCATGACCGCGCTTTCACGCCACAATTGGTCGCGTGCCTCGTCGCTCCGCGCTAGTTCTGAGGGGTCAGGAAACGTCAGTTTCCCTTTTACCAGGGAGGCATACACCCGGCCCGGTGGAGGGGTCACTTTCCCTGACGCCAGCCCGGCGAGCGCTTCCCCCGCTCGCTCTGGCGTTCCCATATAGAAAGGAGGCTGGAAGAGGCTGACGACGTGTAACATCGGACGGACAACATGGAGTAATAAGAAGCGCACGAATGGGGGAAGGTTCCCTAGCGACGTGCCGCCGGTCAAGCCTGGGTTGTAGGCGATCACCTGGATATTTTTGGCTTTAACCGCATCGAGTGCCGCGAAAGACCGTGCGGTGAGGAGGTTGCAGAGTTTGGAGGCGGCATAGGCACGCATGCCCCCGGAACCTGTTGTGCTCGGATGGGCAAGCTCTTCCGGGTTAAGTGTCCTGGGACCTATGGGGATCACTGCCGGATCATGCGTGTCGCTCGTGGTGAGAACCAACCGACCTCCTACGGCCATGTCTGGCATCAGCAGTCTTGCCAGCAGATAATGCGAAAGGTGGTTGGTGGCAAACGTCATTTCAAAACCGTCAACACTGCGCTGACCTCTGGGAAATTGGGCACCGGCATTGAGGACGAGCATCTCTATTTTCGCATTGCCCAGACGCTGCTTAATATCATCCGCAAAAGCGCGCACGCTGGCAAGCGATGCCAGGTCAAGCGGGAAGACTTCGGCTCCCGACACGGTGCGCCCATGGCCACGCACCCCAGTGAGAATCAGCGTATCAGGCGAGGCTGCGAGTTGTTTGACGGCTTGTGCCCCAATGCCAGACGTGGCCCCGGTCATCACGATGATGTGTGTGGGATATGTCTGGCTCATCGCTGTTCTTCTCCTGTGCTGTCAAGATCGGGGAGCTCCTCTGGGGTGAGGGTAATGGAACCGGCAGCGATGTTTTCCTCCAGGTGGGCCAAGGAACCAGTGCCAGGGATAGCCAGGGTGACTGGCGAGAGGGCCAGGAGCCAGCCCACGCCAACACGCTGACCAACTCGCCAGGAACTGATGCCTGTCCCAACGGCATCAATAACACCTGCTACCTCGTGACCGGGAATACGAGGATAGTCGATAGGCAGAAATCCTCCTTCTTTGACCAGAGCATCGCTGTGGCAGATCCCACAGGCTTGCACTTTGATGCGTACCTGGCCGGCTTGAGGTTCAGGAAGAGGCAGGGTGACTAATTCAAAATTGCCACCTGCGCGAGGCACCCGCGCAGCTTTCATCATCGGCATTTTACTCTCCTTAGATATTGCTTTGCCGTTCGTCATTTCAACTCTTTGGTGATCTCGGAGTTCTGAGCAGCAATCTGCTCTGCCAGTTCCAGGTTGCCATTGAGACGTGCATCCCAGTACGCCACCTTCCCGCTCAGATATCGTTGTCGGATAGTGAGCTGCCGGATTTCCTCCGTGACTTTTTCGGCGTATGCCAAAAAGAGCGATTTTTGCTCTGCGGCTGCTTCATCACCCTGCTTCCACATCCGTACGTGCCGCCGCATGTCGTCGAGGGAAAAACCGCTTGTACGCAGACACGCAAATGCCTCCACTATCTGTACGGTATCCGTGTTATAGCGTCGATGGCCGCTGCTCTTCTCGCGGGGAATTGGCTCGATGAGCCCAATTTTTTCGTAGTAGCGCAGCGTATATTCGCTCATGCCGCTCAGGGCGGCCATTTGCTTAATGGTTAAGGTTGCTTCTGGTTTTGTTGTAGTAATATCACGTGACATGCCTGCTAGTATAAACTACTTAGAGCGCTCTAAGTCAAGAGGTTTTCAAGAAGTTGTGTGGAAATTCCAATAGTTGTAAATTTGCGAACTATTTGATGGGGTTGTTTGCGGAGTCAGTGAGGTATTTTCTTGCGACAGGAGGGAAGAGGGAAAGCCTGTGATCGTAGGAGAGAAGGCGCTTGAGGGGAGAAGTTCGGGAGAAGAAAAGCAGGGCGAGATCTCAACAAGTGTGCAAAAAAGAGTGGAGAAAAGTAGACAAAGTGACAAGGGAAGGTTTTGGACCTGTTTTTGTGAAATACTTGATGGTGTTTTTTGTGGGGAAAGAGAGATGGTACTGCGGACGCATGTGTCAGGCGAGAGGCAGCATGTTGGAGGGAGATAGGACGGGTCCGGCTGCGGTGTTGCCCAAGAGAGAGAAGTACGGAGGATGGTCTTGTCTGGTGCGAGGATGTGATTTTGAATGGGTGGAAAGTTTGTGGTGACTCATCGATGCAGGTGGTGAAGACGGCATAGCTTCTTCCCAACTCTGGTGATATGGATTGATAGGAGCGCCATGCCCAGGAAGCATCGAATGCGTTGTTGCGCTTGCAGTCATCCATTCTACTTTGGCAAGGATGCCAAAGTAGGCCACAAGCAGGGTAAGCGGACAGGACTGTCCGTTTTTTGTTGCGCCCCGCTTAACGTGCCCTGGTAGGGAAGTGCAGAGAATGCCCCTGAATGGCGCTACGATGCGATTTTGAGCGGGTGTAGGGCTTTTGGTGACTCATCCATGCAGGTGTTGAAGAAAGTTTTCTCAGAGCGGAAAAAATGGGAGAAGTTGGTGCCACTCTGATAAGTTGTGAGCAGACTATATAGAAACGTCATGCTCCGCTGGAGCACCACTCCGCATGACCCTGCCAAACTGGGGGGTCAGAAGACTCCGTTGGCGAATAGTAAAACGGGCAGGGAGAATCCCCGTCAAATCATTGAGAACACCTTTTCCTCTTTTTCCTTGCTCATCAGAGTCGTCAACGCACAAGCAGAAGAGGCAAAGAGGCGGAAAGCAGGGAATTCGTGTGCATCTTCTCCCTGTCATGCCATTCGCCAACGGAGTCTATATAACTTCCCCATAACTAAAATAAGAGCGAAGACCAGTTTGATAACGATCCCTCCATATACCCATCAAGTAGCACGCTGTCGAGTCGGGTACATAGGGGGGTCGCTATTTGCCTAACACGCTCAATAATCCGTCGTGCGGGGAAAGCGACCAAGATGTAATTTTTCTTTGGTGTTGGAGCAAAGCAGGGAGATCGGGGTGTGTGAGTTGAGGATGTTGTGCAAGGAGCCAGCTCGTTAATTATGGTTGCGATAACAAAGAGCCTCTGGACGAACCTGAGGCTCTTTGTGTGCTTAATCTTGGTTTGTGCGGATCTTATCTATACAATCTCTTGTTTCGTCTCCTTTCTCATGTTATGCTAGAAGTATTACTAGCTATTTGGCCTGCGGAGTTTGAGTAGAATTGAAATGTAGATAGAGAGTGCTAATAATCATGTTGTAACGATAGATGATATGGTACCCTGGCAGGAGGCGCTATGTACTATCTGATTTTTACAATTATATGCTTTGTAGTAGCTACACCCTTATTCTTGCTATCTCGTGGCTTGGAGGTGGATAAAGGGAAGTATATTAGTAGTGCCTTTGGATGGCTTATAATAGTTGTATGGATAGTTGGTATTATAAATATGCCGCCACCATCGTTCAATGTCATTCATATAACGCCAAATGGTTTTGATCAAGATAACGTAAACTCGTCATCTGTTGGCTTTATGAATACTACTAATAAGCCATTGGTGCTCTGCCTTGCGCAACATTGGCAGTGTGATCCAAACTTGTCAGATTGGTGTGAATCGTCTTACTTTATTAATGGTTGGGTGAATGATTGGTTCCCAAGCGCATTTTCTACTTGTATGAATATTCAATATGTGGAAATTTCTCCATACCAACAAGTTACTCTTAGTTTTCCTTCCTCTGATCTTGCCTATGAGATCATAATAAAAGAGCATCCAGCAATGAAACTGGTGTTAACCAATCCATCTCATCCCCTACATTTTATCAATACGCATGATGATGGTGGCGTATAGTGTGTGATGCTACGATGTGATTTTGAGCGGGTGTAAGGTTTCTGGTGACTCATCCATGCAGGTGTTGAAGAAGGTCTTCTCAGAGCGAAAAGTAGGGGTTGTAGCGCGTTGCTCATTTGAGTTGTGAGTATGTTATAGAGACTCCGTTGGCGAATGGCATGACAGGGAGAAGATGCACACGAATTCCCTGCTTTCCGCCTCTTTGCCTCTTCTGCTTGTGCGTTGACGACTCTGATGAGCAAGGAAAAAGAGGAAAAGGTGTTCTCAATGATTTGACGGGGATTCTCCCTGCCCGTTTTACTATTCGCCAACGGAGTCTATAGAAAGCACCCACAACTATAGAAAGTGGCGCTTTGGTCGAGTTGGGTTGGTAGCAGGGAGATCAGCCCAAACAATGCTCAACGTTGACAATGAGAAAATCATGACTGTATTTATAACTCTCGTGGTTGCCTTGCCTGGAGGTGTTATATACTGATACTATTCTCCATCTGTCATAAGCAGGGAAGGCGAAAACAGAAAAAGAGGTTACGATGTCGGATTTCACCAACGACAATTTCTCGGTCAGCGAGAATACCTATGTGATTGATGCCGAAAGTGCGACAGAAATGGTGCGTTTGTCTCACCAGGATCGCATTATGACCCAAAGCATGCAAGGACTCTTTCCAGAACATCTCAAAGTTTCTGATCTGCATGATGTTCTGGATATTGCCTGTGGCCCTGGCGGATGGACATTAGATGTAGCACGTACCTATCCTAAGATGAATGTCATAGGAATCGATATCAGTCAAACGATGGTCCAATATGCGCGTGCAACTGCGAGGGTCCAATTACTAAAAAACGTAACATTTCAAGTCATGGATGTTACCAACCCCCTCGAATTCCCTGATGACTCTTTTGATCTGGTCAATGCTCGCCTCATTGTGGGATTTCTCTTAAAAAAAGCCTGGCCACGATTTCTGCAAGAGTGCAGACGTATCACGCGTCCGGGTGGAATGATCTGTCTGACAGAAGCAGAAGTGCCTGTAACGACGAGTCTAGCAGTTGAACAGTTTGCGGCCTGGAGTACCCGAGCTGCATTTTTAGCCGGGCTGAGCTTTTCTCCGGATGGGCGACAATTGGGTATTACTCCTATCTTGGGTTCTCTGCTTCGTGAGGCGGGATACAGCAATATTCAGAAAAGGCCCTCTATTATAGATTTTTCAGCGGACGCGGAAGCCCATGAAGCCATGTATCAAAATTACATGGTGGCATTTAAACTCTTGCAACCATTCTTTGTGAAAATGGGACTCCTCAGTGACGAGGAGTTTGAGCTAATGTATCAACGGGCCCTTTTAGAGATGAAGGAGGAGAATTTTGGAGCTCTCTGGTATCTGCTGACCACCTGGGGTACGAAGCCGCGATAATTCTTGAGAATGATCCAATCATCCAGCCAAAATATCCTCACAGACGGCGAGCATAAATTTACGAAAGAAATGGCTGATATCCAATTTGAGGAGTGGCGGGATTGAGGAAGAGAACCACTCATTGTGTGATGGGTGGTTTTTTGTTGTGCTGTGATCCTGGCCTTAGGTGCAAAATGGGCATGCTATGATAAGTTGTGAGGAGACTATAGAAACCACCCACAACTAAAACAAGAGTGAAGACTAGTTTGATAGCGGCCCCTCTATCTACCCGTTACGTAGCACGCTGTTAGAGTCGGGTAGATAGAGGGGCCGCTATCTGTGAAATATGCTCAAAAAGTGGGATAGCGAGGAAAGCGACCAAGATACGATAGTATATAAATATATATAATAATACAAATAGAAAGAAGATGACACTATGAAAGATACAATGAGCAACAATGAGAACGAAGAGAAGCAGAGAACGTAAGACTCTGGAGTGATAAAGGCTCGATCATGGCGACCAGGCGGGACCAATATTGTATAGCGTGGATTGCGGAGCAGTATGCAGCTCGTGGTGACCAGATACAGCGATTACTATCGAGGTTCCCAGATCAGCAGCGTCCATTCAAAGGGGAGCTTCTAGCAGAGACAACGCTGAAAGATCAGCTTTCACGCTGGAGACGAGCGGGATGGATTGAATATCGTCGTGTGCTGGCCGATGAACCTGGGTTTGCCTGGGTAACGCGGCAGGGTCTTCAGCTTGTGGATCTGGATGACATTTATACATCGCGTGTGCCTGCCAGTACGCGACTGGATCATATCTATGCAGTCAATCAGCTACGGTTATGGTTGGACCAGAAGTACACCTGGAAGAGTGAGCGGCGCTATCGTGCTGACCTGTTGAGCAAAGAGACGAAAAAAGGTGGGACCCTGGGGCCGATACCAGACGGGTTGATTACGACAAAAAGCGGTCTTGTTGCAATAGAGGCTGAGATATCAGCAAAGAAGCCTGCGGATGTGTATGCAAAGCTAACACGGTTGGTTCGCCTTTCTACCCCTGACGGTATGATGGGATATCAAAAGGCATTTCCCGCAATCTGGTTTTATGTGCCCAACGAGAGGCCCAAAGAGCTTATAGAGTCCGCTATTGAGGAGTTGCAGGATGATGAGCAAAAGCGGGTGTCGGTGGCAATTGAAGAGGATTTAATAGCATCGAAGTTTCGCTAATTTTGTCATGATGAAATTGTGGCATTGGCTAGAGCAGTCTAGCCAGTGCCTTTTTATTGTGCAAGCAATGGCTTGCGCAGGTTCCTTTACAGGTTTGCCCTTTTTTATAAGTATAACACATGGGTTGAGTTGGAGCGTGTTTGAGGTGATAGAGCGATGCAGTATAGTACACTCGTTGATCTGCAATATTGCCTAACGGTCATAGAGCTGGAGGAGAAGCACAGAAATTTTTGCTGATACCTTGCTGTCGAAAACTGTTCTATTTGTCGTTTACATTGCGAGACAAGTGAGAATCGTCTATACTCAAGCACCTGAAGATAATTACCTGTGCAACTTCGAGTTTCCTCTTCTAGCTTCAGTATTACATTTCATCACTTGCGGAAGAAGAGTATATATATTTCGTGTTTCTTATGTGAGATAATCATTTTGTGCTGATCAGGAGTAAGACAATTCTGCGTTTGTTTGAATGAGCAGAATATATTGAAGTATCGGCACACACCTCTTCGCTGTACGGATTTTGCAAAGAGATGCGACATGAGGAGATTAGTAGGAGATTGAGGGTGACACCAGAATTTGGAATGGAGATTGTACGCGAACTTGGCCCGATTGGTTATAGGTGGATCAGGCGACGGTTTCGAGGCAAAGTAGTACTCGTCGTTGGACCACCTAATGTGGGAAAAACAACCTTCATAGAATATCTATGCTGGAACGTCTTTCGGAATGAGCGGGATCATGTACACACGCTCCGTCTTGAAGAAACTCCCGCATTCGACCTTGAGATGGGACGAAATAGGCTATTCAATATCAGTATCCAGCAGATGGTAGACTTTCCAGGGCATATAGGGGCTGTGGCTCAAGCCAAAGAAGTTTTTGAAAGGAGGCCGCATGCGATTATTATTTTTGCTGATTCGACGGATCCAGCAGGGAGAAAAGCAGATGATGCACCAGGTGTATGGCTTGTGGATTTCTGTAACTACTTGGAGACTTTATGGCGTCAAAATAAAGGGAGGGTCAAAAATCGTATACAAGTGATGGTCGTTGCGATGAATAAAAGCGATAAAGTACAAGATGAGCAGATACTCATAGATAAGAAAAATCAGTTTCGCCAGATTGTGGATAAGGAACTTCGAGAGGCGCGAGGTAATATAGAGGGTGAAATAGCTGTTATGCCATGTGTGTTGGTCACAAACTCCGATGGAGATGAGAAAGTGCAAAATATGGTACTTCATTTGGCAAAAAGGTTAATAAAATGATGAAAGACGGCAATTTCAATGACAATCCAACCTCACTCAGAAGTGAATCCAACCTTTACTTTCTTGCTCATTCTGTCTTACTTGAACGATATCGACTTCTCTTGTTTAAGCAAATTGCTATCTTTATCTTAAATCGCTTGATTTCTTTGGCAATTATAGGGTTTGTGGCGATCTCCAGCCATTTATCACTGGTTCAGTTACTCGCTGTAGTGTTTGTCTCGGTTGTGGTAGCCGCAGTTTGGGTCTACGAAGGCCGAGTAGCACATAGCCAAGCTCAAGAGCTTGCGGATGATCTAGCTCGACAGAGTGGAGAGCAAGGATTGGATTTTTACATTCGATCAGGATACAACGTTGATCGGCAGGCGTTGACTCGGCGTGGCTCTGCCTTAAAGAAGAGATCTCGATCATTAGCCCTTTATGAACCACAAGTATGGTCAATACTGACAATTGCTTTTGCAATTCTACAATATACATTTGGATCTCTACTGCTTCATTAAGGTTTTATTCCACTGGCAAAAGGCCTTTGGAGAAACCAAAGGCCTGTGACTCATACTAGTTGTGAGTGGACTATATAGACTCCGTTGGCGAATGGCATAACGGGCAGAGAGAGTCGCCTTTGAAGCATTGAAATCCTCTTTTCTTCTGTATGACTCGTGTATGAGAGGAACTCATACCCAAGCAGAAGAGGCAAAGAGGCGGAAAGCAGGGAATTCGTGTGCATCTTCTCCCTGTTATGCCATTCGCCAACGGAGTCTCTATAATTCACTCACAACTAAAATAAGTGCCCGTTATAGGCCCACTAAAGGCCAAAATTTTGCGCTAGGGGATAATGGGGAGATATGAGCTGAAATCGGTCATTGGGTAAATGTTGACTACCTTCCTATTTTGGTGTGTTTGAGTCGTGTTGGGTAAATGTGCGATTGCGGCGCACAGAACAACAAAGAAGCCTCTGGACAAACCTCGCAGTAGCTCGGACAAGAGCGCCAGAGCGTTCTATTCTGGAAGGTACGAGTCTCTTTCTCAGTTATCAAAGTACTGGTTGGGACTGCTGATAGGCGTTGCGTGATCAGGTATCTGAAAAGAAAAGGTATTAAATGTAATAAAGGTGAGCCTGAAATATCGTATGCTGAGAGTATCAGGTTGTATTGTTTCACTATAGGCCTGATAAACGTATCCAGTACTCCGATCAATCCAGAAGTCTATTATGGTTGCACTATGCGTATTTGGATTAGTAGAGAGCCGAGGCGAGATGTCATCGTCAATGCCCAAAGCCTGCAAATCCTTCGAAATGTCTTGTTGAAAGGTTACTTGGATATGACGAATTCTCGCAGTGTCAGTAATGTTCTGAGCTTCAGGAAGAAATCCCCCTATCGCGTCATGCAATGTCCCCTTTTGTAGAGACAGATCGATTAACGCACTCACCTGTGGCATCCCCGCTTCGATATAGAGGCGAGCGTCATCGAAAGCCAGGAACTTCTCTTTTGAGATCACATCGTAGCCATTCTCCCTTGAAACATAGACGTTGTCCTTCTGAATAAGCGTGCCAAAGACCATGCGCTGCTTGAGTCCTGTTGATGTTTCTAAAATCCTGAGGGACGAGAGATCAGGAGCTATCATCCCACCCATAGCGTTTATTATTAATGTCTTGTCGTTAAGTCGTGTTCCTGCGTTGTCATAAAATTCTGTTGCTGTGCCGAGACGGAAGGTGGCAGAGTGTAGCTTCGCCATTACCGTTTGACTTTTTTGAAGGAGGTGGGTGAGGTCAGGGGAGGTTGTGCTTGAGGAAAGCTCATCCTTCGCTACAAGTGTGCCAGACCTACCATTCACGCTGATTACCTGTTCGGAGCTAACGCCAAAGCAGAGGTTTGTACTCGGACAGGTTATACTTTTAAGGTCAGAGGTGGCATCGGACTTCTGACTCTTCCAGGTGCTTCCCCCATCATCTGTCATCAGGATTTCTCCCGGTGGACAAGGATGAGGTATAAGATAGCCGCAACTATCCCCTTGTCTCCCGATAGTGATGCTAGTGGTCAGGAAGCAGATGCGAGTATTGGGGCAGGCGATGTTCTGAAATGCATCAGCGTTACTACTATAGAGCGTCTGCCAGGTGTTTCCTCCATTGGTTGTGCTCTTGATGATAAAGCGGCCAGCGAAGGGATCATTGAAGGGGGAGGAGCCATCAGCATAGCCAACGGTAAAACAGGTGCTGACACTGGGACAGGCTATGCTATTCAGGCCCCCGCTATAGAGGCCCTGTTGTGTCTTCCAGGTCTGGCCTCCATCAGTGGTGTTGATGATGTCCTGATAGCCTATATTGCCGGTGGCGACAGCAAAACAGATATTTGTGCTGGGACAAGCTATGCTCTTGAGACCGGAACCATACTGGTTTCCCCAGCTTCTCCAGGTACTTCCGCCATTGGTGCTCTTGAATATCTCATTAGTACTAACGGCAAAGCACGTGTTGACATTGGGGCAGGCTATGTTCAAAAGTGAGGAGGGGGTACCGCTGTTCAGCTTCTTCCAGGTGCTCCCGCCATTGGTGCTCTTGAGAATGATTCCATCGTTGCCAACGGCAAAACAGATCTTTCCATTGGGACAAACGATGTCGTTCAGGCCTTTGGTTGTGCCACTGCTCTGGCTTGTCCAGGTCTGGCCTCCATTGGTGGTCATTGCAATTGTTCCATCATCGGCAGCAAGAAGACACGTGTTTGCAGTTGTACAGGTTATATCCTGGAAGGAGTGAGCGCGAAAAAAGTTTTGATTTGGAAAGAGAAGCGAGGGGACATATATCAGTATGAGAAAGAGAAGAACAATGAGACTGCATAGAACGAGGAAAATTTTCCAGATCGGTCGTCGTGATTCTGGTCAGGATGCCATGAGAAAGCCCCTTTTCTTTTGTTATGCTTTTTATTTTATCTCAGATATGAAAGTTCCATACTAAATATATGTCATTAAATACTTGTAAATCACAGTATTACAGGCCTCTCAGTGCCATTTTGAGAGTATCTCGATCCCATTGTTCCCGGTTTGCTCAATTGTTTCTGACGTGCTTGTTCGCTTTGTGGCTCTCTTCTTCTTTGTTGGGAGATTCGTCTCAGTTGTGATTTCTTGCACAATTGAGAGAGTATCAACCTGCTCCTCTGTTTGAGTTGGGGGAGTGTTCCTCGCTTGCTCAATGGTATCTGCCTGGCCTGCTTGTTTTGAGACACCCATATCAGCCATCATTTCTTGTCTTGTCGAAAGAGTATGAATTTGCTCCTCAATTTGAATGGTGGAAGAATCGCTCGTTCTCTCAACAATATCTGGCATGTCTGTTTGAAGTGAAGTTGGAAGTGTCACTTCTGCTGCAATTCTCTCGTCAGAGTTCTGTATCACTTCTGGAGTCCGTGTCTCTTCAACGGGAGTGGAAGTGGTATTTTGTCGCCTTTGATACCAGTTGCGCAGATTCTCTACTGCTTTTGTTCCGGATGGGAAAGGCAGGAGTCCGAGCAATTTTGAGCGAAAACCTTGAATGGTCTGAGAACTTTTGCGTAGTTGTTGAAGAAGAGCAGTTTTAGCATCGTTAGGAGATGGCATTTTATCTAGCATAAATATCCTTCCTAAATACCTGAGAAAAAAATATGATGGGATTACCTTACCTCTGAGTGAATAAAAAGACAAGAAATGAGGACTTTTCTGTATTTCATCTCATTTCATCAGCATTCAAGGGCAAACAACACTCTGGGCTGTCTGAATACTTTAGAATAGCGCTATGATGCGATTTTGAACGGATTTCCCTCTCTTGTGCTTGGCATCTCTTTTGTCACCTTGACGATTATTGATGATTGCAAATTTGTACCAGGCAATCAGCAAGATCGATCCAACGACAAACCACACGGCCAATAGAATTCCCAGACATTGTACTATCCAGGTCATTTTCGCATCCTTATCCGACGGCTTCGCTTTATTGTGACTCTGAAAGCCATCTTTATTCCTCATATTCATGAATTTGAACTTCGCTGGGAAAACATTTTCCGAAAAGGTTCTTAATATCCCTAACCTCCAACGTATGAACATATAAAAATCGTTGAAAATTTCTGCTTTCGGTTATGGGCTGCGTTGTGTTGGTTGTTCGTGGCAGGCTGGAAATCTGGCTCGTAGCCCAACAGTCATAGCCCTGTAGGGAAATGCTGAGAATGCTCCTGAATGGCGCTACGATGCGATTTTGAGCGGGGTGTAGGGCTTCTGGTGACTCATCCATGCAGGTGGTGAAGAAGGTCTTCTCAGAGCAGAAAAAGTGGGAGAAGTTGGTGCCTCTATGATTAGTTGTGAGGAGACTATATAGAAACGTCATGCTCCGCTGGAGCACCACTCCGCATGACCCTGCCAAACTGGGGGGTCAGAAGACTCCGTTGGCGAATAGCAAAACGGGCAGAGAGAGTCGCCTTTGAATCATTGAGATCCCCTTTTATTCTGTATTCCTTGTTTATGAGAAGAACTCACACCCCAGCAAAAGAGGCAAAGAAGTGGAAAAGCAGGTAATTCGTGTGCATCTTCTCCCTGTCATGCCATTCGCCAACGGAGTCTCTATAGTCCACTCACAACTTATCATGACACACACCGCAACCCTACTTTTTCGCTCTGAGAACACCATCTTCACTACCTGCACTGGATGACACTCCACCCATTCAAAATTGCATCGTAGCGCCATTCAGGACATACCCAGCACTTCTCTACCAGGGCCAACTCTTGGGCAACACCACAGTCAGACCCGTCCAATCCACGGACAATAATTCTGATATTCTACAATCAATTTTTCATACAATTTGAGGCCTCTCAATCTTGCTCACTCTTTTCTTCCTTCATCTTCTCCTCATCATTTGCCCTTTTCCTTCCAGTAATTTCTCCATTTCTCCCTCTTTTCTCAGGAAATACCTCTTTTCCTCGCATGCACTCAACTATCTCCTCTCTTTTCACCTCATATAATTCTGCCAAAAATTTCCGTTTTCTCTTGCTCTCTTTTTTTCTAGGACCGTAAACTTGGCTTGAGAAGGAGTTGTTCAAGCAGAGCAAGATAAGCAGCAGGATCTTTGCGAAAGCGGAATTGTTTGCAACGAGCCTCTTGCCGAAAAGCAACTTGAGAGCGAACCTCACGCCAGGCTTGCAGATCATGTGGAGCGAGATCATCAGCCGTGAACGTTTGCATTCGTGTGGCGAATGCTGCCTGGAGGCGCACCGCTCCATGTACAACCAAACCAGGAAGTGCTCCACGTCGTCCCGTCGCTCGCCGCTCATGAAAACGGACACGGCCAAACAACTGTTCTAAGTCATTGTTGGTTCGCGGAAGATCAGGCACTTGATAACAAAAGAAGAGATGAGGGGCATAACTCTGCGTTACCTTTAGGAAATGGGCAAGAGCTCGCGAGAAGATCCCGCTTAATTGAGTGGAATGCTGCTGCATATGCAGCAAGACGATCTGAAAACCGAGTTGTCGCTCTTCAACAGAGAGGTCTTTTGTCTCATCCAGCACCTGAACAAGTTGATGCACCCATCCATAGACACAGGCAAGTGTTTCCCAATCGGTTCCTGTGGTTCGCAGAGCTTTGTTCAGAAGCTTCTGCAAGCGGAGAAGCTGGACAGGGAGCCCCTTTTTTCAGCGACTCGATTGATGGAGGCGCTGATGGAAGTGAGACGGTCATACAATTTGAGCCCTGAAGCTTCTAAAGGGGGACGCCCGTCATCAGTGAGGGAACTGCGGACTGCCAAACAATAATGAGGCTCTTTTTTTCTCGCTTATTGAGGCTTGCCCTCCATGCCCTTCTCAAGCCTCTTTACACTGAACAAGGAGGCCTGGCTCAAACCTTGCCACGGCCTCCTTGTTCTTGACCACACTCTCTTCTTTTGCTCTTATTTGACTTTTTCCCTGATCCTCTTTTTTACCAGATATTTGAGGTCTCTCCCTACTTTTCTACTCTTCACACTCTTTTTCTCCTTTCTTACCTTCTTTACATGTCCTCTTCACCTCATTTATCTCTTCTTTTTTCACCTCTCTCTTTTCGTCCGTTTACACTCTCAGAATGGCAATCTACCTGTTTAAAGTTATTACTCATCTATATAAGAAAAATCTTCAGCGATATTTAATGTGTTTCTAAGCCGTTATTCATTCTATTTTGGTATAAAATTTTTACATTGATGTTGAGACTTAAAATTTCACCTCCCACTTTTCGAAACTGCTCTAGAAGTTCGGATAAAACCGCTAAGCCTCAACATCAATTCTTGATAGTACCCCACAAGTTTTTACACAGTGCTGAGGAGGATGACATGAAGTTCTCTTTGTAAAAATTTGTGGGGTACTCAAAATCCCAACAATGAAACATTTCTCTTCGGCTGAAAGAAGAAAGCGATGAAACAGACCATCCTGCTTGTTGATGACAATGATGAGAGAGGGGGATGTCTTTGAAAATAGATGTAAGCAGGAACGACACGTCCTTTTTCCCTCGAAACTGGGGGAAGTTCAAACAAGAATTTGAAGAATTGGGGGTTACAGTAACAGGGTTACAGGAAAGCTGGGAATGGAGCGGGACATATATTTTTCATCTCACTTATCCTGATATATTGGATCAGAAGGTGAGAGAAAGAGTGGAGAACTTTGGCTTATCGATACTCTCAAGCGGGTCGTGAATGCTCAAAGATGCACAACGTTTAGGGCGCATCCTGGTTCTGGGTCGCTCCTATTGTACCTTTTCATCTTGGGTAGTGTCACCCTACATGAGAGTCTCTCTTCATGGTAATCCTATCAGAATCAGGCATGATTGTGACTCCTACTCATCCTGTAGATCATCATGGTTGTTCTCCGCCATCCTGGTGGGAGGAGAGAGTGGAAGCACGATAGAGAAGATACTACCATTTCCAGGGACGCTATGGACTTCGATGCGCCCGCCGTGCCGCTCCACAATTTTCTGCGAAATGTATAACCCTAATCCTAAGCCAACACTTGAGCCTGTTTGGACCTCAATGCCTGGAACCCGGTAGAAGCGGTCAAAAATGTGTGCAAGCTTCTCTTCTGGAATCCCTACCCCTTTATCATACACAGCAATGATACAGGCATCATCAGTACGTGTCAGCTTCAGGGTGATGGGTGACTCCTTCGGTGAATACTTGCGTGCATTTGACAACAGGTTGAGGATAACCTGACCAATCCGATCAACATCCATCTCAACTTTAAGTGGCTCCTGGTAAGCTTCAAACAGAATAGAGGGAGACATTGCTGACGCATACTCTTTGAGAATATGCTGACAGAGCGTCACCGGATCAGAATGCGTGTAGCGTAAAGAAAACATTCCTGTCTCGATCAGAGAAGTGTCGAGCAAATCATTAATGAGGATTTCCATTCGACGGATAGAACGCTCCATGCTAACCAGATCGGTCGCTTCCGCTGAATTAGTGCGTTCGTGGCGTCGCCGCAGCAATTGCGTCATGGCCTTCAAACTAGACAGTGGGGTTTTGAGTTCGTGTGAGGCGATACTGAGAAATTCATCCTTGGCCGCATTAGCTCTAGCAAGTTCGCGTGTACGCTCTTGCACGATATTTTCGAGCGATTTGGCATGCAATTCTAGCTCACGTTGCTGCTCTACCACCTGGCGACGTAACTGGTGCGTCTGAATAGCACGTCGCAAAGCTGCGACAAAATAATCGCGATCAATCGGTTTCTGGATAAAGTCGTAAGCACCTCCGCGCAGGGCACTGATCGTCAGATGATGATCTCCATGACCGGTAATGAGTAATGTTGGTGTCTCCGGCCTGAGTTCCTGAATCTTCGCCAGCAATGCTAATCCATCCATACCTGGCATCTTGATATCACTGACAACGGCATCATAATCACGCTCCTGCAAGTACGTGAGAGCCTCTAAAGCTGACTCGCAGGTATCTATCTTGATACCCTCTATCCTGAGGTATAATGCCTGAGGGAGCGCTTGGAGAAGAGATGGATCGTCATCAACAATGATGATAGACGGAACATTCATATTTCAAGCTACCTTATGAATATATTAGGAAGTTGGATCAAAGAAGGAGGCTCCTTCACCAGAGCATCTTTCGACCAGAATGGTTCCCTGGTGCTCCTTAATAATCCCTTCTAGTACTACAGTGGTAACTAGCAATTTAGCCTATGTGGCAGGAGGCGCAACGCACTTCCCAGGCCATTGTATTACACACTTTGAGAAGGGAACTGATGAGCTATTGAGCTTACTTACCACTGTAGTACTAGGAGCAACTCACAGGCGTAGGAGACCACCCTCCCTCGCCAGAGAGCAGATCCGCTCAATCTACTCCGTCCGATTCCTGGAGAGACTCAACAGGCACAGGGGACGAACCTGCCAGCTTTTTCAGGCTGTCTTGTTTGGTTACTTATGGATATACCATCAATGAGAAGAAACAGCAAGGGCAAAATGCAAAGGATATCAAAAGCACTGGAGTGGGACTGGTGCCTCCGACAGACGAAAATACAGACAATTCCTCCCTATAGAGTTCTAGGCAATTTGAGCACAAAACCACGATCTTTTTGAGATGCAAGACGTGCATCCGGTTTTTGGCTTCTCTCTGCAATTCCTGTCTCTCAAAACTCGCTCGGAGGTCTGTGTTCTTCTTTTTGTTGTGGTGTAGCAGGAGACGACCAAAACACATGGAATGCCATGGTAATGGGCGCAACACTCTTCAAGAGTGCCATCGCTTCTTCCTCCTCCTGAAGGACCTTCCCAGCTTCTTCTAGCGCTTTTCTGCACCACCAAATTCGGCATGGCTTTTCTTGCGTTTCTTTCCATCTGAAAACAAGTTCAGACCACTTTTCCGCAAACCTTCCTGGTTCTTTTCCGGTCCTGTTCTCCTGCCTTCCTGGTCGCGTTCCGGTCCGTTTCCGGTTCACTCATACGAACCAATGATAACGTTGCACGATACTCCCGCACTCTAAAAACATGGGATGGTAAAATAACAAAAAGGGAGAAGAAGCATGAGCGATATCTCAAAAAGTATCCAGCTTGCAATTGGGATGCTTTCAGACACAATTGATACTGCTGAATTGTTAGAAATCGGAGGATAGCTGATGAACGATAATAGGAATGGCCCTTCCCCAATATAAGTGAGCCTGCTTGCTGATACCGATCTTGGGTTTCTGATAGAATAGCAGCAAGAGTATCTATCAGGAGTTTTCTATCAATGGAACCCAGAGAGACAGCTCTGCTGTCTCTCCATCTTGCACCTGCCCGCCGGAATCACGATCACTCCGTTCATCCCAGTGCCACCGAACTCGTCATTCGCGTGGCGTGTCATGCCCCAAGCATGCCATGTCCAGAGTGCCATCAGCCCTCGGCTCGCATCCATGGGAACTACGAGCGGACGGTTGCCGATTTGCCTTGTGCGGGTCGCAACGTGCTCCTGATGCTCACGGTGCGCAAATTTGTCTGTAGCACCCCGAGCTGCTCGCACAAAATTTTCACCGAGCGCCTTCCAGGGCTGGTCGAGTCCTATGGACGCATGACCCCACGGCTCATCGCGCTCGTACAAGCCCTTGGATTGGTGGCAGGTGGGCAAATGGGCACGCGACAGGCCGAGCGAACAGGCATCGCCACCACCCCGTCCACCTTATTACGCCATCTCATGCAGTTGCCTGCTCCCATCAACACGAGCGGTTCGGGTGCTTGGGGTCGATGACTTCGCCTGGAAGAAGCGTTTTAACTATGGAACCATTCTCGTCGATCTGGAGCGAAGAACAATTATTGATGTGCTTGCCGATCGAGAAAGCGCGACCGTCGAAGCCTGGCTTCTGAAGCATCCTGAGATTGACATTGTCAGCAGAGATCGTGGCAAAGAGTTTGCCAAAGCAGCGACGTTGGGTGCACCGCAAGCGCAGCAGGTGGTGGATCGTTTCCATCTGGTGAAAAACCTCTCAGAGGTGCTCCGGGAGATCCTTGGGCACTGCCGCGCGGAAATTCGCCAGGGAGAAGCTCCTCTGCCTCAGTTGGAGAAGGCAGAAGAAGAGCTGCACTCGTCCGCTTCCCAACGGCAGCCACATGGCAGCAGCGCACCCTGCTCAGGTGAAGAAAGCCCATCAGGCACGTCAAGCCAGTCGTGATGATCGCTATCAGCAGATGACGACCCTGCGCACACAGGGGTTGACACAAAGAGAGGTGGCAAAGCGGATGGGGATGTCTGAAAAAGCGGTACGCAATTGGCTCAAACGGGGAGCAGCGCCCACCAATGAGCGCCAGTTCCGGCGTCGCAGCATCTTTGATCCGTATGCCGCCTATGTCTTGCAACGGTGGCAAGAGGGAATTCATGAAGGCAAGCAACTGTATGAAGAAATTCGGGCGCAAGGCTTCTCTGGCACGGTCCGGATTGTCCAACGCTTTGTGCAGGCACTTCGTGATGACCCAGAGAAGATCATACTTGCTCCTGCAACAGCGGCAGAACGCTTCTCTGCAAACAATGCCACGTGGTTATTCATCCATGATCCTGAGCACCTCACCACGAAAGAACAAGCAGAACTGGACCTGATCTGCCAGCACAGCGAGACCGCACGAACCACCTATGTCCTGACCCAACAATTCTTGACGATGCTTCGCAAGCGTCGTGGTCAGGATTTTGAGGCGTGGCTCTCGGCCGTTGAAGGCAGTCATATCCCTGAACTGGGTCGTTTTGCACAGGGCTTGCTCAAGGACAAGGATGCTGTCGTTGCCGGCTTGACGCTCTCTTACAGCAATGGGCCCGTCGAGGCCCAGGTCCAGAAGCTCAAATTGGTCAAGCGATCCATGTATGGTCGTGCCAAACTTCCTCTGTTACGGCAACGCTTGCTCCATGCGGCTTGATTGCAGGTGTTTGCCTTTGTGAGCATGGCACAAGGAGAATGAGACACCATCTGGCTGCGTCACTTGTCGCCAAAAATGAGGATGAAGCCCCTTGCGGGTTACCATCATGAGGAGTCTTTCGCCTGACGACAATACATGAGCTTATCTCAGTCTCCTTGTGCCATGCTCACAAAGGCAAACTCCCTGGATTGGTACTGAGCCTTTCACGAGATCTCTTTCTTCTTGCGCTGGTGCTTCGTCTTTCTCCTCGCGCTACTGCAAGAGACGCTCATGTAGGGTGACACCACCCAGGATGAAAAAGTACAATAGGAATGGACGCTCCGACAGAGAGATCGTTCGCATCTTGTGCCCAAGAGCCAGATGATGAGACTGATCGGGATGTACGTAGGAACCACCCATTGTCGCGCTGGCGAGAGAACTCATTTCGTCGGCAGCACGTAGAAGAGAATCTTTGTTTTTGCCCATCCAAGCCGGAGCATCTATTTGATTCATGAGGAAGGAAAGAAGGAGACTCCCATGTGTAACTGGAAGCAGCGCTGTTCTTTGGTACTATTGTTTTTTGTCGTACTGCTTGTAGGCTGTAATTCGTCTTCTTCAGCTTCGGGGAATATTCTACTCACAGCCGGAGCCAGACGGCATGCTACCAGCAGTTTAGTGTGACTTTGTCCGGGGCGGAAGGCGTTGGCAGTGATTATAGCAGGCCAACAGTCGATGAGCTAAGTTATTATAACTCAAAAGGAGTAAAGCTCATCCGCCTGGAAGTCCGTTGGGATAAGCTTCAGCCAGAATTGGGCGGCCTATTGGATGAAGACGAGCTTAAATGGGTTGAGGTTTTTGTAAATCAGGCAAATCAGCAGAAAATGCAGGTTATTATCGATCTTCATCAGAGAAGTACTTACAATGATTTGAACTTTGGAAATACTGGTATAAATCCTGATGACCTGGCAAATTTTTGGAAGAAATTTGCTGGACGACTCATCCAGGACAATATTCCAGGAATATGCGGCTTTGGCATGGCTAATGAGCCAAACAATGTCCCTGGTTTCTTAGGCATTTGGCCGAAGCAGGTGAATCCCGTGATCAAAGTTATTAGCTCTGTCGATCATGCACACCTCATCTTCGTACCAGAGGATAACTGGATCCTAGCAGCCGTTGGAATGCAGATCAGGCAGCACAAATCCAAGATACGCCGACACACCAAGTTGTTTTCGAATCCCATTCTTACTGGGACAAAGACGCCTCGGGGGTCTATGATCCTGATATTCCACCGGCAAACTCAGTTGCGGCTAAAGATCTGGTCATAGGGAGTCTCACACCTTTTGTACAATGGTGTCGGCAGACGAAGAACAAATGTTTTGTTGGGGAATTTGGGGTCCCTCCGGATGAAAATTGGCTCAAGGCATTACAGTATGCTCTAGATTATATGAAGAACAGTTCTGTTTTTGGTTGCTACCTGGGCTGGGGGACCCGGATATTCAGACATTTTGTCTATTGAACCTGTTGCGGGAAAGGATAAGCCGCAAATGAGCCTGCTGGAGAAATATCTCGCATAGCCTTGATACCACTTCTGCCACGACTTTGAGCGCCTGTTGCCCTGACCGCTACCAGGTCTCGTCTCGAGTTCACAATACCTCTATGCGTTCACCAAGGGCCACTGAGACGAACTAATTCATTGATTAAATCATCAATCCCACATTCCGCAGTTTGAAAACACGTTTTTGGCTGGGAATATATGCTTCTTTTGCATGCAAATAATCTTTTACAACGTTTCCGTTGCTGAAAAAAAATGAGAAGTGGAAATGGTACAGGCTTTGGAAAGACAAAAAATCCTTCCTCAATCCCCGTTCTCATCATTTTCACTCCCTTTTCTTCCGGATTTCGACTCGATAAATGAATTAGTTCGTCTCAGTGGCATTACCATCTAGTAGACAATTGAAATTGTTAATGTCTCTTTTTGAGGCAGATATACGTGTTATTGGTAGGACCCCACTATGAAACGTCATGCGCCGTAGGTGCACCACTCCGCATGACCCTGTCAAATTGAGGGGTCAGAAGATATTGTTGGCGAAATGTTTTTCCAGACCTCAATGCCATCGGTTCATCTCTACTCACTTTGAGCGGCTGCTGGCAATTCGCCAACAATATCATAATGGGGTCCTACCCGTGTTATTTAACAAGCGGGTCCGTAACTATTCTTGACCTTTTACTCTCTGTTATTCACTGGCATGACATAAACTCGTCTAAATCATCCATAGTCTCAGGACAGCAGGAGATAATTTTCTGTCCTCTCGGGTAGGGAAAAAATGAGTCAGGTATTTACTCAAAGCACGCGGTTACTTTCACCTGAACAACAGGGAAGGATTACGACCAATTTAAAAATTGCAATGCTGATTCCGGCGCACAACGAGGAAGCAAGCATACGAGATACAGTTGTATCATCCCTGAAGCAAACAGTTCGCTCTTTACCAGATGTGCAGCTCGACATCTTTGTCATAGCAGATAACTGCACAGACCACACCGGGCAAGTTGTCCTTGATATAATTGGGCAGATCAAGGATGGTAGAGAACTTCCCCCTGTTTTTCTGCTTAACACAATTGGCAACGAAAATCGAAAAGCGGGCGCACTCAATCATGCGTATCAGCTCATCCGCGATCGCGGCTATACCTATATCGTCTCCTTGGATGCAGACACGCTCTGGGACTCCAATTTCCTGAAAAACGGCATTACTGCCATGGAGCGAGCAGGAGAAGAACTGGGAGGAATTTGTGGCCGTGTAGGCCTGCTTCCATATCAGAAAGAACCTTTCACAACAGCCACATTCAGAGAAGATATGCCTTTCTGGATAGCCCTTCTCTATCTGGCTATGCAAATCTCCTTAAAAACGGTTGCATGGACCTGGCGTAGATTCTGGACATATCTCTGGTGGAGTTTCCAAAATGTTGAATACTCCATTGGTCAGTCAGTAACAGTAGAACGATGCGGAAAAGCACAATGCCTTGTAGGACCTGGGACGATCTATCGGGCCAGGGTCCTGGAGGAAGTTTATCAAAAGTGCGGGCAAGTCTGGCCGAATAGTTTAACTGAAGATTTTGACCTTACTGTCAAGATCCAAATGTTAGGCTATGAAACCCGCGTGGGCCATGACATGTTCGCCTATACCGATTGTCCAATTGGCTTCCTCTCCCATAGCATACAACGAGAACGCTGGAACGGCGGAAATCTGTCTACCTACATGAAGATAGGAATGAATAAACAGACCTTCTGGGGAGGGATGGATATGGGATGGCAGCTTATCTGGTTTCTCTGCCGTCTCTGTTTTATCATAACAGCTATTCAAATATGGGTTACGCAATTTCTATACATCGATACATTTGGGTATATTTTCCTGATTGGCCCCCTAATCCTGACGGCTGTATTGAATATACTCCGCTTCAGGTATGTTACATACAAATCGCCTTTTCAATTCTTTCTTTGCGTCTGTTTTGGGTATGAGTTCTATGCCCTTTGGTATGGCACTGTGCTGACAAAATCGTACCTGAAAGCATTTACCAACAAAGTCAATCGATGGAGGTAAAATGAAACAGCAGGGATTCAAGATATACTACCTCTTGATTACTCTCCTCTGTCTCGCGTTATTGGTAGCGAAACTTGTAGCGACTTTTTGGATTCCCGAATGGAGTCCAACTGTATATGCCGTATTAGCGGTTCTTGGCGCTTTCGCAATGGGCAAGATGATTTTCCAGAGCATTCGTCTGAAGATGGCTGAGTATCGCATGGGAACCGAACTTACTCCCCTTCCACCTCTCTATTATTCGATAAGAAAGCCATTCACTCTAAAAGGTATCGCTGTTCACACAACATCATTTGTGGCCGTTGCCTTCTTATTGGTTAGTGGTGCATGGTATGCCGATGCGCATCATTTTCTCCAACAAGATAAAGCGAAGGTATGCGTACCACAACCGTCTCCCATGCCCAAAATACAAAACGATGTGCCGCAGCTGACAGACTGGAGCAAATCAGGAACCGCCACGTTCAAGGCCACACAAACAGGTGGTTTCCTGAAAAACCCATCGCTCCAAATAAGCAATACGAACGGGGTAGCAGCCTGGACTTATTCCCCCAGACCTGCCCTTGCGGGAGAGACCTACCAATACGCTGACTGGTATGCGTCGAACACCCCGACGTCGCTGGTTATAATGTATGTTCTCAATGGAAAGACCTTGTATAGCGCTATTGATTCGGACATACCTGCGACAAGGGGATGGCGACACTATTCCACTACTTTCGATATACCCGATAATCCCGGAGATTCCGACACCATACCTGTCACAGTAATGCATCAGATAAACGGAGCTGGAAGGTTAGCAATCTCGGATGTCATACTCCATCAGCAAAAGAGCTCGTTTGTCAGACCAATGATCAGCTTGACGTTCGACGATGGGTTTAGAGGGCAATTTACAAACGCCCTGCCCTTGCTGTGCAGATATCATATACCTGCAACATTCTACCTGATCTCTTCTTACATCGAAATGGGATATCCTGACTATATGCTCCCCAATATGGTGAGCAAACTCGCCGGGTCAGGCATGGAAATCGCAGATCACACGGTAGATCACCCGTACCTGCCTGAGTTATCTCTCACAGATGTGGAAAGAGAACTCTCCGACTCGAAGGATTATCTTGAGCAGTTCGGCCCAATTGGAGACTTCGCCTCACCCTATGGAGAAGTCTCCAATCAAGACCTCCAGCTGATAAGACAATTGTATCAGTCACATAGAAGTGCAGATGTAGGTTTGAATACAGCGGACGAGTTTGACGCATACAACATTTTGTGCGTTACCATCGATACGCCAGGAAGGAACATCACTCCAAAATATCAAACACTGGATCGATCTTGCCATCAAGACCAGGACATGGCTGGTCCTGGCATTCCATCAGGTTGACGGACCAGGACAAAAGTATTTCCAAAACCACGATCCGTACAACGCCAGTCCGGAATTCCTGGAGGAGATTCTCTCCTCTATCCATACCCATCAAATTCGGCCAATGACGGTCAACGAAGGCCTTTCAGAGGTTTATCAACAGTAACTAGACAGAGGGGATGGGAGAGAGAGAGGAAGCCCAGCAAAGAGTTGGCGTGCGACGATGGAGAGACGATGGCCTTGTTTGGCCATCGTGGAGAAGTAGCCACGGATGCGGCAAAAGGCAACACGGCCAGTTTCAGAACGGAAGGTTCCAGAGATTTTCTGCTGAACTTTCACCATCCTGAGATCTTGTTCAGAGCCATTGTTTGTAAATGGCACCCGAAAATGGCTAGGAACAGCAGGAACGCTTGGGCATCGCGCCGAAGGCGATCTAACAGGTTCTTGGCCTTGGTCTGTTTGACTCTTCCTTGCTTCTTGGATCCAGGAGGCGGAGCTGCCAGCCCAGCTCCAAGAAGCAGATGATAGGTAGCAGTCAGGTGCTCGATCACGGGAGGGACAATTGGGTTTCTCCTCTGGCACGAGCCTGCTCTACAATGGTGTGGCAGACAAGCAAATGCTTTTTGAGTTGCTCTGCCCACGACTGCTTCTCGTGTTCGTGGAAAAAGCGCAATTCTCGAAGAGGATGAGCATTGCACAGAGCATGCTGACATTGGCGATATTGGGGATAACTGCTGTAACTGTCATGTTCCATCGTCCCATGAAATTGAGGGAGGATGCCGATCGTATCAGTGGCAGCCTTGCCACGCTTGCGATGGATCGCATAATGGGTGAGTCGGTCGGTCCTGGCCACATGCAGCCAATGCAAGATCCCCTGGACTCGCATGCCTGTCTCATCAGTTCCCAGCACTTCTGCTGTTCGCAGATCTGCTCTTCCGTCTCAAGCAGTCGACCAGCTCCTTCCGCAACGAAAGCTTCAAGCGTTCCAGGTGAGAGGTGGCAGCCACACAGGTCTGAGAGAAATTCAGCCGTTCGTGCATAGGGCAGGAGTTGTCCATACAACAGATACAAAGCAATTCCCTTGACCGTTGGCCCGTACTGCACTGATCCGCGTATCTCATCGGGAAAGGTTCCTCGGGTCACGTGCAGGCAGCGGGGGCAGCGTATGCCCTGAGCTTGATACTCGGTGACCTGAGCTTGTATCTGTGGGAGGTCAACCCTTTGACGCTGTTCGTACCCCTCCACTGGTGCTCCTTGCTCTCGCCTGCACATTCTCTGCTGAGACTTGTGCATTCTGCTCTCTCAACTAGTACTACAGTGGTAAGTAAGCTCAATAGCTCATCAGTTCCCTTCTCAAAGTGGGTAATACAATGGCCTGGGAAGTGCGTTGCGCCTCCTGCCACATAGGCTAAATTGCTAGTTACCACTGTAGTACTAGGCGTTCTCCGTTTGAAGTTGTTCGATGATTTCTTCCTGACTCATACCTCGATCTTAATCGTTCAGGTCAAGAGGGGGGAGCTGTATAGTTACCAATGGGATTCCCTCTCATGATACGTTTGGAAGGGTTTTTGCTCACGTCTGAAGAGACACGCCATCAATGCATTCACCTTTGAAACTATGAAAGAAGAAAGAGTTGAGAAAGTCTGCAAACTCCCCTAAAGGAGCTTGCAGCAGCATTATTTTCGCGGATCACACTAATCGCGCACCGCACCGTTCTGGTAGAGCTGAGAGCGGACAGCGTTGACGGCAGAAGCATATGCCTGGTAGCCTGCTGCGTTGGGATGGAAAGAATTGTTTAGTAAATCATTGAGACCTGCGATCTCATTAATCCACTCCTGACTTTCATTAGCTGTACATGCCTCATGGCCTGCGAACGCCGCTTCTGCCACCGTCGTGGCTGGAGTAACGCCCACCTGGTTGGCAGCCTGCTTGATCACATTGTCCATCTGAGTAGCAAGTGTGCAAATCATAGTCATCTCAGAAGCACTCAGGCCAACGTAAACAATGGGATTATGGCAGTCCGCGATTGATGGGTTTGCAATGAGTAAGGGATAGCCAACGATGAGAATATCAGCGCCAGGTGCCGCTTGCCGAATTTCCTGATAGACGCCGGCTAAGCGCGGCTCTAGTGCAGTAATCCGTTGTGAGATGATCGATTGTCGGGATGTACAGGAATGAAAACTGGTAATACAGTTTTGCAATTCGCTAGAAAAGCCAACATCATTTCCCCCGATAGTGATAGTGATCAGAGAGTTTGCAGTTGGAGAGCTTTTCAACTGATCAAGCTGAGTTGCCGTCAGGCTGCTGTTTTAAATCGTCCGATCGATGTTATCAGTCACAGCCCCGGTGCAGGCAAGCAACACAGGGGTTGGCACACCATTGCCGAGTAGGTAGGGATAGCTTTTTGTAGATTGTGTGCAAGCCTGTATTCCCGAATAAGGCGGAGCACCGTCCCCGGCACTGTAGGAGTCACCAAGAGCATAGTAGTGATCATATGTTCCCCGGAAGCCTGTGGTGCGGATCTCGATCGGGTTGGAGGGAATTCCTTCACCCTCATCGTTGACAGGGATAACACGAAAACGATACCATTGTCCTGTTAGCAGCCCTCCCGGTGAGAACGAAGTTTCAGTTACTGGAGGTGATAAGCGTTGGACTTGTCCTGTTTCCAGATCTGTTTGCTCGATAATATAACTGGTCGCATCGGTGGCTGCGCCCCAATTGAGATTGACCTGCTGGTCACCAGGACTGCCATTGAAAAAAGTGGGTTGACCGGGGGTTGCTCCCATTGCCTTGGCATATTTGGCAGCAAAACCAGGCAGAATAGCCGTTCCCATCGCTACCATGACAACAAGAGCGAACATAACGGGCCAGATACGATTGAGTCTTACGCGAGATACAATTCCTCTTCCTTGAGGACTGATACGGGGTCGCCTGTGCATGGATCTCTCCTCTCGCCCAGATGCTTCGGGCTAGACAGATGCTAGTGCATCTCATGAGTGGCGGCAATAAGTAAGAGTGTTTGCCAACAACAGGAAAATCACTCCTTTCTCCGTAGAAGCGTCAACAGAGGCACAGCCATTATTTTGGAGAGTGGCACCTCTCCTGGTATGTGGTGATGATCAGCTTACCTCTGTGTAGAGCTCTCACATGTTTGCTGGCTCTCGACAAACGCTGCCCTATCACTAGAACCAAGCCTTGTCCTTGTAAGTAACTCAAGTACCCAAAATGTACTAATAATTGCCATGTTGTATCAATACGTTGCTCTCTCTGGTTTTGTAGTTGAGGCATTGTTATTTATGGTATGAAGAACTCTGGAGCTCTTCTCAGTCATGTGGCATAATTGATGAAGTCTCTTGTGTGAAGCGCCATGCGTCGCAGACGCGCCACCACGAATGAAAATGGATTATACTCTTTGTGGGAAGATCCCATAATACGGTTATTATGAGCACAGATGAGAGCGTTTCATCATTATTCTGAAAAACCGTGTAACTACTCTCCCTCCTTGGAAAAAAGTGCCAGAGAGGATGTTGAAATGGGACAAATCTGTTAAAATGCAAGCATGAAAGAAACGGAACAGCGGAAAGCGCTTGAGAATCTGCAAGAGGACTACACCCAATTGCAGGCCGATCTACGAACGGGTTCAACAAGAAAACGCTCTTCTGCAAAAAGCATTGGCTCGAGGGACTAAGCGCAGGAGCAGGTCGTGAAACTGCAAGAGGACATCACCCAAATCCTAGAGCGGGTCAAACAACTGGAGGGACAAGTAGCGAAAGACAGCCACAAGAGCAGTAAGCCACCTTCCAGCAATGGCTTCAAGGAACCAGTGCGCAAAACCCAGAGTTTGCGAGAAAAGAGCGGAGGGCAGCCAGGCCAAACGATCCTGCTCACTCCTGTCGAGTGCCAACACTGTCAGCACAATCTCTTGCTGGCACCACGGTGTCGACGAGAACGTGTGCAGGTATTTGATCTGCCATGTATTCATCTGCAGGTCACCGAATATCAGGTCGAGGTCAAAGCCTGCCCCTGCTGCCAAGCCGAGACGCGAGCCGAATTGCCTGATGGGATCACGATGGCCGCTGCACAGTATGGTCCCAACGTCAAAACACTGGCCGTGTATTTGGCCAGCCTGCATCTGCTTCCATTGGCTCGTGTCAGTCAGATCCTCAGTGATCTGTTTGGAACCACCTTTTCCCAGGTGATGAAAGCATTGCTTTTGGAAATCAAAGCGTGCGTTCAACAGGCACAAGAGGAAGCAATGACGAGCTTGTCCCAGGCCGTCACGCAGGACGCATGAAGGTGCTACACCCAGCTCGTCCAGACGGGAATGGCGGCCAATCCTCCTCCGGCAAAACGGATGGGCAAACGAGGCGCACCAAAAAGAGCGACGCCCTCAATCTGCTGATCCACTTGCACCAGCATCAAGACCTGATCCAGCGTTTCATGCATGATTTTGCCGTGCCATTTGACAACAATGGCTCCGAGCAAGATCTTCGGATGGTGAAAGTTCAGCAGAAAATCTCTGGGACCTTTCGCTCCGAAACTGGCCCTGTTGCCTTTTGTCGCATCCGTGGCTACTTCTCCACAATGGCCAAACAAGGACATCACCTCTGCGTGGTCGCACGCCAGATCTTTGCTGGCGTCCCCTTCTCTCCCGTGGCTCCTCTCTGAGTTCTGCTTCCCTCTTCACTGTTCAGATCAAGGGGGGGGCTGTATAGTTACAAGAAGATCGACGACAACCGTCGTCGTATGCTCCACCAGAGTAAAGACCATCCGGATCGATGGAGTGTTAGCAAATTCATTGGGCCAGGCGACCTTGATGGTTTTGGGCTTGCGTGAGCGGCCCGACGCTTTGCTCAATCCTTGGCATTGGTCAAAGCTGGAAACGGATCGTCCACCACGGCTTTTGCCGCCAGGAACAGCTCTCCTTGAGGTCTACGATGAGGCGGATGGGGAAATGCTCATGCAGGGAGAACCAGGAGCCGGGAAAACCACAGCCTTACTGATGCTGCTGCGCGAGTTGCTGGAGCGCGCATCTCAGGATAGAGACCAGCAGATCCCGGTGGTTATTTGTACTCTCTGAATGGGCCAGTAAAAAATTACCGCTGGATGAGTGGCTGATAGAGGAACTCTCTAGCAAGTATCGTATTCCTCCGAAAGTGGCTAGGACTGGATTCGCACCAATCAACTGTTACTACTGCTGGATGGGTTGGATGAAATGGCGGAAGCTGCCCGCTCTGACTGTGTGGCGGCGATCAATATCTATCGACAGACCCATGATTTTCCGCCAGTGGTTATTTCCTGCCGGAGGGAAGAATACTTTGCACAGTCGAGGCGTTTGGGCTTGCTGCAAGCCATGCAGGTGAGAGCCACTGTCTTGGTCACAAATAGATGATGCTCTTTTGCAGGCCGGGCAGAAGCTTGAAGGGGTGCGCAGGCATTAAACTCAGATGCTGAGCTGCGTGCGATGATTACGACGCCGCTGCTGTTTTACATATTCTCATGCTCGCTTACCAGGGAAATGCACAGGCCATTCTGCATACTGGTTCCCTTGAGGAGCGCCGGAAGGAACTATTTACGGCCTACGTCGACGTTATGTTGCACCGGGGTAGTGTCAATTCTCGCTACACGGAGTCTGACGTTCAATGGTGGTTTGAGCTGGCTGGCGCGTCAAATGCGCCAGCATTTCATCAGACAGAATTTTATGTGGAGCGTCTTCAACCGGATTTTCTTCCTGAGCGTGAACGCACAAAGTTTTATAGTCGAGTTGAGTACGGCTCGTGAACATTGGGGTCAGTGTTGTGCAGGCTACGACGTTTGCTTGTCTGAATGCTGACAGTGCAGTCCAGGCCGGCCAGATCAAGAATGGCCTCTTAGTCTGGCTTTTTGGAGCGCCGCCTGGAGGCGGTATTTTAGGGTGGATGGCTCCCGGACTGGGAGGGGGAATTCTGGGAGGGGGAGTCATGGGACTCATCCTTACGATCCTCGCGCTATTTATGGCGGGTTTAGCAAAAATTAATTCCTACAAAATGGAATGGTCATGGGGAAACCTATGGCAGGGCGTATTGAGAGGGTGCAGAGATCGTGGGATAGCTGGAGGTGTGGTAGGGATGCCCACTGCTGTTCTTTTTATCCTCTTTGGGGGCCAAACGGTAGGGAGAGGACTTTCCTATGGCCTTGCGTATGGACTCCTGGCAGGCTTAATGGTTTGGGTTGACGGGTATATTCATCTTCTCTATGTCTTTAAGCCCATCTTTTTTTGAGCTTGCGTCTCTCAGGGGAGCTGGCTGGAAAAATCGCTTGGTTGATAGTGTGGTAATGGGAGATCCCAGCGGGTTGACATTTGCTCTTGTGAATGGCTTTCTCGCTGGGACAAGATCGATAGTTGATGGGTTTGCTATTTTCGTTTTTAATGCACTTATTTATTTCTGCTACCATGCCTTGATGACGAATATGGGGTATGGTCTTGGCAAGGAGATCAGGCCATCAGAAGTTCTACTCTTCTTTGGTCATGGAGGAGAATATTCGTCAGTCTCTTCTCAACGACGCAACGAAAAGCCTCTTTCTTGGTTTTATTGTTCTGATGAGTGTGGTGGTAGTGATCGGAGGGGGGAGCGCCCTTTTTTATGGATGGAGTTATGGTCTTCGATATGGGAGTATCTATGGCATCATTGTTGGCTGTATCGTGCTGTGTATCAGTCTGCTGACCTCGCTGCTCAATCGAGGATGGTCAAGTGATATGCTCGACCAGCGTCAGATTTTACAGCCAAACGAAGGTATACGACGATCTCTCCGCGCTGGCCTTCTTGCTACCATTCTTTTTGGAAGTATCGGTGCACTGATCAGCGGACTTGTGAC
>CAWFFV010000004.1:0-33141 GCA_963814985.1 uncultured Chloroflexia bacterium | reverse complement strand
GCCGCCGTTCCACCTGAAGGACTTATTCAACTCAGAAAATCCTGAAACGGCTGCCCGTGTCCTGGCCCCTAAAATTGACGGAACCATGGTCTTAGATCATGTTCTGCGCAATTACAAACTTGATTTTCTAGTCTTTTTCTCTTCTGTCAGTGCTGTTACCGGAGGGCTGGGAGAGGTCGATTACTGTGCTGCGAATGCATTCCTTGATGCTTTTGCTCATTTCAAAAAGTCCAGGGTAGCCTACCCGGTCATATCGATCAACTGGGGTCCCTGGCAGTGGGATCCCTGGGCGGCGGGTCTCGCAAGTTTCCCTGAGGAGGCTCAGATCTTATTTAAAGAACGAAGACGCAAATATGGTATTACCTTCGAGGAAGGTATGGAAGCTATTGAGCGCATTTTGTCACAGCGTCTTCCTCAGATCTTTGTGTCTCCACAGGATCTTCCCACCGTAGTTGAAGGTATCAAAGATATCTCGATCTCTCTCCTGATAGAGATGTTGCAGCAATATCGTCAATCATCTTCCAATGCCGGATATGCTCGCCCGGTCTTAGGAACACCATATATTGCTCCTGAAGGTGAAATCGAACAGGGAGTTGCTGTTATCTGGACGCAGTTGTTAGGCATCGAGCAAATAGGTGCCAATGATAACTTCTTTGAGCTGGGTGGACACTCTCTCATGGGTACGCAGCTTATGGGGCGTCTACGTCAAGCGTTCCAGGTCAATCTGCCGCTTGTGGCCCTCTTTGAATCGCCCACTGTTGCGGAACTAGCATTGCTCATTGAAGTGACAATTCTGGAAGAGATCGAAAACATATCTGAAGAGGAGGTTGCGCGTCTGGTATAGACGCATCTCATTTGCCAGAAGGCAGTCTTCTTGAGGAAGCATAAGAGCCAGCCGGGGAAAATTGTTCCCTGGCTGGCTCCTTTGATTGACTCATGTTCACTACCCCCCCCAGCCAGAAGCAGACGTATCTGGCAGCTTTACCGAGCGGCTATCAGGGGCAATTTGGGCAGGGAGTACGAGCCTGAGTATTGACCTTGTACTACGAAGGGGGGATGAGTGAGCCAAAGATCCTGGAGATGTTGCAAACAGTGGGGATGCAGATCTCAGCAGGTCAGCTCTCCGATTTGCTGATCAAACAGCAGGATGACCTTGCACCGATTTTGTAGAGTCTCCAGGAGTAAGAGCTGAGGAGAACGGAAGACGTTTTTACGTTCTTTTACGTAACGTAATATATTTTTATTATACCATATAATACGTATTACGTCAAACGTTTGGTAACGCGCGTTGATCTCCTATCGCTTCATACTGAAGTGGACTCATGTATCCTAGGGTAGAATGCCGACTGACACTGGGTGAGGATAAAAGCACAATTCATCGTGACAATGGACCCAAAATCATGGCGGCCTTGCGCAATACAGTGGTCAGTTTGCTCCGCCTCATGCTCAAATTCTTTTCCTCGTACTTTTTGCAACACAACCCCCCGAAGTGTCTCATGAGATGACATAAGAGGATGATCCTTTCTCTGAATATTGATGAGAAAAAGATCTTCCTCTTTTTTCTCTTCTTGGCAACTCGATTCCCGATTGAGTTCTTGTCAGTGGCCTACGGCGCATGATGTTTCAAGTTCCGTAAAGCAAACTTTGTTTCCGATCACAGGAGGTCTCCTATCTATTTCGGATTTGGAACCGTGCCTTCTCAATAGCCCCGAAAATGGACCCACTCCCTATAAATAGTCGCTTCATGTCATAGCCAGCAACATCCTTCACTACATTACTCCCAAAGCGTGCTGGAACGTTATCTACAAGCGTTACATCAACCTCGAGGAGGCTATCGCGTACAGCCATTCGATATCGTTGTCTAGAAAGCATATCACGCACAGATGTTATGTGATCATTACTTTGGATATCTTGGAGCACCGGGCTATGATATCCCGCACTTGCAAGCTTGTCCCGCAAGTTCCGCACAGGTACGTTTGCTTGCACACATACCGTAAGATTTTCGGCGTCTAGTTCGATGCCACCGCTGCTATCTTCCTCCTTGAACGCATGAGGATGTGGCTCGCTCGGACTCTCAATGTTCCTGCAGCTACGCCTGGCAGCGATTACTGATTGCATCGCTGCAGTCATCCGCGGCAAAGAGGGTTCATTGCTCGCCGGTTCAGGAAAGAGGATGCCGGGATTGAGGATGCCGCTCGGATCAAAGGCACGTTTGACAACACGCATAGCAGAGAGCTCGGCGGCGCTCAACCGCTGTCGCATGAATGGGATCTTCTCACTTCCCACTCCGTGCTCTCCAGTGATTGTACCGCCAATTTCTAGAGCGGCAGCGGTAATTTCGCCGGCAGCAATGCTTATTTTACTCATAGTGAGTGTATCCGTGCCATCATACAGTATGACAGGATGGACATTGCCATCGCCAGCATGGCCGATCATAAGCATAGAGAGGCTGTGGCGATTGGCAACCTGTTGCACCATATGCTGCATATCTGGAATTCGTGATCGGGGAACCGTTGTATCACAGATATAATAGCGTTTTCCACTCGCAGCCAGGGCCTGTCCAGCTTGCAGACGACCGCGCCAGAGAGCTAATCGCGTCGCTTCATCGTCGGCTCGGCGCACCTCGCGTGCAGTTTTCCGTACAATGCGTTCGATCACGGCGATATCATGTTCAACTTCTTCAGGGCTTCCATCGACATCTATGATCAAGACGGCAGCATCTAATGGGTATCCCGTTGGTGCATAGCTCTCAAAGAGGTGGATTGCCTGCTGATCGAGATACTCAATCGTAGCCGGGAGAATACCAGTTGCCAATATGGAAGAGACTGAGGCTGCCGCTTTTTCTGGCTGATCAAAGGAAGCAAGCAATGTTCGGGTTGCCTGTGGTAGTGGACTCAGTTTGAGGCGAGCCTGGGTCACAATCCCCAGTGTTCCTTCCGATCCTATGATCACACCCAGCAGATCCGGTCCTGTGTCTAAGGCGTTTAGCTGGAGTATATTACCATCAGCAAGCACACACTCTACTCCATGAACATGATGAAAGGTTACGCCATATTTGAGACAGCGAGGGCCACCAGCATTTTCGGCGATGTTGCCCCCAATTGTGGAGATAGGCGCAGAGGCTGGATCAGGTGAGTAACGAAAACCAAGTGGGGCAAGTTGCGCTTGTAGATCCCCATTCAGAACACCAGGCTCTACTATTGCTTCACGAAGTTCAGGATCAATGTGTTGCACATGGTTTAGTCTTCGTAGATCGAGTAGAATGGATGCGGACGTTGGTAGAAAACCCGCACCAATGTTCGTGCCTGCAGCTCGTGGAATTACTGGGATACCACGGGCCACTGCATAACGTAGCGTTTCGACGATATCTTGAGTACGAGCAGCTCGAACCACTACTCCGGGGGTACCACGTTGGCCCCAGAAATCACTGCCGTAGGTTGGCAATTCAGTGGGATCACTAAGAAGAGCACCATGGGAAAGATACCGGGTCAGGTCGCTTGTGATTGAGACAATATCAGACATTCTTCTTCCTATCTTACCTTGCTATTTGCTGAAGGCTGGGCATGCCTCGACTTGCTAGATATTCTGGCCAAGCCAATGGACCACAATTCTGCTCCGAGATACACCTGTTTGATCTTCCCTCATCTTACATCTATACGCCTATACCACCAGCTATGACAAGCTGACTACCAGTAACATACTGCGATTCGTCGGATGCAAGGTAGATCACTGCATGAGAGACATCCTGGGGAGTTCCAAGTACCCCAAGAGGGACGCGGGCCAGATATCCTTCTAGTGCGCTTGCCAAGTCACCTCCAAAGTAGTGCAGGATCTGAGTGCCCAGCGAGGTATCATCGATAAGGGCTGGGTGTACTGAATTACAGCGAATCTTGTAACCTTTGCGCGCACAATAGACAGCAACAGATTTCGTCAGGTGTGCGACACCGGCTTTTGCAGCGCCATAAGCTACAAAAGCTGGTGTCGCGAATAAACCTGCTGTGGATGACATATTGATGATCGATCCACCTCGCCCCGTTTTCATTGCTGCAATCGCTGCCCGGCAGCCTAAGAAGACTCCATCGAGATTGACTGCCATGATCCGCTTCCACTCGGCTAGTGTAAGTTCTTCTGGATTTTGTATGTCGTCTGTTCCTGCATAACCAGCATTGTTGATCAGCACATCAAGGAGTTGGAACTCTTTTAGGATTTCATGCATAATTTCGTCCCACCGGGCCTCATCTACCACGTCCTGCTCCAGGTAGAGAACACGGTCTCCCAGTTTCTCGCAGGCACTCTTTCCTCGCTCACGGTCGCGGCCTGTAATAATTACAGCATTAGCCCCTTCGCGCAACACGCTCTCGGCCACAACTAACCCTATTCCATCAGTTCCACCCGTGATTAAGACCACTTTGTCTGCAAGTCGTGCCATTTTGTTCTCCAATCTAATAAGGCGTATAGCTATATATCTCCGTAGCACTCTCTACCCACTGGTTACGTGATCACCATGTAAGGAATATTTTTCAAGGCCTGGACTCGAGATGAGAGAGGTAAGAATAAGCAGATATCCAGGCCAGATTCGTCTTTACCTCGATGACTACTGGGCCACGATGAGTAATCGCGCGGTTGAGATTCGGGATGATCTCGTCCACTTCCCTAATGGTAAGACCTAGAGCACCATAAGCATGCGCAAGGCTTGCAAAATCAGGGTTACATAGATCCGTCGCCGCTACACGACCAGGGTATGCTCGCTCCTGATGCTGTCGGATTGTGCCGTAGCTATTATTGTTGGCGATGATGATAATAAGTCTGGCACCACGCTGAACGGCGGTTGCCAGTTCATTTCCAGTCATGAGAAAGCCACCATCCCCCACAAAAGTCACCGTTTGCCGATCAGGATAGCGCAGAGCGGCAGCCACGCCAGCAGGCACGCCAAAACCCATCGCGCTTGAGGATATCCCAAGAAAATTGCTTATACCCCTAAAGCAAAAATATCTATGGACCCAACTGGTAAAATTGCCAGCGTCTACCGTAAGGATCATATCCTTAGCAGCCTGTTCATTAAATGCAGCGATAACAGCTCCGAAAAGGTCGCCAGATTGGTTACGCCAGGTTGCTTGCTCAACTTCAAGTGTATGAAGTTGCTCTATCCACTTCCGTCGATGATCAATGTTATTTGAAGGCGCAAGAGTACAAAGTGACCGTAGAAATGTAACAGGCTCGCATGCAAAGCCAAGGTCTGGTTGATATACGAAACCTAACTGGCTTGCATCTGGATAGACATGGATGAGTTTCTGCTCTGGCACAGGTGCACGCGGGAGCTTATAGCGCTGCGTCGTGATATAGTCGAGCCGTGTGCCCACGGCCAGGATAAGATCTGCCTGTGCCAGTAAACGACGTTGTCGTTCCTGTGTAGCGATATTGAGGTGCCCAGCATAGTTCGGATGACTGTTGTCAAAGAGATCCTGGTGCTTGTTGCTTGCTATAACTGGGAGTATATGTCGCTCTGAAACTACCTGGAGGAGGAGACGCCCTTCTGAGGAAGTCACACGTCCACCGGCGATGAGCAGAGGTCTCTCCGAGTTTGTAAGCAACTGCTCAACCTGTCTCATCGCGAACGGCGATGGCTCTGATGGAGAATCAGGCCAACGTTGTACATGCGGCGAAGAAGGACTAATGCTCGCTTCCAGCATGTCTTCAGGCAATACAAGTACGGTTGCTCCAGGTGTGCCTGATTCGGCAACGTGAATGGCTCTAGCAACCATCTCTGCTGCTCGTACAGGAGCATGCAAAATCCACACACCTTTGGCAAGATCTGAGAACGTTTTAACGTAGTCCATTTCCTGGAAAGCCTGACGTCCCATATCCGTTGTCCTGACATCACCGATGAGCAACACCAATGGCGTTGCGTCCTGCTTGGCGGCGTGAAGTGCTATGCAGGCATTGGTCGCTCCGGGACCACGGTTGACGAGACACATACTTGTCCTGCTTGTCAGCTTCGCGTCCGCAACCGCCATGAACGCCGCAGAACCTTCATGGCGGCAGGTCACGATGTCCACCTCAACATCGAGAAGGGCATCGAGTAGAGAGAGGAAGCTTTCGCCAGCTACGCAGAAGATGCGATCTATGCCGTAGGCAACTAGACTTGAAGCGATGATATTGGCAACAGTTACGACTTTGCCATCATTTGACGCTGATAAGGACGGCATGATGACTCCTTCATTCCATTAGGAAGTGGTCAGTGATAAATCGATTCCTTTGGTGCTACATAATCGTGAGTCATGGCTTCGGCAGGATAGATGATGGCCGCGTCATCGAAATTTTGCCCTATCTTATGATACTGCATGAGGACAATTTCCGGCGAGTTGTGATGCCAGTGATCATTCTCCCTGCGGAAGCTCACCTGACCACGCCATGTGTCGAAGACGTTAGATTCGAGCGCCTGAATGAGATCATCATGTGTCTCTCCACTTGCTCGCTCAAGAGCCTGAGCAATGATGGTCACGTCAGTAAATGCGTTGAGCGCATTATCCGGAGGAAAGTTTCCATATTTCTTTGAGTATTGAGTGATGAACCATCGCCCAATCTCCGTCAGACCACTCCAGGAGGGACGGTAGTGGGTTGCGGGCCATACCACGAGATTTCCGCTCTCCCCAGCCAATCGCCAGTAATCGTCTGAGCGAAGAGGGAAGGGAAATGTGACCATCATCGGAGGTGTTGGTCGTAAACCTAACTCAGTGGCCTGATTGAGAATCATATAGTTGGTACGTACAACGCCAGCATTCACAATCAGATCTGCATTGAATTCCTTTACCTGTCTGAGTTGGTCGTAAACTTCGGTTGTCGATTCCTGGTCAAAATCGAAGCGCAGAATTGTCAGGTTGAAGCCAAGTGTTTGATTAAACTGCTCGATTGTATCGGCAGTCATCTTGCCGAATACAGTATTTGGAGCCAGGATAGCAATGCGGCGCATATCCTGCTCTACCATGAAGCGGAGCATGAGTGGAACCCGGTCGGCAATCGTAAAATATGTGCGAAAGAGTGTTCTATACTGCTGTGCAGTGATCGTATTATGTCCATTCTCAATAAAGATTGGGACTCCAAGGCGCTCTGCTGTCCTGGCAACTACCTCTGATGTTCTCAGATGCCATTGACCAATCACACAAAGCACATTATCGACCATAGCAAGCTTGGCAAGCCCTGCGACAGCAGATCGCTGCATACCTTCAACCGCAGCCGTCGCCTGATCATTCTGAACAGCGAGTTCAATTTGCTTACCATCGCGGATGCCACCGTTCTCACGAATGTATTTAGCACCAAGGCAAGCACCACGGACAATGAGTTCTCCAGCAACAGGATCACCTGGTCCTGTAAGTGGCGTAAGGATACCAATCTTTACCGTCTCGCCGCGTCGTGCAATCCGATTGATAGCACCTATTTCGCGTGTCGCAGGTCCCTTGCGTGAATTGAGTTTTTTGTTCATAGTACACACTACCTTACATTAGCTTTGTGGCTAACTGTTACGGGCTGGAAAGAGTTCGTATTGATTTCGATATGCACCAAAGCGCGCATCGAGATCGCTACGATCAAGCCCAAATTCTTCCGCCGTGTATCGATGAATCCCGTGTTTGTTCTGCTGATTATTAGCAAGATATTGGCGCATCTGGTATCCTGCCTGTTCTGTCATTGGTACACCGATGAAGTTACAGATCTCATTCATGGTGCCAATCGTATCCCTCATGAGATCGTTGTATCGGACATCGAGAACAGGTTTATCGCCCAGGTGAATATATCGCGCCTCTTGCATTCGTGTTATTCCACTTTCAATTTGGGTAAGCCACTGCGGGCCGATTTCAGTTTGATCGATGCTGTCGCTTCGTCCTGCGCGGATCGTCACACAGAGGCTACATGTAGATAGGACGACAGTTGTTGGATCGCGGTGAAGATAGATGAAACGAGCAGTTGGATAAACATGGGCAAGGGCATCAAGATACCATGCATGAAATGGACACTTGAGCACTACCACACCGCCAGGAATGCGCCAGAGAATATTTTTTAGTTGAAGCTGGTGATATTCATATGCCTGCGTGAGATCGCGGTCACTGAGCCATCTGGCATAGCTGGGTACTCGATATCTCATTGTATAGACCATGCTCTGAAACGTGTTACCTATTAGGCGATGACATTCGTCTGGTCGGCGTGCATCTAAAAAATGGATAGTCTTGAGCTGTGGCACCACCTGGAAATACTTGTCAACATAGGCCTGAGCCCTATTAGCCAGTTCTTCCTGTGCTTCGAGGGTCGCGCTAATCTCAGCGGGATACATCAACTCCCACAGATTCGGGACGCGTAGACCGGAGTGCTGGGCCAGAAGATTGTGCACAAGAGTACTTCCGGTTCTTAACATGCCTATAATAAAAACAGGCTGGGCAATACGAACATCATTGATCTTCGGATACTTGATCAAATTACGGCGTATATTGATCTGGGCAAGAAGTGACGAGATCAGCGCGTTGCTGACCGCCAAACGCCCCATGGGAGAGAGTCGTGCCTCAGTATCGAGTGAATGAGCCAGTACCTCAAGAGACTCAATGAATGCCGGTATCTCGTCATCTGTTGATCCAGCACGCTTCTGTGCTTCCCTGATAAGGAAATCTACGTTGAAAGCTGTATCCTGGAAATACGGTGTCGTCATAAGACCTCCTGGATATGAACTGCATCACCAGATGTACTGACATGATCAGATGGCAGTGTACCTCCTTGCTGTGGTGATTGATATTGGACTGATTGCAAACCGATTGAGGCTTTTGCGAGGACGGCACCGAGATCCACGCGGTTACGAAGTTCCTCTCCACAACGCAAGCTGCTAAGATTGCTTACGAATAAGCGAGCAACCTCTTGTTCTTCTTCAGGGAAGCGATAGGCCCCATGGGGTGTGATCCACAGCTTGTCCACATTCCACAGGTAGCTCGTTGCGGGAAGTGGCTCTTCATCATGAACATCGAGAAGAGCACCACGTAGTCGTCCCTCTTTCAGAGCACACACAAGTGCATCCGTATCAATGACTGAATTCCTTGCTACATTGATAAGCGTTGCCGTAGGTGGGAGCGCTCGGATAACAGCCTCATTGACCAGATGATATGTCGCTGGTGTCGCAGGAACAGCCAGGACAAGGTGGTCGGCTTGTGCAACAGCATCAATAAGCGTCTCTGGCGGAAGAATGTGTTCAGCGAGTGGTGATGGCAAGGCCCGCCGGGTGATAGCGGTAACTTTAACATCAAATGCCGCTGCACGCCTGGCTACTTCAGTACCGATGTGGCCGAGTCCCACGAGCACCATACGTGATCCAGCCACCAGTAGCGAGTTAGGAAGTTGCCAGACATGTTGCCTCTGTTGCTGAATCAGCTGAACTGCGTCCTTCGCAAGTGCCAGCAGCCCCATCCAAACGAATTCAGCAACCGCGCGAGCCGGAACGTTGACTGAATTTGTCACGATAAGATCGGGCCTCGGCTCTCCTGACGGCAAGTGATCAACACCTGTCCCCGTAAGATGTAGCCATCGGAGCCTGGAGCAACGTCCTAAGAGACCATCTGGAAACCTGTTCGCCACAAGAATTTCAATCTCATCTGGACAAGGTGGATCGATAGCCGTGTTGTGAACTATGCAAACATCGGCATCAGGATAGGCTTTTGTGATTTCTCGCCTAATGACATCTCCCATGGCAGGGTGGTAAATACAAATCTTCATGATGCACACCCTTCATTACACGCATGTGACGATTTTACATCTACACAATAAAGGCATGTATTATCGGTATGACAGGGTTTGAAGTTTCTCAATAGCGAGTGTTTCAGCAATCTCTGAGAGTGGGCGAGTATCATCAGTGGCACGATCGAGTAATGCACTCATATTTTGGCGAATGCGAGTGGCAACCTCGGCACGAAGCCAGTGAACCAATTCAGTTACATTCAGTCCCTTTGGGGTCATATTTGACCATATAAGACCTGTCACCGTGGCGCTGCCAGCATTCACGGCAATAGCCGGGAGCACCAGAATCTTTTTCTCTGCTAATAGATGGTGCGCGGACTTCGAGCAAGCAAGGTTACCACCTTCCACAATGATCTGGGCACGCACGCGGTGGACGTTGTCCGAATTAATCGCATCGCCGCCAGCCGCAAGAACTAGCATACCTGCATCTACCTGTAGCCATGCCTCTGGCTCATTCCAGAAGTCAAGCCCTGAAGGTAAGGCTGTTCGATCAATGGTACCTGCTATGTCTGTCGCATCGATGAGCGCTTGTAATGGCAGGCCGTCGGGAGATGCTATCGTCCCTTCACGATCAGCGACTGCCACGATGCGAAATCCGCGGCGTTCCAGACCTTTAGCAACGCCTCGGCCGACATTACCAAACCCTTGAATGGTTACGGCTCGATCAGTGCCGAGTTGAAGCACGCTAGATGCCGCATCGAGAGCTTCGCAGATACCAAATCCGGTAATATCGCCACAAGACGTCCAGAGGTCCGACCAGCTACATGGCAAACCTCCAATCTTTGTCTGTTCTGACATTTCGAATCGTGCGGCTCGAAGAAAAATATTTCGATCCTGAAATGAGATGCCCTGATCGGTGCCCAGGTAGATGCCCCCATGGAGTAGAGGCGCAATTGCCTGGCCGAAACGCGCCAAGCAACGATCTCGCTCAGGCCCTAGAGGTAGTCCGCAGCGAATACCTGCCTTGGCTCCCCCCATAGGTAGTCCGACAAGCGCTAGCTTGAGTGTCATGCTATGAGCGAGGTCAGCAACTTCATCGATGCTAACCGTTGGCGTCATACGTGTACCGCCCATTGCACGGCCGTCGACAAGGCTGTCGACGACAACATACGCCTCCAAATCAATCTCTGGATCAGTAATAAAGAGGCGAAGCTGTACCGTCATTGTTCATCTCCTTCTGGTTACTATTTCTCACACGGCTGTTTCCTGTTCGGTAAGCACCAAACTGCCAGGATTTCGTTCTCTCACCTTACGTGATACATTCCCTCTACACAGCCATGAAAAATCTGATATTCCACTTTGTCGGTGTATGCAAAAAAGAAAATGAGAGGATTTAAGACATAGCTATTATCTTCAAGAAATTTGAAAAGGATTTTCGAATTTTTATGATTCTATTTTGATTTACGTATTTCCTACAGCAATAAGATTCGTATATAATAATATGTATATTAAGATAACATAGTCTTATTGTCAAGCTTTATATGTTTTTCCTGATATTTGACAACTTCATTATGCCGATAGTATACTTCTATGCAAGAACGGAATATTTCCCTCAAGCATAATATAATAGAGACATAAGAGGCTAATTTTGCACAGAGGGATATTTCGAAAAAGGAAGCATAATAGAGGGTTTTTCGATGGCTCAACAGAAACTACAACGGACACTTACACTGTGGGATGGAATGGCTCTTGCTATTGGATCAATTGCTGGTGCTGGCATCCTGTATCTACCGTCGCTGACCTATGTGCTTGCCGGTCATGATGTTCTGCTTGTTTGGTTTGGTGGAACGCTGATCTGTCTTCCAATGCTCTTTATGTTCACTGATATGGTTCGGCTCATAGATGATGGAAGTGGTATTGAAGGCTTTATCGCTCGTGGACTTGGTTCACATGTTGCAGCAACTGTTCCATTGCTATTTCTCTCAATTGTGATCCTCGGAATTCCTGCGGGTGTACTTGTGGCTGGTGAGTATCTGCGCTCTGCAATCGGGGGTGGTGTGTTTATTCAACTCGTGGGAGCACTGGTGATCCTTGCAGTGGCAATCACCACGAACCTTTTAGGGGCTACAATAGGAGCGCGCTTTCAGCGGAACGTGAGTTGGGCACTTCTCATTGTTGTAATTGCTTTATGTGCTTTCACTTACCCCCAGATCCATCATGGCTACAGTGCTGTACTACCAACATTGAGTGCTCCTGGACCTATTTTATCGGGTATTGTAGTTGCTTTCTGGGCCTATGCAGGCTTCGAGAATCTTACGTTCATCGCTGGCGAATTTCGGAATCCACGTCGCGACTTTCCGCTTGCTATGATCATCTCCTTCATTGTCTACGGTGGGCTGGCTGTTGCCCTGACGGTGGCCATTGCCGCGCTCATCCCACAGGATCGAGTCAGTCATTTTAGTGGACTCTTCCAACTCGCAGAGCGTATTACACCTGCTTGGCTTACCACAGGCATGATCGTTGTTTTCGCTCTCACGATCATGCAACTCAACGCCGCAAGCTGGCTTTGGGGGATGTCACGCCTGATCTACTCTTCTGCACAAGCAGGACGACTGCCAGCCTGGTTTAGCCGGCTTGATAGCCGAGGTATTCCAATGCGCGCGATTCTCTTACTGAGTATTGTTTTTGTAATCATTACAGCAATTAACGTTATTTATCCTGATTTACTTGTTAATGCGCTTACAGTTGCCAGCTCTGTTTTTCTATTTATCTACCTGCTTTGTCTCATCTCCTACTTACGCGTCACACGGAACTTTGGTAAACGCCTTATTTATAGTGCGCTTTCCTTGTTTCTTCTTGCCACATTAGTGAGCGTTGGCCTGAAGATCCTTTACCCTATTGTCGTCTTCCTCATCGCTTTAATCGCATCGCTTATACGGGAACAACGACGGGCCGTTCGTATGCAAGCGGATACTCTCGAAGAAGGAGAGACGGTACACGTAGGGAGAGAGGATGCATAAAAAGATAGTGTGTGTTCCCATCATATATTGAAAGGAAGCTTCCTGTATGCCGACTTCTGCCTCTCGTGTCTCTACATTTGGTACAACGGTGTTTACCGAAATAAATATGCTTGCACAACAGTACAAGGCATTGAATTTAGGGCAAGGAAAACCAGATTTCGATGCACCGCTAGATATTGTTTTGCAGATGGTACAGGCAGCACAGTCTGGTCAATGCAACCAGTATGCACCAAGCGCTGGCACACCATCTCTTCGCCAAGCCGTTGCCGATCACACAGCACGCTTCTATAATTTAGAAATCGACCCATCAAGAGAAGTCATTATTACAACTGGTGCACTTGAAGGCATTTTCTCTGCTATCCTGGGGCTTGTCGATCCTGGTGATGAAGTGATTGTCATTGAGCCATACTACGACTCATATGTGCCCAACATCCTTATGGCAGGTGCTGTACCAGTATATGTACCGCTTCATCCTCCAACCTGGACGTTTGATCCGGACGAACTCCGCTCAGCTTTTAGCAAGAAAACACGCGCCCTCATCTTGAATACTCCACAAAATCCCAGTGCTCGTGTCTTTTCGCACGAAGAACTGACCTTGATCGCTGAATTATGTATCGAACACGATGTGACAGTCATTTCCGATGAAGTATACGAGCATCTGGTTTTTGCACCAGCACAACATATCCCTGTTAGCACACTCCCGGGTATGTTTGAACGTACTGTGACTGTGAGCAGTGCTGGAAAGACCTTTAGCACAACCGGCTGGCGGGTCGGATGGGTATATGGACCTTCAAATCTGATAAAAGGTGTCTTAGATGCTCATCAATTCGTGACGTTCGCCGCACATCATCCCTCACAAGAAGCAATCGCTTATGCACTTCATTTGCCCGATACCTACTACAAGACATTTCAAACCATGTATGAGACAAAACTTCAGTTGATGCTCGAGGCACTTGACGCTGGAGGACTCTCCTACTCCTCTCCCCAAGGAACCTACTTTGTCATGGCGGATTACTCCAACGTATTTGACGGAGCGCCAGTGGAATTTACGCGCTATCTGACAAAAGAGATAGGCGTGGCTTGCATCCCCTTAAAATCATTCTATAGTCAGGAACATGCACATATCGGGTATGGTTATGTACGCTTTGCTTTCTGCAAAACTGACGAGCTACTCCAGCAAGTGAGAGAAAGGCTCACAAAACTGAAGAGATAATTATGAAGCTTTCTCATTTCTGTAGAGTTCCCCAGCCATCTGAGACAATTCATATCAAAACAACGGGTAGTGTTGCAAAAATTGATGAGAAAGAACTGAGGCTGCGATCCCAAAGGCTTTGTGGAGAAACGGAATCTGAGTAGGGGTCCTAACATTTTTACCCCATACGCATTAAGTTAAGGTCAGATGCCAATCCAAGCCATCAAGCAAGAGTTGTGAGGTGTTGGGGTGCGCTGACCGCATATCAAGGCGACACCCTGAACGCATTTCCTGCTTGATAGCCCGAAGTGCTTGTTGCATCCGTTTTGTTTCTTTGTTGGCATGTAATGCGTCAATAATTCTGCGAGCAGATTGTCGCACAATATCAGCGGCTTTGACCAAACTGCGATGTGGATCATGCCAACATCCCCAAAGCAGTAACCAGTGTTGAATGACCATGGCGATCATTTTCCCATAAATTTCGCATAGAATCCGCCAGGGTTTCTTACTGTTCCACTCGTCAATCATGCCATGCTCTTTCCACAGCTTAAACAGTAACTCAATTTGCCAGCGAAGGCGCACAATGACCACAATTTCACAGAAAGAGAGGAGGCGGCGTGGTGCAGTTGTCAGCAACAAGAGCCATCGCGCTAGTTCCAACTGTTCCAGTGATGCCGTGCGTCCATCATCTTTTGCTTCTTTTTCAATTTTTTCCTGGCGCTTCTTCGTAATCTCATCTGAAAGGCAAATCATAATAAATCGTGCAGAAAGACGATCTCGTTTGGCTCTCCGTCCTTCCGGGTGAAAATGGGGTGCAGGGGTGGCAACCCCTGACGGAGCACGAGGTGTCCTCGCAAAATCCTTACTTCAAAATCACCCGGAAGGACGGAGAGCCTCTCGTTTCCCGACGACTACTCCCAGTTCTACCACCATTCCTGGCTGGCGAGGCAGTAAGCCATGTAATTCCAGTTTATGTCCACTATGTATGTATAAGTTGCATTGTGTATTAAAACGAGTGACAACATAGCGTCTTTTCTCATCTTCATCTCGTTTTCTCCATTGCTTTATACGTGACAGGAAAAAATAGGCTAAATCGGCAACATAAAGTGCTTCTCCTGGTACTGGTGTATCTTGAAATGGACCTTTTGAATCATGTACCTTTCCATCCGTCAATTGTGGACCTTGCAGTTTTCCACTCTTGATATCCCACCGTACATGCATCTTAAGAGCAGCTTTACTGGTTCCTGTGCTTCCTCCACATCCTTCCCATACCTCTTCTAGTTCAGGAGGTAATGAGATAACCGTGCTATCTTCCAATATAACAGCATGAAATCTCTTGAAGATTGGAATATCTGCTGCCTCTTTTGTAACACGAGTGTTTGTACGAAGTTGCTTCCAGTTATCCCTTATTTACGTTTTCGTTGGATGAAACCCGTTTTCTTCGCTAGTTCATTTGCCTGTGGCCCCAGTATTTCTCTCAGGGCTTCTTCAATCTGTGATACACTCATCATTCCAGCCAAATGCGATTTGAAGCGTATCGTGAAATTGGACAATGGTGCTATCGCTTCGCACCAGCAGGCGACGCCAGATCTGGGGACTAATCTTTCGTATCCAGATGCGCAGTTGATAGACTTCCACTCCCTGGTCTGTGCTCTCCATCCTTGCTTCTCCTCCTGTGCTCGATCTCTCTTCTCGCAACACCACTATACTTACTTCACTCGTTTTTGCCCAGAGGAGAGGGACTCTTTGCCTATATTTTCAACCCGATAATGAAGAAACCCAGCAGTTAGCCCCCAAATGGAATGGTCTCCTATTTCTACAAGTGCAGCATCGGCTGTATTGGCCTCTTGAAGGACTGGCTGCTGCGTGCCGTCTCCACAGCCCTTGATGATGGCAAGAGCAGGCTTTCTCTGGATTGTGTTCAGGATCATGCCCTCCCCGTGGACATCTATCGGCAAATGGCCCTGAATGCCTACGAAGGGGAGCAGCGGCTCAACCATACCGAAGTCAACCGGGAACATGTGTGGCGACTGTTGCAAGGTGGTGAGCTGATCGCTCCTGTTCCTCCACTCCCTCCACGCGAGACGCCTCCCAAGCAGATGGCAGTCTCAGAAGCCCCCTCCTGTGGAGGTTCCGAACGTTCCAAGTGGGGAGGCACCCCCACCGCCACCAGCCAAGAAGACCCGTGCACGTAAAAAGGCCGAGCCGAAAGCCGCAGACACCGCAGAGCCCGGAAACTTGGCAAGGATCGAGGCGGGTGGATGCCTCCTGCCGCTCCGCCAAAACTGGGCCAAAAAGAAAACCGGAGACGCGGCCGAAGCAACCGAAAACCGGGAGGCCAAGACTTCACCCCCGAATCCACAGACCCTGCACCGCAGGCTCCGACGGATGCATCCGCAGACACACCAGCAACAAAACCCAAACGGACCAGGCGTGTCGGGGAACCAAAACCAAAGCGCTATCCAGTCGGGGAGAAAGATCCAGAACAAGGTATGTAGCGTCGCGCCGAGATGATGTTGAGCGAGCATGGCTGGATCAAGACGCTCTCTCCCTGACACTTTTTTCAGGATACAAAAAGGGTAAAAGAGAAGAATAAGAGAAAAAGGGGTGTAATTTCGAGCATCAACTGGCGGTTTCAGGCATCCATTTGGGAAAGAAAAGAGACAGAAGGAGAAAGAGATCGTCCTAACAAGCAGAATCAAAAACCAAGCTTGAGGAGGACGATCTCAATGAATGCATTCAGTCCATTATGTACAGTCTGGCACCAGCAAGTCAAGGAATTTTTTCACGGACTTCATGGACATCAAAGCAAAACCTTGGCGATGTTTGTACTCGGAGCAATCAAGGCAGAAAGCATTGTGATCTCACGAGTGGCAGAAGCGTTATTGGCAGAAAGTGATGCAAAAGCGCCTAGTATTGAGCGGCGTTTAGAGCGTTTTCTGAGTAATACAAAGATAGATACAGAAAAGACATGGGATGATCTTTTACAGGTGGTGATGCCTTTTTTTCGGGAAAAGCCGATGCGTTTGGTGATTGACCTGACGCCATACGAAGAACATGCGCAAGTGATCTATATTGGCCTGTTACAGCATTCACGCGTCTTACCTCTGGTCTGGAAAGTGATGCCGGGACAAACCAAATGGGATCAAGGATTATGGGAATGTATTGACAAACTCTTCGAGCGTTTGGCTCCTCATCTTGGAGAGACCGACTGTACGATCATGGGAGATAGTGCGTTTGGATGCTTTCCGATGGTCCGTTTGTGTCAAAAATATCGGTGGCACTATCTCTTTCGAATCTGTGAGCAACACACGTGTGAGCACTGGTCCAGTCAAGGCCGTCTTTTGCCAACCTGTCCCGTCTCTGATCTGGTGAACGAGCCTGGTATGCGGTTTTATGGACATATTCGTTTATGGCAAGAGGATCAAATCGAGACCAATCTGAGTGCCTGCTGGGAGAACAATGAGGAGGAAGCATTGTTCGTCATTTCCGATCGGCCAGCGTGCCGTCGGCGCATCGCCGATTACCTGTTGCGTTGGCGAGTCGAATCCACCTTTCAAGATCTCAAAAGCCGTGGATGGGATTGGAAAGAGAGTCATGTTCGTCGCCTGGATCGCGTGGATCATCTGCTCTTTGTGCTCTTTTTAATGGTGTGGTGGCTAGCTCATTTGGCGGCTTCATGCATTCATAATGGGAAACGGGATCGGTATGATCGTCACGATCGGCGCGACAAAGGCATCTTTCGTATTGGGCGACTCTATCTCTTGGATATTGAGCGTAAAGCGTTAAGAAACGCTGATCTCGTCAACTGTTTGCTCTTTCGGAATTCTGTGCATGGATGGCGTTTTTCCCTGCGTTTTTAAAAAAACAAAGGAAATACGTATCATGTACTCTTATGCATTCTTCAAAAAAGTGTCAGGGAGAGAGTACCGGTGTGTTCGCGCAGCATGCGGCGCGAATCGAGGAGTAAGCGGAGAGGCAAGCGCTCCCCATTGTTTCCCCTGTCCGGACCTCTCCCCCTCTTTTTCGCACTGCACCCCCCCTCTTGAGACACGCTTGAACCCTTCTCGTATCTCAACGCGGATGTCGCGTGTGAAAGGATTCCTATGTTTCCTCACTGTTGTGGCTTGGTGGGACGATCTCGCAGATTGGCGATGTGCTGTTCACGATGATGCTCATCTTATGGGTCGGGACGCTGCTCGAGAACCAGAGCGCGGCCCCCCTTGCTGTCAGATGCGTGGTGCTGGCCGCCGCGCTTCCGGCCCTGCTGATCGGCCCATTCGTTGGTGTGTTTGTGGACCGCTGGCCCAAACAACGGACGATGCGCATCATGGATGCGCTCCGGGCCGTGCTGGTGTGCTCCCTTTTGCCGATCAGTGGACCGCTCCCGCTACCACTTGCTCTCAAGCTCACCATCATGTATCTCGTGGTGGCAGCCGTCAGTGGTCTGAGTCAGTTCTTCACTCCGGCGGCCAAGGCGATCCTCAAAGAGGTGGTCCCGCAAGAGCAGCTTACCCGCGCTTCGGCGCTGACCGTCGGGGCTGGCGTGTTCAGTTGGGCCATCGGGTCTACCTGTGCCGGCATCTGCTACGTCTCCTTGGGAGCCGGGTGGGCGATTGCCTTGAATGCGGCCTCGTTTGCCTGTTCCTGGGTGTTGGTCGGGCGCATGCGCGTATCTGCAGCAGAAAGTCGCGCGTCAGCCCAACCCACATCACTGCGGCGCGTCTTGACGGAACTGCGCGAGGGGTTGCGATTCATCGGGGGCCATCTCCAGCTCCGCACTCTTCTGCTTACCGAGAGCCTGTTTTCCTTTGGATGGGGCATTGTGAGCGTCCTGGCCTCTTCTACATCACCCAGAATATTCATGTGCCCATGAGCCTGTTTGGCCTCTTCAGCGCTGTGCCAGCCATTGGGGGCATCTTGGGGACCTTGCTCGTTGATCGTACGGCGGGGAAATTTGGAGCGACCAGCGTCTATGCTCGTGCCCTCCTCTTTGCGGGGGTGATGGTCGTCGTCTCAACCGTACCAAATCAGGCGATCATCGACCTGATGGGTTTCACGCTCATTGGCATCGCCACGATGCAGGCCGAGGTGCTGGTTGGACCCTTGGTCCTCTTGGCCACGCCAGAGCAGATGGTGGGCCACGTCTTCTCCACCTTGGGAGCCGTCACGACCCTGAGTTTATTCCTCGCCACGTTCCTCAGCGGTTATGTGAGCAGTACGCCGCTGCAAGGGGTCATCGTCCATCTGCCCACAGGCGAACTGAACGCGATCAACCTACTTCATATCGGGGCTGGGGTTCTCATCTTTGTGGGGGGACTGCACGCCTCTCGCCAGTTCAGAAAACTTCAAGAGCGTACCCACATGGACAGAAAGGCGGGCCAGCACTCAGGCACATTGTGAACCATATCTTGGCTCTGACGCAACCTCGATGATGCGGGTTTGCGTCAGAGCCTCAGCATTTCCATATGTGCAGGATGACGACAAAAACGTTTATCATATAATCATGCTGCGTAATTCCGATGTAACAGTTGAACTTTCTCCAGCATTCTTTCCGTCACACGGTCTATTACCCTCTCATCGCTGAGGCAAGGTGAGATTTTGGCAAGCTGTGTCAATTTGTATGCAGCTACATGTATTGCTCCTTTGTTGATGAGATGGGAGGTAGGGGATAAAGCCGCCGAGTCTATGAGGTTGACCAGCGTTGGGTGATGCTTCAAGGTAATCTTTGTTTCAAGCAAGCTCGATGGCAAGAAACGATGCGGTTTCAGGCGTATTCCCAAAGCCTCCGCCCACTCAAACCACTTTTCTCGATGTATATCATCTATTGGAAGCAGAGGAACCCAGGGAATACGCAAGGCATCAGATACAATTGCACCATGCATAGCTTCCGCCATAACCATCCGTGACCGTAGCAACTCACTAATAATCTCTTCTATTGGGCGGCGAGGGTCAATCAGGTTGATACCAGCCAGGCGACAAACGTGCTCCCAATTTCCCCGCTCCAAACTCTCCCAATGAGGCATGAATGAGACGATCTCAGAGGATTTTCGTTGCGTATCAACAACAGTACGAAGCAAAATAGCAGCATCGCCCAACGCTAAATCAGGAGAGATATTCAATACCTGTGTTGTACGATACCCTCTGACAAAATAGATATCCCAATCTGCGCCATGAACATCGGGCTTATCGTTGTAACCTGGTACACACGCCGCACCAAATACAATTTTTTTTGCCGCTTTCTCGTAATAACTCCCTATAGTCGAGCCAATCCCAATGAAAAGAACCTTCTCATCATCATCAAAAAAATTCGGAAGTATTTTGGCCACATCCACCTATTGAGTTCATCCCCAAAGTTAGGAAACTTCCCCCTATAGTACATTATCTTCATGAAATACCTTTCCAGCCAGAATGAACAGTGACCACAAATGATACCAGCAGCTACCATGTATCTTGTTTCAATAGAGATCAAGAGACCCACATCATTGAAGTCAGAGAAGGTGTGAAAAGCAAACACCTTCCCTGTGCTCTTGCCTGGTATGCGACCCACCTACTGAGACAGATTTCCACCTCAGCATTTCCCTATTGAGGCCACAGAGCGATCATCTTTCCACATCTACGGGAATGACTTCGCAGCCAAGGTCACGGGCCACATCGTAAAAGGTTTTTGGAACCAGAGGAGGCAGGTTATAGCGGGTCTCAAGGAGAGCGAGAGCAGCATACCGCTGACTATCAAATGTGCTACTAATATTGTCATTTGCAAGGATGCGCATACTATATTCTGAGCCTATTTCGCCAGGTACGTAGAGGAGTGTGCCTTGTGTGCGTACTTTTAAAAGAAAATCCCAATCCTCACAGACAGCCATTGTTTCGTCAATCCCCCCACAGCTTCAAATGCTGCACGCCGCATTACAATAGATACCACCAAAATATGATCATCCTGCTCGAAACGTTCCTTTTCATAGGGTAAACCGAGACGGCAGGTAGCGACAATCTGTGGTTCATTATTGACGCTTGCTGTATGCTCTATCATGATGAGCCCATCGTCATACGCTAAGGCGGCTTCTGGTGTCTGCTTGAGGGCTTTGATAACTTGCTCTAGATGAATGGGGCGGTAGCGATCATCGTCATCGAGTAAGGCAATGAGCTCGCCATGTGCGGCAGCAATTCCTCTGTTGCGTGCTGCTGCTATTCGACAGATTCGGGTAATGTGATCAGTTGAATTGGTTGTGGAAAGGATTCTTTATAGCGGTCTACCACGTTTTTGACTGAAATGCCGCCATTATTCACGACAACAATCTCTATTTCTGGGTAGGTTTGCATTGCCACACTTTCCAGTGCGAACCACAGACGTTCGGGACGCTGAAATGTGGGGATGATTACTGATACTACTGTCATATAGACCTCTTTCTTACTTCGAGCCGCGATAACTGGCGCTGTTATTTTCCGTCTCATGCAGCGTCACATCGTAGAGCAGACCTTCGGGAAAGGCACCTGCCAATCGTTCCCAGAACGTAATGACGAGCATTTCGGTTGTAGGAATGATTTCCTTCCAGCCAGGGTACATCATAGTTGAGATGCTTATGATCAACCCAATCTATGACTTGCTCATGTATAATCTGCTCATGACCGTCAGATTTAACACCATCCCTGTCCTGGAGTCTGGTTTCCCATGTATTGCTACTTCAAGCGTGTAGTTGTGACCATGACCGTAAAGGTTGGCGCATTTATCGTAGAGAGCGTAGTTCTCTTCGTCCGTCAGTTCCGCGCTCCACAGGCGGTGCGCGGCGCTAAATGTGGTACGCCTTGTCAGGTAGACCATCGTGTGCTCCCTTTGTCATTCTGCAGGTCTCTGCTCACGCGTTACTCAAAATCTCCAGGTTGGTCCCGCTGAGCACGCGACCCGTCTCGCCAGCCAGGAAGAGCAAGATTTCCGCCATCTCATCGGGCGTCATGCCTGCCTTCAGGTGTGGCGCAGCCTGGCGCAACATCTCTGTCTCTACCGCGCCCGGACTGATCGCTACGACGCGAATGTTCTGTGGCCTTCCCTCGACCGCCAGGATCTCAGTCAGGCTTGCCACACCAGCTTTAGGAGACCATTCCAGAACAGGGGCAAGCTCCAGCTTGTTTTCCCTTCAGGTGAGACCGGCGAGCGAGAAATGAAAAGCCATGGAAGCTCAAGAAATTATGCTCGCCCCTGTTCTGGAATGGTCACCATATTGTTTAAAGATCCTGACCGCATACGTCGTCGAAACACCGTGACCTTGCAGGAACACCATCACTTCTTTGATGGCTTTCTGCGCCGCCCAGGCATTCTTAATCATTTCGACGCGCTTTTGTGCGATAACTGCTCCATGGGTCATCAGCCCACCAACTTCGGTGACGAGGCCTTTTATGGATACAAACAATGGTGTCCAGCTAGGGTCAGTAAAGGAGGTGACTAATATATCTCCCTCTTCCAGATCAGCATCTTCCATGTGTAAGATGACACGTGCTCGTCCCTCTATCACTCCGGAAGAAACAGGGAGACCTACAAGAGCTTCGGCTGGGAGATTTTCTCGTTTGTACTCACCTGCAATGATTTCACCATCAGACGTGATAACACGTGGGGGAGTGAGTTTTTCATAGAATTTGTACTCGTCTTTTCGTTTGCTGATGATCTGGTAATCCAGTTTATTTGTGCGTACGACTTCGCGAAGTTCTTCAAAAGTGAGATAGTAGATATCTTCTTTTTCATGAATAACGTTGGCTTGTACGAGTTGTTCGGCTTCTTTCAGTAAAGCCTGCTTATAAACGAAGTAACGATTAATCATGCCGTATTTTGGATATTCACGATAACCAATGAAATTCCGGATGAGGCTGACCATTCGTTTTGTTTCTTTGGCTTTTTGTTCACCATCCGGTAATTGCTTCAATCGATCTAATAACTCTTGTTCTTTTTTCAAAGCTTCCTGTCGCCCTTGCTCAAATTTCCGATTGCCAGCATTAGGCTCAAAGTTTTTGATGTTACTGAGAATCATGGGGACAAGTGTAGTTGGTTTTTCGCTCCAACGAGTTTTCGTAATATCGATTTCCCCGCCACATCGCATTCCGTATTTGTTAAGATAAGCATAGATAGCGTCTTGGGTTTCCTGTCCACCATCAAACTTAACCAGTTCATCCAAAAAGTTATCATCTTTTACCTGTTGTAAATACTCAATTACTTCTGGATAAGGACGAATCACATCTGCGACATCCAATAGCGCCAGACCCATTTCCGAAGTAATATTGTTTGGGACAGATTGAGAAAGCGTATCTGCTACGTTTTTTTCACCTAACCACTCGTTCATTTTTTCATTGATCCATGATGAAGCATTTATAGCAGCCATAAACACAGCCGAACTTTGTGGGTCAAATAAAATCTTTTTTAATTCCTGGATATCTTCCAGGATAAAATCAAATAAATCTGATCCTGATTTCGTTTGGATGTTTTGTTTTAACTCTTCTATCGATGTTTGACTCCTCTTCATCAAATCAGAAACGATTGTCGGATTGTTTTCGATTTGTGCTTGAAAGCCTGCGGGCGACATACCTTTATTGCTTTGACTGGGACTCTGTTCTTTTTTATCATTTGGTAACGATTTTATGAAATCTCCTCGCTCTATTATGGTCATAAGTGCGTCTTTTATGAGCGGATCGTGTTGTCCCATGGCATTTAATACCATTTCTCTGCCAGCTGGTGAAGCCAGATTTTGTGCGACATCAACAAACAACCTTCCACCAGCTTTAAACATGGGCCGGGCCGCTGTTAACTGCCATAAAGACAATCCCAGTGGTTTCATGGGATCGGTCATCATTTGTTGATGGCCGACAGATATGTAAACGTGATTTTCTTCATCATTCGCTTCAGGGATAGGGTATAAAGTAGTGATTGGCCGACTCTGGACAATATAAAATGTATCATCAACCAAACACCATTCGATGTCCTGGGGGCAACCGAAATGTTCTTCGATCTTTCTGCCTATGCGCTCAAGCTGCAAAATCTGCTCATCCGTCAGCGCTTGCCTATTCTGCCTCTCAGGCTCAATCTCCTGTTCTTTCGTACCGCCATCTTTTAAGGCATAAATAGCCAGCTTCTTGGTGGATATCTTCTTATCGATAACCTTGCCGTTACGCACTTTATAGATATCAGCATTCACCAGGCCGGAGACCAAAGCCTCACCAAGTCCGAAGCTGGCATCAATGGATAACACCTTCCTATTAGAAGTGACGGGATCGGCAGTAAACAAAATTCCTGCCGCCTGCGGGAAGACCATCTTCTGAACAACCACAGACAGGTAGACTTTACGGTGGTCGAAGCCGTTTTGAAGGCGGTAAATTACTGCCCTCTCGGTAAATAGCGATGCCCAGCACTTGCTGATATGCTTTAGGATTGCCTCTTTTCCGATAATGTTCAAATACGTATCCTGCTGGCCTGCAAAAGAGGCCGTCGGTAAATCCTCTGCAGTTGCGCTGGATCGTACTGCATAGGCATTTTTTTCATCAAGCCTGGAGAGGAGGCGGGTGATCTCTTCATGAATGTCTTGAGGGATGGCTATCCCTTCGATGACCCTGCGAATCTCACCGCTAAGTTCACCGATTTTATCCCGGTCTTCCACCTTTAGAAGCGATAACTGATCAAGTAATTCGTTAATCGACGACGTTTCCCCAATGATTCTTTTAAAGGCTTCAGTAGAAATACAAAAGCCATCCGGTACGCGTATTCCTTCAATCTTGGAAAGTTCCCCCAGGTTCGCGCCTTTACCCCCAACAACCATGAGTTTTGTTTTGTCAATATCCTGAAAACCAAGCACATAGGAACTCATACGTTTACCTCCTTTAATAGAACAGATTGCTCGCTTGCCGCCATAATATCTCTTCTCCTTTCATCTCTCGGTGACTCCTTTCGCACACGACGAGGGTCTGGCACACGCCTGATGAAGTACGTGCTTTTTGAGCACAAACACGAGAGGCATCTTTGCTCAAAGGAGAGCTTTCACCGCAGGTGCGCCAGAGTGGCATCGCTTCCGCCTGAGTATAGGGGAAGGAACGCCAAAAAAAAACGTCCAAAAAGGCAGTGTGCAAGTAGACAGGAGGTGATACAATAAAAGTGGGAAAGAACGGGCTCGTTTTTGAGCTCAGAGAACACCCACTTCCCCCTTTGTGCTCTATTTGAGCCGACGCGTTGCGCACCAACCCAAGTCGTGACAGGATCTCACGCGTCTTGTCGGTTACCGCGTCCATTGTGTAGCGAGAAGTCACGAGGATTGCAATACCGCCAGGACGCAAAGCCGCAGCGAGCGATACATGAAGTAGTTATGAAGCGAGAGTTTTTCTTTAAAGGGTAAGGTCCTGTCATAAATGGGAATGTCCGCAAAGGGGACATTGCCCACGACCAAATCAAAGGCTTCATTGACCAGGGCCACCTCCTGGGGGGAGGCATTGATGATATTTGCCTTGGGGAAGAGCAGTTGTGCGATGCTGGCCGTGGAGGGTTCCTGCTCAACGCCTGTGGCTTGGATTTCAAAGGAGGATGGTGCGTAGGAAAGGACCTGTCCTGTGCCACAACCAGGTTACAGTACAGCACCACCAGAGAAACCTAATTGTTCGGCAAGGCGCCAGATCCCCTCGCCCTAGCGTTTACCAGATGCGCTGTCTACGGACATTTTGGCTGGCAACGGCAGCGCACACGGGGACTCTACTGCATCAAGTTCCACCTACTTTGAGATTTTCTCTCGTTGTCTTTGAATGAAACCCTGCAGATCAGATTCCTCAAAGCGCCATGTACGTCCAACTTTGAAGCCGGTTAATTCGCCATTTTTTAACAGGCGAAAAATAGTGCGCTCACTAATACCGAGCCTCTCCTGAATCTGCTTTACATCGAGCATCTTTTCTGGCATATTCCTCTCCTTCTTGTTGCTGTCTTTGGCAACCTGGTTGCAGTGCTTGGCAACGGATAGTGATATACTACAGCTATTGCGTCTCTGTTGTCAATAGTGATCGCTATTTTCATGAACTGTCATTGTTCATAATAGGAGGAGGTGGATGAAGGTTCCACCCAAAACCCAGGGCTGGATTAAGGAAAAGCCCGTAGCCGCTGAGGTATCATCCAATCCCCATTGAGCACATCGGTTCGCAAGGCCACAACAGCCGTTGCGTTCTCCCTTCTCCAACGCATGCCGCGCTTTTTCATGCGGCGATTGATCACGAGAGCAACGGCTCGTTCAATCATTCCACTTCCTACAGGGTAGCCGAGCGCACGCCATTGCTCGTACGAGCCGATCCAAGACCGTTGATTTTTCAGATAGGTGATCGCTTTGTTGATAACCTCCAAACTCTCTTCGGGCAACCCTGTTCCCAAGGCGCTCAATCCTTTCACCGCCAGATCGACATCACCGTGCCAGAGCCAAGACCGATGCAAGAACAGTTGATAGTCTCGTTCTTTTGTAGGCAGAGCTTTGGCCCGCGCTGCTGCCCGGAGAGCATGGCTGACTTCTCGCCAAAGATGAGCCCAATCCAGAATGCAGATCGCGTTCGGGAAGTGCCTCTTTTGTTCGGTTTTGATCCATTCGGCTCCATCTGCCAGGACGACGACCGGGCGATTGCGGTCCCCACTCAGCATCCATGATGCTGCCCCAGCTTGCAGACCCAGGTGCGCTGATGATGCAAACGTTGCCGCGTAACGCCGCTGGGCAAGCCGATGCCGTTGCCTGGGCGCATGTCGTGGTCCCCCTCGCTTGCTCAAGGAGAAGGTCGTCGACACTGTTGGCATTGGCAGATCTTCCACATGCGAACAAACCACTGCCACTTCCCCTTCCATCCCCCCTCGCTGCTCTTGACTGCACACCCACCCCCCATTTAATCCCACCAGCATGGGTTTCTTCGCCTGCTCTGACTGTGGATCTGCAGGCACCGAGACAATTTGTTCTTGTTTGGTTTGCTCCACTTTTGCTTGTTCTTCTTGCTCTTCAGCCCGCTGCTTGCCTCGTTTGTTGGTCAACAAACGAATCTCTTCTGCACTGATTTGAGCTCCACTCAATTTCTTCAAGACGGCCGATGCCACGCGATAGGGCCAGGAGCATCCGACCAGCATCGCTGCCTCCTGCAACTCCTGGCTGATCTTGCCTCCTTTGAGGTCAAGAAAGAGACGATTGGCAGGGCACCACCGACGCAGACAATGCTGGCAACGAAAGCGCCGGCGCTGGATTTCTACACGCCCAAAGATGGTTGCGATCACGCGTCGCATGGTTCCTTCCAATCGACGCTGCGTTTCACCACAATGGGGACACCCAACTTCTTGGTCTTCTTGTTGTCTGATGGCCTTTTTGAGTGCCTCTCGCATTGTCTGTTGCCCTGCCTCTTGAATACACTGTTCCATTTCTGTCAAACTTGCGCTTGCTGCAATCTCCATTTTGAGCGATACTTGTATCTGCATGAGAGAGTTCTCCTTCTGTGATGGAATGCATTTTCATTTTCTTTCACTGTAGGACTCTTTCTCTTGTTTGACAACCCCGCCTTTTGGTCAGAACCTTCTTCATTCGGTCCAAAACAGGTCTCGCTTGAGCCTGTTTTGGACGGTTCTGTGTAAACGGACGAAAAGAGAGAGGGGGAAAAAGAAGAGATAAATGAGGTGAGGAGGGGAGAGAGGGAAGGAACGAATTCCTATTGGTCAAAGTATAGCATAGTTGTCCTTTAGCAGGGAAGTGCTTAGAATGGCGCTAGAATGCGATTTTAGGCGGGTGTGGTGTTCATCCTCCATGCAGGGAGGGAAGAAGGGCTTCTCAGAGCGGGAAAGCAGGGTTGTGGGCGTGCGAATAATAAAGGTTGTGAGCAGTTTCTCTAGAAACCACTCACAACTACTAAAAGTAGGGAAGAGGTCACAAAAGTGACCACATTGTTCTTACGGGTATTGGGGCACGAGAGTCAAAAAAGCCACCTGTCGGACCATCATCTGGCAGAGTTGCCAGCCAGACAGGTGTATCAGCTCCCTCCTCCACCGACAATGCGTCTCCTTTCCCCCCCATTGCAGCTCGCATCCACGAAGGAATGCCACCATCAGTATCTACCCAACCGGGATTGGCAGCATTGATCTTGATGAGCGTATTGCGCAGCTCCTTGGCAAAAAGCAGCGTCAGTGCATTGAGCGCAGCCTTTGAAGCCCGATACATCGGCATGATCATACCAGCGCGAGAGGTATCAGGATTGCTCATCTCTGCCAGTGAACCAAGGAAACTCGACACATTGACAATCCGTCCGGCTGGACTTTGTCTCAGCAGTGGCAGGAACACCTGTGTTACTGCAAGTGGCCCAAAGAAGTTGATATCGAACGTCTGGTGGGCAATCTCAGGGCTTACCTGGCTTGGTTGAGTGGGTGTAGGTGTCCAATCAAGCGCTGCTCCTGCATTATTCACGAGAATGTCTAATTGTCCAAAGCGCTCTTCGACAAATTGAGCTAGCGCAGCAATTGACTCCGTCCTCGTGACGTCGAGCAATGCAAAGTGGACATCAATGCCTTCCTTTCTAAGCTGAGTAACAGCATTCTCACCACGTTGCCGATCACGGGAGGCCATGATAACAGAAATGCCCTTGTGTCCAAGTTGTCGACTGATCTCGAAGCCAAGGCCCTTATTCGCTCCAGTGACGAGAGCAGATGTGACGCGCGACTGATTTCTCATGAGTGTTTCTCCTTAGAACGACGCGGACCTCTTCACCATCTGTGGTGGCCCACGCGCTCCACGTATTCACACGAGTCAAGCCTTGAAAGCCCGTGCGTAATCATGAGCAAACTGATCAAAGCTAATGGGTTGCTTCTTCGCAACAGTGGCTACAACGTTGGTTACCATCGCAGCATGCCCTTCACTGAAGAATCCAAAAAAGCTTGACCATGTCATCTGCGAGCCACTCCGGCATCCCCACATGCAACATTCCCTGCAGGGCGCGTCTGGTGGAACGTCCACATACTTTACCAGTGCCTGAGAGAGTTCGCAGCAATATCTCATAGCAGTGGCTCTGACCGTAATATCGTAGGTTTTTCCTTCGTGCCCACGGGTTGCGCAACGAGCTGCACATTCGAATGAAATGGCTTTGCAGGCCAATTCGACCTGCTCGCCGTTTGCTGATCACAGGTGAGAAATGCCTCACCCTTGTGAAACGAGGAAAGCAATCACAGACGCTCTCAAGCCAGTTCACTGACGAGCTGCATCTCGTTGCGCAACCCGTGGGTCGTGACCGCTCTCGGTGAGTGCAGTGACACCTACCGCAGCGATATCACGCACATCAACAAGACTCACTTTGCCGTCTTTCATCGGTGCATATAGAACACCCTCAGTAGCAATTGTTGATGCTGAAGCCAACAAACTCTGCATAAAACCGTTCGGATGGAGGAATGTATAGGCAATGTCTGCATCGATAATTTGCTTTTCCGTTTGCGCATGCCAGCGAGCAAATGCCGTTGGTCCATCCAGGCTCGTGCCAAGCGCCCCCACCTTGACGATATGACGAGTATGAGCACGTTGAGCGGCATTGACAACATTGCCTTGCAGTTCCACTTGTCGTGGATCAGGCGCAGAAACCAGAAAAACCTTTTTGATGCCTTTCAGAGCTGCATCAAGTGTTTCAGGTTTGCCGAAATCACCTGCAACGATTTCAACACCTGAGTCTGCAATATCCACGGCTTTTTCAGGATGACGGACCAGGGCGCGAACAGAGATGCCCTGAGCAGAGAGTTGCTTGACAATTTGACTTCCAATATTACCAGTTGCGCTCGTTACGAGAATGGTAGCCGCCATGATGTTTCTCCTTCAATAGTTCTATTCAGCACATGGTGTTCCTGACGATCATTGTTCGTGGTGGATGAGCGTTCATCCTTCCCTTTGGGCCATCTCCCTCGATGTGCTCTTGCAGAGACATCGGCAGAGAGGAAATCATCGGATTGACACAACAGCGTTGCATCATCAACGATTTCGTGTATACTACACCCTTACAAGAGAAAGAATAAAGGATGTCAAGGCTTTCAACAATCAGCAAACAGCCAGGATCGTTGTCTAGGCAACATCACGGGGAAACTGTTGGTTGAGGGAGGGAGAATGTCCATACCAGTCAACGAAAACGATCCACGAGTGAAGCGAACCCGTCAGTTGCTCTTGCAAGCCTTCATAGCACTCCTCGAAGAAAGGCAGAACATTCACTCCATTTCTGTGCAAGAGATTGCGGCGCGTGCTACGGTCAATCGAGCGACGTTTTATGCTCACTTTGAAGACAAATATGCGCTTTTAGAAAGCTGGATGCGTGAGAAGTTTCATCGGGTGTTGGGGAACCAACTTTCTGCCTCATCTCCCTTACAGAGGAGCACTCTCTGTACGCTTATTGAACTCGTCTTCGACTTTCTTGCGCACGTTTGCGATCATCTCAAGCTTGCTGATCGAGAGTTTGAGCCACTCTTTGAGATGGCTTTTCGACAAGAAGTCTATGAGATCCTCTTGACCTGGCTGAAGCCTGTTTCATTGAGAGATCCCCTCCAAGAGGAAACCAGAGAAACCATAGCTCTGATCCTCAGTTGGGCAATCTACGGCCCAGCAGTGCAATGGAGTCGCGGAGAACGTACTCTCCCAGCAGAAAAGATGATCCATTCTGTCTTGGCTGTTGTGATCTCTGGCTTATCACCTGTCATCACTGTGACTTGACCGGCACTCTGAATGGTGTGTTGAGACGAGTGCTTTCGATCCAAGAAGAGCAGTTGGGACCAGATCATCTCGACAGAGTTCGTTGTCTGGCAGCAATGTTGCCCAACCGTCATAGCTCTGGTAGGGAAGTGTTGAGGATGGGTATGAATGGCGCTACGATGCGATGCGAGAGCGGGTGTAGAGCTTCTGGTGGCTCATTCCCATGCAAGGAGTGAAGAGGAACTTCTCAGAGCGAAAAGCAGGGGTTGTAGTGCGTTGCTTATTTGAGTTGTGAGTGTTCTATATAGACTCCGTTGGCGAATGGCATGACAGGGAGAAGATGCACACGAATTCCCTGCTTTCCGCCTCTTTGCCTCTTCTGCTTGGGCATTGACGACTCTTATGATCAAGGAAAAAGAGTAAAAGGTGTTCTCAATGATTCGACGGGGATTCTCCCTGCCCGTTTTACTATTCGCCAACGGAGTCTATATAAAGCACTCACAACTATTGTACCTCTTCCTTTTGTTAGTTCGTCAGTCACCAAAGTTGGCCATGAGCCGCTTCATCCCAACATTTACAATTTGCTAAACTGTATTTCCGATCACAGTTATCTGGAGTTTTGCCTATCTATTTCATCGAACACTTCTTTTGCTGTAAAGGCTGCGCTGAGTGCGGCAGGAAAGCCAGCATAGACAGACATCTGGGTAATAACTTCCACGATCTGTTCGCGTGTCCAGCCAACGTTAAGCGCGCCTGGGATGTGCAGCTTTAGTTGAGGGAGGCGTCCTAATGCTGTCAGAACAGCGACATTAATGAGTTCGCGATCTTTGATTTCTAAGCTCAGGTCGAGAGTAAATATCTCCAAAGGGATATTCGACTGTATAACGTGCAAGGTCAGGAGCAATTTTAGCAAGATCATCCAATGCTTGCTGTAGTGCTCCTCCTTCTTCTCCATCAAACTTTCGAATGTTTGCCCAACCTGATGTATAGCGATCATCATTCATATTTGTCCTCCGTATGTAGTTTGCCAAGACAATTTTAAGGCAAAGAACATGCTAGTGTTCCTACATAATTAGCATTGAGACTCATTTTATCTCAAGGGTTGTAATATAGCATTAAAGATATATTTAAGGCAAGTATTGTTTCATAATGTACCATTTCTGTTTGCGCAAACCGTGAATCATCCATCCACAGCGCACTCCTGTTTCGCCCGTTGCATAGCATGGGTGCCTCTCTCCAATGAAAAATGTAGAGAAGAACAAGAGGTTGGCAAGGAGATGGCATCTTCTTGGTGAGATCGATTTGTCTCAAAGAAGAGTCCGGCTGCAACGTTGCCCAACAGTCATAGCCCCGGTAGAGAAGAGCTGAGAATGTTCCTGAATGGCGCTATGATGCGATTTTGAGCAGGTGTAGGGCTTCTGGTGACTCATCGATGCAGTGTAAACGGACGAAAAGAGAGAGGTGAAAAAAGAAGAGATAAATGAGGTGAAGAGGATATGTAAAGAAGGTAAGAAAGGAGAAAAAGAGTGTGAAGAGTAGAAAAGTAGGGAGAGACCTCAAATATCTGGTAAAAAAGAGGATCAGGGAAAAAGTCAAATAAGAGCAAAAGAAGAGAGTGTGGTCAAGAACAAGGAGGCCGCTCAACCCTTGCCATGGCCTCCTTGTTCTGTGTAAAGAGGCTTGAGAAGGGCATGGAGGGCAAGCCTCAATAAGCGAGAAAAAAAGAGCCTCAAAAAAGAGAGCAAGAGGAAACGGAAGTTTTGGCAGAATTATATGAGGTGAAAAGAGAGGAGATAATTGAGTGCATGCGAGGAAAAATGGTATTTCATGAGGAAAGAGGTAGGTATGGAGAAATTTCTGGAAGGAAAAGGGGGAATGACGGGGAGATGATGAAGGAAGAAAAGAGTGAGCAAGATTGAGAGGCCTCAAATTTCATGAAAAATTGATTGTAGGATATCAGAATTATTGTCCGTAGATTGGACGGGTCTGACTGCAATGTTGCCCAACAGTCATAGCCTTGGTAGAGAAGTGCTGAGGATGGCATAAATGGCGCTACGATGCGATGCGAGAGCGGGTGGAGAGTTGGTGGTAACTCATCCATGCAGGTAGGGAAGAGGGTCTTTTTCACGGGTAGGTATAGGCTAAGGTGGCACTGGAGGCTCCGTGAGAACCTGCTGAGAGGGCAATATTCTTGACGAAGGCGATGAAGAGGGGGCGGGCAGAGAAGAAGAGCGTGCAGCCTGTTGCTCTTGATGCTGCAGGCGAGCAGCACGCTCTCGTTGGACCTCTTCATGCCAAAGACGGCGTTGGATGCGTAATCGCTCGTCTTCTTCTTTGCCTTGCAAACGGAGTTCACGCTTGCGGGCTTGTTCCTCTTGCATCTCGTGGCGCTGCAGTAGGCGTTGTCTGCGCTCTTGGGCTCGCTCGTGTTGCAGTCTCCTGCGCTCGGTTGCTTGTTCCTTTTTTTGCTCGGCTTCTCGGTTCGCGGCGTTGGCTTGCTGCGCTTGCCGCTGCCTTGTGCGTCGCTCTTGCACGCTCTCTCGGA
>CAWFFV010000003.1:0-3978 GCA_963814985.1 uncultured Chloroflexia bacterium | reverse complement strand
CACCGTCACCAGCACAACCACCCCCAATACAACATAATCAACCTTCCCAAATGCTGTCTCGTGGAGCATCGTCTGGCGTCCCTCGACTTCGTAGCCGCGCGCCTCCAATGCCGTCGCCAGATCAGCCGCACGACGTAATACTCCTTGCATCAGTGGCACAAACAATGTTGCCAGACTCTGCAAACGCTCGCGTACCATCCCACTTGCCAGATCAGCGCCACGCGCAGCCTGCGCTCTGGTCAACTGCTCTGCCTCCTCTATCAAAGTGGGGAAGAAGCGTAATGCAAGTAACGTCATCAGTGCAAAATCATCGACAGGCAGCTTTAAACGGCGCAATGGCGACATCAACATGGTGAGACCTTCAATCAATGCCACAGGGGTTGTTGTCATCGTCAGGAGCAACGAGCATGCATAGAGCACTAAGAGGACAACAAAGGCTGTCATCACCGTCCATACTCCACCATAGGTAATAATGAATGGACCTATCGGGAAAGGTTGGGATGGTGCAGCACCGCTTATAAGCCAGAGGCAGATCAATACTACCAACATTAGCAACACCAGAATAACTCTGCTCCACTTGATCCAGCGCAGAGAGCGTAACCGTGGCAGGAACGACGAAAAGATGCCTACGATCAGTATTATACTGGCGACAAGTAGTACATTATAGACATAACCATATGAGGTAAGCAGAGGGCCAAGAGGGTACAGCACTTTGTTATCGACTTCGGTAGAGAACAGCGTTGGGATAGCTCCTAGAGCCATGAGCAAGATAAGTAACCACATACGCCGCCACATCTCGCGAGGTGATACTCCCGATAGTATGACGCCTGCGCTCACGAGTGCGACAACGACGATATAGGGTGCAAAGTGCCACTTATGCTGGTTTGCGATAATCAGGCAGAGTATTATCCATGACAAGGCCAGTAGCTTTGTTCTGGCTTGCAGACGATGTAATATACTTTTTCCAGGATAATACATTCCCAGTGAGATATTTTTTAGTAGCATATGTTATTCCAGTTACAAGAAATGTTAGATGGTTTTTTTCTGATTCCTCAGCGCCTTCGGCGCTTCGCAGGTGACGAGCAGTGTCAATCAACCACATTTAAGGTGTTTGAGAAACTTTGCCCACTAGCAATTTATAGGCCTCCTCCAGTGTGAAGACTTCTCTGGGAATTGCCATTCCCTCCTTACGCAACAGTGAGAGCAGTTCACTCAGTGGAGGAACTCCCAGGCCCCACTTGCGCAACTGGTCACCTTCGGCAAAGATGGTACGTGGTGTACCCTGCATTACCAGGCATCCATTATGCAAGACAAAGAGTTGATCAGCCAATGCAGCAACTTCAGCCATATCATGCGAGACAAGGATAACTGTTACCCCTGCTCTTGCTGGGCACGTCGTAAATACGTGTAAAACTCACCACGTGCATCAGCATCAAGTCCAATTGTGGGTTCATCCAGGATCAGAATAGTAGGCAGCATCGCAAGTACACCAGCTAGTGCAACACGTCTCCTCTGTCCACCACTTAAATCAAAGGGAGAACGCCACCCATATTCATGATGAGGTAATCCCACTATCTCTAAGGCACCAAGTACACGAGCACGTATTTCATGCCGACCAATTTGCATACGCTGGGGTCCAAAGGCGACATCGGCAAAGACCGTCTGGCCAAACAACTGTGCTTCTGGGAACTGAAAAAGCATGCCCACACGTTGTCTCAATGCTGGTAAATCCACACCTCTGGCCCCCACATCAATTCCATCAACGATAACGGTCCCCTGGGTTGGACGTAGCAACCCATTGAAATGCTGTACCAGCGTTGTTTTGCCAGAGCCAGTCACGCCAATGATGGCCGTACAACTTCCCTCGGCAATCTCCAGGTTGATATCAATCAGCGCTGATTTACACAAACGGTCTGACTGATAGGAATGCGAGAGGTGATGGGTGACGATAATCGCGTTGTTCATTACATCAGCTCCCTGGCTATCGCTTCAAGAGTTATTGCCTCCGGTGAGATAGCCAGACCAGCCTCACGTAAACGCGATGCTAACTCAATAGGTTCAGGGATCGCCAGTTTGAGTTTGCGTAATCGCTCCAAATCTGCAAAAACGACTGCCGGGGTTCCTTCTAAAACAATCTGTCCTCGCTCCATTACCACTACCCGTTGTGCCAGGGCAGCCTCTTCTAGCAGATGAGTTACCTGGATGATAGTCAGTCCATATTGCTGATTGAGCTGGTGCAAGAGCAACACAATCTCCTGCCTCGACAGCGGATCAAGCATAGAAGTTGCCTCGTCCGCAATGATACATTGAGGACGCAATGCCAGTACACCTGCAATCGCCAACCGTTGGCGTTGTCCACCAGAGAGCTTGTGAGGAGAACGCTGGCGCAAATCCGCAATACCTACCGCCATCAGCGCTGCCTCGACCCGTTCACGGATCAGTGCAACTGGCAGACCACGCACAGTTAAAGCCCAGGCAACATCGTCTTCCACAACAGTAGCAATAATCTGGTTATCAGGATTTTGAAGATCATCCCTACACATTCCCGAATAGTACGCTGTTTAGTGGCATCTCTGGTATCACATCCCATCACCAGAACACGCCCACTATCCGGCAGCAGCAAAGCATTGCAATGCCTCGCCAGGGTCGATTTGCCACTGCCGTTATGTCCCAACACCACTACGTATTCCCCCTGCTGGACCTGAAGATTTACCTCTCGCAGAACAGAAACAGCCTCTCCCCTTTTTCCTTCTGCACAGGGTAGGCATAGGTAATACGCTGGATGTCAATAAGTGGTGATATATTGCTAATGTTCATATCTTTTGATGATGCCTCGTTTAACTGCTATCTTGACAATACGACGGGTGAGCCAATGTACGACTCGGCCAATCTTACCACCTGGAAATGGGCGTACATCGTAGCCAAGGAGACGCACAAATAGATTGGTAACAGCATAAACAGCAGTAACAACTGGACATAACACTATCCATAATAACAGGTAAAGCGTTATCCACAGATAGGTAAGGGCCAGTTTAGAGAGAGATACAACTTCTGGATAGATGCTCTGTTTCCATATGGTCGCCAGCCCTATTTTTGGGGCCATTAAGTCTATAATATGAATGATTATTTGATATGGTTGATGAAACCCGTGGACGAGGTTAGCAATAGATATCCCCACTAATGACAATAGGAGAATGAGGAGACCGTACAGAGTCAATGCACCACAGGTTATACCCAGCAAAAGTAAGGGAAGATGCTGGAGGCGATGTTTCATCGTCACACCTAAAAAAAGACCACCAACACATTCTAAGAACATCAAGGCCACATTTTGGGGACCTATGACAATACTTACGATGAAAAATGCTACACACATTCCGATAATGCCTGCATAGAGGCCACGCCGTAGCACCAGGATGGCAAATATTGGAAAGGTGAGTAAGCGAAAAAAGTTTCCTCCAACAGGAAGATATACAGTCAGTAATTGAAAGATAACGGCAATATCTGCCAGGAGCGCACCTTCAGCTATCTCTATTGGTTTCAGGTTCCGCAATATTCTCTGGCTTTACGTGAAATAATCGTGTAATTATTCAGGTCTGCTCGCCACCGGCGGTGGCTCGCTCTGGTTGAGTGTGGGTTTTGTCGCTCGTGGCGGAGGTTGCGCGCAACCTCCGCCACGACGAAGGAACACACACTCAATGGCCTGGAAGCGCCATAGGCGCTGAGAAATCTGAAACAGGGGACTGATATTATGCTGCATTGTAAGATCCTACAGAGAGACAAACAATGCTTATGGTGCCAATGAGCAGGCACACACGTGCATGTTTCGAGGATTCTCAAAACAATCATCACACATACTTACGACTTCACGCCCACAAAGTTATCTTTTCTGCTAACTCCTGGATAAAACGGGATTGCTTTCCTTGTACAGTGAGGAGATAGAGAACATCGGCGGCACGCGTCATTCCCACATAACAGAGT
>CAWFFV010000002.1:0-255757 GCA_963814985.1 uncultured Chloroflexia bacterium | reverse complement strand
TTCCAGGCCAAAGGCGTAGACAGTGAAGGTGGTGCCACTGCTGTTGGTGGTGCGGCGCAGTACACGCTGACCGGAGCCATCGTACATGTACCACTCTTCATTGGTGGAACTCACATCCCAGCGTACAAAATGATCAAGGCCATCAAAGGAGAGGGCGGAAGTGGTTCCGTAGGCCGAGCGACTGGTGACATTGCCCCAACTATCGTAACTGCTGGTGTAGACTGACCGGTCCTGCCAGAACAGGCGGTTCCCGTTGGGTAGAGTCCTGTCAACTGGTGAGGATGGCTACTATCACAGTAGAGGTACTGATATTGGGTACTTCCTCCACTGAGTGGACCTTGCCAGAGTTGTCCCAGGTTGGTGTAGGCAAAACTGTTGGTGTAACTGGCTCCACTGATGCTATTGCTCAGTGTGCCACTGCCGCAGGTGCCGTTGCCTGCACCGGGCTGGGTGCCACTGTTGCCAGACCAGACGAGGCGATTCTGTTCGTCATAACAGAAGTTTTGTGTTTCGCTACCCCCTGACCCACTTTGTCCAGGCACCGCTGCTTGTGTGGTGGAGCGACTGATCACATTGCTTGCCGGGTCATAGCTCGCGGTATCACTGTAAATGGTTCCGCTGTTACCACTGCCACTCTGCCAGGTTGCAGTCGCTCCCGTTGGGCGAAGATTGCCATCATAGGTGAAGGCTCACTTGCCAGAGCCGAACCTGTTCTGGTGAGGTAATTGACGCTCTGAGTTCTGCCTGTGCATTGGTGCTCAGCGTTGCCAGATTGGCCGTTCCTGTGGTGTTGTTGCTCAAGCCTGTGAGTGTCCCTGTGGTGCTGTCATAGGCTGCGTGAAGGTGTAGCCTGTGCCTCCCACGGTCGTTTGGGTCGTTGTTGGCTGGTCGGCATCGTTGTATGACTGTGTTTCCTGATACAGCGGGAAGGTGGGAAAGGTCAGGTTTCCTCCTGTTGCAGCCACCTGCAAACGTTGGGTAATGGAGCGGCCCCGCTGGTCATATTGGAAGTTCTCAGTGACATTGCCTTGCGTGTAATCGGGTGAGGATAGTAGGTGGTGGCAACGCTCTGGGTCAGTCGTCCAACGGCATAGTTGGTACTGCCCCAACTGACGCCACTGGGATCGCTATCATAGGTGTTTTTGACAAAGGATTGGCTCCACTGGTACAGGCTCCCGCAGGATCTGGGGTAACGGTGGCATCCTGCACACAGCCCACGCGTCCTAACAGGTCAAAGCTATAGCCCAGTGTACGTGAGCCAGAGACATCGGTGACCACGCGGCTATCGGCATCATAGGTGAAGGTATGTCTCCCTTGATCAGGATCGGATGCTGGTCACACGTCCTAAATCATCGTAGGTCAGTGGCTGTTACCGGTGTTATGCTTTGTCCAGATTGGGGAGCAAGATCGGTGACAATGACGCTGGTTGGTTTATTCAAGACGTTGTACTGTGTTTGTTGCTGTGTCGTGAAGGTGGTTGCGCCACTGCCAGTTCCGCTATATTGTGTATAGCGTGAGCGTCCCAACGTATCTGCGAAATCAACTGCCTGATGATTGTTTGGATCAAAAACAGTTTAGTCGCATAAGTGGCGCTATCCCCATTGGCTGTTCCCAAACCATAGAATGTCATGACGTCCATGTTCCCTGAATCCAGAACAAGTGATTCCCGGCTCCCGACTTGAACCAAGAGCGGATCTTGTGTCCTATGTCGGTCCCAGCGCATCAGATAGGTTGTGGTTCCACCAGGGGTGGCTCCGCTATAATCTGTGGCTCCGTTGGGGTCACCCAACCACTTCCGTGGCGACACGGAAAGGCACACTCTGAAAAGAACTATGGTGAGCTCGTCATAGACGGTGAAGACAATGGTATCATAGGTAGAGTTTGGTGATGGCATCCGTATCTCGACCGCTCGTCCCAGGCTATCATAGAAGGTTCGGGCAATGGCACTGGTATACTGAGGAGTGTTGATATCGACTCAAAGCAGGGTAGGTGCTGGTACCCGTACAGCTTGAGTTCGTCTTGGATTGAGCTGGTGTAGTCCCACCCTCTGTGGGTTGCTGACCTGTACGGTACTATTGCCATTGCTGTCATAGCTGTAGGATGTTGTTGTCGTCCTGACTATTGGCATCGGTGCTGCTTGTCGGCAATGCGCCCTGAGTGTAGTCATAGCTTATACTGCTCGATTGACTGAAGGCGTTGCTGGTACTACTGAGTTGGGCCGCATAGCTGTCATACGTCGTACACTGAGTATAGTGAGTCGCGCTCCACGAGGATGAGTGATAGGCCGGGCCGGTAGAAAGCGTACAGCCATTGCTACTATACATGCTGCTATTGGCGATGGCGTAGGGATCGACCGCCTCCACGGTATTGCCATACACATCATAGCCCGCATAGCTGGTCAGCGTGGTACTTGCCTGGTTTGCACAGTTACTATACGCTTTGGTCGTCGTGACCCAGCCTGCTGCTGGAGCAGGAACTCCAGAGACCACTCCTTCATCATAGGTGAGATCCTGGCATTGCCACACATGCCCACTGCTGTCATCGATCTCGCTATGCGTGGGGGTATCCACATGATAGTAGGTGACGCTGTTGACCGTCTGGTCGTTGGTCTGGTAGCTCCACTTCTTCGTAAGCGTGGGAGCATTGGAACTGCTGATCACCTGTTGCGTCAGATTGTGATAGCCTGAACCCAGTCCGCTTGAGCTGTTATAGTCGTCATAGGTGTTGTCGGTCTCCACCCAGGGGGCGTTGCTATTGCCACTGCCTGTCCCCTCATAGAGTGTCGTCTTGCTCGACACCACCATCACTTCACATGGATTATAGGTAAAATACGATGAGGATTTACAGGAGTTGTAATAGCCAGTTCCTCCTGTGTGAGTGTTGACGGTTTTGCGCAACAAGGCGCTATCACTGACCTGATTGCCTTTGTAGATGTCCTCTTCGTAGAGCTGTCCGGAGTTATAGTTGCCCGAATTGGAGTTTGGTGTATACCAGGCTTCCGTGCTGGCGTAGTAATCGGTGGTCAGATCACCTGCCGGACTGGTGATGTAGACACCGTAGAAGCCATGGAACTCGCTATGATAGTAGTCTTGCCAGTCCCCGTCCTGGAGTGGATTGCCGCTGTTATCATAGCCAGGAATCCAGCTATCATAGACACAATCGGTCTGTCCACTGGGGTAGGGTGAGGTTCCGGCAGGGTAACAATAGGTCCCACTGCCACTATAGGTTCCATAGGAGGCCAGGTAGTAGTTATAGGTGGTGGTCGCCTTTGTCAGGCTGCTACTGCTACTATCGGTGCCCAGCGCCTGGGTCTGAGTGACCACCTGCACACTCCAGGCATGATCTTCGGGGTGCGAATAATTGCCCGAACAATGCTTACTGCCATCGCTGTCGTTGGCGTGCAGCGTGCAGTAGAGCGGATCATGCCGATCATCGATGATCGTGCCACCCCCATTCGTGACATAGGGTGTCCCATGAGTGTTACTAAAGGCCGTGGCATAACTGATGGAGCCGCCGACTCCAGTGTTGAGATCTTGATATTTGGTGAGATACTCCCAGAAGGTCTGGCCACCGTATTGTTGGCTGGGATTGCTGGTTGTATGAGCACTGTCGTAGTAGACATCTTGCAAGGGAGAACTATAGCTCATCGTCAACCCTTTGAGGGTATGAGCGGTACCATTCTGGTAGACAATGGGAGTAACTGCCGTGAGCAAGTGATTGCCCGCAGCCGTTTCCTGAACCAGGGAATAGCTGTCATAGTAGCTGGTGGTAAAGGGGTCATCGTGGTAGGTGAAGGTATATTTGTAGGCGGTGTTGCTGGCACTGCCATCGGTGCCGACAAAACTGCTGACCGAGTCGAGCGTGAAGGTGCTCATCACTGGAGGAGCGGCGATACTGCCATAGACCTGCGGATCGTCGCAGCGCCAGGTGGTCGAGGAGGGTGGAGAGCCCGAACAGTTATAGTTGGTGCCATAGGCATCAGCCCAACCACTGATAGCCGTGGGAGCATGGTAGTGGAAATCGACGGTACCAGCAGTCAAGGTGAGGGAGGTGGCACCTGTGGAAGTGGCATAGCCATAGCTGATCTGCTTGAGAGCAGCATCACGGATGGTGGTGTAGCCTCCGGATGTGGTGGTGTCTTGCAGATAGGAGATGAACATGGTTTTGACCTGGCTGGTGGACTCATAGGGAGCCAGAATCTTATCCACATCCCAGCGATAGTAGTGCTTGGTACCGGTGGAATCACTATAGTACTGCAAGGAATCGGAGGTACAGCCCAGCTCATAGTAGTAGCCAGAGCGATCCCAGATATGGAAACAGTTGTTGGACATTTGAATGCGCAGGCGCGAGATATGTTCGGTCTGGTAGAAGTTGGAGGTGTCAGGAACCAGACGATCACTGACATTGCCGACGCCACTGAGGAAGTACCAGGTACCAGAAGAGGAACTACTGGAAGGGTAGGTTTCTGCACTGATCGATCCCAGTCCCAGCGACCAGCCCTCCCCAACGCTACTTGCAGGGGAGCGACGGCTATAGCGCTCGTTGGTACTCTGACTGGAATAGGACAGGGAGAGTTGTGGGGCAAAGCCTCCGGCTCCAGGAGCGACCGAGATGGGATAGCTATAGGAGAGTTGGCCGGCATTGCCTCCCACAGAGGCCAGATGTGGCACTGGTGCCGTCTGAACGTTGGGATCTCCGCTCACATCGAAGGGGCTGAGTTTGAGCACAGTCGTCTGAGCGGTAATCGTATGCGTGCGCGGGTCATTGGTGAAGGGACTCACCAGGGCTGTGGTAGGTTGTTTGGACTGACGGGCGGCGACGAGGAGTGTCGGGCCAACTGAGTTGCAGACGACCAGGATCAAGAGCCAGATCGGTCATTTCAGAGGGCTGATAGTGATAGCGAATGGTGATGGGCTGACGCAATCGCAAGCCCTGGACAACATGGCCCTGGGCATCAACGACCTGCATCTGATAGGTACCCAGAAAGCCTCGTGCGGCGGCAAAGTGGCCAGAGAGCTGGGTGATAGTGAGAGTGAGTTGTCCCGTGGGAGCTTTACCCGTGCTGATAGTGGCCTGGGAGAGATCAAGAGAATCCTGAGCAAGGAGCACTTCCAGGCGTCCATCGCTACCCAGCAGGTGCAGTGAGTGGATCGCAGGTCCGACAGCGGGATTGAGGAAAAATGAGCTGTCCAGCAGAGCCGTCATGGGCTTCATCTTGACGGGTTCAGAGCTGGGTAAGGGTTTCTGAGCAGGCTTATCCTGGGGAGAATGAGGAGGCGGGGGTACCTACTGAGGTTGATGGAATGGGCCATGATATGTCTGATCAAGTTGCCCCTGGTGGAGAAAGCGCTGTGCCGTCATGCTCGGTGGAGTAGACGTGGGCAGGCTGGCGGCAGAGGCAATGGGAATAGCACTGGTAGCATTTGCAAACACATCAGGAACGAGGAGCAAACAGAGCAAGAGCACAATGACGATTTTGTAGGGAAGGAATCGCTGATGTGAGGAAGTCGGAGCCGCGATGTGCGGACGATCCGCTAAGTGATCTGGATCAGGAACAGACTGTGACATCTTGATGGTACCTCTTTGTGAAGAAAAAGGAATAACACAAAAACAGATCCCAACGGTTCAAGAAAGAGCAAGCGGAGAGAGCATCAGGGAGCATCTCTCTGATGGAACAGCGTGAGGAATGAAGCCATGGAGAGTCCGCTCAGCAGACGCCCTCCTCATAAGCAGTGCAATCGTGCAGGAGGTGAAAAATAGTGATGTGATCAGTGCACGAGCAATGCTCAATAAACATAACTACAGTTAACATTTATCATATTAGATACATATTATACTGTACATAATGTCGTGCTGTTTGTCAAGATAAAAATGCAATATATGTTTGTTATATTCTCTCCGTCATAAAAACGTCTCTATGTATAAAATGCAAGAGAGCAACTGGTCCAAAAAGATATCACCCTTCTGAGAAGAGGGGTGACGTAACTACTCAGCAGGGGGTTCAAAGGGGCCTGCAAGGCCCCTTTGGGGGGTGCGGGGTCTCCCCACAAAACCTCTTATCTCCACCGCCGAAGGCGGCGCATATGAAAAGAGACCAGGTGACTTATCATAGAAAAGCGACAAGCATCCATTGTACATCTTTTGTACGATGGATGCTTGTGCTGCTACCAATACTTTAGCGGGTACCTGCACCTGCCAACTCTTTCTCTTTAATCCGAACAGAGATTTGTTTGGGTTTAGCGGCCTCTACTTTAGGAACATGGAGCGTGAGGATACCATGCTCATAGGTTGCCTGGACCTTGTCGGCATCAATGAGGGTAGGTAACGAAACCATCCGGCTTATCTCTCCCTCATAGCGCTCACGGCGCACATATGTACCTTTTCCGGTCTTCTCGTCACGTTTCTGTGTGGCTCTAATGGTCAACGTGTCACCCATCGCAGTAATCTGTACTTCATCAGGTTTGATACCAGGGAGGGCTACCTCAATGACATACTGCTGGTGGTTTTCTGTCTCGTAGATATCAACCGGAAAAGCGCGATTGCTTAGTAACTCGAAGCGTGGCCCAACAAAGCTATCCTCAAACAGGCGATTTATCGCTTCGCGTAGAGGCATCAATGCATCGAATGGATCTCTTGGTATTAAAGACATTATTTTTCTCCTTTGACGTTTGAATGTCTAATGTAAATAGGTTTTCCCTATCTGGTACACTGTGGTATATCAGTGGTATCCACTGTGCTCACTATCTACTATAGAACTACCAGGTTACAGAAGTATCACATTTTCCAATGATTTTGTTATAAATGGGTCACAAAATAGCTTAAAACGTATATGGAGCGGGTGAGGCGCATCGCAAAGCTGTTTTTATGTGGGTTTTGTCGTCTGTGGCTGGAGTTGCGGCGCAACTTCAGCCACAGACGACAAAACCCACATCGGCTAGTAGTAAGGGTGTGATCCCTTCTTGATATGCCCACTTAGCCTTTTCTTGCATTGTGGCTACCAGTGGCGCAAAGATATTGGGGAGTGTATTGAGCATCGCCAGTTCATTAGGAGGAGCCACAACACCGTCGGATTGCAGGGAGCAGAGGTAGGATGTGGGGTCAAAGTGCCAGGGATGGCAGTGATCTGGGTAACGTGTCATGAGATGGGCGGCGATCTGTAAACCTTTTAAGTCAAAGTCGCCGCTATAGTAGAGACAGGTAGACGTTGATTGATCTACCAGGAGATCGAGTAAGATCTGTGCCGCCAGACTAGGCCAACCTGATGTACACACTATTGTGGGTAACGAGATATTTTTCGGGCTGTCTGGAAATGTCGACGCTGGAGAGAAGTTCTCGTCGCTGTCAGGAACGCGTTTCTCCTGTGATGATCTGGTCTGTCGAAGAAGTCCTGTGATAACCTCTTCAAATACCTGGGGATTTTCGATTACGTAAATCTCGGGTGTTGTGGGGAGAACCCTTTGCCACTCCTGTAACTGACGCAATGGGAGAAGAAGTACACGCTCACCCGCTATTTGCAAGAGTGGGTCAAGAGTCCCTGTGTAAGTCCATGCACTGGCAAGGTTGAAAACTGCAACGCTTGATGAGATGCCATCAACTAATAGACCGGCATAGTCGTATAAGCGTAGTTCCTGTGCCCGGTCTCGCTGGACGGCTGAGGTGACAGGTTCCTGATCTTTGGCGAGATCCTCAAGGGCAAATAAAAAGAGGCGACCTGCGGCCCTATCGGGATCGAGTGTATGTGGGTTGCCGCTGGTACGTTGGGCAAAAAGTGCTAATCGTTCATAAGAGCCGGGTTCTGGTAACCGATCAAGAATGCTTGCAATGTAGCGGATAAGAGCAAGTTGCTGCTCCTGTTCAGATGTTGGGGCATTTTTATAGCGAGAAAAGAGCCACTCCTGTCCATGTTGTCCATGCGCCAGCCAGGATCGACCGCGTGATTCCTGGGAGAGTTCTGTGGCAATAGAAGTGAGAGCCGTATGAAAGTCAGTCTGGTGAAGAAGGTGCGTTGCCTTTTGTTCTTTGCGTGTAATGAGGGGCTGGTCAGGAAAGAAGGCACTGAGGACATCCGGTAGGGTACAGGCAAAGCGGCTGTGCCTGAGAGCTGTATCTATGTCGGTGAGCTTTACTGTGATGCTACCATGATGGTAAGGAGCTTTGCCGAGAAAACTGCTTAGCTCTCGACGTTCATGAGCCGTACTATCTTCTATGACGATCTGTCCACCCACGTGTCCTATCTGGACGTATTTCGCACGGAGTCTCTCCAACAGACGGACAAAGCCTGCCTGTTGGAGAAACGCAATAGCTTGCTGAACATTCGCCATTGTCTGCTGGTCACCCACTAATTCTCTTCAGCCTCCTGAAGATTTTGGCTTTCGCTCCAGAAGGATGCGGAAGCAGTGGCAAATGGTAAACCTTTTTCATGAAGCATCAAATATCTTGCGCAAGCTGATATCTTTGCCCCTGTTCCACTAATTTGTGGCCCGGTCATAATCCATTGGAAATCTTGTGAGACAAGGAATTCCATGATCCGTTGGGTATTGGCAACACTGACCTTATCAAATGCTTCGTCCAGCGCGAGTAAGCGTGGTGCGCCAGGGGCCGCAGTTCTGTAAAGTGCGCCCAGGGCGGCAAAGAGTGGAACATAGAGCGCGAAAAGCTGTTCTGCTCCGCTACGCGTCCCTGCTATGCGATCTGTCAGGCGTTGACGCTGGCCGCCTAGAGGCGTAACCAGGACATCGAAGTGGAACCACTCACGATAGTCAAAGACCTCCTCCAGTGCATCCATAAAGTTCGTGTCAGGATTATCCTGTTGTCGCAACCGTACAGCTTCGATTTCCTGACGGAACGCTCCCATGAGGATTTCTGTCTCCTCGGTGGTCAGAGTCTGTGCTGGTTTGCGTAGAAGCTTGTAGTGTTGAGCAAGGTGACCACCAGGTTTTGCCAGATCATACTCGATCTCAGGTTTCCACTGTAAGGAGTAGTGTTCACCGATCATTGGGAGTCCGCTCAGAACGCCGTTGATTTGCTGAACCCATTCTTCTGACTCAAGGATATGGGTACGGATGGCTTCGGTAATCTCTTGCAAAAGGAAGTCCTCGAAGAGTTGTCTGTCCTCTTGCCCAAGCAGCGTCCTCTGCATCTCTATCCGGTCACTCAGTATCCCAAGGAGATCAACAGGCCGACTTTTGTTCTCGTTCAAGAAAAGGACATGGCCTTGATCGTCTAAGTTTGGTCCATATTCGAGCAAGAATGATTGTTCCCGATTAAAGGTACGAGAGAGAGCATTATAGGTATCCCGATATTCGCTCTCCAATTGTTCTTTTCTGGCCTGGAGATCCCCTTCACGGAAAGTTGGCCCAAGTAGTTTCCTGGCTGCACTGATCGTATTCCTCGCACTTGCCACCTGTTGTGCGGCGGCAAGCGCCTCGACAGGGTATGCTCCCAGGAGATCGACAAAGCGTTGCTGCCGTTCAGTACGTTCTCCCAGCGCTTGCTGTAACTGTACTTCAACTTCTGCAAGATGAGACTCGACATTCCTGGCACGTTCATCAGCACGTATTGTGTGTGCTTTAGCCTCGTCAAGTTGTGTGGACAATCGTTCACTCAGCTCACGTAATTCGCGTAAGCGCTCTCCCAGTTCCTCTACGTTGGCCATTTCGGCTATCTGTTGTAGCTCTTGTGCCTCTGCCTGAACCTGGAAGGCCTGATGACAGATCTGCTCGTATAAGCGGGTAACGTTGGCTTCGTTGGCTTGGGCCTGCTCTCGTGCTACTTGCTCTTTATGGTACTCCTCCCAGGTGTGTGTGATATTTTCCAGTTGCACCTGCACAGATTTAGCCTGATTTTTCAGCTTGATAACCCCGACGAGTGCACCCTGTACTCGCTTTATATCACCTGCCAGGGGACCGATGTTCTGACTCTCTCGCTCTAATTGAGCAAGAAGTACGTTATAACTTTGTCTTACCTCTTGCGTTTGCTGACGGGCCTTCTGATACTTCTTTGTCATCTCATCCAGGCTCATATTGACATGCGAAAGTTCCACAGAGATTTCCTCTAAGTTACTCTGAGCCAGAACTTTGCGCAGGTGGGTTTGCTTTTCCTGCACCTGTGTCAACTGCTCTTCATACTGTGCCAGTCGACCATAGAGCCACTTTAATTCCTGGTTTAGCTGTGTGCGCTTCTCGTTCAGTGTATCCAGTTCTTGTTGTCGTGCCCGTTGACGAGTGGCTTTCCCAATATAGCGTGCTTCTCCACTGCTGGCATGTCCCGTGAGCAAACCGTGTGTCCAGGTGCCGTCCTCGTTCATGGCACAGAGAGTCTCACCTGTCTTCGTGTGATATCCGATAGCTGTTAAGATTGCTGTTGTCGTTGCCTCCCAGCTCTGGTTGTCCCCGTATTGCTCATCGTTCACGGAAGTATCAAAACAAAGTTTGTGTTGCAACGAAGCTTGCATCTTCTGGAGATCCCCTGTGCTTCTGCTGATTGTGGTGATATCCAGGCGGCAATCGCTCAACCCCTCTGCGACCAGTAAGGCATCTGCTGCGGCGGCCTGTTCAGATGCTATAACGAGCGCATCAAGCAGACCGGCATCCTCTAGCATATATTCGATGCGTCCAGCTTCTTCGCTGTCAACACCAGGAGCAAGATCGAGCAAGGCGTAGAGAGGTAAGGCATGAATCCCCTGTTCTGCAAGTTTTGCCCGTGCCATGGTGTGACGTGGAGAGCGCTGAGGTGTGAACTCTGGTTCGGAGAGTTTCTGCTCGTAGATAGCCTCGAGCTCGGAAACCTCATGGTTCTTACTACCAGTCAGAAGTTGCAACTCGTTCAGCTCACCCTGGATCTGGTCTGCTATGCTGGTGAGTTCGTTTTCGAGTGTTTCTATGATCTGGCGATATCCCTGCAAGGTTGCCGTAAATTGCTCTACGATACTACCGGGAAGAGACTCATCGTCCACTATCTCAGTTTGCTGCTGTATATACTCATCGATGGTGGACAGGGAAGAGAAAGATGTGACGGCTTCGCTGGTTATAATAAACTGTTCAAGTGTTTTTGTGAGATTCTGCTGAGCCGTATAGGCGCGATCTCGTGCCGATTGAAAACGGCGGCGTGCTTCATCCAATTCCTGGAAACGTGTTGTTTCAAGAGAACGAGCATTCTGTACTTTGGTTTCCAGTTTCTCACGTTGCTGATGTAACTCTTCGAGATGGCATAGCCAGGTAAGGCGTTCTTCTGATTGTATACTAAGAAGTGTGGTTATGCCTGGAGGAACTTCTGGGGCAGAGGGTGCCTCTGTGGAAATGGTTGTGATCTGGCGTAAGGCCTCCTCTAGCTGAAATGCTGCGAGTTCCCAGTAGCACTCCTCAGCCGCAATGGAATGTAGTTCCTGAAGCTGGGTGAGGCTCTCCGTTTTCATCTTTTCAAAGCGAAGATGCTGGCGTTGCAGATTTTTTGCGTTGGTTTGAAGTGAATAGCGAGCGACCTGCAAGCTTTGTTCCTGAAGTTGTCGTTGTGCTTCAGTTTCCCGCACACGCTCGCGAGCCGTCGCGAGTTGCTTCGCTACCTGAAGTCCCTCACTGGCCTCCAGAGCTTTAATCTGACCGTTTGCCTGAGCCTGCTCTATTTGTAATGTCTGGGAACGCGTTTGAGCCTGTGTGTGCTCGTTGTTTGCATGTGAGAGATCCTGGCGTAGCCTGGAGACTCGATTTTGTAGAGTGTCTTCTGTGAGTTGTGCGGCTACATATCCACACGCAGCTATTTGTGTTCTGCTGAGAACCAGGCTTTGTTGTGCTCTATGAAGACGCTCGGTAGCATCATATGCTTCCTGGATACGTTCTATCTCGCTCTGGATGGCATCGATGCGCTCAATGGTGCCAATCACACGGTTAGTGGTTTCACTTGAGATTTTGCGTAGCGATTGTTTGAGATATTCGTGAACTTTTGAGAAGTTCAGTTCGGAACTCAAATTAGGACGACGTAGCACGAGTAAGAGATTGATCAGCTTTTGAAAGTCTTTTACATCATTAAAGCCAAACAGATAGCGTGCTACCTGCCGTTCGTATTCGGCTTGCGACTCACATATTACCCCGCGACCTTCGAGGACTTGCTTAAATCGACTATGGTCGTAGGCTCGTTTCTGCTGATTGTGTCCGGTCTCATAGGTGGTATGAATGTCATATCCCAGGCGAGAGCCATCAGTGATCAAAAAGCGTAGTGGGCGTATGCGTTCACTTGCATTCACATTGCCGGCCAGACTCAAGCCGATGGTGAGGAAGCGTGTTCTCTCATGCTCTCCATTCTCCCATCGCTGGCGTAGTTCCTCAGCAATAGGCGGATTATTGGGATCGCACCACTCTGAATTCGAGGGCAATGTAGGATGTGCGCCGCTCATGGCTGAAGGGTGTGGCAGATGTGGTTCCCCCAAGGACGTAATATTCGATACGTCGATCACGTCCCCCGAAGGTATCAATACGATTGGGGCGCAGGTCTCCATCGAGAGCGAGAGGCAAGGCGGCAGTCATCACGGTGGATTTGCCGCTGGCATTTTCTCCTGCCAGGAAAAGCCGTCCGTGCGGAATCTCAAATTCCTGTTGCCCATAGAGCCAGAAGTTGGTCAAGATAATACGTCGAAGGCGATACCCGTGGGGGCCGTTCGGCTGCTTTTGTAATATTTCAACGAACTGAGCAAGTGGATGCAGAAGATCCTCTTGTGTGGTTTCATTCATGGTTGCGGACCATGTTTCAAAGGTACCTTGCATACTTTATTTTTCCTCTTTCCCCGTTGCAATCTTCATACATCACTTAGATTTGGCAATTTCAGAGCAATGGCTGCTTTTGTCTTGTTTGTCTTGCTACGTGAACGGGATGCAGGCGTTTCCTGCCCAATTTTGTCATACGTTACTGTGTAACGGGCTGCGGTAGGTAATACCAGCAGATTGCCATTGCCATCCGGGCCACGCAGAAGACCAACCAGGCGCATTTTCTTATAGACATCTTGAAGGAGGACGCGGGAGTTTTTATTGCGGGCCTCGCTGCCCCAATTCTCGCCATCACGTTCACGCACGGAATAGAACAACGCTGTCATATCTTCTGTTGTCACATGTAAACAGCCGTACGCATCGGGCGAAGGCCACAGGCCAGACTCAACCTGCTTTCTGATTGCTGCACAGAGAAGCATGGCAATCTGATCGTTGGTGCCAAAGGGAGTCAGGCCGGTGACTGGCCCTGTAGACATCCCACTGGCGCGTACGATGCAGGCATAGTTTCGATGGATATCAAGAAGCCAGCCGAACGTTTCCAGTAGTTCATAGGCTATTGCATCTGCATGAGTGAGTAGTTCCGTGAAAGCCTGGGGATCGTCAAAGCGAAATAAAGCAGGACCAAGAAGTAATGAACGCCATGCACGGGCCAGAGGTGTTGTGCCTGTTGCCTCCTCTAGAAGTAACGTTGGGTGTAGGATTGTCGCCGGATTGTGAAGTCGCTCTGCCACCGTGGCTATTTCCTGTGGATCGAGAGCCGCGACGAGTGAATGGATGACATCGGTAAACTCGTAGAGGACATCGGCGTCATTGGTCTGTTCGACCCATTCCCTTGTCTGTCCATCCACCAGTTGCAAACCGCCCAGATCTTCCAGATAGTGGAGCGCCCGTTGAATGCTATAGCGAGCGCCAGGTTTGCGGAAGTCGAGCTTTTCCAGGCCATCGGTTCCTGTTGCAGATTGCTCCTGAAGCTGTTCAGCCATTTGTGAAAGTAAGAACTGCTGATCGTTGCCACGCCCACTGAGTTGACGGTTTTCGGCGTACCAGAAGATCCAGGTGAGGCAGGCAAAGTCGCCTGGTTCTTTCAAGCGTTCATAAAGATAGCCTGGTGTCATTGTACTGGGACGATGGAGCAGCCGAATGACAGTTGCGCTGCGTTGGATGCGCCAGCCCGTGTAGTGATCATGCCAGGTCTGTAACGTACGATAGTGCCGATTGACCAGACGAAACAGGTCAGGTTGCCTGGGCAGAATCACCGCTTTTTCTAGCAGTGTCACATGTGCCTTGACCAGATCGGCAGCGGAGGCGCGCTGTCGAGCGGCTGCCAGCGTATTGTTGCGACCGCGTGAGGATTGAGATGCAGTATCCGTGCTGGTCTGCTCCTCGTCCAGATCTCTTGTCAGTATGGTGTTCTCTTCGTTCATATATCTTCCTCCATCCTCTAACCAACTCTACGCCATGCTCCGGGCGGTTTGTTTCTGGTCCTGGTAATGTAAACGATAGCGAGGTAAGAGGAGGACCCCATCGGATGCACGAAGAAGAATATAGGTCTTCTCACCAGGGTTGAGCAGGACTACTGTTGAACCATCGGGTGCCTGGTATTGATGATTTGTGTCACCAAGACAGCGATCAATGATCTCTGTTAAGATGGCGCGCTCTTGAGTGGTGATATGCTTGATCGTACCAACGTCCAGATATGCAGTCGAGAAAAGTTGTGCAAAGCATTGGCGTTGCTCTCTCAGATGTTCCTCATGCTGGGCAACCAGGTTGCGCATCATTGTGCGGTTCTCAATAACCGGATCTTCCATCGGAGGCTCACCACGATTGGCACGACTAACAGGCCGCAAGCGGAGTGTAACCGTAGGAGGCTCTTGCCAGTCCTCAGGTTGTCGAGCATCGTAGGTGGAACTGGGAGGACCGCTCAGGCTTTCGGGCAGATGGACTGGTAAGAGATTGGCAAAGGCTACCGAGAAGAGTTGTTGTGCAGACTCACCATCTCGTGTTTCAATGAGTTGACGCGCCAGTGCGTTTAAGATTGTAGCATAGTTGGCATTGGGGCGTGCTGTCGCGGCCAGCGTTGCGGCCTGGCGGACGACCTTATCCACCTCGACAAGGGCGTTGCGACGAAAGGTGTCGGCATTTTTGCCCTCTGCGAACCAGTTTGTGACTGCCTCTACTTGATTGCGAGCCTCCTGCTGTAGCTCTTCTAATGTTCGTCTCCCCTCCGTTGTAGGAGTAGGCGGTTCGAGATATTGAGCGATAATCTCGATAAAGCGCTCTGTTTTGCCTGTTGTAGACCAGACAGTGAGGAATTCGCGAATGCGACGACTGTACTGTGTCAATGTCTGAGCGAAGCCGTGTACATATGCTACGACGGCAGCTTTATAGACTTGATAGGTCTCTAGATTGGGATTTGCTTGTTGGGCAGCATTGACCATTGTGGCGAGGTACTGCGCGGCTTCGCGAGCCATGGTATTCCATATCTCGAAGGTACGTTGCCACTCTTCTGCAATCTGACGACTCTGCGAAGGCGAAAGTTCAGAGGGCTGTAATGCTTCATCAAGACGTTGGAGCGCGGTCCAGAGGTGGGGGAGATCACCCTGACGCAACGATCCTCTTACTGCGCTGGCACGATTTTGCTCATCGAGAAATGTTTCGATAGCAATAGCTTCTGGTGTGGCCTGATAGAGCAGTGCCGGTGAGAGAAAGCTAGCAATAGAGGTAGCGCGGCTTGGGTCATAGATAGTGGTGATGTTTCCCCATTCTTTCAGTGCGGCGAGATCATTCTGGCATTGTTCAAGCGTATACTCGGGATCGAGAGTAGTACGAACTGCATCACGAACCTCCTGAGCGGTGAGTTGATAGCGGTACAACTCACGGTGGCGCTGGAGAAAAACGCGCATAATCACCCGATACCAACGTACACGATTCACTGAAACGAGATAACTGAAAATTTGTAATCGGTCTGTTAGATGAAAGACAGAAGAAGATGAAATAAGCTCAGAAGGGGCAATCGTGCCCGAAACCTCGCCTTTCTGCGTACTGGCGACTATCTCTTGATCTATCAAATCTATGGTATCTCTGCTATACAGATTGGAATCATTCATGTAACCGTATCTCTAACATCTCCCTTTTTCCTCTATTCTATCATGACGTGTCCAGTCGATGTTTCTGGTTGGCTCGCCCCACATCTCCGTAGGGATATCGTTCCTAAGCCCGCAGAACCCGAAAAATGTGTGGAGGCACGGTTTACAAGCCCATGCCTTGTCCTGGTGGGAACATTCTGTGGGCTTGTGAACCGTGCACATACGCATTTTTCGGGTTGGGTATGGGAGATAAGTACTGTTTTTTCTCAATGATGAGTACTATTTTGCTAGCCATGATAGACTACTTGTGGTTGACCTTATATAAGACAAGAGAGGATAAACATGATACGGGTTCTCGTTGTGACTGATCTACCCTTGTTCCGCTATGGTATTCGCTCTACCCTTGAGAGAGCAGGCGATTGTATCGTTGTTGGTGAATCTACTGATATGATAGAAATTATTGATCTGGTACGTACTGAGCACCCTGATGTGGTGCTGCTGGATGGAGGACTCACCTCTCTTGATCCCTGCGAAATGGCCCGTTTGCTTCATCAGCATGCTTCTCGGAACGGTGCAATGTTTATTTTTGCTCCGTCAGAAGATGAAGAGTTTCTCTTCCGGTTTATCAAATTAGGGGCAGTCGCTTACGAAACACGTACGATCACACCGCAGGAGCTGGTGGAAAAAGTGCGCAGGGTGAATAATGGTGAATACCTTATTACCAGTGATGTGCTCTTGAAGTTGCCTCGCCCCTACTATACCTTTGAAGCTCTCAATGAACTGGAAGTGAAAGACCATGAATTGGTCGTCACTACTTGCCCTCTTTCCTCTCGTGAAGTAGAAATTCTGGAGCATATTGCCGGAGGGAACAGCAACAAAGAAATCGCCAAAACTCTGGGCATTAGTGATCAGACTGTTAAAAACCATATTACATCTATTCTAAAAAAATTAGATGTCAATGATCGCACTGCTGCCGTAGTCCATGCTTTGCGTAATAAATGGATCTCGCTACTTGACGTATAGAGCTTTCAAGCGTATACTTGAGCCGCTGCAGAAGATACAACTATGTTATCATGTCAGTGGAGAAGAGATAGTGAAGACGCATACTGCCATTGTCATAAGTCTTGTGAGGACATTGCCTCTGCCATTGGGAGTTGCATTCGAAGCTCCTCATGAGGAGTCATCTGGCTGGGACAACCACTCTAGCGAGACACAACAACCGTGGTGGAACAGCCTGTGTGATTGGCGTTGTGCCTCACATTACTCTCAGAGTACCTGTGAGGCGTGGACAACGACGGTGATGGCGATTAGCTCTTTTCGGGTCTGGTAGAGACTCTGGCGAGAAAATATAAAACATCTCTCTCTTGTCGGAACAGATTATGACTTCTATGCTGAAATTTGACCTGTCTCAGGCATTCTCTGCTTCCAGTGCATGTTTTGCAAGCAGGGCTATACTGGCATCATCCATAGGTGGGTGATGTAGCCCGGCTCGTACATCGCGATAGTAGCGCTGGAGGGGAGAATCCAGAGATAAGCTGGCTCCTCCGACCAGACGCATTGCCAGGTCAACTACCTCAATAGCATGGTTAGTCACCAGATATTTGGTGGCAGCGAACTGGCTACCAGGGATACTGGAGGGGTCATTGCTAAACTGTTCTGTGATACCAAAAAGAATGGCACGGCTCTGGAGTAGCGCCAGCTCCATTTTGGCTGCCTTTTCCTGAATGTGTGGGACACTGGAGATAGGTTGGTTCAGCGAGTTTGGGCGACGCTGACGGGCAAACTGGATGGCCTGGTTACGGGCAGCCTGTGCGATTCCCAGATAGACAGCAGTCGTTAAAGATGCCCAGGCGGCTATGCGTTCTTGTGCGGATGGATTGTGCGGAATTTGTGCCTCAATGTGAGCATCTGGTCCGACATGGACATTTTCTAGAATAATATCATTACTTGCAGTGCCCCGCATACCCAGTGAGTTCCAGGTCTCTTCTATGCGCAAGCCAGGGGACGTATGTGGTACAAGAAATGTTCCTCGATTGGAGCCTGACGGTGGTAGACCAGAGTCGCTGGCGACTTCATCTTCTATACTGCAACCTACCAGAAGAAGCTGCAAGACCCAGCTCCCAGTCGTATAAGTCTTGCGCCCGCTAATACGCCAGCTGCCATCAGATTGCCGGGTCGCTGTGGTAGAGGGACGACCTCCCCGGCTGGGACTGCCAGTTACAGGTTCGCTGGCGACGGTATTGAGAATAGCCCCATTCTCTACGACAGCACGACAAACCTGAGCCAGTAGTTCATTGGGACCCGTTGTATTCTCTACCAGGCGAGCAACGTTTATAAGATGCATACCCATGACGAGCGCTGTCGAGGCGCAGCCCTGAGCCAGTCGTTCCTGAGCAAGAGTGGCCTCCAGAAGATTGGCTCCCCAGCCTCCAAGGTCACTGGGCACTGTTAGTTTCAGGTACCCGGCCTGCTGTAAGTCTTTGTAGTTCTCTAAAGGAAATTTCCCTTCCCAATCATTCATCGCGGCTCGTTTTGCAAAGATATCAGCTAATTCTCCCGCAATGGACACAAATTTCTTTTGACGCTCGGTAACAGGATACGCAGGAAAACTCATTATGGTCCCTCTCTTATGATGGTGTATTCCTCTTGTGATATTTTCTCATTTTCCTATGGCTGTATGCAACCAATGAAGGATTTGTGGAATATTGATGTGCTTGAAAACTTGAAATGCCCTGGCTGTTCTAGCAGGGTGAGATTGGATATAATGAAAGAGAACAAAGTGGATAGAATGATTTTTGATTTAGTATAAACAGACCCAACATTCGTTTCTCTCCTTCATTTTCGGGTACAGGAGAGAAAGAGGAGGGAATTCGTGTATTTTTTTTTGTCCTGGCAGAGTAATACAAAGAGGAGGTGAAAAGGAAACATGAAACGCAAAAATGGAAGCCAACGTCATTCGGATATAGAAGCTACTGCCAAACGGTTTGCCGCATTAAACCGTGTTGGCACAGCGCTTGCGAGTGAATTGGATGAGGGACGCTTACTACACTTAATTGCGGCAACTGCTCGTGAACTCACAGGTGCAGAGTTTGCGGCATTTAGTCTTCGTCCAGTGGACAGCCAGGGACAGCTTCTTGTTCCTTCGGAAGGAAATCTTTTTCATCTGGCTGCTGTAGTAGGAGTCACCGAGACGCAAGAAGAGTTGTTTCGGCGTATGCCATTGGGAGGGGAAGGATTGCTCGCCCCTATTTTTCGTCATGGTGTTGTTGTACGAGTTTCTGATGCTTTAGCTCATATCCATTCATCTGGATATACTCAGAAGACAACACTACGAGATGAAGCACAGGAGGCTGCTTTTGCTTTTGCGCATGGGCAACTTGCTTCAGATGAACTACGCTCTATGGGTGTCCCACATGGTCATCCCGTTGTTCGCAGTTTTCTTGGTGGTCCCTTGCTTGATCATTCCGGGCAGGTACGCGGTGGTTTGCTGTTGGGGCATGGAGAACCTGACTGTTTTACGGCAGAAGATGAAGCACTGTTGATTGGTCTGGCGGCACAAGCAGCCGTATTTGTTGAGAATGCCCGCTTATATCGGGTGGCTCAGACCCATATTCGGGAACTTGATACGATCTTTGATAGTATTACTGATGGTATTGTCCTGGTTGATAGCCAGGGTAACATTGTGCGTGAAAATAATACGGCGCGGCGTTTGCGTGAAATTTTGGGGAGCAGACAGCACGATGGGGTAGCGACTTCGTCGGGTTATCGAGGGTTACCCATTCCTCCGCTGACGGAAGACGGTGAGCAGGAAACTCTGGTGACGGTCACCGATTCTGATAACGAGGCACGGCAGTACTTGATCAAAACCTTTCAGGTGTATCAGCCTGTAACAGAAGCCCGATCATCTGGAGATGGGAACGAATTTGCCGATTCCATTGCTGGTGCCGTCGTTGTCTGGCATGATGTCACGGAAGCTCGTCGTTTGTTAATAGAGCGTCAGGCGCATGCAGAGACAGAGGCTCGTCGTGTACTCCTCCAAAGTGTCATTGACGAGTTGCCCAGTTGTGTGTATCTCGTGCGTGGAAAGGATGCACGACTTGTGCTTGCTAATCGTGCAACCAGTTCCGTGTGGGGAGCATCCTGGTCAGAGGGACAGACCATGGCTGATTTTCTTGCTACGAATGGCATTCAGGTTTTTGGTAGTGATGGACATCTCCTCACGATCGATGAATTAGTCTCTCTACGAGCGTTGCACACAGGGGAGTCCGTTCGTCACTTCCAGGAAGTGATTTGTCATCCCAATGGTATCTCCCTTCCCGTCCTGTTGAATGCTGTAGCGATTGATCCGCTCATACTCGGCTGGACAGCAAAACTACGTTTTGCAGCGGGAACGGGAATAGAAGATCCTGCTGTTGTCGTCATCATGCACGATGTAACCGCTCTGAAGGAGGCTGAACAACTGAAGGATGAGTTCATTGGTATTGCAGCACATGAACTGCGCAATCCCCTTGCTGTTCTGAAAGGGTTTGCGCACATGCTAATCACACAGACAGCACGAGGAAAAGGGCCACCCCTTGCAGATTGGCAGACAGAGGCCATAGAGGCGATTGATCAGGCAACAACACGCCTGGTTGGATTGACCGAAGATCTGCTGGATATGACGCGCTTACAAGCTGGACTGCTGGAGCTACAACCCTCACCAACCGAACTAGGAATGCTGGTTAAGAGAGCCGTAGCACGATTACGCATCACCAGTAGCCAACATACCTTGCTGGTACAGGCTCCCTCAGAACATATTATTGTCGATATCGATCCTCAACGCATTGAGCAGGTACTCACCAACCTTCTCAACAATGCGATGAAATATAGCCCTGAAGGTGGAGAGATCGAGATAACTATTTACCTGAAGACAGAAACCAATGTTGCCCAACTCTCTGTGCGTGACCAGGGGATGGGCATCCCACTTGCGCAACAATCGCATATTTTTGGTCGCTTTGTTCGGGCAGACAATGTGCGTGCTCAAGGAATTCAGAGGAACCGGACTGGGACTGTACCTGTGTCGTGAGCTGATTCAGCAACATCGTGGGCGTATCTGGTTCAAGTCGGTAGAAGGGCAGGGATCAACCTTTTTCTTTGAATTGCCTCTTGCGAGAGAAGTTCTTATAGCTTAAGCTGGCTGGGAGGAGATCTGCTGTACAGGCAACAAAGGCGATTCATGGCTGATACGTTGGTTGTAGGCCAGCGCAGACAACGTATCATCTTTGAACCTCATCACGTTGCCTCGCACGAAGCAGATGATAGACTAGCAGGAGCTGCGTCAGAGCTAAGGGATGACTATGCCGGGTTTGGGGATCGCAATAAATTCCTAAATCCGTCTCTGAGGCTGCTCCACATTCATCCAGATGATCTAAAATACAACGCTCCAGCGCACTGGCTGGCTCATCAGGTATGGAACCATCAATCTCTAGATACTCGACGGCTCGACCTCCTTCGCGTCCCAGTGTCGAACGGATACATCCTGAAATATCCTCAGCGATGACCTCACTAAAGTCCGGATGATGCAGTGTTCCATAGAGGGTCAGTCGTACATTGAGATGTGCATCTTCCTCTTGTTGAGAGAGAGATGACTCCCCAGGAAAGAAAGAACCACCACATCTGCATAGAGACGCTGTGGTCGGATGTACTTCTGCGAATCGCGCTCACGGGCTGCCAGTTCGCGTAGCACTTCTGGTTCAGTATATCCCCGCTGCGTCGAATCCCGTCGCACTTTCCAGCGCCATCGCAGTTCCTCTGATGGGTCAAGATACACTCGAACGCTATAAGCATCGCGCATCTCCTGCCAGTAGAGCCCGAGTAGTCCCTCGATGACCAGGAAGGGATGTGGCATAAGATATTGTGGTGGTCCAAAATCTCCCGACCTATGGTCGTAGTGTGGCTTCAGGATAGGCTCCCCAGCACGTAGTAGCCTTAAATGCTGTGCCATAATATCCAGATAATTGCATGCAGGGTTCAAGGGGGTAATGCCCAATTCCTTCCGCTGTTGCCGATTAAGCGATGGTAATCATCTGTACAGAGCACTGAGACATTCTCAGTACCCAGAATTTTGACGATACCCTGACTCAGTGTGGTCTTACCAGTCGCACTATCTCCTACTATACCCAGGATAATAGGGCGTTTGCTCGTTCCATATCGTATAGTCATTTCCTTCAATAAGCTCCTTCGTTTGTTCCTGGTCAGTTGCTATAGTGTGATTCTCTTCAATGGGGGGAAGATATACAGGGAAATTTATCCAGGTTGGAGTCGTGGTATAATCATATCTGCTACTTATCTATAAGAACAAGTCACAATTTTCTATGTTAAATATAGGCTGGAGATTATAGATGGACTGGTCACGCTTCAGGAATGTCACGATCCGTCAACTTCGAGCGTTTTGTACTGTTGCGCGGCTTCTGAGCTACACACGAGCCGCTGAAGAGCTTGGCTGTCAGCAGCCTACTGTTTCCGCGCTGGTAGCAGAGCTGGAACATTTAACCCAATTAAACCTTATGGAGCAATGGGGCAAGCGTCTGGCTTTGACAGATGAAGGACGTGAGTTATATGCTCATGCACAGCAGGTGATCACGGCAGAGGACAGGATATGGCAGACCATGTCAGAGCTACGTGGGGCTGGGATGATAGAAGGCGTGCCTTTGCGGGTTGCTGCAGATACCACTGTGGGAACCTATGTACTTCCTCACCTCTTAGGAGCCTTTCGTCGACGGCGACCTGACATTACTTTCAATCTCTGTGTGGCGAACCGCGCTGATGTCCGTGCCTGTCTGCTCACAGGTAAGGCTGATCTTGTGATCGCAGGCCGACCACCCATGATCGATGAATTGGTGGCAGAGCCATTTCTGCAAAATCCTTTAGTGGTGGTTGCCTCGATTACGCATGCGCTGGCTACACAGACTCAAATACCATTGGCCCGGCTAGCCGACGAAAAATTTCTTCTGCGCGAAGTTGGCTCAGGAACACGTGCTGCTGTCGAGGAATTGTTCGAGGTTGCAGGAATACCGCTCAAGATTGGGATGGTACTCGGTCACATCGAAGCTATCAAGCAAGCTATTGCTGCTGGTCTGGGTGTGAGTGTGCTTTCAGCTGTGGCCGTGAGGCGTGAGACTGAGCATCGTGTGCTGGCTATTTTGCGTGTAGAACATTTCCCCATCCAACGCCGCTGGTATATTGCACGTCTGAGCAAGCGGCCTCTGAGTGCCAGTGCTACCGAGTTCATCGAGTTCTTGCGTGAATATCGAGTGTTGCAAGGATGAGTTGTGCGCAAGTAGGGGGCAGGAAAAGCGTGGAGCTTATGAGGCATTTGTTCTCTGATGCAGAAGAAACTGCCGAAATGCAATTGCTGCTAATGAGAGCTGCCTCCCTTTCAAGGACACGATAAACAGTGGCCGTTGAAGCGGAAATTCTTGCACATCCAGCATTACCAGATCTCTGCAGGCAACTTCGAGCGTAACGGATTCCCGTTCTACCACTGCAATCCCTAACCCGGCGATCACACCTTCCTTGATAGCATCGGTGCTACCCAATTCCAGTTTGTTCTGTAAAGGTATACCCATCTGTGCAAAGTGCTTTTCAATCCCCGTTGTAGAACCTGACCCTTCTTCATGAAGCAGAAATGTTTCCTGTTGGAGATCTGAGATTGTTAGTGAGGACTGTCCCACCAGCTGGTGGGACGGAGGGGCGATGACGACCAGTTCGTAGGGCATAAAGAACTCGGTGACGAAACGATCTTGCTGATCAATGCAACTCATCACCGCCAGATCCAATTGGTGGGTGATGAGACGCTCTTCAATGGAACGACGGTTCGCTACTGTGAGTGTAACATGGATTTGTGGATAATGGGTAGAGAAAGTACCCAGTAATGGAGGAACTACGTAGGTGCCAGCACTGATACCAGCACCTACCAGGATACTTCCCCGTTGGAGAGTGTGAATTCTCTTGTACGACGGTCTCTGTCTCTGCAAACAAGGTCAGGAGCCGTTCAGCATGGATCAGGAGTTCATGTCCTGCCTGAGTGAGAACAATGCCTCTCCCTTTGCGGACGAAGAGTCGCAGGCCCAGGGTCAGTTCGAGTGTCTTAATCTGTTGTGAAACGGCTGGTTGGGAAAGATAGAGTAACTCTGCTGCTTGTGTGTAGCTGAGACAGGAGGCGACGATGCGAAACACTGTTAGCTGATGTACTGTGAAGGCTGGTTGCTCGCTCTTCATCGCTGGGAGAATGAGATTTTGTTTGGGCAAATCCGATTGGGTAACTTTATGCATCCGGTAGCTCGTTCTGGTTGAATGTGAGTGGCAGGGTTTGCGGTCTCAGACCGCAAACCCTGCCACTCACATTCAACCACTTGCGAAGCGCCATCGGCGCTGAGGAATCAGAAAACTGTAAAATGTGCTTCATATAGCCTGATCTAGACGCTAACGATAGTAATATTGCTTGCCATATTCTTATCGAGCATATCAACAGGGCGGATAATCAGAACCGGAAGCTTTGTTGCATTGAGAACGCGTTCAGTGATACTGCCCATCGCCCAGTGTTGTAGGCCACCATAGCCATGCGTTGCCATTGCAATCACATCACAGCCACCAAAGATGCCAGCTCCTTCGGCATCTTCTCCATTCTCCGCAACTCTGACCAGCGTACCTGCCACATCCGTATCGAGTGCTACCGACCAGGTAATGGTCAGATTGCACTCTGAGGCACGATGCGCAACAAGACCCTCATGAATGTGCTCAACCGTCGTGCTCAGATACTTTTTCGCCTTCTGCAAAAATTGCTCTTTATTGGTCTCCTCGATGTGTTGGCCCTCAGGTGGCTTCACGACTCTTGTTAAATGCAGTGTTCCCTGACAGGGAGCAGACAGACCTGCAATCAGGTAGGCAGCAGGTTCAATGGCGGATTTCGCTCGTGCTGATCCATCGAGTGGAACCAGAACACGTAAAGGGCGTGTGGAGTCAGGACGTGGGCCAATGGGCAACGGTCCTCCCTCACGCAGGATCAAGACTGGTACCGATGCATGACGAGCTACCTTCTCGGCGACACTCCCCATAATCCAGCGTGTGATGCCTGCATAGCCATGACTACACATCACAATCACATCGATATCCTGTGAATACGCAGTAGAAAGAATAGTAGAAGCTGTTGGACCAAAAAGGGCCGTAGTTTCTGTTGCTACACCTTCCAATTCTGGTAATGCGGCCACACCTGCAAGATAGCGGGCAGCACTTTCCAGATCCGCATCGAGGACCGTTTGTACCATAGTCGGTTGTGGTGCCTGGTAGGGCCAGAACTCGATGGATGTACCCACCACACGCATTAAGATCACAGAACCATTGGATGCACGTGCCAGTCGCCCGGCTATGGTGATAGCACGCTCCGCACGCTCCGATCCGTCTAGCGGAACAAGAATTCGCTTAAACATGATCCCTTCTCCTTTTTATTTGAATCTTACTGTTCATTGATCACAGTACTATCACGTCGATGAAAACGCATCTCACGAAGGGATCACAGGAAAATTGTGGGCAAATGAGGGAATAAATTGACAGAGAAAGCTTATGAGTCATCGGCGAGGTGGAGACCTCGCCGATGACTCATAAGCTTTCTCTGTCAGTTGCTTACTCGCGCATCAGGTTGGGCGGCGAGGAGATACCCAATCCCTACTTTTGTGAGGATATAACGTGGATGGGAATGATCAGGTTCAATTTTGCGACGCAGACGGTTAATATTGACCTGGAGCATGTGGCCCTCGCCAACATACTCTGCTCCCCAAACATGCTCTAAAAGCAGATCTTGTGTTACTACTCGTCCGGCATTTTGTGCCAGGTACGAGACAATACGGTATTCAGTTGGTGTAAGGACAATTTCTTTACCTGCCATGGAAACCAGATGCTGTGCATAGTCAATTGTTAAATCGCCAATGGCTGTTGTCGTTCGCAAGGCATGAACCTGTTCATTGGTGGTAAATTTTGCACGTCGCAACACCGCTCGTACACGAGCTAGCAGTTCATCCACACTGAAAGGCTTGGTCAGATAATCATCTGCCCCCAGGTCGAGACCTCTGACCTTATCCTGATCCTGCCCACGAGCCGTAATGATAATGATCGGTACCGCAGAAAACTCGCGTACGCGGTGGCAGACGGTAAAGCCATCCATTTTGGGCATCATAACATCGAGCAACACAAGATCGGGAATGCGAGTTTCTATCAGTTCGAGTGCTTGCTTGCCATCGCTGGCCGTGATCACCTCATAGCCCTCCAGTTGGAGATTGCGTGCGACCAGACGCAGAAGCTGAGGATCATCATCCGCTGTCAGTACAGTTGTTTTTTTTGCAGGCATGGTACCTCTATCCTTTAGGTGTATGAACTATAGCTATTACTTATTCACATCCATCGGTAACCAGACATGGAACGTACTCCCTTTGCCGATTTCACTTTCTGCCCAAATCATACCATCATGCAACTCGACAATGCGCTTACAAATTGCCAGTCCCAGACCCAGCCCATTGACCTCTCGTATGAGACGAGTATCGACACGGTGGAAGCGGTCAAAGATCGCCTTGATATGTTCAGGTGGAATACCTATCCCGTTGTCATGTATACACATTTCCACCATGGGTTGCACAGTGAATGTAGTCCATGCATAGTTAGTTTTGCGCTTTCTCTCGTCATGCTCAGATGAGGCGACCTGTTCCCCGTTTGACTCGAAAAGTGGACGTATCACCACTTCAATTGCACCGCCATCGGGCGAATAGTCAATAGCATTTTCCAGGAGATTGTCAAGGACTGCCCTCAGACGAAGTCGGTCAGCCTGAATGACTGGCTCATGACAGGTCGGTGTCCCATGACCATCCTGCATATGGAGTGTAAATGTAAAATGTGCCTCAGGATGAGCAGGGTTATTCTGGTGTTCAGGGTCAGCAAGACGCTGTTCAATAGCGATGATAGCTTCACGTACCAGATGTGTCAAGTTCACTGGAGAGCGTTTCATCGTAATCGTACCGGTTTCCAGTTGGGATATCTCCAGTAGACGATCAATAACAACCTCCAAACGATCACTTGCTTCGTTGATCGCTAAAAGGAACTCATGGCGTTCCTCACGCGAGATGCGACGTTCATGGCGCAGAAGCGTTGCCGCATACCCCTTAATAGAAGCTAATGGGCTGCGCAATTCATGGCTGACGGTTGCCAGCAGTTCCGCTTTAAGCAGTTCCATTTCACGCAAGGCCTTATGGTCAGCAGTTGTTTCGAGTTCGTGAAGGCGTTCGGTCAACAGTTCATGTTGGATGACTGCGCCGATGCCGTCCGCAACCTGTGGCAGAATTTTGCGTGCTCTCTCCATAAGGGGGGGACATACGTGTAGGGTTTCTCCTGTCCAACCGAGAACGAGAAGAGCATAAAACGGCTGTATTATTTGTTCCACCTGCTCTGTGGTATACTGGAGTGGTTGCGCGTCTTGCTCATGAACAGTGGGAAACGAAACCGGTAGTTTATAGATGACCCAACATGGCTCACTGGAAGGCGATTGGGTATTTGCATCTTCTCCTAAGAACTGATTTAGTAGTGTAAGTGCATCATTCTCGTCCATCTCAAGTAATGCAAAGGGGCGGAGCATCATCTTTAGAGAAAGAAAAGACATAGAAGATTGCTGTCGTCCGATAAGAGGTTGTGTGGTGAGGAATATGGCACCACGTTGTGCCTTGCAGAGCTTCAAGAGGCACTCAAGAAGTTTCATGGCTCTCGTGTCAGTTGCCTTTGCTCCATCAACCCCAATATGCTGTGAGAGTTGTGCTAGATCTCTCAAGGTCACTATGACTTCGGGCATGAAAGACCTGTCCATTTGCTTGTCCTGTGCTTCCATCTCATTCCTCGTTACTCTGTTAGTGGCAAGCAAAGGATATCCAGAATACCCTTGTTATGCCAGGTACTTGTGTTTTATTATAGAGTAACAGCACTCACAGACAAAGCACATAAGAGGCATGTATGTCACAAATGCGTCACAAATCTCTCTCTCTAGAGACAAAATCAACACGGTAAAGGATGTGCTTATATTGCAAGCCAGGAATTTCTGCTTAAAAGACGGGGACATCCTGGGCTGGTTCGGTAAAAAATGCTGGCGGCTCGTACCATGCCAGGAAGAGCCATGTGGTCTGCAGTCCACCAGACGATCCCCTTGATATGGAGTGAGTCTACACAAACTGCATGAGTTACAGGAGAAGGTGTATGAAACACCAGAAGGACAGCAAGCAAAGTTCAACTGCGGAACGCTTTGCAGCTCTGAGCCGTGTGGGAACTGCGCTCATGAGTGAGTTAGATGAAACTCGTCTGCTTCACATGATTGCCAGCACTGCTCGTGAACTGACCGATGCCACATTTGCCGCCTTTACTTTACGACCAGTGGATGAAATGGGGCAGCCGCTAGTTCCATCAGAGGGCAATTTATTTCATTTAGCAGCAGTGGTAGGGGTAACCAAAGAGCAAGAAGAACTCTTTCGCCGTATGCCATTAGGTGGGGAGGGTCTCCTCGCTCCTATTTTTCGTCACGGCGTGTCTGTCCTCGTTTCAGATGTCTTAACGTTCGTACATCACTCGGAGGATCTCCCGGCCACCGGCCCGCATCAGCAGAATCCATACGATCTGGCACGGCAGGCAGCTTTTGCGTATGTTCATGGGGGTCTTCCTGCGGAAAACTTCGCTCTCTGGGTGTGCCCCGTGGACATCCTGTCGTTCGCAGTTTCCTGGGAGCTCCTGTACTTGATCGCGAGAAGGAGGTACGTGGCGGTTTGCTCCTGGGGCACACGGAACCAGGTTGCTTTACGCACGAAGACGAGGACTTATTAGTTGGTCTGGCGGCGCAGGCCGCAGTTGCTCTTGAGAATGCCAGGCTCTACCGTATTGCGCGGATGCGTGCCCAGGAGCTAAACGCGATCTTTGAAAGTATTGCTGATGGAGTCACCCTGGTGGATCATTGCGGCAACATTCTCCGCGAAAATGGCACTGCCCGCCATTTGCGAGAACTCCTCAAAGAGAGTCCTGAAGGCAATCACGCGACCGAGACTTTACTTCATGATCCTGCCATGCGTGCCCTCACTGGAGAAACCAGACAGAATATTCCAGTGACTCTGATTGATGATCATCAAGAGGTTCGCGAATATATTGTCAATGCGTCACCACTCCATTCACTTAAAACGTTGTCCGGGTCATTATCGTTAGATCAAGATATGGCGAATAACACTCATGAGTCTGTTTCCGGAGCAGTTGTGGTCTGGCATGATGTGACGGAGACAAGGAAGCTGCTAATTGAACGCCGCGAGCACGCTGAGACAGAAGCACGGCTGGCCTTACTACAAATGCTGTTGGACGAATTGCCCAGTAGTGTCTATCTTGTCCGAGGGGCTGATGCACGACTGGTCCTGGCGAACCGTGCCGCGATGACCATCTGGGGGGCCAGATGGACTCAAGGGCAACCCATACTTGATTTTCTCAAGGAGCATAATATCCGTATTTTTGGCGTGGATGGACAACCTCTCGCGCCAGAACATCTAGTCACGCTACAGGCTGTACGTAGAGGTGAAACGATCCATCATCACCGGGAGGTCATTCGCCATGCGGATGGGACCACGTTACCAACCCTGGTCAATGCAGTTGCCCTTGATGCTCGTGAACTTCGCCTGTTGCCAGCCGATAAGCTTGCGAGCGCTACTCATGAGAAGGAACTGGCGGTTCTTGTTGTTCATCAGGATTTAACGGCGCTGAAAGAGGCTGAACAACTGAAAGACGAGTTTATTGCCATTGCCGCACATGAACTGCGCAATCCGCTTGCCGTTCTCAAAGGCTTTGCACAAATGCTGATTGTCCAGACTGCACGCGGGAAAGGACCAGAGCTTACCGATTGGCAAATAGAAGCACTTCAAGGTATTGACCAGGCTACAGTACGCATGGTCGAATTGATCGAGGACCTGCTCGATGTGACACGCTTGCAAGCAGGGAATCTGGAGCTTCATCTTGAACCCACAGATATGGTTGCGCTACTCCATCGTGTGGTCACCCGGTTGCAGGTTACGACAGAGCAACACGCGCTCTCTATTCTCACATCGTTAGAGCATCTTGTCGTTCAAGTGGACCCTCAACGTGTTGAGCAGGTTCTCAATAATCTGATTAATAATGCAATCAAATACAGCCCGGAGGGTGGCTGCATTGAGATCACGATCCATCACGAGAGCGAGTCGCACATGGCACTCATTAGCATTTGTGATCATGGTATAGGCATTCCAACCCATCAGCAGGCACATATCTTCGGTCGGTTCGTACGAGCGGACAACGCCCGCGAGTATGGAATTGGCGGAACAGGCCTGGGACTCTACATCAGTCGCGAACTTGTCGAACGGCATGGTGGTCGCATCTGGTTTGAGTCAGCCGAAGGAAAAGGCTCCACTTTCTTTATTGCGCTCCCTGCTACTTCTTCTTCTCCTCTAACAACATCCTAAAGCACAACAATAGTTTTTGTAACTACTCAGATTACTTTGTCCTGATTCCTCAGCGCTTAAAGCGCTTCCGTTTTGTGTGGGTTTTGAGAGGTTGCGCCACAACCTCTCAAAACCCACACAAAACGTGCTGCGAGCCATCGCAGGTGAGAGGAAACCTGAAGAGTTACTGGCTTTTATCACATCTGTGCCCGTGGCGTGATATTGGTGATCTTCGCTGTGATATCTTTGTGATTTTATCAGCTTAAGCTTACTCATACTAACCTGCGTTCCAGTGTGCAACACCTTTGACATCCAGCGAGCACAAAATGTATCACGTTTGAAGGCAAGTTAGTATCAAGAGCAATCCTACCAGCCATCCACCGGTGAGTGGGGAACTCAAATATTCCCAGGAGGAGGTCCGCATGGCCTATCGTTTTCAGGTGACTGAACAAGCTTGCATTAATTGTGGTATTTGTATGGATATGTGTCCTGTCCGCTGTCTCGATATGACTCGTCCCTCAGGTGAGGGGGAACGAGGAGGAGAAAGAGAAAGACAAAGTCCCATCCCTGGTGAATGGGCGGACCGTCCCTGGATGATGCTGATCCCGGTTCAAGTAGCATCATGCATTGGATGCCAGGTCTGTGCCCAGGAATGTCCCACCAACGCTATTACGATCCAGAGTGAAGCGAAGACTCTGATCTATGCTCGGAGAGGTCCTCTCTCATCTCTTCCCGCCGAAAATGGATGGCAACCGCTCGATGCCTATACACGCGCAACCCCTGAAGAACCGGGTGAAACACCCTGGGGAGAAGGGCGAGCATGGCATGTTGCTGAGCGCAAAGAAACCTGGCAAAGTTGGCGTAGCTGGCTTGGTGAGCGTAAAGAAGATCTACGGGCACCCTGTCAGGTAGCCTGTCCTGTCGGCACAAATGCCGGGTTATATGTTAGCCTGGTTGCAGAGGGACGCTATGATGAAGCCCTGCGAGTAGCCGCAGAACCCAATCCCTTCCCCTGCATTTGTGGTCGTGTTTGCACTGCCCCTTGTGAGGATGCCTGCCGCCGTGGAGAATTTGATGCTCCTATTGCTATCCGTGATCTAAAGCGCTTTGCCACCGATCATGGTACACTCCATCGTGCGATCCCTAAGCCCAAGAAAACCTACCGCGAGAGTGTCGCCATTGTCGGCGCGGGTCCTACCGGACTGAGTGCGGCTTATTACCTGGCTCGTCGGGGCCACAAAGTCACCATTTTCGATGCTATGCCTGTCGCTGGTGGCATGATGGCCGTTGGTATTCCAGAGTATCGTCTCCCACGAGCGGAGTTAAATCGCGACATTGATGCTATTCGCGCTCTTGGTGTCGAGATCCTGCTTGACACTGCCATTGGACGTGACCTGGCCCTTGATGATCTGCGAGAAACTTTCGATGCTGTCTTATTGGCGGTGGGTGCTCAAAGTAGCCAGCGGCTCGGTATTGCCGGCGAGTCGGAGTTTCCAGAAGTTATTCCGGCCATCAAGTTTCTAAAGCAATTTAACCTGGAACCAGGCACTACACTCACAGGTGATGTGGCCGTTGTTGGAGGTGGCAGCACTGCTATGGATGCTGCTCGCTCGGCTTTACGTGCGGGGGCAAAGAGTGTCCATATTCTCTATCGCCGCAGTCAGGTTGAAATGCCAGCACAGAGTGAAGAGGTACGCGCAGCCCTTGCAGAAGGGATTGTATTACATGAACTTGTCGCCCCTGTGCAGATTTTGGGTGCGGGAGGACATGTCCAGGAGATTCGTTGCCAGGGAATGAAACTGGATGCACCTGACGAAAAAGGTCGCCGCCGACCGCTGCCTGTGCCTGATTCAGAGTTCAACCTGCCGATCTCTCTCGTCATTGTTGCTATTGGTGAGGCACCTGATCCTTCGTTCTTGCCTGAAGGCACCAGCGTACAGGTTGCTGCATGGGGCGGACTGCTGGTAAATAAAGAGACATTGGCAACTGGCGCAGTTGGCATCTTCGCTGCTGGTGATGTTACCTACGGACCCAAAACGATCATCCATGCCGCTGCACACGGACGACAGGCTGCTCGCTCCATTCATGCTTACCTGCGTAAACTTTCACCGCGTCAAGTTGCAGAGATGCCAGACGATGAATTCGAGACGGGATCAACACTGCCGCCTGATAGCATTATCAATCTAGATCTCAGTCCCACACCACGCGAACCAATGCCTCTCCGTACAGGTGAGGCCGCACGGGATAAATCCATCGAGTTCGCAACAGGTTTCACGGAAGAACAGGCACGACATGAGGCAAAGCGTTGCTTACGCTGTGATCTGGCTTATCGTTGCCCGACTGTTCATCTTATCCGTCCTGAGACGGTAGTGAAAGCGACCGCGAACCGTTAGCTATAGAGGCATCTTTTCAACAAGGAGGTATTGACCATGTCACCGCAAGATCTTACAACAGCTATTATTAATGGTATTAATGCAGGTGGTGAGCAGTTTTTAGAGGGAACGCTGGCCGCAGTGTTACCAGTCATCTGGCTTGTCATCATTGGACTCCATCTGGGCCGTCCCTATATTCTGGATATGATTGATCGTTTTACCCTACGCCTGGGAGCAGATTTGCTCTGGCTAGTCTATGTAGCTTTACGTGATCTCTTGATCGTCTCCGGCGTTGTGATGAGTTTTATGTTCTTATTCCCGGATGTTGTCACGGCAGACGCCCTTCCCCTCACAGGTGGATTTGCTGCTATCTGTCTCTTTGGTGTCCTGCTGGTGAAGTTGATGGGTGATCCTGATCATAATCTGCGCGACTTCCGCATAACTACGATTTTGCTAGGACTGGGAGCACTCTTCTACTTTATCCCGTACTTGTTTGGCGTCCAGGCCACGGCTGTAGCAAAAGATCAACTCCTGACGATAAGCAATTTTATGGTAACAAGTACTAATCCTGGTTGGGCTGTAGCTCTGGCTTACATTTCTGTTGCACTGCTGGCTATCCTGGGTGCTGTTGCCGCAGGCTATGCTATCAAGACCGGAGGACGTGCAGAGGCTCCTGAGACGACTTCTGCCAACTAATATTCAACACACGAGATGATGCTCTCTGTCATTGATGTGATGGGAGCTTGCAGATAAGAGAGGGAGAATACAATGAAACCCGATGATGTAGCAAATGCAATCCAACAGGCCCTGGTACAGGGCGGCTCACAATGGCTGGTCAGTACAATTGTTGCCTTTCTACCCGTCCTCTGGACGATGACCTTGATGTTGCACCTTGGTCGCCCCTATGTGCTACGAACTCTACGTCGCTGTGGCTTGCGGCTCGGCGCTGATATCTGGTGGATGTCCTATCTTCTTATGCGCGATGCCTTGATGGTGGTGACCTTTGCCGCAAGCTGGATCTTCTTCCAGCCCAACATTGTTGCCACAGCGGCGTTGCCCATCACCGGTTCCCTGGCAGCACTCTGTTTACTGCTGGCTCTGGCGGTCAAACTTTCACGTAGAGTGGATGACGATATCAATGCTTATCGACTTGCCACCGCCTTCCTGGTTCTTGGCGCAACGCTCTACTATATTCCACAGGTCTTTGCCGTTGAGGCGGCTAGCCAGCCATATCTGGCAGGTTTTGTAGCAGCCGCAGTCAGCAACACAAATGTCACACTGGCGCTTATCCTGATGTGGATCTCGCTGGCCGGTGTCATTGTAATCTCGGCCTGGATGTTCCTACGATCCTGGATCTCCGCTACCCGCACGATGGCGCGGCGCATGGAGACTACGGATAAACACTCCAAACGGGAGCAGACACCGGCCATTCAGTAGCCTTCTATCAGTTTTGTTCTGGGGCAATAGAGCCACATTGCTCTATTGCCCCAGAATGCGTTCACTTTGTGCCTGACATCTCATTTCCACAACGCTCCGATCTGTATGATGGCCATAAGCGATCGTCCATGCAATGGTCAGAAGTGTGATGCTACCCAAAGAGCCTGTAACTTTCTTGGGTGGTCCGTCAGAAAAAATGTTATATTTCTTCTGTAGAGCCGTTTATATAAAATATATAAATGTATATAGCTAATTTCTTGAAAAGACCTGTACTTTTTATCTCTGGTGGATGGGTGTGATGTTGAAGAAGAGGTAGCGCTTTCGTCTGTTTGTCTCCCATCGTCTCTCCATCAATGAATTGAAAAGGGTTTGAGAAAGATGTTGCAACTAGCAGAAACACAAATTCACCACTACCGTCTCCAGCGTCTTCTGGGTCAAGGAGGCATGTCTGAAGTTTACCTCGCTTCTGATGAACTTCTTCACCGTGAGGTCGCACTCAAACTTATTGAGAGGAACCAGCCTGAGTACTTGGAGCGGTTTCAGCGCGAAGTGACTTTGATTGGATCCTTAAAACATGATCATGTTCTGCCAATCTTTGCTTATGGAGAGTGTGCTTCCTGGTACTATCTGGTCATGCCCTATCTCAAAGATGGTACGCTCTATGAGAGACTTAAGATCAGAGGAGCACTGACACAACAGGAAGCAGGTCTATTTCTCGAACAGATCGCTGGTGCCTTGCATTGTGCACATGAACAGGGTATCCTCCATCGTGATGTGAAATCATCGAATATTTTGCTGCGTAATGATTCTTATGCCTATCTTGCAGATTTTGGGCTGGCAAAGGAACGCGTGGGTAGCACTGATATCACCCAGACTGGCTGTATCATGGGAACACTCGAATATCTGGCACCGGAATTACAGGAGCCGTTCGCCATAGCCACACCGGGCAGCGATCTTTATGCATTAGGTATCCTACTTTACGAGATGCTTACGGGACAGGTTCCCTTTTGTGGAGATACCATAGAAGCAGTTTGTTGGCAGCACTCACATCAGTCAGCTGCTCCTCCATCGCTCCTTCGGCCAATACTTTCACCCGCTGTGGATCAAGTTGTATTGCGTGCCCTGGAGAAAGACCCCCGCCAGCGTTTTCAAACGCCGCAAGAACTTGCTCAAGCATATCAACGAGCCATCGGGCCTGTCTCTCACTCTCAGGCTGCTGTGAGAGTAACACTTAGTCCTCAACAATCCCCCAATGCTCCCTATTCAACAAAGCTGCCTACTCTTTTGCCGCGATTTCCGTCTCGGCTGCGTATTGGTCTTACTCTTGTTTTGCTCCTGTTGCTTCTCTCCTCAGGCGTCGCTGTGCTCAATAGCAGTGGGAGAGCTATCCTTGTAGCAAGGCAGTCCCCTATACCAACACATACATTCACGCCTACCGCCCATCACAATTCCACTTCGACACCCATTACAACAACGGCCCTGCCATCAAGACACGCATTCGCTTCAACTGTTCCTCCAAATTCCGCTACCGCTCCAACTACTTCTCCAAATTCCGCTACCACTCCTACCACAACAGTGGCTCCGACTCCAACTGCTACAAGTACGCCTGCATCCATACCAGCGTGGCAACCTGGGATCAGTTACAATGTAGGTGAGGAGGTCACTTATAATGGGGTCACCTATATTTGTATCCTGGCTCATGTTTCTCAACCGGGCAGAGAGCCGCTGAAGGTCCCGACACTGTGGAATGTGGTGTTTTAGATCTCACTTTATGACATCTTCAGACTCCGAATGTCCTTACTAATGAGGAGCGGACACACACATCCTCCTAAAAAACACATCAGTACTAAAAACTTGCACATGGAGGTCATTTTATGATTAAATGCATAAAGTATGGCAGATCGACACACCAACGAGACAGCATTACAACGGACATATCGAGCATTTGAAACACTAATTGCAGAAGAAGATGCCGCTCTGGATTTAGCGCAGGCCGCACTCCTTATTGCAAGTATGGAGTATCCGGATCTTGATATGGCATACTACTTAGAGCAACTCGATGTGCTGGCACGTCGAGTAAGGATGGTGCTGGCTCTACCGGAACCTGACATTCTTCCGCAACTTCCACCACAGATCGAACCGCTTGCAGTCATTAAAGCCTTGAATCGGGTTCTTTTTTGCGAAGAACACTTTCATGGTAATGTGACGGATTATCGAAATCCAGCAAATAGTTTTTTTAATAAAGTCCTGGAGGAGCATCGCGGCATTCCCATTACGCTTTCTCTGCTCTATATGGAAGTTGCTAAGCGTGTTGGCATCCAGATCGACGGCGTTGGGCTACCATTTCATTTTTTGGTACGCTGTCACCTATCCCATGGGATTATTTACATTGATCCCTTCGAGAATGGGCAATTTCTCAGCGAACGAGATTGCCGAGAGCTTATTCGGCAAAAGGCAAGGGGCCGCATCAAGTTTCATGCTCAATGGTTTGAGCCAGTCAGTCATAAGCGCTTCCTGGTGCGGATGCTCAACAATCTCAAGCATATTTATCTGCAAGCCGAGGATTATACACGCGCGCTCTCCATCTGCAACCTCATCATCCTGCTCCTTCCTGATGCGGCAATGGAACAACGCGATCGCGGTGTTATCCATCTTCAGCTTAAACACTATGCACGCGCCCTCCACGATTTGACAACATATATAGAGAGTGCTCCCCAGGCCGAAGATCATGACGAGATACTCGACTACATCAAAACGATTCGCCAGATTATGGCGATGATGAACTAGGGTAGCTGCCCAAGCGCCTGATTCCTCAGCGCCTCAGGCGCTTCGCAGATTGTTTTGTGTGGGTTTTGTTGCCCATGGCAGAGGTTGCGTCGCAACCTCTGCCATGGGCAACAAAACCCACACAAAACGAGGGTGAGCTACCGCAGGTAGTGAGGAGTTATATTATATCCTCAACTGGTAAGCCCTCTAACTGCATGATCCTGAGTGCATTCGTCGTAGGACAGGGGCCAGAGCGCAAAACATAGTCAAAGATCATATGCCCATCAAGCACTTCTTCCCTGAAATGATAATTTCTCACAGAAGGAAGTACCTCCGCCAGTTTCACCAGTTCCAGATCATGCGTTGAGATTAAGCCAAGGCAGTTCCGCCCTGCCAGAGCACGGACATATGCACGGCTCCCGCTGAGGCGTTCGCGATTATTTGTGCCCTTGAAAATCTCATCTATAAGAAAGAATAAAGGGAAACGATGATTTTGTTCTAATTCCAACAGCAAAGCTTTCAGACGTCTCACCTCTGCGTAGAAATAGGAGTAGCCATCAGTTACCGAGTCGCTGACGCGAATACAGGTGAAGATTCTGAGCAGAGAGGTTTGCAACATACTGGCATTGACAGGCCCTCCCGCATAGGCCAGACACAGGTTCACTCCTAATGTACGCAAGAATGTGCTTTTGCCAGCCATGTTCGAGCCAGTAATAATTACCACCTCGCCCAGTTCGTTCATGGTAAAATCGTTTGTGGCTTTCTTCTCGGCTGGAATAAGCGGATGTCCCAGGTCAGCTGCCCGAAAGATCACGCTATTATCTTCAGCGGAGACTATATCAGGGAGCACATATTCCGGGTTCAGGTAGGAGAAAGCTGCTAATGAGCAGAGTGCCTCAAGCTCAAACCAGGTATCTAGCCAGAGAGGGAGCCGCACTGCTATCTGTACTTTGTAGCGACTCAAGCGATAAGCGCAGTAGAGATCCCATGGTATAAACGCATTGACAATAACCCAGATCAGACGATTCTTTTCCAGAGTAGAGGCAGCGGCAATCCGTGCTGTCCCTTTGAGCAGCTGAGAGGGACGATGTTCACGGTCCTGGTAGAAAGGCTCACAGAGCTTTTTTAAGTTCTGCTGTTTGCCATAGGGAAATGTTTCCAGATATGCAAAAACAGCGCTGAGTGTGGCAAATGTATATCTCAGATAAGTGGCATCTTCAAACGTGTCACCACGTATCTCGCTTGTGGTAAAGAACAGGAGCAGCGAGAGCAGGAGTGAGAATACCCAATATTGCGCAACCCCCGCAAAGGTGTTAAGTGCCAGGAGCACAATAGTGAGGATATTCAAGGCCACCGATCCCCAGAGCAATACAGGCAATAAGGAATGTTGTGTTTGCTGACTAAGCCAGTGTAGTAAGCGTTTTCCTTCCAAATGTTCAGAGACACGCTTTGAGGCCAGCAGAGATTTCATGGTGAGCTTGTCGCGAAAGAGTGTCAGGGGAGTTAACTCGCGGACCAAAGTTTGTCTGCGGTGAATAGTGGTCAGGTCTGGCGTCGTATTTAGGAGCCAATCATGGAGTCGCTGACTCCCTTCATGCGAGACAGCGGTATTGAGGAGTTGATGGATCGAATGTTCTCCCGTAATATCCAGATCAAACTCAAAGGGATGTTCTGCCTGTGGAGAGGAAGAGTAGGCAGCCGGAATGCTGTTCCAATCCAGTTGCAGACGTGCAAGATGGGTTGTTTTGATGTGCAGCCAGAGCGTATGTCTGGTAATACTGCTTTCGAGCTTTCCATGATAGTGTGCCACAATCCCAAAAGCTACCAGCGTGATCAGTATCAGGATCAGGCATAACCACCAGTTCACAAAAAAGACGACAGTGCTCAGTGCTAACCCGCTAAAAAAGATCGCCACCCGCGCCCATGAATATCGATTGCTACGCAAACTCAATATGTCGATACGCTTCTTCAAGCGCTGAATTTGCTGCTCAAGGAGATGTGCTCGCTCTTGTTTTATCATCGCTCCGTAATCCCTTCAGGCTACCAGGGTAATGTTGGTGTTTTATGTCATAATGTACCATGAAATGGTCTTCTCCAACAGAGAAGATGGCAAAGATACTAGAGAAGGTAAAACCATTCAAAGCAGAAAGGTAATAACTATGCAACTGGAGAACAAAGGTATCCTGGTTACTGGTGGGGCGTCAGGTCTGGGAGCAGCCTGTGTGCGACTCCTGACACAAGCTGGAGCAAAGGTAGTCATCGCCGATCTGAATAGCGAGACAGGGATAGCCCTGGCAGAGGAACTGGGTGCAGCCACCCTGTTTGTGAAGACTAATGTGGTAGAAGAAGAAGAAGTTCAGGCGGCAGTCAAAGCCGCTGTTGACAATTTTGGTGGGCTGTATGTAACGATAAACTGTGCAGGTATTGGGGTGGCAGAAAAAGTCCTTGGCAAGAATGGACCTAGTAGCCTGGCTTCCTTTAGTAAGGTGATCAATGTTAACCTGATTGGTACATTTAATGTTATTCGTCTGGCGGCAGCAGCTATGACCGAGAACCAGCCGGGCGAAGACGGTGAGCGAGGCGTCATTATCAATACAGCCTCAGTGGCGGCATTTGATGGCCAGATTGGGCAAGCTGCGTACTCGGCATCAAAAGGTGGTGTTGTGGGTATGACCTTGCCGATTGCACGTGAACTGGCGCGTTATGGGATTCGTGTCATGACGATTGCCCCTGGTATCTTTGATACCCCATTGCTGGCAGGCTTACCAGAACCAGCGCGTATTTCGCTTGGTCAGCAAGTTCCCTTCCCATCGCGCCTGGGCCGCCCATCAGAGTATGCTGCACTGGCGAAACACATCATCGAGAACGAAATGCTCAATGGCGAAGTAATTCGTCTGGATGGTGGAATTAGAATGGGAATGCGCTGAGGTTGAAATTTCCCTCACTAGTTTCTGAAGGTTCTTCTCTTTTGGAAATCTCCATGAGGTACACTCTCTGATCAATCCCAGATGCCCGGTTCAGTCGGACTTACCCTTCACTTGAGCCATGCTCCTGGAAATATATGGTACGAAAAGTGTCACCATAGGGCAAAATGAGACGTGTTCCTTGTGGAAAGTTGAAAACAATGAAAGAACCGGGAGCAATGCTCTCAGGAAATAGAAAGGAGATAATCTGCATGGGCCGTGCTAATCCAGTGGAAGTAGAGAAAAGCCTCAAGGGAATCGATTATCCTACAAAGAAGCAGGATCTTATCAAATATGCTCAACAGCATGGAGCCAATCAGGAGGTCCTTGAAACAATTAAGGATCTGCCTGAAGAAAACTTCAATAGCCCTGTTGATGTGACCAAGGCTATTGGCGAGATAAAACGCCAATAGAAGATATTTGGCTTGAAATGCGCCAGACATCTCTCGCACAGAGATGTCTGGCGCATGCTGATAAAAAGGCGAGGTACTTTTGATGGAAGAGAGAACAAATTCACACCTTCTAAAGCAAATTTAAAACCCTGGTTGTAACCACTCTTTCTTCGCTAGAATGTTTTTTACGCTGGCAATATAACTCAGGGAACCACCGTACCAATCACCCGAAAACCATCTCCCGATACATCCCCACTGATCCCCAGTATGATACCCATTCCCCATCCATGTTTCCAGTCCTTCATAACAGGCACGGCGAACTGCTAACACATAATCCACATTAAACGCTGTGCTTTGGAAGGCGTAGGGCCAGGTACCTGGATGAGTGGGTGGCAAATTTGCGCCTTTTACCTGGAGAATACCAACACTCTGACAACCGTGAGTTTCTGGCACTGTTCCTCCTTTACAGTCCCCCAGGGTCGATTGATGCCAGTAACTTTCCTGCACGGCTTGCGCTCTGACCGTGTCTACATCAAAGCCCCACTTGCATGCGCCCCACTGAAGAATCTCATCGGTTGTTCCCGTAAAATTCCCTGTGACTCTCTGCTCATAGCCGCTGTATCGCGCCAGATAGCTGCCAGTCAATCTATGTCCTTGTAGATACACATTTGTATGATTAGCTGTAGTGTTATCAGGACGAGGTTCCCATGAAGACCGTTGTACACGGGCCGCACACTCGGCGTCACTTGGGAGAGGACTGCCTGGTGGCAACGTGATAAATCCTCCGTTGCCTATTGTGGTGAGCGAAGTAGGTAGTGGAGTTGGTGATGGTGAAGGAGCTGTGGTTGCAGTCGGTTTTGGAGCAAGTTGTAGTTGAAGGTTGTGGATACCTGATACAGGTGGAGTACCAGTGAGAGACGGTTGAGTCGTTTTTGTCCCAGCAACAGATGACGTGCCACAACTACTAAGCAGTTGTAGAACGATAAGAACAAGAAGAAAGTGAAGACTATCTTTTTTATAATTATTCCTCATGGCATCTATCATACTAGATCCAGAGCATAATAAAAAGAAGTTTGTAATCTATGAGGTTTTTTGGCTATTTGTTATGATCCAATGACGACCTTTCGAGATGAAGAGAGCGCTATCTTCCATACGACATTTTTGGCTATTGCCGCGTCCTTTATAAGGGATGAGATTCTACCTGATAGGATTGTCAGAGTTCATCTTGTGGGATGTACACAAGAATTTCACATTGAAGTAATATGTATTTTCTAGATATCGTGATATTTTGTTACATTGTCTCGTACTTTATGTTACAATGTAAGAGGTTTTGTAAGGTACGGCACCTGACAAGCACAGTATTCACATCTTTCTATGTGGCAGTCCATGAGTATGTGCAGCGAGTGATGTGATTGTTGTTCACTGCGTGATTAGAAGAGGAATATGACTTATGATTGACCGACGGTATCTCTTGCGATTCGACCTGTTTCAGCAGCTTGTCATCTGGCTCAATATTAGCACGGAGGCTATAAGGAAGGGACGTCGATTTCTCGATACGAACCAGACGCTCTTACTTGTAGAAACGGAAAGGGAACTTGAAAGGCTCATCACCGCACGTGTCGAGGATAGACTGGAAATGACCCAAAAAATGCACCACCATCAGATATTATTACGAGATGCCCGCAGACGTGGGGGGACTCCAGACGCAATCCAGGAAGCCTACGTTAACATGTATGGGGGAATCGCCGCACTTGATCTTCCACCCTGGTTAGAGACCATCGAGAAGCAACGCACATTCTTAAACCAACTCCGGCGTCCTGAACGCACAGTACGAGCGCGCATCAATTTGCTCTATGATGCCCTATCCAGTGCCACTCATGATGGAAGTATAGCTCCTGAGATTATCGCAGAACTCCAATGTGAGTTGGGAAATCTCCTGGCACACAGTCCCCATCCATACACATTCGAGAGTCACCTGGAGATGCTAAAGGAGGCGATTGCCTGCTACGAGGAGGCATTGAATGTCTACACCGTTGAGCGTTATCCGTGGCAATATGCAAAAGTCTACATCTCTTTAGGAGATGTCTACCTGCAATATGGTATTGCTACGAGACAAGCTGATATGATAGAACATGCCATCAGTTGCTATAATGCCACTTTCTGGATCTATAACCCTGACGAGTTTCCAGAACAATGGGCCATGCTTCAGACATCCCTGGGCCATGCTTACGCACAGCGTCGTATGGGAGATCCTGAGGAGAACACAACACATGCGATTTCCTGTCATCATTCGTCTTTGCGGGTAGCGACCCTCGCAAACTTTCCCGTCTTATGGGCCAGGGCACAGATCAATCTTGGCGATCTCTATCAGCAAAGTGTCACTGGAGGACGCATTACGAACCTGAAGTGGGCCAGGGCCTGTTACCAGGCGGCATTGCAGGTCTACGAGCGAGCGACCTTCCCCAAAGAATGGGCTGATCTGCATGCCCGGTTAGCTTCCATTTTCCAACGTTATGCAGAGGAAGATGTCAAGGAACAAGATCTGCATCAGCGCTGTGCTCTTGTCTGCTACGAGTGTGCATTACAGATCTATACACCGGATGCTTTCCCTGTGGAGTATGCAACAACGCTGGTAAATCTGGGAAATGTCTATCGTAACCGTTCTGATGGAGAGCAATCTGTAAATCGTGCCCAGGCGCTCCAATGTTATCGTGATGCTTTGTGCATCTTCACCAGTCAAAGTTTTCCCTTAGAGTACAGCCGGGTGCAAAATGCTCTCACTGAAATGGAGGCTTCTCCCGGGCCTATGTAAAGGGAAAGTGCTATGAAGGAATCTGATTCTCGTGTATAATAAATGCCACATGAAGTAGTGGTGAAACTTTCGCATATAATTATTTCGTTTTATGGAGGAATGAGAAATTTCCTCCATTTTCTTATTTGTAACTGCTCAGGTCTCCTCACCACCGCGGTGCTCGCTCTTCATGGGTCATCCCGAACTTTTCGTTTCAAAAGTTCGCGACTCTCTCAAGCCGCTTGAGAAGCGGGATTGTCAAGGGCGGCCAGCCCTTGACCGGGGTTTGGGGTGTCCCCAAACAACTTTCTTTTTTTCCTCTCGCCGCCGCAGGCGGCGCACAAAAAAGGTAAAAAGAGTTTCTGGGGACACCTCAGGCAACCCGCAGCCCCGGCAGGGATGCTGCGCTCCCTGCACCCTCGCTTTTGCGAACTTTTGTTTCAAAAATTTGGGATGACTCATGGTTTGGAAGCGCCAGAGGCGCTGAGGAATTCGGAAAAGGGCATGAGTAGTTACTTTTACAAGAATAGTAGAAGAAAGGATGCCAATCATGCCCGAAGCTAATAATCCTACACATCCAACATATAACAGCCGCAGTAAAGCTATTACTGAAGGAGATATACGCGCCCCCAACCGCTCTATGCTCCGAGCTGTTGGTCTGACCGATGAGGACTTTCAGAAGCCGCTAATCGGTGTCGCGAGTACATGGAGCGAGATTACGCCATGTAACTCACATATTAATCGGCTTGCAGAGAAGGTGAAGGAGGGAGTACGCGTCGGCGGAGGTGTTCCACAGATTTTCGGTACGATTACGGTCAGCGATGGTATTTCAATGGGAACCGAGGGAATGAAATTTTCGCTCCCTAGCCGTGAGGTCATCGCTGATTCGATTGAGTTAGTGGGCAATGCCCAACGCTTTGATGGAATCGTTGCTATTGGCGGCTGCGACAAAAATATGCCAGGTTGTCTAATGGCATTGGCTCGCCTGGATATTCCCAGTTTATTTGTCTATGGCGGCACCATTCTCCCCGGTACCTGTGGCGGCCAGGATGTAGATATTGTCAGTGTCTTTGAAGCCGTCGGACAATATAGTGCAGGCAAGATCACTCGTGAAGAGTTGAAGGAAGTTGAAACCAGGGCTATTCCGGGAGCAGGTTCCTGTGGTGGGATGTACACCGCAAACACAATGGCATCAGCGATTGAAGCATTGGGTATGAGTCTTCCAGGTGGTTCATCCATGCCAGCAGTGACCACTCGCAAGGTTCTGGATTGTTACAATGCGGGTCAGATGGTAGTACGTCTGATTGAGCGCGGAATCACACCCCGTCATATCTTGACAAAGGCAGCCTTTGAAAACGCTATTTCGGTTGTGATGGCCCTTGGAGGCTCTACTAACGCAGTCCTGCACCTGATTGCCATTGCACGACAGTTGGATATTCCTCTGACCATCGATGATTTCACGCGTGTAGGCCACAAAGTACCACATCTGGCAGACCTGAAACCAGGAGGTCGGTATGTGATGGCTGATCTCGACCGTATTGGCGGTGTGCAGGCGGTGATGAAGATGCTATTGCAGGCTGGTTTCTTGCATGGCGATGCTCTTACCGTGACAGGCAATACCCTGGCAGAGAACCTCGAAGCTGTTCCCAGCCTGGTCGAAGATCAGCATATTGTTATGCCACTTAACCGACCATTGCATCCCTCTGGTCCCCTGGTGATTCTGAGAGGCAACCTGGCTCCCGAAGGTGCTGTCTGCAAGATCGCAGGTCTGAAATCGACCAGCCATCGTGGACCAGCCAAAGTCTTTAACTCCGAAGAAGAGACGTTTGATGCTATCATGAATCACAGGATCACGCATGGCGATGTCGTCGTTATTCGCTATGAGGGACCTAAGGGAGGGCCGGGAATGCGTGAGATGCTGGCAGTTACCTCGGCACTTGTCGGCCAGGGCTATGGTGAAACGGTTGGCCTGATTACTGATGGGCGTTTTTCAGGTGGGACGCATGGTATGGTTGTAGGTCATATTGCCCCAGAAGCCCAGGTTGGTGGTCCCATTGCAATTGTGCAGGAGGGCGATACGATCACCATCGATGCCGACCATAACGAAATCTCGATTAACCTGAGCGACCAGGAGATAGCACGACGCCTCCAAAAATGGCAGGCACCAGCTCCTAAATATACATCTGGAGTACTGGCAAAGTATGTCAAACTAGTTACTTCCGCCTCTCAGGGGGCTGTGACCGAGTAAGTTGCAGGTGTCACAATCACACATTGGCTCTGGACTTCATATAGTCACAGAGCCAATGTGCCCACAGTTTTAAATGCCTATGCCGGACTATTTTGCAGCCTTTGTATCAGTACAAAGCCGGAGGCCAGAGCCACTACAATACCAACAAGCAGGAGGAACAATCCCCGGTTGGCTGTAATATTGCTCTCCCTTTTCTCAAGAGTCCTTTCTTTCTCGGGTGATTCCACCAGTGGTGCCAGACGGGAGAGCATACGACCATAAATACGACTTAACCCCAGAGGAGCAAACGCTCGCTCCATGAAGCCCTTTGTGCCACCACGACCTTCCCACTCGCTAACAATTTGCACCTTTGTTTGCTCGCCATCCTTAAGGGGAGAAAGCGCCCAGGTTGTTACCAGTGACGAGTTAGTATCTCGCTCTGTGATGATCTTCCCCTTTACGGATTCGTCGACATGAATATGATAAGGGCGCTCCCGTCTGGCAGCACGGAGACGATAGCGAATGATCGTACCATTACCATGCCCACCTTGTTCAACTGTATAATCAAGAAAGTTCGGCGTCAACATTTGTGGCCGCTTTCCCTGGTAATCGGTCAGAACCTCATAGACCTTTTCGGGTCTGGCATCAACCACACGCTCACTTTTTACAATAATTCGACTCATGCCTTTCCTCACATTCGTACCCACTAGACGCAATAAAACGTCTTTCTAGAGACAACTTATTAATGGCTTTCTTGCCATGCTTAATAATAATAGCATGAGGATGGAAGATGTCTCCAACTTGGAATGTGATCTGAACTTACTTCTAACTTGTTGGAGTCACGTTCCAGATTCCAGACCCGCCAGCGTTGGGATCGCATTGGTTATTCTGGTTCACACTACAATACGTTCCGCTCATGCTCTTATTAGACTGAACCATTCCCTGAAAAAGCAGAGGATTGAGTCCGTACTACCACTCTGGACAATAAATTGGATATTGCCACCAGGGTTAATACTTCCTGTAAAGGGACCACTCCCTAGCAACGGAAGCGCCACTGTAAATTGTCCCGTAATGCTACCTTGATTTTGTTGAATTGTAAGAGACATTGTTGCATTCATATTTGCTGGAGTATTGTGAATGGGGCCATTCGCGTTGCCAGCTATATTGGGATAGGTCCCTACAGGCGTGGTGGGTGTAGGAGTGGTGATGGGAGTTGATGTGGGAGTGATAATAGAAGTAGGAGTTGGCGTAGGGGTTTCAGTAGGAGAAGTATGGGCAGTGGTCGGCGTATGAGCAGCATGAGCCGTAGAACGAGGAGTTGTCGAGGGGGTATGGAGCAATGCCAATCCCATACTGGTTAAGCCCAGTAATAGTAAAATGATGATACTGTGATGACCAGGTGAGGAAATCTGCTGCTGCGAGGGTGCGCAGGCCGTTCTGTAAGATATAGAATTTCCAGGTGGAGCAACTCCTTCTCCTGAAGTAGCTGGAAGAACCATTGGTGCTGATTGCACTGGTGGTATGCTCATTGCGCCAAGCGGCAAGGGTTGATCTGGAAACGTGATACTGTTGGCCTGTGGGGGGTCTTGACGAGCGGGTGTAATCACTGTGATGATCGCTGACTCGCCGGGTAATGCGCCCCATGCAGGCAGATTTGGTGGAGAAGACAACTCAGCTGCTTGCTCTAAAGCAACTGCAAAGGCTTTCACCGTAGCAAAACGCTTATGTGGGTCTTTCTCCAATGCTGTCAGCACCACTTGCTCAATCGCAGGTGAGAGACTGGGCAAAATTTCTCGCAGGCGTGGCGGAGTGCAGAGGTATGCTTGATGGCAATCTCTGTAATTGACCCATGGAATGGGCGATCTCCACTCAACCATTCGTACACAACAATGCCCAATGCATACTGATCGCTTGCAGGACGAGGATGGGTCCGGATCTGCTCCGGTGCCATATATGCAATAGTACCCGCAAAATCCTGCTCTCCTTGATAGAGTGAACTGTGGGCTACGGTAGCCGTACCGAAGTCACTCAGCAAGATGCGATTATTGCGCCCGACCAGCATATTCTCAGGTTTGACATCCCGATGAATGACCTTTTCATTATGAGCATACTGCAAGGCATCAGCAACCTGCTTAACATAGTCAACGATAGTGGTCAGTGGGAGTACCGATCCTTTGGGGTGAAGTTGACGTAATGAGCCATTAGGAGCATAGTCCATAACCAGAAAAGGCGTCTCACCTTCCAGGCCGAATTCTAATATACGCACAATATGAGGATGAACCAGCTGAACTAACGTCCGGCCTTCAGTGAGGAAGCGGTCAAGGTCCTCCTTTGTCAATTGTGTATAGAGCACTTTAATAGCGGCCTGACTCTTCAGATAGATATGTTCGCCAAGGTAGACCTCGGCAAAGCCACCATGCCCCAGAAGGCGGATGAGCCGATAGTTTCCTAACTGCTGTCCAACACGATCTGCCATAGCTACATTTCTCCTTTGGAAAAATAAATTAGTTAACGTAGATATCTGAGAAGAGGATATATTTATCAATGTTCAAACCAGATAATAGATGTTATTCATGGTAAATGAGTGAGCAATACATGTCAAGTAGGTGTTAGATGAGAGGAAACGGCGGGCACTTCATATCGACAATAACCTCTTCCTATGCTATCCTTTTGGAAATATATTGGCAATTGCATGATGTGCTTAACATGTACAAGGAGGAGAACAGTTGTGTCGCAACTCATGGTATTCCTCGATGACGGTGGAGTCATGAATGATAACCGCAAACGCGCCCCTCAGTGGCAACGTCTGGTTGGCGAGTTCTTCGTGCCGCTACTTGGTGGAACATCTGAGGCATGGAGCGAAGCTAACCGTATTGTGGCTACTCACATATTTGATCCTGATAACTGGCGCAGGCGGGTGCAGGCAGCTTCTGATTATGCCAGCTTTGATCGCACCTACCAGATCGATTGGTTAGGCGGCATGTGTGAGCTTGTAGGTATTGCTATACCGTCTGAAGAGGAGTGCTTTGAACTTGCTCATCGTGCCATAGCCTCTATCATTAGCCAGGTTCGTGCAGATTTCCCTGGTGTGGTAGATGCCATCCGTACATTGCATAGTCAGGGTTACACATTGCATACGGCCTCTGGTGAGCCTTCGAATGAGCTGGCAGGCCACCTTGACGGGATGGGTGTGCGCAACTATTTTGGTCGGCTCTACGGTCCAGACTTGATTGAAACTTTCAAAGATGGACCAGCGTACTATGAACGTCTCTTTGCTGATATCGGTGCCATACCTGCAAACGCTTTGGTAGTTGACGATACTCCCAGCGCAATCGACTGGGCTACCCAGGTTGGGGCACAAACGGTGCTTGTCAGCAACACACCATACCCTGAAACAAAGGCAACACTACGTATTGGAAGTCTGGCTGAATTGCCAGGGATCATTCATCAATTGGGCTGATACTCTTGTCACTATCAAGCATACACCGTTGCCGAAATTGCTGTTAGCAGCGAAAAGAGTAAAGAACGATGGAATTTACGCCGGAACAAAAGATGAAAGAAGATAAGAAATTTGAACAAGTGGTTCAAAAGATTGATCCGCAAAGCAAGCTGCTTTGCACATGGGAGTTGAAAGGAGGGGTCTCTGCGCAGGTGACGGCGCTTGAGATTGAGCTTTCTTCTGGCCAAACGAAAAAAATGGTTGTCCGTCAGCATAGTGATATGAGCCTCAAACGCAACCCGCAGATAGCAGCAAACGAATTCAAGCTCTTGCAACTCTTGCATCCCATCGGATTCGCTACACCGACGCCGTATCACCTCGATCAATCCGGCGAGATTTTCCCCACATCCTACGTCGTTCTTAAATATATTGAGGGAAAGCCGGAATTCGCTCCGTCGAATTTATCCGATCTCATCGTTCAGTTTGCCACGCATCTATCCAGGATTTCACCAAATAGGCTCGAATCTGGATGTGTATTTTCTGCCGAAAATCGAAAGAAATTTATGCCGAAAAGTTGAGAGAACGGCCGACAAAGGTTGATGAATTATTAGACGAAGGGCATGTTCGGGATGCTTTGGAAGCTGTCTGGCCTATCCCTCAGCGGAATACATCGGTGTTGCTCCATGGTGATTTTTGGCCGGACAATATCTTATGGAAGGATGGACAGCTTGTTGCTGTCATCGACTGGGAGGATGCTGTGTTAGGAGATCCCCTCGCTGATGTTGCCAATAGTCGACTTGAGATCCTGTGGGCATTCGGAATCGATGCAATGCTAAGTTTCACTTACCAGTATCAATCCATGACAACCATCGATTTCACATACCTCCCGTATTGGGATCTCTGTGTTGCTTTGCGACGGGTTGCTCAAATTGCTCAATGGGGTCTAGACGATGCCACAGAAAGAACCATGCAAGAAAGGCACAAATTGTTCATCGCACAAGCGTTTGAAAAACTCTATCATTAGTTGAGTCTGGGCAGATTTCCCTGGTGTGGTAGATACTATCTGTACACGGTATGGCCTCTGGAGCTTCGCACTGACAGATCGGATAATTTTTTCTCTTACATCTGTTATGATTTATATGTAGTATAATAATGTTTGTAGTGAAGAAGACATACGTGTATAGAAATATATCGAATAAAGTTCCTTTGAGCGGAATTTATGATTTTACTGATATGTTTTCAGTATGACTTTCGCAATGTGAATCTATTTCTTGCATAGATAAGATCGATCTGCTGCTTGGGCATTGGGGCGAAGAAGCCATACAGTTGCTTAGTTAAAAAAATGCGAATGTTGGGAGAACATAGATATGGTAGAGAGCAATAATTATACTGGCCTCGCTTATAATAAAGCCAACACGTCACAAAAAACCAAGGAACAATGGCTCAGTGAAGGTATACATCATTATAATAACAGGCGTTATAAACAGGCACTTGTTGCCTGTGAACAAGCTATTCAATTTGATAGTAGTTTCTCAAGGGCTTACCATGGCAGAGGTCTTGCACTTGCGAAACTTAAGCGGCTTGAAGAAGCTGTGAATGCACTTCAACGTGCGCTTCACCTTAATCCACAAACAGCTAAAATCTGCGTCGATCTGGGCCAGATTCTTACGACATTGGACGTTATGAAGAGTCTGGGACTGCTTACAGGCAAGCCATCCAACTTGATAGTAGTCATGTCCAAGCCTATGTTGATAAAACAAAGGTTCTTGTTGACAGAGCAAAAGCTAATATGACAAGGGTACCTAACACTGATATATTTATATCTATATATGGAAAAAAGGATATTACTCTCTATGAGCATGTAATCTTGTTTGATCCTGACAATGCCTATGGCTATGCTGAAATGGGAAATGCACTTTATGAACAAGAACGCTATGAAAAGTCAGGCCATGCTTATAGAAAGGCCATTCAGCTTGATGCTGCTAATCTGGAAACTTATAACAACATATTACTGCTTTTTGTCAAAGAAATGAGAGATTTCTTCGATAAAAAGCAGTATGATAAAGCAGAAATGATTTATCGGCGAGCTCTTCTTTTTGATGCCAGCAATGGTCAATTATACATAGTTATGGCAGAAATACTTTATGAACGAGGACGCTATTCAGAAGCGGGAATCATGTATCGACAAGGGCTTCAGCTTGATCCTGGCCATGTTAAAAGTTACAGGGAATTGCAAACAATTCTCACTGATAAAGGGAATTGCCTTTGTAAAGGCGGAAACTATGATGAGGCATACATAGCTTATCAGGATGCAGTTAAGTTTGATCCTGACAATGTTCAAGCTCATATAGGCATCGGAAAATCTCTTTATAGACTTGGACGGTATGAAGAGTCTGGAACTGCCTATAGACAAGCAGTTCAACATGATTTCAGCAGCGCCCAGACTTATCTGTGCCAAGGAAAAATTCTTACCGACAAGATACAAACTCTTTGTGAACAAGGATTATATGAAAAAGCTCGTGTCGTTTACAAACAAGCACTTCAATTTGATCCCAGCAATATTCAAGTATGTATAAGTCAAGCTACTGAACGCACTAATCAGGGAATGCATCTTTATGAGCTTGGAAACTACCAAGAAGCCCTCGTTGCTCTTGAACAAGCTATTGTTTTTTCCCCGAATGACTCCGGCATTTATCTCAAACAAGGTCAAGTTTTTTGTGAACTTGGACGCTATGAAGAAGCTCGTAAGGCCTATATACGAGCTATGGACCTTGACATCAGTAGTGGTCGATTTTATGTGGATCAGAGAGATGCCCTCTTAGATAAAGGCAAAAATCTTTACAAACTTGGACTCTATGAAGAGGCTTGTGGCGTCTATAAGCAAGCTATTATATTTTATCCAAGGAGTGGTGATGCCTATGCTAGTTACGGTAAGATCCTTTATGAACTTGGACGCTATGAAGAAGCAGGCAAAGCGTATAAACAAGCGATTCATCTTGGCTCTGGTAATACTCGGACATATGAGAACTTTACAAAAGATCTTCTGGATAAAGGAGATAATCTTAATCATAAGAGATATTATGATAAAGCCCTGGCTGCCTATGAGGATGCAATTTGCTTTGATCCAGAGAATGCTCAGGCTTATCTTGGTCGAGGAAAATCTCTTTATGAGCTTGGTCGCTACCAAGAGGCTCATAACGCTTATAGACAGGCAACTAAGCTTGATAGCAAACTTACTACATTCTCTATGGAACAAATTTTTGATAAGGGAAAAGGTTTATATGACCGCAAATACTACAAAGAAGCTCTTGTAGCCTGTGAACAAATAATTTGTTTTGATCCAATGCGTAAAGAAGCTTATCTTCTGAAGGCAAATGTCCTTGAAAAGCTTCATCGCTATGAAGAGGCTTTAGTCGTATTTAAAGCAGTTTCTCAAATGGTACCCCCTACGAACCCTCTTGCGGAGAAACGGTCCTTGGATATGCGAGGAGCCTTACCGCTATGAATAAATTTGTAAGAGCATTCCCAAGACGTATTTCCCTGACGAGAGGAGATATTCGGGACAACGAATATCTCCTCTCGTCAAAATACTATCAAAGCAATGCCAACTGCCCTTTCACAGCATTCACAAACTCCGTTGTACTCGCCTGACCACCCTGGTCAACCGTCAGAGTTGTACCCTCCCGATAGACTCGCTCTATGGCAGTCTCCAGATGATGGGATTGTTTCGTATAGCCAAAATGTTCAAGCAACATCGCACCCGACAATAGCATCGCCGTAGGATTGATAACGCCTTTACCTGCGAGATCAGGTGCAGAGCCGTGGACAGGCTCGAAATAGACATAGTCTTCACCGTAGCAGGCGCTGGGAGAGAGGCCCAGACCACCAATACTCCCACTGGCAACGTCAGCTAGAATATCTCCATGTTCATTGTTGAGAACTACTACATCTAGCGTTTCCGGGGCTGCGACCATGCGTCGTGCCAGATCATCAATCAAAAATTCCTGGTATGTCAGGCTAGAGTATTCTCGAACGGCTGCCTGTACCAGCGTGCGTAAGCGACCATCCGTACGTGGCAAGATCGAGTACTTGGCACCCAGGGTCACACAACCGGGATAGCCTGCGGCCTGACGACGTAAAGCCAACTCACAGGCGGCAATCGCAACTCGGCGCATTTGCGTGTCTGTAGCGATGCGCACGGCGTAGGCTCCCTCTACGCCTACTGGAGGAGCTTGCCACCATGAACTACTACTAGAGAGTGACGATAACTCCGAGATATCACCCTCACGTGGTGGGTACATCCCTTCCAGATTATCACGTACAATCACATAATCGATGCGTTCAGGGTTGAGCATCGGGCTACGGTAGCCGGGACACCAGCGTACCGGGCGTATATTTACGTATGTCTCTTTCCCCCAGCGTAAATACCATAAGATCGGTCGGCTTGGTCCCCCGCTGGCTCCAAAAGCGTACAATGTGCCCCATCGATAGCCGCCCGCGTCTGAGCGGGAAATGTCTCACCATAGCGTTCCTGCGCCTCGCGACCACAGGGAGCCTCGACAAATTGTATGTCTGGCGCTAACAGGTGTAGAACTTCTACGGTGGGACGCATCACTTCAGGAGCCGCATCGTCTCCTGCAATCACACAAACCGTCGGCGATGATTGGACAAGTTTACCGAATCATCGCAGAGTTCCCTCCTGGCGGATATATTCGATGATTCCGCCAGCCGCCACAATACGTGCTACAAAGGGATTGAGCGGTTCGGACTGGAATGTTTGTCCGGTGGTCAGATTACGAATTACGCCGGTTTCCAGGTCTACAGCGATCTGTTGCCCGTCTTCACTGGCTAAGACCGCCTCCTCACAGACAAGCACGGGCAAGCCAATATTGACAGCATTACGGTAAAAGATACGTGCAAAACTGCGAGCGATGACAACCTGTACACCACAGCCTACAATAGCTGCTGGAGCATGTTCGCGGGAAGAACCACAGCCAAAATTGTGACCTGCCATAATTACATCGCCTGCCTGAACCTGTTGCGCAAATTCTGGTAGCACTTCACAGAGGCAGTGGCGTGCCAGTTGTGCGCGGTCGGTCGTCACGTTGTAGCGTCCGGGGATAATAACATCAGTATTTATATTATCGCCAAGCATCCATATACGGCCCATCATAGTTGTTCCTTTCGTCTCACCAGGCTTTGTCTTACAAGAATTCACGTGGATCAGTGATATGTCCGGTCAGTGCGGTAGCCGCCACAGTGGCGGGGCTGCCAAGATAAATTTCAGCGCTCGGATCACCCATGCGTCCCGTAAAATTGCGGTTCATCGTCGTCAGTGCACGTTCGCCAGGAGCCAGTACACCTAGATGTCTTCCAATGCAGGGACCACACCCCGGCGTTCCTACTGAAGCACCAGCTTGCATAAAAATTTCCACATAGCCCAGGCGCATCGCTTCCAGATAAATCGTACGGGAGGCAGGAACAACGACCATGCGGATTTGCGGACTGATCGTCTTACCACGCAAAATTTCTGCTGCAATGGCCAGATCATCCAGGCGTCCATTGGTACAGGTGCCGAGAAAAACCTGATCAATCTTCACATTCTCAACCTGCCCAACGGGAAAGACATTATTTACATCAGGGGGACAGGCAATCAAGGGTTGGAGATTGGAAGCATCAATCTCGACCACTTGTTCATAGTGGGGATTGCGTGGCGCAAGCATCGGGTAATCCTGCTCGGTTCGTCCATGTAGCCATTCTCTGGTAATGGCATCTGGAGCCACAAGTCCAGCTTTGCCACCCATCTCAATCGCCATATTGCAGAACGTAAAGCGCTCACTTACAGAAAAGCGTTCCACAAGATCACCAGTATACTCGATGGCACGATAATTAGCGCCATCGACCCCAATCCTGCGTACCATCTCCAGGGTGACATCTTTGGCATAGACACCGAAAGGCAATGTACCCGTCAGGCGAATATTGATCGTTGGGGGTACACGAAACCAGGTGCGCCCGGTTGCATAGGCAACCCCAATATCTGTCGAACCCATACCGGTGGCAAATGCCCCAAGAGCGCCATATGTGCAGGTATGGCTATCGGCTCCCACAATGATCGAACCTGGGACAACATAACCGCGTTCGGGCATCACCTGATGGCAAATACCCTCCTGCAAAATCGTAATATCCTGCTCCTGGGCAAAAGAACGGATATCACGTTGCAACGTCGCCGCTGCTATAGTTGCTGCTGGCACAATATGATCAAAGACGATATGTGAGCGGCGTGCATCAAAGACACGTCCATCATTCTGCTGAGTCAACTTACGAAAAGCCTGAATTGCCAGAGGTGTCGTGGTATCGTGGCTCATCACACGATCCACCTCCACCACAACCGTCTCACCTTGTTCCACCGTACGACCCAATTTGTAACTAAAAATTTCTTCAGTTAGCGTTCCCATACTAAATTTCCTTTCTCTTGATACCATGCGTGAATAAATGCATCAACTTCTTCCTGGTTCAATGAGCCGTGCTCTGCGCGCTCTTTGAGTGCAAGCGTTAGTTGAGCTATCTCTTTGCCGTTGAGATGTAAACCCAATGTTGCAGCGCGATGTCCAACGGCATAGCGTCCGGTGAAACGTGACCCTACATCGACACTGCGCTCAAGGCCAAAATCGCTGGGATCGAGTACTTCATAGGAGCGAGGATTTCGCAGTACTGCTTTGGTATGGATACCTGCTCGATGCGTAAATGCACCAGGAGCAGTGATTGGAGTATTAAAAGGGATAGTCAGGTGCAGGCATTGCGCTACAAAGCGATCAATCGTTGCCAGTTGTGTAAGATCGTACTGCGCTAACAACTCAGGATAATGAATATAAAGTTGTGAGATAAGTCCACTCAGTGAGGCAATGCCATTGCGCTCACCGATGCCCATGACGGTTACATCGAGGCAGTCGGCACCGCCCTCTAGAGCTGCAACAGTATTGGCAATAGCACAACCAGTATCATTGTGTCCATGAAATTCAATACCAACATGCGGATAGCGCTCAGTGCACAAACCTATCAGTTTCTCAACCTGACGGGGTCTCGCAATACCAACGGTATCTGGTAGACCGATGCGTTGCACACCAGCCTCAACAACGGTATCAAAGACAGTCAAGAGATCCACCAGATCACTGCGGAAAGCGTCCTCGGCGGAGAAACGTACATAGCGACCAGCCGCTCGAATACGCTTAATCAATGATGCTGAATTGGCAAGGATCTGATCGATGCCATGACCGTGACTGTAGGAACGCAGTTCTGTCGAGGTCCCGTAGAACAAATTGAGTCCGAAAACGGAAGTATCCAGCGCAGCCTGTACATCAGTCTCCACACATCGCACATGGGCGACAATGTGTGCCTGTAAACCAAGCTCACATAATGCCTGGACCGATTGTCGTGTCTCAGGCGAAGCAATCGGCGAGGGCACTTCGATAAATGTCACGCCAATAGCATCCAGTAAGCGGGCAATCGTCAATCTTTGCTCAAGATTAAAGTAAGCGCCAGCAAATTGTTCCCCCTCGCGCAGCGTCGAATCGAGAATAGCCAGTGATCTCATAGTGTTGTGTCCTTTTGCGCGGCAAGTTCTCTCAGTACCAGTTCGAGTACATCAATAGCATGGGTGTACTCGGCAATATGTAAATGTTCTTGCGGTGTATGGTCAAGGCGCGAATCGCCAGGCCCATAGGCGACGATATTTTGTCCCCAGATCGGTCCCACTACATTCATATCTGAAGTTCCAGTTTTATGCTTAAATGTAGGTGATGACCCGGTAGCGCGAATAGCTGAGATGAAGGCACGAGCCAGCGGCGTTGAGCGTGTCGCTTGAAAAGCCACCTCTTCACCTGAAAAATGTAGATGGGCTTCGTCCTCAGATGCCCAACGCTCCAATTGTGTCCGCAGGTCTGCCAGATCATAATTGGGTGGCAAACGATAGCCAATGCAAAGTCGTGTCTGTTCCTCCAACCCATCTTGCTCGCTCTGGATACTCCGTAATGAAGGTTGCAGAGAGGCGAATGCTGAGTTGCCAGCGTATTGCTGGTTCCAGGTAGCGGCATGAGTGCGTACACGCTCCCAGAAAGCTGTTGCGACTTCACAGCTACTTTGTTGCGAACCTGCGCTATGGCTTAATGAGCGCGTGACGCTATAGTCCACCAGCAATCTTCCCTTATAGCCAATGGTCACAGCCTGACTTCCACTTGGCTCCCCAATGATACAGGCAGAGGGGCGATAGCGCTCTACGACTGCATGTGCGCCGCGTGAAGTTGCGGTTTCTTCTTCGACTGCTCCAATAACTATGACTGGTCGTTGTAATGATCCAGAACGGACCAGCCTTGCCGCAGCACAAAGAAAAGCAGCCAGTGGTCCTTTGGCATCCACAGCCCCTCGACCATAGAGCACGCCATCCTCTAGCCTGACGGGAACAACGCCACCCACCGTATCCATATGACCAAGTAAGATTACAGGTTGCTGGTCATATTCCTGATGTGTGCTGGCAATGAAATTTCCCACCTCATCGACATGGGCATGTAATCCCATCTGACGAGCCTGCTCGGACAGATAGTGAGCTAATACTCCTTCCTGGCATGAGTAGCTGGGAATAGTCAGCATTGTATGCAGGAGCGTGACTTCATGTGATCCTGTGGCTTCGATGTGCTGGGGTAATGTCTGGGCTTGCGCTGTTATACCCTGTCCCGTCAACACTTCCTCGATTACATCCAATACATGATCCAGTTGTTCCTCTGTAATCACCAGGGGAGGCAAGAGACGTAAGACGTTGGGTCCAGCAGGGAGAGCAAGAATACCACGTTCGCAGAGAGTCTCAAGATATGGCTGCACGCGTCTGGTCAGTTCGATACCCAGCAGTAATCCCTGACCTCGTACCTCGCGAATAAGCGGAGTGCGTATGGCTCGTAAGCGCTCCATTGCATGCAGGCCAAGCGCGGCGGCACGTTCTGGTAAAGCCTCTTGTTCGATAATATCGAGCGTTGTCAGGGCAGCGGCACAGGCTAAGGGATTGCCCCCAAAGGTGCTGCCGTGTACACCCTTGGTGATGCGCCCACTCTCCATGACACGTGGTCCCAGGCAGATTGCCCCCATGGGAACACCGCCTGCCAGCGCTTTGGCAAGACAGAGGATATCGGGCTGCACATTATAATGATTGCAGGCAAAGAGGTGACCCGTACGCCCAAAGCCTGTTTGTACTTCGTCGATGATAAGCAAGGCGCCACGTTCACGACACAAAGCTGCAAGCCCATGTACATATTCTTCGGTTGCAACATGTACCCCACCTTCTCCCTGTACTAATTCGATGATGACTGCCGCCGTCTCCTCATTGATTGCTGCCTCTGCTGCTGCCAGATTATTGTAACGGATGTGTGTCACACCAGGCAGGAGCGGGGCAAAAGGTTCACGATAGTGTGGCTCCCATGTTGCCGAAAGTGCACCCATGCTACGGCCATGAAAGCTACGCAAGGTGGCAATTATGCCGGTGCGTCCAGTAGCGAGGCGGGCGAATTTGAAGGCCCCTTCAACAGTTTCCGTACCACTATTGCAGAGGAAGATATGCGAGAGTCCCTCTGGTGTCAGGTGCGCCAGCCGCTCAAGCAAACGAGCACGTACATCGTTGTAGAAGATTTCCGGGCAGGTAATCAGGCGTTGGGCTTGAGCAGCCAGAGTTGCCGCAATCTCCAGCCGTCCATGACCGATATTGGCCACACCATGTCCGGCTGCACAGTCAATATACTCATGTCCTTCGCTATCCCATAGTAGTGCACCCTGGCCCCGTACGAGAGCGACCTGACGTTTGCCATAGACACCGCTGGTGTAGGCATTTTCCAGATCAATCGTTGTGCTCATCAGCGACATCCTCCCATTGCAAAACCACTTGACATTTTCTGCATGGTTTTGCTAGAGTCTCCGTCAGCAGGCATGGGGAGTGGTATCAGGTTTTCTCGCTCCCTTCGATCCATGCCAGGATACTGAAATTCAATCGTTGTCCCTGCCCCATTGAGAACGGCCTGCAATGAGCCACTCCCAATAAAGACTCGTGGGACGCCGCCGCGTAAAGCTTCCTGTGCTCCTAGCAATTTTTTGCGCATCCTCCCCTGTGCATACTCCATCGCATCGCTTAGCCTCTCAGCCGGAATAGTACGAATGAGCGTTGTGGTATCTTGCGGATCTGCCAGTAAACCTGCCACGTTTGTCATGATAGCCAGAGCCTCGGCAGATAGTGCAGATGCTACGGCCGCTGCCGCTCGATCTCCATCAACATTCAAACGCTCTCCCTCATGACTTAACGCCAAAGGTGCAATTACCGGAGTATAGCCAGCATTGAGGAGTTGCTGAAGCAAGGTGCTATTTACCTCTTCAATCTGTCCAGTGTAATCATCACGCAGAATCTGGGTACGTCCCTCTGGTGTGACTGAGCGAACAACAGCTTTACGTCTGGCGAGCAGCAAGCGTCCGTCGACACCGGACAGACCAAGCGCATTGACTCCCTGCTGTTGCAAAAGAGCCACCAGTTCGGTATTGATCTGGCCTGCCACTGCCATCGCATAGATACGTAGCGTTTCACTATCGGTATAGCGGCTGGTCATCCCACTGGGGGAGGTGATCATACGAGTCTCGTGTCCCAACTGTTGAGACAGTGTATTGGTGAGGTCAGAGCCGCCATGCAGCAGAACAATACGTTGCCCTTCAGCCACGCAGTGGGCGACTTCCCGTACAATATTCTCTGTGGCGACCCCTGCTCCACCGCCAATTTTGACAACAAGTGTCATAACAAATACTCCTCTGTTCTTGCGAATCGCGGGCTGGTGAACCGCGCCCCCTACGATCTTTATGCTGGATGTAGACCTGGGAAGGTCAGGCCCAATGTCTCATCCCAGCCATACATGCAATTGAAGGCCTGGACCGCATTTCCGGCGGCACCCTTCATCAGGTTATCCAGAGCAGCAATAACAACAACTCTCTGCTGCTCGATATCCAGCTCAAAGCCGATATCGCAGTAGTTGCTCCCTGCCAGAATCTTTGGTTCGGGATAGCGGTAGACACCATTCCGTTCTTTGACCAGACGAATAAATGGTTCACGCTGATATGCTTCACGATAGAGTCGCCACAGTGCTCGCTCGTCCAATTTTTCATTGACGAAAACGTGAGCTGTCACAAGGATTCCGCGTACTAACTCGACTGCTGTAGCTGAGAAGGCAATCATTTGACCCGGCTCACCATCGGCGGTTTGCCCAAGTTCTTGTATGAGTTCGGCGGTATGGCGGTGTCCAGTGGGTTGAAATGAACGGACAGCACCGCTACGGTCCGGGTGATGGCTACTGGCACCGGGAGTTGCTCCGGCAGCCGATGAACCAACTTTAGCCTCTACTACTAATGGAATGGCCCTATTGACCAGACCTGCACGGTAGAGGGGAGCCAGCCCCAGAATAGCTGTGGTCGCCATACAGCCAGTGCCACTCACCAACGTTGCTTCTGGCAATTCTGCACGATGCAGTTCCGGCAGACCATAGACGGCTTCGCTGAGCAGTTGCGGTGCGCTATGTGCTCCTCCATACCACTGTTCATATAGCGCGGCAGAGCGTAACCTGAAATCTGCCGAAAGGTCAATGATACGAGGAGCCAGACTCCGATAATGCTCAATGGTCTCGCCCGATACGCCGTGTGGCAGGCAGAGAAAAATCATGTCACAAGACATCAGATCATCAGGATGACAAAACCTGAGCACTGTAAGCTTGCGCAAATTTGGGTGGACGCTATGTACATAATGTCCTGCACGACTGCTGGAAGCCACTTGTGTTAACTCAACCTGTGGATGGAAGAGCAAGAGTCGTACCAGTTCGCCTCCGGTATAGCCGGACCCACCAACAATTGCAACACGTAATCGACTCATAGGGCTACCTCCTCCCGTACTCCACTTAGCACATAATCCAGCATAGCATTGGGAATATCGACACTTGTTGGAGCTATGCTATTGCGAAACTCCATGGTCGCATTGATCTCATTCACAAGCAGACCACGCTGGGCATCTTCAAGTATGTCCACCGCCAGAATACCACCGCCAACGGCCTGCGCAGCGCGTGTGCAGATCTGGTCAAGCTCGCTGGTTACAGGACAATTACTGGTCACAGCTCCGCGAGCCGTATTCGTAACCCAATGTTCACTGGTGCGATAAATAGCGCAGATCGTACGGTTACCAACAACGAAGGCCCGAATATCGCGCTGTGGTTTAGCGATATGCTCTTGCACATAGTGAAGATGGTGTTGATATGAGCCCAGCGTTTCCTGATGTTCGAGTACCGCTTCTGCTGCATCCCGATCGTTAATACGTGCCAGCAAACGTCCCCATGAGCCTGTGATAGGTTTGAGGACGGCGGGATAGCCAAGCATCTCAATGCCCTGAATAGTAGTTTGTGCATCGAAAGCCAGCAAAGTGCGTGGTGTGGGAACATCTGCGCGAAGTAGCGCCAAGGTTGTTAGCAACTTGTCATTACACAGCGCCGTTACCGCCGCCGAGTTATAGACCGGGATGCCCCAGTGCTCCAGTACGTGTGATACGGCAAGAGCACGTGATTGACTCAGGCTGCGACATAGCACAGCATCATACTCGTGCCAGCGCTCTCCTGAACCAGCCAGATCAAGCAGCAGTTCACCATCATCAATGATGTCAAATGCCACGGCACGCCGCTTCAAAGCTTCAACCAACAATTTTTCTTCCACGCGGACTCGCGATGTAAGAATAGCCAGGCGCATAACGGTACTTCCTTATTCTCCCCAGTCTTCTTCAACCTGTGGGGCAAGTCCTACAGTGGGCTGTTGTATATTCAACACTTCTAGCTCTGCATTACAATCGGGGCAGAAGATGATTTCGCCAACGATCAACCCTTGCAGACTAACTTCAGCTTCGCATTCTGGACAGTGTGCCATGTGCTATTTTCTCCTTAATAATAGTGCAGATAAATTTGTAACAAAGAAAAACGCCCTCCATCCTCCACTCTGGAAGGACGAAGAGCGACAATTAGCTCTCGCGGTACCACCTTCATTCGTTGACGCCTCATTGCGTCAGCATCTCACCAGGGGTTACCACCAGGGTAACCCTTGTACGCCTGCTTACGGAGGCATCCGGCAGAGGTCTACTCTCACACAAGGTGATTTCTTCTCGCAGCATCGGGGTCTTTTTCACGGCATTGGCATACGGGCTTTTCACCACTGGCCCGCTCTCTGTATGCAACAAGGAACCGTTACTCGTCCCTTCAAAGCTTTTACTATATATAGTTGTTAGTATCCAGGGCAATAAAAAACGCCCTTTATCCTCCACTCTGGGAAGGACAAAGAGCGACAATTAGCTCTTGTGGTACCACCTTCATTCGTTGATGCCTTACGACATCAACCTCATTAAGTACACATGTACTTTAGCTGTTTACGGAAGCTACCGGCGCAGGTCTACTCTCGCACAAGGTGATTTCTTCTCGCAGCATCAGGGTTCTTCTTCGCAGTCAGTTGACATATGAGCTTTTCAGCAACCGCCCACTCTCTATTATGCAACAGGGAACTGCTACTCGTCCCATCAAAGCTTTTACTGTATGCAATTGTACTTTCCAATTTATACCATGCCTGTGCACACTTTGTCAAGCCTTTGTGTTGTGTCGTTTGGTCGCTGTGACCAAACGACACAACAGGTGGAGATTCGTTAACCAATCACTGCCAATTTATAGCTCTATCTTTACCTATTCATCACCTTAACATGATATTGTCTCTGGTAGGCTATCTTATGTATGTCACCCTGTATGTTTAATTTCCGCAGAAGTAAAAATCGTCATACGTTGTTTTTAGAAGGCGAAACTACTATCCATGTATATCAAAAACGGCAGAGCACGACTCCATTGTTACTCTGTCGGAAACAAGGAGGTTTATTTCTGTGTCTTTTTTGCGTAAACTCAAAAATCCTCACCTTTCCGTAGCCGCTCTGCGGAGGCAATTCTCTGAAAGAAACAGGAACAGAAAACTACACCTGTCCAAGAAATCGTATCTATACATCTTACTCCTGCTCTTTGCTATAGCCCCACTCTTTTTCCTTGCCAGGGAGATCCCTAGAGCACGCGCGGATAGCCCAATCAACCACTACTTCTATGTTTTTCCAGATCATACTCTCTATGTTTATGATATGGACAACAATTTTCAGCTAGTCAAACAAATTGATTTTCCCATGACGGATGGTGGAAGAGGCATCATTGCTGATCCGGCCTCTGGTTCACTCTACCTGAGCTACCATGGCGATGGTGGTATCCATGGCACTGGCTCACTGCTCAAATATGATCTGATCAATGACAAAATTGTCTGGACACAGAATTACTCGTTTGGTATCGATAGCGGTGCAATCACGCCAGATGGTAAAACCATTTATATGCCGGATGGAGAGGCAGCGTATGACGGTACCTGGCACATTATCAACGCCAGTGATGGTAGTGTCAAAGGTACCATCTTTACTGCTACAGGGAATGCTGCTCATAATACCATTGTTGGTTTCACAGGCCAGCATGTCTACCTGGGAGGATTGAATAATAGCACCTTCTTCACTGGCGACACAGGCACAAACAAAATCAGCCAGACTATCAGCTGCAATGAAGGGAGGCGTTCGCCCTTTTACAATCAATGGCTCAGAATCTCTTGTTTTTACAACGCACACTGGCTTCCTTGGCTTCCAGGTGAGTAACCTGAATACTGGAAATATCTTATATACCGTTCCAGTGAATGGCTTCACTGCCCCTGCTGGTTCGACCTCAGCACATGGTATTACACTCTCACCTGATGAGAAAGAACTCTATCTAATCGATACCCCGAACAGCTATGTACATGTCTTCGATGTCAGTGGACTGCCAAGTGTAGCCCCCAAACAGGTGGCTGACATCAAATTGAGCCAGCCAATGAGTGGTACCGAAAGTCCCTGTATTTACGACTGTGGGAAAGAGGGCTGGTTACTCCATATTGGCGATGGTCGCTATGTCGTTGTTGGAGATTCAGGCGATATTATCGATACTACCACTCGTACAGTTGTCTACCATCTCGATACCGTCAATAACACACGCAAATTTCTGGAGATTGACTGGCAGAATGGTTTGCCTATCTTCACTACGACTCGTCAGGGTCATGGGATATGTTGGTGTTCCACAATCAATCTCCAACACCGACACCGATAGGATCGGTACCAACTCCAACGCCAACATCAACCACAACCCCGTCACCCACGCCAACATCGGCTCCATCACCTACACCACCACCCCATCACCCACGCCTACGCCTGGTCCAGGAACCACCCTGGCCCAGGATAATTTCCAGCGTACCAATCAGAAGTTCTGGGGTACGGCATCCGATGGACAGACCTGGGGTGGTGATGCCAACGTCCAGGCAGCTTTCTCAATTGCAAATGACGTTGGGCAGATTGCCAATGGTAGCGGACCATATAATGCTGTGTTGGGGCCAACGGCTACCGACGCTGAGGTCCTTTTCACAGGTTCCCTCAGTAGTTTTACCAATAACAATCTAGGAGCCGTGTTGCGCTGGCAAGATAGCAACAACTGGTATAAGGCCTACATCAGTGGAAACAGCCTTGTGATCCAGGCCAAGGTCAACGGCACAACAACGACCTTGAGTCAGGTTGCTTTTCCGGCGACAGTGAACACCGCCTATAACCTGCGTTTCCGTGTTGTTGGCACGACCCTTTATGCAAAAGCCTGGGCAACTACCGTAACTGAGCCGAGCACATGGGCTACTACTGTAACAAATAGTTCTCTAAGCAGTGGGCAATGTGGTCTGCGTATTCAGGTTCTTTCGGCTACTTCTGCCAGTATTACCTCCTTTCAGGCAACTACTGCCAGCTAGGAGCGATCAGAATCTTCCGGAGCCCGAGCCAGCTTAAAAGAGTCAGAGTGTCATCCCTTTCCTTCTGAAGGAGAGGGATGACACTCTGACTCTTTTAAATGCTTTCTTGTAACTACTCAGCTCCCTGTTTCAGATTTCTCAGCGCCTATGGCGCTTCGCAAGCCATTTTGTCTGGGGTGTGGCAGGGTTTGCGTCGCAAACCCTGCCACACCCAGACAAAACAAGAGTGAGCCACCGCAGGTGGTGAGCAGATCTGAGTAGTTACACTTTCTTTTGTTACAATGATGATTCATTAACCGATTTCCCCCAATTCATAGTTCTATCTTAACCTGTTCATTACCTTATCATAGTAACATCTCTGGTACATTACAAATATATCATATACTATCTCGTGTATTTCCCTTTTTAGAGCGTGTAAACTGTTATATGTCCCTCTTAAAGGAGCACTGGCTATGCACGTCAAAAACCACAAGGCACATTTTCATTCTGAATGTGCAAGTATAAAAGATATCAGAGCCAACATCCTGGCATGTACCTTTCACGTATCATATACAGCGGCAAGATCACTGATGGGAGCATAAATAGCAACAGGCGTTATTGACATTTTAATGCGTATAGGTTAATATATTAAGTACATAATGTGTAACATGGATGTTATCAATTATGAGGTAAAAGGCATGCAAGGTTACATAGAACCACTCACGTGCACAAATGCATATTTCATAGATCCAGAAAATGTTGCAGAGATGGCGCGCTTAATTCGCCTGGATGCACTGATGGCCCAGGGAATGGGTGGGTTATTTGCACCAGCCGAACATGTTGATCTGGCACAGGTCCATGATGTTCTAGATATTGCCTGTGGACCGGGCAGGTGGGTGCAGGAACTAGCTTTTAACTATCCAGATCTTCAAATTACGGGAATTGACATCAGTCGAACGATAATTCAATGTGCCCATGCCCAGGCACACCTCCAGGGACTGGACAATGCGAATTTCCAGATGATGGATGCCCTCCAGCCGCTTGAATTTCCCGATAATTCCTTTGATATTGTAAATGCCCGCTTGATGTTTGATTTTATGCCCAGGCTTGCCTGGGGCGAGGTGCTTCAGGAATTTGTACGGGTAACACGTCCTGGGGGAATCATTCGTTTAACCGAGTGTGATGAACTGGGGGTTACCAATAGCTGTGCCCTGGAAAAGCTGAAATCGCCTGGGCGTACAAGCCTTTTATCTCTCAGGACGAGGCTTCTGTCCTGATCCGCAGTGGCGTCATTTTGGTGTTACTTCTATGTTGGCACGCTTCTTACAAGAAGCAGGGTGCCAGCATATTCAACAACAGCCACATATGATCGACTTTTCAGCGGGAACTCAGGCTCACCTGAGCAGTTACGAAAACTTCAAGGTCGTTGCCAAGCTGGCACAGCCTTTTCTGGCCCGAATGGGGATAGCCACATTGGAGGAATTAGACGAGTTGTTCCTGCAAATGTTGGTCGATATGCTGTCCGAGGAGTTTCGCGGCAAAGCGTATTTTCTCACCGCCTGGGGCCGCAAGCCAGCATAAAAGAGAGCAAAGCTGCCCCTCACCAGATGAATTCAAGGAGTGGCAAAACACGTCCAGGAATGATCCTTGCCACGATTGAGGGAACTTCGCCTATGCGAACTGCTCCCATCCGTTTGTAAAATCCCTCGGCATTCGGGTCAGCCTCAATAAACATTTTTTGAAAGCCAGCATCCTGAGTGGTCGCGATTGCATGTTGCCATAGACATTGACCGTATCCCTGTCCAATCCTGTCGGGTTCTACAAAAAAATGCTCTAACGTAACAATATTATTTTCTTTGTCGCGCAGGCTGTAGAAACCAACAATCCTTCTGGATTCCTCCAACACAAACACGGGGTTGGCCATGATAAACTCGGGGCGAATAGTCAAATCTGGTTGGCTAGCTTCCATAAACTCAGAACTGTAGCCCCAGTACTGCTTGGAACGGAATGCTAGCATGGTGAGTAGTGATGCATCTTGTGGCGTTGTCTGCCGAATATGCATTGATGGTGAATGGAGATCTGTCATTAGCAGTTCCTCTCACCCTTTTGCGCCACGAACTGAATATCTCCTGGACAAATTGCAATCCCATTGTAGCGCCAATAGGCTGTATTTGAGCAACGCAAACCAGGAGACCTTTCTATTTCGCACTGGCAAGCGTCTATTTCTTGCATCCCCAGAGAGCTATGGTAAGATGAGGTGAACAACTGGCGTAGGGCCACGCGAAGAAGCCTGATATGGTTGAATGCTAGATCAGGAAGATTCTGCAAATTTTGTACCGGGTACCATTGTACGCCAGAAGCGTCATCTCCAGCCTCTATTCTGGCTTCTGGGCTGAGTGGCTCCGAGAGAACATAGAGTAAGCAAACATACTTTCCGCGTCGATCTTCAAAATCATCATAAGTTTGTATTTGCCTGAAAAGATGTAAAGGTATATGAAGACCAGTTTCCTCTTTCGCTTCACGTTGAGCCGCAATTTCTAACGATGAGTCATCTGTGTTTAGATGACCCCCAGGAAGTGCCCACGAGCCTTGATAGGGCTGTTTTTTTCGTTGGATCAGTACCACTTCCCATCCAGAGCCAGAGGGTGAAAGACGAGGAATAACGATATCTACTGTGACCAGAACGCCTGCTGCTTGATCTGACATGAAAGTAGTCTCCTTTAGCCTATAGTGTGCTATTCTCCGTGCACATATATGTTTCATATAGAAGGTTTTTAAGGTCTTGCACTCCGGGATGGTTTTGTAAAGGATTATTCTCTAAATTTCTCAAAAATTTGCGTACCCGGTTCATTTGATGTGGTGAATGGCATTGGTATGCCAGGATAAAACCCTTACTTATTAAATCTACTGCTGTTGTGATGTCGCCAGCATCGCAGAGCGCCTGTCCTCTGCTGATTTTTAAGAGTGCCTGCCATCGTGGTGTCGCGGCCTCGGTTTTATTGAGCGATTTTTCTGCAAGCTCCAGGTAAGGAATTGCTTTCAATGGCTTTCCAAGATCGCGATTTGCCTTTCCTCGAATTTCGTAAATCTCAAAAGGAATGAACTCTTTTTTCGCAGTGTCTCTCCCCTCACCTGTAAAGGAAAGAAGGTCCGTTGCTTCTGAAATTGTTTGCTCAAAGGCAGTTTCATTACCGATGTCACCGTAGGCGTAGGCAAGAAGTTGGAGAATATGTCCTAATGTTGCTTGGTTAGCATTAGCTGCCTGATCCCTGGCATTTTCCATGCAACTAATGGCGGTTGTTTTGTCGTTTTGTTGTCGTAACACATCTCCTATGAGAGCAAAGTAAGTAACAGTTAAATTGGTGTCATGGATTTCTTCTGCAAACTTGTGCGCCTGGATGTAATGGTAAAGGGCAGAGTCATTTTGTAACGCATCAAGATAAATTGCGCCAAGTAGTCCATGACACCGAATAACAAGCTCTTTCGTACGAAGTACATGTACAGTAGCTAATGGTGTGTAGATCATTCTCTCTAGGTTGAGCAGCAGTTTTGTTGTTTCTCTTGTAGCCTGTTTTGGTCTTGAGGCAAACCACGTTTCCCAGGCGAGATTGATAATGCTTTCAGCTTCGTCTAGTTTCTCATTTATTACTTGGTTTGTATCTGTCGCTAAGGTAATGCTAGCTAGTGATGGGTTTAGATAAAGTTGAATAAACCCAAGTTCTTCAGCGGATTTTCCATAGAGAATACAAAACTTTTCCTGGAAGAAAGGACCTGCGCTTCCTCTCTCCACGCTCCCACCGACTGACAGCATCTTCGCTTGTTCCTAGCAGCCTTGCAACTTTCTGTTGAGACCATCCCCGCAACTGTCGTTCACGACGGAAAATCGCGTTCGGTTTCTTCTCCGCCATCCATTTTTATCTTTCCTTTTAGCTGACCACCCTTCAGCGAAGCAATTGCGATAGACCTGAACAGATATTACCATATCTGTCTCCGCTCTGGTAGAGTATCACCTTTCTTAATGGTCGGGTAGTGGTCGGATAATGGTTGAAAAAGAGTCGGGTTAACGCCATTCTACGTTAAGGGGAAACAAGGTACATTAGATGAGGGAAGCGGGAAGGATTGTGTCATCGCGTGGCAGTATTGAGTATGGCTCTTACCTGACCGTAGACCGATAATGATGTTCTGGTTGTCATCATTTTTCTTGTATGTGACACAGAAGGTGCAAAAGAAAGGATGAAATATTAATGTCGGGAAGTGAAATAGCTCAATTGAGAGCGCAAATAGAAAGAGAATGTCAGGCTCTACAGAACATGATGCAATTGGCTGCTGTTGCTTCTCATCACACGATCAATGCAAGATATAAGAGCATGGACAGGTGCTACCAGAAACTCAAGCCCCTGGTCGGAGAGGAACAGGCAACTGAGATGATATGCGAAACCTATAATCAGGTGGTGAAGAACATACCGGAAGCAAGGCAATCATAGATGGGAATGTTCTCTTTGGACGAAGAATATTTCAAGAGCATTCTGTTCCGAAGCGCCGAAGGCGCTTCGCAGGTTGTTTTATGTGTGGTTTTGTTGCCTGTGGAGGAGATTGCGTCGCAATCTCCTCCACAGGCAACAAAACCACACATAAAAGGGGAGAATGCACAATCTCTGCATTCTCCCCTTCGAGGTTTCTTGGCAATGGTTCAAATTGCCTACTTGAATGGACTATTTGGTTCCAGTGCTCAAGACATGGAGTTGTCCACCTGTTACCGTTGTCGGTAGTGTCACGCTTTGTACTGTCTTACCTGCTTGCAACGTTACTCCAGTATAGAATATGTTGACTTTAAGAGTTTGTTTGCCCGTGCTTCCATTGCGATAGGGCATTGTAACTGCCACACTGTTGCCGAACGAAAGAGAAGTAGCAGCCCAGTCGGTGAGTCCCAACGTAAAAGTCTGCGTGCTGCCATCAGTATAAGTAATGGTCGCCGTTCCGCTTGCACCACCATTTGTTGAGGAACCAAGGAATGCCAGAGTGGTGGCTCCGATCACAGGGGTGACCTGAATGACTTGTCCCTGGGCTATGTAGTTATTGGGCGTACCAGTAATGGAGTTGGGCCAGGCAAAGGTTACACCATTAACGACAACGGACCCTCCGGTTGTGATCCCGGCAGCTTGTAAGGCTTGTGCAGAGTAGCTGTACCCGCCGTGGTCGTAGTTAGCCGCTGAAGTATTGGTGTCGTTACTGGTCCCAGTGTTGTTGTATGCTGAAGAGAAAGCAGAGGCAGAAGTAGCAACGGCAAAGATGTGGAGCAGTCCACCCGTTACCGTAGAAGGCAATGTCACACTGGATATAGTCTTGCCTGAGAGCAATGGCACGCCAGCATAGAAGATGAAGGAATGGACGTTCTGCTTACCGCTGACCCCATTGCGGTAAGACATACTTGCCACAACAGCATTTCCGAAGGCTGTTGAAGCTTTTCCGCCACCGAGCGTCCAATCACTCATGCCCAGTGTAAAGGTTTGTGTGCTGCCATCGGTATAGGTAATGGTCGCTGTTCCACTGGTATTGCCATTGGTAGCAGAACCCAGGAAGGCCAGAGTTTGAGCACCATTCACAGGGGTGACCGGAACGATTTGTCCCTGCACAATATAGTTATTAGCTACGCCAGAAAGGGCACCGGGCCAGGTAAACGTTGCATTGTTAAAGGTCACCGTGTTGCCTGGCGTGATCCCGGCTGCGTGTAAGGCTTGTGCAGAGTAGCTGTATCCGCCGTAGTCGTAGTTAGCCAATGAAGTATTGGTGTCGTCGCTGGCTCCAGTGTTGTTGTATGCTGAAGAGAAAGCAGAGGTAGAAGTACCAACGGCAAAGATGTGGAGCAGTCCACCCGTTACCGTAGAAGGCAATGTCACACTGGATATAGTCTTGCCTGAGAGCAATGGCACGCCAGCATAGAAGATGAAGGACTGGATGTTCTGCTTACCACTGACCCCATTGCGGTAAGGCATACTTGCCACAACAGCATTTCCGAAGGCCGTTGAAGCTTTTCCGCCACCGAGCGTCCAATCGCTCATGCCCAGCGTAAAGTTCTGTGTACTACCATCGGTATAGGTAATGGTCGCTGTTCCACTGGTATTGCCATTGGTGGCAGAACCCAGGAAGGCCAGAGTTTGAGCACCATTCACAGGAGTGACCGGAATAATCTGGCCCTGCGCAATGTGGTTATTAGCTACACCTGAAGGGGAACTGGGCCAGATGAAAGTCGCATTGTTAAAGGTTACTGGATTGTTTGGTGTGATCCCGGCAACTTGCAAGGCTTGTGCAGAGTAGCTGTACCCAAAGGAATCGTAGCTCGCACTCCCAGGATTGGCGTCGTCGCTAGTTCCGATATTGTTATAGGGATAAGCATAGCTATGTAGACGTTGATAAATATACTGACCCATGCTGGTCGATGGCGTGCCCTGGTAATCAGTGACGGCTTGTGGGTAGCCGCAGGGATCACCATTAGCAACCCAGGCCCAGGCAACCCAGCTAATCTGATGAGCGTCAAAGTAGTCATATAACTGGCTAACGTAGTCCGACTTACAGTCATACTGGCCACTTTCAGCAGAAATGACAGGATATTTCAGACTAATGTTGCCGAAAGAGCTATCCCAATCCGCCGCAAGTTTGCCAGCATAGGGATAGGGATGAGTGTCGTAGACAACATTGCCTCCCGTGATCGCTATCGTGCCGACTTCAGTCAGATCATAGCCCCAGCTTCTACCAGCTACCAGAACCAGATTATTTGCCCCAGTATTACGTACAGCGTTCACCAGAGCCTGCATACCCACACTTTGATAGGTCAGGGTCTTTGTGCACTGACAATCTTCCGAAGAGCCACTATCATTAGTTATTGTGCAAGCTACTGCCCAGCAAGACCAGCCCCCTCCAGGATGTGGCTCGTTATAGAGTTCAAATAGCACATTGGAGTAGGTTTTGTAAATCGGAGCGATTTGTTGCCAGAAGAGCACACTGTCAGCATCAGGCATTGCCCATGCTCCTCCACCCTGTCCCGATTGTCCACCCGCATCGGTCCATTGCAAATCAATGATTACATTTAGTTTAAGTGCTGTCAAATTGTCAACAGTCTGTTTGACGAGTGCCTGATATTGGGTAGCAGTACAGGGATAGCCTGGAGCACCGTTCAGCCAGAAGCCCTCTGAAAGGGGAAGGCGTACCGTATTTGCGCCCCAGTAGGTCTCGGTTGCCGTATTGGTACCTGAACCCATATAGGCCAGATGCTGTTGATCCAGAGGACCTTCGCCGGAACAGTTGTACTCCAGACCATCGCGCCCAATACCGTGGAAAATATACTGTTTCCCATTTGCACCAACGATCGTATTCCCTTTGACTGTGTAGGGGCCGTTGGCTGTTGCATTATATGGCAAGCTTGATGCTGCATGGGCCTGCTTGGGAGTACTAAAGAAGGTAGGACTCGCCCATATCAGACCTGCTGCGACAATGCCCAGCATAAAGATACTTGATACTATAGTTCTTCGATGTGACGACATTGGAGATATTCCTTTGCTAATGAGTACTTGCAGGTCTTCATTAGAATCGACAGAAAGACCCGAGCATTGTACCTTCTTCGCTTGATTAGTGAAACCGTTCCGTTAAATAAATACATGCAATACATAGATTGCACTTACCTGTATTCTAAGTGTGTAAGTATTCATATTGCTATATATTAACGAGACGAAAAGAATTCTTGTGTAGGAGAGGTACTTTAGGGGGTAGTGAATAGCCCATATGGGTATAAACATTGGGCCGCCTAAAAGCTTGACATCCCTGGATGAAATGGTCTATTTTGAACAGTATGAGTTGACAACCACATCACCAAAATAGGGAAACAATGTTCCTTCTCCCGTCACATATTCCCCAGAACATATGTCGCTGGGCATCAATCCTCTGTTGCTACTGGTTTTGCAATGTCATGTGCTTCCTGCCACATCCAGCGCACATATAACACTATTAATGATCGAATATATACAGGAAGCACTTGAAGGAAATATCATAATATGTTACAAGTTAATCATCTTCGTCTCTCCTATGGTCCACGTCTTGTATTGGACGATGTCTCATTCACAGTGGCCCCTGGAGAAAAAGCTGGGCTGATTGGCGTGAATGGCGCTGGGAAAAGTTCATTGCTCAAGATCGTTGCAGGTCTGCAAGAGGTTGATGGTGGCACGGTAATGTTACCACGCCATTACGGCTACCTCTCCCAGGATGTGGCGCATGAAACACCTGTCGCGGCTGGCAGCACGGTACGTGACTTCATTTTTAGTAGTACAGGTCTGAATGCAGCTATCCGTATGTATGAAAATCTTGCTATTCAGATTGCCGAGTCTGCCAACGAAGGGAACCTTGAGACACTCTTAGAGCACTTTGCACAGGCTCAGGATACGCTGGAGCGTCTGGGATACTACGAGGCCGATGCACGCAGCGAACAACTGATTGCAGGGCTTAATATCGGAGGAGTAACGCTGGATCGCTCTGTTAGCACCCTCAGTGGTGGGCAAAAGACCAAGCTTGCCCTGGTACGTCTCCTCTTTCAATCACCTGAGCTACTGCTCCTCGACGAACCCACAAACTTTCTGGATGTGGAGGCCACAGGCTGGCTGATGGAATTCCTGGAGAGCTATAACGGAGCACTTCTGATCATCTCACATGATCTTGACCTGCTTGATCGTAGCATCAATAAAGTGTTGCGTCTGAATGAGTTTACCCACAAACTTGAGGAGTATCGTGGCTCTTACTCGAACTATCTGACAGTGACGGGTGACGCCCTGGCCTTAATGGAACGTACAAAACAGCAGCAAGAACGTGAAATTGCGCGATTACGTAAAACCTCGGAGAAATTGCGTGGCTATGGTGCCACACGTGTAAGTCAGCGTGTCGCCGTAGACAAACGCATTGCCACTTTGCAGACAAGTCAACCTCAATTGCCACAGACCAGTCGACGGATCAAGATCGATTTTCCGGTACGTCAACCAAGTGGACAACTGGTCATAATGGCAGAAGATCTGACAAAAAGCTATGGTAGCAAGGAAATCTTTCGCAATATCAGCTTTCAAGTCGAACGGAGACAACGTCTGGTCATTGTCGGACTCAACGGCGCAGGTAAAACAACGCTCTTGCGCACGCTCCTTGGCATAACACCGCTTAATAAGGGTGATGTCCTCATGGGCGACCGCGTACACCTGGGTTACTATGCTCAGGAAAATGAGGGACTGGACTATGACAATACTGTTCTCGATGAGGCTACCGAAGTACGGCCAGAAGACACCAGGCGCGTTCGAGGGATACTGGGCCGTTTCCTGTTTAGCGGTGACCGTGTGTATCAGAAGGTAGGCACCCTCAGCGGTGGTGAGAAGACGCGGCTGGCATTGGCAAAAATGGTCCTGGATGGGCCAAATCTGCTGGTGCTCGATGAGCCAACAACCCACCTTGATGTGATCTCGCGCAACATCATCGGCGAAGCATTAGGCAACTACAATGGCACCATCGTTACTGTCACCCATGACATTGAGTTTGTGCGTCACCTGAAGCCCAACACCATGTTGTTGATGCCAGAGGGCCGTATTATGCCTTACGATACCAAACATGATGCATTATTGGAACGTGCTTGACGTAGGGGCGCGGTTTACAAGCCTGTGACTGTTCATGCCGTTCATGAAAAACGGGCTTGTAAACCGTGCCCATACGAGTTATTCTCTGTTCATTAGTAGCGATAGATCGCTGCTAACGGAGTGGAGACAGGCATTTTTGTGTGCTCGATGGCGTAAACATGCACCTCCATGAAGAAGCGTTTGCCTTGCGGCTAAATCCAGTAATTCTTCATCGTCAAGTTGGGGGGTCTGATGTACGTCGATGGCGTGTGTCTCCGGCTCAAAAGTGCCCCATTGTTCCTGGTCGATTGCCACGAACAGGCTCTCAACACGTCCATAATAGGCGGCTGACACAATCTCGCTGACGTTGCTAGAGACTCGCTCAGTATTTGTATATTCCCTGTAGCGGGTGATGGCATCTTGTTGCGCTTTTTGTAAGTAAGGTTCTACGGTGGGCCAGGCTTGTTCATGCAATGTTTCTGCTCTCAACTTGTCAGGATTACCCGGAATGCCAGAAGGGAGCAGATGAGGATAGGTATTGGCCTCGTGATAGATGGGTAAGAGATACTCCACGCCTGCCAGGATTAGTGGTACTCTTTCGTCGTGAAGTATCTCATGTAATCCTCGATCTACCTGTTGAAAGTAGTGGAGCAGGTTAATTTTAGTATCATCAATGCCGACCCCCTGTCCATGGAACACCGCCGCCCGGTGTCCACCTTTGCTTATAGTCATCTCTGTTGAACTGCTATGGTAGTGTAGCTGGTTGTCGGGTTGGTTATACCCAAGCGCCTCGTCAAGACTGGTAGGGACCGATTCTGGTAGTGCAACTTCCTCAACGGTGTTGCGTGTATTTTCAAGCAGTCGGATAGCATTCTGACTGAGAGCCAGGATATAAAAGCGTACATCTTCTGTCAGAAACGGTAAGAGTGGCTTGAGGTAGAAATGATCAGCAATCATCACCTGCTCTTTTAAACTGGCTGGTAGCTGGTAGGTAAACAGGTCATGCGGAGAGCGCAGAATGGCAAGCCCATCAACTGGATGTTCCCAGAACTCCTTGTCATCTATTAAAGCCTGAATGGGCTTGAGCAAATCCTCAATCTGTTCCAGACTCATACCCCTCGTTAGTAAGCGATGTTCGGCCTCGCGGAGCTGATTCCTGAGTCTCACGGGGTCTTGCTGAATTTCTGCGCCAGCCCGATGATGGGTCGGCATGAAAATTGAGATGCAGGGATCAGCATGTTTCTCTATGAGTGTCTTGAGGTCACTTTGGGATGAGTGTATTCATCGTGTTTTACTCCTTCTATGAGCACTGACATATTTGACAGTAGTGGGATCATCGGTCCTGTGAAGGCTTGTCTCTACGATGATCGCTTTTACTTGTCAATGTACAGTAGATTTTTTAGCTGGTTTGGAGCACCTTCACAGTGTAGTGTTGGAGTTTCACGAAGCTATCACAGAAAGTCGTACATCTACTCACAGTGGGGTCACAGTCGTTTGCAGTATGACCGGAATGACTGATGCACCGCAATTGGCGAGGATACTCTGAGGAGTTACTCTTTCTTTCTTGTTGAACTAAAACTGCTTAGCCAATTCATCACAGCTGGACGTACGAAACGATCCAGACCAATATACCCGGCAACTCTCCTGGCCATGAGCAGAAAGATGGAAAAATCAGCATCACAGGATTGGTGCTTGCAGCGCCTGCTGTCAGATAGAGCAGGTTCAAGGTTCCTCCAGCCAGAGCGGTAAGTCCGGTGAACAAGCCAAGGAGTAACAGCGCGCCTATGGCAAATTCTCCTATAGCAATCACCCAGGCAAACCACACATACCACTGTTGGGTTAACATGAAATGGAGTAAGTCGCGATACCAGGCATAGGGAACCACGGAAGGTACTCCCGCTTGAACCAGGGTCGCCTTAGCCCAAAATCCTTTGAGTCCTGCGCCTCCCTGCGTCCATTTCGGATTGAGCAATTTTGCCAGGCCAGCCGCTAACCAAACGGACCCAAGATAAACGCGTACGGCTAACCAGAGTGGCGACGAATCGGTATGATTGAAGAGAAAATTCTCATTTGTAGCCTGACTAACGACCTCTCGCTTCAGACGAGAGATTGCAAGTGCAACACCGAGTGCGATAAAGCCTGTTATGAGGAGAGACCATCCCCATCCGATGGGAGTTGTATGAGGAAGAGAGATAAGCGCAACCAGTAAAGCTATTGCTGAGAGAATTATCGTGAACTTTCCCACCCGTTGGAGCCATGTGACAATAGTCTCTTTGGACTTAGCCTGCCTTATACTGGAAGCATGCTCGATATGGGTACTCTGATCTACTCCTGGATTTGTTTGAACCATGAAGGGAGAGTCCTTTCTTTGATACACTAAAAAGTGTGTTGGGTCTGGCATCGTTGTTTGAATGCTCAGACCTGGAAACTGAGTACCTGGAATGACCTGGAAAACGTTGCCACTACAGTGGCTTGTGGTATTACTATCTTCCTATGCCGTTCCTCTGGTCATTCGGATGACCAGAAGACCAGTCGTAAAAAGCAGGATGTTTCAGAAATACCATGCTCAGTATCCTTTTCTTTAAAAAACTTTGCGATCTATTATGGTAGCCATCAGGTAAGAGGAGTTGTGGTATGGAGGAAAAGCTTATCTCATCTGATACTTTCAGTAGAATATACGTAAGTTACAGTTTTTTGTAACTCCAGGTCTCCTCGCCATTGCGGTGTTTCTCTTATTGTTGGGGTGGCAGTTTGCTAACCTATACCCGACATGGCCTGAAAATTATCATAAAGCTATGTTGAAAGAAAAAATAACTACTTGGCGAGAGAGGGAGATCAATAATTATAGATGATATAATAAAATCAGGGATAAGCTCAGCTCCAGGCTGTATGAAGAAACAATATTTGCGTACTCAGAGATGTCAGTATGGGTCCAATATATTTTGAAAGGTAGAGTCAATTGGTAACTTCATTTGGTGAGCCTCTCTGGAAACCCTTGGAAGAGTCCAAACGTCAGGCGAATGTGACGCGCTATATGCAGTGGCTCGAACATGAAAAAGGATTGAGCTTTCAGACGAGAGAGGAACTGTGGGACTGGTCGGTGAACAGCCTCGAAGATTTTTGGGCCTCGATCTGGGAGTTCTTTCATGTGAAAGCTTCAAAACCCTACTCTGTGGTGTTGGTAGAAAGAAAGATGCCAGGAGCCTCATGGTTCCCTGGCGCACAGCTCAATTTTGCAGAACATATCTTTCGCAATGTCACCCCTGAGCGCCCTGCCTTGCTCTTTCGTTCCGAGCGGCACCACCTGGTGGAAGTATCATGGAGCGAACTGTACCAGAAGGTTGGGGCGCTTGCCAGTGCTTTACGCCGTATGGGGGTGCAGCGTGGAGATAGAGTCGTTGCCTATCTGCCGAATACTCCAGAAACAGTGATTGCCTTTCTCGCCAGCGCAAGCATCGGAGCGATCTGGTCAAGCTGTTCGCCCGACTTTGGCACGAGCAGTGTGATTGATCGTTTTAAGCAAATAGAGCCAAAGATACTTTTGGCTGTAGATGGCTACCAATATAGTGGAAAAACATTCGATCGGCGTCCTATCGTTGCTGAACTACAAAAATCCTTACCCACACTCCAAAAAACCATCCTTGTCCCATATTTATTTGAGAGTACTGAACCTCTCCCTGAAAATCTAACACAGACTGTGGCATGGCCCTCATTGCTCACAGAGGCCGCTGAGGTCATTTTCGAGCAAGTGCCCTTTGATCACCCCTTATGGATTCTCTATTCCTCTGGCACAACGGGCTTACCCAAAGCTATTGTGCAGGGGCATGGAGGTATCCTGCTTGAGCATCTCAAGGGTCTCTCGCTCGATATGAATTTTCAGCCAGGAGAGAGATTTTTCTGGTTTACGACAACAGGTTGGATGATGTGGAATCTGCTCACCAGTGGATTGCTCGTTGGTGCCGTTGTCCTCCTCTATGATGGTAGTCCGGCTTATCCCGATATGGGGGCACTCTGGCAATTCGCACAGGACACCGACCTCACCTTTTTTGGAGCAAGTGCAGGCTATATCGCTGCCTGTATGAAAGCAGGCATAGAACCTGCTCAGACCTATGATCTGAGCAAACTTCGTGGCATTGGCTCAACTGGCTCACCCCTCCCACCAGAGGGATTTGAGTGGATTTATAAACATGTCAAGCGCGATGTATGGCTGGTCTCCATCAGTGGTGGCACGGATGTCTGTTCGGCCTTTGTGGGTGGCTCTATCCTGCTGCCTGTCTATGCCGGTGAATTGCAATGTCGCTGTTTGGGAGCGAAAGTCGAGTCCTTTGATGAGCAGGGTCAGGTATTGGTCGACGAGGTAGGTGAACTGGTGGTGACAGAGCCGATGCCTTCGATGCCTTTATTCTTCTGGAACGATCCCGATGGTAAACGTTACCTGGAAAGCTACTTTAACATGTATCCTGGTGTGTGGCGTCATGGCGATTGGATCAAAATTACCCCCAGGGGAAGTGCAATCATCTACGGTCGTTCTGATTCAACGATCAACCGTATGGGTATTAGAATGGGCAGTAGTGAGATTTACCGTGTCGTAGAAGGTTTGCCAGAGATTCTCGATAGCCTGATTGTTGGTGTGGAGCTTCCGGGTGGACAATATTACCTGCCACTTTTTGTCGTACTACGAGAAAATGTGGTGTTGGATGACTCCCTCAAAGCAAAAATCAAGGAAGGATTGCGTAAAAATGTTTCTCCTCATCATGTGCCAGATGAGATCGTAGCTATTCCTGAAGTTCCGCGTACCTTGAGTGGAAAAAAGCTTGAAGTACCTGTAAAAAAGCTATTTATGGGTATCCCCGTGGAGAAAGCCATTAGTACAGACGCGATGGCCAATCCGCGCTCTCTAGACTACTTCGTTGAGTTCGCAGCCAGGGCTATGGCTCTCAGGCAGGTAAGTAACTGATGGGGGATTTTCCTCAATAGATTATTAGCAGACACTGAGAGTTCTATTGTTGACTTGTATTCTCCCTCCTATACTATGTATCCTATGAGCAGATGGATTAGTAAAACAGTCAGCATCTTATGAGGAGATACATGTCATCATGCTCGCATCTATTCTGTGGTGGCTCATTGTTGGTTTAATCGCAGGTTTCCTGGCAAGTGTTGTAATGCGTGGTGGAGGCTATGGCATTGTCGGAGACATCATTGTTGGCCTCGTTGGTGCGCTCATCGGGGGCTTCCTGGCAAATCTCGTCGGCCTGGGTGGTGGGGGATTCATTGTGACGGTGATCATTGCCTTTATTGGTGCCTGTATCCTGATTGCCATTCTGCACTTCGTTTCGCGCAGCTATCCACGCCACACACTGTGAAGCTAAATCCTCTCCTTATTCCTCACTGCCGCAGGCAGTTCGCAAGTCGTTTTGTGTGGGTAGCGGGATTGGCAACCCGCAGTCGCCAATCCCGCTACCCACACAAAACATATTTTTGCTTCCCTGGTTAGGGGAAATTTCCGCTTTTGTGGGATGCTAGTGTATAGTAACTCTATCATGGAATATCTTCCTTGATTAGGAACAATGCCAGGAAATACGGTGAGTACTCCTTATCTACGTGAAAGCCGTGTATCTGAGGATGAAATTGCCCGGTGGTGGTGGGCATTGCCTTCTGAGTGTATCTTACCACTGAGCGATGGTCGTAGCTATCAACTGTTGTTTGCAGGTCAGCCTGGCGGGGCAATGGGGCCGGATGTGCGTGATGCTGTGCTCTGTACTTCTATGCCCAGACTTTCCCTGGTGGGTGAAAAAGGACAGCAGATTGTACACAGACAACAACAGGCTGGTGATGTCGAATTTCATATCCGCTCCAGTGATTGGAGAGTGCATCAGCATGATGCCGACCCTCGCTATAATAATGTCGTTTTACATGTTGTATTACTCTGTGATGATCCTTTGCCAACCACGCGCCAGGACGCAGTGGTTGTGCCTGTCTGCTCACTTTACGACCTGCCATCTCTACTCTCAGCCTCTACCAGGGCCGCATGGCCATGTCAGGATGTGATGCAGCAGTTAAGTGATGAGGAGCGTTTTAAATTACTGAGACGTGCCGGGTTGCTACGCTTTGAGCAAAAGACGCATATATTTGTTGAACAATTGCACAGTATTAGCTTATCTAATAGATTGGATAGCTATGATATCTGCTTGATTCCAGCGCTGGCAGAGGCACTGGGGTATGGACGAAACCGGGAATTTTTTCGGGCTGTTGGTCTCTATCTGCTAGATGGAGCGCGAGGTGTACCTGAACCTTTAGGGCGTTCAGCACAACCTGCGCCACTTGATATCCAGCGTTTACGTGTCATCTCTAAACTGGTTGAGCAGGGATATAGCTCTGGAGTATGGCGTATGCTACGCAACGTGCTGCAACCTTCTGTGCCATGTAGTATTGCTAACCTCTTGCAAGCACTACGCTCGGTGTTCTGTGATCTGGCACTGAGCCTTGCACGTACTGATATACTTATTTGCAACGTGGTATTACCTTTTGCGGCTGCTGTGGCTCTGCTGGAACATGATGTGAGGCTGATTGAACGGGCGCAAGAACTTTACGTTGAGCATCCTGGTCTTTCCTCAAACCGCGTAATACGGATGATGTGTGCACAACTGCAATTGAAAGAGGTACCACATGGAAGTTGTCAGCAGCAAGGATTACATTATATTTATCAACAGACGTGTCGAGAGAAGCATTGTACAGTGTGCGTGATGGGAAAAAAAGCGCTATGAGTGCACCAGATAAGAAAGATAAAGAAACTGTAGAGGGTGACGGAAGTGAGCGGCTTGCACGCTTTCTGGCGCATGCGGGTATTGCATCGCGTCGTCATGCCGAAGAACTGATTGCAGCCGGACGTGTCCAGATTAATGGTACTATGTCACTACCCAGGGAACACGTATCAATCCGGCACAGGATAGTGTGAGTGTTGATGGAAAACGCGTGCAAGCGGCAACCAGGCAAGTCTATCTGTTACTCCATAAGCCTGTCGGCTATGTGAGTACTGCCCATGATCCACAGGGACGGCCAACTGTGCTTGATCTGCTACCTCGTGAGATACACCAACTTCGTGTCTACCCTGTAGGTCGCCTGGATATTGATACCAGCGGTTTACTTTTGTTGACTAACGATGGTGACTTTGCGCTGCACCTGTCGCATCCTCGTTACTCAATGGAGAAACACTACGAGGTGTTGATACGAGGATATCCCTCAGTATCGGCCCTGACTACGCTGCGTAGAGGGGTTACCATCACTGAGGATGATGGAAGTCACCATAAAACTGCACCTGCGCAAGTGCGCCTCTTGCGACGAGCTGGTAATGATGTCTGGTTGGCTCTCACCATTCATGAGGGCCGTAAGCGTCAGGTGCGTCGTATGTTGGCGGAGATCGGCTATCCTGTCTTGCAGTTAACGCGAGTGGGCGTTGGTCCACTGACACTGGAAGGAGTCCCTGTGGGCAAATGGCGCTATCTGACAGAATCAGAGACTCGTGGAATCTCACCAGAAATAGAGCAATTATGATATAATCACCACAGTATTGTTTGACTGCCATCTGTGGAGGATTCATGCCGGGCCCACGACGTATTACCATCGATGGACCAGCAGGTTCAGGAAAAAGTACAATTGGTGAACAATTAGCCCGAAAACTGGGCTATCTTTATGTCGATACGGGAGCTATGTATCGTGCCCTTGCCTGGCTTGCATTACATGAAGATGTAGATATCAATGATGGAGCAGCCCTGGAGCGCCTGGCACGACATGCAGAGATCGTCATTAGTCGACCTATGGTGGCGGATGGACGACAATATACGATTACTGTGCATGATCATGATATTACATGGGATATTCGTAGTTCGGCAGTGACTCGCACAGTCTCTCCTGTCTCCGCACATCTAGAAGTGCGTGCTGTTCTCATTGCGCAGCAGCGAGCGATGGCGCAACAAGGTTGTGTCGTCATGGTAGGGCGTGATATTGGTGCGGTTGTGTTACCCGATGCTGAACTAAAAATTTATCTCACTGCAAGCCTTGAGGAACGTGCTCGTCGCCGTCATGCAGAACTGGCGGAACGTCTGGGTGAACATAATCCAATCCTACCGTCCGTCGAAGACGTGATGAGTGATATTCGGCGTCGAGACAGTATTGATCATAAAAATATGCTGCCAGCTAAGGATGCTATTGTCGTAGAAACCGACCACCTCAGTGTTCCACAGGTGCTAGAGGTTATCTACCATTATGTGGAGGATATCACATGAAACAGGATGTTAGCTCAGTTTCTAATCAGCCAGAGAAATCAGCAAAGGCCGGGAAACCAGAAAAAAATCTCTATGAACCTTATTCCACCCCACAGAGTGCTCTACGAAGGTATGCGCTGGCTGGCTATTTGTGTGTTTGCTCTTGTTGCACGAGTCCAATTGCGTGGACGTTATAATGTGCCAAGAAAAGGTCCATTCATTGTTGCTGCAAATCATCTCTCCTGGACTGATATTCCACTGGTTCCGGCCTTTATTCCAGGCAAAGTGGTTTATATGGGGAAAGAGGAGTCATTCCACAGTAAAGTTGGCTGGCTGGTACGCTTCCTGGGAGCGTTTCCTGTTAAACGTGGTGAAGGGGATCGTCAGGCCATACGCACAGCAGATGAGCAACTCAAAAAAGGCAATGTTCTTGGCATCTTCCCTGAAGGTACGCGTAGCAAAACGCATGCACTGGCTAAGGGACATGCTGGCCTGGGTATGATTGCTCTACGCTCAAATGTTCCTGTGGTACCTGTAGCTATCTGGGGTAGTGAAAAGGCGCTGAAAAAGTTTCGTGCACCTGTGATTATCTCATATGGAGAGCCAATGGTGTTGAAACCCAAAGGAACGAAAATCACGCGAGAGGATATCGATAATGCGACCGAAGAGGTTATGCTTCGGATCGCCTCAATGTTACCTCCACAGTATCGTGGCGTCTATGGTCAGGAAGAGCACTAAAATCTCCTTCACACAGAACAAATCAGGAAGAATGGGCATGTCGGACAACGATACGGCTCCACTGGTTGAGCAGGATACTCGTTGCGTTCTAGTCTCTGGATACTTTGCTCAACTTCTTCATAGAGGCTCTGTTCTTTCTTCGCGGTCATCGTAATTGGTATAGTCTCGTCCGTACTCATGTTATGGCTGTGCAACTCGACATTTTGTCCTGGATGAAATTGTCGAGATGCAAGCATATAAAACAATTCTCGTGTCTCTGCTGACGGTTTGTCCTTACGTCTGCCGAAACGAGTACGTACAAACTTCATTGGTTTGCCAGTTTGATTTGAAATTTCAACACGATCAACTGTGACATGGACTGTCTGACCCGCAATGTCTACTTTATAGTTCGGGCGTACATTCCATGTTATCTCATCTTGTATAGCTAACCTCTTGCGTACTGCTTCGACAATTTCATGCCCATGCTCCTCATACATTGGTCCAAAGGGAAAGGTATGGCCTCCCAGTTCTTGCCAGTGCTGTGTGTAGAGCGCCTGGATTTCCTCTTGTGTAGGATGTTGCTTAATATGACTGTTTGCTTGCATCTGCTTACGTAATGTCTCAACTGTTTTTTGGGTAGCTTGCCAGAATAGTTGATAGCTATCTGCTTCGCCCGTAAAACGGTAGATAGTACTGTAGGCGTACTGGCGAGGGCAACGCTGATAGGCGTCAATGGCTGAGGCACTTAGCACTGTGGGTTTCATGACGTTGATGAAATTTTCACCGGGCTGCGATGGTGGAGTGAGTGGGTGGGTGATTACGGGTGTTGCCGCCACTGGCTGATTTTCCCAGTATAGTTTGGTCTGGCGCTCTGCTGGTAACTCGGTCTCTAGCGCATCGAGGTAAGATGAACGTTTATATTTGAGTTTACCATAACGTTCACTATAGCTGAGCACCAGATGGTCACGTGCCCGCGTCACACCTACATAAAAGAGGCAAGCCTCACCGCTGTTATGGGCTGTACTTCCCTCATTTCCCGGAGGTATCATCCCTGTTGGAGGTGAGATGGGACTGGAGCGTGCCTGCATCGGAAAGCGCCGTTGTACCAGTCCAGGCATATACACGACAGGAAATTCCAGACCTTTGCTGGCATGAACAGTCATAACACGAATAATATCTGCTTGCTCTTCATCGGTCTCCTCAGAGCTCTGGCGGCTTCCACCATCTTGCCGTAATAGTACCAGGAGACTAAGGTACTCTAGAAAACCTTTGATACTTTCTTCGAGTGTTGGTGGAACTGGCGGTGCTTCCTCTTGTTTGTTCGCTTCCAGCTCTCGTTGTAGAAAGCGGACCTGTTGTTGTTGATCGTAGTGTCGTGCCAGTTGTAAAAGATTGTCGTAGTCGGCAAGAATCGTCTTCCTCTGTTTACTCTCCTGTTGACAGAGTAGGCCTCGTAGTAGGGATGTCTCGATGAAGAGATATTGAGCCAGGAGTGACCAGATATCAGGAGCATGCTGTAATATTTGAATGATCTCTGACAGACGATTGAAAGAGCGGCGACCTTCTAGACTCAGACTAAGCGGGACTTCGCCCGTGCAGAGCAGCATTCTCAGGCTGGTCTTTTGTTCGCGTGCTGCCAAAAGCAATGTTTCAATATCTTTCTGGGTGAAGGGATGTTCGCTTTGACGAGCCGCACGTAAGAGGCCCATGCCAGTTGAATCAGTCAGCAGCATAACGATGGAGAGCAGATCTTTGCTATGCTCTTGTTCAAGCGTTCCTCCTCGTTCAATGACTGGTAAGTCTGCCTCGCCCAGGGCATGCGAGACTTTTTTTGCGTGTGCTCGTGTTCGGCACAGGACAATCATCTCCTTATAGTTGTAGCCGTTGCTATGTTTAGAGCGAATATCCTGTACCAGGCCGGCTAACTCGCATGCCTCATCTGTCGCTTTAGCCAGGGTCACATAGGTATCCGGTTGTGTTATCCGCACTGGTTGATTCTTTCCTGGCTTCTGATCAAGCTCCAATTGTGCGCAACGAAATGATTCGGCGAGGGCTACCAGATCGGGACGAGAACGGTAGTTGCGGTTAAGTGGTAATATGGCTGCCCCAGGAAAATCGATCTCAAATTGACTAATGTTTGCAGGAGAAGCACCACGAAAGCCATAAATTGCTTGATTTGCATCTCCTACTACCCATACACGCCGTGTTTGTCCTGCCAGATTACGGAGTAGTACACCACTTGCGCGATTAACGTCCTGGAACTCATCAACGAGAATATGCTGGTATTTCTGCTGTTGCTGGTGTAACACCTCTGGATAGTGTTGGAAAAGTTGAAGTGTAAGCGTGAGTAATCCGCCAAAATCGGTATCGCCACGCTGAGTCAATCCCTGCTGGTAGAGAGCATAGATATGGGCAACCTCTAGAGCCTTTTCGGCCTTCAGGAGTGTTTCCTCATCATCTGCCTGCTCTTTCATCTGCTGAGCGAGGAGTGCATAGGCTTCGGGTGAAACAAGCTCATCTTTTGCGCGTGAGATAGCTTTCAAGATATCGGGAAAATAATATGCTGGCGATTGGAGTTTCTGATAATGATATAAGCGCATTTTATTGGCCTGCTGCCGTAGAAGGAAGTATCCTTCAGCCTCATCGATCAGTGCAAAATCTGGACGTAGTCCCACTAACTTACTATGTTGTCGCAACAGATCGGCGCAGAAGGCATGGAAGGTGCTGACCTTGGGGAGCGTATTCCCACCGAGGACCTGTTGCAAACGTTCACTCATCTCCTGAGCTGCTTTACGCGAGAAGGTAAGTGCTAAAATATGTTGTGCTTGAATACCAAGTGTGCGAATAATATATTCGGTACGACCAATAAGCGTACTGGTTTTGCCACTGCCGGGTCCTGCCACAATGAGTGCAGGTGTTGGTGCTGTAATAGCGGCCTGTTGAAACTCTGTCATATGCCTTTTTAGTGGAATGTGGCGAATGGTTGTCCTGTATGGGAAGAGCTACCACTGGTGGGTCTTTGAGCAATGTTGCCAGTCTGTTAAGCATCGCAGCATTGGAGACTGCGAAGATGTTGGCAAGTGTATTGGGTGAGATGTGCTCTGTGAGATAGAGGGCACGTACTCGCTCACGAGGTATCAGTAATTCGGCGGCGAAGATGTTAGCCGCGAGTTCGCGCTGACTCCGGGGATCGTAGGTTTCACCAATGCCGAGAGTATCCTGGAACGGTTCCTGCTCACATAGCCCTTTCATATCTGCCTGTACATCGTTCTCATGGCAGGGATCTTTGCGCGAAGGTTCGGGAAAGCTTTGCTGAGTGTCCTGCTTAGCGATGAGTGGATAAAGATGACCTGACAGGTTTTGTAAGCGTCTGTTCCCCTGACAATGGAGGACAGCATGTCCCAGTTCATGTGCCAGAGTAAAGCGGCGAAATGTTCCTTGTAAATCGCGCTGTAGCCAGATCAGATTTTCATCTTCATCAGGATCCATAAATCCGTAGGTACCTTTTGGGTAATCATCGGGATGGAATGTTTCAATATGTAAGCCTAGCCAGGCAACCAGTTCATCAAGAGGTGTCCTGTCATCGGTCCACATTGGGTGTTCCTGCTGAAAACGTTGGAGGAGGTGGTGTGCTACTGCCTCGGTCGTCATTCGTAAATAATTATCCATCATCTAACATCGCTTGATGAAGCCCATTTCTCAAATCTTCTTGTAATTCTTTCACAATGTGTAGAAACGGCAATCTCTGGTCAGTGAAATATGTTTTGTAACTCATCAGATCAGACGTTTGAGCGTTTTATTGCCTGTGGCAGAGGTTGCGACGCAACTTCTGCCACAAGGCAACAACAGATAAAACAAGAGCAGCCACCGCAGGTGGCGAGCAGACCTCAGGTATTACTTTTATCCTAAGATAAGGATACCACATGTATCTATACAGGAGGCGAGATACCCCCTGGGCAGATGTACCCTGATACTGTACCGCACGGTTATAATTTTCTCATCTGTTGTTTCTCTGATATAATAGGGAAACATTGTCATTTCACCATTGTAAGATGTATATGTTTCCGTCCTCTAACGCGGGGCAGAAATATCCATATTGGAGTTTTTTGATGGAAGCAGACGCAATACTCACACATGCCAGGGCTAACAGCAAGTCACATGGTTGGGTTATATTCCCTCTCCTACGCAAAAAAATCGCCATCGGTCTGGTTGGGTGGGCTTTTGGTATTCTTCTTGGACTGGGACTATTCGTAGCTATGTTCTCTGTTGTGGTCCCTTATAATTATCAGCAGGGCCTATTATTTGCTGTGATTACCACGCTTATACTGGCAGTTCTCTTATTTATTGGTCTGGGTAGTCTGTGGACATTAATCTCCGATATACGTCGTCTTATGCAGATAGATAGACATATCATGGTGCTCACTCCGGATGAATTTGTCAAGCAAGAAGGCAATAAAATTATGCATGTGCCTCTGATATATATGCGCCATGTCACAGCCCGTGGTTTGCCTCCTCCTGATCGTACTCCACCTTCTTCACAGGGGCAGGTGGTCAAGCAGATTCCTTCCGGCGGAGAAAATATGCTAGGTTTCTTATTAGGGCGTGGATTAGTTCCATCGGGTGCGCGTTGGCTTCGTCGGCGAAAACGCACTCCTACATCGCTAGGCTTTGTTGATACGCGCACCAATGAAGAAGTGATCATCGTCAATGATGGAGCCTATGGTGATCCTTTTATGATCGCTGCCTTCCTCAAGCAATATGCTGCTTCTGCACAAGAGGCCGTTAAGTCATAAGTGTGTAACGTCTTGTAAGAAACGGAGGGGTTTATGTTGCTTGCCATTGATGTCAGCAACACCAATATCAAGTTTGGTCTCTATCAGAGCATGACGATGAAGCATCATTGGGTCGTTTCAACGGCCAGACAGCGTACCACCGATGAATATGCAATGGTGCTGAGCGATTTGATGCGTCATGCTGGTTATCATCTAACCGATATCAATGATATTATCATGTCAAGTGTGGTGCCTCCTCTGACGCCGGTCTTTCAAGATTTAGCACTGAACTATTGTGGGAAAGAGGCATTTGTCATCAGCCATGACCTGGATCTGGGGATTAGTCTGCAGATCGACAACCCCTGGGAGCTTGGTTCGGATCGCATTGTGACCACGCTGGCCGCTTATCACCTCTATGGTGGACCAGCTATTATCATCGCATTTAGCACTGCTACAACCTTTGATGTTGTCTCAGCTGATGGGAGCTTTCTGGGGGGAGCTATCGCACCCGGACTGGTGATTTCGGCTGAAGCCTTAAGTAGTGCTGCTTCACGTCTTTACCGTGTGGATTTGACGCCTCCGAGTTCAGCGCTGGGCAAAAATACTATCGGCAATATGCAATCAGGAATTATCTATGGGCATGTAGGATTAGTGCAAGGCCTGATCGGTCGTCTGCGTAAGGAGATACCGGATGTGACCGAGGAGAGCGATGTAAAAATTATTGCACACGGCGGATTAGCTCAATTGATGGCTCCCATCATTCCGGAAATCCAATATGTTAACCAGTATTTACCCCTGGAAGGTTTGCGCATAGCATATACAAAACTACGGGGATAAAAAGAAGGAGTGCGTTGCCCTGGTAGGAGGCACTCCTGCTTTAGGTCGATAGCTTACAAAGGGATAATAGTCGGCCTGGAAGGGATAAGCCTGTTTCGGGTATGATGTTTGTTGCCGTCAAGTTGGTTCCTTTGTGGTTGTAGTCGCTGCTGTCCCCAGTCTTGAGGCGGCTGACTCCCTGCCTGTTGTGTTTGGTATTGCATGTGAGGCTCAGCAGGAGCAAACGCTGTATTTGCATGATGGGTATTGCGAGATTCAAGTTCATGCCTGATACTATATTCCTCGCTGGATTGGAATGCATAGTAGCGAACCATCTCCCCTAGCAAACCAATTACAAAAAATTGAAAACCGAAGATCATCAAAAGAATGCCTGCAAGAGTAATGGTTGGTTGTGAATGGGCTCTTGAGTGATAAGACTACGAATAACCACAAAGACATCTACAAGGCTACCTAGCAAGAATGTCCAGGCCCCCAATTTACCGAAGAGTCGCAGCGGGGTGTGCAGAGAAGATGTAAGGAACCAGATAGTAAGCAGGTCTATCAGCCCGCGCGCAAACCTTCGTGCACCAAACTTCGAAACACCAAATGTACGTGGGTGGTGACGCACCTTGATCTCTGCTATCCGAAATCCTCGCCAGTGTGCTATCACAGGGATAAAAACAGATGGAATTCTCCGTAGAGCTTCAAATGGATATCTTCAAGCACTTCACGACGGTAGGCTTTAAAACCACAGTTGATATCATGCAAGCTCTGGTTTGTCAAGCAATTTACCAGCCCATTGAAAATACGTGAAGGGAATGTTTTAGAGAGAGGGTCCAGGCGTGGAAATTTCCAGCCGGTCACAAGATCATATCCTTCATCAAGTTTCGCGAGAAAATTAGGGATCTCCTCGGGATCATCTTGCAGATCTCCATCCATCGTAAACACAACATCACCATGGCAGCGACTAAAACCCGCAACAAGCGCCGGGGTCTTGCCAAAGTTTTTACGGAAACGAATAACATGTACAATATCGGGATGTTCATAGTGCAATTTTTGCAATTCGACAAACGTTTTATCCGTACTCCCATCATCGATAAATATTACTTCATAGCGTTTCCTGAGCTGATTGAGCTTTGTCGATAGCTTCTCATAGAGAAGGCGTACATTCTGGTATTCATTCATCACAGGTACTACAATTGACACTGTTATACTCGGTGATAGGGATGTAGGAGTTAATAATTCAGGTCCTGTGGCTCTTTCTGCCATCTCCGGTAGTTGCATATCTTGTATTCTCCTCTGATCATTTTGTAAGTACCCTGATGAAGTACCTCCGAATGAGTGAGCCGTCAGGCCAATGCTTGTTGGCTGATGAGTCAACTGTTCAGGATGCTCCGTTGTCGCAGGCAAAGACGAAATCGTTTAGAAATGATGAAATTGTAGAAGAAGGCGCTAACGATACCAATGGTGCTTGCCACATAAGGGTTAACATGTACTCCATATTTAAAGGCAAGCGCAATAGCATAGGTGACTGCCAGTGCTGATAAGCTGGTCACCTGTGCTTTCAGTGCACGTTTAACCCAACCCCAAGCATGCAGATGCTTTTGTTCCTTATACGTATAGAGCTGATTGAGGATGAAGTTTACGGTTGTGCTAACCTCAAAGGAACAAGCCAGAGCAAGGGGATAAAGTCCATCGCCCATCACATAGAGAAATCCCGCAAGTGCAGCCAGATTGGACCGGAATGCCAATACCTCCCACAAGTGCGTAGCGCACAATGCATATGCAAATAGTAAGTACAGGTGTGTAACCATGTCATTTTTTACTTCTATCTTCTCAACGTTATAGTGCTAATTCCATCTCACGTAGGCGTGCCCACGATACAGAAGCACCGAAACTGTCAAATGTCAGACTTGTTTATGTCACCTCTCATATGTGGATAGCTGATGGATAAATGAAGAGATTACTCATCTGATAAATATGGGAAGCCTGAGTACATTGGCGGAGAGGGGGGATATTTCAAACCGTTCTCCAGAGTATTTATAGTTACTAGCAGCACAGAATTGCTGTTCACTCAGCAGATATGAAGGAAGCGGGTGTATTGGCAACGGCGATAGTCCGTTCCTCTGGTAGAGGCTCAATCCATAATAGGGGCCAACAACAACGCGTGTGAATTTCCGAAAAAATGTGGAACCTGTGCGATCCATTGCATTCGCTACGTCATCTCCTGGTTGGAAGATTACCCAGCCGACGTTTGTTTCTGGATGTTGTAGCGCCTGGGTCCAAAGTGAGCCAGATCCTTCATAGACAATATCGCTAAGATGAATGCCGCTTTTCTGATTCTGAAAGATGGAAGGGATGGTTTACCTGGAGAATGCGCTCCCCGTTGTAATGCTGTGCAAGGTATGCGTTGATAGAGTAGCCAAATACGCAGAACGGAGGGTTTGTTCTGAGATAATGGAGACTGTGCCGGCATAGGCAACCCATCCTGACTGCAATATAATGATGAGGAGCAGGAGACCCCTTCCTAATAGTTTTCCCGAGCGTTGAAAAAGAGTGATAGCCTTCGACCCGGTCGGAACAAGGGTTGCAATGAAAATTGCTGCTGGTGCTACCATCTCTGAGCCAAAGCGGCTGTTGAAGAGGTGACCACTCTCGCTAATAGGGATGATACCCAGTGGATAAAAGATGAGTGGCTATCAAACAATGTTACCTGTCCACCAAAGAGAGCAACGATATAGAAAACAAAAGGTGACAAGAAAGCAAGCATGGCTAGCGTATATGGTGCCTTCCATCGCCTGTACAAGAAGAGAAGAATTGCAACAAGAGTCAGCAAAAAGTTACAGACCTAAAAATCTCGATGGTGTCTATGCTATAAAGCCAGATGTCCATAGGAAGATTGCCATGTTCTGTGCGTTGAAGCAAGGAGAGGGGCTGTTTTTGTGAGGCGAAAGCTCCATGTAGAAAATAAAGCGGATCATGAAAGATGATTTCTCCCCACGAGAGCCATAAGATTATACCCAGACTTCCTAGAATGGAGAATATGATAAGATTGCCTTCGATTTTACGCAAGGGATGATGTTTTAATGTCCCCGTTATGAGAATTGCTGCTGGAAACAAAACAACCAGGACCCAGCCATCATAACGCGTCAGGGTCACAAGAAAGGTGCTTGCAGCGGCCAATATCAGATATTTCTTTTTGTCTTCCTGAGCCCCAGGAGAGTAAGTAATAGCAGGCTATTGTAAATGTTGCTTGGCACACCGGCTGGGTTAATGGAGTCGCTTGTAAGTAGAGGACGTTTGGATTCAGTATATATACAAGCGCCCCAATGAAGCTTGCACAGCTATTACGAGTGAGTCGACGTGCAGCAAAAGAAAGTATAGACGGTACTACCAGATAGCATCCCATACCGACAATGCTTCCTGCTAGACCGGTTGTCCAGAGGTAATCGTTCCAGGCGAATAAAGCAGCGATAAGGATGTGCGGTAACGGGAGCCAGACACCACCGAGGTGACCAATACCTGGAGTACTGCTATCTAGAACACTGCGTGCAATGTTGATGTGCGAAAAAGCATCACCGTAGGTTAGCGTCAGGTGGTGCTGAAATACATACCAGGTAGATGTAATGCTCGTAATACAGGCTATCAATATTGTAGCGATTAGCCAGCGATCTTGAATACGCGGCAGATGTATCTGTCGACGAACTTTGCGTTGTCCCAGTTGAGTGGTAAGTACCTTTCGCAAGGCTATTACCCTCTGTGTTGTAGTCGCTAGCTTATTTGGTGTTGCTGCATGCGCAGTGACAGCAGCGATATGCGCTGTTGGCATGGAGGCAGCTACTGCACGCCCTTCCTGCTCTACATCTGACAAGAATGTGTGAACTTGCTCTCCTGCTGATTTTGCCAGGTGATTACCGTGCTGGGTCTTCTCCCAATAATGCGGTTTGACGATGAGTTGATAGAAGGCTATGTATGCTGAGATACTCATCATCACCCAGTAAAGAGGGAGCAGCAACACCCATTTAATGAGGGAATATTCTTTCCGTCGTAAACATCCAATAAGATGAATATATACGTAAAAAAAGTTTCCAAAGATGAGGCAAAAGGCCCCCATATATAAGATAGGACCAGGAAAAAGGATACTATAAAGCTGTACCGGGTGGAACAGCACGTAACACATCGTCAAAGCCCACATGAAAGGATTGATCAGCAGTACGACCGTCCAGATACCCACGATGAGTTGCAGGGAAAAAAACTTGCGATATTGACCTTGCCTTAGCATTTGTAAAGGATGACGCATATGCACAAGATAGGTCTGAAGATAGGCTTTAATCCAACGTGAACGCTGGTAGATCCAGGTTTTGGGGCGAGATGTTGCCTCTTCGTAGGTTGTACTATCAAGTACTGCGGTTTTGAGTTTATACTGAGAGATTCGTAATCCCAAATCGCAGTCTTCTGTTACATTGAAAGCGTCCCAACCTCCTAGCGCACGTAGTACTTCTGTGCGAAAATGATTGGATGTTCCTCCAAGAGGGAGTGAAAGACCGGTACGTTGCAGTCCCGGCAGCAGGATATCAAACCAGGTGCTGTATTCAGCAGTGAACCAGCATGTTAGAAGGTTCTGTTTGGAATTATAATAGTTTAATTTTGCCTGAACACAGGCTACTTCTGGTCCATAGTTAGCGAATGTAAGGACAGCTTTCTTCAACTGATAAGGTTCTGGTTTGTCCTCTGCATCAAAAATCACAATAAACTGGCCCTTTGCCTGGAGCAATCCAAAGTTGCATGCACGAGGCTTCGTTTGTGGAGTGCCTGCGGGAACCGTAAGAATGGTAAAACCTGGGGGGAGATGTGTATTATATAAAGCAGTGCGCGTTTCCTTATCATTTTCCTCTGTTAGAAAGAGCACTTGCAGCTTATCTGTTGGATAATCAAGTGCCTTAATGGCTTCTACAAATTGAGGTACTACGGCAGTCTCTTTATAAAGAGGACAAAGAATGGTATAGGACGGCCACTCAACGCCAAGTCGGTCTAGCGCGGTAATAATTTCCTCGTCGATCTTTTCTCCACTGCTGCTACTGAATGAATTTGTTGCCAGGATACCGCTGGCGACAAATCCACAGATGTAGAGCAGGGTAACCAAGCCCAATGTCATGATGACCATAGCAAGGTGTAAAAAAAAGAGACCTATATCCAGCAGATCACGATCATCGCTAGAATGGTAATCTGACCAGGGGTAATAACCTTCAGCGCAGAGGTACGCTCCTGAAATGGTGCAAAGGTACGAACTTCACTTTTACCCACCTTGTTGATTTTCCAGGGACGCGTCTTGATACGCCTGAAGCCTTTCTGGAGAAGCTGGCAAATTGTTGTTGAGTTGCAACCATCGGGCGTACTGTTCCACATGCCCGCGTACGTGTGGATCAACGACGGGAAGTGCTATGCTGGGAAAAGGATCTCGGGTACACCAACAGCAGGGGTTGCTGGTACTTTGAATAGTGATGTCCCATTGGAAGAAGATATCCCAGGCATTGAGTAGTGTCTGGCTTGCCCTGATCGTTCATCTGGTGGCACATTGGGTGGGGATGTGAAAGGCATACTAAATTGAGAGGAGAACCATTGGGCTGATATGTGTCAGACGTTGAGTCATTTTGTTGTATCCGTGTCGCATTGAGAAAAGATGTTGTAGGTGCTTTGAATAGTGATGTCCCGCTGGAAGAAGGTATCCCGGGCATTGAGTAGTGTCTGGCTTGCTCTAGCTGTTCACCTGGTGGCACATTGGGTTGAAGTGTGAAAGGCATGCTAAATTGAGGAGAACCATTGGGTCGATCTGTGCCAGACGTCGGGCCATTTTGCTGTAACTGCTGCGCATTGGGAAAAGGTGTTATCGGTGCTTTGAATAGCGATGCTCTATTGGAAGAAGATATCCCAGGTGTTGAGTAGTCGCCATCTTCCTGTATCTGTGACTGCCCGTTGGGCAAGGATGCTGGCTGCTCAAAATTCTTTGACATGAACCTATCTTTCTATCTTTATGCTTGTAAGGATTTGTAGTGTGAATGTATTACCGTAACTGCTTGCAGGCCATTCAGATTAAATGCACCCGCGTCGTCCCATCCCCAGAAGAAGCTACCGAGAATATGCTGATCGGGAATGATATTGGCCAGGACTGCATCACACGCGGCAGCCTGTTCTACCGGATCTGGTGGCGCTGAACTTGTTGACTCCCAGGAGTGGTACAACGTATCAGCGCTGTTACGGTACCCGATTTCTGAAATAAAAATAGGTTCGCCAAGTTCTATCGCAAAGTTGTCAAGCGAGCTTTTGACCGTCTGTTTCCACAGATTGGAGATCAACGGGGGATCTACTCGCTCCGGATTCTCTAAAATTGGTGAATAGGCAGAGACACCAATCATCTTCAAATTGGCATTGCGCATCCATGTGCGTGGCATTGTTTGAAGATCAGTCCAATTCATATCGTAGGTAAGCGCTTGTGGAAAGACACTGTGGAAATTGACGATAATCCATTCCATAACGCGTCTGGTGCGTTCAGTTGCAACCACTCAGTTGAGTGCCGAGAGCGATCTGCTCTACGCCGGCCGTTGCCGGCCACCATTGCATAAGGTTTGAGAGCTTGCCAGTCGCCCGCGAACCATTGTTGTTCTTGTGCATAGGTCATAAATTTGATTGACCCGGCCCATGATTGTGGGCCACCCACTCCCAGGAGTGGTGTAACAAAGACATGAGAATCCCATGTCAGTGAGCAAAATTTACACCCTGGATGAACGAAGAGATCGAAGGAGTGTTAGGTCCCTGTACCACCTTCGTGGAAGTAAGGGAGGACTGGTGAAAAAAGAATTGGCATCTCTACCCAGCATGCACCTGTTTGTGTACGCATGTTCGGCAACTCTGTTTGCCATTTCGTGTCATTCTCTCCGTAGCCTGTTGGACCCCACTGAGGGAAGGCAACACCCATTTGGAAATCTCGCTGCTTGAACTACAGGGCTTTTGTGGAGGTGGTGTCAACACTGCTACAGATGTATGTGGTGATTGCTGTGTTGGAGTTGCCATAGCGGGTTGCGGTGTAGAAGTCTTGCTGGCCGTAAACAGATAGACCAGACCAGTGCTAGCTATGACGATACCTGTCAGCAAAAGTAGAAAGCCATTTTTCTGAAAGAAGAAAGACCTCATACCCAAAATATTTACCTCAATCATTCAAAAATGTATCTGACTGTAGGTGTATGTGAATTTATCGATTTATGTCAAATACTCCATAGATTTTTGACGAATGAATGGGTATTTGATACCACAGAGCAAGAGCCTTATGGCTAGATAGTACTGAACTGATTCTGACCGTAGAGAGGACATCCACCTCTTTGAGGAATTATTCTCTAATGGCATAGTTTTGATTTAGTAGATTGTGCAACCCGCTCTAAGCTGCTGTATAGAATATGGAAGTTTCACATAGATTATTGTAGAGTATAGTAGATTGAATACTCTGTCTTACATTTATATTCGGTTAATTTACGGTTGTGAAAAAGATAATCTCGTTATAAATCCGCAACCAATATTATGTATGACAATGAAGAACTGACTTATAGAGCGACTTTAACATGCAGAGTTTAAACATGCAATTGCTCGACTCATCGAAGATTCATGAATGGTGCTTGCTTGCAATTGATGAGGGAAAAGAAAAAACCGCCTATACAGGCGGGTGGAATGGCAACGTCCTATTTTCCCATGCAGTTGCCCACACAGTATCGTAGGAGCTGGAAGGCTTAACTTCCGTGTTCGGGATGGGAACGGGTGTTTCCCCTTCCGCTATAGTCACCATGCCACCTGCTTGTACAAACGGTCCAAACAGAGGAATGGAATAATTTTCCCGCTGGTGGAGATGAGGGGATTCGAACCCCTGACCTCTGCCGTGCAAAGGCAGCGCTCTTCCAACTAAGCTACATCCCCGCATATTAGGGGTGGGCCTTCCTGGACTCGAACCAGGGACCTCAGTCTTATCAGGACTGCGCTCTAACCACCTGAGCTAAAAGCCCGTATGCGAAAACATCAGATATGACTTGGACAACTCAAGAGTGATAAGGCTGGACAATGCCAACAACATTTTCATAACGCTTGCCACTGATAAGCTCGATCATCGTAATCTCACGTATGAACATGAGAACCGACCTAGGAGTAGATTAACGAAGTTAATCGGATCTCCCTAGAAAGGAGGTAATCCATCCGCACCTTCCGGTACGGATACCTTGTTACGACTTAACCCCAATCATCTCCCCTACCTTAGGCCTGCCTCCTTGCGGTTAGCCCAGCGGCTTCAGGTATTGGCGACTTTCATGGTTTGACGGGCGGTGTGTACAAGACCCGGGAACGTATTCACGGTAGTGTGCTGACCTACCGTTACTAGCGATTCCAGCTTCATGCAGGCGAGTTTCAGCCTACAATCCGAACTGAGACCGGTTTTGATGGGATTTGCTCCCCCTTGCGGGTTGGCAGCCCTTTGTACCGGCCATTGTAGCGTGTTTGTAGCCCAGGACGTAAGGGCCATACTGACCTGACATCATCCCCACCTTCCTCCCCGTTGACCGGGGCAGTCTCGCCGGAAACATTAACCGACGACAAGGGTTGCGCTCGTTGCTGGACTTAACCAAACATCTCACGACACGAGCTGACGACGGCCATGCAGCACCTGTCACCGTCCCTGCAGGGCACGCCTATCTCTAGGCGGTTCGACTGGATGTCAAACCTTGGTAAGGTTCTTCGCTTAGCATCGAATTAAACCACACGCTCCACCGCTTGTGCGGGTCCCCGTCAATTCCTTTATGTTTTAATCTTGCGACCGTACTCCACAGGCGGGATGCTTAACGCGTTAGCTTCGCCACGTAAGGGGTCGATACCGCGCACAGCTAGCATCCATAGTTTACGGCGTGGACTACCGGGGTATCTAATCCCGTTCGCTCCCCACGCTTTCGTGCCTGAGTGTCAGGAACTTCGCCAGTACTCTGCCTACGCCATCGGTGTTCCTCCTAATATCTACGGATTTCACTGCTACACTAGGAATTCCATTTCCCTCTCGTAGCCCTCTAGTCTGGCAGTTTTCGAAGCAATGTCATCAGTTGAGCCGATGAGCTTTCACTCCACACTTACCAGGCCGCCTGCAACGCTTTACGCCCAGTAATTCCGGATAACGCTTGGATCCTACGTATTACCGCGGCTGCTGGCACGTAGTTAGCCGATCCTTATTCATCTGCTACCGTCATTATCGTCACAAATAAAAGCAGTTTACGACCCGAAGGCCTTCTTCCTGCACGCGGCGTTGCTCCATCAGGCTTTCGCCCATTGTGGAAAATTCCCCACTGCTGCCTCCCGTAGGAGTCTGGGCCGTTCTCAGTCCCAGTGTGGCTGATCATCCTCTCAGACCAGCTACTGATCGTCGCCTTGGTAAGCCATTACCTTACCAACTAGCTAATCGGCCGCAGGCCCCTCCTGTGGCGCCTCTTGCGAAGCTTTGCTCTTTCTGAGCATATGCGGTATTGTCGGCGATTTCTCGCCGGTATTCCTCACTTCAGGGTAGGTTATCCACGTGTTACTCACCCGTCCGCCACTCCCTCTCACTTGCGCAAGAGAGCGTTCGACTTGCATGTGTTAGGCACGCCGCCAGCGTTTATCCTGAGCCAGGATCAAACTCTCCATCCAAGTTTTTTATATCGAATCCCTTGATAGGGAATTCAAGTGCTACTTTGGTGACAAGCTTATCAAAATCCTTGACAGGTTAATCTAATTGCTGTATTGTTTCCTTATCACTCTTCAGTTGTTCAGGTTCCTCAATGCTTCCGCATCTACCGCGCTCTCCAAGTTTTTGTCGGGCGCAAGTGAGATAATATCACTGCTCCTGCTTTCTGTCAATAGGTTTTTTTACGAGTTTTAGAAAAGTTCAAAAAACTCGTTTTCCAAAATTTTTTCACGCTCTTTTCGCCTCATTTTGCAAGCTTCAGCTTTTAGTGTTGTCCTCGCTGTCCCCGTTCCATGTGATCTTTGATAGGGATAACTTTCTGTTCGGTCTCATCATTAGCTGATTGTACAGTCGTTTGTTCCAGATAGTAACTAACAATGAGTGCGATGCCAACGCCCAGGGGGATAAGTCCTGGAAGAAGCCAGGGACCAAGATGGAATGGTGTTGCCGCAAATGACAAGGGAAGAAGGAACCCGATAGGATATAAGCCAACGGTAAGTGCCAGTCCCACCATTGAGGTGATGAGTCCTGCACGCAATATACCTCGACTGCGGTGTTGTTTTTGCGCATTGTTGGGGTGAATGCCATGGGTAATTAAAGCCATACGCTCGCGGTGATGCAGATAGCGCAACAGCACAATAAAGCCGAAGAAGATGGCCAGAGCAGCCAACCAACCAAGCAATGCCAGGATAATGTCGAAAGACATTCGCTCTACCTCATTTTACTTATCGTCAATGTATGATATGATACGTAGAGTAAGAAAGATGTTTCAGAAAACGAAACATTTTCTGTTGGCTTAGCCTCAAAATTAGGATGTATGAACGAGCATCTGTTGCAATCACTTCATAACGAGGGAATACCCCTTCCAAATGTAGTCCCATCCTGTATAGAGCAGGACGAGGCTGCACTTGTTGCTGCCAGTCAGGCTGGCGATCAGGATGCCTTTGCTCAACTAGTACAACATCATCAACGACGTGTTTTCAATCTGGTTTTTCGGATGCTTCAAGAGTATGAAGAAGCCAATGAGATCACTCAGGAAGCATTTCTGGCAGCCTGGCAGGGACTGCCTTCATTTCGTGGTGATGCGCGCTTCTCTACCTGGTTGTATCGCATTGCTTACAATTGTTGTCTTAAACAGTTAGAGCAACGTAAACGTGACCAGGCATTACAAGTTGCAATGCAGGCAGAGCATGTGCTCTTGCATATTAACGAAGATTGCAGTGCTGAACTGGAAGTGCATGACCGCCAAACACTTGTACGTGAGCACCTCTCTAAATTGCCGGCAAAATACCGTATTGTGTTAGTATTACGACATTTACAGGAAATGACCTACGAGGAAATGGCTGAGATACTAACCATGCCCATTGGTACTATTAAAACACATTTATTTCGGGCACGCAATTTGCTCAAGGAGCGTCTTGAGGCATTTGAACAAGAGTGGAAGATCAGAGGTGAGTAATGCGCTGTTCACAGGCCGGTCGACGGTTACAACTATATGTCGACAAGCAACTTACATTTGATCAGATGCGTGCTCTTGAAGCGCACCTCTTAGCGTGTACTGCTTGCCGAGGTGAGCTTTTGTTGTTGGAAGAGATCGAGCAGACTTTACACGGCATCAAGGCGGTTGCAGAACCGCCTGACCTAACAGTGAAGATTCTACAGCGTGTTGCGCTTACTCCCCAACACCAGAAGAAGCCTGAATATATGTTTTTGCGTCCTTCGCTCTCAGAGATGTTAACTGTGGTGCTACTTGCTACTATCGCCACACTTGGCCTTATCCTGGAGCAACCTTCCTTGCGTGAAGTGTTACCTATTGCTAATGGACATGATATACTTTCGTTGCTCTTCGTAGGATGTTTGCATATGTTAGCAAGTATCAATAGTAATACGCTGATGTTGATGCTTTGGGTGGTGGGAACGATTTTGGGAGTGTGGATCACATTGGCTCTGGCTGGCAACGAAGTGCGCAACACATGGTTTAAGGCGATGATGGAGCGTTTGCCTGTCTGGTGATCTTTGGTCAACAAAAAGCGATGACAAATCTGTCATCGCTGCTGGTCGGGGTGAGAGGATTTGAACCTCCGACCACTACAACCCCATTGTAGTGCGCTACCGGGCTGCGCTACACCCCGTTTTATGGGAACGAGGTAAGTATAGCAGAAAACTTCTCCCTCGTCAAGAAGTTTTTTCTATTTTAATATCTGGCTTACTTGCTCGTTGCACAAATTTCTTTTATACTGTGTTTCAGTGATAAAACAGGAAGAAGGGGTATATTTCTATGCAAACTGGTCCCTCGACCAACAAGAATGACTATTTTATAGATACCGAAAGCGGAGCCGAAATGGCCCGCCTGATGGAGCAAGATCGCCTTATTACCAGAGAGATGGGCGGGTTGTTCTCTGAGCAAACAAACGCTGATATTGCAAATTTTAATCGTATTCTTGATATTGGATGTGGTCCAGGTGGCTGGGTGCTGGAGGTCGCTTATACCTACCCTGACAAGGAAGTGGTTGGTTTTGATATTAGTCGCACTATGATCGAGTATGCGCGTGCTCAGGCACATGTACAGCACCTGGACAATGCAAGCTTCGAAATAATGGATGCCTCGCAACTACTAAACTTTCCTGATGAGTCCTTTGATCTGGTCAATGCTCGAACCATTGGCTTTTTTCCACAAACAGCCTGGGCGCAACTTATGCAAGAGTGTATGCGTATCACAGCGCCTGGAGGCATGATTCGCTTGACCGAGAGTGAGTGGGTTTTCAGCAATAGTGCCGCTGTTGATGAACTATGCTTGATACTTGCACGCTCTGTAAAGTTGCGGGGCGGCTTTTCTCCCAGTGGGCGAATACTTGGAATTGTACCAATGTTAGGTGGTTTCCTCCGTGACATGGGGTGTACTCATGTGCAGCAGAAGTCTCACGTCATCGATCTATCTTACGGGAATGATGCTCATACGAGCATGTTCCAAAATTGCAGAGTGATATTTAAACTGATGCAACCTTTTGTTATTGGTTTAGGGATTACTACACAAGAGGAAATGGATCGGCTCTATGATCAGATGCAGGTAGAGATGCTATCCGAAAGCTTCCGTGCCGTTATGTTTCTGCTAACTGTATGGGGTGTCAAGCCTGAGAATATTTAAAGGTAACTCCTCAGATCAGTTCGCTGGCCATTTTGTTGATGATGGTGTGGGCCACCGTCAACAAAATGGCCAACAAAGCGCCTAAGCTTCTTTTGGGTAAGCAACATCAAGTGCTAAGGTGAGACAGCGTATGCCACCTCCAGCCTTGAGGAATTCTGTGACTGGGGAGACACAAACTTCATAGCCCCACTTTTGTAGGATATGTCCTACACGTGGTGAGCAAGATGGCATGATAATGGTTTTACCAACAACAACCGAGTTTGCACTGAAGCTTAAAGCCTCATCCTCCTCCAGAACAAGTGGTTCTGGGATCAAGTGCTCAAGTCCCTCACAACTGCTCCTATCCCAGACACAGGGGGCAATGATAGCATGGCGGTCATCAAGCGGGCAGAAACTAATATCCAGGTGGTAGAGACGTGAATCAACTAGTTTGATAGAATGCACAGGGACACCCAATGTTTTAGCAAGTTGTGCGTGGGCCGCAAGTTCTGTGCGGAAGCCATACCCTGCAACTAGCTGGCCTCGTACCATGAAAGCATCCCCACAACCCTCAAAATACAGGTTGGGGTCACTACTAAATTCAGTTATCTTATAGCCATGAGAGAGAAACCACTCGTTGTTATAGATGACCTCAGGCTGTCGCTCAGGATACTTAAATTTACTGGGAATAAAACTATCTCCATTAACAAGTCCTGCATTGGCTGTGAAGACAAGATCGGGAAATGAGCGAACCGGTTCCATTGTCTTTACGGTTGCTCCAGCCTGTCTAAGATTAGCAACAAGATTGTTCCACTGCTCATAAGCAAGATCCCTGTTAACAATGATCTCAGTATGCATCCAGGGATTAATTTCGTAGAAAACGCCGAAATAATCGGGTGGACACATCAGGTAGGTTTGGCCCCATGAAAGAGCTTCGCTTTGATCTTTTAATGGGTTCAGGTTATCCATGCAAGAAAACTCCTTAAAACATTTCATACATAGGCACTTACAAAAAGGGCCTTATCAAAAAATATACAGGCCTATAGCGCTTTGGAAGCCCATACGCTCTAACGTGCCACCCTGAATACAAGTAACACTGTTACATTGTTGCAATTTAGCCTGTATTTCTCAGGCCAGCAGCAATTCCATTGATTGTCAACAAAACAGCGTAAGTAAGGCGTGCCCGCTCGCGCTCCTCTTCACTTGCTTCCTGTTGGGTATCTTTATCAAGGGTCAGAGGACCTCCGAGAGCACGCAGGCGACGCAGCAATACTACCTGGAAGTAGCTTAATGGATCAACATAGGGATTGCGCCGTCGAATGGATTGTTGTAGCACCGGCGAGGTATCCAGGAGTGTCTGACCTCCTACGATACTAACAACCATACGCTTTGTGCGTTCGTATTCCTCGTGGATATTTTGTGAGATACGTTCGCGTAATGTCTGGTCATGGACGAGCATGGCATAGTGTTGTGCAATGTGCATATCTGCTTTAGAGAGTGTCATCTGTAAGTTGTCCAGAAAGGCCCGTAAAAAAGGCCAGTGACGATACATGTGCTGTAACTGGGGAAGATGTTCAGGAGTCTCGCTGATATATTCCTCAAGTGCTCCACCTACCCCATACCAACTGGGTAGCACATAGCGACTCTGCATCCAGGAGAAGACCCAGGGAATTGCACGCAGTTCCTCGATTGCACGTCCTTTTGTTCTACGGGCTGGACGTGAACCAATATTGAGCCAGCCCAGCTCCAGGATGGGTGTGGCTTGCTCAAAAAAACTGAGAAAAGCAGGATCATCGTAGATCAAGCACCGATAACGTGCATGTGCACTGGCAGAGAGACGATCCATAGCCTCAATCCAATGTTGTGGTATATATGGGTGGACCTGAGATTTGATGATCTCTTCATGGGGTATGCTTGACTGTATAACACCTGCTACAACCAACTCCATATTTCTGAGCGCAATCTCACGTAACCCATATTTGAACGAAAGCATCTCCCCCTGTTCAGTAATGCGTAAGTGCCCATTGACAGTGCCCGCAGGTTGTCCAAGGATGGCTTCGTAGATGGGACCGCCACCGCGTCCGATTGCTCCGCCGCGACCATGGAAGATCGTAATTCCTATGTGATGACGATGTCCCAGGGCTGCAAGTTTGCACTGTGCCTGGTAGAGTTCCCAGCCAGAGGTGAGAATACCGCCATCTTTACTGCTATCGGAATAGCCCAGCATTACCTGTTGTTGTTGCTGGCAGTGTGCTACATACGTATGATAGGCTGGATGGCTGAAGGCAGACTCCAATATCTCTGTGCAAGAACGCAGGTCATCGATAGTCTCAAAAAGTGGCACAATAGGGAGATCGGTGATGCCCGCCTCTTTACAGAAGAATTGAACTTCTAACAGATCGCTCAATGTATGTGACATACTGACAATATAGCAACTGATCGCCTTATCATCGAATTCTTTGCGTGCCTGGCGAATGGCAGAGAAGGTATTCAAGATATGCCAGGTATCTTGACTGAGATGGAGTTCCGGGCGTGTCAGGATTTGTGGGTCGTGGAGCAGATTTTCCAGGATGTGTAATCGTGCGGTTTCAGGAAGTGTTAGATAGTCTTCATGATAGAGACCCGTAACACGTAGTAGTTCGGCCAGCGCCGCCGCATGTCGTTCGCTATGCTGGCGTACATCCAGAGCCGCAAAATGGAAGCCAAAAACCTCTACCTGACGAATTAACTTTGTAAGTTGCCCCTGTGCAAGGCCAAGTTCACCGTCGGCTAGCAAACTCTCACGTATAAGCAGCAGATCCTGGAGCAATTCTTGCGAGTTTTTGTAGGCGGGGGAGCAGGTTTCTCTTCTCTGACTGCCGGGTCAAATGTCCATGTAGAGGCGTGAGATGTGGGTAGAGAAGATAATGTTGCCTCTAGCCGTTTCCACATAAAAGAGAGTTTATGCCGATATGGTTCTTGTGCAGTCTGTGGCCCTAGTTCATGGTCATACTCTGGCATACATGCTGCATCATGATTGAGAGAAGCTTGTAATGCCGATGTAATCTTTGCATGGTTGAGCGACTGTGAATAATCCTGGGCTAATGCCTCAATCCTTGTACGATAGTGTCCAATGACGTAGTTGCGTTGCAAGCGCAGGGCACTGAGTAGTGTGTCTGGTCCAACAAAGGGATTGCCATCCTGGTCTCCACCAATCCAGGAACCAAGACGTAAAAAGGGAGGGATTGTGAGTTGGGGATAGGCTTCATGCAGAAGGTCTTCAAACTCTGCGTAGAGATCGGGGACGGCATCATAGAGAATTTCATCAAGATAGTAGATGCCCATCTTGATCTCGTCCAGGGGTTGTGGACGGACATGGCGAATGGCATCGGTTCGCCACAAGAGGTCAATCGTCCCTTCTAGTTCGCGTTTCCAGCGTGCACGCTGGCGTGATGTCATCTCGGATGTCTGGTCGTTGATCTCCAGTAATTCAGCGATACGGCGCGATTTAGTGATCAAACTACGCCGTGTCGCCTCTGTCGGATGAGCCGTGAAGACCAACTCAATCGAGAGTTGGCTAAGAATTTGCTGAACGGTCGAAGCTTCTAAATCGATATTTTTAAAAAAATCAATCAACGCTCCCAGGGAGCCATGCTGTGGCTTGTGCATATTACTGGCTTCATGGACTCGACGACGGCGAATACGATGGTATTGTTCCGCAGTATTCACAAGATGAAAGTAGACCGTAAAAGCGCGTATGACAGCAATTGCGGTGTCCAGGTTGCAGTCATGAGTAATCTGAGCAATCTCTTGAGCGAGTGTTTCGGCCTCTTTCTGTAGTTGTGGGATCTCTGAAGGAGAGGCCTGGGGAAGACTCTCGGCACATTCGCGAAGGCGCTTACAATATTTGCGTAGCTGCTCAACGCTGTGAAACACATCGTAGCCATCATGGCGTTGGATGGCCTGACCCAGGGCATTTCCTAATGTGCGAATATCTTGCCGCAGGGCAGCATCTTTCTCCTGGCGGTCATTATGTTTTGACATAGATTGTCCTTGTTATCATCTCAAACAGCCTATATAGCTGTTAGTATGCGGGTTTATCGTTGTGCCCTTCCTTCTAATTGTATCATACGGTTTCTTATTATTCCTCTCTATCCTTCCGGGTGAAGGCGGGATGACCCATGTGGAGCACGAGGTGTCCTCGCAAAAACTCTTTTCCCAAAATCAGCCGGAAGGATGGAGGCCAGAAGATTTTTCAGGAACTGCCAGGATTTGTAAGTGTAAAGTGCACAACTGATATTGTATAAAATTTCCTAATAAAGAGCCGAAAAGAACCTGTTTTTGCTCTTGAGTTAATGGAAATATTCCTTTCATTTTATGTAATTTGTATATTCTGCACAAAAACTAAGCTACCGTCTTCTCCTAATTTGCCTGTTTCTTTACATGTAGAGGATGTTTATACTCTATATGAGAAGAGATCGTTGAGAATGCGATGATGATAACTCTACCTCTGATCAAGAGTATCGAAAGCTACATGCGGTAAGGAAGCCATCGGTACCGAGAATGTTGTCAGAACAAAAAGGGAGTACAACGTGGCATCTCAAGCATCCTCAGACACTGGTATGCAACCTACTTTAGGTCTTACCGGCGTTACTATTAATGCTATGGCACTGATTGCGCCGGGAGCTTTCCTCTGGACCACCTATCAATTGCAAGCTGCCCCGGCTTCGGCAATGAATATGTGGTTCGCAGTCTTTGTAGCGACGGCTATTGCAGTGTTTACAGCTACAGCCTATGCCACCCTTGCCAAACGCTATCCAGAAGCTGGCGCGGGCAGTTCTTATTACTTTGCAGAAGTCTCCGTTTTACAACAAGAGGAGCATCAGCATTTTAAATTTGCACGCCTGAGCAAATTTATTGTAGGTTGGGCATCACACCTCTATTATTGGATTTATCCTGGTGTCATGGTCGCCTTCATGGGTCTTGTTATCACCTATATCATTCAGACATTCAATCCCAGTTTTGGAGCGCCGTGGCAGGAGATCCTGGTTTGTGTTGTCTTTGCTGGCATCGTAGGTGCCATCGCCTATATTGGAGTCACGGGTTCAACGCTGGCAAATATTATCATCAACGCTATTCAGATCATTGCCCTGGTGACCTTTTCTATCCTTGCCATCGCCTATCGCCTGCAGCACCCTAAGGTACACTACCTTCATCCCAGCGCTTTAAGCGTGATTACACCTCATGATCTGAGTGGACTTATCTTTCAGTCTACGATTGCAATCTTGCTTGTAGTCGGTTTCGAGTCAGCCACAGCATTAGCGGCTGAGGCTAAGAATCCTGGACGTGATATCCCACGTGGAGTTCTGCTCTCGCTAGTTATCCAGGCTGTCATTTTCTACTTTCTGGAGTACTTTGCGGCGAACTTCTTTATCAATGACGCTTACACGTCTAAAGCAGGCACAGGTTTTGCTGCTGCTTTTGCTTCAGGTGCTCCTATTGGTGATATGGCGACAATCATTGGTAACCAGATGCTCGGTGGGAACGGTCTGGCCTTTGCGGTCATCATGGCGGCTACTGTTGTGATCGCTCTGATTGGTACGTCGCTTTCTTGTCTGAACACCGGAGTACGTGTCACTTATGCGATGGGTAAGGATACCGAACTGCCGGTGATCTTTGGTTTCCTGCATGGTAAGTATCGTACGCCCCATGTTGGTGTTATCGTATTGACTGTCATCTCTGCTGTCGTTGGTGCGTATGGTGTACTCAATATTGACAATCTGACACAGGTGACGCTCGTCTCCAACATTGGTACATTCTTGCTGTATGGTATGACCTGTCTCATCTGCCTGGTGGCCTTTGTTGGTGTCAAGGGGCGTGGTCTTTACAGCACTATCATTGCTCCTGTGCTGGGTGCTGTGCTCAATGCGTTGATGCTTGTTGGTGTGCTCTACTTTGCAATTACTGGCGGTGGCACGGTACAGGTGGATACCATTATTGCTGGTGTCTTCTGCATTGCCTGGCTGGTGATCGGTTTTGCCTACCTGTATATTCGCCAGATAAGATCGGGCATACCTATCTTACATCCGGAGGATCATAAAGAAAAAGCGGACATCGCAGTTAGTGTCGAAGGTGGTGACTAGGACCAGGAATAACTAACTGATTGGTGCTCAGTTCATCTCCAGGTGAACTGAGCACTGTCATAGATTGACCAGTGAGAGATATATATGTATATCGAAATCGTCTCTGGTTGTTATGCCTCTTGTATGCTATACTAGGGGCGAGGGACAGTGTTGTCTAAATATGGAACACGGAAACGGAACATATGGCAGCAACTTATACACCAGGGACGCAGGTTGATCACTACGAGATCATTCGTTTACTAGGCCAGGGAGGTATGAATTGTGTTTACCTGGCCCGGGATGTCTTCAATCAGCAAAAAGTAGTCCTCAAGTTCCCTAATGATGATTTAATTGGCAATATCGCCGTTTTCGAGCGCTATAAGCGCGAAGCCGAAGCTGGTAATCGCCTGAAGCATCCCCATGTTCAGCATCTCCTTAATAGCGATGAAGAGCGTTGTGAGCACTACCTTGTGATGGAATACATTCAGGGACGTACGTTGCGTAAGGTGATTGAAGAATATGCTCCCAATCCGCTTCCACCCGTAGAGGCAATGCGCATTACCCTGCAGATTTGTGATGCCTTAGCCTACTGCCATGAGCATGGAGTCGTTCACCGTGATATTAAACCTGAAAATATCATGATCATGGATGATGGCAACGTTAAGATTATAGATTTTGGGGTCGCCTTGCTAGAAGGGGCACGTCGTGTCACATGGCGTGGCCTTTCTGGGACAGTTGGTACGCCGGACTATATGTCTCCTGAACAGTTGCGTGGTGAGCGAGGTCTGGCCAGTTCAGATATCTATGCTGTTGGAGCGATGCTTTACGAAATGCTTTGTGGGCATACTCCCTTTGAAGGGGAAAATGTATTCGCAGTGATGAATCAACATATTACACAGGACCCTCCCTCCCTCTTGCACTGTAATCCAAAACTTTCTCCTGCCCTGGCAACGGTTGTGATGCGTGCTATCCGTCGTGATTCAGAGAAGCGCTATAAGAATATGAAAGACTTGCTTCACGATCTGCACAATATGGATGTTGTGTCCCCTATGCATTATGAGCCGGATGCGCCTCATATGAGCAGATTTTGGCATCAGGCGATCGTCGCAACTCTTATCATCATTGCTATATTCCTGGTGATTATTGCTTTGGGATTTCTTGTACAGTTTCTCCACCATGCTGCTCACTAGCTAGCCTGCAACTCTTTTTCTGGATTCCTTGGCACCGGGGGTGCCTCACAGGCGATTTGATGTGAGTGAGACCACAAACTCTACCACTCACACCAAATGAGAGCGAGCCATCACAGGTGGTGAGGAGACCAGAAAATGTGCTTCCAAAAAAGAGAAAAAAGCGCTATAGTGATAAGCTGAGTATAGATACTTTATACATAGAGAAGCCTTGTTTGGACACTGCAAAGTATGCTATACTTCTTTAAGCAGGTAATGTCGCCTCTTCCTGGTGAGCTGAGCTGCTCGCCTTTACCAATGATGCCTCAAGATGTTCTATAACCCCTTTGCACTTTCTGTCTGCTGAGATTGATACTTTACCGGTGCCCACGTACATGATGATTATTTCGGCGACCGCTGTATGTTCACCGAACTCCACAGGCTCCAAGGCAGGTGCCGCTGTTTAATCGTCGAACCCCACAGGCTCCAGTGCAGGTGCCTCAGGCATTAAACTAATAGTGTTTTTTCGGGAGAGCAATCCATGTACACTACACAAAAGCGTGATGTCACTGACCCTGAATGTCCTCTTTACGAGAGTCGTTGGGAACATGATGCCTGTGGCACGGGATTCCTGGCTGATGTGTCGGGTAATGCAAGCCACTTCATTGTGCAAACTGCTCTCAATGCGTTGGACCGTCTCACTCATCGTGGCGCACAAGATGCCGATGCAGAGACAACTGATGGCGCTGGTATCCTGACCCACATTCCTAAAGCTTTGTTTTGTGAAGAACTTGAGCAGTTGCATATCCCTCTTGCTGATCCTGATGATCTGGCTGTTGGCATGATCTTTTTACCGTCGCAAGATCGTTCACCTGCTGCCTTTACGCAAAGTCGCCAAATTATTGAGCGGACTCTCACTGAAACTGGTCTGACATTCCTATGCTGGCGTACTCCTCCGATTGATTATACTGTCCTTGGCACTCATGCTAGAAAAACTGCTCCTGCTATTGCGCAAGTGTTGCTTGCACGTCCTGCCCAACTTGCCCCCGATGAATACAATAGGACCCTGTACTATGCCCGACGTTTGATCGAGCATCGTCTCCTCGCAGCTCAGATTACAGATTGCTACATTGCCTCGCTATCTCACACTATACTCATCTATAAGGGATTGCTGGCTGCCAATGAATTAGCGCGTTTCTATCTGGATCTTGCCAATCCGCACTACACCAGTGCCCTGGCGGTCTTCCACCTGCGCTATAGCACGAACACTCTCCCTGCCTGGCCACTGGCTCAACCTATGCACTTGCTTGCCCATAACGGAGAAATTAACACTGTTCAGGGCAACCGTCGCTGGATGCAGGCTCGTGAAGGTGCCTTCTCCTCTCCTCTCTGGGGTGAGAGGATTCAGGATCTTTTGCCTGTGATCCAGCCGAACGGGGGGCGATCTCCGCTTAACTTGACAACGCTCTGGAACTACTTGCCCACTCTGGTCGTGGGTTACTTCATAGTATGCAGATGCTTATTCCACCTGCCTGGGAACAGGACCCAGAATTGGACGAAGCCCAACGGGCCTGGTGTGAATATCATGCAGGTTTAAGTGAACCGTGGGATGGTCCTGCCGCCCTTGCCTTCAGTGATGGGCGTATCGTTGGTGCTGCACTGGACCGTAACGGACTTCGCCCTGCTCGCTACACGCTGACCTCCCAGGGGTTATTGATTGTGGCATCTGAGGCTGGTGTGATGCCTTGCGAAGCACATGAGGTGGTCGAGAAAGGAAAGCTGGGACCGGGCGAGATGATCGCAGTCGATATCGAAAATGGTGTCCTCCTACGTAACCAGGAGATCAAAACCATTCTGGCTCAGCGTCAGCCTTACCAGCAGTGGATAGAGAGCTATCTGACTCGCCTGGTGGACCTTCCTCAGACTGTTACACCAACTGAGGGGCTGCTGGAGACCGCAGACTTGTTCGCACGCCAGCAGCTTTTTGGCTATACTCATGAAGATATTGAGATGATATTGCGTCCAATGCTGACAGAAAATAAGGAGCCTGTGTGGAGTATGGGTGATGATGCCCCACTTGCCGTACTTTCCTCGCAAGCCCATTCCCTGTCTGATTACTTCCGTCAGCGTTTCGCCCAGGTAACCAACCCGCCTATCGACCCACTGCGTGAACGCATTGTGATGTCGCTTGACTACTATCTTGGTAGTCGTCCGAGCCTGCTCACCGAAACGCCACAGCATGCGCAACTTCTGCATCTGGAGACACCTCTGTTAACTGAAAGACGATTAGAGGCCATTCTTACCTATAAAGATGCTCATTTCCGCACGCATACCCTCAACACAACATTTGACATGACGACAGGCCCTGCAGCCCTGGAAGCCGCACTTGATCGCTTAGAGCAAGATGCTATCGATGCTGTCATCGAAGGGACAACACTCCTCATCTTGAGTGATCGAGATGCAACCTTAACCAATGCACCTCTTCCTATGCTTATTGCCGTAGGTGCCGTCCATCATGCTCTGGTGAAACGCAGATTGCGTTCTCAGGTCTCGCTCATCTGCGAAACTGGATCTGTCTGTGATGTCCATCAGGTCGCACTCCTTCTTGGCTATGGGGCTGAAGCTATCGTTCCGACACTGGCACTGGCAAGCGTGCGTGCTTTAGCCGGTGAGCGACGTCTGGAGCACCTGACGCCAGAACATGCAGTAGCAGGCTATATCCATGTGATTGAGGATGGCCTGCGCAAAATCATGGCACGTATGGGCATCTCGACATTGCGTAATATTGTGGGTGCGGGACAGTTTGAGGTCATCGGCCTTGATCCCCACTTCGTTGAACGCTGTTTTACTGACTCTGCCGCCCTTCCCAGGCAAGACCACCTGTACGCATATTGCTGAACAGATCATCAAGCACTGTGAGAAGCTCCAGCAAGGCCAGAACGTGCCAGAAACGAGCGGGCGACGGCGTAAGTTGGTCGATAATGGACGTTTTCGCTTCCGGCGTGATGCTGAGTATCATGCCTACAATCCACTTATCATACGCTCTCTGCAAAAAGCTGCACAGAGCGGGAGCAAGGATGATTATCAGCAATTTACAGCGCTCGTTTACAATCGGCCCGCAACTGCTCTGCGTGACCTGCTCTCTTTTGTTCCTACTGTCCCTATTCCGTTAGAGCAAGTTGAGCCAATGGAAGCTATTCGCGCACGTTTTGTCATTTCGGCTATGTCGGTGGGAGCGCTTAGCCCTGAAACGCACCAGACCATTGCTGCAGCCATGAACAGTATAGGTTGCCGTAATAATACCGGTGAAGGTGGCGAGGACCCCAACTGGTATCATGAGACGCTCAACGGTTTTCCCGTCAGTAGCAAAATCAAGCAGATAGCCTCAGCACGCTTTGGGGTAACCGCTGAGTACCTGGTACGCGCTGAAGAGATCGAGATCAAAATGGCGCAGGGATCAAAGCCTGGTGAAGGGGGACAGCTTCCACCAGCCAAGGTCACTCCCTTTATTGCACGGCTGCGTCACACTGCACCAGGAGTTCCACTGATCTCACCACCGCCGCATCATGACATTTATAGTATTGAAGATATTGCACAATTGATCTATGATCTCCACCAGATCAATCCGCAGGCACGTGTTGGCGTCAAGCTGGTATCAAGTATAGGCGTTGGTACAATTGCGGCGGGTGTTGCAAAAGGGCATGCCGACTATGTTCTGATTAGTGGACATGATGGCGGTACTGGTGCTTCGCCACTCCAGTCGATCAAACATGCAGGTATGCCATGGGAGCGTGGTCTTGCCGAAGCTCAGCAGGTACTTGTGCGTAACGGGTTACGAACACGGGTCAAGGTGCGCGTCGATGGCGGGCTTAAAACTGGAAGAGATGTTATCATCGGAGCCTTGTTGGGTGCTGAGGAGTTTGGGTTTGGAACCGCAGCTCTGGTTACTCTTGGCTGTGACATGGCGCGTCAGTGTCACTTGAATACTTGTCCAACAGGCATAGCTACCCAGAGAGAAGACTTGCGGGCTAAGTTCACAGGTAAGCCTCAATACCTTATCAACTATCTGACGCTGGTTGCTGAGGAGGTACGTGAGTTAATGGCAAGTCTGGGTGTAGCACGCCTGGATGATCTGGTTGGACGTGCTGATCTGTTGCAATGTAAGTCTGAGAGTGATGTTGATCTGAGTGCCCTGCTTGTTTCGCTTCCCGTCATCTCTTCGCGTGCCGATCATAAGGGGTTACCTCAATCTGAGATTGCTGAACAGTTGCTTGTAGAAGCAGAACAGGCACTTGCAGGAGAACAAAGCGTTTTAACACAGCATGTCATTCACAACTATGATCGCTCGGTGGGGATCAGTCTTGCTGGAGAGATTGCGCGTCGTTATGGGAATAAGGGTTTGCCTGGAGTGAGCATCACCTGTACCTTCCAGGGTTCAGCAGGCCAGAGCTTTGGTGCGTTTGCCGTCCCTGGGATGCGCCTTATTCTTAACGGGGAAGCAAATGACTATGTGGGCAAAGGTATGACAGGTGGCCAGATCGTTATTGCTCCGCCTATCGATGCGGCCTTTGCTTCACATGAAAACATTATTGTGGGCAATACGGTCCTCTATGGTGCGACAGGTGGACAACTCTTTGCCGCTGGTCGTGCGGGTGAGCGTTTTGCTGTGCGTAACAGCGGAGCATTAGCCGTGGTAGAGGGGGTTGGTGCTCATGGATGTGAATATATGACGGGTGGTATGGTGGTCGTTCTTGGCGAAACTGGATGTAACTTTGGTGCTGGTATGTCTTCTGGTGTTGCTTATGTCCTGGATACAGAAGGCAACTTCCCCATTCTTTGCAATACTGAGTTAGTAGAATTGCATCGTGTTAACGATGCGCAAGAACTGGGGGCATTATGTACCGTTATCGAGTGGCATGCCAGGAAGACACGTAGTCAGCGAGCCAAGGATCTCCTGGATGAGTGGGAAAATATACATAGTCTGTTCTGGCGTGTTCTCCCACGAGGTACCAGCACCACCGCTCGTGATTTTGTCGATACCGGCGAGTACGATGGTCCATTAATGAGTGCTATGCACTAATGTGAGTCTGTTCACTCAGCAAAACGTTTGGAATGATGAGGGAAGGGTGCAATGTTGCCCTTCTCTCGCCATTTGAGATTATTGCTCAAGATCCTGGCAGCAGAATCACAATCTCAGCGGCGTTTGTTTGCGGCGGATAGCTTTGCATGACCGAACCTGTCGATTGTACCTGAACTCTTTGCCCTACCTTGAGAGCTGCAGAAGATACTGCACGGCACTCCTTTCCCTGTTTTTCAAAAAGCAGGGTGTTCGGATTTACTAAGACATAAATCTTATCATAGGCTGCTTGCGGCTCTTTTGTTCCATCGAGAGCAATTCCTCCCCCAGCAGTGCCGTGTGAGATAGTGACAATTCTTCCCTTGATTGAGGACTGTTTGTCACAGGGATTCTGGGTACCAGAAGAACCTGCACCGCTACTGCCAACAGGAGAGGCACAACCTGCGGCCAGGGAAAGCAAAGCCAGCAGTAGAAGGATATGTGTCGTTTTCATAGCGTCCATCGTTTTCCTTTTTATGCTAATTGCGTTGCGAGAAACCAGTCTCTCCAGAATGACGGAGCAACCTCCTGAAACGTTCCTGCAGGTAAAAAGGAGGAGAAGTGGGAGTCGGTAGGATATGTCTAAGAGACAGGAGATGCTTTCCCCTGTCTCCAGAAACTTTCACGTACGGACGTTACAAGTTTTGAGCTGTATTGAAGACGGCAAACCAATCGCCATTATAGTACGGTGAGTACATGTGATTGGGGTCGTTGTTATATTTGTAGTCGTTGTGTCCGTTGACGTATCCAAAGGTGTTGCCAATGGAGATCAGCCAGCCACCACCACTTGATCCACCAGTCATATCACAGGTGATGCCAAGGGCTGAACTGGTTCCCGGACTCGGGTTGTCAAGTCTGTACAGGTATGAACCACAATACCATAGTCTACCCCCATCAAAGGGAGCCGCAGCCGGGAAACCGAAGGCATAGAAAGCCTGATAGTAGGATTGGTTATAGGCCCAGCCTGCACCACCGATGGCGTTGACGACCAGACCTCTGCTGTTCGGACTGACAACTGCTGCTCCATAATCTTCCTCGAACCAGCCATTGTTGATCCAGGTGGTGAGGGTGACTAACGTGCGAGCTGTCCACAAATCTCCAGCCGGGCAGCCATAGAAGTACTGAGCACAGAAGGCCCAGTTGGTGTACCAGTTGTTACCCGAACCGCCCGCTGCGACACAGTGTCCAGCGGTATCGACGGTGCTCAGGTTATTGCTGTTCACTGCTGTTCCCGAACATACATAGTTGAATCCGGTGCGCGAGTCGGTAAAGAAGACCTTACCAACTGTTGAGTAGGGGAAAGCGTAGGGATAACCCAGGGCGTAGGCGTTGGGTGTGACTCCCAGATGAGGAGTGACTGCGTTTGCTTTGGATGCGGTTTGTGGTGCTACCGGGGCGTGACTGCCAGCTACTCCCTTTGGAGCCGTCTGCTGAGGAGCGTGTTTGGCTCCGCTGAGCAGAAGATCCCCAGAGAGAGCCGTTTTCATGCGCTCGGTTGTCCAGTATTTCTGAGTGGCTGCTACCGAGGCGGCAGAATTGGCAACAACATGTGATGAGATTGCTATGGTTGACGATGTTGGCCTTTGTGCGGCCAGTGTCTGACCACTGGTACTCACACTAATGCAGAGGGTGAGAAGGAATAATAGTACTACGAATCCACCCCTTAACAGTTTTGTCTTGTCTAACATGATCCATCCTTTCAGCTTGCAGCAAGCTTGACACGATGTCTTGCTGACGGCTTGACCTACCCTACCATCCAGAGGAGCTTTTGGGAGAAAGGAAATTTTCGGCGTATCTTCCCTGGAAAATCCCCTTTCACCCAGGGTACCATGTCACAGAAGAATTTTATACATGCAAAGCCTGTCATTAGCACGTGTAACAAAAATGGTAAGTAATCATGTATAAAAACATGGTACCTATATAATATATCATATTGTTCAGTATTTTTCAAGTGAATTAATGTATTTATGTTTACAAATATAAACTACTAATTGTAAATACATTTATAGTTGTTGAGATCAACGAAATCAGAGCGTAACTACCCAGTACCCTCGCCACCGCAGGTGGCTCGTTCTCGTTTATGTTGCTGCAGGTGGTGTTTGCGCCGCAAACACCACCAGCAGCAACATATTAAACTGATGAAAATGAGCCGGGAACTTTCCATCAACTGAAGGACTTCCACTTCCATCTGGTGTAGAGAGCAACGATGGCTACGATGATCGTGCCAGCAATGATGGAAAAGGTGTTCTTGAGAGAATTGGTGGGATAGAGACCCATCAAGACGAGAATGATACGCCCAACGATGTCAGCACTGAGCAACACGATGGCGAGTGCTGCTGCACATTTCTTCATGGTCAGAATGAGGAACCCGGCTACTGTGTAAAAAACGCCGATCACAGCGGCTGAGTAGGTGAAAATGCTGACACTTGAGGTAGTGATACCGAAGAAATCGTGCGTGAAGCCCGTCACTATCTCCGCTAAGCCTGCGAGAATCGCAAACACTGCAACGATCAAAATGTCTAGAGGGAGGCCCTGCTTCGCAGGCTCCATGAATTTTTTGACGACATGCGGTTCGTTCATAGTAGATTTACTCCTTGGATAGAGAGATAGACCACCCTATCATGGTGTACTTGGACATTTACGAGGAGCATCTATCTTCTTTCTGCCTGAGCCAACTTCTTCTTCGTCAGCCGGTGTAAGTATGCAAGCACGATTAGCACAAGGCAATTGAGCCACCAGGCAGACGCGTTGATGTACTCATGAACCCGGTCAATCTTCCCGTCGCGTAGGTGATAGGTCAGGCAGTATCTCAATACTCCCGTTTTGATTTTTCCTTTGAGCCCGCCCGTAAAGGCTCCTGTTGACAGGAGACCGTGTGTGTACTCTATACATATATGTTCACCTGTGGCGAACCAATTCAGGATCTCTATTCTGTGTTGGCCTGTATCGTGTGTTCTCGTTGACATAGCGATCTCAACAAATCCCTTGATCTGAGCGGCACCATGGTATTCCGTCCCACCCGGCTCCATCACCCAGACACAATCGTCGGTCAGCCACTTCATGACCCGTTCCAGATTCTCGCTATCATTGACCATGAGGTCTAACAGTTCCTTGACAAGTGCCTCATTGGCTGGACCTGGCATAGTTTCCTGCATCATTTCATTCTCCTTGCTTTCTCGGTTGTACATTCCCTCTGTCCTGTCTCTCATATCGCTTGTTTTCTTCAGCTGGTTCATGGTTTTCTGCTCTCGCCGGTTGCTCCGGCTTCGTCGTCCTTTGCATCGACCAGGATCCCGGAGACAAGAAAGGCAATGATCTGCTCCCGCAGGCGTGCCAGCGCGGTGGTGGCGGAGAAGTCCCTCTGCGGGAGAACGAGCTGGTAAAAGGGAAGCGAAGTAGGATAGAGCCAGCAGATCTGCTCGGCCAGCAAAAACAGGACGAACGGATCGCTGTCAGGCCGGAGCAGTCCGGCTTTTTGGACCCTGGAGAAAAGTGCCTCCAGTTGCTCAAGACCTTCTATCTCAAAGAGTGAGGCGACTTTGGCATAGGTCTGCCACCCCTCGGCGTGTTCCCAGATCAGCATGCGCATGATGCGCGGATGTGCGACCATAAAATCAAAAAACGCTCCAAGAGCTGTTGTGAGGAATGCTCTCAGCCGGTGAGTGTCGGAAACAATGGTTTCATCCTCAAACAAGAGTCCAATCAGTTGTGCCTGGGGTTCACTTAATTGCCTGTCAATACGTTTGAGCACTTCGGCATAGAGGCCAAGCTTATCGCCAAAGTACTGACAGAGCAGGCTGATGTTGTACCCCGAGGCTCTCGCGATAGCATCAATTCGTGCTCCATCAAACCCATGTTCGGCGAAGACCGCTTCTGCCGCGTCCAGAATCGTCTCACGTGTTTTCTCCGCATCACGTCCTCGTTTGCTTCCAGGCTCAGGCATACTGTGTTATCCCCTTTTCTGATCTAAAGAGCAATTATCTAACTAATTACTTACTTAGATTATAGCCAGGAATTGTATGTATGTCAAGAGTAAATTCAGCTATGTGCGATGTTCCTCGCCAGCGATGAGGCCTGCTGCTCTCTTCCATGCAACCACCTCGGACCCGCGAACCTCATCCCTGAAGCGATAATCATGTTTGCGAATAAGTTCTCCCAGTTGCCTGTCCAGGTGTTGCAGGCATGCTAATTGGGCTTTGCGTAGCAAGGATAACCACTCTCCTGGTGTATCTGGCATTTTCAATTCGCAGGCAAGCCGGAAATGATCCAGGCATAGCCCATCAGAGGCCGCAAACTGAGTGAAAAAGGCATCATTAAGCAGTGCATGGCGTAAAGTGTGAATATAGCGTATCTCTGCTTGCATCTTGTGATGACAGGCGGGGCAGTCAAGTGGTTTGTGTTTTGTCCCGAATAAATGGTGGAATAGCCCTTTTGTCGTATCGCTATTTTCATTTTGTAGTTGGTGCATCATATCTGAAATAATATCACGGTAAGCCTGTGCCAGTGGCAGGGTTGCTCCCATGCGTACCAGGAGCCAGGTGTGAGTATGGCAGAAGCCTTGTGACAGGCGTAACTCTTTGCGTACATCAACATCCGTAAAAAGTTCATACTGCCATGCACCCAGGTAGCGGTGTATGCTTTCCTCTGTCATACGGCAGAGAGAACATCCCTCTTGTTGGCTGGCGTCTAACAATGTCTGATATTCTCGTGTTTTTGGCATAAATACAACCTTTTCACTCCTTTGTTCGTCTATCAAGTAGACGATACATGTTTTTTTATAAAATTGCCAGGTTGTATGTGGCCCACCGTTTCTTCTGTGCAATCCGGGCTAGCTGATCTGAAACGAATGAACTCTTTTACTGATTATTATGCGATACTGGGTATCGAAGTGGATGCTCCACCCAGTGCAATCAAGACGGCTTTTAAAAAGCTCGCATTGCAATATCACCCCGATGTCTATAAGGGAGATGATGCCCATGAGCGTATGCGGCTTCTTTTGCTGGCTTACCAGACCTTGAATGACCCTGTGGCGCGCAGACAGTATGATACTCGTCGTTCTGAACATGTGCCGGGCAGTCGTCTGCCACGTGCTGTCAATATAGCGGGTGCCCCCACACGTTCTGCTACCGGGCGTACTCGCTCGGAAGTAACGCCCGGTGCGCGGCGAGATCGCCAGCGTCACTATGATTTCCCCGACTTTCGTGATGGTCATCCTGTCCATATTGACCTGATTGATATGGCCTATACACTCTCTTCGACTGAGGCTCGCACACTTATTCAGCAGGGAATGCTACGTGGCGTCGCCCCTGAAACTGAGGAACGCGCCTTGTATTGTCATCGTTGCCATCATACCTGGAATACAGGATCCAGTCAGAGAGAGAAGAGTACTCTACCGCGTCTCTGTCCCAAATGTAGGGCGACAGACTGGAGCGAGTACTTACTGCTGCGTTGCTTACACTGTTGTGCCGTTTTTGAGAGCGAGCAGATTCGTTACGAGGTTGGTACCTATACCTATGGCACCAGAGATCCTCTATCTGGTGCTGCCCTTTGTCCCCCCTATGAACTTTTTCCACTCTGTCCCTACTGCGGAACCGCCCGCTGGTGTCCTGCCGAAGATGCTCGTGTACATGAATTACGTGAGCGTGCGGCTCGCCATGCAGCTCTCTTGCGAATGGTGTGGATTACTGTAGCTGTAGTCGTGGTGGTAGTCGTAGGAGCTATTGTGTTGGGTGTTTTGAGATAATTTACCGTTTATACTTTTATAATTTACATGTGCAAGATCAAACAAAATTTGTGGGATATTTCACATGTATAAAGTGAATAAGTATGTCAGAAAACGGGCAAGTATCAGTGTATAATAGATAAAGATACAAGATAATGATAATATATATGCTGAGAAAGTTAAAAGGACAACTGAGGCAACGATGATTGAACGTCAGTCGTATCTAATTATTGGTAATGGTATTGCCGGGGCAACTGCTGCTGAGCTATTGCGTACCGAGGATTCAGCGGCAAATATTACAGTTATTTCTGATGATCCTTGTCCAGTCTATTATCGTCCTGCCCTGAAAGATTATCTGGCTTGCAAAATCCGCGAGGACAAACTCTGGGCCAGACCTATCAATTTCTACCAGGATCGTCAGGTGCATTTCTTGACCGATAGAGTGGTAGGGATACAACCGACTCAACATAGCGTGCAACTTCTCAGTGGAAGAACTATGAGCTATTCCCGCTTGTTACTTGCTCATGGTGCCCATGCTACTACTTTGACCTGTCCCTGGCGTCAAGCTCGCGGGGGTCACGACATTGCGCACTGTCGCAGACTACCAGAAAGTATTAGCCCATCTTAATACTGTCAATCGGGTAGTGGTTGTTGGCAGTGGCACATTGGCTCTGGAGTCTATTGAAACGCTTCGCCATCGAGGATTTCAGGTTACCCACCTGCTACGCCGTCGTACGCTCTGGTCTGAGGTTCTTGACCCTACTGCCTCAGATCTTGTCCTGCAGGAAGAAGTGCGTGATGGTGTAGATGTGCGCTCTGAGCAGGAAATTGCCGAGATTGTGGGGAAGGATGGATGGGTTTCAGGAGTTATTACTACGACTGGAGCACAAATCCCTTGTGAAATGGTCTTGCTGGGTATCGGTATTGAGCCGATTCTCGGCTTTGTGAAGAGTGCAGGTATTGCTTGTGGACGTGGCGTAAAAGTTGATGGGGCAATGCGTACAAGCTTGCCCGATATTTATGCTGCGGGAGACTTGATCGAAACCAGCGACCCAATTACTCAGCGTGCTCGTGTGATTGGACAATGGTATCCTTCCATTCAGCAAGCACGCGCCGCTGCATATAGCATGCTTGATCTCCTTGATACGCAACATATTTCCATTTTGGCAACTTCTATAATGCCACCTTCTTGTACGGACTCGACTTTGCCTCTGTTGGTCTCACCAACCCGCCCAGGGATGGCAAGGGCTATCAGGAGATTGTGGCTGATCCTAAGCCGCGTAACTACCAGAAGGTGATCCTCAAACAGGGTATCCCTGTTGGTATGCTGGGTATTGGTGATCGCGGAAGCGTTCTTGCCTTCAAACGGGCCATCGATCATGGTGTCAACCTCTCATCCATTATTTCCCGTCTCTTTGCGCCTGATTTCAAGCTGAAGGAATGGCTTGATAAGCAAGGAGTGCCAGTACCTATCCTGGGAGTGAGTCGAGAAGGGGCTGTTGAGGCCAAAAAAGTTGCTTATGCAGATAGGGGACCTCGTTCTGCTATCCTGAGTCTGCAGACGCTAGCTGAGGCTGTGCTTATCCCTCTTGAGCCTGCCGGAGATGAAGGCTACGCTTGGGGAGACTTATCTGAGTCAGACGAAAGTGGTGACAATAGGTCGCCAGGAAGGGATGACGCTAACGATCAATAACGCGGCTATCTCTCGTCGTCATGCAGAGATTAGCTTTGCCAATGATCACTATGTACTGCATGATTTAGGGAGTAGCAATGGAACATTCGTTAATGATGTTCGTCTTGTTCCAGGAAGTTTGCAGATTCTCAAGCCAGATGACCGAATACGTTTTGAGAAGATAACCTTTGTATTTCAGTTGCGCCATGTTGATCCGGCGGCTTCTGCTCTATTCAAACGGCAAGCTGGTGGGAAAGGAGGGTTGCATGCAGTCTAACCCCGAAAATAATCCTCTTGTAGTGGGAGTGCAACATCGTGCTGATCTTGTCCCACTGACAGAAGACGAGGTACGTTTTGAGATTGACATGTGTATTGGTTGTGATCGCTGTATGAGGGCTTGCCCGGTGCCTTTGTCATCAATGGTCAATCTGGCGGATCTTAACCTGGCGACTGTCTCCGATGAAATTGCCCCTCACGTGGCGCGTTTTACCAATGAATGTGTCATGTGTGGCTCATGTGTGCCCGTTTGTCCTGTGAACAACCATCGTGATCTGCTCATGCTCTCGCTTAAACAGCGCCTTGGTATATCCTGGGATGGGAATGTGGACATGAGTCACATCCTGGACTATCTCCCACAGGGTTGGGATGTGCCACTGCTGTTGAGTCGTTTACGTGAGCAACCGATGTTGCGTGATCGCAACTGGTGCCAGATAACTACCTGTTGCACATGGCTGCCGCTTCTAAAATCCTCCTGGTACAGCCTGGAGAAGCGATTTTGCACGAGGGAGAATATGGTCGCAACATGTACTTAATCCTGGATGGACGTTTCACCATTTCGTCCAATGGGCCAGCCGGAGTGGACCTCCCGATAGCTATTTTGCGGCGCGGAGAGTTTATGGGGGAGCGGGGAATGCTGACCGGGCAACGACGCAATGCGACAGCTCGTACCCATGCGGTCTCTGTTGTGCTTGATGTGCCAGATCAGGTCATGCAACGCTTGATGGAAATTGTACCGTCTGTACGGAGTTTCTTTGAGCAGTTAAACAATGTCCGTTCGATAGAGTCTGTGATGAAGCGGATGGCCCTCTTCCAGGGGATCTCTGACCCTGATATACATTGGATGGCGAACAAGATCCAGTTCAAATACTATGATCGTGACGCACTCCTCTTTACTGAAAGTGAGCAGGGACAACCACCACGAGAGTTCTTACATATCATTTTAGAGGGTTTTGTGAAGGTTGCTCGTCGAACGACAACAAGTCCGGACCAGACAAAACGAATGAGCGAATTATTGCCTATCGCCAGAGTGGAGACTACTTCGTAGGCGGGCTTGATATGCTTGGCGATGGTCGTGCAGTAACAGTGACGGCCATTAACCGTGTTCGGGTTGCTGAGATTCCGCGCCAGGAGATGCTTACCATCCTTGGACGCTATCGTGAAGTTAACCAGCGTTTGATGATGCGTATACAAGAATACCGGGCGACAGCAGAGGTTGCCCAGACGTTCATTGGTTCGAGGGATTTCTTACGTTCGGGTTTTGCCCCGCCATCTATAGATAGCGAGGCACGTGCAGGACTACGGGCACTGGTGGGCGGGGGAGTGGTTGAGGGAACCGAAGTGCTAGTGATTGACCTCGATAAGTGTGTACACTGTGATAAATGTGAGGAAGCATGTGAGCGCCGCCATGAGCACTCACGTATGAATCGTAAAGGCATGGTTGTTGGCAATATCAGTATTGCTACAGCCTGCCGTCAATGTCAGGACCCGGTGTGTCTGCTCTGTAGTCGTGCTGGGATTGCGCGCATGCCCAGTGGTGAAGTCTATATTACCGAAAGTTGTATCGGCTGTGGCATCTGTGCTGAACGCTGTCCCTACGACAACATTTCCATCGTCTCGCTCACAGAGGAAGTAGAGGATCGTTCTACATGGCAACGTTTTGCCAGATTTTTCACAAAAGGTGCTGGTAAAGAGCGCGGAAAGCAAGTACTGCCAATGGCAAATAGTATTCCCGCGCTCGGCCCACTTGATGTCCAACGGCCTCTGAGTGCCTTTGGCGAGATGCGCAAGAAGGTGGCGATCAAATGTGATCTCTGTGCGGGATATGACAATCAGGCCTGTGTACAGGCATGTCCCACGGGAGCGGCTTTCCGCGCACAACCCGCTCAATTTTTTGGCTCAACTGAGGAAATTCTCCAGCAACAAGCCCACTAGGAGCAGAGTAATATGGCTATGAGTAGTAAAACCTCACCGAACACATTACGGCGCATCTGGCATACACCCACCTCGAAATCAGCTAACAAATGGTTGCTATTTGCTGTGATCTCTTGTGTGACCCTTTATTTTCTCTATGCAGTGTTCTTCAAAGCACCGATCTTCACCGGACCCTGGTTTGATAAAATATTCCGTGCTGGTGTGATATCCTACATCATGATCCTGGGCGTGGCAGCCTATTCACTGCGCACACGTTTCATGAGGAACTTGCCGTGGAAGGCACAAGATTGGGTCTGGATGCACATATGGGTGGGTATTGCCTCTTTGCTCCTTGCCCTGTTGCATGCAGACTACCGCTTTGTGCTGCATGGTTACTGCACCGACCTTCACTGTGTCACCGACCACTACTGGGGGATGCCTGCTCTCTATGCTCTCTTTTTTATTGTTATAAGTGGCATAGCAGGTCGTCTGCTGGATATGTGGCAAGCGCATATCATTGCGCAAGATGCCAGCACTAATGGTGTTGGCATCACAAAAGCTCTGAAAGTACGGCTTGTCGAACTGCAATATATCATTGAACGTTTCAGTGCAGGTAAATCAGACCCCTTTAAACATTACCTGTGCTCAAGCCATGGAGAGCGTGGGGGGGCTTCCCCAGGATGTTCCGGCTATCGACCCACGCGAACAGGCTGATTTCCAGCGTGCATACGGAGCCTTACAAGATCATGCCCGGCTTGCTGCATCACTCGAAAAGCAGACTCTGGCGCATACAATCTTCCGCACATGGCGCTATGTGCATATGGCACTGGTGCCGCTTGCCTTAATCATCATTACATATCATGGTATAGCAGAACTTTTGACGAACGTCTTGCACCTGGTCAAAGTATGATAAACGGTAGCAGCCTGTTTGAAAAGCATAACCTTACTATTTGCTTGTGGCCTCTGAGATATGGAAACCGAAGAGGTTACAACTTTCGCTACCTGTGACCGTAATTGATTTATCGAGTAGAATTGCTGTAATACAAATATTGCATATGATCTTGGGAATTAGGAGGAGATATGTTTCTGGTAGTATTGATCGCCTTCTTGTTAATTGCATTTTTCGTTATTGCGTCGTTTTTTCGCCGCCGTAGAAGAGCAAGATTTTATAATGCCCCCTGGAGATATAGACGTAGCTGGTTTGGCGAGCCTATTGGCTATGAGAGAGAACATCATCACCATCACCACCGCGAAGGTGGTTTCGGTGAAAGTCGCGGAGGAAGCTTCGGCGAAAGTCGTCACCACAGCAGAAGTAACTCTGGTGAAAGTCATCACCACGGTGGGGGTAGCTTTGGCGGAGGTCATCACCACGGTGGAGGCCATCATTAGTTGTAAGGTTCCCAAATAGGATCAAGCGAAGGAGATTGCACACTATGCAATCTCCTTCGCCTGATCCTTTATGTATAATATACTCTCTCGTAAGCAGCTCCTTCTTCATGTCAGATCTAGAGATGCGAAGGTGGCTCCGTCGTATGCTATAATAGCCTCGATAATACTGCACCATTATTCCCCAGTCAGGAGTCAGAAATACTATATGCAAGATATTTTGTTGGGCGGAATTTATCCTCCCTTATCCACTTTTTTTGATATCCAGGACGAACTTGATCTTATCACCTTGCAGGCGATCCCTCTGAACATGTAGGGCATGAACGACCTGGCATACATCGTTGTATCAGGAGGCTTTTATGGCACTGGACGTTGAACTCTATCGCCGCACTATCTATACACCTACCAGCCGCAAAGGACAGGTTCCGCATCGTATAAGTGTTATCGACATTGCACCCGAAGGTGCAACTCATACGCTTGTCCTTATTCATGGTTATGGTGGTAATGCGTTACAATGGCTCTACCAATTGCGTTTCTTTGGACAACGCTTCCGTGTCATTGCCCCAGAATTGCGAGGGCATGGCCTCAGTGACGATCCTGTTGGCTTATCCTATACGATGGCAGACCTTGTTGATGATCTGGAGACAGTACTAGATTTTTTGCAGGTGCAGCGTCCCTTCTCAATAATCGCTCACTCTTTTGGAGGGGCTATTGCCACCGAATATGTCCTGCTCCATCCTGATGATCTGACGAATCTGACCCTGATTGGTGTGCCCTCACGTTTTGTCCTGCGTCCCTTCATTCATACCCTGATGAATATTCCTGATCCTATCTTTCACTGGGCGGCCAGGGCTTACGGAGTCGCTCTTCATGCTCCGCAACATACTCTGAAGGCTATGCTGGAGCATGTTATGGCGATCTGGTCTGGAAGTGAACGTTTGCCGAATTCTACGAGTCCCTACATTGGTTGTGCTTGGTCATCGCGACAGTGTATTCTTGCGTGAACACTACGAAGATGTGCCGCGCAGTATTCCCAATGCACAGCGTGTAGTAATCTCCGTCTCTGCACACCTTGTCCAACTTGAACGACCAGATGCCGTGAATCGTGCAATTCGTCGCTTTATGGAATCCGCTGGTGTTCAGAGTGTTGCCTCCTCCGGCCACCCACCAGGAACTATATGGTCACATCCAGGTGCTCTTAACGGCGCTCATCGGCTTGTTGATATGCCCTGGCTGCAACACTATGATGATAACGTTCCTGAGCAAATTCCTTTACCTCAACAACTCTTACCTGATATGCTGAGCAATGCTGCTCTGGCTTCTCCTTATCATCCTGCACTCATTTTCTTCGGACAAAAAATTGGATATCGTGAACTTGATTTACTCAGTAATCGTTTTGCCCATGCTCTCCGTTCACTGGGTGTCAAGAGAGGAGATCGTGTGGCTATCGTCTTGCCGAATGTGCCACAGTGCGTTATTGCCTTCTACGGAACCTTGAAAGCTGGTGCTGTTGTTGTACTGGGAAGCCCTCTCTCTGCTGAAAGCGAGATTTAAACCCAATTGCATGATGCAGGGGCTACTGTTCTGCTTACTCTAGCGTCGTATCGCTCAATCGTTGAGCAAGTATGCCATGATACCAACATTCAACATGTGATCTACACTGATGTACGAGAGTATTTGCCTTTACGCCAACGTCTCATGCTAGCTAGCCTGATTGAAGGCACCGTGCCACACCGTGAACAGGAGAAGGAAACCTCAGTGAGTACCCGTTCTACTCGCTCATCCTATACATTTCAGCATCTTCTACGTCGTCAACCGACCATTCCCCTTGAAGGTAGGATCACTTCAGAGCATCTGGCCCTCATCCAATATACTGCTGGAACAACGGATGTGCCCAAAGGGGTGATGCTCTCACATGGCAATCTGATGGCTAATGTTGTGCAGGTGCGCCATTGGATGGCGGATGCTCAACGTGGTCGTGAAGCGGTGCTCTGTGTGCTACCATTGTCACACGCTTATGGTCTTACCTGTGCGATGAACATTGCGGTGAGTCTGGCTAGCTCTCTCATTCTACTCCCAACCGATCGTATTGATCAGGTGATGCATGCCATTAAACGGCATCGTCCCAGTATATTACCAGGTATTCCAACCCTCTATCTTGCCATTGCCAACTATCCACGGGTCAGAAGTTATGGTGTCTCTTCCATCCGTTTCTGTGTAAGTGGTTCTGCCCCTCTTCCAGTTGAAGCGCAGGAAGCTTTTGAGAAACTCACCAAAGGCTATCTTGTGGAAGGCTATGGACTCACTGAGGCCTCTCCTATCACACATTCTAACCCGCTGAAAGGTGAGCGTCGTGTGGGGAGTATTGGCCTGCCACTACCCAGTACACATGCACGCATTGTCGATATGCAAACTGGAGAACCGTTGCCTATCGGTAAAGTGGGTGAACTACTTATCCAGGGGCCGCAAGTCATGCAGGGGTATTGGAATATGCCTGAGGAAACGGCTCAGGTGCTTCGTGACGGCTGGTTACACACCGGCGATCTGGCATGTATGGATGAGGATGGTTTCTTTACCATTATTAACCGCAAAAAAGACCTTATTCTCTCTGGCTCCTATAATGTTTACCCTCGTGATGTTGAAGAGGTGCTTTATGAGCATCCGAAAGTTTTAGAGGCTGCGGTTGTTGGTACTGGAAGTAGTACCTCACCCTATCTCAAAGCGGTCGTCGTTCTGAAACGTGGTGAGCAGGCAACTACTGACGAACTCTTTGCACTGTGCCGTGAGCGCCTCGATGCTTATGAGGTACCAAAACAAATCGAGTTCCGCTCAGAACTTCCTAAAAATATTGTTGGAAAAGTCCTCAGACGATTATTGATCGAGGCGTAGGAAGTTTTCTAGTGCATGAGTCATCCCGAGTTTTTGAAACAAAAGTTCGCAAAAGCGAGGGTGCAGGGAGCGCAGCATCCCTGCCGGGTGTGGGGTGTCCCCAAAAACTCTTTTTACCTCTTTTGTGCGCCGCCGCAGGCGGCGTGAGGAAAAAAAGAAGCGTTTTTGGCGACACCCCACACCCCGTCAAGGGCTGGCCGCCCTTGACAATCCCGCTTCTCAAGCCGCTTGAGAGATCGCGAACCTTTGTTTCAAAAAATTCGGGATGACCCATGCATCACCGAAGAGGTGAGATACTGTGGATGTTGGGAAGCCTGAAGAGCTACATACTACCTGAGTTTGTAGGTACCAGACTTGTCCCTGTCACTGTGAATGTTACAACTTGTGCAAGCTTTGCGTCGGAACAAGAGGACTCCAGGCACCAGTATGCAGCAACAGCTCCATCACCTGACTGGTCGTACGTATTGTCAAAGTAGCCATGATCGTTCTCGGCACTGTGAGTAAGGATACTCGATGATTGCTTCTGGCCGTTCAGATACCAGTTTACCTTAATATAACCGTCTTGACCCTGAGAATCTACGTGAAACGTCATATAGACATCTTGTTGAGGCTTGAATGTGTTTGCGAGGTTGGTTGGGTAGTAATCTTTATCAATTGAGCTGGCCATTTGGATATTAAAAATGGTTGCTTTTGCGGCAGGATCTATAGCGGAACTCTGTGGTACATCGCTTAGTACGGGGGTAGTTGATGTTGACCTACCACTTCCTCGCAGTCCCAGGATTGTAAGACCCGCACAACCGAGTACGAGAACAAGGACGGTAATCCCGATGATCATGCCTATTTTGCTTCTGCCGCGAGGCCTGGATGGTGTACCATATGTGCCGGGAAGAGCACCGCCTTGTGGGTATCCTTGAGGAGGATAGCCCGAAGGGGGATTGTAGCCATAGGGAGGCAAGCCTGCAGGAGGATTTTGAGGTGCTTCATAGAGATTAGACTGGGGAGAAGGGGCACCCATATCGTATGGGTTTGAGGATGTACTATGATAGGGGTCTTGTGGTTGTGAATAGCCATAAGGATTTGATGGTGTCCCATATCCAGTTGAAGGCGATTGTGGAGCATTATAAGATGCAGAGGCAATGGTTGGGTCATAAAGAGAAGCGCCCTGTCCCTGACCGGTTGAGTTATAAGGGACTGGTGTCCCGCATGAAGGACAAAATGCAACTCCAGGTGGAAGAAGCGTACTGCAAGAATTACAATTCATAGATGAAAAACCTCCTGGCAACATATACACGCCAACCGTGCATCTGTCGATTAATGAATAGCGATTGATCAATAACATAAGAATTTACTACTGCTAAGGCGACTTACTTGCTTACCCTACTATACCATGTTTCTCTACTACTGTGTAGGGAGTAGTGTAACTACTCAGCCCCCTGTTCCAGATTGCCTCAGGCGCTTCGCAGGCCGTATTGTGTGGTTTTTGTTGTCCGGTTCCGTGGGAGGTTGCGCCGCAACCTCCCACGGAACCGGACAACAAAAACCACACAATACAAGAGCTCGCCACCACAGGTGGCAAGCAGACCTGACATATGAAGTTCGAAAAATACGAACGTTTGTTAAGGGGTTACCATAAAATTGACCCGTTGGGCTAGCATTTTATCTGCACATGAGGGGGAACTTGCCCAGGAGATCTCTACATATGCAGGACCAGGACTTCCCGCAAAGGCATACGAGTAGGCTGGTAGGGGAGTAGCCTGAACCGAAAATTGATACTGAGTGAACTGCTGGTCATTCAGAAACCAGTTTAAGCATACTTCTCCACCTTGATTACTGGGATGGAGTTTGAATGTAACATTTATCCGCTGGTTTACCTTGAAGGTTGTTGTCAACGTTGTGGGTAGCGCCGTGGTTGTATCGATGGAGCTTGCCATTTGTGCTTGATCAATATACTGTTGTCCCGGAAAGGTTGTCGTGGGTGGTGTTGAGGTCAGACCAGGGTAACACTCAGCGTAGGGGTCTGTGTCGTCCCGGTAATTGTTGTACTCTTTGTCATTACACGAGTGGATGTTGTGGAACCCTTTGGTGACTGAGATGATATGTTGCTCATAGGAGAGCCAGATAGCCCGATGGTCATAAGGTACACGAAAGCCAGGATCAGGCCTCCGGTAATCACACAAAGGCCAGCAATTGTAAAACCTGGTTGCATGGGTCGTTTCTGCTTGAGCGATTTGCGCTGTGGCTGTATAAAGGTTCCTGACTCTAATACTTCTTGTCTGGGCTGTGGTGTATTCAGGTGAGATTGTGGTGGCCAGGTCATATTAGGAATTGGGAGAGGTGTATTCAGAGGAACATTGTTGGCCCATACCTGACTCTGGTGCTGATGGCGTCTGCATCGGGGGAGTGTATAAGGGAGGAGGACTCCCCGCTGGCATATCTTTGGGTCCGTAGGTTGGCTGAGATGCCGCGAAGGGTATCTGTTGGCCGAAGGATGGCCTTTGCATGCCCGGTCCATTGAGGGGCATAGCAGGCGCGTAAGCTCCCCATACCTGTTGTTCTGAGCTATTCTGTGTACCAGCGGGACCAAAACTGGCCTGTGGCGAAATTGGTGCTTGATTTTGGCTAGAAGATCGTCCTTCGGACTCTCCGGTCGTAGTCGTCCCACACTTTGGACAACTGGTGCGCTTCGGAGCAAGCGGAAACCCACAATGTGAGCATCTCATTTCAAGAAAACTCCCTTATCAAACGTCTACCCTTATCAACGGGGATATATCACACTTTATAACGAGTCACGAAACCTTTCTTGTAAGAATGACCTTCCTCTATAGGACATTCGTCTCTCACTATCTATGACTTGTTTCGTTTTTCATCAGGAAATGCAGAGTTTTTTGTGAGTGAAGAACGAAAAGGGAGTCGCCAATGCACCGAGTCAGGTCATGTACTTGACACTACTGGATGGCCCAATTACAATACAATATAGGGTAGGGAATGGTGAGTATAGTACCATTATTGCATTGTATGGAATGCATGAATTGAGAAGAAAAACGTGACAGATGGAGATGATGTAGAACAGGTGTTGGCGCAGCATATTACTCAATTAAGAGTCTGTTTACAGCATGTATTGGGGGAGAGTTCTGAGCTGGAAGAGGGTAGTGATGCGTGGTTACTCCTCAACGCTCTTATGCGCAATAATCATACCGATCATGCCTCCTTAGCTCGTTTTGAGCAATCTGGCCGCTGGCTTGCAGAGCAAGGTGGCAAGCTAGATGCACGGTTCAAAGATCTGCAGTGTTATATTGATGCGCTTGCTGTCGAGCTAAGGGAGATACTTTCTGACCAACCTAAGCTACTCATGCAGGCAACTGAGCGCCTCTATCATCTGCAATCGGCATGTGTCCTTGCGCTCACACGGGGTTATCAGGGGATTACCGACCGATATAGGTTTGAATGTACCAATGTATCTCAGCAGTTGGAACATCGTCTCCTTGCTTTGCAACGTGTCAATGGGGTGAGCAACTCTGCGATGGATCTCGATCAAACCCTTGAGGTTACTGCGCAGGTGATTGCTGGGGAATTGGATGTCGAACTGTGCTCGATCTTTTTCTATGATGAACTGCAGCGTGTCCTGACTTTACGTGCTACCAATGGGCCTCGTCCCCTTGGTGGTCTACACTTTACTCTACGTCTTGGCGAAGGCTATAGTGGTTGGGTTGCTGACAAGGGACGTTCTTTGTTTGTGCAGGATGCGTTGAGCGATCCAAATTTCTCTACCGAAGCATGTGCCTATGGTGTTGAATATCATGGCCTGATGACTGTACCCATTATCTTCTTTGGCAATGCTGAACGACTTATTGGTGTGGTCAGCGTTCAATCCCGTGAACCGCGTAATTTCACTCGTGACGAAATCAGTTTTGTGGAAGTCGCGGCTGGTATTGTGGCTATCAACATCGAAAATGGGCGTCTCTACGAGCAGACTGATGAGCAACTGCGCCGCAAAGTTCATGAACTTGCAACTATTCACCGCGTCTCATCCATCATCGCTTCGACTCTTAATTTGGATGAAGTGCTCCAAATTATCACGACTCAGGCTGTTCATCTTTCTGGTGCTGAGCGCTCCTGTATCTTCCAGCTTGATCCTGACAGCAGACGCTTACATGTTCTTGCACACTATGGTCTCAATAGTGGCCTGGCGAGCCGTATTTATATCGGTGTTGGTCAATGTTGTGCAGGACGTTCTGTGCAAACTGGAAGGCCGAGCATGGCTGTTGATTGCTCTCATACCGACGAGCACTGCTTTATCCATGGTGACCCGTTTATCTCCTCAGAGATCCATTCGGTCCTTTGTGTGCCGCTGAAGGTCAAACAGAAAATCCTCGGCTGCATTTGTATCTATAGTAGCCATCGCCATCTGCTCAGCCCGGAGCAAATGCAACTTGTTATTACTTTTGCCAACGAGGCAGCTATCGCTATTGATAATGCCCGGCTCTACGAAGAGACGCGTCGTGGTCTCGAACTCAAATCAGTGCTCTTACGTGAATTACATCATCGTGTAAAAAATAATCTGGCGACTGTTGCGGGAATTCTCTCTTTGCAGCGAAGGCGCACCAGATCTCCTGAAGTACGCTATACGCTAGCAGAAAGCGTCAATCGTGTTCAAGGTCTTGCTGCAACGCATGATCTACTTGCGCATGAAGATGTTAGCGAAGCACGTGTAGACGATATAGCTCGTAAAATAGTTGGTGTTGCCAATGCCAACTTGAGGCCACCAGAAAAGCATATCACCTTTCAGGTCGAGCCATGTTCCATTGTCATCCCTTCACGCGCTGTAACGATCCTGGCGCTGGTCGTCAACGAAATGATTTCCAATGCTATTAAGCACGGTATGGCCGGACAATCTGAAGGGATTGTGACTATTCGTGGGTGTGAAGAAGATGGTCTGGTCGTTGTCCAGGTGATCGATACGGGAAGTGGGCCACCTTTCAAACTTCCTTTAGAAGAAAGTGGGGAGAACAGCACCTTTGAAGGGTTGGGACTCTCTCTCATCAAGCATCTGATCGGTGATCTGGAGGGGAGCTTTTCACTCCGCCGTGACGTTTTCTCGAATCCAACTATCGAACAGAACGGCAAAGAAGCCCTTAGTGAGCTATTTACCGTTGCTGAAGTGCGCTTTCCACTTGTAAGACGTAGTCGCACTTAAAGTATACATCCTGAATATACTATACTGGTGGGTTAGTAGAAGTGCAAGATATGTATGAAGCTGCTAAAAAAACACGAGTTCTTGTGGTTGAGGATGAAATTTCTGTTCAACAAGTACTTTGCTTCTTTTTGACACAGAGTGGTTTTGAAGCCATTGGGGCTTCCGATGGTCGGGATGCTATGCGTGTGATTCCTGAATTTTGTCCCCATCTCATCATTCTCGATCTGGTGATGTATCCATTTCTGGCTGGGATGTTCTCCACTGGCTGCGGATTAACTGTATAACCCCCCCGATTCCAGTGCTTGTGCTTAGCGCCCTTGTCTGCCTCTCGGAACAAATGCACGGTTTTGAAGAGGGAGCCATTGAATATATCACTAAACCTACACAGCCCAGCCTTATCGTAGAGCGTGTACAGGCTATTCTACTACTCAGTGCAGAGCAGCGTACTTTGCTTCAGCATAAGTATATGAATGAGCAACGTAAGGTGTTAGAGCGCCTCTCTGCTGCGAAACAGAAAGAATTTGTGTATTAAATAACTTCCTATGCAAGTTTATTGCTTGAGATCCGATGTGGAAGAACTTTGTATTGTGGATTAGTTCGAGGAAGAAGGGTGAGTGAGCAGACTCACCTGATGAATGTGAGAGCTTGCCCACATTTGGTACAGAAACGATTGTTTGCTAGATTATGACTCCCACATGCTGTACACAGATTGAGTGCATGGCCGCATCGTGTGCAGAAACGCATGTGTGCTTTATTCGGATATTCGCAATGGTAACAGGGATAAAGTGCGGTAAGTGGTGAATTTTGCCGTAACTCTTGCAGGGCAGATGACTTTGGCCTGATAAATGATGCGCCTTCTGCTTGTTCATAATATCCCGTACCAGGTACACTGGACGTGAGTATGCGCTGTAAGGCGTCGCTCATCTCATTGGCCCGCTGATAGCGTTGCTGTGGATTCTTCATGAGTGCTGTCAGAATGATACGCTCGATCATTGGGTGAAGAGATGGATTGAGCGAGCACGGGGCGTGGAGGCATTTCATAAATGTGGCTATGTGCCAGAGCCGGATAATTGTTCCCTCGAAAAGGAGTGCGCCCGGTCATAGCTTCAAATAAAACAACCCCGAGGGCATAGATATCGGCACGTCCATCAATTGCCCCTCCCTGGCACTGTTCTGGTGACATATACTCAGGAGTACCGACACCTGCGCCAGGGCGAGTCAAGTTGTCTTGTGTGCTAGCGAGTACCTTTGCAATGCCGAAGTCGGAGAGAATAGGACGCCCAGAGCGATCCATTAATACATTGACAGGTTTAATATCGCGGTGGATAATCCCCTGTTCATGTGCATATGCCAGGGCACTGGCAAGTTGCGCAAAGATATTAATCATCTCTGTCGTCTCCATAGTCTTGCCAGTGAGTTGAAATTGATCGAGTTTATGCTTGAGAGTTCCTCCATCCACCAGTTGCATGACAATATAGAGGTGGCCCTGTTGTTCACTGGCATCGTGAACTGTCACAATGTTGGGATGTGAGAGCCGGGCAACTAACCGGGCTTCCAGATTGAAACGCTCAACGAAACTACGATCGGCAGCAAACCATGGTGGAAGAACCTTTACTGCTACTTCGCGGTCAAGGTTCTCCTGGTAGGCTCTGTATACTTTCGCCATTCCACCCTGTCCAAGTGTGGCAATGATACGATAGTTCCCGAGTGTTGTTCCAATCAGATCGTCTCTTTGCATTGTATTTGTAGGGCCACATATGTAATATTTATCTCTCTCTATCCAAACATCGACTATCTATGTGGCGCTTTCCCTCTCTCTATAGGGGCAATTGTCTGTATCCTTACAAGACGCCCATCAATTATTTTTTTGCAAAGACAAGTACCGTTTGTCCCAGTTGTATGCGATCGCCCTCTTGCAAAGGGTAGGTCTGATACTTATTGACCAGTTGTCCATTCACTTTGGTGCCGTTGGCACTCCCTTCATCTTTAAGTGCGTAGTTGCCATTCTCCATATTCACAATAGAGGCATGTAAACGTGAGACTGCCAGATCCTCCAGGAAGATGTCGCTTTCGCGGCTACGTCCGATGCTTAACGACCCCTTGCGTATGTCGTAGATGCGTCCTGGTTCCTTGCCTTCTTCGACACGTACGATACCCTGGACTCCACTTCCACTTTGTGGACGTAGCATGGTCTTGTCACCCTCGCCTGGGTTAAAGCCTCCCTGTTGCCAGCCTGGCATTGACGTTCCAGCGGATGATGCACCCTGTCCCGGATATTGTTGCTGAGGTACTTGAGCACTCCATGCATCTGCTGCTTGCCCACCAAACGACGGAGATCCCCACGAAGGAGCGGAGCCACCACCATATGCTGTAGGGGATTGTTGTCCTTGCTGTTGCGCAGGTGTGCTTCCTCCCCAGGGAGTTGCTGGTTGCTGACCCCATGGATCTTGTGCCGCAGGAGATGGAGAAGGGGCTGGTTCCCATGGGGCAGCGGATGGCTGAGATGCTCCAGTCGCCGGTGTGCCGCTCCATGAAATGGCAGATGGTTGCTGTTGAGCGGCACCCTGTGCTCCCCAGGCATTGGCAGATGGTTGTTGTTGAGCAGCACCCTGTGCTCCCCAGGCGTTAGCGGGTTGTTGTTGAGCGGCACCCTGTGCTCCCCAGGCGTTAGCGGGTTGTTGCTGAGCGGCACCCTGTGCTCCCCAGGCGTTGGCGGGTTGTTGCTGAGCGGCACCCTGTGCTCCCCAGGCATTGGCGGGTTGTTGCTGAGCGGCACCCTGTGCTCCCCAGGCGTTGGCGGGTTGTTGCTGAGCGGCACCCTGTGCTCCCCAGGCATTGGCAGGGTTGTTGCTGAGCGGCACCCTGTGCTCCCCAGGCATTGGCAGATGGTTGTTGCTGAGCGGCACCCTGTGCTCCCCAGGCGTTAGCGGGTTGTTGCTGAGCAGCACCCTGTGCTCCCCAGGCGTTAGCGGGTTGCTGTGTGCCATTGGACATATTCCAGCCGCCAGATTGTGGGGCTTGTTGACCCCAACTTCCAGCAGCATCCCCCGTTGCCTGTGGATTCCATGGTGCTGAAGTACCTGCTCCACCTTGTAGCGGCTGACGTTGCCAATCACTTGTGCCGCCAGGGGCAGCATTTTGGGCTACTTTCTTCTTCCCTCCGCTACGGAAAAGCCAGAAGGCTGTGATAGCAATGACTACTGCAAGTATGATACCCGCAACAGCAATAACTGTTGTCGAAACAACTTGCCCGGCCAGTGCGACTGTAAAAACTGCTAACATATTGTTCACCCCTCTGATCGTAGGGGCGGCATGGATCTCTTCTCCGCCAATCCTCTCCGGCAAGGAGAACAAGCCTGCCACCCGATCTCAATCGGGCACCTACCAAGGGTACCCCTACAACTGCGACTTAGTGTATGATAACACCACATCTATCGCAATTCAAAACGTACTTCAACACTGCCAAAGCGTAGCACATCACCATCTTTGAGCGTACGTTCCTCGTGTGGTGTTAAGGTCACTCCGTTCAAGCGAGTCTTATTCAAAGCATCAAGGTCTTCAACAGTATACGTCCCTTGCTGATTGCGTAGATACGCATGTCGTCGTCCAACTGTCTTATCTGCTAAATTTATCTCGGGGAATATTCCCCGAGTTGGGTCCTGTCGTCCTACTACCATTAAATCACCTTTCAAGGGAATAGGATGTCCACTGGAGATAACTACGATGTGAGCTTCTTTTGGTGGAGGTCCTTTTGGCTGGGAAGGACTCGGCAGCCCGTTTTCAGGTCCAGTCCGTGCAACTCGTTCAACGGGTGGCATAATCTGGATGCGTTCTTGCAATTGTTCAAGTGCTACGATGAACTCTTGAGGTGTCGCATAACGATCTCCTGGTGACTTGGCGAGTGCCTTCTGCATAAAGAGATCCATTTCCATTGGCAGGTCGTGGCGTAGACGACAGATCGATGGTACTTTATCGTTCATGTGTTTGATGACAATGTCAACGGCCGTATCGCCCTCGAAAGGAGGATGTCCCGTCAGCATTTCAAACAAGACAGTGGCGACCGAGTAGAGATCAGAACGGGTGTCTGCCGAACGCCCACTTTCTGCCTGTTCGGGCGAGATATAGTAGGCCGTACCCATGAATACATTAGACTGTGTAAGTGTGACAGTTTCTCTGCCACGTGCTAACCCAAAATCAGTAATTTTGACCTTATCTGTACTGCTAATCAGTATATTTTGTGGTTTAATATCGCGGTGTACCACTCCTTGCTTGTGGGCTATATCTAGCCCTTCGGCGATCTGGTGAGTATAGTTAAGTCCACGTAATGGGTCCATTGGTCCATCCTTGATCATATGATATTTCAAATTCTGACCATCGATGTAATCCATTACAATATAATACACATTATTATCATTTCCATAATCGACAATCCGCACAATGTGGGGATCACTGAGGTTCAGAAGGATATGTGCCTCCCGTTGGAAGCGTGCAAGTAGTTCATCATCATTCGAGAGTTCAAGGTGCATAACTTTTACTGCATAGATATGGTTATTCTCCAGATTACGCGCAACATAGACTGTGGCAAAACTGCCCCTTCCTCGTTCATCAATGAGCTTATAGCGGCCTTTGATGACACGACCTATCATGTCGCCGTTCATTGAATTGAACTCCTCTGCTTCTCCTGTGGGTTAAGAACCTGGGATTGGCCTTATGTTCCAGGGAACGAATCTCGACATTGCTCAATTAAGTAGCCCAATAGTCTTACTGTGCTGACTGAGTCTGGTCAAATCTGCACCTGTGAGAGAAAAGTAGAAAGCATTCCTATGCACACATCTACCTTTGTCTGCGTAAGGCGCATCTACTATCAGCGGCTATATTATACACCATCCATTCATCTCTGTCATGATAGTATATTGCACTGTTTGCATTTTACTCCTTTCATCTACGAACGGAACAGAATATAAAATCTTTACTGGATAGCCAGGGGGTCCTGGTCGAAATGCTATGGTTCGGAAGAGGGTGATACTTCTCTGTTCTTCTCCTTGCATCTCTCTCTTCAAATACGTATACTGGTAACAATGAGCGTAAATTTTCCACAGAGGGACAGTATCTATGGCCTTGACAGTTCCTATTCGCGGTATTCTTTGCGACATTGATGGTGTCTTACATATAAGTATGCAGCCTCTTGCTGGTGCGGCGGAAACTCTCTCCTGGCTTAACCAAAAGGGCTATCGTCTCTGTTTTGTCACCAACACTACCACATTGGCACGTTCTACGCTTCTGCAACGGTTACAGCATATTGGCCTTCCTATTGCCGAATCGCAAATTCTCACGGCCCCCGTAGCGACTGCTAATTACATCCGTCAACACTACGCAGGAAAGCGCTGCTGGTTACTGACGAAAGGAGATACAGCGGCAGATTTTGCAGGTATTGAACTGGTTGAAGCTCATGCTGATGTTGTGGTCATCGGCGGAGCAGAAGAACTACTCAGTTATGAGACGATGAATCGTGCTTTTCGTATGCTAATGGATGGGGCTGTGCTCCTGGCAATGCATATGAATACGTACTGGCGTACCAGTGAGGGGCTACGCCTGGATAGCGGACCCTTTATCCGGGCTTTGGAGTTGGCAACAGGGAAGCAGGCAACGGTGTTGGGGAAGCCGGGCCGAGCCTTTTTCGAACAAGCTCTCTCTTCGATCGGTGTAAGGGCAAGGGAGGCGATTATGGTTGGAGATGATATTGAAAATGATGTGGAGGGAGCACAGCGAGTGGGAATACAAGGAGTGCTGGTCTGTACAGGTAAGCACAAGGCAGACTCGCCACTCCTGAAACGGGTACATCCGGCGGTAATCCTTCCCTCGATTGCAGATTTGCCGGGTTACCTGGAGCGATCAGGTGGTTGACATCAATGGGAAGAATCAGGTTGAGTTCTTGCTAGAGGAACATCTCACTAATACTTTCGCGGTTATGGATACGCCTGATTGCCTCCCCAAACAGTGATGCAACAGAGACCACCTCGATCTTCTCTGAGAATTGTACTGGCTGGTTTTCAACCGTGTCAGTGATAATGAGTCGCTTAAGAGGACTTTTATTAATCCTCTCAACTGATCCAGGTGCTAGCACGCCATGTGTCACTGCAGCGTAGACCTCTTTGGCACCCTGCTCCAGTAGTTTCACTGACACGCTTGTCAGGGTTCCACCTGAAATCGTGAAGTCATCCACCACAACAGCGGTTTTGTGCTTCACGTCACCAATAATTTGTAAAACCACGGCCTTCTCATCATGGGCCAGGCGTTCTTTGTCAGCGATAGCAATAGAAACACCAAGGCAAGAGGCATAGCGCCTGGCCTGTTTCGCAAAGCCCACATCTGGTGAGACAATCACAATATCCTTAAGGTTTAGAGCCTGAATGCGTTGGCAGATAATGGGTAATGCATACAGGTTATCCACAGGCCTGTGGAAGAAGCCCTGAATTTGTGGTGCGTGCAGATCCATCGTTACCACTCGGTCTGCGCCAGCGGCCTCGATGGCATCGGCGCAGACTCGGGCACGGATAGAGACACGTGGTTCGTCTTTCTTGTCGCCTTTAGCATAACTAAAATAGGGAATGAGTACAGTCACCGACTCAGTTCCCGCTCGCTTGAAGGCATCGATCCAGAAGAGGAGTTCCATAAAATTGTCGTTGGCAGGAAAGACTGTTGATTGTATGAGATAAACGCGCCGTCCTCGAACGTTCTCCAGGATACGCACAAAAGTATTGCCATCTGAGAAGTGGAGTGTCTCATTCCGGCCTTGTGGGACTTGCAAGTATGTACAAATACGATTTGTCAGACGCGGACTTCCACTACCAGCGAATATCATCATCGGGTCATCATTCATTACGTGCCTCATCTGCCTTCTCTCCCAAGCTCTACATTTTTTTATGGCGATTACTATGGTCGTGCTCAGGATAGTTGCATCTTATTTTATTATAGCGCATCTCTATCGCTTGATGCTCCCAATCATCAAACAGTCAGACCTTTACGTGGAGCATCTCTTTGTAGACCTCATAGGTCTGCCGGGCGATCTGTCCCTGTGTGTAATTTTCCAGGACGCGCTGTCGCCCTCGCCTTGCCAGATCTGCATAGAGCCTGGGATCATCAAGCAATCGACGGACACAGGCACTCAATTCCTGAGCATCTCCCTCTTTAAAGACAAGGCCCGCATTGCTAATGACGTAGGGTATCTCACCTGAACTGGAGCCAATCACAGGTGTCTCGCAGGACATCGCTTCAGGGAGCACACGGCCAAATTGTTCAACCCAATTGGGACGTGTGAGCGAGGGTAGCACAAATACGTCCAGACGCTCCATCTCTTTAGGTACCTCGTAGGTTGGCACCCCTGGCTTGAAGATGACACGGTCAGCAACGCCCAGGCGCGTTGCCAGATCTTCTAGTATGCTCTTCATTGGTCCATGTCCGATAAAGACGGCCCGACAATATTCTGGCAAATACTGTAAGGCTTCGACCATAAGTGTGAGGCCTTTTTCCTCTTTGAGGCGACCGATAAAGCCGAGGGTAAAGATGTCATTGGAGGCGCGGGGTGGACGTGGTGCGCTACGGCTGTAGATTTCTGTGTCAAAGCCAAACTGTGGAATAATGTGGATGGGACCCTTGTAGCCCTTGCGCTTCAAGACCTCTGAGGCATCACGGTTTCCTGCCAGTGCTGCTGCTGCATGGCGATAATTATAGAGTTCCATCTGACGGAAAGGGGGAGGATAGCTACGATAAAGATTTTGCCAGGTGAAGAACAAGGCTCGTGCTTTATGTTGTACTGCCAGACGCATTGCACGGTAGGTTGCAAAATTGTAAGGTTCTTCGTCGATGTGAACAATTTCTGGTTGCACCTCTCGCATAATCTGACCCAGTTGTGGATAGTAGTGCAGGTGGAAGTTGCCGTTGAGGGATATTGGTGTTACGATCATCTGATAGCCGTCAGTGTAGAGACGTTCAAGAACTTGCTTGCTACCATCGTCACTTTGCCAGTATTCTGGTGTAACCAGGGTCAGCTCGACTCCTGGACATTTTGCCAGTTCTTCTAGTTTGCGCTGAGAAGTCCCCGCAACGAGGGCTTTTGAAATCATCAGTACACGCATAGTCGTTCTTCTAAATCTTTCTTCGTATGCTCGCCTTGCGTGCTAATGCTTCTTCATACACGGCAAGGGTTTCAGTAGCAGTTTTGTGCCAGTTAAACTGTTTTGCACGCTCTAAAGATCGTGCGTGCAAGTTGGCCTGGAGTGTGCTATCGGTCAGAACTCGTCGCATCGCTTCGACCAATGCCTGAGTATTATCGGGATCAACCATAATGGCGGCATCTCCCACTACTTCAGGTAATGATGTACGATTCGAGCAAACAACAGAAGCGCCGCAACTCATGGCCTCCAATGGTGTCAAGCCAAACCCTTCATAGAGAGATGGAAAGACAAACAGGCAGGCCCCACTGTACATCGCTGGCTTGTCTTCCTCTTCAATAAAGCGGTAGACAATCTGGCCTGACATGCCCAGATCGGCAGCAACGGGACGTGGGTCTGGAAAGAGTGGTCCCTTCTGCTTGTCAGGGTTACCTGCGATAAGCAGTTGCAGATTGGGATCACCAATTTGACGGTGTAGATGTGCAAAGGCGCGTACCAACTGTGGTACATTCTTGCGCTGATCCAGGCCACCCAGGTAGAAAATATAGCGTTCACCTAACCCGTAGCGTGCCCGTGCTGCCGCTAACTTTTCGGGATCGGTCACGGGTTGATATTCTTCGCCCGCAGCTTCATAAATGACTCGAATGCGTTCGGCTGGTAGCTTCAATGCATCTATGATGTCCTCTTTGGCATGCTGTGAGATGGTGATAATCAGGGTAGCACGATGAGCTGCACGAGAAACGAGACGCATATAGGCTTTGACCTTGGGATCGGGTTGATATGCTGGAAGTCGCATTGGAATAACATCATGGATTGTGACGACGGTGGGAGTACGTGGGAGCAGGGGTGGCGCAAAGTAGGGAACATGGAAGACGTCCACTCCTGCTTTACGAGCTGCTGCCGGGCCTGTGAATTGTTCCCACACGAGCTTTTCGACATTCTCATTGTTCATTGCGAAGCCAGGAACTGGCTGGACATGATAGGGAAATGAGGTGAAAGATGTCTGCTGTTGCTCTACTGGCTGTGGTCCTAATAAGACATATTCATTCTGGTGATCGATTTCGCTTAGAGCGGTAAGGAGATGTGTCATGTATTGTCCACTGCCCGTGGCGGGATGTTGAAAGAAAAGTGCATTGATACCGATTTTCATAGGAGTTACCTCGCCAGGAAGTTTGTTTCCCCATTGTAGAGTTTCTGGTAAATAGCTAACATTTTGGAGGCCGATGTCGACCAGGTATAGTGTTGTACGCGCTCATATCCTTTCTGTCGTAGTTCTTCACGCAGTTGTTCATTTTCCAGTAAGCGGGTAATGGCATTTGCCAACGCACCGATATCATGAGGATCTACCAGAAGTGCAGCGTCCCCAGTAACTTCAGGCAATGCGGATGTGTTAGAGGTGATAACTGGTGCACCACAGGCCATTGCTTCCAGGGGAGGAACCCCAAAGCCCTCAAAAAAGGAAGGGAAGGCAAACACATCAGCCATACTATATAACGAAACGAGTTCCAGATCGCTTACGTGTCCCAGGAAACGAACTTTCTTCTCTAATTTGAGGTCCGCAACAACCTGTTGAGTCTCTTCGTAGAGCCAGCCTTTTCCCCCAGCGATGGCCAGCATGGCTGGTCCTTTTTTCTGCTTTTGGGCCTGATAAAATGCTTTGATGAGACCAATGTGGTTTTTGCGTGGCTCCATTGTTCCAACACCAAGCACCAATGGATGTTTTAAGCCAAATTTGTGGCGTGTTGCACCCAGAATAACTGGATCGGTAATGCGGCGAAAATGGCTTCCTACCCCATTGGGAATGACGGTGAGCTTTTCGCGTGGTGTTTGAAAGTGTTCGATCAGTGTACGGCTAACCTCTTGTGAGACTGTTGTTACTACGTCCGCTTCGGCGACTGCTGTGGGTACAACTTTTTTGAGGTAGGCAGCGAGTGAAGGTACGGCATATTCCGGATGTTCCAGGAATGCCAGATCATGGATGGTGACGACTTTACGGATTTTCTTTCCGAGCGGTGGCAAGACAAAGTCAGGGCCATGATAGATATCTGTTGGACCTGAGAAAAGTGTTGCGGGAAGGGGAAGACGCCAGCGATACCAGAGAATGTTTAGATAGCGATCGGGGATCATGATGCAGCGTCCACGCACATTTTCTACATTGGGGAATGGATGCTCCTGGGTGGGATGTCCGCTGGTGAGCAATGTATACTGGTTAAGAGTATCCTGTGCGAATATCGCTGCTGTCAGATTACGTACATAGGACCCGATACCCGCCCCTTGCCGAATCGCTGCTGTATAGTCAATCGCAATACGCATAAAACTACCTTTGTGCGCCTCTTATCCTGGCGGCTAGAGAAGTCTGCGCCCTCCCAGGAGATGGAAGTGCAGATGAAAAACAGCCTGTCCAGAATCAGGTCCCGTGTTGGTCACAATACGATAGCCACGTTCTTCCAGGTTAAGATCATGGGTCAGCTTTCTGATAGCTGTAAAGATATTTGCCAGTAGTGGTCCATCCTCAGGGGTCAGTTCAGCTACAGAAGCCAGATGACGCCTGGGAATGAACAAGATATGATGCGGTGCCTGTGGGTGAAGATCCTTGAATGCAATGACATCTTCATCCTGATATACAATGGTACTGGGGATCTGACCGGCTGCAATCTTACAAAAAATACAATCCTGCATTATATTACCTCGCGACCCGTAGGAGTGCCGCTTATAGCGCATTCCTACGGGCCAGAACATTATTGGCTGTGTAACCGCAAGGGTTACCTCTCTACGGTGTCCTCTGCTTCTGTTATGTTGCTTTCAGGTTCTGAAGTCACAACACTGCTAGCGACTTTGTCTGGTGTCTCGCTTGCAGACGATGCAAGTAGAGCTTGGGGAACTGGTAGCTCCTCCGTTGGGATATGCTGTTCTTGTGTCTGCTGGGTGAGTTCCTGCCCGTGCAGTATCGGATCATTGTACTGTGGCAAGTTCATCTGCTGGCGTATCAGTTTGATAGCCTGATATACCACTGCTGGTTTGAGGTCAAGTTCTTCAGAGATCTTCTTATGTACGCCAACTGGTGGCACAGGGAGAAGAGGCTCATAAGCTGCTTTGATTCTCTCTAATTCTTCGATCTCCCCCTTGTAGGTCTGTAGCTCCCACCAGCTGGGAATATTTTGGCGATCCCGCAGGTCTTTGATGATCTTCTTCACTGCTTTTTTGGGAATGTCAAACTCTTTGGCAATTTGTGTACGAATGCCATCGAACTCATTAGGGGCTGATAGCTCCAGGTAACGAGTTTCCACCTGAGTGATCTGTTCTGGCAGTGGTATAAATGGAGGAGGAGGTGGTGTCTTCTCGCGCTTTGGTTTGGGTGGGCTAACTTTGGCCTTCAGGTTGGGTTTTGATCTGTTAGGAGAACCTTCTCTTGGTCCGCTATGACGTGGTTTGTCTTGCCGTGGTCCGCGATCGAAGCCTCCATCCATGGGTTGGCGGGGGCGTGGCCCGATAGTTTCAGGGAGGCCCGCACCTCCGCCGACACGATATCCGCCAGGGCCACGTTGTTCGTATCCACGATCACGATAGCCTCCTGGTCCGCGATTTCCGCCTTCACGATAGCTTCCTGGTCCACGATCATCACGATAATTGTCAGGGCCACGGAACCCGCCCTGTCCACCTTGTACGCCGCGATTGTCTCGTGGTGCAGGGGGGGAAGGTATTCTGGGACGTTGTGGCTGATCTGGTTGACCAACCTTCACATCGTTAAGTGTATCAAGCCAATGGCTGGTTCCGCTTTGTGTCGGTTTGGGTTTAGGTGGTGTAGCAGGTCGTGTCTGGCTACTGAAACCCTGTCCGACTGGTCCCGTTGCTGGCTTATTGGCTATGGGCGGCGCGTTCTTCGTCGCCATCTTTTCTTTTCTGGCTTTCTGCACGCAATCGGGGCAAGTTACTTCTTTAGCATTTGCCGACTGAAACCACTTGCCGCAGGCGATGCAGCGCATTTTAATTTTGCTCATGCGCGAACTCCCCTGTACCATATAAAAATTGAGATTATATTTTGCGTCGGAATGCACTTTCTAGTATATGCCCTTTAGGGAGCTTTGTCTACACCTGTATTTTTCTGATGTCAAGCGTATAGGCATGCTATTTTTGTCCAGTTGTGTTTAGCAAGAAGCAATTGAGTGTATCGGTTCCGCTGTCAAATCTGCTGTCATTTTGACAGGCTAACTCCTTGCTCAAGTGGCTTGTAAAGCCAAAGGAGTAAAGAGGAGAGAACCTGTAGGCAATGCGTAAAAATAAAAGTCGTCTAACATCTGGCTTTGTGATGCGCTGCCTCGTGTTGGCGACGTTCCTTTTGTAAATCCTCAACTTGCCCCGAATGTAGAAATTCTGGGTACCTCTCATGTTCTGCTGCAAAACACTCAAACATACCATATTGGTGATATTTTTTAGCCATCCATAACCAACATGGGCCGGATTGCAACTATTTATGATAGGCGTCACCGCTGATGGTATCGGGGGTGGAATGGTATCGAAGACGATTGCTCAATTCATTGTGAGAGAAAGGGAAAGAGTAGATGTTATCAGCAGAAACATTGCTGGGTCATGTCATAGGTGACTATCGGTTGAAACGGGTCCTTGGCAAGGGAGGAGCGAGTGTGGTTTTCTTGGGGGAACGGATAACGTCTCCTCAGGAGTTAGTCGCTGTCAAAGTCTTACTGCCACCCCCCTCTTTGTCGATAGACGAAGTCATTGAGTGTCGCAGACGTTTCGCTCGTGAGATTTTGACCCTGCGAGAGCGTTTACACTCTCCCTCTATTTTACCCATTTTAGCATCAGGCGAAGATCCCTCGACCAGGTATCCCTATCTGGTGATACCGTATATCAGCGGGGGAAGTCTGGCAGAGCGTCTGGCGAGCGGTGCCCTTCGACTGGACAAGATCTCCGACTATGTGATACAGATTGCCGAAGTGCTTGATTATGCACATAGTCAGCAGGTGATTTATCGTGACCTCAAAGCTGCAAATGTCCTGGTTGATGAAGAGGACCATGTCTACCTTGTGGATTTTGGCATTGCCAAAATCTTTGATAGTGCCCTGACCAAGATTTCGCAACCAGGCCATGCAATTGGAACTCCCGAATATATGGCCCCCGAACAGGCTCTGGGAGCACCAGTGAGCAGTGCAACAGATATTTATGGGTTAGCAGTCCTGACGTATACATTGGTGACAGGGCGATTACCCTTTCCACCAGCTCCAACGGAACAGATGTTAATGCAAGTGGCAACTCTACAGCCTATTCCTCCACGAACATTTCGCTCAGATTTGCCAGAACCAGCAGAGGCCGCACTCTTGCGTGCCCTCAACAAAGACCCGGCAGATCGCTTTGTTACAGCGTGTGAATTTGCTCAAATCCTGGCACAAGGGATTGAGGGACAGTGGCCACAAGGTCTTCATTCTCAAATAGAGACATCTTTTCAGACAGAGAGTCCTGCAAATCCACCTCTTCAGGCAAGTTCGCCGCTGCAAGCAGAAGACAACGATCAGTTTGACTCCCAGAGGCAGAGTACATCTTTTCTCGTTTCCCCTCTCTCAGAGCTTACAGCCTCCTCGATCATGAATAATGAGGCGCAAGGAACGCCTGCCGTTCCGCTGGTGAAAGTTCTTGATCAGGCAAATTCCCGACTGGCAGACAAAAAGCGTAGCCCCGTACTAATCTCAAGACGAATGACCCTCTCTGGTCTGGTGAGTCTGTCCTTCGTGGGCGGCGGCATCCTCTGGTATCTCCTCAATAATCCGTTCGCACCCCCGAAGAAATTGAAAACCATCTCTCTTTCCTCTATGCCAGGAGGAGCACAGCAGCCACCAACGAACTCTACTCCTATCTCCACTCCCCTCACTTCCACGACACAACCTACACGTCCACCTACTGGCAAGTACCCTTCCACGACCAGAATGGTAGTTCCCCCCTTGAGTGTAACAATCAAGAATATTCCCCTGCAAGTTATGGGTGGTGATACTGCCCCTGTGGTCGTGATGACCAGCCAACCCGGTATTTCTGTGACACTCCGGGTGACCTATAATGGTCCAGCCCCAACCTTTAATAGCTCTCTACAAATTACCGATGCCGGAAAGCAGGCAACATTTTCCTGGCCCATTCCCACTTTCAAGCGTCGCCGTGTGGTTAACGCTACTGTGGGAGTGACAGCTAGCGACACTCAGGGGCAGAATGCACAATCTCATCTGGTCCAGGTGCAGATTATGCCCACCTAGAATCAGCAGAATTGAGAGAGCCTGTAGAGGTTTTCTCAACTCATGTGAGTTGTGGGATAGATCTCTCTAGAGGGACGACTCAGTCCAAAAAGAGTGGTAAATCTCTTGAAATAATCTTGTTCCCTTCTCCTCGGTGCTTATGCCAAAAGGGGTTGGAGAAAGGGAACAAGATTGCCTATAGACTAGCCGTCTATCTCTCTAGTGATGAGGGGTAGGATGAATAGGAGGAGTGGGTGTGCTCGTTGGTTTTCCTCCGCCGTTGCCGTTGCTCGACCCCTTACCATTATCTTTTCCATTATTATTACCACTATTCCCTGGGTCGAGGTCAGGAATGTTGGTCTTCAGGCATACCTCCAACGGAGTCGTACCACACTTTTGGAGCGCTACAGCTAGATAACTACTCAGGTTAGCGCTTACGAGTTGAGCACCCACATTGGCTTGATCATGGGCTGCCAGATACTTGGCAAGGGTGAGCAGTTTTTCAATCTCGCCATAGCCAAAGACCCGACTGGACGAAACTGTCGTCCCATTAGGTGTGATGCCCTGAAAAGTTCCATTGTGTAGAGAGCACAGTACCTTGACGTCAGCACTCGTACTCTGAGCACTCAATGAGAATTTAGTTGCCTGTTGTAGCACCTCGGCGCTTCCTGCACAATTATTCTTGGCATTATTCTTGGCATCTGCGGTGGCGGCGGCACCTACCAGACCTTTTGCATCGTTATTGCTATGCTTAGCGGTCTGCGTAGTCGTTGCCGTTGCCCCGGTGATTGTGTGAACAATATTCTGTCCAGTAGGTGTTGCTGCGGCGGCTACCGTTGCGCCTCCTACAACTGCAATGCTGGCAAGTACAATCAGGGCTTTCCCTTTTAATAGACTACTGAGTAAACTAAAAAAACGCATCTTTGTTCCATCCTTTTAAGTGAAAAATACTACTTATGGTATTTGATATCAGGTGGCTACTTTTGATAGTAGCGAGCACCATATTTCTCTACTACCTCTATAGTTGCGCTTACGTTCCTATTGGTTATGGCCTCCGAGAAATTTCTTGTAAGTTTTCAAATATCCCGATGAGGTCGGGTTTCAACTCATTCAATCACGAAGGTGAAGTCGTCTTACTATCGAGAAATCAAATGTATTCATAGTAGGAGGCTGCGATCAGATCTCAAATGCGCTCTGTTCGTGAGATTTTTGCCTACCCGTAACCGGAATGGACCAGATTGCAACTCTCTTAAGTGGGGACATCTCTCTCGCTGAAACCATCGATCATTTCCCATAGATGTGAGGTGGTGGGGTTTAAGCGGGTCTCCGCGCTGTCAGGATCTCAGGTCCTTTCACCGCAAGCATTCTATGGAAGAGGTAGTATCCATGTTTCCTTGGCAGCGAGCTTCTTGGAGCAACTCCTCCGATCAAGGGAATCAGTTAGCTGCATTTGATCACGTACTTGATTGTGCAAGGCGTGGAGAATCTGAGGGACTCAGTACACTCTATCGCCAATTTCTTCCCGCTGTGTTTGGCTATATTGCCGCGCGCGTGCCCGATCATGCTACAGCAGAAGACCTGACATCCGAAGTATTTTTAAAGATGATCGAAGGTATTAGCCAGATCAGGGCCAACGATAAGGCAACGTTTGCTGCCTGGCTCCTGCAAATTGCTCGTATCACCGTGGCTGGCTATTATCGCAAACGCGAGAAACAGCCAGTGCTTGTCTCCCTTGCACCAATGGTGTGGGAAGGCGATGATCACGATAGCTTTGCAATACCAACCAGCCACCCGGATACCGATCCTGTACGCTGGTCAGAGGCACGCGATGAATGGGGCACTGTGGTGCAAGCAATCAACACACTTACAGAAGAGCAGCGCCAGGTATTGATAGGTCGGCTCATTCTAGGATATGATGTGGCCACTGTCGCACAAATGATCGGGAAAAAAGCCAATGCCGTCAAGGCATTGCAATTTCGTGCCCTGAATAGTCTACAACGTTTACTAACAAAGAAAGCTGCATCAGCAGAGAAAATATCCCATAGCCATGCGCCGCACCAGGAGAAAGCACGATGAAACCACTTCCTGAACGCCTTAATGAGCGACTTGAGAACCACATTGCATTCTGGCATGAGGGAAGATTGCCAGGACAATTCCGATCACCTCTTCCCAGTACCAGTGACGATCCAGAAGTGGATGCACTGATCAGTCTGGCAAACCGCCTTCAATCCGCTCCCCCTTTACAGGTAGATCCAGACTTTGCGCGACGGCTGGAGGGACGTCTCCTGGCTCATAATGCGGCACTGCGGCAAAAACGGGCTAGAGCGGCGTGGTGGACCTGGCCAGTGTTGCGTCCGTTGCGGATGCACGCAGTCTTTACGATGATATTCCTCTGTGTGCTGCTACTCGGAACAGGCGTACTGGCAATGGCTGCCCAGGACTCGAATCCCAACAGCCCACTCTATACAGTGAAAAGCTGGGAGCAGCACATGCAACTTTCGTTGACCCACTCTCCGGCAGATCGAGTTGCACTACGTTTACAAATTGCTCGTGATCGGCTCAATTCACTGACGACTCTCACTGATCAGGAGCATGGAGAAGCTTATCGTCAGGCACTTGTGGATCTGGATCAGCAGCTTCAAACGATTACACAGACCATCGACTCGCTGCCAAATGGGCCAGACCGAGATCGCCTCTCGAACGAACTTATGACACTGAAAGCGGATGCACGCCGTGGATTGCGCAAACTACTCCCTCGGCTTGCCCTGTCGCAACAAGTAGCGACGACCGATGAACTGGCTCGCCTGGACGATACAATACCGCACCTGAAGAATGTAGTGATGACCCTCTCCATTCATTCCAGGGGGCAGGCCACAATGAGCATCATCGGTGACAACCTGCAGCCTGGGATGCGGTTACTGGTAGACAATCAACTCATTGAGTCCAGCGGTTCCATCCAGGATGGTACAGAAGTCTTCGTCATTAACTGGACAAGCAAACAGCCTCCCAAAATTGTGGGCATTCTGAATCCTGACGGCACAGTCGCCCAAACAACGGCCATTACGTTCATCATCCCCGATGAAAATGGTAGTGGTAATGGCAATAATAACAACAAAAATGGAGGGAGTAATCATGGACACAGCAATGGTAATGGTGGAGGAAAACCAAGTAGTACACCACCTCCTCATCATTAATCATGAAGTGAAGTGGGCCGGACAAGCTGTCTGTAAGTTAGAGAAAGTTGTGTTTCTGAATAGAGGAGCCTTGCGATAATCACTCACAGCGCGCGAATATTCGAGATTCTTGACTCAGAAACGGTTGAAGGGTTATCATAAAAGCGGTTTGAAAGCTTTTATGATAACCCTTCAGTCATTTTTACTATCGTCTAGATTGGTCTGAGAAGCTGCTTCATAACCTTATGGGTGATTTTGCAAGGATACTCTGCTAGTGGCTCAGCGCTGCCAGGAAAGAACTCGTCGGTGTCCCCAGGCCAGTCACGTCGTCATAGCCTGGAGTTGTCTGTAAACTAAGTGTCTGGTTGAGAGTTCGCAACCTGTAGTCCAGTCCACCACTCGCGTCCACGCCGTTAACATAATTCGTTCGCACCGTTGCCAGAGTAGATGCAGGGTTTACGATATCGGTAAAGGCTGATTGGCCTGCAAGGCTGTAGAAGATTGGGTTTGCAAATCCGTGCGGGTGTCCTGCTGCCTGATCAGCTAATGCCATAATGCCGGCCATAATGGGGGATGACAGGCTCGTGCCACCAATACGGTACTCGCTGTATTTCACTGTACCATCTGGAAATGTCTGGGTCTCGCCAACCATATACCCTGTGTTAGGATCAGCGATAGCAGCGATATCTGGCACTGCCCGGCCTGTGCGACCCTGAGCCGTAAACACAGAAGCAGGCACGACATTCGTCTGGTAGGATGGCTCAGCAAAGATGCGACTCACTCCACCACCTGCCCCATAAAGCCAGGGACCAGATGGCGTCGGAGACCAGGCTGTGCCTGTCCATGAGGATGTGGTAGTGCCCCAACCTGTCTCAAAGAGATAATTGTTACTAGCACCGACCGCTATACTGGTGCCACCAACGGCTGTCACGAACGGACTTGAGGCAGGCCAGTCAGTTGTGGCGTAGCCACTTACCTGTGATTCGTCACTATTATCACCAGAAGAGAAATAGATACCGATTCCCTCGATCACTCCTTAAAATAAAATCGCCTCTTAAATTTACAAAAACTTGACATTTAAGACCTCATGCTTATACTTGTATTGTATGGGCATCCTTCTTCATACCCATTATAGTTGCTTGCCAGTGCTGGATAAAGCGATGCTCGCGAAAGTATTACATGGGGAGTTTGTTTCTCGTGCAAAAACGTATCTCTCTATTTCTGCCCACTACCACTTCTTTTGGATATCTGGTCGAGAGAAGAAATTGTCCAGGGACCCTTCTTTCTCATGTTGTCTTTTGGTATGAAGGGCGTTTGCACTGCAATTGAACATCATGACATCTGGTGTTATCGATGACAGCCATTGTATTCCTTGAAAAGGAGACCCCATTGAAAAGACGTATCGTTGCGTTGTGTCTTCTGGCATTGCTCTCCCTGAGTACGGTAGGAGTAATCGCACTCAGGTCAGCACACGCAGCACCAACAGCTACCTCACCACGCTTCACACATTCGTGCAGCGCTGCGCTAGTAGGGCAGGCCCGATGCTTTGCCATCGTAAAGATGCCTATTGCTGGCAGTGGCCTTCAGCCAAATGCCACAACTCCCTCTGGCTACGTCCCCGCTGATCTGCAATCGGCTTACAGCCTGCCATCCTCAACAGCAGGGAATGGACAAACAGTTGCCATCGTTGATGCTTACAATGATCCCAACGCTGAAGCTGATCTTGGGGTCTATCGCTCACAATTTGGCCTTTCTGCCTGCACCACGGCCAATGGGTGCTTCAAGAAAGTCAGTCAAACTGGCAGCACCAGCTATCCAAGAAATAATGCAAGCTGGAGCCAGGAAATCTCTCTTGACCTGGATATGGTCAGTGCTATCTGCCCCAACTGTCATATTCTGCTCGTAGAAGCAAAAAGTGCCACACTTGCTAACCTGGGCGCATCGGTCAACACAGCCGCAAAGCTGGGAGCTACAGCCATTAGTAATAGCTATGGTGGCAATGAATACAGTACTGAAACCAGTGACGAGGTAACATACTACAAACATCCTGGTATTATGGTTACAGCCAGTTCGGGTGACAGCGGCTTCGGTCCACAGTTCCCCGCAGCTTCTCAGTTTGTGACTGCCGTTGGCGGCACCACGTTAAATCGATCCGGCAGTAGTTGGAGTCAGACAGCCTGGAGCGGTGCTGGTAGCGGCTGTAGTGCCTACATTACTAAGCCTACCTGGCAGACAGATGCTGGATGTAGCAAGCGAACCATCGCTGATGTCTCTGCTGTTGCAGACCCCAATACAGGCGTTGCCGTGTACGACAGCTTCTCATCCCAGGGGTTGAGCGGCTGGTTAGTTTTCGGCGGTACCAGCGTCTCATCACCCATTATCGCCAGTGTCTATGCCCTGGCGGGTAATGGAGCCAGCGTCACCTTTGGCTCGTTCCCCTACAGCCACACAGCAAACCTCACTGATGTGACCAGTGGAAGTAACGGAAGTTGTGGCGGCTCCTATCTCTGTACCGCAGGTCCAGGCTACGACGGTCCTACCGGACTTGGTACGCCCAATGGAACTGGGGCATTCTAAGGAGAATGTACTCTTAGGTAGTGACACAAGCGAGAAGGATATGGTAAATTCTGTCCTCAGAATTTACCATATCCTTCTCGCTTGTGTCACTACCTCGTCGTTTGCGACCATAAATACTGATGTTGCGCTCCCATTTTGCCTCTTGCGGAACACACCTCATTCGGGCAAAATTGGCGTGGCGTATTGGCTCTCGTCATTCAGAGCACAGCCAATGGATGCTTGCCTTTTCAAGCCTGCCTGAACTTTTCCCCACCATTCCTCCTGAGAGCATTGAGGTCTTTTCATGCTCCGCTGCAGTCTGGCTCTACTCGCAGTATGGAGCGAATGAGTTTGCAGAATTTCTCTTAGATTGTGTGAAGTTAGTTGCTCAGGCACAAATCTCAGAAAGACAGCGGGATCAAATAGTTCAAATTCTCTGTACAACTGCGTATCTTTGGGTGTAGAGGAGATGAAGAGCAGGAGTAGATTCGTTGGTCGTGTCGTCATGGTGGCGCATCCTCTATTGTCAAATCATCCTATCTGCTATTCACCTGCTGATGATGAAACAACAGGACTCTCTCCCATCTCACCCAACCACTCCTCTTGCGTGACCTCGCGTGCCAGCTCTCGCACCAGCTTTACCGTCTCGACACTCACCGTTACTACGTGCCCAACCAATCGCACAATGTACTCTGGCTCATCCTCCCGATTGGGATCACTGACAATCCCGCTGCGTTTGTCTTCACTTACCTGGTACTGATCGATCACCCACTCCAGAGCTGAACGATTGCCCAGGCGATACTGAAAGCACTCCTGAGGGATGCCTGCCAGCGTTAACCACTCATTGACAATGACCGCATCCTTCCCTGCTGTCAACTTCATCTTCTCCACACACCAGGAGATAGGCACATCTCTGTTCTCGATCCACTTGAGGGGATATTCAGCAACCTCTTCATAATGCAAGTGCAGATCCATAAGCCGCTTGCCGATGCGTACACAAATCTGGAAGGCTTTCTGTGTGGATAAGAGAGGAATACGTGGCAGATCGCGCTTAAGGTTCTCGGCATAGCGTTCACGATACTGTGGGTGGTGCAGTACACAGTAAACATAGTGAAAGATATCGTGTTTGGTCACATCAGGGCTATATTTGGCCTGGAATTGGGTTAGCGCCCAGTCGGTGATGTTCTCGCGGCGATTGCTGCCATCTTCGGCGTAGGTGTAGTAGGGGAAGCATTGAGTTGTTGAATTTCCATTTATGCCACATTTAATATCAACAATGCGATTAGCTACGAGAAATGTCTGATGATCAGCACCAATGCCAGTCACACAAATCACATTGTTCTCTGTCTCACTACTATCAGAAGGAAAGAAGTGTGGAAACTGACAAACTTCCTCATTAAGGATGTGATCAAAAAATAGCCATTGCTTGCAAAATGGACGGTAAAGAGAGGTGCGAACCTTTTTTTCTGTGACGCTGGCACACATGAAGTCTACGATCTCCTGGGGAGTGTAGACGATGCCGTGTGTATCAGCCTGCTTTGTCGAGAAACCCTGAAAGAAGCGCTCATAAACTGTATTCAAGAAGTGCTGTTTGTCTGACCAATCATCAAGGTTCCTGGCCGCATTCTCAATGGCGACGTAGAAGCGATCTAACGATTTAAGGAACTCTTTCTGATTAAACGCACGGCTCGTGAGGGCTTGAATGACCTTCTCAATCTCGGAGGCGATGGCGTTACGTTGAATGAATTCAGGATTGTCAAAAATAGTACGGAAGAGGCGCTCAGTCAAGAGGTGTTGCACGAGCATCTCGTCGACGGTGTCGCTGCCCATGTTGGGGTCGAGCGAGGTACGGCACTGATCAAGGAAGGTTGCAAAGGCAGAGACGAACGTTTTGTTTTTCGCATGCTCTTCTTTGATACGTTTCATTAGACCCTGTGCAAGATCAGGAATGCTCTCCTTGAAATCCTGCACGGCATGCTCAAAAGTCGCAATATCTGGCTCTGCATAGTGAATGAAGGCGTCAAGAACCTGTGTGAGTTCTTTCGGTTTCGTCAGATCAGCCTCAAGAACGGGTTTGCTGTTCTGGTAGAGCACCGCACGGCGCGTATCCTCAAAGATCGTATTCGTGAGAGGATAGCCAATCGCCGTCTTTTTACGGATCTCTGTCATCAGATCGTCTTTGGTATCTTTGGCCTCCCAATAGCCACGAGGTAAGTTGAAGCTATCACGCAGGGTGCCATCAGGTCGCTTCCCATTTGCGAGACGCTGTTCAAGGATCAGCGTCCAGTTAGCAGATTGTGCGAATGCCTCCAGGAGTTTCTGAAAAGCGCTTCTGACCGCTGTTTCGTGCGTCACATTTTTCTCGTGATAGGTAGCCATCTCTTGATAATAGTGGTCGAGCGCTTTTTTGTGCGCCGTTGTCAGTTGCATTTTCTCTCTATCCCATCCCTGCGTTGTGTGTTCTTATCTATCAAAGAAAGAATCTTTCAACATCCTTCCAACTGGCTGTTCTACGAGCCGGGGGCAGTGCATTGAGCACCTGTTTACCATAGCCCTTTGTATACAGACGGGTGTCGAGTATGGCCATCACTCCCCGATCTTCACGTGTACGTAACAGACGACCAAGCCCCTGCTTGAGACGTAATACTGCCTGTGGTAGCACATATGTACCAAACCAGTTTTCGCCAGCGGCCTTCATTTGTGCAACCCTGGCCTCATGAACTGGATCATCGGGTGGATCAAAAGGTAGCTTATCAATAACCACCAGCGAAAGTGCATCGCCTGCAATATCGACACCTTCCCAGAAACTCTTTAAGCCAAAGAGAACCGAACCTTCTTCCGTACGGAAGCGGCGCGTCAGTTCAAGACGGGTCATATCACCCTGCTTTAGTAGCGGGTAGGAGAGATGGGGTGACATCAGTTCGTAGGCGCGATCAAGCATGCGCTTACTGGAGAAGAGCAGGAAGGCTCGCCCATGTGAGAGTTTGACCAGCCGAAACATCTCGCGTGCAATGGCCTTCATATAGTCATCTGCTCCGGTGCCATAAGTGGGTTCTGGCAGGTCACGTGGGAGATAGAGCAGGGCATTGCTCTCATAGTCGAAGGTCAGCGGTAGAATACTTTCTAAGACATCAGGGCGTTCAACTGGATCGAGTCCGACACGGCGACGGAAATAGGAGAAATTTGGCCCTTTGTCCTCCGGTTTAGATGGGTTGGGGCCGATGGTTGCCAGGGTTGCTGAGGTACAGACGACATTGCATTTGTCGAAGAGGCGTTCTTTGAGCCAGGTAGTGACATCGAGTGGGGCGGCTGATGCCTGTAACTGGAAAATAGGGGAGCCTGCGGCCACAACGCGTTCCACATAGTAAACAAATTTGCTGGGGTGCGCAACAGAGAAAACAATGCGAATATCCTCTGCCAGATTTTGTGTGCGCTTGAGCAACTTATCGAAAATCTGCTCTTCTTTCTCCGGCATATCTTTCGGGCGTTGTTTGCGCAACGAATCTGCCAGATCAGCAATGGTGGTTGCAAGATGTAGACCTTCTTCGAGTGGTACTTCCAGATTCACCCGTCCTTTGTAACCAGGATCAGCTACCTGTGCTAGCCGTGCCCATGTATTCTGCGCAGCTTTAAAAACTTGATCTTGCAAGCTAAGCTGGCTGTGATCTTTGAGCATACGTTGTGCCAGCAGCGTTTGAATTTGTGTTGGACTGATGGTAACGGTAAATGAACGTGTGGCCTCTTCTTCCAGATGGTGGGCTTCGTCAAGCACGATCACATCGCGTTCAGGTAACAGGAATCCACCAATGGCGGCATCTAAGAGCAGTAGCGTATGATTAACGACGGTCACCTGTGCCATGACCGCTCGTTCGCGCATCTGGCGGACATAGCATTCCGAAAAGAAGTTACACTTGCTCCATGCGCACTGGTCGCTATCGGTGCTTACACGTCCACGAATATCGCCAGGGAGTTGGAAGCCAAGTGTTTCAAAATCGCCCGTAAAGGTCAATTCGGGATCATGGATAATATCAAGCAGGCGTTTAAATTCGCGGTTCTTCGTATGGAATTGCATACCGACGCGCTCATTTTCCACACGGTCCAGGCAGGTATAGTTACTGACACCTTTGACTAATGCGGCAGCGAAGTGCTTGATATGTTTCTGTACAAAGGGAATATCTTTATAAAAGAGTTGTTCTTGTAGAGCTTTGTTTGCCGTACTCACAATGGCGACTTTCCCTGAGCGCACGATGGGAACAATGTACGCTAGACTGTTATGAGTTGGAATCATGGACTTGCCTGCAAGGTACAGATGACTCTCAAATCAACCTGAATGCAACGCACCGGACGTGAAGGCACCTCGCGTACTTCAACAACGTATCGGAAGTAATTACGTTCAGGGCTGTAGTTGCGTAGCCGCTCTTTGTGTGCTATAACTTTGCGCTTTAACCGAAAAACCTGTTCTTTCGTTGTAAAGGAAATTGTCCATTTGGGGCCGCAGTCTTTGCCATTACATTTTGCATTCCCTTGACGTAAAGTGGGCCGGAAGCCTAGTGAGCATACTAGCTCATACATATCTTGTACGAGTTGCTGATTTGTGTTGGTGAACTCAACAGCGCCCGTGTGACTAACAGTGCCATCAGTATCCAGAAGTCCTGCGAGAAGGGCACGCCGTTGCTGCTCGGATGCACGTAGATAGAGCGTGGGGATGTGCTTGTTGCGCCTGACTCCAAGTGTGCGTAAGCGGCCAGTCATGCCAGGCTGCCACCGATGCACAGCCTTACCATTTTCGTCATCAACTGCATACAAGTATTGATTGCTTAATGATCGAACGGTGTAGCCATCCTTCTCTCTCTCTGTAATCAGATCTGGATCAGCAGTCGTAATCTGGTTATTGCGGCTATTGCCGTCACCGAGCCAGAGACCAAAGAAATATGGTGCAATAGGCAGATCTACATCTGGCAGCGTAAGTGCGCCAGCGACCGCGATGGCGTGATTTGCGCGCTTTGATGCACCAACCGTAAGCGTTGCAGCCATTTGCTCAGTTGTGACAAGTGTATACGCTCGATTATCACGACGCTGTTCGCTCAGATCCTTTGCCAGTCGGCTCCGCGTCGTAGTAAGGAGTCTGTGACGCGGGTAGTGTGCGGGTCGCTTACCGGGATTAACCGACTCTATCTCACGTGTTGCTTGATAGACGCTCCAGTGGTGACCGCCGATAAGCGCTACAGCTCCAGATATCGAGAGAGTGTCGTCATTGTGAGATAGTGCGATGAGTTGATCAAACATGGCAATCTGGTCTAATGTGACGAAGTTCTTGTCCATGTAGGTGCTCGTTTTTGGCTGATTAACCCACTTGTGCTTGCGATCAGTTGCGGTGTAGGATACCCACTCGTGCTCGGCATCCGCAACGAGTGAGGAGCCGTCGGAGAATATAACCTCATAGCATGGATGCTGATACATCGTGTCAAATGCGGCGACGACGCGCGTAGGGTGACCTTTCTCGTCAAATACCATATTACCGACGCCGAGATCACCCATGCGTTTCCATCCTCCTGGTGTTGGGATGGGCGTATCTACATCTAGAGCTTTTCCTGTACCAGTTCCGGCCTCTACGATGGCAGGCACATTTTGCGTCAACGAGCGTGCAACCAGCGTTGCCATCTCCACCTGCGCGGGCCGTTCCTCATAGCCTGGGAGTCGTTGTGAGAGGATACCTCCCTGGCACAGGTCAGCAGCAATGATAGCCTGCAAACGCGAAGAAGCTCCCACCGATAAGCGAGGTTTTTCAGGAGTTGTCGGGATACTCATTTGTCCAGGCGACATCTGGCTGGCAATTTGTTGCATCTCCTGTTGAATAATAACAGCACTCTCTGGCCTATTCTCTTTATTCCTGTCTACCATTTGCATGATTAATGTGCCGAGTTGTTGCAAATTTTGTTGACTGCCCAGTTGGAGTGGTTCAAATTGCAGTGGTGTCTGTGAGGGATCATGGCCCGATAAGAGATGGTGGAGCAATGCTCCTAAGCTGTAGATGTCAGATTTAGTAGAGGTTTGTTCCTGACCAAACTGCTCAGGGGGAGCATAACCTAATGTACCAAGAGGAGTGGTATCCTTGCTTTGTCCTTGTTTAAAATAGCGAGCAATGCCAAAATCGATGAGAAAAAGTTGACCATCAGGCCTGAGCATAATGTTAGCTGGCTTGAGATCTCGAAAGATGATGGGGGGTTGCTGATTATGTAAATAATCAAGCACTGTACAAAGTTTGGTGGCAATATCGAGAACTTCCGTAACAGAAAGATAGCCTTGCTTTTCTTTCATCAAGTGGTTTTCTAGCGTTTCTCCCTCAATAAAATCCATCACAATGTACCAATGTTCCTCTTCGCAAAAACAGTCATGAATGCGAGGAAGATTAGTATGCTCAAGACTTGCGAGCAGGTTAGCTTCACGCTTGAAAGCTTCAAGATTCTCTTCTGTTTGCTTCTGGCTTAAGTCACTTTGACTCATTTTTTTAATAGCGACAAGCCGGTTAGAGAGTTTGGTATCCTGGCCTTTGTACACAGAACTGAAGCCGCCGCTTCCTATGGGATTAGGATCGATGATGCGATAGCGCTGATTGAGCAGGTCATGTTCTTCTTGCGAAAATGGTGTAGGCGTGGTGCTGGCTATTTGCTCAGTATGTTTATCTTTTACACCATCATTGCTAATAAGCTGTACTTCTCCAGTTACTATGCCTTTGTCTATGGTGTCCTGGTTAGCACCAGACGTTGGGGAGTGATTTATCGTACTGGCTGTTGTAACCTCTTTTTTTGTCGTTGGCTGGCTAATGGGAGGTGCAGACACGCGTTTTATAGGTGGGGCAACCGACTTGACGGCGAAGCCTATAAGTGCACCCAGATAGTGATTGGCAAACTCTAATGTGTGTGGAAAGCGCTCTTCTGCTTTGTAAGCGAGAGCCTGTACAACAACCCTCTCTACAGCCGGAGAGATTGCCTCGTTCAGGCTGCGTGGTGGAGGGAACATGTCCTGTTCCTGTTGTTGGAGTAATAGCTCGCGTTCGGTTGCTGCATAGGGACGGCGTCCACAGAGCCACTCATAGACCATCACTGCCAGGGAGTACTGGTCACTGGCAAAGGTGGGTTGACCACGTAGATGTTCGGGAGCCATGTAGGGTATTGCCAGGGTTTCATCATCCAGCAACGGCGTAATATCGGGGAGCAGAAGTGAGAATTCTGTAAGTAGGATGCTGTTGTGCTCGCCTGTGATGAGATTGCCTGGATGGAGGTTACTATGCAAGGTATTGTTGACATGTGCATAATGCAGTGTTTCTGCCAGAGGCGTGAGGAGGAGTTTTACCTCATCTGGTGCCAGATGCTCTCCCTGGGCGATACGCTGACGTAGTGAGTCACCAGCTACATGTTCCATGACAAGATAGCCATGATCACCGTCGAAGCCTGCGTCCAATGTATTAACGATATGGCGATGTTTGAGTTTTTTAAGTTGTTTTGCGCGAGACAAAAAGGCTTCTTTCGCCTCACTGGTTGTAAGGGGTGTATTGAGTCGTTTGATAACAATATTTTTTTTGCGCAATTTCCCCTGATAAAAATGGCTTGTAGAACTCATATGAAGCAGTTCGGTGATAGTATACTGGCCGATTTGCTGAAGCTCTACCTCTGACATATGAACCCCCAAAAATATGAACACTTGTTTGACCTTGCATGTGCAGTATAGCACAGGTCGGCAGAGGGGACAATCCATTGCAAGGCTGAGCTTGTAGAAATTGGCTTTTTGGGGTATTGACATTGTCGCGCATTTTTGGTATTCTGATTGCACTACAGTTTCGATGCGAGGATTCAATAGCAGTTTGCTCATAGCACCGAGTATGGTAGGAAGTTTAATTCGGAGAGGTCGCATAGTGGCCTAGTGCGAATGTTTGCTAAACATTTGAGGAGGCAACTCCTCCGAGAGTTCGAATCTCTCCCTCTCCGCTTTTAGGGTGGGACCGAGATAGTTAAAGCAACTATCTCGGTCCCACCCTTATATTTCATAATCCTCGGCCCACCAATAATTTACACCACTATTCACTGCCTCTTCGTAGGGAACATGCCAGCTTTGCTTTCCGTTACTACGTATTACCCCAGCACTCTTAAACCGCAAGCTCATATTGTACTTTGTTGCCTCATTGACACTAAGCATATAAACCTTCCCTGTATCTGGACTATAGACGGCGAAGTATTCAGCCTTTCCATTGTAACCAGACTTCTTGTTTTTTCCGTTCTTTCTGGCTGAGACGGTCGAAGTATTAAACTCAAGACAAGCTTTATCTTTTGAAAGCCACGCTGTTTTACATTGGATTCGTACAAGTTGTGCTTCTTGGTGGACGAAGAACCCAAAGTTGTGATGTTCCTCTACCACTTAATAGGCTAAATCATATCCAAGATAATCGGCCCAGGGCAACAGCACCTCAAATCCCAACTGAACAATCCGGTTCAAAATAGCGGTGTGGGAAACTAATCCTTGTTGTGATGTATCCCTCATAATAGAACCGCCTTCTTTTGTGACTTGATCTCGATAGCCATGTACACTCTCACTTTCCACTTATTTACAGATTAAAACGCACGAAATACCCGGCTATGGTCTTGACAAATCCCTTTCACTCTGCTATTATGATGACATATTATATAGGGGTGGCGCCAAACGGTCAGGCGCTCGTCTCCAAAACGAGTTTCAGCAGGTTCGACTCCTGTCACCCCTGCCTATTAAAAACTCCTGAACTATCAAAGTTCAGGAGTTTTTGTTTTGTTTCACCTCATTTTAACAGATGCCGTTTGTCCTGGTCTAGATGAGCGAAGAGGAGGATCTTTGAGCTAAAACCCTGTTCATGTCATAGATCTTGTTTCCAGTTGTCACTCTTTTGGAATAGTCATACGTGCTATAGCAGTGGACTCCGGAGAAAGAACACTTTGCACACGTGCATGACTTCAATGTGTTTATCGGTAGAGAAAACGTTACTCTTACTGTACTGATTAAATTGGTATTCATGACCGTGTCACTTCGCAATGATTTAAGAGGTTGCGTCACGCTGAAAGAGCATAAGCGTATGATAGTGTACCGTGCATCCAATGTGAGATGTACCTCTCTCTACTTACAGAAGGAGTATTATCCATGCCGCTACAAAACCCAAGAGATCTTTTTGTGTACGAGCTTCGGGATATCTATGATGCAGAGCAGAAGATCGTGCAGATGTTGCAAGTAATGGTTCAGGAAACGCAAAATCCGCAAGTCAAGAGCGCTTTTGAGCAGCATGAGAACGAGACCAAGCAGCAGAATTCTAAATCTGGATCAATGTTTCCAGGCTCTGGGTGTTAAACCTGAGCATACGGGGTGTCATGTGGTGGCGGGATTGAAGCAGGAGCATGATGCCTTCCTTAAAGAGAAGCCCGCAAACGATCTTCTGGTGATGTACGATCTTGGTGGCGCTGCAAAGATCGAGCAGTACGAGATTACTAGCTACAAGGGACTGATCGAGAAGGCCAATCTCATGGGCCAGAAGGAATGTACACAACTGCTTCAACAGAATCTTACGCAAGAAGAAGCTATGGCGAAGAAAGTTGAGATGTTATCCCAGCAACTTGGCCAGCAATTGATGACACGCGTGAAATAAGTTGCGCTTGTAGTTGTAAAGATGGCAAATTCACCATGGTGGGGAAAACAGGCGCAAAAAGCTGCCAGATCTTCTCGGAGAAGACCTGGCAGCTTTTTAGATGATATTCTTTTACACGGTCTGGGTTACTTCCTGAGCAATGACAGCAATGTGACCATCGTGTACTGTCAAGAGAGCTGTTTGACCACTGGCAATTTCCCCTGCTAATAGTGCATCAGCCAGGATATCGTCGACATAGGTCTGGATGGCCCGGCGTAGGGGGCGAGCACCATACTCCTCGTCGAAGCCCTCGTTCAGGAGGATATCTCGTGCCTCATCACTGACAACCAGAGCAATTTTCTGCTCGCTGAGTCGTGTGCGAACCTGCTCCAACATCAGTTCAATGATGCGGTAGAGTTCCGACTTGCCCAGAGAATGGAAGACCACGATTTTGTCGATACGATTGATGAACTCTGGACGGAAAGCCCGCTTGAGATTTTCCATGGCCTTCGAGCGCATGGCTTCGTGCTGCTCGTCGTGTATATCCCCATCCTTTTTAGCCGAGAAACCAATACGTGTGGCACGTTTGAGATCAGTACTTCCCGCATTACTCGTCATAATCACTACGGTATTCTTAAAATCCACCGTACGGCCCTGACCATCTGTTAAGCGCCCATCATCCATAACTTGCAACAGTGCGTTGAAGACCTCTGGATGTGCCTTCTCAACCTCATCAAGCAAAATGACGCTGTATGGACGGCGACGTACCTGCTCTGTCAGTTGACCACCCTCGTCATGTCCGACATATCCAGGGGGGCTACCGAACAAGCGTGCAACAGTGTGTGGCTCCATATACTCCGACATGTCGAGACGGATCAAGGTATCCTCGCCACCGAAGAGTTCAGCAGCCAAAGCTTTGGCTAATTCCGTCTTCCCAACACCCGTTGGGCCAAGGAAGAGGAAGGAACCGATAGGGCGCTTGGGGTCCTTCAGGCCCGCACGCGAGCGGCGAATCGCACGGGCTACTGCATTGATGGCCTCATCCTGACCAATGACGCGTTTGCACAGATCGCTTTCCAGGTGACGCAGGTTCTCACGCTCACCCTCTAACATCTGGCTGACCGGTACACCTGTCCAGATCTCAACAACCTGAGCGATATGCTCAGGAGTGACAATCAGTGCAGCGGTATTGTCGGCCTGAGCTCTGGCCCTTTCCAGATTAGTCAGTGTCACCAACTCTTTCTGGCGCATCCTTGCCGCACGCTCGTAGTCCTCAGCATTGGCGGCAAACTCTTTCTCGGCCTGAATATCGGCCAATTCCTGCTCCAGATCAGCAACAAGAGTTGGGCTAATGATACCCTTCTCCGTTGCATCTAAGCGTAAGGCTGAGGCGGCCTCATCCATAACATCGATGGCTTTATCGGGTAAGAAACGATCATTGATATATCGATCAGAAAGCCTGACCGCAGCCTCAATCGACTCGTCAGTAATGCCTACACCATGGTGAGCCTCATAGTTAGGGCGAACGATGCGTAGCATCTCTACAGCCTCCTCAGCAGAAGGCTCTTTAACGATCACCGGTTGGAAGCGGCGCTCCAGTGCAGCATCCTTCTCGATATGCTTACGGTACTCATCCAGTGTAGTAGCACCGATACAGCGCAACTCACCACGAGCTAATGCTGGCTTAATCATATCGCCAGCGCCAACGGCACCCTCGGCAGCGCCAGCGCCAACAACGGTATGTAGCTCATCGATAAAGACGATCACTTCAGGAGCCTGACGTAATTCCTCCAGGATAGACTTGACACGCTGCTCAAACTGTCCTCGAAACATTGCACCGGCAACCATTCCACCGATGTTTAATGAAACAATGCGTTTCCCACGCAATATAAATGGAACTTTCCCTTCATGGATACGGCGTGCCAGTCCCTCGACAATAGCGGTTTTACCAACGCCTGGCTCACCAATGAGAACCGGGTTATTCTTTTGACGGCGACCTAATATGGTAATGACACGGCGTAGCTCACGTTCTCGGCCTGTTGCCGGGTCCAATTTACCCTCGGCTGCCTCACTTGTCAGGTCACGCCCAAATTGATCGAGTGTAGGGGTCTTACTATTTTTAACCTGTCGTTCGGCAGTGGCAGTATTGACACTACCGGGAGCAGAAGCAGCAGAGAAATTGTTATTGGTAAAGAAACCTTGGGGAGCATTGGGCAGACCCTGACCATCAAGTTCGCCCATCTGGCCCATGGTGTTCATTAGTTCGTCAACGCATGACTGGCACAGGTAATGTTGCTCACGACGACCATTGACCATGAGATCAATGCGCATACGGGCTGTATTCTTTTGACAACGTTCGCATTTCATTTTTTTGTATGCTCCTCAATATGAGAAATGTGATGTATCAAATCATCAAGTTAGCAAATTCGCGAGGCGACTGCTAAATTATAACACGCAGTTCTTCTGTTTGTCTAGCACTCTAGACTTGTGATTGCTAACTCACTATCTTTAACATCGAAGATGGGTATGTTATTCCCATCTTTGCCAGCTATTTGAAATATCTATTATGAGAGATAACAGAAGATGTTGTGGATGTGATATATTCAACATGTGGGGTGATTAGCAAAGGAGTAGGATTATGGATTTTGCCTATACGGAAAAAGTCAATGAGCTACACAGGCACCTTAGTGAGTTCATGGATTGCTATATTTATCCCAATGAGCAAACGTATTATGCTCAGATCGCCGCTTCAGGGAACCCGCATCACCATGCGGAGATTGTGGACGAATTGAAGGAAAAGGCCAGGGCTGAGGGATTGTGGAACCTCTTTCTACCTGATAAAGAGCATGGGGCGGGTCTGAGCAATCTGGAATATGCGCCCCTGGCCGAAATCATGGGACGTGTTAGCTGGTCATCCGAAGTATTTAATTGTGCGGCACCTGACACAGGGAATATGGAGATTTCTGGCTCAGTTTGGTACCCCGGAACAAAAGAAGCAATGGTTGCAACCTCTGCTCGACGGTAAAATTCGCTCAGCTTTTGCTATGACCGAGCCAGATGTGGCCAGTTCTGATGCGACCAATATTCAACTCACTATTGAGCGTGATGGTAATGAATATGTTCTCAATGGTCGCAAATGGTGGATTTCGGGAGCGGCTCGTGAACGCTGTAAGATTTTTATTGTCATGGGCAAGACCGACCCCAGATGGGCAAGATCGCCATAGGCAGCAAAGTATGGTATTGGTTCCCAGGAGTACGCCGGGTGTGATTGTCAAGCGTAATCTTACAGTGATGGGATATGTTGATAATGAAAGCCATTGCGAGGTCTTGTTTGAAAATGTGCGTGTTCCAGTTAGCAACCTGTTGGGTGAGGAAGGAAGCGGTTTTGCGCTAGCTCAGGCACGTCTGGGGCCAGGACGCATTCATCATTGCATGCGCTCAATAGGAGTAGCTCAGCGTGCGCTTGAACTGATGTGTCAACGTGCGGCGACGCGTGTAGCTTTTGGGAAACCATTAGCGGAGCAAGGTATCATTCAGGATTGGATCGCCCAGTCGCAACTGGAGATTGAGCAAGCACGTCTGCTCACACTCAAGACTGCCTGGATGATTGATACTCTGGGCAAGAAAGCCGCATACAACGAGATTGCCATGATTAAAATCGTCGTTCCTGAAGTGCATACCAGAGTAGTTGATCGAGCAATGAGGTTTTTGGTGGTGCTGGATTATGCGATGACTTTCCACTGGCTTCGATGTGGGCACATGGTCGCACATTGCATATTGTTGATGGTCCCGATGAGGTTCACAAGCGTTCACTGGCAAAGTCAGTTATACGCCAGATAACCGGATAACTTTACAGGAGTACGTACAATGCACGATCCACTTTTATTGCAGCGTAGTAATGCTACTGAATTGTTTCTAATACGGCATGGTGATGCTATTCCTGGGCCAGATGAAATTATCCCTGATGGCGACTACGATGATCTGCCTTTGAGCAGGACAGGACGCGAGCAAGCCTCAGCTCTGGCTGAGCGACTCAAAAGTATGCAGTTTCATGCTGCTTATTGTAGTCCTTTGCTACGCTGTCGGGAGACAGCAGCTCCCCTTATCAAGCAAATTGGCTTAATACCCACAATTGTTGAAAACCTCAAGGAGATTTAACTTGGTGAGATAAATCCTTTGCCAATACTCCAGGAAGGCGATGATCTGGAGGTGCTTACCAAAGCATTACAAGCTCGTCTGTTAGATGCTGTACGTATTGCTGGCAACGCAGGAAATTGGGATACGATCAAAAACAGCGAACCTTCCAATGCTTTCCGTAAACGGGTTGTTGCTGCCATTGATGAGATTGCGCGTCAGCATGTCAATGAGCGTGTCCTGGTATTTGCACATGGTGGTGTGATTAATGCTTATGTTGCCGAAGTATTGGGGTTGGAGAGAGAATTCTTCTTTCCCTGTGCTAATACATCCATTACCGTTGTGCGTTCCTCTGTTGATACGCGAGTACTTTTTATCTTGAACGATATTGCTCATCTGAGCTGAGAAAGCGCAACCAGATGGGTAGTGGGTTTCATGTTGCCTTTTCCGGCCAAATGGTATGTATAATCCTTTAATGATATCAACAAGCAGCAAAGGTTTCATCGACCTCCAAAGGAAGGCCAAACCCCCCGATGAGTTCTAACGAGACATAGCCATGAACGATGCAGCGTAGCATGCGGATCACATACAGGGCAGCATCGTGCGAGAGGTGATAAGCGGACAGAGCACACACCATGATCTCAACTACCTCTTGTCCATCTCTCTGCCACTCACGATCCTCGGGATCAGGTGCGCATGAGGCGGCTTCATAAAGCCCTGGGTGTTCTTTCGCAAAGTCGCATAAGGCGTGCGCGAGTGCGAGAACGGCATCATCTCCAGCCTTGCCCATCATCGCATGTCCATCTCTTGCCTTTACCTCTTGGAGTCCTTGGAGGGCTAGCGCGCGTCGCAGCCCTGTCAGGCCAGCAAAGTAGTGGTACAGTGCGGGGGGACGGACGCCCAGGTGAGAGGCGAGGGCTGTCATGCTCGAAGAGCGTCGAGACCACCCTTGTCTGCCAATTCTGAGGCTTTCTGCACAATCATCTCAAAATCCAAACCAGCTCGTGTTGCCATCATCAAACCTCCTGGAAGTGTGTTGCTTCTGGCTTGTTGCATTTCTGGTAGAGACATCTACTTACTAGCCTTTTGTTTAATGTTATTAAATTATCAAGAGATAAGCCCCTTTTGGCCGATAATTCTTAATAGCCCTGCCGAATGAGAACACGACCTACCTTCACGTATCGAGATGTGCTATAATATATAATATGAGAGGTCACTAATGTTTCATACAAATACCAACATGCCATATAGCGTACTGTATGTGCGCCGTACCACCTCTGAGCGCTACTTGCTTGCTGCCGGGTAGCGATGCTCTCCCCTGAAACTCCCTTTCTCTTTGAGAAGGGAGACCACATACTTGCAAAGAAAATATACTGTTTCGTCCGTTCCAACCTGCTTGTTTAGACGTAAGGTACCCATGATCTGATTTGGTCATAGTCCCGTCATAGAAAAGAGCGTTGGGCGGAGTGTAAAATATCGGGAGGAACGATCTGCTATGGATTTGATGAATAAACTTGCGAGTTTGGCGCAACGTTATGAAGAACTTAATACCTTGATGGCACAGCCGGAAGTGCTCGACGATATTCCACAGCTTCAACGCTATGGTCGTGAGCATGCAGAACTCGAAGAGGTCGTACATAAATATAACGAACTTGTTGCTACCGATCAGCAACTTACCGAAGCTCAGGAGATATATAATAGTGAAGAAGGCGAGATGCGTGATCTTGCTTATGAAGAAGTGGAGCATCTCAAAACTCACAAGGAGCAGCTTCTCGAAGATGTCAAGGTGGCCTTGTTACCCAAAGATATCATGGATGAGAAGAATGCTATTGTGACCGTCCAGGGTGGTGCAGGCGGCGATGAAGCAGCTCTTTTTGCCGGTGAACTCTTCCGCATGTATGGTCGTTATGCTGATGCCCATCGTTGGAAGGTAGAAGTGCTGGATGTGAATGAAACCGAGCAGGGTGGTATCAAAGATGTTACTTTTGTGGTGAAGGGGAAGGGTGCCTATAGCCGTATGAAATACGAAGGCGGTACGCATCGTGTCCAGCGTGTTCCTGTTACGGAGGCTAACGGACGTATCCATACCTCTACGGCTAAGGTAATTGTGTTACCTGAGGCCGATGATGATATTCAAATCGAAATCAAGGATAATGATATCCGTGTCGATGTCTATCGCTCAACAGGCCATGGCGGACAGAGTGTGAACACAACTGATTTGGCTGTACGTATCACCCATCTATCTACAGGATTGGTTGTTACCTGCCAGGATGAAAAATCGCAACTCAAAAACAAGCTCAAAGCGTTGACCGTGCTCAAGGCCCGCATTTGGGATTTAGAGGAGGCCCGCCGTCAGGAAGAACTGCGCCAGACACGCCGCTCTCAGGTACAGACAGGCGATCGCAGTGAGAAGATTCGTACCTATAACTTCCCGCAAGATCGTGTCACAGATCATCGCATCGGCCTGACGCGCCATAATCTCCCAGGCGTGATGAATGGTAGCCTTGACGAGTTTATTGATAATCTGATTGCAGTTGATCAAGCTGACAAACTACAAGGGATGTTTCAGTGATGCTTGAACAGCCGCAGTCTATACGGACAATTTTCTTTGATGCTGGCTTTACACTGCTGTACCCATTTCCCTCTACTGCTGAAGTTTGTCAACAGGTATGTCAGCAACTTGGTTTGCATGTGCATGTCGACGATGTACAACGGCATATGGCCGATGCACAGGACTACTTCTTCCGTCAGGGACGCCTGAACAGGCATACCTGGGCTAGCGATCAGGCTATCCTGGAGTTCTGGATCGGCTACTATATGACCCTCTTGCGTCCCTGTGTTGAAGAACACGATGAGCCGCGCCTCTACCAGTTGGCATTTACCGTCAACCAGGAGTTTGAAAAGCATACAAATTGGCAAGTCTATCCTGATGTCCTGCCAACCCTGGAAACACTCCGTTCCCACGGCTATACACTTGGCGTAATCTCTGACTGGAGTATTGCGCTCGGTCCTATTCTGCGTGATCATCATCTCACCAGATATTTTGACTGCTTGCTTATCTCTGCTGCCGCACGTCATGCCAAGCCTTCACCGATGCTTTATGAAACGGCATTGCAACGAGCTAATGCTATCGCCGATTATACTATTCACATCGGAGATTCCTATATTCATGACGTTCTGGGCGCACGGGCTGTTGGGATCACTCCTGTCTTGCTTGATCGAGCAGGAAGGTTGATAGAAAGCAATGTTGATTGCTCGCTTGTCCATTCTTTATACGAACTTCTGGATTTACTGGAGGTTGCCAGACCATGAAAAAGGTAACTCTTCAGGTCTCCTTTTCTTGACTCCTCAGCGCCGAAGGCGCTTCGCAAGAGGTTTTGTATGGTGTTGGGATGGGATGGGTCGCTAGCGACCCATCCCATCCAACACCATACAAAAACCTATAGTTTGCGCTCTGCTGCCGGATTAAACCGGTACAGGCGAGCGGGTCGATGTGTTCCCTCCATCTTCTTTGCACCAGTATCTTCTAGAATACCGGTTGCAAGAACCTTCTTCCGAAAATTGCGCTTATCGAGTCGACGATGAAGAATAATCTCATAAACGCGCTGCAATTCACGCAAGGTGAATTGTTCGGGGAGTAAGCTAAATGCGATGGTTGTGTAGTCAAGCTTGCCACGTAGACGGTTCAATGCATAGTTAAGAATCTTTGCATGATCAAAGGCCAGAGGTGGCAGATCGTAAACCGAGAACCAGCCTACATCACTGGCGTCACTGGCCGCTTTGACTTGCAGGCGCTCAGAGTCCAACAATGCAAAGTATACGGCTGTAATCACACGTGTACGCGGATCGCGCCCAGGATCACCGAAGGTGTAGAGTTGCTCCAGATAGACATCTTGCACTTCGGTTTCTTCTTGTAGCTCGCGCTTAGCTGCCGACTCCAGCGACTCATCGATATTCACAAAACCACCGGGAATGGCCCACATTCCTTCATATGGCCACGAACGGCGTTTAATCAACAAGACCTGGAGGTCGCGTTGACGCAAACTCATCATTACTACATCCACCGTCACCGATGGGCGCTCGTATTTACTTGCATCATAGTGGTGGGCTGTTGCCTCTGTGATTTCTTCCTCACCCTGGGTATTGGCCCCCACACTATTTGTTGATGTGCTCTGCTCTTCCATCTACTTTATTATGACTTTCTTTAGCTCTCTTAAAACATCACGTCACAAGGGATAAGATTTGTTGGTCGGATACTCGACAAGTTGGGTTGTATCGTGTATGCTTTAGCGGCAAATGCCTATGCTAACAAATATACTTCAATCGTTGTTGTGACACAGGCTTAGTGTAACTTATACACTAATATACTCTATGTCAGGAGTTGTGTCAAGTAGATAGTTTGCCCTGAAACTGTTCAGACTTGACTAAAAGAAGATTTGAGGGTTCCTCCTGTCTCCCTGTCTGGAATTTACCTCGATATCTCGGTTTTCCAGCTACATCTCTCCTCTGTGGTGGGCTATTCTCGTTTTAGTAACATTGTACCTGCGGAATGTACAACTTCGTTGTAAAAAGCAGCGAGGAAGGAGAAAAATGTGTCGGGGAGTGATGCTTCAACTCTTTAGCCAATTCTGCGTCGAAATAATATGCATGACAGGGTTGTGAGAAGAATCAATGTCGTATACTAATGATAAGAAGACTCAGCGTTTTTACTGCATAGGTGGTACATTCCCCAATGGGACTCTTTTATGGTACGCAATTAGGCGAGCCATAGTGAGATTATCAATATAATCAAACAAAGAAATGGAGGACAGGAACTATGTCTAAGGTGACTTGTCTGGTTACACTCCATGGTATTGGTTTTGAGCAACCACCTCTACCGGGAGTAGATAACTCCGGCTATGCTGACCCGTTACATCAGCATCTCAAAAAGTACCTTGGAGAGCAACTCAGTGATGATCCAGGTCGCAATCGACGACCTGACAGGCCAGGTGATAATGGTGCTATTTATGTGGAGAGCCGTTGGTATGATAATCAAAAAGATGTGGTGAGCCGTGAGGAAGGATTGAAGCGCCTGGGTATCTGGAGTGATGATAAGCTACATATTAACAGTGATAATGCCCCTCTGGTTGGCGAAAATGCATCTATTTCTCATGTTGCACTTGTTTACTCAAATCTAGAACCAAATGGACCAGAGATTGGTGCAACTCTGGTAACCCTTGGAACGACCTTCTTTGCCGCCTCGCACTATGGGAGCGCCCTGGGGTTAATACATATGGCTGTAGCTGACGGGCTAGCGATGATCGGACACCATGCTACTGAGAATCAGGAACTTACCAGCGCTCGTCCTCGTACAGATCTGAGGTCCAGATCTATCAAACAACTGGGACTGCGGGGACAAGCGGCGCTCGTGCCGTCTGCTGGACTGTTGCCGGCGTTAAGAAATCTTGAGGACGATGTAGCATGTTATGTTTGTCATAACGAGGAACGCGAGCGAGTGCGAAGTTTTATGTATGAAGCGCTCAAACGTTTAGGCTATCGTGAAGACGTAGACAATATTATTCTCAATACTCATAGCAATGGAACGGTGGTTGCATTTGATGTTCTACGCCACCTGCCACAAGAAGTTACCTGTAAAATCAAGACATTCGTTACGGCAGGGAGTCCACTGCGCAAATATGTGGATCTCTTCCATTGGGGAAGCCAGGTCCAGTCCCTCTATCCGTTCGAGCCCTGGTACAACTTCTGGGACCAGCAAGACCCCGTTGGTGACCCGCTGAATCCACCCAGATCCTGGCATGTGGGTGATAAGATAGTGCCATCAAACGAGAAACTGTTCAGTCGTATTGACCTGGATAGCGATAACCCCTGTTGGATCGAGGTCAATGACTTCAAAGTAGATAATGTCAGGAATAGCTATGGTGGAGGATTACAGGCCCACAACTATTGGGATAATGAGGGTGAGGTTGTATCGCGACTTGCTGAATTGGTGCGTGGAATAGCCAATGATCAGCCCGCCAAAGTGATATAACGAGTATGTTTGTGCTGTATGCTCCTGGCGACTTAAGCAGGGAGTAATCAACCTTGATCGGGCAACAAGTGGTATAGCTCGCGACGGAGCAATTTCCCGGCTGCATTACGTGGAAGTTGCTCGACAAGATAAACTGCTTTGGGTAGCTTGTAACGAGCCAGATATTGTGTCACGTAGGTGAGTAGCTGATCTGCGCTGGTGGCACTCCCTGTATGCAGGCGAATAAAGGCGATAGGTACCTGTCCCCATTGTAGATCTGTTTGCCCGCATACACCGGCATCTTCTACATCTGAATGCGTGCGCAAAACAGCCTCAATCTCGGCGGGATAGACGTTTTCCCCACCCGAAATAATTAGATCAGTACGACGATCAAGTACGTACAGGTAGCCCTCTGCATCGAGGTAGCCAAGATCACCTGTAGCGAACCAGCCATCGTGGAATACTTGAGTGGTTGCTGCTGGACGATCTGCGTATCCTGGCGTAATCGTTGGTCCCTTGAGGAAAATTTCACCTACTTCTCCTGGAGACGTTGGATGACCATACTGCATAATCTGTAACTGAACGGGCAGAAGTGGGCGTCCCGCTGAGTCAGGCTTGAGAAGTGCATCTGTTGGTGAGAGCGTGACCGCCTGTGAGCAAGCCTCAGTTAGTCCATATGTCTGTACAACAGGAATGCTCCGGCGTGCACAATCTTCCAGAAGTGCATGAGGAGCTGGCCCCCCACCCAAAAGCACACAACGCAATGTAGATGGATAGTGAGCATCATGTTGTTGTGTCTCAAGAGCTGTCAACATACGCTGAAGCATAACCGCGACCACTGAGATAATCGTAACGTTGTTCTCACCGATAGTCTGATTGACAGCCTCCGGGTCAAATTTCTCCTGTACAATTATGCTAATGCCATAGATAACGCTGCGTATGAGAATGGAGAGACCACCAATATGAAAAAGTGGCAAGCAGACGAGCCAGCAGTCATTGGAATGATGTCCAAGGTTAAGGGCTGAACCAATTGCGTTCCACCACTGCATACCATAGGTGATGAGTACGCCCTTTGGGTGCCCGGTCGTTCCGGAAGTATAGAGGATAGCTTGAGTTACGCTCAGATCTATCATGTTACGCAAATGTACCGTGGCTTCAGGTGTTCCTTGTAAGCATATTCCGTTGCTCCCTGGCTCTTCTTCTAGCACTGTGCGCGATAGTTCAGGGATGGCTTCTCCGATCTCATTAGCAAGAGGAGCATAGTGGGTATCACTCACCAACAATATCGCATGTACATCAGAGACCTGCCAGCATAGCTCTTCTATGGTTAAGCGGGTGTTGAGGGGGACGAGTATCGCGCCAAGACGCGTCAATGCATGAACAAATGCGACATATGCCGAACCGTTAGCGGCCAGAAGTGCAACACGGCTTTCTTTGTGGACGCCGATGCTAGCCAGTTGTCGGGCAAGGCGCGTGGCCTGATCGTCGAGTTCTGCGAAAGTCCATTGTATTTGTCCACATTGGACTGCCAGATGCTCAGGAAAATTTTGGGCACAACGTGCCAGCCAATCAGGGAGTAAGGTATCAGGAGCGTTCACATCTTGCCTCTCAACATACGACTATCTTGTTTTACATCTTCAGTGATGCTCTTCCTGCTTGGCTATGTAGCCGGAATAGCGAGTGAGGTTGGTGTATGCAACTAAGGTAAGCGTGGGAACCTGGAAAAATCTGGCTTACGCTTCTCCAGAAAGGCGTTTTTACCCTCTTTCCCTTCTTCCGTCATATAGTAAAGCATGGTTGCGTTTCCTGCGAGTTCCTGGATACCTGCCAGGCCATCGGTATCTGCATTAAAGGCTGATTTCAGGAAACGCAGCGCAATCGGACTTTTCTCCAGAATTTCCTGTGCCCACTCTACTGTCTCTTCTTCCAACTGAGCCAGCGGCACAACTTTATTCACCAGCCCCATATCCAGCGCTTCCTGAGCTGAATACTGGCGGCATAGATACCAGATTTCACGAGCTTTCTTATGGCCGACGACACGAGCCATATAAGTCGCGCCCCAGCCAGCATCAAAGCTTCCCACGCGTGGTCCCGTCTGCCCAAATCTGGCGTTATCTGCCGCAATCGTCAGGTCACAGAGGAGATGCAATACATGACCACCGCCAATAGCATAGCCAGCAACCATTGCAATAACTGGCTTGGGTAGATACTTGATCACCTTTTGCAGTTCAAGCGCATTCAGGCGAGGAACGCCATTGTTGCCCACATAGCCACCTTCCCCTCGTACACGCTGATCACCGCCAGAGCAGAAAGCTTGATACCCTTGCCGGTAAAAATGACCACGCCAATCTCAGGGTCCTCACGGCACAAGGTGAAGGCATCGATCAGTTCAGTTAATGTCTCTGGACGGAAGGCATTATGGACCTCTGGGCGATTGATAGTAATCTTCCCCATTCCGTAGGCCTTCTCAAAAATAATGTCATTGTAGTCGCGGACGCTTGTCCACTCAACAGCCATGTTGATTATCTCCTCATATGTTGATAAAAATATGTATATCTCTGAAAAAATTGCCTGTGCATATTATAGCACCGCTGAACAGAACTCCCTTACCTGGCGAGCGAAAACGGTGGGCTGTTCCAGATGGACCGTGTGACCAGCCCCAGCTACGATAGAAAGTTGTGCTCGCGGTAGCAGCTGTGCCATCTGCCGGGCAATTCCACAGAATTTCTGATCAAGTTCCCCAGTAATCAGGAGTACGGGGAGATCAAGCGTGGGTAACTGATCATGCAGGGCGGGCTGTACTCCAGTGCCCACACCACGTAAACTATTGGCTAATCCGCTGGCACGATTATTCAGGCGTTGTCTCCGCAGGGCTTCTCGCTGCTTAGCTGATAGGTTGCTCTGACTGGCAAACAAGGGAAGCTTTTCCCAATATTGCACAAATGTGGCCACTCCCTCGCGCTCAATACTCTCTGCAAGCGCATATCACTGTTACGTCGTTGTTCTCGCTCAGTAGAATCTGCCAATCCTGGGGAAGCACTCTCCAGGATAAGCGCACGAAAGAAGCCCGAGAACGCACTATACAGCGCAATACGTCCCCCCATTGAATAACCTGACAAAATTGCTGTATCCCTGTCTACTTCAAGCTTGTGAAGTACACCAAGAATATCCGCCTGACATTGTTCTATCCGGTAACGTTCCGGGTAGCTGGCGCATCAGATTGCCCGTGACCAGGCATATCAATGGCAATAACTTGCAGATCAGGCCCTGCAAGATCGTTGAGAAGGCTATTCCAGCCCATCGCGCTGCCAGTAAAACCGTGGAGAAGTACCAGGGTGTGCTGTTTTCTGGTAATAGTATTATGGAGTAGAACATGCATCTGTATGCCGTTGACTGATATATGCTTACTCACTATCTGGGACATTTTTGTCTGGTATCATCTTTCCACTGCCTGTCACTTTCTCTGTTCAGAGATGGCATGATCGACGATCTGCCAGAGATGACGGTGCATGGTTACATTGCTGGTACGCTCTGTTGGAACCTCAATGACATGTAACCCACCATTATCAATTCCATGCTTGAAGAACTTGCGGAACTCCTCCCAGGTTTTGGTATGTTGAAATGTTCCTCCAAACATTTGGATGACGGGACGAAAATCCAGTCCGGTTGGCGTGCCAAAGAGTTGTTCAAAATGCTCCGGGTAGGCGGATTGTGGCAAGAAGGAGAAGATACCGCCACCATCATTATTCACCAGGAGAATTATCAGGTTGAGTTGGTACAAACGGGCGGCAAGTAAACCATTGAGATCGTGGAAAAACGAAAGATCACCTATGACCAGAACAGTTACTTCTTGTTGCTCCGTTGCTGCACTGGCTCCCAATGCGCTGAAATCACACCATCAATGCCATTTGCTCCCCGGTTAGCCAGGATGCGTAAGCGGCGTTCACTGCACCAGAAAAAAGTATCCAGGTCACGCACTGGCATACTATTTCCTACATATAGTGTTGCGCCATCTGGTAGCATCTCAGCCAGTTCGGTGAAGATGCGTCCCTCAAAAGGTTGTTGAAAATCCTGGATGGCTGTTTGTAGAGTTTGCCTGGTTACCTGGTCAGCCTGTTGCCAGATGGCGAGCCATTTCTCGTCTGTGTGCCGTTGAGCATCTACTTCTCCACTGTGACCTTCCAATAGCGCAAAGATCTCTTTGCAGAGAGTAACAGGATCTGCATGTATAAGCCTTGTCGCAAGTTGAGTAGGTTCCTCCCAGCCGCGTGTCCATCGATGACTATCTGTGGACATGTTGCATGATGCTTCAAATAAAGCTGTAAGGGCTTAGAAGTTGGTACGGCCCCAAAACGCAGCACTAACCTGGGAGCTACTTCTTCTACAAAGGAGTTGATACGGAGAAAGGCATCGTAGCTAGAAAGAACAGATGTATGATCAAGATCACCACAACGTAACTGCGAAAGTGGGTCAGCGAGAATGGGATATCCGAGGCGATGTGCCATTTGTATCAGTGGTGCCGCCAGAGCAGGGCTATCGTATGGACCTGCAATAATGAGGCCACGCGGCGTTGTGCTGAGCGTGTTTGTCAGATGCCTGATTTCTGTGGCAGAGGCTGAAGTCAATGATGTATCGTTGACAGCGATATAAGGTGTATTGTTAGTGTGCCCATACCAGGCGATGGGATCTCGTTGTGTTGGTGGGGGTAGAGGTTGGTTGGGTAGTGTTTCTGGTGTGAGTGGTTCGCGGAAAGGCATATTGAGATGAACGGGTCCAGAGGGAATTGCTTGTGTGAGCGCGACTGCCCGGTCTGCGATAGTGCGAATATAGCGCAATGCTGTATTGGTAGCTTCTGGTAGAGCCACATCGACAAACCATTTCACATGGGAACCATAAAGTCGATTTGGTCGATAGCCTGTGGCGCACCACAATCACGTAATTCGTGAGGGCGGTCTGCTGTCAGTACTAGCAAGGGAATATGCGTTAATTTGGCTTCAACGATCGCTGGCATAAAATTTGCTGCTGCCGTCCCTGAGGTACATAGTAAAGCAACAGGTTGACCGAGTCGCTTTGCCATACCTAGCCCAAAGAACGCTGCTGAACGTTCGTCTATATGCATCCACAGGTGCGAATACCAGATTGTGCGGCAAAGGTCATTGCCAGTGGCGTCGAACGTGACCCTGGGCAGATCACAACATTGTGCACTCCGCAGCGTTGTAACTCATCAACAAAGCACTCACATAGACATACGTGGGATTTGTATTGTCCAGCGGTTCAGTGGATATCCTTGACATGCTTTACTTCCTCAATCTTCGCTACCCAGTCCACGTAACATAACATGCAGCTTTAAACATGATTCAGCATACTCTCTTCAGGATGAGAATTGGCAACGATACCACATCCCACAAAGAGCATTGCCTTATTACCCTTGATTAATGCAGACCGTAGTGCTACTGCAAATTCGCCGTTGCCATTGCCATCGATCCACCCGATAGGACCAGCATACCAGCCACGATCCAAATTCTCAGTCAGCACGTATTGCTTCAAGTGCTGCTTGACGGAAAAACCGCCGACTGCTGGAGTTGGATGCAGACTTTGAACAGCATCGAGAATGCTATGTCCAGGAAGAAGTTGCCCGAAGATGGGGGTTTTCAGATGTTGGATATTCTTGAGTTGCAGTAGTTGTGGGGTACTTAGTTACTATTACCTCTTGAGCAGAAGGTTGTTCAGAGTATCACGTATCATTGCTACTACGATTTCGTGCTCTTCTTTATTTTTTTCACTGAGTAAAAGTTCTGTACCAAAGCAGTCTATCTTCCTCCTCTGTCTTACCGCGTGGTGCTGATCCCGCCAATGCCATCGTCTGTAGATGTCCATTCTGTGCCAGAACGAGTTGCTCAGGGGTAGCTCCTACAAAATAATGGTATCCCGGTGCTGTATTGCAAAGATGCAGGCTCCTGGGTAACTTTCGCGTAGTCTGGTGAAGTGTAGCCCCTATATCAATGCTTTCTGTTTCATTTAGCTCTACCTGGACTCCTCGGGCTAGCACAACCTTCTGATATGTGCCATGCTGAATTTTTTGTATTGTGTTAGCTACCTGTCTCGATCCACTCATCTGCTGGCACGAGTCTATGCACTACAAGATGTGCCTGCTGATTTGATCCGCTTGCCTGCTGCGGATATGTTGGTATATCGTCCTACCAGAACACTCAAGCGCTTTTAAGACAGCTAATGATTTCATCGGTGCAACGCTCTATATCATCGTGGGCGTGAATTATTGTATTGATTGTAAGTGCGGCATAGTTGCCATTACTGTTAAAGAGCAAGCGTGGCAAGATAAGCAATCCATTGGGAAAGCCTTCCCAAAGTTGAGTATGAGAGTGGGAGGGGATCAAATGCAAAGCCCCCGAAGAGTAGAGGCCCATCATTATGAGCCGGTACCTCTCCTGGGGCATATCTGATCACAGCATTATCATGTAAGTTATGCCAGGTGGTTGTCGCTCCGTAGTGAAGCAAGAGGTTCCAGTGGTTTCAATGGTGGTGGTGGTGCCTACTCCTCACCAGTGTTTTGTGTTCTGCTGGCTGCTCCCAGAAGAAACTCTCCCCTATTTCCAGAAGCTGGAAAGCTGTAAAAATGTGTTTCGGATTGCACGGCTCGACTGGTTGGGAAAAGCTCGCCAGCACATTGTGTCCTGTGCGCACTGCACGCTGAGAAGCCTGACGTAAGGTGATAAGTAATTGTCTGCGTTCGCAATAAATGGGCCATAATCCAGTGGTATCGCTTTTCCCCGCGTTATCTGTAAAAACTATATCCATCTCTTGCTCGCATCATCATCGGATTGCCAGATGATGGTGTACCATGTGTTTTCTGTTGTGAACATTATAGTATTATAGCATGTTAGAATATCTGAAAAGAGGGTCAGAAGTCGCTTTATCCTCGCGTAATCAGATGTGCCTTTCGTTCTGCCAGCCCGACTTGTGCAATAAAGCCAGAATTGAATGCCAGATAATCCGTTTCAATGCCATCACTGAAGATAACACCGTAATCAGGCATCTGTGAGGTAATCACAAGTTCCTGGCCGGGCGCAATCTGACCAAAAACAATATTAGCCTGAGTGGTCTTGGAGAGGAATGGCTCACGTACGGTGAACCAGAGCCGATCGGATTCCCAGCCTAGCGCGAGTTGGTCTATGTTTGGTGGATTGCCCGAAACGGCCCCAAAATGCTGCATAGTATACCAGGCACCAAGGGTGATTGAACTCAACCAGCCGGTACAGCCTGCTCCTGTCGAGACAATGATACCGCTTGAACTTTGTTGCTCCTGTCGACCTGCAAACTCCAGTAAGTAGCGGGCCGAACTGTGGGAGCGTGGACCGATAAACAGATCATTGACGCCATATAATACCTGGCCATCATTAAGTGTGGCTTTTGCCATTGATACTCGTGTAATATTTACATTGCCACGTAATGCATGTTCAAGCCAGGTTCCCAGCTCCTTGAAAGAGAAAGGTATTAACACCCCATCAATACGCTCGGGATCAGGATTGATGGCAAGAATGGGCTGTGTCGTTAGATACTTGGCTGTATTAATAACTAACCCATCTGGACCAACCGTGATCACCAGATCGCGTTCACCAAATTGGTAGGTAGGGAGAAAGTCGCGATCGATGAATTGCTGTTTGATTGTATGGGGAATCTGTTGCTTGATTTTCTCGACTGCTCGCTGATACTGTACATCGCCATGCTCATATTCTGTAAAAGAGACGCTGTTCTGTTGCAGGTAAAACTTGGCTTGTGACTTGGAATTCATACGATTAACAAGGTCTTCAAGTGCCGTTTTTTTTGTAACCACCACCACACGTTCAATCTCAGGTATATCATAATTCACAGGAGATATCTGGCGATTGACCGGGCGAGCTTGTGGGCTATTGCGTGTATTCTTCTTTAGTATAGATGACATGATCTAAATCCTTTACGGGTAGAGCGCCTGTTAGATCGGGAGGGCTATGGTTTGCCTCACTCTTCTCGGTTCATCAATCCTGTTAGCGGGGGTGGATTAAGGGAAGCATAGGGTTGCCCTCTTCTTCACTCCCGCTATACAGACTAGATTATGAAAAGTCTTATTTATTCAGAAGTTGTTCGAGAATCTCCGATGTAATCGTCAAATTGCCAATTTTCTGCGCATTCTCGGCCAGGTCACGGAAGGCAAGCGCAAGCACCAGACGTGCTTCAAGTGTCTGATAGGGTGTAAGCTGGATACGTGTGGCCTCGGCGTCAAACTCGGCTTGTTTGCGAGCGTTTTCACCTTGCAGATTGACCAGTTCCTGGCGGCGCTGTTCGAGATCTACTGCTGTGGAGAGTTCATTCTGTTTGATCTTACGTTCTTGCTCGACGGCATCGGCCCGACGCAAGTAGATTGCCTGATCTGCACGCTTCTGCAATGCCTCGCGGTACTCTGCTTCCAGTGCTTTTGTCATCTCTGGTGTTGCTTTAATTGCTGTAAAAAACAGACTCATACACTCGATGCCCATTGCGGATAGCACTTGCTCTTCCTGAATACGAGCGAGTATAATGCGTGCCAGGCTTTCCGAACTGCGTAGTGCTTCTTCGAGGGCAAGCTGTTGTAACTCTTTACGTGTATGCATCTGTACAACATTAACGATGCGTTGATTGAGTTGTGTTGGGTCTTCGGAGTGATACTGATGTGTCCCTGGGTCGATGGTGAAGTTGAGTAGCTTTGAGATGGTTTCAGGATCAATGATGCGATATGTGATTTGTCCCTGGAGAGTGACAGCCTGAAAATTACCTGTAGTTTCGTTAAACACAAACGGTGCGTCAGTTGTCGAAGTTGAAACAAGTGTGATCGAGGTGCTGGGACCCCAGTACCAGAATGCCTGGCCTGTACCCTGTCGAAAGATCGAGCCATTGGAAGATGCGAATATGTATTCTGTGGGTTCAGATTTAAAGTATCCAAGGAGTGCCATGTGATGCTCCTTACGCTATTAAATTAGTGTATTTGATACACTAATTATAAGGTGAGCAATGGCAAATGTCAAGTATTGTCGTAAAAGAAACAGGATTGCAAAGGGCAAGTCGCCCTTTGCAATCCTGTTTCTTTCTCTCTCCTCTTATGCCGCTCCGTGGCCCTGGAGCATAACGGGAACAGTGAGAACAATAAGCTTGAGATCCTCTTTAAACGATTGTCGTTGTAAGTAAGCAATATCCATCTCAACCATAGTCTGGAAAGGCACGCGACTACGCCCATAGATTTGCCAATGACCTGTCAGCCCTGGCTTCCCGCATAGGCGTAGTCGATCATGTGAACTGTAAAGTTCGACTTCGTAGGGAAGTGAAGGGCGTGGACCAACAAGTGTCATCTCTCCTCGCAAGATATTGAAAAATTGTGGCAACTCATCAATACTGGTTTTCCGCAAAAACTTCCCCACTCTGGTAATGCGTGGGTCATCGGTGCATTTATAGGCCATCTGGGTGTTGGCTGAGGTGCTTAATGCTTGATTGTTCAGGTAACGCATAATGGCAGCTCGATGAAGAGCATCATCGTTGTTTTGGTACATTGAACGGAACTTATACATAAAAAACTCTTTTCCATTCAATCCCACGCGTTTCTGACGATAAAAAACAGGTCCTGCCGAGTCTAGCCGTATCAGCACCGCCACAATGAGGGTGACAATACAGAGAGGAAGCAGGATGAGTAAAGTAAAGACTATGTCAAGGAAGCGTTTAAGGCGCAAATAGCGTATATCTATCTGGACGATCTGCTGAAAATGTGTTGTCTGTGTAACCATTACATCCCCTCTCCACATAACAAATTTGATACCACACAAGGCAACATCTTTTTGTAGGGCTTATTTTAGCATAATTCATCGTGCTCTGTAAACTATGTAGTTTATAAATATTTTATGATAAATTAGTAAAATTATGTAATAAATCTTTGCATATTTATGTATATGTATTTATGTATTTATGTTACCATATATTCAAAATAAGCGTTGTAAAAGGTGAGAGGAATTTACATATCAAATTTGGAATAAATTAAAGTATCTTGGAAAGTTAGCAAGCAGAATTTCGTTGCGGAACGCCTTAGAAGATCGTTCCCAGATGTTATGTTGAGAGGGATTGAGGATATGTCGAAGTGTCTGGTTACTGGTGCTGCCGGATTCATTGGATCTCATTTATGTGAGTCGTTACTTGCCAGGGGGCACAACGTAATAGGCGTTGATGCCTTCATTCCCTATTACCCGCGAAAAGTGAAGGAGCGTAATCTACGATCTTTGCACGGTGTTCCCGGTTTCACTTTTTATGAAATCGATTTACGCCTGGACGAATTAACTACTTTGTTAGAAGGCGTTGATGTGGTGTTTCATCTGGCGGCTATGGCCGGACTGGTGCGCAGCTGGCATGATTTTACTATGTATCTCACCTGTAATGTAGAAGCAACACAGCGCTTATTAGAAGCAACACGTCTAAACAAGATTAAACATTTTATTTATGGCTCGACCTCGTCGGTTTATGGGCGCTTTGCTACTGGTGGAGAAGAATCATCACTCGCTCCATTCTCCCCATACGGAGTTACCAAATTAAGTGCTGAGCATTTATGTCAGGCATATGCAGAAAACTTTGATTTACCTCTAACAATCCTACGCTTTTTTTCTGTCTATGGGCCAAGACAGCGTCCTGATATGGCATACCATATGTTTATTCGGGCGTTATTGCGTAATGAACCAATCACGATCTATGGAGATGGTCAACAGAGTCGTAGTAATACCTTCATTACCGACTGTGTACATGGGATTCTGCTTGCCTTTGAAAAGCGTCAGCAGAGTGTTGGTGAGATATTCAATCTTGGTGGTGGAGAGGTTGTGGCACTCAATCAAACTGTGGAGATAGTTGCAGAGTTGACTGAAACATTACCCCAAATCACCTTTATGAAGGCACGTATAGGTGATCAGCGCTCTACGGCTGCTGACATTAGTAAAGCTCAAAGGTTGTTGGGTTATCTTCCAACCACTTCTGTACGCATGGGACTACAAACTCAAGTGGAATGGCAACGCAATCTGTTACTGAGTGATCAGTATATGTCTGCCCTGGCGACGGTCTCGTCACCTCTACCCAACTTGGGTGCAGACCCTTTACTCAATCGGAATGCTGGTTTGTAATCTCCATAGTTGATCAATTATTCCCTATTATCTGTATACTAAGGATGATTTATTATGCAAAATCCTCTAAGTCGCTATATAACGCTTATTAAGCGTTGGGCATGGGTGGTAATGCTTGGGATGGTTATTTGCTGTGGTGCAACCTTTCTTGCCAGTAAACTGACTCATCCGACTTACCAGGCCTCAGCAATACTGGTTATTGATCTGGATGCCTCATCACCGGGCAATACCACTGCCAGTCTGGCTGCTGTTCCAACCTATGCACAGTTGCTTACTAATCACACTGTGCTTGAACCAGTGGCGGCATTACATCGGGGGATGACCGTACAGCAACTTAGCGAAGCGGTCACTGTGAAGCCTCAATCCAATACGCAACTTATTGAGCTTGATGTCCAAAATAGTGATCCGCAATTAGCGGCACAACTTGCCAACGAGATAAGTAAGAGCTTTGCGTTATATGCAGATGCGCAACTTCCTGGCAGTGTTCAGATCTTGCAAGCACAAAGACCTCTCAGTCCGATTAAACCTCAGCCTCTACAGGACACAGGTATTGCCGCGCTGGTTAGTTTTGGTCTTGCTATAGCTCTCATTATCATTTTTGAATGGGTTGGTGATCAGATTGCCGACCCTGATGAGATACCAACACTTTTGGGGATGGAACTGCTGACCGTGATTCCACAGTTTTTACAGAAAAAGCGGCATAAAATATCTGACGAGGTACTGGCAGAAAAATATTACAAATTGTGTGCAAGTTTGAATGCAACTCAGGCTATCCAGTCATTTAAGCTTGTGATGGTGACAAGTGCCCTGGCTGGTGAAGGCAAGAGTACTGTTGTAGCCAGTCTCGCCTCGTTTTTGGCTATGACTGGAAAAAAGGTGTTGCTAGTCGATGCCAACTTGCACCATCCTGTACTGAGCCAACGTTTTCATCTCGACGACCAGCAAGGGCTATCTACAACCTTTGCAGATATGCTGAATATGTCTCCCAGAGAATTCTCTGCTCAGGAAACTACCATTCCAAATTTGCACTTGTTAACTGCCGGAAAGGCACCAGTACGACCGGCAGAATTACTCCAATCATCGCTTGCCGCGTCTTTCTTTAGCTTCCTTAAAAATGCACCTTTTGATTATGTCATTTTTGATGCTCCTGCGATGCTTCCTGTTGCCGATGTACAGATTATGGCCTCACTTGTCCATGCGGTAATTCTGGTTTGTGATATCTCTAAAACGCCTCGCAGGGTGCTGCTCCGTGTCAAACATGAGTTAAACAATGTCCATGCTCTGGTACTGGGACTCGCCATCAATAAAAGTCGCTGGTCAGACTATGTTGATAAGCCCCAACATCCAAAAGTGAAGGAACAATCTCAAGTAGACTCTGTGTTTCTCTCTACCAGTCTCTCTGCTACAGCGGTTGTGCCCATTTCCACCTCTTCTAGAGGTCCTCATCCTTTAAAGCTGCCTTCTATTCCTATGGACAGGATTGACAACCCGGTATCTGGTAGCCATCAGCAATATAGCGAAGCGAGCAAGCTAGATAGCAATGGACATAGGCAATAGACAAGGATGAAGGCGCATAGTTTCGACAATGGAAAGTATGTTTGTGCTTTCGCTTGTTCTGTAGCTTTAGTTTACAAGGGGAGGGGTGATGCATATGTCTCGGCTTGTAACCAGTTCTAGCGCTCATATAGCAGCAATACGACTGAAATCTGCTAATAAATATATTTTTCGTGCTTTGCTAAGCATGGCATCGGCAGCTTTACTGACCCGTATGATGGGTATGCTCAATCAGGTGATCGTGACTTCACGCTTTGGAGCGGGGGCGACGATGGATGCCTATTTTATTGCCACCACGTTCCCAACCCTGCTGGCATACTTGCTCATCAGCTCGATTGAAACCGCCGTCATTCCTGTTTATGCCCGTGTGCGTGCGCAAGAAGGTAAAGAGCAGGCGTCGATTCTCTTTAGTACATTACTGAACCTCTTACTGGTAGGGGCTACACTCCTCACACTGGTCCTTTTTGTCTTTCGTCGACAGGTAGTTCTTTTTTCGGCTCCGGCATTGGACCCATTTCGTTTGGGGCTTGCCATCAATCTGGCTCCATTTACGTATCCAGTGATTATACCCATGATAGTGATTGGTTTCCTGGAGTGCATCCTCAACACTGAAGGCCAATTTGGTTGGCCTGCTTATGCAGGGTTACTGGTGCCACTTACTACTGGTGTGCTTGTGCTCGTAAGTGGCAGCGCACATGGTGTTATGGTCTTTTGCATTGGAACAATAATCGGGCTATGCCTGCAATTGTGTACATTTCTCATTCGTGTTCGCAATGCAAGAATAGTCTATCGGCCTGTGCTAGCTTTACGTAGTCCTGCACTTGCTCAAATTTTGCTTGCAGCATGGCCGGTATTGTTGGGTTCTTTAATCAGCCAGGCCAGTCCGCTCATTGACCAGATCTTTGCCTCGTTTCTCTCGGTTGGTAGCATCTCGGCGCTTAGCTATTCACTTAAACTTGTAAGTGTCTGTTCTGGGGTGATTTTTGCTTCTGTTGGGCGAGCCGCTCTCCCCTATCTCTCGCGCCAGGCTGCCGGTAATGATATGCCAGCTTTTAAGGGGACATTGCGTCTCTACTTGTGGGTTGTAGGTCTCTCTACGACAGCTTTGAGCGTTATATTATTGTTTCTGGCGCATCCCCTGGTACAGCTACTTTTTCAACGTGGAGCTTTTTCTGCCGAAGATACAAATCTTACAGCAACAACCTTTGTTGGTTTCATCTTTGGCCTTGCACCTATGTCTTTAGGTATTATTACCTCAAAGGCCTTTAGTGCTATTGGCAAGACAAAGGTTTTGATGGGAGTTAGCATATTTAGTGTGATTGCCAATGCCATCTTTGACGCTATTTTTGCCCATTTCTGGCAGAGTCAGGGGATCGCTCTTGCCACCTCAGCTTACTATGTCGGTACTATGCTGATTATGTTTGTCGTTCTTCGCCGTCTGATCGGGAAACTTGATCTTTTTGTTATACCTCCAGAGATCAAGAGTGCCTTCAGGAACCTCAGTCTGAAGCGGTATTTCACAAAATGGGATTCGTGGCAGGAGAATTTTTTTTCGCCTTTCGGTTCCTCTTATCAGACGAGTCGGCTGCTCATGTGTGTTGGTATTGCCTGTGTGGTCTTTACTATAGGAGCGATTGGTCTTCTCCATGATTCTTCTTATACCTTGCGGCTAGCTCTCGGATCAATTGCTATGGTGACTCTCTTGCGCTATCGTTATGCATTAGTAATTGTCTGGGTACTGGTGAGTGCCGTCCTCAGCCCCAATATACCGTTTTTGACGAACAACAATTTCTTTACGGGTTTAACCATTCCAACCTTACTTTTGCTCATTGATGTACCAGTCAGGTCAGCACTTAAGACGATGCCAGTACTGACGTTTTTGTTGATCTATCTTCTCTGGGTATTTGCTGGCATTGGAATTTCCATTGTTGGTATGGGAGTATTCCTGACGACCTGGTTTACGTATCTGAACTATTTGGCAGTTGCGATTATAACAATCTCTGTGTTGACGACACGACTCCGCCTATTTAAGCTCATAGATACGATCCTGCTAGGCGCTACGTTTGTAGCTTTGTATGGTATCTATGGTTATATTACTCAGCAGAATGGGGTAATGGACCCGACTACATCTCTCTTCCGTATTTTCTCAATTTTTTCAGCTGCTCCAACGCTGGCTCTGTTTCTTTCAGTTGTTCTTCCGATTGCCATCTATCGCGCTACCACATTGCGAGGTTGGGGGCGTCTGGTTGTGTCGTTGTTAGTGATCCTCTTTCTGGTGGTGATTGGACTCACTTTCACGCGTAGTGCATTTATTAGTGTTCCTTTGAGTGTGATCGTTATGCTACTGTTCTTGCCTTCACGGAAGGTAAAATATGGCCTTTTTTGTGGTATTGCCGGGCTAGCTATCTTGCTGTTTTTGCTCGTGCAGGTGGGCAATGTTCCTCTTTTTAATCGATTCTTGAACCAGGATATAGGCTCACTCAATGGACGTACATATCTCTGGCAGGCACTTCTTAACCATTTTGATCCAGCACAACTCCTGGGATATGGACTGAAGTCCTCCGATATCTTACTCGCCAATCTGCAAGTGGGCTTTGCTGGCAATGTCATTGCAACCTCGGCGTCTAATCTCTTTATTGGTACTCTCTATGACCATGGAGTTATTGGAATAACCTTGCTCCTGTTGATCTTTATTTCACTTGCTATCAGCCTCCTTATAGGCATACGAAGAACTACTGGTGAGCGACGTGCGCTGTTCGTCGTGGCTTTTGCGATCCTGGTCGATGTATTCTTGCAATCTTTTGACATGAATGATCTCTGGACGCAGGCTATCGGCCTCTATTTCTGGATTATCATGGCGCTGCCTTTTATCTCTTATTGGAGCACAACAGAGCAAGCAATCCAGGAAAGCGTTGATGTTTTTGTTGGGATACCTCGAAAGAAAGCACAACAGGTAGAGCGAGAAAGCGTTCCTCTAGCCTGACCAGATTATTTGTCAGTAAGATAGACCTGTTAAGGAAGGAGAATTTCTTGGAAGATAGACTGCGTATCTGTATTGTTTCTTATAAATTTTCACCGTTTATTGGCGGTGCGGAGGTGAGAGCGGAGAAGCAAGCCCGTCAGCTACAAGCTTTTGGGCACGATGTGACTGTTGTTACATTGCGGCTTGATAAAAAATGGGCTAGAACTGAGGTGATAAATGGTTTAGAGGTGGTACGTGTTGGTGGTGTGTATGGGCCAGGAGGACAACTACGCCTTGGCAAGTTTGCACATGTGCCTCTGGATATTGCGATGTTCCTGACTCTCTGGCGCTTGCGTCACTCCTATGATGTGATTCATGCCTTTCAAATAACCACTCTGGCAGCTGCGGCTGTGCTTGTTGGACAACTCACCCATAAGCCTGTTGTTATCAGCACTCAGAACACAGGACCGGACAGGATAGTGGAGAGGGAGGTAGCACTGATGGCAGATACCTTGACCGAGACCGATTTTCTGAAAGTTGATTTTAATGATTGGGTTATCACTACCAGCGATGTGACTGGTTTGCAGCATGTGCCGCTAGGTGGTGGTGCGATCTTGAAGTTTCTCCAGAAATCACAGGCCTTCTACCAGGTTTTAAGCACGCGTGGTCTCGCCTCTTTGTCTACAAGTGGATTTCGTGAGGGGCAAATTATGCACATTTCGGGAAGCGTCGATACAGAAAAATTTCGACCTGCGCCCGAAAAGCGACCGGATCCAACCAGACCTGAGCGTGATATTTTGTGCGTAGCACGCCTGGAGTATGCTAAAGGAATTGATGTGTTATTGCATGCATGGGGACGGATGATGCATTCTCGAACGGAGAAATCCATGTCCCTGAAACCCAGATTACTGCTGGTTGGTGAAGGCAAGGCTAAGCCGCAACTGATACGTATTGTTGCTGAATTGGGTATTCAAGAGAGCGTAAAATTCCTTGGTCGGCGCAATAATGTGGTTGATCTTTTACAACAAGCATGGGGCTTTGTCCTTCCCTCACGTTGGGAAGGTATGCCTAATGCTCTATTAGAAGCAATGGCCTGTGAATTGCCTTGTGTCGCGACGCAGGTAAGTGGTAGCGAAGATATTGTCATTGATGGCATCAACGGTTTACTTGTGGAACCTGAACAACCTGTGGTGCTGGCACAAGCTCTACGCTGTATTATTGAGGATACATATCTGGCGCAACACCTGGGCCAGCAAGGACGTGCTACGGTCGTTCGGAAATACCAGTTGCCTCGCATCGTCCAACAGTGTGTGGACCTTTATCGTGTTTTGCTTTCTCGTGAAGCTTCAGGAGATCACAGGCCTCCTGACAGGGTTCAGGGTGTTCCTGAAAGAAACACGCCTGCAAAGAATTTGAGATGACATGTTGTAGTAGAGGGAGAAACAAGTAGTGAGCAATCCTCGTATTTATATCTCTATCGGTACATTTTATCCCATCGTGGGTGGGGCAGAAAGACAGGCAATTGAACATGGGAGATGTTTGCATAAGAGAGGATATAATGTAACAATAGTTACTTTTCGCCAAAATAAGGCATGGAAAAAGTATGAGGTGATCGAAGGCGTAAGGATTCTCCGCGTTGCCGGTACTTTATTAGGAGGCCGCGAGAAACTACCCAGAGTATTTCAGAAAATTCTTTATGCGATGGCTCTGGTCGTAATGGGATGGACACTCTGGCAAAGGCGACGATGCTATGACATTTTAGAAGCGTATCAGCTTACTTTACTGGCTTTACCAACAGCATTGGTTGCTCTTTTTGCAAGAAAACCCATGATCACAGTCGTGTGTAACTCAGGCTTAGAGAATGCTACGAAACCTCTCGATACAGCTTTGCTCTCTGTTGGCTCTCTTGATGCCAGTGCACCATGGCTACGAGTCTACGGACGTATTCCGGTAGGTGGTGACTTAGCTGATTTAGAGCGTATGGGGCAACCTTTTGTGCGTCTGGTTCACCGTCTGCTTCGAAGTATCCATGCCGTGGCTGTTGTGCTGAGTTCGCGTATGGAAGGATATCTTGCAGCGCACAACTTTGCTTTGCAGGAGACACTCCTGATTCCCAACGGTGTAGATATTACCCGTTTCAGCCCTTCAGGTAACGAGACAAAGATCCCTGAAGAGGAACGATCTCAAGTTGTTGTCTGTGTTGCCAGGATATGTTATCAGAAGGGTATTGATGTTCTTCTGCAAGCCTGGCGTCTTGTTCAGAGCGAAGCGCCTGGAGCAAGGTTGATTATTGTAGGAACGGGTCCTATCCAAAACCAGCTTGAACATATGGCGCAGGCGTTAGGTGTTGCCAGGAGTGTCGAATTCGCAGGAGTGCGCGACGATGTACCGGCGCAGTTCCGCCGGGGGGCAGTGGCTGTTCTTCCTTCACGTTTTGAAGGTATGCCGAACACAATTCTAGAGGCTATGGCTTGTGGTGTACCTTGTGTGGCGACGCGTGTGAGTGGGAGTGAAGATATTATTCAGCATGGTGTGAACGGTTTGCTTGTCGAGTCCGAAGATTATCAGGGGTTGGCAGAGGCCTTGCTTACCTTGCTGCGTGATCCGGTAAAAACATCGCAATGTGGGCAAGCAGCCCGTGCCATATTGAAAAATACTATACGCTTGATCATATCACAGATATGTATGTACGGCTTTTTCAGCGTATGACAAAACACCAGAAACAGCCTGATACAAAACGTACCACTGCTGAAATCATCAGCACACGCAGTTGAAAGGACTTTTCGGGGAATGTGTGGGATAGCGGGGTTTATCGATAGGCAGTATAGTCGTCAGAGTGCTGAGCATTTGATAGAGAGAATGTGCCAGGTTATTCGGCACCGTGGGCCGGATGAGCAGGGTGTTTGGGTTGGTGATGGTATCGCGTTAGGTATGCGCCGTCTCTCTATTATTGATCTGGCAGGTGGTCATCAACCGATTTTTAATGAAGATCAGAGTATCCTTGTCGTCTTCAATGGGGAGATTTACAACTATCGTGAGTTACGCAAAGAACTTCTGGACCGTAATCATCACTTTCGTACGAATAGTGATACAGAAGTCATTGTTCATGCTTATGAAGAGTATGGCGATGAGTGCGTCAAATACTTGCGTGGTATGTTTACCTTTGCCCTTTGGGATCGCAAGCGGCAGCGTCTACTGGTAGCACGTGACCGTTTTGGAAAGAAGCCGCTCAATTACTACTGGGATGGAGAGCGCTTGATTTTTGGCTCGGAGATCAAGTCTATCCTTGAAGCAGGTATCCCACGAGCGATTAATCCTCTTGCCCTCGATGAGTATCTGGTATACCACTATGTACCTGCGCCACATACCCTCTTCAAGAGCGTTTTCAAACTTCCTGCTGCACACTTATTGGTCTATGAATGTGGGCAGGTCAGCACAATGTGTTATTGGGATTTGCCTTTTATACCAACCTGCCAGGATGATGAGGCTACAGCCATTGAGCGTACAAAGGCGTTGCTTGAAGAGGCTGTACGCATTCGTCTGGTGAGTGAGGTTCCACTTGGTGCGTTCTTAAGTGGGGGAATCAATTCCAGTCTGGTGGTGGGGATCATGAGCCAGATGATGTCACAGCCTGTCAAAACGTTTTCCATTGGCTTTGAGGAGGACGATTTTAGTGAGTTAGCTTATGCCCGGAAGGTTGCACAGCATTTCGGTACAGATCATCATGAGTTTCTTGTTAGGCCGGATCTTGTCTCGGTTTTGCCACAGATGGTCTGGGCTTTTGATGAACCTTTTGCCGATTCCTCTATGTTGCCAACATACTATGTTTCAAAATTAGCTCGTGAGCATGTGACTGTTGTGCTGACAGGCGATGGAGGGGATGAAATTTTTGGCGGCTACTCGCGTTATGAGCGTGAGTTGTCAATTGAGCGCACACCAGCCTTTCTACGCTTTCTCCTGGGCTATGGGAGTATGCTGATGCCGACAGGTATACGTGGCAAAAAACGCTTTGGTAGTATGCGCCACAATCTTGCCTTGCGCTATGCACAATTCACCAAATCCTTCCCCGAGAGTTCGCGTCCGTTGCTCTATAATCGTGAATATTTTGCGCACATCCGTGAATATAATCCATATGAGCGGCTTTTTAGCCAGTTTGACACTGCTCCTCATCAAGATGTTGTCGCTCAGATGCAGTATGCGGATGTACGTACTTATCTTACCGATGATATCCTGGTCAAAGTTGACAAGATGAGCATGTTTAACTCACTAGAGACGCGAGCACCGTTGCTCGATCACGCCCTGGCTGAATATGTGACGGCTTTGTCCCCTACAACACGTTTGCGCGATGGAGTGTTGAAATCTCTCTTGAAGAAAGTTGCCGCTAATATCTTACCTGCCGAGATTATAAATCGCCCCAAGCAAGGATTTGGAGTCCCCATCAAGCATTGGTTGCGAGGCGATTTGACAACCTATGCCCTCGATCTACTTGACTCGCCACGGGCGCGACAACGCGGAATATTTCATCCACCATTTATTCAAAACCTGCTACAAGAGCATGCAAGTACAAAAAATGTAGACCACAGCGGGGCCATCTGGGCACTGCTCTGCCTGGAACTCTGGTTCCAGGTCTATATGGATACACCAGTTCCTCTCGTGGTGTGAGGTGTGGTACCCCATGGAGTTTCCTGGTAACTATTCAGGTTCCTTTTGCCCGATTGCCTCAGCGTCTACGGCGGCTTCGCAGGTTGTTTTTATGCGGGTTGCGTGTTTGCCGCCGGCAAACATTCGCCACCCACACAAAACAAGAGCGAGCCACCGCAGGTGGCGAGGGAACCTGAATAGTTACCAGGGATGACTTATGGAGGGTGAGCAAACAAGCAATAGCTTGAAGTGAAGAAAGTGAGAGATCTGGCATGGCCGTAATGCCCAGGAGATCATATCGTATTTTGATGGTAGCGGGAGTCTACCCAACAAAGAAAATTCCACATTTAGGAACATTTATTAAAAGTCAGACCGAATCGCTGAGAGCAGCCGGACATAAAGTTGAACTGATTCACCCTGATCCAGGTCATCCTATGCCTGTGCGCTATGCCATCGCCACCTTACAGGTGTTTCTGAAAACGCTTACAGGACGCTTTGATATCGTACATGGACATTCTGGTCTGTGGTGCCTGGCAGCCCGTTGCCAGTGGACAACTCCTGTTGTTGCCTCTTTTCTTGGTGATGATTTGTTAGGAGAGCCTCTCGAAAATGGTGGCTGGAGTAAAAAAGCCGCACTGGTTGTACATGTTAGCCGTTGGCTCTGTCATGTCGTAGATGCAGTGATTGTGAAATCCGAAGAAATGAAAAGAGCTACGACAAAAGAAGATGTGTTTGTCATTCCCAATGGGGTAGATTTTACCTTGTTTCACCCTATTCCACGTGCAGAGGCCCGGTCTATATTGGGATGGGAGCAGGATAGTTATTATGTGCTTTTTGGCAGTAATCCACAGTGGCCCAGGAAGCGTTTGCAATTGGCCCAGGCTGCCGTCGAATGTCTACAAAAGCGAGGAATATCGGCCAGGCTGGTGATTGCTCATGGCCTGCCACAAACAGAGGTTGTGCAGTATATCAATGCAAGCAATGTAGTTATTCTTACATCAAGTCATGAAGGATCACCCAATATCGTAAAAGAGACTATGGCCTGTAATGTTCCTGTTGTATCAACAAATGTAGGAGATGTTACTCAGGTCATTAGCCGTACCAAAGGTTGCAACGTGTGTTCAGATGATCCTTCAGCTCTAGCTGTAACGCTGGAAGAGGCCCTCCTGCTGACGGAACCAACAACTGGTAGAGCTGATATTGCTCATCTGGAATGCTCGATGGTGGCGCATCAGGTCACTACTGTCTACGAATATGCCATGAAGCAGAAGAGAAAAAACGCATCTTCATTCTTTGCTGCAGAAGACATCAAAGCGCTAAAAGAAAATATCTCCAAGTAAAAGATGTATTTAAGATAAGGAGTAATATAGTATGTCGTTGCTTCGTATTGGTACGATTACCTTTGACTGGTATCCATTTGAACCCAGGGCGCTCCGTCTGGCTCAGACAGCGGTGGATGCTGGCTATGAGGTGGATGTCATCTGCCCCCATCAGCCGCAAAAAAAAAGCTATGAAATACATAATGGAGTCCATATTTATCGTGTGCCGATAAATCGTTGCTATGGTAGTTCGTTTGTTTTGAGCATCCTGAACTGGTGCTGGTTTCTTGTTCTGTCTGGAGTGATGATAACCTGGTTACATCTGAAGCGCCCATATGATGTCATTGTTGTGCACAATATGCCAGATTTCCTTATCTTCGCAACTTTCTTCCCCAAATTATTAGGTGCGAAAGTGGTGTTAGATGTGCAAGATGCCTGTCCAGAACTCATGGCCGAGAAAGCCGGAAAAAGGCTACGCAAGATCGTGATGCTGCTGGCAAGCTGGCAAGAGAGGATCTCGACAGCTTTTGCGGATCATGTGGTTACGATAGGCTGGACAGTTGAGGAGTTGTTGCTCAAACGTGGCGTGCCTTATAAGAAAGTGACAAGTATCTTTAATAGTGCAGACCCGAAAATTTTTCCTCCAACACGTCGCGCTTTGCCTTCTTTCCCATCTGATACATCACGCCCTTTCATTTTGATGTATCACGGTACAGTGGCGGAACGGCAAGGTTTAGATATTGCTATTCGTGCACTGGCGCTGGCTCGACAGGTGGTGCCTCAGTTGCAATTGGAGATTAAAGGCGTAGGTGATCAGATTCCTGCTCTCAAGCAGTTGGCCGAAGAATTGGGCGTGGCTGATTGTGTGGTATTTAGTGATCTTTGCCCTGTGAATGAAGTGGTGAATTTTATTATGCGTGGAGATGTGGGTATTATGCCCTACCGGGCTGGAGGCTATATGGAGCTTGTGTTACCAACCAAAGCCTTTGAATTTGCCTGGATGGGTCGGCCAATGATTGCATCGGATTTACGTGGTATCCGTTCGCTGTTTCGTCCTGCATCGATAGCTTTATGTGATCCTTCAGATCCTGCAAGTTTTGCTGATGCCATCATCGATTTGTATTGTCATCCGGAGAGGCGTACTCTTTTGGCAGCCAATGCTGCGGAAGATTATTTAGCCTATCGCTGGGAGGTGATGGCCGAAGACTACCTCCAGTTACTCCAATCACTGCTATGTCAGAGTGTACAGATGCAGGAGCAGAGAGCAAACCCCTAGAGGAGATCCACATGGAGTGATGTAACCTTATTAGCCGCACCATGTTACTCAGGTCTCCTCACTATTTGCGGTGGCTCACCCTCCATAGTCATCCCAGTAACTATTCAGGTGTTCTCACCACCTGCGGTGGCTCGCCCTCGTTTTGTTGGCGGTGGCAGGGTTTGCGCGCAAACCCTGCCACCGCCAACAAAGCCTACGAAGCGCCTGTGGCGCTGAGGAATCAGGAAAAGGGGACCTGAATAGTTACCGGGATGACCATAGACTTGCGAAGCCTACAGTTTTTGCCAAAAGCGTCGATGGGAAAACAGGTAATCCGTTTTTGTACTTCGATGAAAGAGGCGTAGCGATGAATCCACGATCACTTTTTGAACAAAAACCACGAAAAGACCAACTAAATCCTCTAAACGCAAGCTCTCAGCAGTCGCAGAGGCAAAAGCAAACTCTATGGAAGTACTGCCAGGTACAAAAGCACAAAATGAGAAAGAGCTTTATTGTCTTCCCTGCCTCACTTCTATTGCTTTTATTGGTTACAAATTTCTGCATGGCAGCGCCTGTACCGACTAATATCATTCCGCTTGCTGATACAACAGAGAATATACATCCGGGACTGGCCGAAGAAGGCAATGTAACTCCTGCATCTGAGCGAGGAGTTATAGGCTACGTTTGGGGGGCGAAGATACCTACAGATCCGCGTACAATTCACAAGTCGTTTTATACGAAATTTGATAGAGCCAGTGGATATCCAGGTAACACATCTTTTCCTGTCTATTATGATAAAAGCTGGTTTCTGGCTCATCATCCAAACTGGCTAGTTTACCTTTGTGATAAGAAAACTCTTGCCTATGAATTTGGAGATCCCAACGTACCTCTGGATATTACAAACCCTTCTGTGCTGCAATTTATGCTGCAAAATTGGATCTATCCAGCTTTTGCTTATGAGTATGATGGTATTGCTTTTGACAATGTCAACCTGGATAACACTGCATCGCAGGGTCGCTGTGGCGTCTGGATGACCGATTCGCATGGTTCAAAGGTGTGGAAGTATCTGTATGGAGATGCCCAGAGCATTCATGGACCTGCGTATACTAAGACTGTCGTAAATTGGGCAAAGTTTATGTATAGTGCTATTCATAACTATCAGGCCAGCAGCAACAATGGAAATGAATTTCTGTCCTGACAACGGAGGCGTCACCTCGCAGTCGCTTGCATTCAATGAACAACTGCTCCCTTATACGGACCTCGCGTTTAGTGAAGGTGCGTATACTGATGGTCCAAATGGCTATACCACTGATGGCAACTGGCAACTGGAGGCAGGTTTTTCTCGTGATATTGCCGTACAGAAGAAAGGGCAACTCCTGGTCTTTAACTTTGATTATCACAAATCTAACCCGGGAGCAGAAACAGTGGGTGGTAGCAAATTACCTTCTGGTGAAAGGGAGCTCACAGCTATGTCTACATTGCAAGAAGTTCGAATAGTGGATCAAATTATGGTTACCTGAATCTCATTCCTGAGTATAATGCAAACGTAGGCCATGCCACAAGTGGGATGTATCAATCTCAAAATGTCTACATGAGAGATTTTTCTAACGGAAAAACTATTGTAAATCCTTCTTCGTCGGCGTCGTTTACTGTTACGCTTCCTGCTGGTGTCTATAAGGATTTGTATGGCAATACTATCACTCAGCCCTTCGTGCTCAAGGGGCCGTCCGGTATTGCGCTGCTGAAAGTTTAAGAGTAACTACTCAGGTTTGCTCGCCACTGCGGTGGCTCGCTCTTGTTTTGTTGGGTGTGGCGGGTTCGCGTCGCAAACCTGCCACTCCCAACAAATGATCTGCGAAGCGCCATAGGCGATGAGAAATTTTGAACTGTATCTCAAATTTCAAATATATAAATATAATAAGAAATAATGGTATTTTAATGCTAGCAAAGCATACTATAGATGACCATTTACGTTAATAATGGTAACTGTTCAGGTGTTTTTAAATCCTAGTCTTATTTTGGAGGTAGTGTGAGACAGTGGAGTGTGGTGATCACTGTGGTGGTCTTTGTGTTGGTTGGAAGTATAATGGTTGTTCTCTTTGCCCCAGGTTTGCTGCTTTCGCATGCAAATAGTCTTCTTCGATTGAGTACACAAGCAACGAAGACGACAAGTAATGTGATTATGAGTGAGAATGCCCAATCGGGTACAAGTAAGTGGAAAATTCCTGTACAGAGGGAGGCCTCTATACAAATACAGGCTTATGCAGGTGCAACTTCTGTGTCAGTAGGACAAACGATAACGTTCTATGTCAGTACGGAGTATGAAGGTGTACGCTATTCAGTAGATATCTACCGAATGGGCTGGTATGGTGGAAGTGGTGGGAGATTGATGGCCTTGACGGTGACCTTAACAGGGCATGCACAAGGTTATTATAACCTGGATACACAAACCTTAGTTGATTGTCATTCATGCCGTATAAACAGCAAGGTGGGCCTTGTTGAGGCAAATTGGCAACCTTCCTACACGGTCGAAGTGCCACCTGACTGGGTGACAGGTGTCTACCTGGCTAAATTTACGGAGCTGCAGCATGGCTTAGAAACTTATGTACCGTTTGATGTTCTTGGCAATACACACTCACAATATGTGGTCTGCACCGCCGATACAACCTATGCTGCATACAATGACTGGGGGGGAGTTAGTCTCTACGATGCAGATAGCAGTGCCCATATAGGAGAAAATGCTGCCCTACCACGAGGTCAGGAGGTATCGTTTGACCGACCCTATACCTCAGGACAGGGGTCGAGTCAGGTACTTGTGTATGAAATAAATGCGATTCGTTGGATGGAGAGACAGGGCTATGATCTCTCATATATCAGTAGTGTCGATTTACATACAAATCCTGGACAGCTACTACAACACCGGGCCTATCTCTCAATTGGTCATGATGAATATTGGACAAAAGAGATGCGCGATGGTGTAGAATATGCGCGTGATCAGGGTGTAAATCTGGCTTTTTTGGGAGCGGATGCTGCCTATTGGCAAATGCGTTTGGGCCAGATAGTGCTGGTAAGCCGAATAGAACCATTATCTGTTATAAAGTGTCATCAGACGATGGTACACTCGCGTCAGATCCGTTCTATGGTAAGGATAATACTCGTGTAACAGCCCTCTGGCGGGATCCCGTTCTTCACCGTCCTGAGAATGCTCTGATCGGTATTATGTATTCTAATCTGACCCATCAACAGTGGGGCTTTTCATGGCAGATCAGTTCCCAGACAAAAAGCTCTCTTTTGAGTGGAACTGACCTGAGAAGGGGAGCGCAGTATGGTTGTGACTTTGTGGGATATGAATGGGATCGCGTCTTCGATAATGGATTTACGCCTTCAGGGTTACAGGTTATAGGTACGTCTCCCACAGTAACGAATAACAATAAGCCCGACTTCAGCAATACTACCTATTATATTGCTCCATCAGGCGCTTTCGTTTTTGCTACAGGCTCTATCTACTGGGCTATCAGCCTTGATAATTATCGACTTCATACGGATAGCTCCTGCACTGGGAAGAGCCAGGTTGTACCTGGCATGGCAAAATTATTGGCAAATGTGATGGATGAGCTGGCTGTTCGTCATACGTCACTTTAGGCAAAGTGAGACATGAACTGCAATGCTTTCACATGATGAGGGTTTCCATATGAAAGCATTGCAGACGGTTACTTTACTTAGCCGCTGTCTCTGCAAATTCGACGGCCTCTTTGTAGTAAGAGAGTGGGGCATAGAGGAACTCTACGTATGCATCTACAGCCTCATGGGCTAATGCCTGAAGAGCAGCTTGTTGTTTCTCGGTTTGCTCAACTAATTCCCTGGTTAAGGTACGGGTGCTCAGAGTATTCTTCTTGAGTACTTCGATCCCTTTGACGAAAATACTTTGGGCTAAGTGTACATTCTGTTCTTGTATCGCAACAGCATTGTCTGTGATTGCCTGATTTGCTTCCTGGAAAGACTTTGTCAGACTCCATGTCGCGTCGTTGATCGTGTTGTTGATCATTGTTATTTCCTTTCCTTTCCTTTTGCCTGGCCCTTGTTTCAGACACATGATATTGCTCATGTGGTTTTGTGCTTGAGCAACCTTCGACTCAAATGTCTCTTTCTGCCCAATAAGTTATCAATATACATCTCTATGCTTCGAACTGTGTCTATGCTTACTGACAAGCATCCATTAATTAACACTTATATGCATTTTACACATAGATGCGATATTTGTCAAGGGGTAGAGCCCGAGATTTGGTACTTTTATTCTGTTAGTGTGTTCCTTCGACGCGAATGCGTTGAAAATCTTCGATGCTGGCAATCTTCAAAATCTCGACAGTGTAGTCTTGTGTCTTCCATTTCTTAATCCCTCTTGCCAGACATGCCTCAACTTCTGGACGTGTATGGGCCTCTACTACACCTGTCGCTGTCGTAGGGGTATACTGAGGATGTGTGATGCGATAAGTAATATAGTATTTCATTGTACCCTCCTTTAAAGAATATCACGCTTTTTATCTGTCTTCTACACTGTTTTTCTCCTAATTGGTACTATTGGAGCCACTGCTCTATCCGAATACGGTGAAAATGTGATGTATTAGTAGGAGTGTCTCTTTGGTAACGAACAGTTGTGCTTGACATCATGCATCTTCCATGCTATAAATACACTATCGCCAAACGATAGTGTATTTATGTGATTACTTTACTGTTGTGCAATGCACTGGAAGATGGCGGTTTTGCTCTCTCGCAATTGGCTTCAGCATCGAGAACTGCCGAGTGCCATTTTCAGTCACTGCACCCTTCCTGAAAATATTGTTGCATGGTTCATCTCTCAGTGAAAGGTGGGAACTTCAATGGCTCAATATGTTTCTCAAGTAGGTCGTGAACATGTCGAACCTGTAGTGAGTACTATAGCGAGTCCGATTCCGCTCGGGATGAGCGCTCTGGCGTTCACCACTGCCATTCTTGGCGCTAGCTATGCGGGCTTTATTGTTCCTTCTGACCGTGTGGGCATCAATCTCGCTGTTGGAGCTGCTCTTTTCTATGGTAGTATTGTTCAGCTTCTTGCAGGCATGTGGGAGTTTAGGAAAGATAACACTCTTGCAGCGACTATCTTCTCCTCGTATGGCGGCTTTTTGGGAGCTTTTGGTGTCACCTTTCTCCCTGGAGTTGGAATCTACGATACGCTGTTCATTACAGGTGCTCTCCGTCCTGCGCTTGGTCTCTTCTTCTTGTGTTGGACGATTTTTACTGCGGTGCTGTTTTTGGGGTCTCTCAGGACCAATATTGCGCTCCTCGTCGTCCTCGGCCTCTTGTTTTTGACCTATCTCTTCCTGGCTATTGGAGAATTGGCAGGAGGTAATACTGCTAGCTTTATGGTTGGTGGTTGGCTGGGCATTATATGCGGGCTGGTGGCCTGGTACTATGCACTTGCAGGGATGCTTGCCTCTGCCAATGGCCCACCATTCCGGTTGCCGGTAGGCCAGCTTGGGTGATTGCGAGCCATCTCACTTACTTGTGGAGACTCCACTTGTGTGAGAAATTCACGAAGGAACCGTGAGATTTGGGTTTTGCTGGTCACACGCAATCTTGTGAGTTAGCCGAAGAAGGGGAACATCCCTCCCTCTTCGGCTAACTCATACCTATTAGCAAAAGCGCTCTCTGCGAAAGGTCAGTACCTACCGGAAGATCCCTTAGAATGTTTCTTATGCGGATGTGCCGAGGTGAGATTCGATGACGGTCAGAAGTTCTTGTGTCTTAAATGGCTTGGTAAGGTAGCCTTTTGCTCCTGCTAGGCGCCCTTTAAGGCGCTCCATCACACTATCGCGACTGGTAAGCATTACGATCACTGTATTACTAAACTGCGGTTTTGCTTTCAGACGGCGTGCAACTTCATAGCCATCCAACTTTGGAAGAACAATATCGAGCATAATGAGATCAGGCACGTATGATTGGTGTTTAGCCAGCCAGCCCATAGCCTCTATGCCATCCTTAAAGCTCCAGACTTTGAAGTTTTCTCGGTGCAGGCATGCTTCAACGATTTTGCGCACTGTTTGAGAGTCATCAATAATGAGAATGAATTTGTCCTGCGGATCTGGTTGAAACGGCTGTGATAGCTGAGAGGCTTGAAGGATCTGTTGCGGTTTGGTTGAAGATATGACATGTGAAGGATCTGATGGTATCCATTGCTGAGTATGAGAGGTTGCTTGTGAAATACTGCTGTGGAAGTCTGCATTCTGCCGAGGAAATGTGGGCTGTATGTTTGCATCTGGTGAGGTGCCTCCTGCCGCCAGACGAAATGTAATTTTTCGCATTCCACGTATCTCCTAATTATTGCTGGGCACCTTTTCTACTTGTTCCCTTTTAGATATGTCGTTCATGTCTTCCTCTAACAAGAAACAAGAGCCAGATACGAGCATTTACTCATAGAATAGCTCCACGGTGCCCATGTTTTGATACGTGCTGATGCGTCCAGACGATGCTAGACGAATCAAAACGTCCAGCATAAGTATACAACGAAATTGTAAGAAGTGGCATATTGAAAACTGTGTATATGTGTGCCTGGGTCAATAAGATGCGATTACCCGTAACTACTCAGGCCCCTTTTCTGATTCCTCAGCGTCTCGGGTGCTTCGCTGACTGTTTTATTGTTAGTGGCAGAGTTTGCGCCGCAAACTCTGCCACTAACAATAAAACAAGAGCGAGCCACCGCAGGTGGGGAGCAGATCTGGGAAGTGATCCCTCTTTTGGCTAGCTTACATTCAATGACACATCATCAACATACATATATGTATAGTAAGCGTAACCATTAGAGTTCTCATGATCCAGGAACTGAATTCCGATGGTTTGTCCGACGTAAGATGACAGATCAAACGACAACAGAATCCAGGTGTTATCATCGGTCGTATCCACGAAAAGCTGCTGAATAATGTTGCCGTTGCTATCGACAACATCTGCCTCCTGCCAGGCATAGGTGCCAGAGTCATTGCTGGCAGGCCAGTAGTAGAAGCTGAGCGTAGCGGTTTGTGCGCTGCTTGGAATAGTGACCAGTTGATAGGCTGTGGAGTCACCTTGTTGTCCGCTACTCAATCCCAACTTTAATGAATAGCTACCAGTTTGTGTCTGTACCGTTGTACGTGCTGGTGGAGCTGTTCCTCCATAGACCCAAAGGTTACTACTCGTCTCAAAGCTGCTATCCTGAATAAGATTGCCATCTGGTGATGATGTGGGTGTATCAGTGGGTGCGGGCTGGTTGGTAGGTGTAGGTGCAACGGGTGGTCTGGTAGGTATAGGTGCAACGGGTGGGCTGGTAGGCGTAGGTATAACAGGTGGGTTAGTAGGTGTAGGTACAGGTGGGTTAGTAGGAGCAGGTGTGTAAACGTTTGCAATACCCTGTCCTCGGTTATTCACATTGGGATTAGGGCCAAGAATGGCATGGAGCTGAGGGGCCATATCACGAGAGAGAAAGAGCAATGAGGAAGCCAATAAAACCATGACAGCGGTCATAGATATGATGGCGTAACGATAAGCCTGGAGCCAACGAGAGATGTTTTCTAACACGTCTTACCCTCCTTCCTTGAATATAGTACACGTTTGACTTTTGTGACACTCTACAAAATTGCAGATATGTGTCATTGTCTGTCATTTTGGAATAGAACGTATAGGAATTAATCGTCACCAGAGCCGTTGATGTTCTCCTTATTAATTAGCCATATCTTCCGGCTTGAAGACTCAGGTATGAATGGGTGAGGAGAGCCATTGGCACATTGATGGACATATCTCCCTTTTTCTAGTATATATTCATTCAGGTGGTTTTGTCTAGCTTTTGCGTCTTTGTCCTTATAATATTACTATTACTATTATGTAAATCTAATATGGTGTTTCTTCTTCCTCCTGTACCTTCTTAATCAGCTTTTAATGGTTCCTTTGTGTTCTATTGGTAGCTCTCTTTGAGGCCGAGGCACTACATAAAGCTACGATGGTTGTAGCTTACATGAGGATCGTCACAAAAGTGTCACAAGGAATGCCACCGAAGATGCCGATGATAGACATCAATGATGTTTTGCAACACAGCCTTATAATGTTAGTGGAGTGAAGTTCACGGGAAAAAGTGTCTATGTTCGTTTTCTATCCATTGGCCCGTCACAGCACGAGTGAGCGAATATGTCGAAGGGCAAGGCTGTAACGCTTCATCCACGAATCAGGACGAATCATGATACGCGTGACCCCGGGCACTCATGGTTGCCATAGTGATGTGTAGTAATCAAACAAGATGATCGGAAGTAGACAGGTGTGGGTTATTTAGTCTACCGAGCAATGCTTTGTGATGACATTGCTACGTTCGATTGTCAAAAATCATTATGCAGATTGCAATGATATTCGAGCACACTGCGAAAGGTAGGTGGATAGTATGGCTCTTGAAGATTATTTAGAACCTGAGGTAGCTGTGACTGCTGTAGTGACTGCGGCAGTCTTCTCCCCGCAGGCACGCAAACTTTTACGGCGTGGCGCAGTCTATGGTACAGCGGGAGTGCTGATAGCTGGCGATGTCCTTTCTACAGTTGTCCGGCGTTTTGGTTCTGGAATGCAGCAAGCAGGAACTTTGGCGGCAAATAAGGTTCAGAAGAATGGCCAGCCACAGGAACCTGCGCAAGAAGCAGGGGGTCAATCCTGATGAGCCAGACTCAAAGAGATGAATCGGGCCAGTCAGCAGTGATGAGAGCAGAGGAACTCGTAGAGCAGATGGGACTGCGGGTTGGTTTGCTTGTCGCTCTTACCAGTCAGCGTATTCAGATGGCGGCAACGTCTCTACGTGAGAGCGCCAGTCGGGTGAATCAGCCTAGAATAATGCAAGAGGGGGAGGCGCGTCAACCAACGCCAGAGCAACCGGAGGAGATGCGTCAACTAACGGTAGCACAAACGGAAGAAGCAAATCGGCCAGCGATAGAAAAAGCCGAAGAAATCGTAGGTCGTGCGGGGCAACGTCTTGGCCGCTTCGCAGATCTTGCCAGTTTACAAATCAGGCGAATAACGGCGCTTGCGCGTGAGAATGTTGAAGATATGTGGGTGGATGCCCAGGATATCCGTAATCAGAGTCATCGTGAACCACAGTAGAGCAGAGCTTGAGCGAATGTTATGTCATGCATGCTAAGATGCCCTAGCATGCATGACATATATGTTGAGAGAGAGGCACCGTTCGCTTCCTCATTTGACCTCGTAAAAATACCCTATGGAAAATGTTGAGTGGCTTGAGCTGTGGGTGTGAGCGCCAAGATAGTGTTCTTCATCAGGAAGGAAGTAGAGGGATTACATGAGTGTAGCCCTTGTTGAACCGCGCATTCTTCATGTGGTTTCTGGCCGGGTACGAATTCATGTACCAGGATGGTCGGGACAGGCAAGACGTTTGATAGAGACGCAACTCTCTCAGATAGAGGGCGTATATCGCGTACAAGCCAATGCTTTAACAAGCAATATTCTGGTCTTTTTTGATCCGACAATAACAAATGAGCAAACTATTCTGGATATGATATGTCGGCTCGATATCGACACGACTGCTCAACCTGACGACGAGTCTGCATTTCCCCCGATCATAAAAGAACGGCATGGAAAGACTATACGTGCACGTATTGCTGTACGTGGCTTAGATCGTGATCCGCATCTGGCACAACGTGTGATAGAACACCTTGAGCGTCGCCCTGGAGTACGTGCCAGAGCAAACCTGCTTACCGGTCGTGTGCTGGTGGAGTTCGCAGAACATGTAGCTGACATCGATGACCTGGTTGCTGAGATAGCTGGCCTGGAACTCCCTCCGTTGCCAGATGAAGACCGTCCAGCCCATCCGCTCGATCTGGGGCCCTTGGTCCAAAGCGCCACTCGCACTGTTGGAGCAACGCTTGGCCTGGGACTCCTGGCTGGACGCCGCCTCACAGGATTTGAGAAACCTCTTCCTGGTGCGGGTGTTGCAATTCAAGTGGCGAGTGTGTTTGGTATTTTGCAAGGTATTGCGCCACTGCGGTTTGGGCTGAGGAATTCTGCTGGGGCGAACCGTGGCGGATCTTCTCTTTAGCATTCCGTCTATTGTCACTCTGACCATTGCTGGTAGTCCAATTGGCCTTGCACTTACTGGGGCCGAATCCTTGCGTTTGCTGACTGAAACGGTTGCGCGTCGTTCTGCATGGCACCGTCATGAGGAGAGAGTAGAACACGCGCCTTCGGTACAACCAGGTGCTGTGATACGTCTGGAGGGAGGGGAGCGAACACCTCTGCCGGCGAAGATCGTAGAGGGTGTTGGGACGGCAATTGGCTATGATGGTATGCCTCTACCTGTCGTTCAGGGTGGCACGGTTCCCTCAGGGGCGCGGCTCTACGGTGGCCCGTTCGTATTGCAGTTGCATTGCGATGAAGCCTTTGAGCCATTCACCCCAGAGCCACGCCCATCCCCAGCTACCTTCTCGCTCCATGAGCGCTATCTGCAAATTGTGGGTCCACTCTCGCTCATCTATGCGGCGGCGACAGCCATTCTTACTCGTTCCTTTAATCGAACACTATCTGCGCTGCTGCTCGTAAATCCTCGCACGGCTATTGTTGGTCTGGACAGTGCGGACCTGGGAGCATCCGCGCGAGTGCTACGAGCAGGGGTTACCGTAGTTGGTACGCGTAAAGACCGAACCATTCGTCTTCCAGATCTTGTTCTTCTGGATGGGGTACGCCCACTCACCGAAGGACTCGAACTCGCCAGTGCACTCTCATTGGTTGATGACTGCGAAACTCCCGAAATTCTGGCTCAGGCATCTGGCGTATCTGCTGCTGCTGGCTCACCCTGGGGAAGAGCCTTTCGAGCTGCAAACCGTGTACCAGCTATCAATGGCTCCTTCGATGGTCGAACTGCTACTGCATATATTGAAGGGGCAAGGTACCTCCTTGGTCCTATCGAAGACTGGGCTTCAGTGCCGGAGGCGACGTATCTTCGCCAGTATGGCAACTATGTGCTAGTATTGCGCAGTGAACATAAGGAGAAGCCCCTTGGAATTTTTGCCTTACGGCCCAAACTTGCAGCAGGAGTTGAGAACCTTGTTCAAATATGTCGGCAGTATCAGGTGGAACTTGGGGTACTCTCCCATGGTGATCAGCTTGCTGTGCAGGCTCTTGCTCATCGTGTGGAGGTATCGCTTCTGGATAGTAGCGATGCGGTAGAGACGATTCGAGCGAAACAGGTGGATGGAGCACTTGTTGCGTTCGTCTCGGATAATGCAAGTGCGGCAGAGGCATTCGCCGCTTGTGATATGGCAATCGGACTCTCGGACGATCGTACCCGTTTACCTGGGCGTGTGGATCTGCTGGCTCCTGATCTTGAGGCCATTGTTGCAATTATTAATGCTGCTGTACGTCGAGATGCGACAGTGCGCGACTCTGTGGTTTTTTCGGTGCTGTCCAATATCGTAGGGGCTGTGTGGGGATTACGGGGAGGGCCGGGTGTGGAGCTGGCCTCTCGTGTTGTGCAAATAACTTCATCTTTAGCATTGATGGATGGGTGGCTGAGGCTGCGAGGCGGAAAGCGACCAGTATCGACCATGTTCCATCTCGTCGATCCTCACCCTGAACGTTGGGGGCAGCGTAGTGTAGAGAGCGTATTTCGCACCTTGCAGACCTCCGAGCATGGCCTGACTAACGCTCAGGCTGCGGCGCGGCGGTCTCAAGCTCCATTAAAGGCCGGTCGTAATCAACTTTTGGCTATGATTCTCGATCAGGTTCGCTCTCCGCTTATCGGCATGCTTGCTGCTGGTGCAGGTCTCTCATTGCTCCTGGGAGCAATCGGAGATGTTCTGATTATTATAGTGACACTTGTAGCAAATATTGGGGTAGGGGTCTGGCAAGAGCACAAAGCCAATCGTGTGGCGGAAGCGCTGGAACACCTGGGAACCTCCAGGGCACGAGTTTTGCGTGATGGTCAGAGTGTAATAGTACCAGCCGATGAAGTCGTTCCAGGGGATGTGTTGCTGCTGACACCTGGAGACTATGTTGCTGCCGATGCACGTGTTCTGAGTTCTCAGGGTCTGGAAGTGGATGAAGCGGCCCTGACGGGGGAGTCTCTGCCTGTACGCAAAGCTCCAGATGGAGAAACTGATGAGAGTCGAGTGGTTCTGGAGGGGAGCAATGTCACTACTGGTACAGGACTGGCCATCGTGGTAGCGGTCGGTCGTCAAACCAGGATGGGTGCAATCTCGGCAGCTCTCTCTGTGGACGAGACGAAGGAAAGTCCCCTTAGTGTGCGCCTGAGCCGTATGCTCCATCTGATCCTTCCTCTTTCGATTATTGGTGGTGGGGTCGTTGTCGCTTCTGGACTCCTGCTAGGTCGGCCTCTTGCCTCTCAGCTTGCCCTTGGCGTGACCATGGTCCTTGCGGGTGTTCCAGAAGGCTTGCCGCTTCTTGCCAGGGTAGGTGAGGCGGGGGTTGCTCGCCGTCTGGCCGACCGGAATGCTGTTGTGCGCCGCCTATCAGCCATTGAAGCGCTTGGACGAGTAGATGTTGCCTGTACTGACAAAACAGGAACGATGACGAAAGGGCATCTCGCTTTAGGTCTGGTAGCTGATGGCCATCAGGAAGCGACATTGCCGGGAGAACTGCCAGAAAACTTATGCCATGTCTTACTCACCGCAGCCCTGGCCAGCCCTCATCCGGATGCACCGGATGCAAACGCGCATCCTACGGATGTTGCTATCATTGCGGGTGCCCTGGATGCTGGTCTGGGTGAAAGGGTACGCGTAAATCACGATGCTGAGTTATCATTTGATCCAGTACGTTCCTTTCATGCTACGGTTGTTCAGGAACGTTTGTGTGTCAAGGGAGCACCGGAAACACTGATTTCACGGTGCAGTTGGGCATTGCTAAATGGAGAGAGATATCCTCTCGATGAAGTCGGCAAAGACGATTTACATACCTATGCTATGCGCCTTGCCGAGCGTGGTCTACGTGTACTTATGGTTGCTGAAGGTCCGTCCGATGTTCCGATTGACGATCCGCATGGTCTAACTGCTCTTGGTTTTGTGGGAATTAGTGACCCACTTCGGCCAACGGTACGCGTCGCTGTACGCCGTTGTCACGATGCAGGGGCACGGGTGATCATGATCACGGGTGATCATCCCTCTACCGCTCGTGCTATAGCTTACGAAGCTGGTTTGCTCGATAATGGTGGCGAGGTACTCACGGGAACCGAACTGTTAGAACTCAATAATGCCGAACTCGATGACCGTTTGGAGCATGCGGTGGTCATTGCCCGAGCTACGCCTCTGGACAAATTGCGCATTATTGAGAGCTTGCAACGCCGTGGTCACACTGTCGCTATGACAGGTGATGGTGTGAATGATGCACCAGCTTTACGGCTGGCGGATGTTGGAGTTGCGATGGGTCATGGTGGTACAGAAGTTGCTCGTCAGGTTGCCGATGTTGTGATTGCCGACGATGATTTTTCAACACTTGTGGAAACATTTGTCGAAGGACGTAGCTTCTGGCGGAACATTCGTCGTGCTCTGGGCTTGCTGCTGGGAGGGAATGTGGGTGAACTGGGTCTGGTGGTTGGAGCCAGCATACTTGGGCTGAGTACCCCGCTCACCGCCCGTCAAATTCTGGCAATGAACGCGATTACGGATATCTTGCCGTCTCTGGCGGTCGCTCTTCAGCAACCTGAGCATCGTAACCTTGCTGGACTGAGACGGGAGGGAGCCTCTGCTCTCGATAAGCCGTTGCGCGATGAGATCTGGCGTCGTGCTCTGACAAGTGCTGTACCGTCGCTTATCTCCTTTATCATCATGCTGGGTTCTGGCACGCTAGAAGAAGCGCGTGCGGTGGCTTTTGCCAGCATTATTGCCACCCAACTTGCACAGACACTCGCTGTTGGTCGGGCTGAAGAAGGTCTCACACGTTCTGTTTTTGGTGCTGTAGTGGGTTCCACGGCGGTGCTCATTGCGACTCTCACGGTACCATTTCTGCGTGACTTTCTTAATCTCGTTACGGTGGGGCCGCTGGGCTGGGTTCTGATTGGGGGTGGTGCCCTTGTCGCTGTTGTACTGAATCACGTGCTTGCTTCGCTACGTTTCTTCCATTCAGACAATCTTGCGCTTCCTACAGCGCCGATGGTATGGCTGGCTCCCGTTCAGTCATAGTGAGGAAGCGTGGGAGGTTCTTCGGAGAAAACTGTGCGGGATCGAGGGCCATCTGCTCCCTGATGGGGTAGGAGTGTCTCTTTCGGGGACACTCCTCCAAAGGACTTGATATCAGTATTTCAAGTTAGAATGCTGCTCTGAGGACGAGGTGCAGGATGAGGGTAAACCCCCAAACGACGAGAGATGCCACTATTTTTTCAATGGGTGGAAGTTGTGCGATGATGGCTTCCCTTAAAAATCTTGAGAAGAGCATTATTCACGTCTCCGTAGGCTTTGTGTAGATTACATACTTACCTGGGTACAAGTATACTGCTCTTCTGTAAAGATCTGTTTAAGGCAATGTAATTTTTTGCAAGAGTTGAATTTTTGGAACAAAAGTTCGGAAAAGGGGGTCCAGGGTAACTATTCAGGTCCCCTTTTCCAGATTCTCAGCGCCACAGGCGCTTCGTAGGTTTTGTTGGCAGTGGCAGGGTTTGCGCCGCAAACCCTGCCACTGCCAACAAAACGAGGGCGAGCCACCGCAGGTGGTGAGAACACCTGAATAGTGACGGGTCCAGGGGGCGGCAGCCTCCTGGCGGGGTTTGCGGGTTGCCAAACCCAGGTATCCCCAAAACCTTTTTGCTTCTTTTATATGCAACCGCAGGAGGCGCGAGAGGAAGAGAAAGAAGTACCCTATTTCCCTTTTCTCTTGACAAAAACATCGCAATCAGGTACTCTAATGAAAAGTGATAAGTGACTCATATGTCACATTTGGTTGATAATTCTGAAATTTATTTGTATAACAAGACCGGGGAACGGTGCCAGCCACTCCGATAGTAGTACCTGAGAGACCAGGATGCCCTGTAGCATGGTGTTTGGTTGCATGAATTTCAGGAAGATCAGTTATATGCCGATGCTGGCTAAAAATGGGCTCTTTTCTCCGAGAGCAATACCACGGATTGTATTCAGGAACGCAAGTTGAAACTCAAACTTTCGTAGTAATCTGCAGGCGATGGGTGCTATCAGGTCATGAGTGGGAGAGTCCATCAAGTGCCTGACAAGGAGCGAACACTGATGTTCAACCAACGCAAATATTGTGCCGCATTGAGGAACGTTGTTTTCTTCATCTGTATGCTTCTTTTTCATCCCCCATTGGTTGCTTATATCCGTAGTGGTACATGTCAGCATCGTTTCTTCGGAGTCACTCAATTCTTATAGCCATATCGTGATCCTCTTAGTTCTGGCATAAGTCAGATCATGTACGCCTTCTTTCTGAATCACTATGAACTGATGGACTGTATCTCACTATCCGCTTTCTTACCGACTTGTAAGTACTGATGTTGAGTGTTCGTCCGAACGTCAGGTCATCGACTATCTACCCAGAAACATCTCTGGGAGGGGGGCACGCTACCATGTTAAAGATGTCGCATCGTCGTTTCCTCATCATTGGTTTTATCATTGCCCTGGTCGCCGTTTTTCTGGTACGGTTTCCATACCAGAGTCATGCCAGTAGTGGGACCTGGCAGGAATTCACATACAGTGGTAGCACAGGGAGTCGTTCCTACTTTGTGTATACTCCAGCTGGTTATCAGGTGGGTACGGCTGTTCCTATGATAGTGATGCTCCATGGTTGTACACAAACGCCAGATGACTTTGCCGCAGGGACACGGATGAATGCATTGGCTGACCAGAAACAATTCATCGTGGTCTATCCACAGCAGTCGGTCTTTGCCAATCCGGCCTTGTGTTGGAACTGGTTCTATACGAGTAATCAAGTACGTAATAGCGGAGAGCCTGCAATAATTGCCGGGATTACGCGGAGCGTTGAAAGAACTACCAGCCGATGGACGATAAATACGCACAAGGTGTACGTCGTTGGTGTTTCTGCGGGTGCTGCAATGTCTGTGACCATGGGAGCTGCCTATCCAGACTTGTTTACTGCTATTGGAGTAGCAGCAGGAGCAGAATATCAGGCAGCTACACCCCTGACTGCTGCCAGTGTTTTCATCATAGGTGGACCAGATCCCGTAGAACAGGGTCAGGTGGCCTACAACGAAATGGGAAGCCGTGCGCGTGTGGTACCAACAATCGTCTTCCAGGGAACATTTGATATTGTGGTACACCCCATCAATGGAGATCAGGTGATACAGCAGTGGATGGAAACGGATCAACTTGCCTCCCAGGGTGCGTATAATGCGAGCTTTGATAATCCTACCAGTGTAACAAATGGACAAGTTCCAGATGGTTACTCCTATACAACCTCCAGCTGGAACGATAACAATGGCAACGACATCGAGGAGTACTGGACTGTCGATGGGATGGGGCATGCCTGGTCTGGTGGTAGTCTCGCCGGCACATTTACTGATCCGCTGGGACCAGACGAGACTCAGGCCGTATACAACTTCTTTATGAAGCAGACAAAATAATGGGTCATCTTATCCTCTGATGGCTAGCTGGATTGTGAATACTGATGTTCTGGCACTCGCCCGAGTGCCAGAACACCGACCGAGAGCCGAGGAACATACTCGGGAGGGAGACCACTACCATGCTAAAACTGTCACGTCGTTTCTTCATCTGTTGTATTATAGTTACCTTAGTTGCCGCAGTTTTTCTGGTACAGTTTTCACCTCGTAGTCATGCCAGCAGCGGAACCTGGCAGCAGTTTACGTACAATGGTTCCGCAGGAAGTCGTCCGTACTTTGTCTATACTCCAGCCAACTATCAGACTGGCACCGCCGTTCCCTTGATTGTCATGCTCCATGGCTGTACGCAAACGCCATCTGACTTTGCCGCAGGAACACAAATGGATGCGTTAGCGGATCAGAAACAATTCATTGTTGTCTATCCACAACAGACAAGTAGCAATAACGCGCTTTCATGTTGGAACTGGTTTGATCCTGCTCATCAGGCGAGGGGTAGTGGCGAACCGGCGATTATTGCCGGAATCACGCAAACTGTGGAGCAAACCACCTCTCAGTGGACAATAGATACAAGTCATGTTTATGTAACAGGGATTTCTGCGGGTGCAGCAATGTCTGTAATCATGGGAGCTACCTATCCAGACATTTTTGCCGCTATCGGTGTTCATTCAGGGTTAGAGTATAAAGCGGCAACCTCACAGACTGCTGGTTCGACTGCAACAAGCCAGGGAGGCCCCGACCCGGTGCAGCAAGGGCAGGTAGCATTTAATGCAATGGGTAGCTTTGCTCGTGTGGTACCAACAATTGTCTTTCAGGGGACAAGTGACTCCACTGTAGCTCCTATCAATGGTGATCAGGTGATCCAGCAATGGATGCAAACGGACCATCTGGCTTCTAATAACACGTATAATGCGAGCTTTAACAGTCCTTCCAGTACAACGAATGGGCAGGTTCCCAATGGTGGTCGTGCCTATACAACTTTGACATGGAATGATACCAATGGAAACGAAGTTGAGGAATATTGGAAAATCACCGGCATGGGACATGCCTGGTCGGGAGGAAGCAACAGTGGATCGTTTACCGACCCTCAGGGACCGAGTGCAACTCAGGCGATGTACAATTTCTTTATGAATTATCCTTTGGGACCAACTGTAACAGCATCACCCGCTGGAGGAACCTATAATGGGTCGGTACAGGTGAAGTTAACCGCGAATCCGAGCAGTGCGACGATCTACTATACGGTCGATGGCTCGACCCCGACCGCCAGTTCTTCACAGTATACGGGACCGATTACGGTTTCGCAGACGACAACGCTCAAGTTCTTTGCTGTTGATGCCAGCAATCATAACAGTGCTGTTCAGTCGCAAACATATACGATCAATAATCCTGGCCCGGTCATTAGTGCATCTCCTGCTGGTAGTACCTTTGGAGGCCCGGTGACTAGCGACATTGGCCTCTACCGAAAGCAACACGACGATCTACTATACGACAGATGGTTCAACTCCAACAACATCATCGTCTATATATACTGGCTCGCTTCAGTTTACCCAAACGACAACGCTCAAGTACTTTGGTGTTGATAGCAATAGTCGTTCCAGCCAGGTGCAAACTCAGACGTACACGATCACCACAATCCAGGTAAGTGCGAGTCCTCCTGGGGGAACGTATAGTGGTGCACAGAGTATTAGTCTGAGCTTGAATATGCCAGGAACAATCTACTATACAACCGATGGATCAACCCCAACGACCAGTTCCACTAAATATACAGGTCCTATTCAGGATACTGTTTCGGAGACCTTGAAGTTTATCGGAGTTGACCAGGTTGGCAACAGTGGTACTGTACAATCGCAGACCTATACCATTACGTCACCACCTCCTACTCATACGCTTACGCTCAACTCGATTGCACCCGAGGATGGATCTGTTCACCAGTTTTCAGGTGATGGTGTATCCATTAACTCCCTTCCATATATCGAGCCTGGTTCTAATGCACTTAATCATGGTGAAGATGGTATTGTCTCCTTTGATACCAGTCAGATTCCGCAAGGTGCGAAAATTGTCGGTGTCAGCTTGACCCTCTATCGCTACGATACCTTTCCTTTTGCCAACGATTTGGGGCCAATCACTGCTGACATTTCTCCCATCGGAGGCTTCAATGGCAACTATGCTTTGGAGCAGGCTGATTATAGTGCGACAGCAGCCCAAAGTAATGTTGGAAACTTTGATGTTGTTCCCACACAGAAAAATCAAGCGGCGACCGATATGATTTCTCAGAGTGCTCTGGGATCAATCAATCTGAATGGTCATACACAGTTCCGCATTCATTTCCAGAAAGCAACCAGCAATACTTTCATGTTAGATGTATTACACTTTTACAGTGGTGACGCTGGTGGGTCATTTGTGCCGGTGTTAACCGTTCAGTACCAGTAGAATTCTCTTTCACTAGAAGAAGAAGATTATACCAGGATAAGACAAGCATATCATGTGAAGATTCTCCAAAGCACGCCCGGAACTCCCCTTGCTTCATCTCTGGGGACGAAGGGCGCATTCCTTTTGGAGAGGGGATGAGATGACAAATGCAAATTTGACGTAATGGTTACAAAACGCTACAATAGAAGCATGAAAATGGGCGGCAGGGCCACCAGAGAAATGCGAGAAGAGCCACTCCAGATAGTCTGGTCTCGCCCGGTGTTCGAAGGCACCAAATTATCAAGTTTACCATTACGAAAAATAAAGCAGAACACTATTTCATCTCCATGCTGAATAGAGGAAGAAATCCGACTCTTGCCAATCACCTCCAGGATGGTTGGCATTGAAGAGGAAGGGTATGAAGAAGCAATAGCATAACTGACTCATATAGTGCGTAATTCAATCATGTGCTTCTCTATAATATTAATACAGAGATATTTTAATGAAGAGTCAGGAGGAATCCGTACTGAAGAAGGAGCGTGAAGATGGCAGATCTACCCAACCGTGTGGGACAACGGCTTGGCAACTATTATCTCATTGGCTTACTGGGCAAAGGTGGTTTTGCTGAAGTCTACCTTGGTGAGCATCTTCACCTGGGAACACAAGCCGCCATCAAAGTGCTCCACACCCAGTTGGTAACCCAAGAGATCGGGCAGTTCCTGCAAGAAGCTCGTATCATTGCCCATCTGGAGCATCCTCATATTGTCCGTGTACTGGACTTCGGTGTAGCTGATGCCACACCCTTCTTCGTCATGAGCTATGCTCCCAATGGAACCCTCAAAGAACGCCACCCGAAAGGGCAACGGCTTCCCCTTCCTACGATCGTTTCTTACGTCAGTCAAGTCGCTGATGCCCTGCAATATGCCCATAATGAGAAACTGATCCATCGTGATATCAAGCCAGGGAACATGTTGCTGGACCGACATTACAATGTTCTGCTCAGTGATTTTGGCTTTGCGTTGGTGGCACAAAATTCACATTCTCAGAGCATGCAAGAAGTTGTTGGTACTGTTGCCTATATGTCTCCTGAACAGATCCAGGGCAGATCTCGACCCGCGAGCGATCAATACTCATTGGGGATCGTTGTCTATGAGTGGCTTTGTGGAGACCGTCCTTTTCATGGCTCACTTGCTGAGTTATGTACCCAGCACATGTTCGTTCCTCCACCTTTGTTATGTGAAAGGGAACCGACAGTCTCGCCCGATCTGGAACAGGTGCTGATGACAGCCCTTGCCAAAGATCCCAAGCAGCGGTTTGCCAGTGTGCAGGATTTTGCTACGGCTTTGCGGCGGGCAAGTCAACCAAAACGCAACCGACGAACTGCATCCTTTCCAGTTGTCACTCGCCCACATCAGCCATTGCCACCCTCGACTCTTGTCAAACCGCCAATCCGATCCTCTGAGGGTCCAACTTTATCTCCAGTGAGTGTTCCTGCAAGCTTTCCTGCAAGCGCTCCCTCGCCAGTTACTCGACGTCTTTCCCGCCGCACGGTGACGCTAGGTTTGGTAGAACTGACCATTGTGGGTGGAGGAATCCTCTGGTTGGCAATCTCACATGGTTTAGATGCACCATCGACCCAGAGTGCGCTCTTCTTCTTTAGGAACCACACTCTACACCTATCATGGGCATTCCAACTTTGTGGTGGCGGTGGCATGGTCGCCGGATGGGAAGCGTATCGCATCTAGCTCATGGGATACAACGGTGCAGGTGTGGGATGCGGCAGATGGTAACAATGTTTTTATCTATCGTGGGCATTCCTTGTTTGTGTATGCGGTGGCGTGGTCCCCTGATGGAAAGCGCATAGCTTCTAGCTCAGTAGATAAGATAGTGCAGGTGTGGAATGCAGTGGATGGCGGCAACATCTTTACTTATCAAGGGCATTCCGACTTTGTGGATGCGGTAGCATGGTCGCCGAATGGGAAGCGTATCGCATCTGGCTCATGGGATACAACGGTACAGGTGTGGAATGTGGCAGATGGTAACAACGTCTTCATCTATCATGGGCATTCCTTGTTTGTGAATGCGGTGGTGTGGTCGCCGGATGGGAAGCGTATCGCATCTGGCAGTAATGATCAGACAGTGCAGGTGTGGGATGCGATAGATGGTGGCAACGTCTTCACCTATCATGGGCATTCTAACCCTGTGAGTATAGTAGCGTGGTCGCCGGATGGGAAACGCATAGCATCTGGCTCTGGGGATAATACCGTGCAGGTGTGGGATGCGGCAGATGGTAACAACGTCTTCATCTATTCTGGGCATTCCGACTTTGTGAATGCGGTGGCGTGGTCGCCGGATGGGAAGCGTATCGCATCTGGCAGTAATGATCAGACAGTGCAGGTGTGGGATGCGGCAGACGGTGGCAACACCTTCACTTATCATGGCCATTCCAACGGTGTGTTTGCAGTAGCGTGGTCGCCGGATGGGAAGCGCATCGCATCTGGGGGTGATGATAAAACCGTACAGGTTTGGATGGCATCATAAGCGGAAATAATCCGAGACGATAGTCGATCATGGATGGGTCAGTCATCTTCAGAGATTGGAGAAAACATACACGAGTGTAGATAGCTGGCTATAGATACTCCAAACATACAAGTGAGTCAGGTAACTACGTAAGTCACCTGGCTCGCAAACAGGATTTTTCTGCCTCTTCCTTAGAACTGTGGCGTCGAAGCAATGCGCATGCGAGCATGGGCCACAATAGCTATCACACTCAGTGCGGTCACACCCAGCAATATAGCCAATGCCTGGAGCGTAAGGGCATCGGGTGCGATAATCGACTGAGCACGTAAGGCCTGCCACGTGAGTATCGCAACCAGACCAAGATAGCTCAGAGCGCCTGTCCAGACCAGGGCCACACGATGACGAGTACTCAACCAACTAAAGCTACCCAGCATCAACAGCCAACCAAGGAAAGGCAACACCTGTAAACCATGCAGGCCAACGAAATGAGGGATACGCAGGTCTCCTCCCACTGTACTCCACCCAAGAAATGGCAAGCCAGGACCACCATCCGCAACGCCAACGCTATGTGCACCGATAATCGTACGAGGCGCACCAGCATGTATGGCCGCTCATCTGCATAGCCGTTGGCTTGTCATTAAGAAACCCACCGCCATGCCAACCAGAGCAAGCAGAACACCCAGACGCAGCGACCATGCAAAGATGGGATCCAACCCACGCCGCATGAAGAGTAGAATGGCCACAATGAAGCCCACTAACCAGACAAAGACAATGGTTACCCCTGTGATAGCATAAATAGTGGTATCAAGTGGTGTGCTTACATTAAAGTGGCTGGTGGTGCCACGAATCACTTGAACGATCATGATCACCATTTCCATGGCGAGGCCCAGGGCCGTCACATTCGCAACAAAACTAACCAGACGCTTATGTCCCTGAACGAAAGTTAGCAACCAGAGCAATGTAAAGCAATAGATGCTGATCGAGAGAGCGAATTTGGCAGGTTTGACCCAGGCAGGCACACCGGTAATGATCCGAGGGTCTACAAAGATACCTATCATTGATCCAACAAGTGTCAGTATCATAGCTGATGCCACAAACGTCAACAATGGATTGAGAGCAAAACTTCGTTGTAGAGCAGAACGCAGGTCAAAGCGATAGTCAGCCTTAGAAGGTTGATGCGAAGATGTAGTAAGCGACATGTTATTTTCTCCTTGTTATATCTAGCGATGGGGTACTGTAGGCGCCTCATAAGATGATGTAGCAGACCATACACTCTTTTCTCTTGACCGTGCTTTCAACTGCTTTCTGCCCATTGAGAATGCGGTACGAACAATCAGATATGTAAGAAAACCAAAAGGCCCGAGCATAAAAACCAGGAATAGTATGGGCGAAACCAACCAGGCCGTAATATTGCGTTCACGGCTATCAAGATAGATCCAGCGCCCAGTAAACATATCAAAGGCCAGAAAATGAACCCATGCAATGGTTGCTCCGGCAGGAGAGCCAAGCAAGGCAACAATCCCTGGTAATGTTGGCCTGAATAAGGCAGGCATAACATCACCGAGGCGCGGAAGCACCAGGAATGCATAAAGTGCGGCGGGGGCAATAATGACAAACGGAGATTGCATGATGCGCTTTGTCCAACGCCAGCGAGGGACAAATATCATCAAAAACCAGAATGGTATAACAAGCCAGCTACTCAATGAAAAGATTGTAGCCATAGAAATAACTCCTTCTCCAGTTCCCACATGAGCATACAAATCCTGCAAAGGTAGGACATTTGCATCGCTCATATTGCTGCCCGCAGTATAGCCGTAGCATGAGTCATGTTTGATGTGGATATAGTCACCTTTCAGGTCACAAATACGCAGCGGTACGCCCAATGACTAAAGTCATGGGTCAATGCATGGACCCCGGCTTCCATCCTTACTTTCGACACATCATCGCTATACCAGTCCTGTGCTATAATTGCCTGAAGAAGATTTCATCAGGTTCGATTGGAGAGAACATTGCTATGTCCAGCCCATCGAAGGTTCCGATTACAGAGCACCCTGCTATCACCCAGTGGCTTACCACAAGAGCAACCGATAGCGCTTCCACAATCACGCTTGTCATTGGTTACATCATGGGTATTACAGGAGCACAACACCTCACACCTGCTAATTTTTTCGCCTTCACGGCATGCCAGATACTCTATGGGGTCATCCTTTGCAGGCTACTCATCAATATCCACCTGGAAGGGAGGCAACTTGCGCTTTGTTTAGGAGTTCTTTCAGCACTCACAATTGCCAGCGGCATGTTCCTTGTAACGGGCATTGATTTTGATTGGCTCCTCTATTTTGTGATGATCTCAATCTACTTTTCCCGCCTCTCGCCGCGAACAGCTATCATCTTGAGTGTACTTCTTTACATATCAGCCCCACTGAGCCTTAGTATTATCAGCAATGGGAAAACGTTGTGGAATGGATGGATTACATTCATCGCTGGTTTTGGTTTCGTCGCAGCTTTCTCGATATCAAATAGCCTGTTAAACATCGAACGAAAACGTACCAGGATATTGCTAAACCAGCTTGAAGAGTCTAATCGGGACCTGGAGGTTGCACATACCCAGCTACAAAAATATGCCAACGAAGTTGAAGAATTAACGGTAGTACGTGAGCGTACTCGTCTGGCTCGTGAGATACACGATACACTGGGACACTACCTCACAATTTTGACCATCCAGCTTGAGACAATCAGTAAGTTGCAAGAGCGCGATCCTGCACGTGCGATTATAGAGGTGACAGAGGCAAGACGGGTAGCGGCGCAGTCAATGCAAGAGGTACGTAACGCTGTAGCAGCATTACGCCCTACCAGTATAGCTACGCTCAGTTTGACAGAGGCTATTTTGCAGCTGAGCAATGAGTTCAGAGTGGTCGCACCTGATACAGATTTGACACTGGACCTGGATACCCAGCTGCCTCCTCTCATACCGGATCTTCAGCTTGCACTTTATCGGGCCACACAGGAGACCCTTACTAATGTACGTAAACATGCCCATGCCACAAAAGTACTGGTACGCCTGCGCTATGAAGATGAAGTATTGGAATTGGTTGTGCTTGATAACGGTAATGGACAGACGACGAAAGACACGACACAACACACCAGAGGCTTTGGCCTGCTTGGTTTACGTGAGCGTATTGAACTGCTTGACGGTCAGGTTACCTATGGGCCTATAGAACCGACAGGGTATCGAGTCACTATCCATGTGCATATTTCACCAGGCAATGCCATCAAGACTTCCGATCTCGTGGAGAAGAGTTATGATACAATGCATCCGTGTACTGATTGTTGACGATCAAACGCTTGTACGTGAAGGTTTTCGCAAGCTACTTGAGTTAGAACCAGATTTTGAGGTTGTAGATACAGCTAGCAATGGAGAGATTGCCATCACAACCGCCGAACGTCTCTATCAAGCAGGAACACCACCAGATGTGATTCTTATGGATATTCGTATGCCGCGTATGGATGGCATTGCCGCCACAAAAACCTTGAAGGAACGTTGGCCTGATTCACATATTGTTATCTTGACAACATTTGATGACGTTGAACTTATTCATGCTGGCTTGCATGCTGGCGCACTTGGTTATTCGCTCAAGGACATCACGGCTGAACAACTTGCGATGACGGTGCGGGCCGCTGCTCGTGGGCAAGTGCTTCTACAACCTGATATCGCTAGCAAAGTCTTCGCAGCCCTCATACCAGCCATAGCACCGCAGGTTGCTTCACTTAACACGTCATCTTCTGTTGCCACAGGCTCTATTGAACAGCTTACCGAACGCGAACGTGAGATCCTCACCCTCGTTGCTAAAGGTGCCTCTAATCGTCAGATCGCCGAAACTCTCTACCTCACAGAGGGAACTGTCAAGAACCATATGAGCAGTATTCTCGGTAAAATGGGGGTGCGTGATCGCACCCAGGCAGCCCTCAAAGCAAAAGAGATGGGGCTGACCTGATTCACCCTGTTTACTTCAAGGACAATCAGCGCTGGATAGCAAATGCCGCTCCTCCTGGCGGCATATCATCTAGACCTCTTTGAATAGCGCGAATTGGGAGGCGAGCACGAGATCTACAGACAGAAGGTCCCTCTTTGCGCAATTTGTGGGCTTTAGAAGAACTTACCTGCAATCTGATGCAAGACGACCATATTCTGCCCATTTCTCTTTTCAATATCCAACACAACGACAGCTTTCTCAATAGGGTTGCCTTGAGCATCAAATGTGATGCGTCCACTCACTCCCTGGAATGCGGGAACGGTTCCATGTCCTAAAGACGCCAGCGCATTGCGCAGCACCTGACCAGTCAGGGAACCAGACACCAGTGTGGTGGCTTTGGCAATGACCCGTACGGCATCGTAGGTCAGGATAGGATCATTTCCCGGATTAAAGGCATTGTTTGCAGGAGGAAGGGCATGTTGGTATGTGTTAGACCAATTGGTGAAGAAAGCTGGTTGCTGCTTCTGAGGGACATGGAGGAAGGTCCACTCATCCGGGTGAGCAAAAGATGTGAATAGAAGCCTCTGCATATCTTGCGGGAATTTTGCAGCAAGAGCTGCATCTGGATCATCTCCTCTTCCTAAGAGCAAATTTGTGTATAAGGCATCGCCACCCAGGATTTTGAGGTTCGCCAGAAAAACATCTGTGGGGTTTGCCCTGGCACTTTCCCCGAGAGCGTGTGCTAAACGGATGCCATCGATATCGGACCCTGCTAGAAAAATGAGGTTGGCTTGCCTGGCTCTCGCGTTGGGGATCATTGTCTGCTCGTACTGTTCTGCTGTGGTTACCCACTCCGTGATACTGGCATTTATGACAGTGGTATGGTGTGCCTTGAGATAACTGCTAAAAGCATTTGCCAGGGAGGCGCTGTAGCTGTCCGCAGGGTCTTGCAGAACCAGAACGGTCTTCGCATGCAGTTGCTGCACCGCGACAGTTCCTAAGATGTTGCCTTGCAGATTATCAGGTGGATCGACGCGGAAGAAATAGGGGCTGCTCCCGCTCAATGCAACGCTTGAAGCTGTTTGTGATACCATGGGTATGTGTATTGCGGCGAGAATGTCACGTGCATTGATTGTTTCTTCGCTGGTAGCCCACCCAACGACTGCGACGATGTGATCGGGATTTCCTGCCTTCACTACACGATTGGCAATGAATTGTGCTGCCATTGCCACTTTTCCGTTATCCTCCTGTGAACTGTCAATGAGAAGGCGTAGCTGCAGGCCATGAGGCAAGAGATTTTGTGTGTTGATTTCATGTTGTGCCAGAAATGCACCTTCCAGATCTGGACGATCAATGACAAGGTCACCCGGGCTGTTATCGATGGATAGTCCAATAACAATGGTGATATAAGGAGCGCCGCTCTGAAGCACATGAAGGTTCTCGTTATAGATTTGTGCTTCGCCATCTGCTGGGTCTGCTGCGATGGCCTGCTTCAACAGGTTCATGGTGCTTCTGGTATTGCCCTGTCGTAGCGCGGAAGCCGCTTGCTGCTTGAGGTCGATGCCAGCTTTTGTGCGACCAGAGTAAATATCAAAGACGAGGCGACCATCACTCAGACCTATACCATACTTTGAATAAGCTTGCAACTCCAAATTCAGTTCCTGGTCGAGAGCCTTTTGATAAGCGGCTTGTTGGGTCATGGCGGTGGCGGAGGGATTGCCGGTTAACAATGGATACAAAGTAAGTATCAGAAGAAGAAGAATGGCTGTGCCCAGTCCAACAGCGATCGCCAGATTGCGTCTCCTTTTCTGATAACTGTGTTGATGTATTTGCTCCTTCCCGATAGGGAGAGGATATGGAGTATAAGTGGTATATGGTGCAGGATAGGATATAATCAAGTTGGAGAGTTCTTGTTGCATCTGGAAAGGATCTGTCAAGCGTTGTGATGTCGATGAGTGTAATACACGCTCCAACAGAGCTTCCATCTGAGGAGTCACAGCTGGATTTAAATGACGGACGAGGGGATAAACAGAAGCCTGCTTCTCATCTGGATCGTAACCTGTGAGAGCGGAGTGTAATGTTGTTGCAAGTGAGTAGAGGTCTGGCGATGGAGAAGAGGATTTCTCGTGGATTTGTTCAGCCGTCTGGTCATCACTGGCTGCTTTCTCCTGCTGAGGTGCTTGCGATGAAAAGGAAGGGAAATAGAGCAGCCAGGTCTGGTGCCTGTCAGGACTAATGAGAATGGTCTCAGCAGAGAGAAAACCATTGACAGAGGAGGTATGAGACTGCGCGAGTAGGGACAACATGGTAGAGATCTGGAGTCCATATTCAGCAACCTCGCATCCTGGAAGTGTGCCACCTTGTTGTTTGAGCAACGAAGCCAAACTCATCCCTTCAGGGTAGAGCTGGACGATGTAGTGTGCTCCTCGTTCCTGAAACACATCAATAATGGGGAGAAAGCCAGGATGCTCTGCGAGTGCTGTTAAGTCTTGTGTGATCGTTTGGATGGTTTTTTCCTGGTCAGAAGGAGTGCTGAGAGGAAATGTGATCTGATGGAGAAGGACGGTTCTGTCTGGGCATTGAGCATCTGATGCCAGCCAATCGGCTCTCTGTTCCTGTTGGCTCATTGGGATGTTGAGTTGCTTGAGCAGGCGATATCGCGTTTCGTGTAAGAGATCACCTGATGACAGTGTGGAGAGTGGGCATTCCATAAATAATCCTCCCTATTTCTATTTTCTTTGTTTGAAGAAGGGGTATGCTGTAGCCAGTTCGTTTTTGAATATGTAAATGCGAATAAAAATACTATTTGCCAGTATGGAGGATCTGTGTCCTAAAAGCTACTGGAGTAGTACATATAGGGGATTATTGATCGAGAGTGATCAAAGAGATATGCCCATAAAACAAGTTGGGAAGCCACTTTATAAGTGAGCTTCCCAACTGTTTTATGAGTGCCGAAAGGGGGACTCGAACCCCTTTCAGTGCTTGTTTAGGGGAACTTAAGCTCTGCTTGAGTGGACTTTTTGAGCGTAGCACAGTGTGATTTTTGTCCAATATTGTCCAGTCTTTCTTATTTCGGTCAAGTGTATTTGCTCTCAGTTTTGCTCTCATTTTTTTGGGAAGTCATCTTCGATCACATAGGGGTGTGGCGTCCGAGAAGGCTCATCAGAAAATGGGGAGAACCAATCCCTGAAAGCTAATGGGGACAGACCCATGAACTGAGCCACCTCTGTCTCCTCAATGCCATCATAGGCATTATTATAGAGGTACTCAAAATCAGTATCCTCAAAGTATGCCGCGATAAACGTATCAAAAGCATTTTCTACTTCCTCATCTGTATCATCTTCAAGATACCTCTTTGCTTCCTGGAGAATGACCCATGCGGCTAGTTCTTCTGCTAAAGAGGAAAGTGCCATATGTTCTGGCTGTGCTAATTTCCACGCCACAGTGAGAATACAAACAGCGAACTTTCGCAAAAAAAGTGGAGTATATTGATACAGATAGCGTTCGGGTAGGTATATGCCTAACATGGTGTTGGCAACATCTTCCGGTTTTTTTACGTTCTGAAGATCGTCGAAGATACTATCTATGAGTATGTCGCAACTGGCCTGGAGTGCTTGTTGCTCCTGCGGGGTAAGTGCGTTCGTGTAAGCTTGTCCGATTGACATTGTTACCTCCTTGTTCTTGATCACTTCCATCTTGCTGTAGTCTAGCATATTCTCTTACCGTTTTCCAGATAGATTCGGAAAAGATCTCATTCTGTTAAGGGATTCAAAAATATCCAGGAGAATGTGGTATGCTCTAAACCACAACGGTTTGGAGGAAAAACATAGAACTGACGAATGAACTGAGGATACGTGAATTCTTTTTGAATCCCTAACATTGTGCACTCACTTATTCTTCTGGCGCAACTCCCCTAGATGAATATGCCGATCAGCTATGCGTGCAATTTCAAGGTCGTGTGTCACCATGATCAGTGTTTGATTCCCACTCTCTTGGAGTTCGCGTAAGACACGCAACACTTCGCTACCAGTGGTTGTATCAAGGTTGCCCGTGGGCTCGTCAGCGAGTAACACGCGTGGCTGGTTGATCAGCGCACGCGCAATCGCTACACGTTGCTGCTCGCCGCCTGAGAGTCGTGCAGACGTGTGCCCCAGACGGTCTCCCAGTCCTACACGTTCTAGTAAATCTTGTGCGCGTTCCTTCAAATCAAATGCGAGCTTGCGGCGGTACGGGAGTAGGGGAGTCATCACGTTTTCCAGGGCGGTCATGTTGGGCAAGAGATAGAAGAGTTGAAACACGAAACCAACTTTGTTACGGCGAAAATCGGCTGCCGCGACCCCATGCAGGTTGTGGACAGCAACATCATCAAGCCAGATTTCCCCTTCATCCGGCACATCCAATGCACCTAGTAGCATGAGCAATGTCGTCTTACCTGAACCCGAAGAGCCAGTAATAGCGATAAATTCGCCTGTTTGTACCTCGAAGTCAACGTGTTGTAATACGCCTAACTTGCCATTTGGTACTTTGTAGGATTTGCTCATGCCTTTGACTGTAAGAATGCTCTTGCGCTCTTTGTTTTCTTGCTGTTCGTGTGAAGGTTTCAAGTGTTGTTCCATGTGTTCTTCCCTTTTCCTTTATACGATGAGTTCCCAGCGTGTAATCGGATGGAATTGACGTGCAAGTGCGAGTAGTTCGTGTGCAGGGAGCATGCTTGCTATCTGACAGGTCATACCGTCCTGATACCACTGAAGAATACGATTGCCTGCGTCGTCCTGAAATAAGTGGCCTTCATATGTACCAACAGAGACAATTTGTGCTGCTGACGATGGGACGACAAGATTTGTGGCTTGCTCATAGATAGACACATCTTGTCCTGTAATACGATAGTCGGAGGTGAAAGCTCTAAATGTAGGTGGGTTCGTATCATCCATGATAATACCGAACTCGACAGATTGTGTTTCTGCTGGTACGGTTGCTGGCAGCAAGGGACGTACTCCGACCTTCTTTACGATGAGAAGAGCGAGAGATGAGACATCGATTTGTTCAAATGAGGTTGCAGCTTGCCAGAAGTGTTGCCCTACATCTCGTGTTGCCACCACAACCTGCGTATTCGTTGGACAGGTACCAACGATGCCGAAGAGGACAAAAAGTACTGCTGCTACTGTCAGAAGTGTTTGTAACAATGAACGTTTTCTGCTTCTTGCTGGCGCAATGGTATAGTGCTGTACTGGGGAGTTCGCTTGTGTGCTATAGGCATTTTGCACATCCGAGGTGTTAGACTGGTTAAGTGGCGATAATGCATTAGCTAGTTTTGCTGCGACTTGCAGCAAGTCATCATCTTCAGGCGTGGGCACTTCTCTACCTGTAACGATGGCGTCTAATTTCTCGAACCATGCCTCATCATACTTGTCTCTGCGTCTCTTCATACTGTACCTCCTTCCTCGTGTAGCGCATTGCGCAGTTTGCCAAGCGTGCGATAGAGCAACGAGCCAACGGTACCCTCTGGCATATGCAGTACGCGCGCAATCTGGCGATTTGTCAGATGTGCCACAAACTTTAAACCGATGATCTCCTGTTCGCGTTCTGACAAGTGACTCACGTGAGCAAGTAAGCTACGACGTTCTTCGTCAGCAAGCACCTGTTCTTCTGATGAACGCTGTTGTGGACGTTCCGCAAATGCCAGTTCCTCCAGTGAGACCTCTGGTCGTTGTCGTCGAAAATAGTCATGAGCACAGTTTTGTGCGATACGAAAGAGCCATGCCGCCGCAGCATCTGGTGCTTTTAGTTCTGCAAGATGCGTGAGGGCGCGTTCAAACGCCAGCGATGCCAGGTCTTCTGCAACATCCGCCTTGACGACACGAAAGCGGAAATATGCCAGCATAAGTGGATAATACTGCTGATACAGCTTATCGAAGAAGACATGTGGCTCCTCCCTGTTCATTGGTGAACCAGACCTATCTTCTTTTGTTTGCACCATCCATGCAAAGGGGAAAGCTGCCCTCTTCGCATCCATGAATTGCGGCCTCCATCCATACATTTCTTCTCATTTACGCGCTCCCCTTCTCTCACCTGGGAAACGTTACTCGGCACGCAATATCTCAACCACCTGCATACGCCCGGCCATGCTAATAGCAGGAAGCGTAGCCAGTGCGCCGATGACGAGCATACCCAGCAAGGAAACGAGTGCGATAATTGGTTGCGGAATGGCTCCCTGCGCAGTGTGTTGCACCACGAGTATCAATAAAGCAACCAGTACTCCTGGCAAGGCACCGCAGAACGCAAGCAAAAGACCCTCCTGAATGAACATGCGTTGCACAAACACGGGTCGCCATCCAACGGCCTGCAGGAGTCCGATCTCCTGCTGGCGCTCTCGAACCTGTAAGAGCAGGAGATCGGCGACACTCAAGAAGGTCAAAATGACTGCGAACACAGCACCCGTGATCTGTGGTATCTGAGTTTGCAAGAGAACGTCGTTGCCAAGGAGCGTCCCTTGCAACGATTGGCGGAAGGCGAGCAAACCGCTGAAGAGAACGGTGAGCAGCAACGCGGAGAAGAAGATGCTGCCAATGGCGATAACAGCCCGCAGACGCAAGCGAGTGAGATTGCTGAGTGAGAGCGCAACTAATGGCGGGAACCGCGACGAAAAGCGTAGCCGTAGACCACTCTGTTGAGTCACAGTAGAGCCAGCGCGTAGGGCTTCGGCGGGTCGAATATGCCAGATGTGCCAGAGCGGAGCAAGGACGCTGATGAGACCGAGAAGCAGGATAGTGGGGAGCGTCCAGATGACGACGAACTGGATAGGTGTCGCGCCAAACAGTGCTGCGATCAGGAGTGCCACCATGATACCCACGATACCACCTACGAGTGCAAGCACGAGAGCTTGCCCTAGAAACAGACGAATAGGCTGCCAGGGTCGCCAACCGAGTGCGCTCAGCACCGCGAACTCTTTGCGTTGTGTCGTTGCCAACGCGCTGAATGTCACCACAAGATAGCCTATGCAGACCAGCAAAATTGCGCCGAGAAAGAGGAGACGCGTTGACCCCAACTGAGCGAGATAGACAACGGCGGCCCCAATGTAAATCCACGAATCCTGTACCCAGCCGAGCGGGGCAATTGATCGCGTCGAGCCGTCTTGCCCAACCGCAATCCCTGGCACATAGACCAGTGTGGGTTGAGGCGAAGAGCCAAGCGTCACCAGCACACGCAATCCTGTCGTTTGGCGAATTTGTTGTGCAACCTGAGCTACCTTGTTCCAACTGGCTTCGTTCGCACTACTTACATCTGCCACACGCACACGAATGACGCTGATGCTCTTGTCGCCCATAATACGTTGTGCGGCGGCAAGCGTCGTCAACGCTACAGGTGGTTGCAATGTAAAACCAGCAGGGTTTGTCGTCGGATAGAGAGGAGTGGAAGGGACAGGTCGTCCCTGTGCATCGTAACGCAGTTGCACAGGTTGTGACGCATAGGTCGTCTCCGGCAACCAGTTGAGTGGATTGCTGAACTGGTTCGAGATAGATGTATTGGTAAACTGACCGACAAACTGCGTTTCATAGTAGGGCGGATTTGTTGTGGATACATCAAGCGGCATAAGATTGCGAAATGCAACTTCTGGTCCTTGCTGATTGGAAGGTGCTAGTTCCGGAATCAGGCCCCCCCATGGTAGTGATACCGTTGGAGCATGTTGAGTATGGCTGGGAACGAGTTTATAAGAGGGGGCTGGCTGTCCATCAGGAGCACTCGTAGATTGATAGGTAAGACCAGAAGGTTGATAGAGGAATGACATGTTGACCAATCCGGCCTCATCGTAGATGGATTGCCAGGAATGTCCATCCCAATATAATGCAGGAACGTATCTTCGTTTACTAACATTGATAAGACTGTTTTGGATGGTAGGAGCATTCTGAGAAAGAATTGTTTGCTGCCCAGGTAAATGTGTCAAATATGCAACACCACCCCGGTTTACTACTTGCTGTGGAGTAATAGATTGCCTGTTCAGGCGTTTGACAGTTACATGTAAGTTGGTTTGTCCTTGGAGTTGCTCCTGTAAGAGCAGAGGAACCTGATAGAGATTTCCCGCGTACGCATCTTTCTGAACGGTATCCTGATTTGTGAGCATACGCCCATTGGTAATATGCTGGTCAAGATGGACCAACAGGTTTTCTGCGGCAGGGTCAATGGCAGTGAGGAGAAAAGGTCCTGTATCAATACTTTGGAAGATTTGTGGAAACGTACCGCCATTAAAGCCGCAGTTAGAGTTAGGAAGGAGAATATGTTCTTTTGACAGTATATTCATTTGTGTAGAATGAGTATTATCAGAGCAAGACGCCGTCACGTCATAAATGAAGCTTTCGTGTCGTTCAACAATGGTTTGTTTGCCATTGGCTGCCGTGAGTGTCCAATCCACCTGATAGTAACCATCTGGCAGACGATCAGGCGCAAAGCCCATCTCTGGCGAGGGAATTTGGACGTAACCCAGATAGGCAACGGGGGCAGCAACCTCAACTCCTGCTAGCTGCTGAATCTGTTTGTACTGTTGCATGCTGATACCGCCGCCATTGCCCGCAATGAAATCAGCTGGGATCGACTTGCCCTGCGGTATCTGTACCTGTGCTGGTAGGACCTCAAGATCGTAGGTGGGTCGCCAGTTCTGACTGATAATCTGATTCGCACGTATCACAGTGCCTTGCGTCGTAGCAGTGAGCAAAATCAGCGTGCAGGCTGCCAGGAAGAAGCCCCCACCTGCGAGAAGAGTCTGGCCACGCTGCCGACGAAGCGTGGAGAAGAGTAGTTGCCACATAAACGCTCCTTCATCTCTTTTCTCTCAAAATTCCTTACTTGAAAAGGACTCATAATAAAGAGACGCAAACCGAGAAAAAGTATTGCATATGTGACCTGGTGGGTCACTTGCCATTTGCAATGGGAAGGTTCAATGTTGAAGAAAAATGCCAGGAAGGAGCCAAGCTAATCACCTGGAGAATCTGAAACAACCGTCGCGTGCCACGCGCCTATGGATTAACGAAAAGTGTGAGGCGTTCCACAAAGATCTTCCGCGTACAGGTAGGTTCCTTGCAAAAATACTTGCGGGTCTGGATGAGCAGACGGACTGGCCGACCTTCCGTGTGGAGGACGGCAACGTGGCGTACGGTTAGATCAAGTAGGTGAGAATATGAGGAAATCGCTCTTCTTAAGCCCGATTGATCGCATTTTTCACGTCTGTGCACCGCCAGAGTCTCGATAGTGTTGCGTGTGGCTTCACAAGCTCTCTGATCTCTGAAAACAATGAACCCCACCAAACGAGTGTAGTGGCTATGCACCCGTGTCGCCGCCACCCCATACAGCAGACAGCATGGAGACATCTGAGTTGAAACAACGGTCACAGCGAGCAGGTCGTCAATCCTCTCAAGTCCGGCGGGTCCCGATCCATCTAGCATAAGCTTCACTTTCGTCATCTTCGTATGATCCTTCTCTGAAGAACACTTCGATCTGCAGCACCATAAGTGGGGTTGGGCTGGAGTCAGGATCTTGGTTCGATCAGCTGGGCACCCTGCGTCGCGCAAGCTGGAATTTCGTGCCATGTAGCGGGAGTAAGCTACCTCCATCAGATTTTTCCAGGTTGAGTATTTGCTGCACAACAGCGGAAACTCGCTGGCTATTTCATCGCAAATCCAAGATACCTGCTCCTTTGCGCGAAATTCCAGCTTGCGTGCCACTAGGCCAATTTTGGGCTTACATAGGTGACCAGGAGAAGGTCTTCTACGAAGTAAAAACTCCTGACAATCCGTACTCATCTAAAGAAATAGCTGTCAATTTTTCCTACAAATCAACAGTAAAAAACAGGCAAAACATGCAGAAAGACGAGGTGTTTTGACATGGAAGATCAAACAAATACGACCGAAATTCTCGTTCCCCAGTCCCCATTATCGTTAGCTGAGGCCGGTCGTCTGGCAGACGAGTTTACCGCACAAGCGACCTTTGCCCGCTATCAAGAGCGCCAGGCCCCAGCAACGCTGCGTCGCCATCAGGCAGATCTCGCTCTCTTCACCACGTACTTGCGTCAAATTCCAGGCTTGACAGATATTGGTGATCTCTACTGTGATCCAGCCTCCTGGTCTGGAATGAGCAAAGGGTTGGTGGAAGGTTTCGTCCAGTGGCAGCTCCAGCAGGGTTATGCCATCGGCTCAGTGAATATGCGCCTCTCAACCGTGCGTCTCTACTGCAAGCTCGCACAGGGAGCTGGCACGCTCGACGAAAATCAGGCGGCGATGATCCGCACGGTCATGGGGTATCGTGGGCGCGAGGGCAAACGTCTCGATGCCACTCGTCCGGTTACCCGCGTTGGTGCGAAAAAAGCGAAATGGACACAACTGACCATCGCGCAGGCCCACGAACTCCTCGACCAGCCCGATACTCCCCAGGGTCGTCGGGATCGGCTATTGCTGTGTCTGCTTCTCTATCATGGGCTTGCGCTGCGAAGAGGTAACGTTGCTCCAGGTGGAAGCCTTTGATCTGGACAAAGCGGTCTTCTGCTTTGAGCAGCCAAAAACAGGGAAGGAACTGCGCCATGAATTGCATCTTCAGACCTATCTGGCCTTACAACGCTACCTCATGCTCGATCACCCCAGCAAAACAGGACCACTCCTCGTGGGCAGCCGCAAAGGAGGAACGCTGACGGGAGGGATGAGTACGTCGGCTATTAACCAGCGCATCCGTGCACTGGGCAAACGTGTCGGAGTGACAAGCATGATTTTGTCGCCGCACGACTGTCGCCACTTCTGGGCCAGTTCGGCGACCGAGGCGGGCACGGATCTCGAAAGCTTGAAGCAGGCCGGAGGATGGTCCTCACTGGAGATGGCACTGCGCTATATCAAGGAACGGGAGATTGCCAACGAGAACGTGAAGCTGGCGCATTAGAGAGAACCCTGACTCCTGGGGAACGCCAGTCGTTGTCAACCGCCCATTGACAACGACAGCATCCTTTCCTGGCATTAACTTCATCTTCTCCATCCTCGGATTCAATATATAGATAGTGGGTTAGATGGGAAGGATGGTCGATGATTGTTCCCATGATGATCTCTTCTTCTGAAGCGTTCAATGATGCTTTCATTTTGCCAGACCATCCTTCCCATCTAACCCACTACTTGGAAAACGACCGTTAGGTTCTCCCACGTTTCCACCCTATCTCAACACATTTCCAGGATGGGATTCGCTGGAGACGCGTGTCTTTTCGATGCGTTTTGCATACATTTGAATACGCTGCCTAGCATGTTAAAGGTGCATGAAGGCATGGAGCGTATCTTTTGGATGCATTTTGCATACATTTGGATACAACACACTCTTTCTAGCGGTACGTTGTTGACAAAGGAAAGGTGGTATCCAATCTCATCAGCAAAAAGGTGGTGCAGCATGGCCCTTGCGCTTTGGGAAAGCAGAAGATGAAAATCCTCTTATGCGGGGAATTACGTTGTTAACAACGTACCGGTAGGCCGCTGGAGAACCGTGTCAACTGACGCTTTTTCTGGTTTCCTTCCAGGTTGTTTTCAGGTTCCAAACCGTTTCCACTGGGTATACTTGGAGTGAATTCAGATGCATATGCGCGGCTCTTGCGCGTGATGCATCCACAAAAGGTCAGGTACACCCTCAAGTACCTTCCGTGAATCTGCGGAGCCAGCAAGTTTCTCCTGGAAAGGTCGGGTGTCGTTTCACCTGGTGGTTCAAGCAGGTGTTGCAGAGCCTAGGCTCTGCAGAACTCTCCAGAACAGCAATGGATCAAGGAAGGCTTGCCAATGTAAGCCATCGCCACAAATGAAACGGGTCCGCCTCTGACCGTCAACGGGATGCCTCGTTGGCAATGAGGGGACTGGCTCACCTCCGACGAGCTGGCCTGATCCGCCTGAACGGATTGGTTGGCATTCCACCTGGGAATGCCTGGAAGACTCAGCAGTTTCTGAGATGTCGTTCCGATTTGACCTGTCGTTCGTGGAGAGACGCGAGCTTCGTGCGTCCCTGTCGGTAGTGAGAGTCTTCCGGCAGGATTGGAAAGCGTTCCTGGTAGACATTCCCTGTAGGTTTCCCCTCGTACATCATCGTGGAGAGAGTAAATGCCTCATCTGTTTGTCTGTGAGTCACAAGGAAACAGCTTCAAAGCAGGAAGAACGAGACACGCCAGTGTGGAGATCTAAACAGCCTCAAGCTGAAAGAAGACAAAAAAGATGAGGGAAGTGTGGCCTCGTATGCGCCACGTTGGAACTGCTCCAACGCAGCATAGCGTAAAGATTGAACCACAACCGTTGTTTCTGAAGCACAAAGAGTCGGCAATGTACACCTTCGGGAGGGAGACATCTATTGGCAACACATCGCAAAAGCCTCATTAAGGAAGTGATGGATCGCCTGGATGCCTGTATGGCGCTAGGGCAAAGTCGCGGCAAAGCCAAAGAGGAAGCCCGCGCTGCTCATCAGAAGACCTGGGCATTTACGACAGGCAAGATCCACTCCTACAAAACGCGTTCAGTTTACCAGGAACATGCACTCAACTTCGTGAATTGGGTCCGAGATACCTATGGGATCAAGCGGATCGAGGAGCTTGATGAGCGTATTCGCGACCTCTCGGCTGAATTTCTCCAGGCTAAAGTCGATGAAGGCAAGAGTCCCTACACACTCCAGTTGATCCGGTCCGCGTTACGCATGGTCTTCGGCGATCGCACCCTCATGGAAGAAGTCGAAGCTTCCCAAACGAGTCAGATCCCAGATCACCCGCTCACGGGGTCCCAAAGCACATGATAAGCATTTCAACCCGGAGAATTGGCCGACATTGGTGAACTTCCTCAAGGCGACGGGCCTACGCCGCGATGAACTCAAGATGCTCCGTGCACGAGATATCATTGAGCACGATCCTGATCCAGACTCTCCTTACTTTGGCCAGACAGTGGTACAGGTCTGGAATGGCAAAGGCGGAAAATCGCGCAAAGTGCCGGTGCTGGCCGGGCAGGAACAGAGTGTGCTCTCGGTGAAAGAGGGTCTGGCGGACGATGATCGAGTCTTTCCACGCATCCCCAAACATCTCGATGTGCACTCTTACCGCCGTGAATTTGCGCAGGCTCTCTACCTCTACCACGCACCTGGTCGTGGCTTGCCACCAGTGGAAGGACGACTCAAGCGTACAGATTATGACCGTGATGCCGCTGAGCGCGTTAGCCATGCCCTGGGCCACAATCGCGTTGAGGTCGTGCTTGACCACTACATCAGGTGACTGCCAATTTTTGCTTATCTTTGTAGGCTAATGCAAATTCAACTGCAAACTCAGGTTGAGTTTGCATTAGCCTACAAAGATAAGCAAATCAGAAAACTCAACTGGTTGTAGCTTCTCCTACTCCTTTTTGCAGTATCTTCACATATCGCCACAGCTTATCAGTAAGCTTCGTCGCGTTCTCACACCACATCTGCGCAGCTCTCTTCTCTCTTTCAATCTGACCTTCATTCAGCAATTCCTGGCCTTTTGCCTCAACCGGCCACATCTCATTCAGTTCGTTTCTGACCACGCAGTTGGGATAGTAATAGCGTCAATTCGCTTTGTTGTCGGTATATCCTACATTCCGCAGTTATTTTTGGAAGGTCGCTTCTGAAGCCGATTTACATTGCAGAGTTGTTCGCAAACTCTACTTTGCAGAGCCGCTTGGAAGCCATTTAAGATTCAAACTATGGAATGTGGGGTATAAAAGCCAAATAGGCCAGTCAGTAGTTTTCTGACATTATCACAACCTGCTTTTGTGCGTCTTTGGCGTAGCACACTCAACGTTCTGGCATAACATGCCTCACATGGCTTGTTACCTTGCGGGAGAATACCTCTCTCAGGCTACATACGTTCTGTATACTCTTTACAAGTCGAGATAATGTCAGAAAACTACTGACTGGCCTATTATAACTATCTTGCCCCTGGTTGTCATCGGCATATGCATTGAACCTAGTAACGAGTTTATCTATACTCAAGAATATTCAAAATGTATCATATGTCTTAAATGTGTAATTTATTATAAAAACTGGACAACACTCATAAAAATCTGATAATATTCGTATATTCATATTTATTATTTTCAATACTTTTTCGGCTAGGAATGCAAATGTCACTACCTATTTCTGCACAAGCAGGTGAGTTTGGCTTTGTTGAGGAACTTGTCAGTGTGCACAGTAGCCGCACTATGATGCTAGCAGAGCTACGACTTCTGCTCGCTGCATGCCAGAAAGACGCCAGTTTGGATGAGTACCAGGCTGCGATCGTCGAGGAGAATATCCTTTTGAAGAGAACGGTGGCTACGCGTAGGGTCTCCTTCTTGAGGTTGAGAGATTTGTATGCTCTGAACACCAAAATTCTGCTCTTCCGTTCGCTCAGGGATCTTTGGGATGATGATAAAACAGCACAGCCATCTCTGGCTTTGCTAAGTGCAATCGCCAGAGATGCTCTTTTAAGAGAAACGGCGGAAAAAATCCTCTCTCTCTCAATCGGTGACGCTGTTACACCAGATATACTTGCAGAGGCTGTGAGTGTTTGTTTTCTCCACCGCTACAATGCCATCACGCTCGCAAGTATCGGACGGAATACCATCTCTTCGTGGCAGCAAGCTGGCTTACTCAGCGGCAAGCTTCATAAAGTGCGAGCTAAGGCACTGTGCCATCCAGCCTCCGTGGCTTATGCTCTTTTACTCGGCCATCTGTCGGACGCACGCGGAGAAGCCTTATTTCAGACCCTCTGGTGCCGATTATTAGATGCTCCCACCCATGTCTTACATGAACATGCTATCGTTGCTTCACAGCGTGGCTGGATCGACTATCGGCATATGGGCAATGTGACCGAGGTTGGTTTTCGCTATCTGTTGAGAAAATAGCTCAAAGAAAGGAATGCAGTTCGTGAATGAGATCGAGGGATTGGTCAAAGCCTACGAACGCTTCGTGCAGCTTCCCTGGGACCAAACACTGGCAGGACCTGAAAAGGTCTGGTTCGCTATATATGAGCCAACACAGGAACGTCGCTTACGTCTTCACCTTCCAGAATTTGAGGCTGCGACGAGGCGTGCTAGCCATTCATGGATGCACCTTGATTTAACGAGCCTCTTTGCGCATTGGATGGCACAACATGAATATCGCGATGCGTACTTTGAAGAGCCAGAAGATTTGGAGTTAGCTTTGCCAGACTTCGCCGCCTTCGTCTCTGAGCAGATTATTGCAACACTCGGCCAGCCTGGCGTGGATAGAAATACGGTTGTGGCTATTTCTGGCCTAGCTTCCCTCTTCGGTCTTACGTCTGCCTCTGCTCTTTTTGAGACCGTTGCTTCCAAGATACTTGGGCGAATGTTGGTCTTTTTTCCTGGTCAACATAACGGCTCCAATTATCGTCTTCTAGATGCCCGCGATGGCTGGAACTATCTGGCTGTACCTATCACTGCTGTAGAGGGGAATGTAAATTGATGCTAAAGAATCGCGATATTTTTCTGGAAGATCCTACAACCTATACTATACCCAACAATGGCGTAGCGCAGGTAATTAACCCATCCACCCCTGAGGAATGGGATGTTCTGTGCTACGAACTCTCGCATTTTGTGTGTGAGGGTGAATATCAACGCGGCTTACAGCGTATTCTCACAGCCTATCTGACAAATATTCATGAGACGAAGCAGCCTGCGATCTGGGTCAGTGGCTTCTATGGAAGCGGCAAATCGCATTTTGTGCGTGTGCTTGAGTATCTCTGGCGTGACACTATCTTTCCTGATGGAGTTCGAGCGCGCGGTTTGGCAAAGTTGTCCAACGATATTGCTGACCTCTTGATAGAATTGACTACCGTTGGTCGGCGTGAAGGCGGCTTATGGTCAGCTGCGGGCACACTGGGCGCTGGTACAAGCAAGAGTGTGCGCCTGGCATTGCTTAGCATTCTGTTTCGCAGTGCGGGCCTTCCCGAGCAATACGCTCCCGCACGTTTTGTGATCTGGCTGACGCAGAATAACTATTATAAAGATGTAAAGGCAGAGGTTGCGCGCCTGGGATCAGATTTTGCCAAACAACTGAATAATATGTATGTTTCTACGGTATTGTCCCAGGCTCTTCTCAATATCATTCCTGGCTTTGCTCAGACTACTGCAAAATCTCGTGGGCTGCTCAAAGCCCAATTTCCCAATAAAGAGGATATCTCTGACGATGAGCTTCTGGGGACCATGCGCGATGTACTTGAGTTACAATCGACGACACCAGGCAAATTGCCATGCACTTTGCTGATCTTTGACGAACTACAACAATTCATTGGCGACGATTCTGATCGGACGCTACATGTGCAGAATATTGTAGAGGCTTGTTCTGCGCGCTTTGGCAATCGCTTACTGTTCATTGCTACTGGACAGGCTGCCATTGTGGCTACCCCTCAGTTGCAAAAGCTGCAAGGGCGCTTCACGGTGCGTGTATCGCTCACCGATACAGACGTAGAGCGCGTCGTACGTGAGGTCGTTTTGCGCAAGCAACCAGCGCAAATATCAGCCCTGAAAACAGTGCTGGCCGCTGCCAGTGGTGAGATTAATCGCCATCTCGCGGGTACGAACATTGGACCTCGGCCTGCTGATGCTGACCGCCTAGTCCCAGACTATCCGCTGCTCCCTGCCAGGAGCCGCTTTTGGGAAAGTGTTTTGCGTGCCGTTGATAGCATGGGTTTGGCAGGCCAGTTGCGTACACAGTTGCGCATTGTCCATGACGCGATTAAAGAGATCGCGGATGCTCCTCTTGGCACCGTAGTTGCGGGTGATGTCATTTATAATCAACTCAAAACCGATATGCTTCAGAGCAGCGTCTTGTTGCGCGATGTCGCTACTGCGATTGAGCGGCTGAATGATGGCACTGATGACGGCAAGTTATGTTCGCGTCTCTGTGCCACCATCTTTTTATTGAGCAAGCTTCCGACTAGTGGCGCGGAGCCGACGGGCCTGCGTGCAGATGTAGCAACACTTGCCGATCTTCTAGTTGAAGATGTGACGGATGTGAACGCCAATGCAAAGCTGCGCCAGTGTATTCCCCCCCTGCTCGCAAATCTGGTTAGGAATGGTAGGTTGATGCAAGTCGGCGACGAGTATCGCTTGCAGACTCGTGAGGGGACGGAATGGGAGCAAGACTACCAACAGCGACGCGCTCGCATTTTAGCGACGGATACGCGGATTGCCGATGATCGCGCCACGGAATTCAGAAACATCATTTCCAAAACACTCAAAAGCATCAAGCTCACTCAAGGTGCCAGTAAGACTCCCCGCCAGCCAGAACCTTATTTTACGCTTGATGCTCCTCCTAGCAATAAAGAAACCATCCCGATATGGATTCGCGATGAATGGTCCGTAACCGCCAAAACAGTACGCGAGGATGCGCAGGCTGCTGGAACGGAGAGTCCTCTTGTCTTTGTCTTCCTACCCAGGCAAGAGGCGGATGCGCTCAAGGATGCACTTGCGAGCTATGCTGCGGCCAACGAAACCATAACCTCGCGTCCGGCTCCAACCACACATGAAGGGCAGGACGCCAGACATTCGATGGAAACCAAACGCGAGGCTTACCAGCGCGACCGCGATGCGCTGATTACGGGCATTGTAAATAATGCTCGAGTCTATCAAGGTGGCGGTAACGAGGTTACCCTGGGGAATTTGCAAGATTCGGTGAAAAAGGCGGTTGAAGATGCTCTGGTGCGGCTCTTCCCCAAATTCTCTTTAGCCGATCATGCCAGTTGGGATACGGTGGTGAAGCGCAGTCTCCAGGGCAATACAGACCCTTTGGAGGTTGTTGGGTATCGTGGTGAAATCGATAAACATCCGGTCTGCCAGGAGATACGTGCGTTTATTGGTGGCACTGGTAAAAAAGGCAGTGAGATTCAGAAGCGTTTCGAGGGAGTGGGTTATGGTTGGTCTCGCGATGCTGTGAACGGCGCGTTACTCTGCCTTGTCGCCAGCGGCTTTGTGCGTGCGGTGAAAAACGGTCAAGCTCTACCACTAAAGCAGGTCATCGTGCAGCAAATTGGCCTGACAGACTTTTATAGCGAAGGGATCACGATCACCACCTTGCAGCGTATTGATGTGCGCTCACTGCTGACAAATCTTGGTTTTCCGATCAAGCCGAATGAAGAAGCAGAAGCTATTCCACGGGTTTTGCAACATCTGGTGGAGCTTGCTGCAAGGGCTGGCGGAGATGCCCCTCTGCCTGCTTGCCCTGCGACAGATGCAATCAAAGAGTTGCAGACGTTGAGTGGCAATGCACAGTTTGTAGAGGTGTACAACCGCCGCTCTGATTTGCAGAACAGTTTTAAGGCATGGACACAGGACAGTACAGAAATTGAACGGCGCTGGCCCCAGTGGCGGATGCTCCAAGACCAGCTCGCTCATGCCCGCAGTCTGCCCGTTGCAGCAGAAATTGAGCCACAAATACACGCGATTATAAGTAGCCGGACCTTATTGCATAATCCTGATCCGGTCTCTCCATTGCTGCAGAAAGTCACCGCCGCTTTGCGTGCCGCTTTGCAAGAGGCACGCCAGCACCTGATTGAGGCTCAAGACCGGGAATTACAAGGACTGGTCGCTTCTCAGGAATGGCAGAGTTTGGCGGAGGCCGAGCAGCAGCGTTTGTTGCAACAGCACTCTCTTGGTCCCGTGCCCCAGCTCATCATCGGCACTGACGAGGAACTCCTGGCCACGCTGAATGCCACATCTCTGGCCAGCTGGGGAGATAAGATTCTCGCTCCCCGAGGGCGCGTGCAGAAGGTGCGTGAAACGTCGGCAAAATTGCGCGTACCGGAGGCACAATTCATCACGGTGATTCCTCAGCACGCTACCATCAAATCAGTTATCGAGGCGGATGCCTATCTTGCAAAGCTCCGCGCTGAAATCATGACCCACATCGAAGGTGGCAACCCGGTGATCATCTAATGCGGAGAGGATAACGAGACTATGACCCCACTTACAACTGACCTGCGCACAATCTTGGCAAACGCAATTGTGAAGGCGCGCGATGCAGCTGAGGATGCGGCTTCAGCCGCTCTGGCAACACTCGCAGTGATGGATAACGACGCTTTTGCCTCACTGAGTCCAGAGCAGCGACGCCTGCGCATTGCTCTCCGCGCCAGAGCACGCCAGCTGGGCGATGGCGACCTGGCGAAGGGAGAGCAGCCACTGATAGAAGAGGTGGCCTATGAGCAATGGCACCGCCGGCTCTTTGCCCGCTTCCTCGCGGAGAATGACTTGCTAATGCATCCAAGTGGCTCGCCTGTGACACTGGAAGAATGTGATGAACTGGCGGTAGAAGAGGGTGAGGCCGACGGCTGGCAGCTTGCGGCCCGCTATGCCAGCGCCATGCTTCCCGGTATCTTCCGTGTTGATGACCCCGCCGTTCAGGTCCAGTTTTCGCCCGAAGGACGCCATAAACTCGAGGAGATCTTGGCAGATCTCCCCCTGATGCTCTTCCTCGCCGATGATGCCCTGGGCTGGGTCTACCAGTTCTGGCAGACGAAAAAGAAAAAAGCCGTCAACAATAGCGAGCGCAAACGCGGTGGCAGCAATCTCTCGCTAGCCACCCAGCTCTTTACCGAGCACTACATGGTCCAATTCCTACTGGAAAACTCGCTTGGTGCCTGGTGGGCAGCACATCATTCTACTAGCTCGCTGCTCAAACAGTACCACTACCTGCGTTTCCTGGATGATGGCACGCCTGCCGCAGGTACTTTCCCCGGTTGGCCTGAGCATGTGGCTGAGGTCACGGTAATGGACCCGTGTTGTGGCTCCGGACACTTTTTGGTTGCAGCCTTCGATATGCTCTGCCATATGCGTATGGAGGAGGAGGGTCTTTACGCTGCAGAGGCCGCTGAAGCCGTGCTTCGTGATAACCTCTTCGGCCTGGAGTTGGATGCTCGCTGCACGCAGATCGCGGCTTTTGCTCTTGCTCTGGCCGCCTGGAAAATGGGCGGCTATCGCGACCTACCTCTGCCTAATATCGCCTGTACTGGCATCGCTGTCGAGGGGCAGTTGGAGGCCTGGACGCAGCTTGCTGGTGATGATGTAAATCTGGGTTATACGCTCGAACGCCAGTACAAACTTTTCCGCAACGCGCCGCACTTGGGCAGCTTGATCGATCCCAACAACGTACCAGTGAAAGAGCGCATGTTTGCCTCCGACTACGCCTTGGTAGAACCACACCTCAAGCAAGCTCTGGCCAAAGAGCGTGCCAAGGATGATCCTGTCTCCGCAGTCTTTGGGTCTACAGCTGAGGGCATGGGTAAGGCCGCACGCTTGCTAGCGAAGACGTATACGCTTGTAGCGACGAATGTGCCATATTTAGGATTTAAAAAACAGGGCGAAGTGCTTAAACAATTTTGCGATTTACATTATCCAGATTCAAAAATGGATCTTGCTTCCGTGTTTATTGAGAGGTGCAGGACTTTCACTAATCCAGGGAGCACTTATGCATTGGTAACGCCGCAAAATTGGCTATTTCTTGGTTCATATAAACAGATGCGTGTAAGGTTATTGGGTGAACAAACTTGGAATCACCTTAGCCGTCTAGGTGCTGGTGCTTTTGAGACAATCAGTGGAGAAGTAGTCAATGTGGGGCTCTTAATATTCACGAATCAATTCCCTTCAAATAATATCATTACTGGTATTGATGTCTCTATTCCGAAGATCGTTCATGAAAAGGCTAAATTGCTGCGCAATTTGCCGTTACAAGTTATCTATCAAACTGCGCAGCTTCAAAATCCAGATGTAAGAGTATCTTTAACTCAGGCAATTCAGGGACCATTACTTAGCCATTACGCAATTTGTTCCTCGGGCATACTCACTGGTGATCGGTTCAGATTTTATAGATGCATTTGGGAAGTTACAGAGCTAGGAAATGATTGGGAATTTTCACAAACCCCAGTTGGCGAAAGTACGCCGTATGGTGGCCGAAATGAAATTATCTTTTACCAAAAGGCTAAAGGCGAGTTGTACAAACTTGCGCAAGATCTTAAACACCTTAACAATGCAGTGCAGAATTGGCAACGTGGCAAGGATGTTTGGGGAAAACATGGTATAGCAGTAAGTCAGATGGGAGATCTTCCTGTTACTCTCTATTGTGGTGATGCTTTTGACTGCAATATGGCAGTAATTATTCCTAAAAATTCAAAACACCTTCCTGCTATCTGGGCATTCTGCCAATCACCAGAATACAATGAAGCCGTCCGGCAAATTGATCAAGCATTGAAAGTTACCAATGCGACCCTGGTCAAAGTCCCATTCGACCTAGAATACTGGCAACAAGTTGCCGAAGCAGCAGGTCCCTTGCCCGAACCATACTCAAAAAAACCAACACAGTGGCTCTTCAAGGGGCATCCAGTAGGCTCTACAGCTCCCTTACAGGTTGCAGTTGCACGTTTGCTGGGCTATAGCTGGCCACAGCAGGAGGCAGATGATCTCGATACTAATGCTAGCAATCAGGGTATCATTTGTTTGCCATCTGTCGCAGGAGCAGAGCCAGCGGTTGAGAAGCTGCGTGCATTGCTGGCTACAGCCTATGGCAAGGCGTGGTCGTCCGCTTTGCAGGAGCGCTTGCTAGCAGATGTTGAGTATAGTGGCAAAAATCTTGAAATATGGCTGCGCGATGGCTTCTTCGAGCAGCACTGCCGCCTGTTTCACAATCGTCCTTTTATCTGGCAAGTGTGGGATGGGCGTAAAGATGGTTTTTCGGCTCTCATCAACTATCACCTCTTGGACGCGGCTGGCCTGGATCGGCTGATCTACACCTATCTGGGACACTGGATTGCTACACAGCGCGCAGACAAAGACGCAGGTGTGGCAGGGGCAGAGGCGCGACTGGTAGAAGCTCTCAAGCTGCAAGAGAAGCTGATAGACATCAGCAAGGGTGAAGATCCGTACGATATTTATGTACGCTGGAAGCTACTTCACGAGCAGCCTATTGGCTGGAATCCCGATCTCAGTGATGGAGTGCGCCTGAATATTCGTCCTTTCGTGAAGGCAGGTGTACTGCGTAGCCGCTTTACCATCAACTGGAATAAAGATCGCGGCACCAATCCCGATGGGAGTGAGCGCCACAATGATCTTCATAAAACCCTGTCTGAGAAGCACGCTGCTCGCTCCGTGGTTTCGTAAATCGATAGATGGAGCGATAGTGTGAGGAGAGATGTATGAGTGAGCAAAAAACCTTTCTCGCTGCCCTGGTTGAATCCATCAAACGAGCCGGGAGTTATAACAGGAATGATCAGGTGCCTCCTGCGGTAGTATTGTGGACTGACAAAGATCGCCAGTGGGAGCCATTGGTGCCCATATTGCGCACGCATCTTCCGCTTTTGACATTTGGCCCATACGATCCTGCGCTCTGGACCGGGCCAGCTAACTGGCTGCGCTGTGTCATCGAGCGCATGCTACCTGCAGAATACCTGCTTCCAGTAGATAGCACACCCATTCTCTACCTGCCTGGCGTGAGCAGGCAAGAGCTACGGGCCAGCGAAGAGACGCCTAAGTCGCTGAAGCCACTGGCCGAACTACAATATCGCGGTGTCTCGTGGACACATCCGAAGAGCGGACGTGACTGGACCATCGCAGCGTTTCTCACCTCACTTGGTGTTGAAAGCGCCAGCGATGCTGCGACCAGAGCCGCTTTACTCCGTACGCTGCTGAAGCTGGCAAACGAATTTGTGGCCCGTTTGCAGAAGGATGCACCGCTGCGGGCCGGGTTCTTCGACAACTTGCTGAATCCTGACGAGGCACGTAATCTGCTGCTCTGGTTGAACGACCCTGCTGGCTATCCTCAACATTGCAGTGAGGCTGAATGGGCTTCATTCTGCGATCTTTGCGTACGCAAATATGGGTTCCATCCTGTGAAAGATGGAGCAGTCAGCGCCGCCAGCCTCTTTGGGCAACGCCAGGATGCGTGGGATATTGTGTGGAGACGCTTTGAAGAAGCCCCCCATGCCTATCCTCATCTGCCAGATTTGCTTCGCCGCGCTCGTCCTGAGCAACTCTCACTCTTTAGCAGCGTTGAGTCATGGCCGCAGGATAATGAAGCCGCCGAAAAGGCCCTGCGTGAAAGTATGCTCGCCCAACGCGATCGGCTGCCACAGGAAGTCCGTTTAACAATACATGCACTTGAAAAAGAGCATGCCCCGCGCCGCGCCTGGGTCTGGGCTGCTTTAGGCCACTCTCCGTTGGTGAGTGCGCTGCATTCTCTTATGGTTCTCGTGCAAGAGACCGAGAAAGTCTTTGGTGGGGCTACCACAGCAGATATTCGCTCAGCCTACACCGAGTGGGGCTGGCGGGTTGATGCAGCAGTTCTTGATGCTTTGGCTGCCGTCGAACGCACTGAAGATGTGGCAGCGGTCAAAGCAGTGATCACCGCTCTCTATCGTCCCTGGCTGGAAAATGCAGCTAATGTTTTGCAAAAGGCCGTGTGCGCTGGTCCGCTATCGCGAACGTATCCTATGGTATCTCTGCCTGAGCCAGAGGCAGGCACCTGTGTGTTGTTTAGCGATGGTCTGCGCTACGATGTTGGCCAGCGGCTGGTTGAGGCACTCAAAGCGCAATCTCTAGTCTGTACCGTTGCCTCTCACCTTGTCCCCCTCCCTGGTATCACACCCACGGCCAAACCTGCCATCTCGCCTGTTGCGTATCTGCTGACCGGTAATGTCGGCGTGGGCTTGACACCGATTGTTGCAAGCAGTGGCACCAAAGTGACTGCCGATGTCTTGCGCCGCCTGTTAGAGCAGACTGGCTATCAGGTATTGAGAGGCGAAGGAGATTTGGGCGATCCTGCGGGACGGGCCTGGACTGAGATGGGCAACATTGATAGCCACGGTCATCAAAACGAGTGGAGGCTTGCTCATCATCTTAAAGGAGAGGTGGCTGCCCTGGAAAGGCGGATTGCAGCCTTGCTCGATTGGGGTTGGCAACGAGTTGTGGTTGTTACTGATCATGGCTGGTTACTGCTGCCCGGAGCACTGCCCAAAGCCGAAATGCCTGAGCACCTTACACATCTGCGTAAAGGACGTTGTGCTCAACTCAAGGAGAGCGCCCAAAGCGAGCAGCAGACGATACCCTGGTACTGGAATAGCGAAGTGCGTATTGCCCTGGCTTCGACTATCCACTGTTACGAGGCAGGAAGAGAATACGAGCATGGGGGCTTGAGCCCTCAAGAGTGTTTTGTTCCAGTGATTACTGTGTCTCAGCAACCAGGTATCAAATTTCAGGCCGTCTCCATTGAAAATGTGAGTTGGAGAGGCCTACGTTGTAAAATGCATATAGCTGCCATTATGCCTGGGATGAAAGTCGATATACGTACAAAAGCTGGTGATGCAACCACCTCGTTGATCGGCTCGTCCACCGTTCCAAGTGCCGATGGCAGTGTTTCGTTGCTCATAGAAAACGATGATCGCATGGGAGAAGCTGTTTTGATCGTTGTCCTCAACAGTGACGGCACAGTAAGTAAGCAAATTTCAACCATAGTAGGAGACTAAGCAGTGGAACTCGACGCACTTGATCAGCTCGCGGCAAAAGCGTTCGATGGCTATATCGTACGGAAAGACCTGGCGCAGCGTTTTAAAGGGCAATACCCTGTACCCACCTATGTGGGTGAGTTCCTGCTAGGAAGATATTGTGCCAGTACAGACGATGCTGAAATTGCTGAAGGGCTGGCTGTTGTTGAGCGGCAGATGCGAGAGCGAACAGTACGCCCGGGAGAAGAAGAACTTTTCAAATCCCGTGCTAGAGAACAGGGATCGGTCAAACTGATAGACCTGATTACCGCCCGCCTGCGATGCTCAGACGGACTCCTATTCGATCACATTGCCCAGCTTGCGCCTCAACGATGTCCGCGTTGACCCAGAAATGGTTGCCTCAAATGAGCGTATGCTCACTGGAGGTTTCTACGCCGAAATTCAGCTCGAATATGATGCAGTCATTGCGCAGGAGAAAGCTGGACGCCCCTTTGGCATCACTTCGCTACGCCCCATTCAGCTTTCCAAGCGTGACGTGCTTGCCCTGTTGGCGCAAGGGAGCGCACATTTTACAACTGATGAATGGAAACGCTTTCTCCTGCGTAGCATAGGCTTTGAGCCAGATCGCTTATCGGAACGTGCTCAGGATATTTTACTGTTGCGCATGGTGCCTTTTATCGAGCGCAACTACAACATGGTCGAGCTTGGGCCACGCGGTACCGGCAAGTCTCATCTTTTCCAGCAAATCTCTCCCTACTCGCATCTGGTCTCAGGTGGAAAGGCGACCGTCGCCCGCATGTTTGTCAACAATAGTAATGGCCAACGCGGCCTAGTGTGCCAGTATGATGTCGTGTGTTTTGATGAGGTGTCAGGTGTCTCCTTCGATCAGAAAGACGGCATTAACATCATGAAGGGTTACATGGAATTGGGCGAGTTCAGTCGGGGAAGAGAGAGCATTCGAGCCAGCGGCAGTATTGTCATGGTTGGGAACTTTGAAGTGGATGTTGAACACCAACAGCGTATTGGTCACCTGCTTGGCCCAATGCCACCCGAAATGCGCAATGATACAGCCTTTATGGATCGCCTTCATGCGTATGTTCCAGGCTGGGATGTTCCCAAACTGGACTCTTCCCTCTTTACCCACCATTTCGGCCTTGTCAGCGACTTTCTTTCTGAAGCCTGGGCACAACTCCGAGGCGATAATCGTCTTTCTGCTATTCAAGGCCGTGTCAATTATGGAGGAGCCCTGAGTGGTCGCGACACGACAGCAGTCAATCGGACCGTAAACGGTTTGCTCAAGTTACTCTATCCGAACCGAGAACAGACTATTTGTGATGAGGACCTCGAATGGGCAGTGCGCTTAGCTATGGAGTGCCGACGACGTGTCAAAGAGCAACAGAAGCGCATTGGCAGTGCCGAATTTAGAAACACCCACTTCAGTTATCAAATGGGCAACGATGGCATTGAACGCTTCGTTGTCACCCCCGAATTACAGAGTGAGAATTCGATTGGTACGGATCCCTTGCCTCCTGGTCAGGTCTGGGCCATTAGCCCTGGGAGGCAGGATGAAGGCGCTGGCCTCTACCGTATCGATGTTAATGAGGGGCCTGCCTCTCGGTGTAAAGATTATTAACGTACCAGTTCCTGGGCCTTTCAGAGAGAGCATCAAGTACGGTGAACAAAACCTGCTCACACGAGCGAAGGATCTCGTAGGAGATCGCGACCCTCGCCAACACGAATTTATCGTACAACTACGCGCGTTCGATGCTGCGAAAAGTGGCGCACAATTAGGCTTACCTGCATTGCTGGCATTCTGTAGCGTTCTCTTGAATAAAAGTCTGAAGGGTGGACTCATCGCGATCGGTGGCCTCAATCTCGGCGGCGGTCTCGATCCGGTTTATAATGCAGTCAACGTTGCCGAGTTAGCTATTGAAAAAGGTGCCACTACGCTTTTGATCCCAATTTCAGCCAGAAGGCAACTGAATGATTTATCTGACGAAATGGCTATGAAGATCAGCATTCTTTTCTATGCTGACGCCAGAGAAGCGCTCTTGAAGGCTCTTTTAGAGTAGAACTTCCTCCCCAAACTATCTTTTGAGAAGATGATCAGAACGCGTGATTGAGACAGGAGCAACTTATTTTCTGATAGACTGACAATATGATGCTTGAGAATAATTATGGATGGGAGTAGTTTCACCAGGACTCATATTGGAGATTATCGGATTGCATCCAGAACCAATGGTGGCAGGAGTCGGCAGTATGTACGAAACTTTGCTGTTCAAACGGTCTTCCCCAAGAATAGGGTTCAAAACTGAGAGCACTCTGCAAGCGGCTCCATATGCTAGATTCCTGATTTGGAGGGAGCTTGCTCTCGTGCCAGTTCCCTGGCTGATTTATCGCCTATGCCGCTCCGATTTCTGCGTTATCGGGGAAGAAGTCTAAAGTGAAAACGCTCAAGCCTGGTAAGTATGAGCATTTTCATGGATTTTCGTTGCATTCCTAAGAATGATAGGTTTTACCATTGACATGTATCGCAATCTGTGGCATTATCTTAACATAAGTAATCGAAAGGGGGAGAATATGACAGTAAGACAATATAGAGCTTTGCTTGTTTGGTCTGTAGCTGAACTGTCAAGGCAATCGAAAGTGTCTCCCCGCACAATTGCCCGTATTGAAGCAGGGGAACCTGTTTATCTCCATACGGTTGCCGCTATCGCTAGGACATTTAGTGAAGCATTGAGTAAGACTATCACTATAGATGACCTTGAAGGTGTAAAAATCATCCATTAGCGGGGAGTTGCCTATGAGAAAGTGAAAACGCCCAAGCCTGGTAAGCATGAGCGTTTTCAAGTGAATTTTAGTGTTACGCGCTGGGTCAGTTTAGGAGCTCATTCAGCGCATAACCCACACACAAGCGTCCCTTTTCTGATTGGTGGTCAGTGCAGTTTTTCAGCTTGGTTGGCTGTTATTGTACTGCCAGGACATGCTAGGTATGCGTATATTATGCCATTACTGGCCTGGCCTGTCAATCCAATCCTGTTTGTGTTGATCTGGTCTAGGCTCTCTTTGTGCCTTTTTTGGGTGCCATCGGAGCCGGCTCGCATAGCCCAGCAGCGACAACGCTGTTACGTTAGGAGAGAGGCAATGGTCCACCCACTTCCTTCGCCCGATATCTTGAGCGAACAACAAGAAAGCAATACAACGTACATTGGCTTAGGACTCATGGTACCAAAGAGCCTGCGCCCGCTTTGCACCTGTGCGGGGAAACAAGACGCCCCAGGACTCTTCTTTGCTCGTGTCCTTTGCCGCACCGAGACCAAGTCTTGCCGCCTCTCGATTGCCGCTCTGCCTCACTATTTTGACAGCGACGAAATGACGTACGGGCGGCATGTGCGTACGATGACATTGACCGAGGCACAATTTGGCCTGCTCCTGGCGTATGATCGCCGCTTAGCTGGCATGGCGACGTGCGATGTACGCGATGAGCTCATTGAGCATGTCAAGCAGGTTCAGCGAAAGCATGCCGTACCAGTTCAGCCACAGGCAACACAAACATCTGCAGTTTCTCCCACATCAACCACCGTGCCGAAGCAAGGCCAGCACGGAGCAGCCTCAGGCCAAAAAGCTACAAAGCGAACTGGACCAGCCAGAGATCACGAAGCTGATCCACACCGTCGAGTTGTCTACTGAGATCATCAGGCAGGCGGTAGCTCAGGAGGAACGCTATCACGCTGGCAAACAACGGCAGTGGAAACCATCTGTCAGGAATTGGTGTGTGTTAGCCATCCAGGCAGCTCTGCTCATGCAAAGCAGTGTCGTGACACGACGCGAGATGCCAGAGAGCGGCAGTTGTATCGTTGCCAGGTCAACGAGTTACGCCAGGTGCTCCAGCAGCGGCAACAACGGCAGCCCCTGGTCGAGATAGAGGCTGTGAGCAAAAGCAGGGTTGCGGTGCGCATCAGCGTGCCTGTGGTGAAATGGCTTGTCGAGCAGTTTGTAGGTCGTCGAGAACGTTTGAGATTGAGTCAAGCACAAAGGAGGTTATGGCGATGGTTCAAGCAAAGAAACAGACCAAAGAAAGAGCAGCCTTTAGTCCTCTGTGCCCATCTGTGGAGGAAGTGAAAACGTGTCTGCAAGAGCTTGGGTTTCACCCTGGTGCGTCACATCAAGGCGAGCCAGTATAACTATCTGGCTCCATTGCCAGCTCAATATCATTTTGAAGGTCCACGAGGTCTCGAAATTATCTTTCTGGCAGGCAAGGACATCCCTGAAGATGGCGGCACGTTTCCTCACACAACTCACGCTGGTGGGTGATTGGTGGTGCCGATGAACTCAAGACGCGACAGGTAAGACAATTCTTACCACCAGTGGTCTCTGAGCTGGCGGAAGACCGCGCCTGATGAAGCGTCCCCTTGGAGCAATCAGCGTAGTGCATCCTGTTGACCTCACGATAGGAGGTCAGCAAGTCATGTTCAACCGGACCATGATCCACGACAAAACAAGAGAATGGAGGCATATTCGCAGATGTCAGCACAAGCACAAGCACCAGCCAGACGGCACAACGAAGTTGGCGTCATGGCTTTTCCCCCACTGGTGCATCTCATTTGGGGCGCGATTCTTCTTCTTGGCAACATTGCTGGCAACATGATGCAAGTCCAGAGTACTCAGGCCTGGTTCCTGGGTGGCTCTCCCAACTGGCGACTGGATTTTTCCATCTGGGCACAGTGGCCGCAATTTTTTAGCGGAGGCATGAATCCCCATCAGATCGTCGCCTTCATTGCCAGCTGGGGCGCGCAATTCATCCTGATGACCAGCAAGCTCGGCACCAGCTTTATCCAGGCCAATGCCACCAGCAAACATGCCACGGCAGCCCATCACAGCGATGGCGTGATCCGTGAAGCACGGATCAGACTCGGCGTCTGGAATGCGATCGCCTGGCTGATCATCGTTGTCGATAGCATGACGGACTGGAATTTCGCCAGTGGCATCGGCTTCTGGCAACAGGCATTCTTCTGCAGCGTCACGTTCCTGGCAACCTTCTACTTTGGGAGTTGGGGCATTCTGCATGTGACCGCAGGGTTCAATCGCATGAAGGATTGAGGGCAACGATGGACGAACAGCAGCAGCCGATGATGGATTGGAAAGCACAACTGAAACTTGTTGCCGGCAGTGCCGCCGCAGCCGAGGTGATCAACCTGCTTGCACATGGCGGATGGGAGGGTGCTCTCTTTGGGGCTGCTGCTGCTGCCATCGTTGGTAGCCAGTCCCCCAAGCTCTTTGAGGGGTTACGGGATCTGCTCCCAGTTGATTTGCTCGAACAGTTAAATGAGCGCGAACCTGGGAAGACGGTCAATCATGGACAAACTCCTGGGTCGCTATCCTGAAGATTACCAGGACGAAGACGAATACCAAGAAGAGGAAGATGAAGATGAGGAGGAAGGTGAAAGTGGTCTTCCTCACCCTGAGCGCAAAACCCATCTCGATATTGGGCCTGACTTGCGTCCTCACGTCAATACCCTCTTTGGGTCACGAACGGGCATCTTCGGCATTCCAGGCAGTGGCAAGAGTAACACCGTCGCCGTCTTGCTTGAAGAACTGGGCGAATATCAGTGTCCGCTTCTGGTTCTCGACACCGAAAATGAGAACGCGGGCCTCTGTTCTTCGGACTACTTTCTCAATCCCAACTGGGAGAACGCGACGAGCATTACTCCTGCCAATGCCTACCAATTTGGTCAGGCCATCATGGAAAACAACTTGCAAGTGGTGCTGAACCTGCAAAGCTATGCCTCTGATGATGAGGCCGCCGAGGTGATGATCGCGCTGGTTCAGGGAATCAATGATTGGGAAGAAAGCCAGTCCATGCGTGTCCCCTGTGCGGTTGTCTTAGATGAGGCCCACAAATGGCTTCCACAAAAAGCGGCCATGAGCACGCTCAGCAAAATCAAGGATGAGAACGGAGACACCCTGCTGTACAAATTGCAACAGTGCTTCCTGGGAACGCTGGCCTCCCGTGGGCGAAAGCGTGGCATGGGGCTCATTTTCGCCACGCAGCGGCTGGCGATGCTGGACAAAAACCTGATCATGTGCGAGTGGCTCTTCCTCTTACGGCAGACCTTGCCCAACGATCTGCAAGCCTATCGCAGAATGGGATGTCCGCCAGAGGTTGCACAGAAGCTTGAAAATGGTCAGGCCTATGTGATCACTCCAACAAAAGAGCATGGGACCTATCAAATCCGCAAGCGCTTCTCTGAATCGGGTGCCAACACGCCAGGGCTGGCAGAGTTAGAGGAATACAAGCGGGTTCGGCAAGCACGACAACGCCAGAAGACTGAGCAGACACAGCAGCCAGAACCGCCAACGGCTCCACCACAACCGAGCCGTTCTCCGCTTGCCCTGCCTGCAACCAGTGCAGACAGAGCACTGCAGATGAAGCAGAGACGCGAGGCGAAACTTCGCGAGTTGCGCAGTCGCAAGAGCAGTGCGCAAGAAGAGAAGCACACCGAACCTATGGCTGGTCTGGTCAAGCTTGGCAAAGAGACCTATATCACAGCAGAGCAATTCGAGCAAGCCATTGAACTGCGTAAGAGTGGAGCGTCTACCGGGTATCGGGATTTGATGGAGACATTCACCTTGTCAGAGCATCATGCCAAGGCATTTAATGGCCTGGTCCGTGATGCCATTGCTGAGAGAGTGAGTGAGTGAGAGTTCTGCGAGAGTGAGAGAAAACGCCTCTCCAAGCTCAAATTTGTGTGATTGAGAGTCTCTCACTCACTCACTCACTCCTCTCGCAGAACGCTCAAACGTATGGGGGCTCTCAGGTTTTGGAGGGCCAGAGAAGGAGATATTGAGATGCAACAGCCACAGCAGCCACACAAATGGAACTGGAGAGAGGCCGCAATCGCCAAATCCGAGATGATTACTGATGTCTGGGAAGTCTCCAAGGCATGGGCGGGTCGCGGGGTTGGATGGGTCCTCTTCTTCTGTATGGTGGCAAACATTCTTGAGGTGGCGCCAGGGATCAAAACCCCCATTCTCATGAGCAACGTTGTCCTGGGGACACAAGCGATCACACTCGATATTGCTGGCTTTGGGCTGGCGAGTCTGGCGGATCATGCTCGTGAAAATGGCAATGAAAAGGCCGCCAATCAAGCCAAGCTGACGAGCTGGGCATTGATCTTTATGATGATGCTTACGCTGGTCCTGGTCTCGGTGAAAGTGCTCTCTGCAAGCAGTTCCAATGTGGTCCACTTTGTGGACAATGCCGAGCCTATTCTCGTGTTCGTTCGGGTCGTGATGGTCGTCATTTCTGGTTACATGGAAATCAAGTTGCGTAAGGGCATTGCTTGATGTGTGTGCGTGTGTGTGTGGCTCACCATTTGGCACAGGGTGAGCCACAAACATGCTCAGAAACGCGCCTGGGTGAGCCATCCGAGGTACGCACACACACGCACACAGGAAGAACACGGCCCGCATGGGCGTAGAGAAAGGGACATTGAGATGCAACAGCCACAGCAACCTTCCACCACTCACAGCAGTCACAGCAACCACACAAACTGAATTGGAGAGAGGCCGCAATCGCCAAATCCGAGATCATCACCGATGCCTGGGAAGTCTGCAAAAGCCTATGCAGGACGCTTAGCAGATTGGATCCTCTTCTTTGCATGGCAATCCAGATCTTGAGCATGTTGCCTGGGATGCCACTCTCGATAGGATTTGTACCAATCCATCCTGGCAATCCAGGTGATCACGTTGGATATTGCTGGTTTCGATCTGTCGAGTCTGGCAGATCATGCTCGCGCCATGGCAACGAGAAAGCAGCGAATAAGGCAAACCTCACAGGTTGGGTCCTCATCTTCTATGATCATCACACTGGTGTTGCTGGCGATGAAAAATGTGTATGCCGATCAAAAAGGATTGTCGACTTCGTCAAGAATAGCCGAGCCACCGTTGGTGCTCGTGCGCGTTGTGATGGTTGTCATTTATGGCAAAGTGGTCCATGGCTCTGCGCCACATTAGCACCAACCTGGTCAACTGCCACCGCAGGCACAAGACCGACTTGAGGAACCCGTTGGCCTGTTCACTCTTCAGCTCCAGGCGGTCCAAAGAGTGTCCAACAGGTCGAGTCCAGTGTCCAACATCAGATCCAAGGGGTTCAGTCCACGCTCCAATCAGGTTCAAGCTGGTCCAAAAGGTCCAAATCAGGTTCACAAGCTGTCCAAGTGACCGTCCAAAATGGACAGCAGTTGTCAGATCAAGATGTCCAAATCCAGGTTCACTCGCTGTTCAAATGGCCTTGAGTGTACATGCGGTGCTGGTCCAAAGGAGGTTGCAAAAAGGCTCCTCAGAACTGCATGCAGACCGCTGTTTCGCCGGCTGCAAAAGCACCAGACAGATGAGCTGCAACGCTCCTGCAACGCTTCCAACGGGTGACCGTTGCCGGAAGTGAGACCCACCACGACTTGCCGTGCCTGCACGGCCTGAAGAGGCTTTACAAGAGGCCCCAGGAGCACGCGAGAAAGCTCTGAGCATACATTCAGCAGTGGTCAAGTGAGCGGGGGACGTATGCCAAAATCGAAGAGATTATGACGGCTTGCAGGGTTTCGAAGACGTACAGCGATTAAGTATCGACAGGAGTTTGTCGGGATCCAAAGGAGAGGAGAATATGAAAACGCTGTCCACTTTGGTTGCCGAAGTGACCTTCTCAATGTTCATTACTGGTGGTTCCATAACGCCTGGTCCACTTTCGCGTCATTTTGCTGCTTGTGCAATTCTTCAGTATCGTTCTATGGACCCTATGGTCCAAAAAGGTTCAGATCGATGGACCACTGGACCCTTGAATCTTCGTCTCTCAGGTCCACTGACTGTTCACTGGACCCGTTAAACATGGAAAGGTGCACCCTTGGACAGGCTAGTGGATATCCAAAACCAGACAGCAGCCAGTTCCGTCACCGTTCAGCTGAACGGACGCGGCCTCCAGGTGCAATGCCTGAGCTGGCTTTCAGGAGTGGACTTGTAGTGCGTTTTCAGACAGATCAAAATGTTGCAAGCAAAAAGGAAAGGAACAACTATCATGGCAAAACAGCAAGTGACAAGAAGGCTTTGCCGTTCTTCAACTCAACGACAAGCAGTGGTACCCAGTTCGGATTGAATCATTCTACAGTGCCCGATTTCCCAATGGGACGCTCCATGTGAGCACATTCATGGGAGACGAACAAGATGTCAGCTATCCCTCGCGCAAAGAGGCGCTGGCATTTTGCCACCAACAGGCGGATCTGGAAGCAGACTGTGAGCGAGAGCACTGGGAACGCATTGCCGCACAGAGCGATCTCTATCCCGAACGGTGTGCTCAGTATCTCCAGATCATCGAAGAGATCACAGGAAGCCGTCCCTTCATCAATTGCTCCTTGGGGAGTTGGAGGGTCTACTCCCCTGGATATACCTGTCGAGCTGGTCACTATCATGCCGCCTCAAAGAAGCTTCTCGCACAAACAAGAGAAGAGGCCCTGGAGTCTGCTGCCAACGACATTTATGCATCCTATACAGCATGTGAATGCTCACACCTTCAAGATGTCCAGGCCTCTGTTGCATAAGTCCTCTTGTCCTTCTTCTCTGGCGACAGAGGCTCTTCCCTCTCCTCCAGGCGCAAGAAAACGGCCCTCTGTCCTGGTCTGCCAAACTCGTACAGAGGGGCCGTTCACGTCGTTTTCACGCGCATGTGCAGTATAGCATGTGCCGAGCCTTGAAGAAAGCAGCACAAGATGATTCCACAACTTGAGAGTGCAACCTCTCCTCTCACCACGCCAACCCAGGCAGAACAACAAGCGGCCATCGCTG
>CAWFFV010000001.1:0-132952 GCA_963814985.1 uncultured Chloroflexia bacterium | reverse complement strand
TAGTGAGTGTGGCTTAATGTGGGTCGTCGCGTACTTGCCGGAGGCTGAGCGTGAGCGTGCTGCCCTGCCGAAGAGCAAGCGGGCCGCCCTCATCAATGCCGACGCTAAGCTCGGCGCCTACGGCCCGCGGCTTGGCTACCCGCACACCAGCGCGGTACGCGGCGCCGGGAGGCTTCGGGAACTTCGGCCCCGGGCTGGGCGCAGCGCCTGGCGGGTGCTGTACCGGCAGGTCGGGGAGGTATTTGTGGTAGCGGCGGTCGGTCCGGAAGCTCAGGTGGATCCGCGGGGCTTCGACCGAGCGGTGCGGCGGGCACTAGAACGGCTAGCGAAGCTGGAGGAAGGCTGATGCCTAAGGTGTCGCAGCTGAAGACGGCAAGCCAGATCGCGGCTGAGGAACTGGCCGATCCGGAGATCCGCCGGGAGCACGAACGGACCGCGCTGGCGCATGCGGTCGCCATGCGGGTCATCGGCTACCGGATCGACCACGGACTGTCGCAGAGCGGGCTTGCGCGGCTGCTCGGCATGCATCAGCCCGCGATCGCGCGGCTGGAGGCCGGAGACCACGAGCCGTCGCTGGCCACCTTGTCCCGTCTGGCGAGGATGCTCGGTCTGGAGTTCCATATCGACATCACCCCCGAATCCTTCGGGCTGCGTGACACCGCGTAGGCGCTTCCCGCGGCCGCCCGCAGGTAACCAGATCGACAGCTCGGCGGCTGCGTCCGGCCGTGAGCTCGACCAGCTAGACGTCGCGTAGCCATCGACGGTGCTGCTGGCACCGGCCTCATGCCTTGCTCACCGGCTCCCCAAGGTCTGTGGCGCCTGACAGGGGATGCTCCCCTGAGTTGCTCCCGATACCGGCACTCAGGGGTCAGCATGAATGCATTCGACGTCCGCATCTACACGATCCGCCGCAGGAATGGCCGACGTCGCCCGTTCGAGGTGCGCTGGCAGGCAGCAGGTCTGGTCAGGTCGAAGTCGTTTTTCACTCGCGGCCTCGCCGACAGCTACCGCGCGGAACTCGTTCGCGCCGCCCGCCAGGGCCTGGCGTTCGACCCGGCCAGCGGGGAGCCGCTGCTGTGGGCCGTGCCCGGCCCGGCCGGTACGACCTGGCTGGAGCATGCCGTCGCCTACGCGGACCTGAAATGGCCGCGCCTAGCGCCCCATTCGCGGGCCAGCCTGGCCGACGCCCTGGCCACCGTCACCCCCACGCTCACCAGGCCGGTCGCCGCGCGGCAGGCGGCCTGCACCTTGCGCACCGCGTTGTACCGGCATGCATTCAACTCACGCCGCATGCTGCCAGGACAGATCCGGCTGCGGCGGGGCGATCGCTTGGCTGGGACGGGCCTCGCTGCCTGTCACGCAGCTCAGCGACCCGAGAACCATGCGCGCCCCGCTGGACGCGCTGACGGTGCCGCCTGGACGGCAACCGCTCTGCGGCGGCTACCGTCGCCCGCAAGCGGGCGGTGTTCCATGACGCTTGGGCTACGCCGTCGAACTGGGGCTGCTCCCGGCCAACCCGCTTGGCCAGGTGCGGTGGTCAGCACCGAGGGCCGCCACAGTGGTCAACCCCCAGACCGTCGCCAGTCCGCTCAAGTGCGGGCGATCCTCGACGAGGTGGCCCGGCTCCGCCCGGAGCTGACCGCGTTCTTCGGCTGCCTGTATTACGGCGCGCTCCGGCCGGAGGAGGCCGTAGCACTGCGCCAGTCGAATCTCGACCTGCCGACGCGGCAGCGGGGCGAGCTGATCCTCACCGGCGCCTGCCCGCGGACCGCCTCGCCCTGGACCAGCACCGACACGCCGCACAAACCCCGCGGCCTCAAGTACCGCCCAGAGAGAGCGGTGCGAGTCGTCCCTGTCCCAGCGGTCTTGGCCGACCTGCTCCGAGGCCACCTGCACGAGTACGGGACCGCGCCGGACGAGCGACTGTTTCACGGGGCCCGAGGCGGAATGCTCAGCGAATCGGTCTACGGCCGGGTCTGGCACGCCGCCCGGGAGATTGCGCTTGGCTCGGAACTGGCCGCTACGCTGCTGACCCGCCGACCCTACGACCTGCGGCATGCCGCCTTGTCCTTGTGGCTGAACGCTACCGCCGCGCCCGCCGAGGTAGCCGCACGCGCAGGGAACAGCGTCCACGTCTCGCACGGGACACAGCCGACGGTTTCGTAACCTCTCGTTCTGCACGGGAAAGCCGGTGACGCAAGATTGCGTCACCGGCTTTGACCTGGGGAAACTGGTGGCAGGTGTTGGGTTCGAACCAACGTAGGCTGAGCCGACGGTTTTACAGACCGCCACGGCTCACATCGCTTTGGGTCTGTGATCTGCTGCGACGACTGCGACTTCGATCGACAGCCGAGCTGCATCCCACATATGTCCCGCGCGGCCAGACTTCCGCGGGGTTAGACCAAAGCTCTGGCTATCGGTTTGGCCGCAGTCCCGGTTCTCCACTGGAAGACTAACTTAGTCACGGTTTTATCACGGCGTAATTTCCGCTTCCAGCATGGTCGTGTGTTCCACCAGCTGGGCAGGCTCCTAGAGAGGAACTACCTGCAAAAGCTAGTCCCTGACATTTGTTACACCAGCGCCAGTTATCTTGAGTAAGGGGGATTGAGGCCGGTGTATTCTGCATGAGAGAGTAATTTCCGCTCCCAGCATGGTCGTGTGTTCCACCAACTGGGCAGGCTCCTAGAGAGGAACTACCTGCAAAAGCTAGTCCCTGACATTTGTTACACCAACGCCAGTTATCTTGAGAAAAGGGGGGGAGGATAGGTGGATCCTGTATTACCCTGTAGTTTCCGCTTTCAGCATGATCGTGTGTTCCACCAGCTGGGCAGGCTCCTAGAGAGGAACTACCTGCAAAAGCTAGTTCCTGACATTTGTTACACCAACGCCAGTTATCTTGTGCTGACCTTGCGGCTGCTTCTACTGCGGCTGCTGCGGCTGCTGCTTCAGTCATGTTAGCTGCGCCCCGTTTCGTGGATTTCGTGTGTCTCGTCGCAAGGCACAGAGTGCGGTTCAAGCCCCACGCACGGGCTGTCAGAAGATCGATACCCGGCGCGACGTAATAAATTGACGTAAGCCGCCAGGTGTGGAGACGGCGTGGAGGCGGTGCGGCGATCATCTGGAGGCGCGCTGCAGCGGAGCCTGTCAAACTCGATTGGACATCAGGCGACTTGAATTATCTGTGTGGTCTCCTGGGTCTGGATCGTCGGGCGGGGCTGGTTGATCCATACCTTGCGGGGCAGGGCCGGGGCTAGCGGCCAGGCGTCTTTCCATCCGCCGTTGACAGCCGGGCATCATCGACAACCGAACCGGACCCTTAACTACGCGGCCTTGGATCACAAGGTGACGCCGAAGGCGGCCTGGACAGGTTCCGGCTGGCGTGAATACTCCTACGGCGGATTCGGGGGAGGCCACCCACATTTCCTCCGGGCACGCCGACCGCCGACACGCAATCGCGCCAATCTGGGACTATCAGCTTGGGAAGTGGCGCCCTCCGGGGCTCTCATGTGCCCTGAGCTGCGAAGTTAGTTGTCCGATGGTGACCGTGAGATACCGGTCTTGACCGGGGTTAATGGCACGCGAATGGCACGGCAATCGCCCGCCCTACGGCGAGCAACCCGCGAGAGCGCCATTGACGCGGTGGCTGTGAGCCGGACGATTGCAGGCCAGCAAGATCGCTTCGGGCCGCTTCGGCGGTGTGCTGCTGACCGTGATCGACTTGCGGGAACTGTCCGTCCGGCGCGCCAGATGCCGGGCGCCGCGATGCCTGGCCGCCCGCGCCAGGGGATGACCGCAGCGGTAGCTGCCCGCTGGAGCGCTTCCGATCCCGCGATTCGAGTATCCGGATCCCGGCTGTGAGCAAGCCCGTGACAACGGCGATGATGGTCCCGATACCCATAATGAACAGTGCCATGATCAGTGCCGCACCTGGGCCGCCCCCAGCGGCCGCCGACGTGCTTGCCCAAAGAATGAGTACCGTGATCGTGCATACGCCCGACTTGACCGCCGTGTTCCCCGCCGCCCGCGCCTGCGCATGGGCGCGCTTCGGCGGCAACTGGGCTCCGATCAGCCTGCCGGGGATGTCGGCGGTGACCGCCCCCAGTTCCGCGTAGGTGCGCGACCCGAGCGTCTGGCCGACCCGCAGGTCGAATTCGTCCTTGGTTAGCAGGCCCTGCACGAACGCCGCTTTGAGCGTGTCGATCACCTGTTCGCGGTCAGTGTGGGATGCCAGGAGGCGGCCACGGCCCACCGCGTCTGCTGCCATCTGGTCGCCCGGCTCTGCCATCTCCGGCCTCCCCACGAGCACAATTAAGGAAAGCGTACCGCGGACACCTTTTGGCGGTCATCCTCGGACCTTCTGATCCGTAGCAAGATTAGGACCGTCCAGATCGGTCCGTAGATGTCAGATGGACCTGTTCGCGGGGGCTATCGGACGGCAACTCGGTCCGGCTTCATCCTGGGTTATCCAGATCCGTTGTGAGCAAATCCGTTAGCAAGATGGGCTAATACCGGGCGCTGGGATGCCTGACCGCCGTCCTGTGACAGCCCCTATCCGGCCTGCCTGCTGGCACGTCTCTCAGGCCGTACGGCGATCAGCCAAACCGAGACTATCGATACCTGCAGCAAGACGGCTACGATGACCGCGCCCAGCGATCGCCCAGCAGGCCCGTTGTCCCCCAGCCAGAACGAAATTGCGACCAGCGTGCCCCACCACACTGCGATCGAGCCTAGAACCGCCGCGGGCGGCTTCTTATTACCCGCTTTCCGGGCGAGCCGCGGCGGTTGGGCTCCGGTCAGACCGGCGGGGATGTCGGCGGTGAGGGCGGCCAGCTCCGCGCGGGTCCGCGACGTGAGCGCCGAGCCGACCCGCAGGTCGAACTCGTCCATGGCCAGGCGTCCTTGCACGAACGCGGCTTTGAGCAGGCCGATCACCTGCTCGCGTTCTGCGTGCGAAGCTCGCAGCTGGCTACGGCCCGCGCCTGCTGCTATCTCGCCGCCTGGCTCTGCCACCCCGGCACCTCTCCCACAAGCACAATCTACGAACAGCGTAGCGCGACTGTCCTCTCGTGGCCCATCTGGGACTTTCTGGCCCCTTGGGCACAGTCACTCTTGGGGCTGGAGGGGCGGACACGTACACTCAGCGGGCCATCCCCGGATCTGACCTCTTCCGTGTCATCCCTCGGTGGCCTGACCCGCGTGCGTCAAGCCAGGTCGGGATGCCTACGGCGCTGTCCGGGAGTGACCGTGATGATCCTTGATCGACCACCTCGTCGGGCACGCGGCAGGCACGCCGCCCGGGCCGCTCGCGGCGGCGGGCACCTCGGCGCCCTTGTCCTCGCCGCCATCCAGCGACCTACGCATTACGAGAGTGTTCTCGTGCGTTGTTCACGGGTTCAAAGCCTGCGCTAGCTTCATGTTCGCTGGTTGCTGCTGGTGGTGATCGTTGGCTGTTGATGGCGATTCGGGGACATCTCGGGGACACGGGCCCGTAATGCGCAGGCAGGTCCCACCCGGCCGTGGTCCTGGGGCACCACCTCTCCCCCATCGGGACTGACTGCTGCCGATCCGTTCGCTGGAGGGTAGGGGTCAAGGGCGGCTTCGCGTGTCCGTTAACCCAGGCGGTTTCCCTGTGCTGGTTGTCCTGCGGTCACAGCCGCCCTTGACGCCGGACCGGAGGCGTATCACCATCCGGTGGCAGTCTGGTGGGGGACCTTTGCAGCTTCCGCGGTCATGGCGGATCAGGTGGTCATCGTTTGCCTGATTGCCGCAGGATGCCGCTGGTATGGCACGCCCATCCGGCTGTCACCCGGCAGCGGGCTTGCGCAGTGCCAGGTCGAGGTAGAACACGGATGTTACCCACTCCTATCCGCGGTCCTTTGCGGCCCGGAGGTCTTGCACCAGGCCATCGATCCTCTCAGCCGCGATGCCCAATTGGATGCCGCGTTCTCTCACCGCCTCGACGGTGGCCGCATATATCTCGAACATCGGCTCCGGGTCTTCGACCTGGAACAAGCCTCTCATCGCGGTGACCTCGAAGCCCGCCTGGCGGGCGGACCCGGCAGGTCCTCAACGACTTCATCCGGTACTCCGGCCCGACGCAGCACACCGGCCCGCGGGCTTCGACCTGGCAAGTTCCACAGGACGGATCCCACGTATATCCCACGACGAACGGCATCGGACCGCTCACCGTGGCACTTGGCTGCATGGTCCTGACATATGTCAGGGACGCCGTAGCGTCCCTGAGCTGGTGTTTGTTGTGGTGGCAGGTGTTGGGTTCGAACCAACGTAGGCTGAGCCGACGGTTTTACAGACCGCTCCCTTTGGCCACTCGGGCAACCTGCCGTATACCGCCCGCGCCGGGCGGCATCGCAAGGATAGCCCAAGACGCGGCATCGCGGTTACCCGACTGGCGTGATCTGGGGTGACCACGGGCGGCAGGCGCACCGCCGTCGCGTTCCGCGTGACGGACCCGGCCGGTGCGTCTAGCCTTTAGCCGTGGCAGCACAAGATTCTTCCTTTGACATCGTGTCCAAGCTCGACCGCCAGGAAGTCGACAACGCGCTGAACCAGGCGGCCAAGGAAATCGGCACACGGTTCGACTTCCGCGGCGTCGGCGCGTCCATCACCTGGTCCGGAGAGCATGCCGTAGACATCCGGGCCAACACCGAGGAACGTGCCAACGCCGTCCTTGACGTGTTCCGGGACAAGCTGGTCAAGCGCGGCGTCTCGCTCAAGACACTGGACCCGGCTGATCCGAAGCCGTCCGGCCGCGAGTACCGGATGGCCGTGGCCCTCAAGGAGGGCATCACCCAGGACGACGCCAGGAAGCTGTCGAAGATCATCAGGGACGAGGGGCCGAAGGGCGTCCGGGCTCAGATCCAGGGCGAGGAGCTTCGCGTCTCGGCCAAGAAGAAGGACGACCTGCAGGTGGTCATCGCGCTGCTGAAGGGCAAGGAATTCGACTTCGCCCTCCAGTTCGTCAACTACCGGTGACACAGGCCCGCTCTAATTTAGCCGGGCGCAAGCTGGACCCGCTTGACGCCTACGCCGTCAGGTCAACAGGCCCGCGCCCGCAGGTCGGCGGTACCCGCCTGCCACGCTGCGCCCATGGCCGCGGCGGCAAGGACCGGGCCTGACCCGTCCTTCGTGCCGGGCATCCTTTGGCTGGGCAACTCCTCGGCACCTAACGGAAGGACGGGGAGGAGCGAGGCTCCTGGGCCGCCGTCAGTGCTCAACGCGCCTTCGGGCGTTATCGCAGACACGAGTATTACCAGGTCACGAGGCAGGGAAGCACACGGAAAGCTAGTGTTCAGTCAACTACTCTGAGTGACGTAGCGGATGATGACCTGTCCCCGCGGCTCCAGACGGGATGACCGATATCCGAACGCAGTCACGGAAGCAGGACCGTCCGATCCGTGTGGCGATATCTGATCGGGTTCGTCGCCACGATCGTCGTTCTGGTGCTCGCACTGGCCATCACCCTTCTCTTCCGTCACCAAAGAACGGTGGCCAGCACTAACCAGGCCCAGCAGGTGCTCGCCCCCTTCTACGCCCTGCCGGCGGGGTGGCAGTCGGCTGGCTCGCCGGCGGTCAGCAGTGGCCTGGTCTTCGCGCCCGAGCCGCAGGCACCCTCAGCTCCGCCGGGGGGACGTGACGTCATCGCGTGGGCGCATCCCACGGTCGGCCTGGGCGTGGACTGCGCGCCGTCGCGGGCTCCGGACGTCGAGGCGGACATCCCGGGACTCGCGAACTTCCTGGCCGCCGGGTGGGTAGTAACCGCCACTGACTACGCCGGCCTGGGAACCCCGGGACCCCCTCAGTATCTGGTGGGCGCGGCTGAGGCTCATGACGTCCTGAACTCGGTGCGAGCGGCTCGCCGCATGCCCGGTGTTGACGCGGGGACCCGGGTCGGGCTCTGGGGGCACTCGCAAGGCGGGAACAGTGTCTTGTGGGCTGCTGACCTCGCCCCGCGCTACGCCCCGGAACTCGATATCGTCGGCGGTCGCGGCGGCCGCACCGGCGGCGGACCTTCCGATTCTGCTCTCCCACGAATGGAATTCTGTCATCGGCTCGCTGATCGGGTCTGAGGTGCTCGCGACGTGGCCAGGCACCTATCCAGGCCTGAAACTCCCGGATATCACAAATTCCTCTGCGGGTGATATCAGCAAGATGGCCGCCACGTGCGTCGAACCGGAGTTGATCAAGCTTGACCTGGGCAGCCATCTCGGCGGGAAGCCCCTGATCAAGACGAATCCGCTCGCGTCGCCGCGGTGGGCCGCGGCCTTCGCAGCGAATACGCCACCGCCTCCTCCGGTGCCTGCGCTGGTCATTCAGGGAACTAGCGACCCGATTGTCCTGCCCGGCTCAACGGTCACGTACCTCAAGACTTCCTGCGCCGCCAGCTCGAACATGACCGGGATCTTCATCGGCGACCTCGGCCATGTCAAAGCGGGTGTGGCCGGTGCACCTTATGCATTCACCTGGCTGCAGCAACGATTTGCGGGCCTGCCAGCAGGCAACACCTGCAAAACCACTAGTCCCGTGATGCCGCTGCAGATCGTCCAGCCGTTATCCGTCGCGCGGCGCGAGCCGCGGCGAAGCTCGGTCAATGACCATTGCATTGGCCCGCTTCGGCTACCCGGGTTCCGCGGTGGAGCAGAGCGCAAATTTTCTAGAGAGCGTTTGACGGCTATGTTATCTCGTTCACTGGCGCACGCGGTTAAGGCGTTCAAGATGCGCCTGCTCACCCACCCGATCAATGTACAGTGTCGGAACTTTGATCTCTTCCTCTACAACATAGTCGTTTACGCCAACGATCGTTCGCTCGTGCTGGTCAACCTCCTGTTGGAAGCGATAGGCTGACTCAGCGATCTCGCGCTGGAAGAAGCCATTCTGGATGCAAGCCAACACGCCGCCCAGCGCATCGATACGATTAAGATAATCCTGCGTTGCGCGTTCAGTTTCGTCGGTAAGACGCTCGACAAAGTAGGAGCCACCCAGTGGATCAACCGTGTTTACGACGCCACTCTCGCTGGCAATAATTTGCTGCGTGCGCAAAGCAATCAATACAGCCTTTTCAGTCGGCAAAGCCAGGGCTTCGTCCATGGAATTGGTATGCAGGGAATTCGTGCCACCCAGAACAGCGGCCAGAGCTTGAATGGCTGTACGGATAATATTGTTATCGGGTTGCTGGGCAGTCAACGAGACGCCTGCTGTTTGAGCATGACAACGCATGAGCCATGAACGTTGGTCCTTTGCACCGTAGCGCTCTCGCATCAGTTTGGCCCACAGGCGCCGGCCAGCGCGGAATTTTGCAATTTCTTCGAAGAAGTCATTATGTATATCGAAGAAGAAAGAGAGACGCGGCGCGAATTCATCAATATTCAGACCACGCTTGAGAGCAGCATCGACGTATGCAAGGCCATCGGCGATAGTGAAAGCCAGTTCCTGGACAGCGGTTGCCCCTGCCTCGCGTATATGGTACCCGCTGATACTAATCGTGTTCCAGCGCGGCATATGACGTGTGCCAAATTCGACTGTGTCTGTCACCAGGCGCAGGATGGCTCTGGTGGAAAGAGAAATTCTTTCTGCGCGCTGTATTCCTTAAGGATATCGTTTTGCGAGTGTGCCACCCAACGTTTCCATGGGAAAGCCACGCTTTTCGGCGTTGACGATATACATGGCCCAGATGACTGAAGCCGGGCTGTTGATCGTCATAGATGTCGTTATTTTGTCGAGAGGTAATCGGCATCGAATAGGATTTCCATGTCTGCCAGGGAAGAGACAGCCACGCCGCATTTGCCAAATTCGCCAGACGCAAGTGGATGATCGGTATCATAGCCATAGAGAGTAGGCATATCGAAAGCAGTTGACAGGCCCAGTCTGTCCCTGTGTGAGGAGATATTTGAAACGGGCGTTGGTATCTTCTGCGGTACCGAAACCTGCAAACATGCGCATCGTCCATGGCTTGGCACGGTACATAGTTGGCTGCACGCCACGAGTATACGGATACTCTCCAGGGAGGCCAAGATTCCGCGTGTAGTCGAGATTCGCATTATCCTGCGGCATGTATACACGCGATCAATCGGAACACCTGATGTGGTGATCAAATTATCACGTTCCGGCATGCGCTTCTGCGATTTCTTGACGGTCGTCTCTTCCCATTCTGTCTGCTTGATAGTGAGGCACTCTAGTTCTGCTTTATCAAACAGTGTGCCTTGTTCGACAATAGACGGCTCTGGCTTTGCCGATGTTTGCTCAATCATGCTGATGAGATCTCCTCGTAAGTTGTGAGGCAAGAAGTGGATGGCTTCTCGGCTAATCGTTTGTTTACTCTCTCATGAAGTATTGTACCATACTCACGTCTGTGGTTGATCAGTATCAAGTAGTTCGGGAGAGTCACGCGCTTGCGGTTTTTGTTGTTCGGAGCGTTCCCATTCTGGGGTAGAACCTCCTCTTGGTATGACCCACTACCCCCGCTAGTAGCGGGAGCCTGATTCCTCAGCGCCACAGGCGCTTCGTAGATTCATGAGTCATCCCGGTAACTATTCAGGTACCCTCGCCACCGCAGGTGGCTCACTCTTGTTTTATGTGGGTTGCGTGTTTGCGCCGCAAACACGCAACCCACATAAAACAAGCTGCGAAGCGCCGTAGGCGCTGAGGAATCAGAAAAAGGGACCTGAATAGTTACCATGGTAAGCTATCGGTGAAATTCTTGAACGTCTCACGTCCATCAACACGTGTGCGCAGCAGTACCATGGGATTCTGGCTATTCTGTGTGATGCCAGTCATACCTGGGTCGGTAGTTGCACCAATATAGCCGTCTGCTGCTAACAGAGCAACAATCTGCTGTCGTAGTGCTAAAGTACCATGTTTGAATGGTTCACCCGAAGGATAGCAGAACTGTTGAATGGCGATGTGAAGGTTTTGTTGCAATGTAGCTTGTGAGACCTGCAACTCTTGTTGTGCCTGTTCTAGTGAATAGCGGAGAACCAGTCCCATATCAACGTGGTGAATAGTATGTGAGCCCATTTGCATCCCGTTAGCAACCATTTCGCGTAACTGGTTCCACGTCATCTGCCCTTGCCAGCCAACCTTCCCACTAATAATATAGAACATTCCACTAAAACCATGTGCCTTCAAGATCGGATAGGCGAATTGATAGGCATCCTCGTAACCGTCATCAAAGGTGAGGATAATGGGTTTGGAAGGTAATGGGCCACCATAGTAGAGAGCCGAGAAAAGCTGGTTGAAGGTAATGGTGTGGTATCCCTTTGCCTTGAGGTAGTCCAACTGTCGACTGAAAATAGTGGGAGTAACAGTCAGGCTCAGTGTAAGCAGATCATGAGGGGGAGCATCCGAGATGTGGTGATACATCATGATAGGTACCTGAACTGTTTTCATGACAGACGTGATCGGAGGCAAAATAGGCGCTTCCAGATCAGCCGGTCCTCCGTTGAGGACGAGCCATCGACCGGCCTTGCTACCAGGGCCGGTAACGTGTTGAATGACGAAGGGAAGATCTTGAAAGAGTGGGTTGGGATTCAGAACTTCGGGTGGCAGTTGAGCTTGTTGTTGGGGTGGTGTTTTGAGAGCAAGGTGGAGTGAGATAGGTACTTGCTCCACATTATTATATCGGGCCATCGTCTCAGGATTGACCCAATTGGGAAGCACGCTGGGCGTTCCCTGGGCGAATTTCTGGAGTATGTGGTCCCGAAACCGTTTTTTCCAGAATATTGCGAAGGCCGTTGCATTTGGCCACATAGCCTGTACTTGCGGATGAAGCATTGACCACATCATATCGTAGCGTTGATGAAGCAAAGCATTCATATACTGTTGGGCAGTAGTTCTTGCCGCAATGGCGTCAGACTCGGTCAGGGGAATAGGTTTTTGTACCTTATGAGTGTTTGTTATGGTCTGGTTTATTGGGCTGGCTAGTGTATAAACCAGGAATGCCGTTGATACTAGTGCACAAATGAGTGACAGGATTATCAATATCCTGGCTAGCAAAATACGAGATGGAGCACTTGTTTGTTGCTGTATGGCTTCCATGGCGTTTCTTACCTCAGCTTGTTTGTTGTTTTCATTGCAGCATAAATCTATCTCTACTATTGTTGTGTATATAATGCTTACATGTCAATGAAACACTACAATAAGCCCAAATGTACCTATCTTATGCTCCTCTCGCTTTTTGGGTATTTATCGCCTGTAACAATTCAGGTATTCTTTTGCTCTTCTCGTTTTTGGGTATTCATCGCCTGTAACAATTCAGGTATTCTTTTGCTCCTCTCGTTTTTGGGTATTCATCACGCGTAACTGTTCAGGTGTTCTTTTCTTGATTTATTACTGCCGCAGGCAGTTCACAAGCCATTTTGTGTGAGTGGCAGGATTGGCGACCGACGGTCGCCAATCCTGCCACTCACACAAAACAAGAGCGAGCCACCGCAGGTGGTGAGGAATCAGGAAAAGGACACCTGAGAAGCCTCATTCACCTGATTCTGGCTGGCTGCTTGGGCGGGATATGTATCGGGCGACCTTCGACGGCCAGGACTGCTTCACGAATACCCTCACTTAGAGTTGGGTGTGGGTGAATTGTCTCGCTGATTTCATCGACAGTCAGTTCGCCGTGCATTGCCAGCGAAAACTCACTAATCAGGTTGGTGGCATCAGGGCCAATGATATGTGCGCCCAGGATTTCGCCGTACTTGCCAATGATGACCTTAGTGAACCCTTCCGTTTCAGCGGTTGCAACGGCTTTACCAATTGCTATCCAGGGAAAACGCTCAATACGAGCCTCCGGATGTTTTGTCTTTGCCTGTTCTTCTGTCAGACCAACGAATGCGACTTCAGGAAAGGTGTAAATTGGGTTCGGAACGACATTGTAGTCCATCTTTGCCTCATGTCCCATCGCATTATCGGCGGCAATCTCACCCTCGGTGGATGCAACGTGGGCAAGGCCTGCGCCATGTACTACATCCCCGATGGCATAGATGCCTGGCAGGTTCGTCTCCATCTTTTCGTTGACGCGGATGCATCCCCGATTGTTGTCGAGTCCCTGCTCCATCAAACCTTCCAGACCAGTAGTGTTGGCGCGTCGGCTGACCGCCATCAGCACATACTCACCTGTAAAGCTCTGTTGTCCTTTATCGGTAGTCGTAATGACCTTCTTCTGATTGCCATCATCTTCAATACCCTCAACCTTCGCACCTGTGACAATGTTAATGCCACGCCTGGTAAGGATGCGAACCAGCAAGCGACGGACCTCGTCATCAAGGGGAGCCAGTACTTGAGGGAGCATCTCCAGAATTGTTACCTGACTGCCGAGAGCATTGAACATACAGGCCAGTTCCGTACCAATTATGCCACCGCCTACGCAAATAACGCTTTTCGGTGTCCTGGAGAGACTCCAGCAAGTGTCACTATTCATGACATTGCGCCCATCGATACCAGGCATCGGCGGCATAAGGGGCGTCGACCCGGTAGCGAGAATGATCTTACTGGCGCTAAACTGCTGTTGGGTTCCCTCTTTTTTCAAGACGGTGATGGTATGGGAAAGTGCATCGACTGAACCCAGTCCGTCAAATACGTCAACGTTATTGCCCTTCATTAGCGCGCCGACACCGCCAGTCATTCGTTTTACGACTTTATCTTTAAAAGCAATAGCCCTGGCCATATCAAAAGTTGGTGGTTGTGGCAGATGGATACCCAGTTCGTCAAGTGATTCCATGCTGTGCATAACCTCGGCAACGTGTAACATTGCTTTAGAGGGGATGCATCCTACGTTCAGACAGGTGCCACCGAGATATTGCTTCTCAACAATAGCGACCCTGGCACCAAGTTGTGCGGCTCGAATAGCGGCTACATAGCCGCCGGGACCAGCGCCAATCACTGCCACATCATAATGATTACTTGCCATGAATTTCTCCTGCAATCTGAAAATACACCTTCAATGCTGCGCGCTCACGCATCAACGTGACGCCTTCCTGGAATTGTTCCAATGGAAGGCGGTGGCTGATGAGTTGCCCAACGTGCACCATGCGTCTGGAAAGGAGGTCGAGAGCGATGCGCAGATCTTCCGGTGAAGATGAATAGGTACTGATAACACTTAGTTCTTGTTGGTAGATTTTTTCTATATTGACGGGTATAGTATCCGCATGTGCGGCAAAAATATGTATGGTACCACCTTTGCGTACGCTGGCCATGGCCTGTAAGAAAGGCCGTGTTCCGGCCACAGTGAGAATAGCCACATCTGCTCCACGCCCTTGAGTAAGTGGCGCGAGTACATCGCGTAGTCCTTGCTCGTCGGTAGGGGCTGTAAATACGTCGTTGGCTCCAAGATCACGAGCAAGCTGAAGGCGTTCGGGTAACAAATCTACGCCATACACTCGAACCTCGCGACCGGAGCGTGCTCCCATGGCTTTTACAGCTTGCACCATAAGTAGTCCTATTGAGCCCAAACCCATAACAACTACGCTATCGTTTGCAAGGAGAGCTGTCCGCCTGACTGCTCGAACACAGCAGGCCAGTGGCTCAATAAATGATCCTTCCTCATCGCTGAGCGTTGATGGGAGGATGAGGGTTGTCTGTTGCACATGCTCAGCAGGAACACGAAGATATTCTGTAAAGCCGCACGGATCGATATTTGAAGCCTTAAAGGATGCACACATTGAGTAGTTCAGATGTTGGCAGTAGTGGCATTGACCGCAAGGGACATGATGGGCAACAACGACCCGTTGCCCCACTGCAAAGGTTGAGATGGCCTGTCCTCGTTCAACAATTGTGCCAGTTAGCTCGTGGCCCAGGATAACAGGTGGGGCCGCTTGTTGTACAATTTTGAGAATATCTGATCCGCACAGTCCACAGCCATGCACTTGTATGAGCAACTCATGGTCTGTAATAACTGGGAGAGGAAGCTCCTCTATACGAATATCATTGTAGGCATGGTAGATAAGTGCTTTCACAGCCCGTCCCGAAACCCCTTTGGTACGCATGTATGGATTTCTTATCAGTATACCACGTTTGTCTGATGAGGGCTATGTATTTAGTGAAGGTGGGGGAGCGTTGCAAGTGGCCTTTGTCTTGTCCACAAAAGGGCAAAACTCCTCTTTAAAATACTCTCCCCAAACATGGCCTATTTGGACTACCACGAACCAATTTGAGCACTAACAGAGTAATTTGCAGCGTCTATATAAACAGAGACAGAGCTAACCACTGACTCTGCTCTTGTTCTGCTTACATTGATCTATAACTAGAGAATATCTGGCCCTGGTTCGATCGAAGGAGAGCATTGGTGATGGGATGGAAGGGAATCGAATTTTGCAATTATCTCTATGAACGGAGGTATACACAATGGCAACAACTGGCGAACTACGCGCAATTATTCGGGAATTAGAACTGATTCACATTGGAGATGCCGCTAGCTATCTTGGGGAGGAGACAACAGTAGATGGGGAATTACAGGATCGTGAGCAAGAAGTATCAACATTGAGCTACGATGTAGGAGATCTTGCAACATGTTGAAACCAATGATTAGTCTATCCTGATGATGGGATAGAATTGTTCCTACTTAGTTATGCTATGTTATGCTGGCGCACGTCCTAATCTATTCAAGACGTGCGTCATTCTATTTTGAGCTTCTTAATACTTTGCCTTAATGAGTATCTTAATACGTTTTTTAACAGAGGGTATACCACTGTTTTTCAACTGTTGTACAACTGCATTCACATCATATTCTACCCGGCAGATTTCTGCCTGCCACAGAGTATCTTGCCATGTGAGAATGGCATAGGAAGCTCGTGGGTCCCCATCACGTGGCAAACCACAACTACCCACATCGCAGAGCAAGAGGTGGTGCCAATGTCGCGTGTATGCAACATGGTAATGGCCAAAAGCCAATGCTCCAATGGTTGGTTTTAGGCCGCCTAGCAGGTGTTCCAGTGTATCATCAGGAGTGGTGGGGAAGATGCCATCTTCCAGGTTCAGTGGATTGGCATGCACAACCAGTAAATCACTTCCCTCTGGATTAGTTACGAGGTATGAGGTGGGCAATGAAGCCAGATAATCGATTCCTTCTTGCCTGATCTGCTCACGTGTCCACTGAATAGTTGTATGCTTCTTCGCGTTTTTTTTTGCGGTGACGGAGACAACATCCATATCAACGTTCCCTTGAATTACAGGGCAGCGTAGCTCCTGGATAATGTCTAAGACCTGTCGTGGACAGGGGCCATTCAGGCAGAGGTCTCCTGCGATAACGATCTGATCTACTATAGGTTTACTGGCTAGATCCTGGAGTACCGCATCTAGCGCAATTTTGTTTCCGTGAATATCCGATAAAATCGCAATACGCATGTATGTGATATCCTCGTAGAGAGACACCTTCCCTGGTGTTCTCTTGCATTAGAAGAATCCAGGGCCTGGTGAAATTGTGAAAGTTCCATTAAGTTGTGATGTGATTAAAACATAGGTAATATAGCGCAAAAACAAGGGAGCAAGCAATGGACAACTCCTCTTCAATCCTGGCAGTGCCACCGAGCGTCGCCGTCAACCGACATGCAGTATTGGGATGTTGTCTATTGATGATCAAACAAATAATGTATGCGGAGAGATTATTTATATATAAAAATCAGATATGCCGAGTTTCGTGTGCAAAGTAGGATTTAAAGAAGTTCCAGACTTCCTGTTGAATAGAGTCGATGAGCTATATCTTTTCTGTTTTTGTCAGGGAAGCGAAAAGAGCAGGTTGATTGATGTCGAGCTGCTCCAGAATATCTGCAATGAATAGTTGAAAGAGTTGACGGCTTTTGCTGGGTTCACGAGAACTCCGATAGCCGATTTTGGAGATGGCGCTGTGCAAACGGTTTTCAGTAATTTGATTGAAGGCCTCCCATTTGAGTAGATCGAGGTTGTTGGAGTACTGCGGAGATGGGAGCGTGGACCATTTTTGTGCCTGATGGAAGCGTCTATCTTCGGCAAAAGCGGCAATTTTTCTTTTGAAAATGGGCCTGATCGGTCCATTTTTTGTAGGGATAGTTATGAAGAATCCTTTTTGTTGTGTGTGAATTTTGTCGTTCGTGGCGGACGTTGCGGCGCAACCTCCGCCACGAACGACAAAATTCACACACAACGGCCAGCGAAGCGCCTGAGGCGCTGAGGATTATTACCTGGGACGGATGTACTCCTGACCGCCCATATATGGGCGTAGTGCCTCTGGAATGCGTACACTGCCATCGGCCTGCTGGTGCATCTCCAAAAGTGGAATCAGGATGCGTGGCGAAGCGATAGCTGTATTGTTGAGAGTATGAACAAACTTTAACTTACCATCCTCGTCCCGATAGCGGATATTCACCCGCCGTGCCTGCCAATCATGGAAGTACGAACACGAATGGGTTTCACGATACCTTTCTTCGCTGGGAATCCAGCATTCAAGGTCGTACATACCAACTTTGCCGTCGCCCATATCACCTGTGCAGACATTGATGACCCGGTAAGGCAGGCCAAGTGCCTGGACCAACTCTTCCGAATTTCTCAGCAACTCTTCGTGCCAGTTGACCGACTCCTCATGATCGGCCCGGCAGATCACATACTGCTCTACTTTATTAAATTGGTGGATGCGAAACACACCCCTGGTATCTTTCCCATAAGTGCCAGCCTCCTGACGGAAACAGGGGCAGAAGCCAACGAATTTCATAGGAAGATCTTCGACTTTGAGAATTTCATCCTTATACATACCAGTAATCGAGACCTCGGCAGTACCAACGAGAAAGGTATCCTGGCCCTCAATTGCATATACCTGATCGCGTGCTTTAGGGAATTGTCCATTGCCTACAAAACAGAAATCACGTGCCATAGCTGGTACAATCAGTGGCGTAAAACTTTTGCGCGAAATGCGATCAAAGGCGAAGTTCATCAGCGCCAGTTCCAGGCGTGCCGCATCACCTTTAAGAACATAACTACGGCTACCTGCAATCTTGACTGCACGCTCGATATCTACCAGATCAAGCCGTTGCATCAGTTCGTAGTGATCGAGCGGCTGAAAGGCGAATTTGGGCTGATCTCCCCAGTATTTGATGGGGACGTTATCGCTCTCATCTTTGCCAATGGGAGCGCTCGGATCGGGAATATTAGGGACGAGAAGGAGCATCTGATAGCGTTCCTCTTGTAAGGCGCTTAGTAGTGGCTCCTTCTCTTTGATAAGTTCCGCAAGTTGCTTACCTTCGGTGATCAGTGTATTGCGTAGTTCCGTATTTTTCTCTTTAGCGGCCTGTTGGACGCGTTTCGAGAGAACATTTTGCTGGGCGCGAGCTTCCTCCACTTCACGTTGTAAGGTAAGAACCTGCTGGTCAAGGGCGAGCAGCCCGTCGATGTCGATATGTGTTGTTTTTCAGTCGGGCAGCCTCTTTAACGATATCTGGATGGCTGCGAATAAATCCAAGATCAAGCATAAGAATATGTGCTCCTTTCAGATTAACAGGACCATAAAAAAGCGCCGCGTCCATATGAAGGACGACGGCGCTGAATGCGCTCTATCGTGGTGCCACCTTGATTCTTTCAACGTATGTTGAAACTTGCTCTTGCCTGGTAACGGGGGCGACCGTTGACGCTTATCACGTAGACTCCCGGGTGGATTTCTCTCTTGCTGGCTACTGCGTCACACCAACCCGCAGTTCTCTGTGCTACCTGGTAAGAGATACTTGTCCCATTCATAGTCTTTCTGGCATCAGCATAACAGCCGTTATGTGCTTTGTCAATGTTCTTGATGAATGGATTACAACCCTACGATGCTGACAAATTCCACACCTGGGCATCACTGAATTGTACATCAATAGGTACGCTTGTGTTGACTACCGCCACGCCAACCTTACCTAGAGTAAATGTAGTATCTGTGATGGCGTCGATATATTGGCCATTTACAAACAGATAGACCGTGTTACTGCGAGCGACAACTGCAATCTGGTTTGACTGACCAAGGCCTATTGTGATCGCACCATGAAAACCTTTGGTCAATGTGCTAACCTGACCGTTGCTCTGATATACATCAAACGCATACGATCCATCGGTTCCGATATGAAAGAAATAGTAAGCCTTGTTTGTATTATCGATGCGGAAGATCAGCCCTGCCTGCCCTCCATTGCCTTTGGCGATGGTCATATCCACCTGATATGCGAAGTTACTAAATCTGGTGGCTTCGGCAATACAGGGGAGAAGAAGACCCTTTCGAGCTTCTTGTACATGGTAAGCATTATCGGTGAATGTGCAGCCAGTATTGGTGGCACTGCTTCCCACGTCCCATTTCCCATCACCAGTATTGTCGGAGAGTGGATCATTGAGAACGGAAGTTCCACCTGTTGACTGTGTATAGAGGTCGCTGAGTGAAGTTGCTGTGGCCGTAGCATTATCAATAGTCGCCGTAGCATTAGCCTGACTGGCCGCGGTTGCATCAATATCTGCCTGTACCGTGCTCAGAGCTTGCGCTGTCGCGTTCGCATAGGCCTGTGTTGTCCCCACTGCATGTCTGGTGAGTTGTATATACACGGTTGCCTGAGTATAGAAGGCTCTATGATACTGTATAGTGGTACTGTAGACAACGAAAGCCAATCCACTCACAATTAGCAGCAGAGCCAGCCCGCTAAGGAGTATCGTCACTGCTGTTGGGAAACGTGAGCGTACCCGATAGTCCTGCCGGACAGGGGGCCACACTGGCTGAGGAGAAGAATTCTGTTTTACCTCATCTGACATCTTGTTTTGCATATTTGCAATAAATCACATCCTTTGCCTTACACATAGCGTATCACAAAAATCAATGCTATAAAGTCCAGACCTGTGCATTAGTAAAAGCGACATCTGTAGCATTTCCGTTGTTACCTGCAAAGATGCCAATCTTACCGGCACCATACCTGTTATCGTTAGTACTCCCGACAAATTGTTTGTTAATGTATAGATAGATATTACTGCCTTGAGCAACCACTGTCAGGAGATTAGGCTGCCCCAGCGCGGTCTTGATAGCGGAGTTATTGTCTTCGATAAGCGGGGTGCTATTTTTCTCATCTTTAGAGATGTTCAGGCCGTAAGTGCCGTCCCGAGCAACGCGGAAGTAGTAGAATCTGGAAGCGATATCATTTGCACGGAAGATAAGGCCTCCCTCATCTCCTTGAGTGATGGTCATCAGAACCTGAAAGGCGAAATTACCGAAGTTTGTCGTCTGCGCAAAGCACGGTACATAGAAATTTTTCTGAAAGATGCTGGAGTGTAATGCGCCTCCTGAGAAATGGCAACCCCCTCCGCCTACGGCATCGTAAAGATCCCAACCATTGCCATCCTGAAAAGCCAGTGATGAGTTTAAGACAGGTGTGCCACTGGTAGAACTGGTATAAATGCTCTGAAGTGCTGTGCTAGTAGCCTGGGCTATTGCCTGGGAGGTAGCGGTTGCATGTACCAGGGCTTGTGCTGTTCCTGTTGCCTGTACTCTGGATTGGGCGTTACTGGTTAGAATTGTCTGCACAGTGGTGGTAGCCTGGGCTTGTAATTGTGCAGGGTGGGCGACCGTTGTGTAATAGATCAGGCCAAACCCGCTAGACATGACAAGTAATGCCAGTACGCCGAGGAGAATTGTCGTTGTGCGTGAAAGTTCTTTTTGTGGAGACAAAGATTGATATTGCATTGGTGGAGGGCCATAGCTCCCCGCAACTGTTTTGGTTTCAACTGATCTCGACGAAGAAGATGTGTCAAATATCTTTTGGCCACATGTGGGACAAATAGGCCCTCCTGATGGCAATAGTGTTCCACAATTTGTACAAAATTGCATTTACAACTCCCATGAAGTACTACCACTGACGGTCTGATGCGCCCATTGCACCCCTCGAAGGGTAATTTTTTACGTATGATAACTATACACTCTTTTAGTGAAGTTGTGATAGCATATCATTCTTACTGCAAATCTGCCAGGATAGTAGTAAGATTGTCATAGCTGCCATACCTGTGCCAGATAATAGGCAACGGAAGTAGCCCCATCAGTAGCATCAGCAATGACGCCAATTTGACCTGATGTCATCGAGATATCACTTGCGCTGGTCAGATATTTTCCGTTAATGTACAGGTCAAGAGTCTCCCCATGTGCAATCACTGCAATTTTATTGGTGCCTGCATTCATCAGAGTTGTAGAGCCTTTGGCCAGTGTCTTGACCGTCTTGCCGGTGCCATCTGGGTAGTAGTATAAGTTGTAAAAGCCGTTCTGGCTGATACGAAAGAGGTAGAATTTTGAGTTGGTGGCATCGGCACGAAAGATTATTCCACCATAAGACCCTTGAATAATTTTCATTTGTACTTGATAGGCAAAGTTACTGAAATTGGTTGACTTGGCGGTACAGTAGCGAAAAAATCCCCTGGTGGACTCGGTAATATAATAGGCCCCGTTCTGGTAAGCACATTGTGTGCCTATATCCCAATTGAGATTAGAGGGTTGCATTGTGCTGCTCACTGTAGGGGGACCACTTGTGATCTGGTCATAGCGTGTTTGGAGTGTCTCCAAAGCGGTACGTGTAGCATTTGCATGTGCTTGTGCTGTGGTCTGGACGGCAGCGGTGGCGTTGGTATTGGCGACAGCGGTACCTGTGATCTGTGCTACGACGGCAGCGGTGGCCTGAACACGAAGCTGGTTGGGCTGATAAACGGTGGCATAGTAAACAAGTATCCCTACCGCTATAACGAGAAATGCGCAGGTAATCAGCAGAATGGTTATGCTCGTAGAACGAGTTTTTGTTGGGTAGTATGGTTGTCCTTGTGTGTACTGGGGTGGGTATTGGGTATAGACAGGTGGTTGTGGATTGTTGTAAGGGGATGGCTGCGATGGATAGTAAGAAATGTTCTCAGATGGAACAATGCCTGAGTAAGATGACTGTGCTCCGGGAGGAGGGGGAGGTGGTGCTTGTAGAATCTCTGTAGGAGCGTTCCTCTGTTCCTGGAAGTAGGGGAGAGGCCCAAAGTTTTCCTCTGGTGCAACGACAACCGTTACAATGAAGGCTCCCTGAGCCTGACCATCTAAGGTTGGTAGGCCCTGACCTTCCAGGCGTATCTCCTGTTCTGAATGAGTACCTGCTGGCACAGAGACGGTAACAATCCGCCCACCGGGAAGCGTAAGGGTACGCGATGTTCCTGCCTGTGCTTCCTGCTGGCTGATTGCTAACGTTGCACGAAGATCTCTGTCATCGAATCCTGCCATTTTTCCCCCCGCTGCTTAATACGTGGAAATAGTATAACATGCAGATCCAACGGTTGAAAAGTAGCAGAAAACTGTGCATCCGATATGGGCCGCATGTAGCATGTCCCATATCTTAATGAGGTTAGATCATGCCAGAGTTCCCATTTGGCATCCTCAGTCATACGATCAGACGACCAGGGAGGATCAAATGTGAGATCGACCTTGCAACTCTTGACGTTTCCAACCTGTCCGACCCGCATTTCAACTTCTGATATGACCTCACCGGCCATCGGACAGCCCATTGCCGTCAGTGTCATAGTAACGTCAACATGGTCGGTTTCTTCGTTAATAGCGACGTCATATACCAAACCAAGGTCAACAATATTGACCGGGATTTCCGGGTCATAGCACTCGTGAAGTGCATCCATAATTTCCGCTTTGTTGATTTCTGCCATCGTGGTGGCTCCTTTGTTAATCCGAGTAGAAGAGTAGGAATACGTTTTCTTGTAATATAACCTATGCGACGATACTTGTCAAAATGGATACTCTTTCGGGTCTGCTCACCACCTGTGGTGGCTCGCTTCCGTTTTCTGTGTGGTTTTGTTGCCTGTGGAGGAGATTGCGACGCAATCTCCTCCACAGGCAACAAAACCACACAGAAAACAACCTGCGAAGCGCCTTCGGCGCTGAGGAGTCCGGAAAAGGAGAACTGAAGAGTTTATGATCTCTCTCCCCAAAGGTTAAGAACTCTACGCAGAGAATGACAAATCTTAACTGGTATCGTACCCTCTCTCAATCGGAAGTTAACACGATAGAAGTATATACTTCATATAGTGTGCTATATTGCAGACATGAGAAGAAATGTCAATGCAGAGGAAAACGGCAAGCAGGAGGAACCACGACAATGCTTGATGTGCAAGATTTTCCAATTACTCATTTCGCCCAACAAACTGAAAGGCATCGCATTGCACGCGAATTACATGACAATGTTGTGCAATCACTGACGGCCCTGGTGACTGATCTAGAATATTTTCGTACCCACCGTCTTCCTGCCAGTGGAGGAGCAGCCCCGGAGGTGGTAGAGAAGTTGGAGGTATGGCAAGAGTTGGCGCGTGAGAGCCTGATTTCTATGCGTCAAACCCTTGGTGGGTTACGCAAGCAGACCGATCTTGACATTGACCTGGAACAATCCATTCAGACACTTATTACCGAACTCCGCAATTCTGGCCATACCGTGACTTACGAATGTGAAGAGTGGTTTTCCCTGCTCTCCTTTGAATATACATCGAATATCTACTATATTCTACGCGAAGCCCTCACCAATATTGGCAAGCATGCCCAGGCATCACACATCAATGTTTTCCTCTTTAGCCACGAAGATTATCTGCATCTCAGTGTAGGAGACGATGGAGTGGGCATGGCATCTCTCCCCTCATTTCGGAGCAGGCCAGATGGTTATCAGCATGGCCTGATCGGCCTGCGTGAACGTGCTGCCTTGTTGGGTGGTCGGCTCACGATTGAAAGTGCAGCAGGTAAGGGAACCCGTATCGACGTCGAAATACCTCTGCCCTGATGCTTCTGGTGCGCGTCAAATTCCCTCTGGAAAGCCTGATATGCTCTGTCAATCCAGAATTGGGAAGGAGACCCCCGACAGGGGTAGGGACCCGCTTCAGCGCGTCCAGCGATTCATCGCGTCTATAGCATTTATTACATGAAAAATCAGAGATGCTTAAAAGGAACTTCACCCATGTTTTATAGCATCAAACCGATGATACATTTTAATAGAGATATATGCGCGATGAATCGCTGGACGCCGTAAACGTGGTCCCTACCCCTTTCGGGGTCTTTCATGTGTTCCCATTGAAGGTTGACATAGGGGCCATTCCCCGTCACGCCAGGACTTAACAAGCTGTGGAGTGTATCCCGCAAGGATTGCGCCTGGATATACAAAAATCAATCTATCGATTTTGATTTTCCTGGTCCAGGTCCCTCAATTTTCAAGCGTCTCTGCATGAGGACAAAAAAGGGTAGATCAAGCGTTTGAGCAATAGCCAGAGCCTTCTCGACATCAATAATAGCAAGTCCCCTTTTCTCCATTGCCTCATGTACCAGGGAACGATAGTATAACAAGCGTGCCTGACTATAGCCATCCTGAATATGCTGGTAAAGTTGGTAAGCATCTGTATGCAAGTTTAGAGCCGCTGGATACTTCTTCTGCTGAAAGGCTATTTGTCCTTGAGCAAGGTAACAATTGGCCTCACCTAAGGTGGAACCGACCTGGCGAAAGAGGTCGAGAGCTTGCTGATAGGAGAGCAAGGCAGCCGGTCGATCCTTGCGGAACTGCTGGAGATCGCCGATAGCTTTGAGGTATTGGCCTCACCTAAATTTGAACCGACATCTGACGAAAGAGGTCCAAAGCTTGCTGATAGGAAAGCAAGGCAGCATGCTCTCTCATAGTGGAACTGCTGGAGATCGCCGATAGCTTTGAGGACATTGGCCTCACCTAACTTTGAACCCGACCTGACGAAAGAGGTCCAAAGCTTGCTGATAGGAGAGCAAAGCAGCATCTCTTTCATCGCGGAACTGCTGGAGATCGCCAATAGCTTGGAGGACATTGGCCTCACCAAGTCTATATCCGATCTGGCGAAAGAGGTCCAGAGCTTGCTGATAGGAGAGTAAAGCAGCATCGCTTTCATGACGGAACTGCTGGACATCGCCGATGGCTTTGAGGACATTGGCCTCACCTAAGGTGGAACCGACCTGGCGAAAGAGGCCCAAGGCTTGCTCATAGGACTGCAAGGTGGCTGGCATATGATATCTTTTGTGATGGAAAAGTCCCTGCCACTGAAAGCATTTTGCCTGATTTCCGGGTGTCAGTTTTAGTGTCTTATCCTGTGCCACCAGCAATAAAGCCCCAAACTCTTCCCACTCATCACAAATGTATGCTCTTTGTATAGCATCCCACCACTCTGTCATTCCCTGGTCTTGATCCAGGGCAATAGCATGATAATACCTGTCCGGCAAGTTGGGGGCTTCTTTAGCGAGATACCCCAGAGCTTTGCGATGATACTGTTCCCACTGTGGCGGCTCCTGCTCACGTATCTCTACTGCCTGGATTTCACGCAGCAGATCGTGGAAGGCATAGCGATGCTTGCCCAAAGACCCGACGTAGGGATAACGGAGTAGTTGCTGAAAGCGTTCAGAGGTCTCCGACTCTGGCAGGACATCAGCAAAGACAGCCTTTAGCATAGGCCAGTTGAAACTACGCAAGAGGACGCCATAGCGTGTCAGCTCACGAAATGGGGACTTCAGATATTTATCAAGGATACGTTCTCCCACAAATTTCAAGAGAGCTCGCTCAGTGAAATGTTCTTTGAGGAGAGGCAGATCTGCTACTGTAATGGACTGCTCCCCATGCTCCCTCCAGATGGTGGCAATGATAGAAACACATAAAGCATGCCCATGTGTCAATTTATAGACGTGCTGACGCAAGGCAATGTCACTCATGCCAGCACTTTGTAAGTATGTATCCACCGCAGGCTCATCTAGCATAGGCAACGCAACGTGTTGTCTCTCTAACTCATCAATGGCCTCCAAATGAGGATGGACACGGCTGGCGATGACCGCCAAACATTGGCGCTGCCTCCGCTGTAAACGCGTCTGTAAGCCTGGAAGCAAGTCATTCATTACCCACTCGCCGATCTCACTCATACCAGACTTTTCTGACTCTTGCAGCCGTTCACAGGTATCAAGCATAAGCACAACGCGCAAAACACGCAACGTGTCCATCATCTCAAAGAGCATCTTTCTGACCGATGCTCGTACCTGCCGACGCTGCTCAATGGTTACGCCCTGCATCATCAACTGATTTCCCGTGACCGTTGCGCTATCACTGGCAATAATCGTCTCGCTCATATGTTTTGCCGTAGCGAGTTCGCGTCGTCCCCATGCTAACGTTTCACGGAATGATTGGTTTGATGGTTTGCTACAGTAGTGCTTCAACTGCTCGGCAAGTTCTTCCAACACCGCAAGTGCATCAACGCATAGCTCGCTGTGGATAAAATCCAGTTTGATGACCATAGCGATATCATGAGGAGTCTGTTCCGCGAACCGACGCAGGAGCGTGCTTTTGCCATTGCCTCCCTGCCCTGTGATAACCATAACCCAGGGAGACGATGTCTTCAGCAAATTCTGATAGCATTGCAACTCGTGCTCACGCCCCACAAACCGCAACGGAGCCATAGCAGTACACCTCTTAGTGAGACATTATTCATTGGAGATGGTGAATTTATTGTCTTCAGCAGCAGCATCTCCCGCTGGCCCTAATTCCTTGAAACCCCTGTCCCTGGGTATTTTTCATCTCATTTCTACGGGCAGACGCGCGATCACTGAGATCAATTACCTGCCGTGGCCCTGTATGCTTCTGTAAAACCTGACGGAGTAGATCCGCAAAAGCTGGATCAGATTGAACGAGCCGTAGCAATTTAATTTCGACGCTCCCGGCAAGATCGGGATCATTGACGAACGCTTGTAGGGCTTTACCCGCCTTGCCATCTGGTTCTTTGGCAAAGCGTGTACGGATGGCGTCATAGACATCCTTGCCTTTTTGGTAGACATCTTCGCCAAGCTTTGTTGCTATGGCAGTTCCTGCATTGGTTACATAGGGCATAACAGGTGTGAGAGCATCCATTACCTGATGAGTGAGTACCGCCGGGTCCATTGTAACCTCCCCAATTACTAAATGATTGCTCGATCATTATTAATATACGTTTGCATAGACAGAATTTATTGTACTGTTTGCCTGAATAACGTGTCAATGTATCAATGTGTGTGGAATATGGGGGGCGGGTGTGTGAATTAAATCACGTCCCACCAAACACACCATTTGGCTTGACGAGAGCAATTTTGTACTTTATGCTTTGATCGGGTAATATAACCTCTTCATTTTTCCTCTTCCTCTATCGCTTGGAGTGTTTGTGTGACAACAGTTTTTCTTGATCGAGATGGCGTGATCAATGAGAACCGACCAGATTATGTAAAGAACTGGGACAAGTTTCGCTTCTTACCGGGAGCATGTGAAGCTATTGCCAGCCTCACACAAACAGGGCATCGCGTGGTGGTCTGTACAAATCAGGCTGGCGTGGCACGTGGAACCATTGCGGTCGAAGCCATTGAGCAAATTCATCGTCAGATGGTGGCACAGGTCGCGCAGGTGGGCGGCTCCATTGAAAAAGTCTACTATTGTCCTCATGCAAAAGATGCACAATGTGCCTGTCGCAAGCCACAGCCTGGTATGTTGCTGCGAGCACGAGATGAATTGTGCCTGGACCTGACCGACGCAGTCTTTGTGGGGGATAGTATCTCCGATATATGTACAGGGCTGGCCGTTGGCATTCAGAGTATCCTGGTGTTAACAGGGTTGGGAGCAGACCAGTTGCGCAACCACTGTCATGAAGCTAATGGGCCATTCCTCGTTATGCAGAACTTACAACAAGCGGTAGTGTGTATCCAGCAAGGATTGTGTTTGGGTGCACAGAAATCAATCCATCGATCTTGATTTTCCTGTTCTCTGCACAAGTATTTCAAGCTTTTCTAGTAACTCTTCAGGTTCCCTACCACCACCTGTGGTGGCTCGCTCTCGTTTTATATGGGTTGCGGAGTTTGCGCCGCAAACTCCGCAACCCATATAAAATGACCTGCGAAGCGCCGTAGGCGCTGAGGAATCAGAGAAAGGGAACCTGAAGAATTACCGGGATGACTCATGGCATCTTTATCATAGTCAGGTCAGCACCCTACAGGAAAAAATAGGGATTACCCTAATAGGCAAGGCATATAATCCATTATATACTCTCGAAGGACAAGTGGTATTGTCGATCCTGTAGTCACAACTTTGAAAGGATGAGACCCCTTCATGCTACTCTCGGAACGCTTACGCCAGATTATCGGACTGTTATGGCTCATTGTTGGACTTCTTCAGTTGCAACCGTCGATGTTCACTATGAACCTGGTGAACGGCATCATGGCACCAACCGTGCAGAATCAGCCAGCGCCAGTTGCGGCCAGCCTGCAATGGATCATCGCTGTTACCACACACCACCTCGTACTGGTCAATCTTATGATTGCGGTGGTCCAGATCGTTCTTGGTATTATTCTGCTTACGGACTCTGGGTACGAGCGGCAGTGATCGCCTCCATTATTTGGGCACTCATCGTCTGGTATGGTGGTGAGGGAATGAGTATGCTGTTTACTGGACAGGCTGGTTTTCTGACTGGTGCGCCAGGCGGCTGTGCTGCTCTACCCACTCCTGGGCCTCCTGATCTACCCACGAGCGGAGGAGAATGAGAATGGTCTGATCCCGCGTTCAGCATTTCGTTGGGTCCTTGCAGGCTTCTGGTTCTTGTCAGCACTGCTCCAACTTCAGTCGTACTGGTGGCAGTCAGGCCAGATCTCCCAGGGAATAAGCGGTCTGGTTGGTCAGGGCTGGATCAACGGATTCCTGCTGGACCCGGTCCTGAAAGCACTCTCAGGTGCTACGGCCAATATCGAGATTCCGCTAAACATTGTGCTTATCGTGGTTTGCCTGGGCCTGGGTCTTGCTCTAGTTGTTGTCAAGGAAGAGCGCTTACGCCCCGTCCTGATCGCCTCTCTTGTGGTCAGCGTCGTCGTCTGGTATGGAGCTGAAGCCCTTGGCCAGCTCTTCACAGGTGCGGCAACCGATTTCAATACGGGACTCTTGCTTATAGTCATGGCACTTGCGTGCTGGCCAAAAGCGTCTCTCCAGCGTACTGCACACGATGTAAAACAGACAGAGAGCGTAGCCCAAACAGCATAGTCCGATGGGTTTTGGCTGGATGGATGTGAAAGCACCCACATCCATCTTCCTGGTCACTCTGAGCTTGAAGCAAATGTTCTAATCTCCTGAAAACCCCACCCCTTCTGAGTATTTTTTTTATTACTTATTTATATTTATCGATTGATACACGATAGGGCAATCTGTTACACTCTAACATATGCTAAGAACTCGTCGAGTCACTCAAAAGGAGACCAGATAGTGTATCATCTTGCGCAGGTTAATGCTTCTCGTATGATAGCGCCCCTCACTGATCCTCTGATGTCCGGATTTGCCACCGGAATAGACGAAATCAATGCTCTTGCCGACTGTCATTCTGGCTTTATATGGAGACTGGAGGAAGATGTCTTTCCATTCGAAGATAGCCTTATTCTTATCAATATCTCCGTATGGGCCTCGCTACAGGACCTTTCCAGTTATGTCTATGCCGGTGATCATGCTCAGTTCTTGAAACGGCGTCGCCAATGGTTTAAACGCTTCGACGGTCCCCATATGGCTCTCTGGTGGATTCCACAAGGCCACATTCCCAGCGTCGAAGAAGCCAAAGAACGTCTGGCCCATCTGCGCACCCACGGAGAGACCCTGCGCGCTTTCTCCTTCAAAAGACCATTTCCCGTGCCCAGTAAAGCAACTCAGCCACTTCCTGCCTTGGAGGAATGCCCGGTCTGATTCTGTTCTGAGAAAATGCGCTGATCCCCAATCTGCCGCAAATCCTCATACGGAATCAACGTCTTCATGCTTCGACAATAGGTAATCAATCGACTGAACGTTGGCAGACTTTCAAGGGCAGGAGCACATCCCACCAGGATTAACTTACGTTGAGCACGTGTGAGGGCCACATTCAGGCGGTTGGGGTTGGTAAGGAATTCGCGTCGCTGACTCTCTATGGCTGGTTCACTGGTCGTGGCAAACGAGATAATAATGACCGAGCGTTCACCTCCCTGGAAACGGTCAACAGTGTCAACACTCAAAGGTGAATTCGGACGGTAGCGCTTGCCAATTGTATGTAGGATCACTACTGAGGAGATGTCGGCGTATATTTGCAACCTGGGCACGATAGGGAGCGATAATGCCAATCGCTCGCTGTTCAATGCCCTGCGCGAGCAATCCCGCTACCACATCACGTACTGCACGCGCCTCTGCATTGCTAATCTTTAACTCTGCATTTGGGGATTCATCACGTACATCCAGAAATACCAGTGGGAGGGTCGGCTCGATAGCTCTGGCTATTGCCGTATTACCCTGATGTGCTGCACGCTTTAGCGAGGAAAAAACTAATTTGCGATTGGCAACCGCTGGATGAGCAAGCAGTTGTTTATTGTAAAACACGGTGGAGGAAAAGTTGGAGATCCACTTATTCATGCGGTACTGAGTACGCAAAGGGACGCATGAACTAATCGTCATAGGATGATTATTCGTATAGTCATCATCCAGGCGCTTCAGGTAACTGAAAAGAGAGTCCGCAAGGCCTTCTTCTGCTGCTTCTTTGCTGAGGACCAGGGGTGGGAGCTGTTTTTCGTCGCCCACTAGAATAAAGCGTTTGGCAAAGCGGAGTGCTCCAAGAATAGCAGGAACGGTCAGTTGTCCGGCCTCATCGATGATGGCAACGTCAAAGTAGAGGCCTGTATCCTCTCGGACGATCCCGCTATTGGCTTGTAGGGGAGAGTACTTATCCGATGACCAGGTTGCTGTCGTACTGGCGACTACGGGCATTGTTCGTAGGATATCACGCACAACTTCATAAGAATTCTCCTGTGTTTCCAGTCCTTCTTGGCGGCTGTGCAGGTGTGTCTCTACCAGTGCTTTTAAAAGCCGATGTCTGACAAGTATGTCTACACTGCGTTCCTGTCCAAGACGCAGGTAATCATGAAAGCCTTCTTGATCGATGCGTTTGAGCATATTATCAACCGCTTGATTGGTAAAGGCGGCAAGCATGACCCGTTGACCCTGTTGGGTCAGGCGCTTAACAATCTCTGCAATCACGCTGGTTTTGCCTGTACCAGGAGGGCCATGGATGAGTAGATAATCTTGCATTTGCATAGCGCGTTCAACAGCGAGATTTTGTTCGATGTTAAAGTCAGCTCGTGATATGCTACTCTTTTCAATGAAGCGCGGTCGAACTTTGCCGGCTACCAGATCGCGTAAATGGGGTAAGTGGGGTTCAGGTTGGAGCCAGCGTAGAAGATTTTGCAATGTACGCACATGTACCAGATCGTTATCGTAGCGATCTACTAACGTGGGATGGGTAATAAGTTCACGTGTCCAGACGGCCACATGCTCGGAACTTATCTTAAGAATGGTTCCTGATACGACCTCTTTGGTGATAGGATTGCCGTTGCTCAGGAGAATTTCGTCTCCCTCGCGCAGCTCTGATGTGTTGTTACAACGGAACGTTTGTTTCCATCCATCCTTGTCTTCAGCTGGTTCGCCTTGAATTTCCAGATCACCGATGGCCGTTCCTCGTTCAATACGTTCCTCCACGGGCATTTTCCAGAGGAGTGCCTGTTGTTGTTCACCGGCGTGCCCCTCTATTTGTAATAGTCTATAGTATTTTGCAAAGAAGTCACGATTTTCGGATATGTTCATCGATGATGGTTGTGTATCTGCCTGTTGTGGTACGATAATGTTCGATTCTGTTACGCCTTGATATTGGGCATGAGGATCGGGTTCGGGTGGCTGCCATTGCAGGAGAGATGAAACACTCTGGCACTGGTTTAGCATGGCACATCTGGTGCAGCGTGATGACCCTGGTGGGGTGGGTGGAATACCAGTCACCTGACTAAGAACCAGCGTATTACGCGTTTCATTGACGCGCTGGACCTCGCGGATGGTGGCACGAATACCAAAAGACTCTGCGTGACCGGGTGTACCACTGTAGAGTAAGGTGGCAAGCGCCTTTTTCATCTTCGAGTCGCGGCGTACTGTCAAAAGCGCATGATACCCGTAAACTTGCCAGAGATGCTCACGTTTGGGCAGGTCTCTAGAAGCTCCACCGGTCTTCAGTTCCAGGATGCGTTGCCGATCAGATTGTTGCCAGAACAGGTCAAGGCGGCCGCGCAAGCCAATTTCCGGAGCCAGAAGAAAGGTCTCTGCACGGACCTGATTGCGCTCTCCCTTCTCGCTATGCTCATCCGCATGCATAGCTGGCATATCCCACAATGTAGTGCGCTCTCTCTCAAACCAGCGGGCCAGGCTTTCAAGATGTGGAATTACTTCGGCGCGAATACCCTCAACCGAGATGTGGGCAAGTGCCAGATCGATATTATTGAGATGGAGAGCCTGCTCCAGATGCCGATGAAGACTTGTTAATGGTGTTTCCTCCTCTGCATGTGATCTGTTTCTATCGTGTTCCTTGAGCAGTTCTTTGAAACAGTAATGGACCAGATTCCCACGTATTGTTGCCGCTGATACTGACGAAGGGCTAAGGCGGCGCAAGATATATTGCCGGGGACAGTACTCGGCCTGATTCAGGTCGGTAATATTGAGAAGTGTATCGGGAGCCAGGACAGCCAGAGTATAAGCATTGCTCGTATAACACTGTCTGACATGACCCTTGTACTCAACAAGAGTAGGAGGATTGGGTAGATGATAGACACGGAGCGTGAGATGATGTGTACCGATGACATTTCCTCTGGCCTTGAGTTCTTTGATAAGGCTGCGGTAATATCGATCTTCGAGTTGGATCTCGACACGCGAAGTTCCTGTATCGAGGAGAATACTTGGTGTTCGAGCACCATCTATGGAGCGTTCTTGTGCGGCTACAATGCGTCCCTCAAGCTGTGCCTCGTGGCAAGGGTGTTTGGAGTCAAGCGTACAAAGAAAACATTCGCGTTTTGTCTCTTCTTGACTGCTGACATTGTGTGTTACCATGAGATATGCTCTCCATATTTCTGCCATTGGAGTGGGCAGGGTGGCTTGTAGCGTGGAACAGACTCCCATTGATGTTGCTGAGTGCAGTGTACGGTAGAGCCAGAAATTCGTCAAGAGGTGAAAAGAAGGATTATCCATGTCCAAACCACCTGTGCGTACTATTACACTGGGTATCGCTGAATGCCACCCTATCCCTGTAACCGTCATACAGGGAGCCAGCGTGCTTCTGCGACGTGCTGCAACACGTTATAGTGAGGCTGGCTATGAGGTACAGACCGTACGACTCTCCACCCGTCCTATCTTTGACGATCTTGTCTCGTGGTCACCAGTTGCTATTGCTGCTTATGTGAAAGAACTCCAGCAAATGCTCGATGATGCCGAACTAAACTTCTGCTCATTGGGAACACTTCAGGTGGCACGTCCAGATGTTCCCCTGGATCGCATTGAACTGATTGCTGATCTCCTGATTCCCACCAGTGCGCTTAGCGCTACTGTGCAGATTGCCACACCAGAACATGGTCTCCGCATTGAGGCTACTGTACCAACTGCGCATGTGATGCAGAGATTGGCACGGGAGACAGCGGAAGGTTTTCGGCAATTTTCGTTTTGCCATGCTTGCCTGTGTTGCAGCTGGTTGTCCCTTCTTTCCATCGGCCTATCATAGCGGGCCAGCCAGTCTATCTCTGGGTATCCAGGGGGCAAATATCATCACAGAAGCCCTGCAAACACACCCTTCTGGTGCTGTTCATGCACGCAACCTTGCGGATATCACACAATGGGTAAGAGAGGCTCTGATTGAACGTGCTACGCCCATAGTGGCCCTGGGACAGGAATTTGCACAAGAAAGCGCTCTACTCTTTGGTGGAATTGATCTCTCGCCGGCCCCATTGGGTACTGATAGCATTGCTACTGCCATGGAACTGTGCGGTTACGGGCCAGTCGGATCTTTTGGTACTCTGGCCGTTGCTGCCGCGCTTACTGCTGCATTGAAGAGTACAGGATTACCCACCTGTGGTTATTGTGGGTTAATGTTGCCTGTGTTGGAGGATAGTGGTCTGGGACGATGCTGGGAAGAAGAACTTGTGAGTGTCCATCAGTTGCTTTTGTACTCAGCAGTTTGCGGAAGTGGATTGGATACGATCCCGCTTCCTGGTGATATCTCAGATGAGGTAATTGGACACCTTTTGCTGGATGTCGCAACCCTGGCGCTGCGTCTGCAAAAACCCCTTTCGGCTCGCCTTTTCCCCGTTCCTGGCAAATCTGCGGGAGAGTATACAACATTTACCTCACCTTATTTAACGAATACGGTGGTGAGAAGTACGTGGGTAGGGGCGCGGTTTACAAGCCCGTAATATCTAGCAATGGCTGGTAAAACATTCCCCTACGGTTATAGCGTTCCTACGATTACGGAGTGGTGTGAGTGCCCCAAAATGCATCTACCACACCATGATACGAGTTTTTGATATTTTCGTAGAGGCGAGCGTTCTCAATAGCAAGCGCAGCAAGGCTGGCAAGCACAGAGAGAAACTGAATATCATCTGCGTGAAATGTGGCCGGTTTATTGGTATAAACGCGCATGACGCCGATAGCATCACCACGTGCTTCTAATGGTATACAGAGTACAGAGACAAGACCTTCTTGTTTGGCAGCTTCTTGATATTGGAAGCGAGGATCCACCCTCACATCGGGAATAAAGACGGGTGAGCCACGTAGCGCCTCACTATCAATCGGGCTATGTACTATATCGACTGGCCCTTTAGACAGGTAACTTCCACTCAATCCACAGACTGCGCTTAGGCGTAACTGACCGGTATTGCGATCAAGTAAACGGAGGACCACACGCCTTGACTTGCATTGCCTCTGTAATACTCATGACAACGCTTTGCAAGACTTGATCTAGTTCCAGACTAGATGAGATTGTGAGTGCTGCTTGATAGAGAGCAGTATAGTAATCTGTATATGAACGAGGTGGAGGACCTGCCGCATTGGAACTTGTTGTCATTATTATCATCTCCCAGGTGAGTAAGCCGCGGTAGATACAGGGTGGAAAGTACAACACAGAATACGTTGTCATTGTACCATACATCGTTGGGTAGGGAGTGAACGCCGATTCCAACTAATCTTCCAGAGTTTGAGCAGGTTGCTCTGCTCCGGAGAGATGAGAGCGTGGGTTAGGGTTACTGGGCCACCTCTCATCCGATCACTTAAGGTGTTACACGCTGAGGAGATGGATCTTGAACAAGCCAGACGCGGCATGGCGCGTTAGCGAGTACATAGGGAACTGTTTTGCCAAGGTCGCTTTGAGCTTTGTTCTCATTACGTACTAAGCCAATTAATATAAGAGCGCAATGGTGGTCTTTAGCTTCATCAACAATTGCAGGCCCTGCATCACGGGCCTGAACGACCTCCGCAATGGCTTCACATCCTACTCGCTCTGCTATCTCCATCGCAGTAGTCAGTAACCTGTCTGCGCGTTCAGACTCTTGTGTGAGCACGGCTTTCAACGGCAAAGCGCGTGGAACCTCTATGACATGAACGAGGTGTACCTTGCGCCTGGCCCCTTTTGCCATTTGGCAACCTAGATAAACAAGATTGAAATCAAGTTTCTCTCCTCCGATCACGACGGCGATATCCCCAGCGGCGCTCTCCCCCAGGGCCGATTTACTTATCTCGGTCTCTTCTTTAGCTTTGGACCCCCATAAGTGAACCATGATTTCTCCCCTTCTGAATGGAGCGTGATAAAACTGCATCATCGAGCATTTTGTCGCAAAATTGTTGAACCCGCTAATGCTTTCCATCCATTTGTCTTTAAAGTTTAACCCTTAATATTTATCTCGTCAACAGGTGATCTCTCCTGGCTCTCCATCCTTTAGGGGGATTTTGGGAAAAGAGTTTTTGCGAGGATACCGCGTGCTTTGGCTGGGGCTACCACCCCACGTAAGCGCGGACTTTTGCAGAGGGATCCCTCTGCACCCAGCTTTCACTCTGCCGCCAGCGAAGCCTGAGGAGTTACCTCAGTTCATCTGTTTGTTACACAAATATCATATCGTATTTTACGTTTCAGTTTCCAATAACGGGATCTACTCATCGGGTTCGATAGTTGCTGTAAGACTATAACTCAATAGACGTTCTTGATAATACTCTGCGATCTCTTTAGGGCAAATAATCACGATGGCACTCCCCGTCAAATGAGCAGCAAGCATAATCTGCTCAGCTTCCTGAGTTGTGAGATTGTTGACGGCGTGCAATAGTGCGAAAACGACATAATTCATTTCATTGTAATCATCGTCGAAAAGAACAACTTTGTACGGAGGTAGTAATTGAGAACGACGGCGTACTTGTTCTTCGGGTAGTACCTGTAATTGTAGTAATGGAAAGGAAGAATTGATCATAGCTAATAGCTCCCACCTGAGTTCTGACAAGAATAAATATTATAGCAAAGACTTACTAGATCTATTGTAACGGAGCACTTTACATTTGACTAGTAGTATAGAAAAGTATCCTATCATATATAACTTCTCAGGCGTGCTCGCCACCGCAGGTGGCTCACTCTCGTTTTATGTTGTTGTGATGATGTGGTTTGCGGCACAAACCACATCATCACAACAACATAAAATAGCTTGCGAAGTGCCGTAGGCACTGAGGAATCACTCCTGCCTTCCTACACTTCTATCAATCTTTCCTTCACTGTTTAGCAGAATTGCCCGTGCGCGTGATTTCCTGCTAATGTTGTCCGGGTTGGGAAAGCGGAGGGCAACCACCGTACGTGCTCCCTGGACAGATCTACTCGGAGGGGCTTTTGCTCTTGCTATATCCTGACCAATAGCCCCTCGTAGTCGACCTCTTCGACCTAGAATGATACCGAGTACGATACCAACGACGATACCGATGGCGGCACTGGTTGGTTCTGGGAGGAACGTAGGGAAGGCAAAGCTTGATACAAATGTCAGTCCACTCAGTAATATACCAAAGGTGACGGCGAGTAAGATAACGATGAGTGGGTTAGGTTTCGTACGTTGTGTCTGGAGAAAGAAATCACCCCGGTTGCGGTCAGGACCGTGTTCACGGAACTGTCCAGTACCAACGGCACCTATGGGTAGTTGATGGACCTCATCCTCTCCAAAGCCCTCTTTACGGAGTTTCGCAGCGGCTGTATCTGCTTTTGCTTCATCCGTAAAAACTGCCAGCAGGTCATAGTCGGCGTGTTGTTGTTGCTGTTGTTGCATAAAAAAAGGCTCCTGATATGGGTAATGTACACGCGTTCTTTGCCTTATTATACATCTTCTATATCTCTGATCAAGTTTGGGAAATCCACCCAACCCCTTTCAGATGAAAAACCTATCTGTGTTGAAACGATTCCAGAACAGCGGCAATTTCATGGCGCACACGGTCGTTGTGAGCCATCTCCGCCTGTATCTTCTCCCAACCATGCATAATAGTGGTGTGGTCGCGTCCGCCCAACTCTGTACCGATCTGGAGCAATGAAGCACTTGTTTCCTCACGCATCAAATACATGGCGACCTGACGAGGCCAGACAATATCCCGGTCGCGTTGTTTTCCCCGAATCAGTTCAGCTTGCACATTATAATAGCGACAGACCCCCTCCAGAACCTCCCTTATCGTTAAGGAAGAGGATGGCTTCTTGTCATTGTAGATATGTTCGAGCGCCTGAGCGGCCAGTTTCACCGTAAGTGGTGCATCGTGGAGTGTTGCAAAAGCGATGACGCGATTGAGAGATCCTTCGAGTTCGCGTACACTTCTGCACTCTGGCCGGGCGATATATTCGATAATCGAGCCGGGAATAGCAAAGTGTAGTGAATCGGCCTTGGAGCGCAAAATAGCGAGACGATGCTCATATTCCGGCGGCTGGATATCGGCCAATAGTCCCCACTCTGAAACGAGAGCGTAAACGATCCTGCAAACTGTGGATGGCCTTGGGCGGGCGGTCACTGGTTACTATAATTTGCTTGTTAGCGTTATGCAGGGCATTAAAGGTATGAAAGAACTCTTCCTCGGTTGACTCTTTGCCTGCGATAAACTGTATATCATCGACCAGCAGAATATCAATCTGACGATACTTGGCTCGGAACTCTTCAGTCTTTTGGAAGCGGATGGCATTGATAATCTCATTGGTAAACTTCTCAGAGGTCACATAGAGGACTGTTAGGCCTGCTATCTCACCCACATGTCCAACGGCATGCATCAGGTGGGTTTTGCCAAGTCCTACGCCGCCATAGAGGAAGAGTGGATTATAGATACGGCCAGGATTTTCGGAAACTGCTAATGAGGCTGCATGTGCCAGCTGGTTCGATTTTCCCATAATAAAGGTGTGAAATGTATAGCGAGGATTGAGTAGTCCTTCACCAGGAAGAGGCATCGATGATGATATGGATGTCAGCCTGCTGTATGCCAGTGGTGTTGCTGACTCATAGGAGTTTTCGTGGGCAGCAATATCGGTCCCCTGCTGCCTGTTCCCTTCGCTGTGATGTATGCCAATGTGAGGGGGTGCAGGAGGTAGTGAGTGCATCGCGGCAGCCGCGGCCTCTGCGATGCGCTTTTCACGCTGTGTTGCCGTAGGGCGGCCTTTAGTCAGACGATAACCCGGGCGTTTGGGAGTAGCGGGGCTTCCATCCTCGAAGGTATTTCCTATCTGATCGGAAGTCTCCTTTGCTACAACAAACTGTACCTCAACTATATCTCCTGTTACCTCTGAGAGGACCGAGCGAATTGCTTCAATGAAGCGACCTTCCAGGTGTGCCTTAGCAAAGGTTGTGGGAACACGTACGGTAAAGATCCCATCTTGAAATGAGAGTGCTGAGGTACCCTGAAACCAGGTGGTAAAGACAGCAGGATTCACCTTTGCCTGCAATCGCTCTATTGTTGTTTGCCAGATCTGTTTCGCATTCACACATGTCACCCCTTCGGGGATAATTCAAATCACCAGTATGTCTCTAGACTTACATGCTGTTTGAGCAGAGAGTTCGAGTGATTTAGATAGAAAGTAGTCCTCTGTACCATGTTGTTTTGATGAAATGTAATGGTAGCATTAAATTAAAATACTGTAAAGCCCTCTTTTTGTACCAGAGTGATAGCTACCTCATAGGTTTTTTGACCTTTTTGGAGTATACTGAGCCGAAAGACTATATGAGAATATTTATCGTCTCTGTTCGTTTATACTTTTGGTAGCCTTTCATAAGAGGGCAAATGTTGGTCTCTCAAGGAGCATGATATGTTTCTATTGCAAGCTGTATCTTTTGTTATGCGGTTGCTCAGTTTCAGGTGGATAAGGCATCGCTTGCACTTTTTTACGTTCCCAAAGCGAATATGGTTACATTTGTCCTGTTACATTTTACTGTCAAGTGTACTGCTTGTTTCGTGTTCGGGCTTTGGTGGTGATGCAACACAGTCCTCTGGGGTTGTAAATGTGGCTTTGTCCGGACTCCGCTGGTGTGGAAAACCGTTGATGGTCTTTCGCGATGAGGCGGCACCTGCTATATCAGCAACTTCCACCGTAACTGCGACTGCGCAGGCCACTGCAACAGCCACAGCGACTCCCTCGTACTGCTACGACGATGAGCAACTGGGCACAAGTAAAACCGGAGTTGGGTTTCACGGTTTTCCTGCCAGCCATGCTAGCGAGTGGTACGTGCCTGATGAGTGCTTCGGGTACACTGCATGATCCCATCTTTGGGAGTAGTTTTACGATAGGTTATCTGTTACCTGATCATAGCGCTCTTAGCTTCTCTGAAGCCCCGCTACGCTCGAAGAATATTGCATTCCAGTGTAGTGTTTCCGTCAATCCTACTAATGGTAGTTCAAAGACAGGGAAAGCAACAATAACGCCCAGTCCCGTGCAGTTATGCTCTGGTGCGCTGAACACAACAAATATCGTTTTTTCCGCGCAGGGGACACCAAATGGATTAAAGACATTCTTTTATGCATTGCAGCCAAATGTCGATTGGGTACCAAGATAATTGGTCATTTCAAGTATCCTGGCTGCCTTTTTCCTGGAACAGCGTTGTATCTACTTGATGGTTATCGTAGTTGTACATTTAATTCCGTAGATCTTCACGGTGAATATTCGCAGTGTGCGATGGCTACGACTGGTCGCTTCGAGTGGTTCGTTTAAAATGACTCTCGACGCTCAACTTACACTTCTGATATAATGACAGAAATCTTGCGCTTGCACGTATAAAAGTCCATGCGTGCTGTGAATGGGAGGAACTTTTATCATGGATAAGTGTCCCTTTTGTGGGGCCGAAACGCGGCCAGGGGATAATTTTTGCTTGAATTGTGGCAATCGCCTGCTGTCAGGAACTCCCGCTCCTGCTCCAGTACAGTCATCGATAGCGGGTGATGTCACGGTTGCAACCCCCCCGCCAGGTGGTGAGTGGGTAGGAACAGTACCAGCAGCATCACCAGTCAGTAGTTGGTCCGATGCTTCGGCACCCACACTTGCTGCAAGTTCAGAGCAACCCACTTATCGCGCTGATCCTTCAGCGCCTACGGTGCAGTCCTCCAGCAGCAAAATTGAGCAACCTGCCCGTTTTGTTTTACGCGCGGACAACGGTGATGTCTTACAAGAATATGCGCTGGACAAAGCCGAAATCAGTATAGGTCGTGCGCCAAATAGTGATATATTGTTATCGAAAGATAAACTGACTTCACGTCGCCATGCGACTGTGCGCTATGAGAACAGTCGCTATCTGCTATCTGACGAGCGCAGCGCCAATGGTACTTTTGTCAATGGGCAGCAGATCGAAGAAGTCATCCCTCGCTTATTGCAGGATGGTGATCATGTTGGTATTGGGGAACACGAACTCATTTTCCGTTTGTTTAATTCTCCCAATACGTCGGATGTGGAAGATTTACCAACAGTTGCCGTAAAGTATGATCCGAGTGCGGAGATGACGTTCCGCACACGTGAGGATGAGTTAGCAACTGTGGCTACGAACGATGATTTTAGTACACATTCAATGGACAGCGCGGAGGCTCCTATGGTACTGCCGGCAACACCTAAACCTGAGCTTGTTACACCGATGGCGAACGGCTCTGCAATGTCCAATACGCCAGTGGTAACCCCCAGTGTTCCTGTTGCAGCCTATGCTTCATCTGTGCCTGTCGCCAGCACTCCTGCATCGTCCTGGTCTGTAGCGGCGACACCCAGACCTCCGGTGTCCACATTCAAGCCTACGACGAATACGGCGACTTCATCTTACACTGAGAGTGCCTCTGCACCAATCTCTGATGTGGGTATTACCTTTGATAACCTTACCAACTTGTCAGAGCCAGCGTTGCCAGATACGACTGAGTTGATAGCAGCTATGTCAGCGCTGGATGGTCAGGTGATGTCACTTCAGGATCAGTTTAAAGCCACACAGGATGCCATCAGTGGCCATGTAGCCGGGATTATCCAGACAGCAAATCAGTTGCGTGCTGGTGTGCGCCGTGTCTCTGATCGTATGGATAATAGCATTGCTGATGTCGCGCGTAGCCGTGAGGCCCTGGCCTGGACAGAATTGTTGCAGTTGATGGAAGATGTTATGAATAATCCACGTGACATCGAGTATGTGACAAAACTTGCTCGTAAGGCCCGTGAACTTAACAAAGTCTTCCAACTTCACCAGAGTGTACTGAACACGATGGCTGAATGTAATAGTCTGTTGCGTAGCCTCATTGGTGAGGATAAGTAAGCAGTTAGTTTCAGCAAAGGAACATACAAAATAGAGAGGGTGACCACAAGGCCACCCTCTCTATTTTGTATGTTCCTTTGCTGAATAGCGGTCAAGATTTTTCTCCTTCAGCCTTCTTCTGTTCTCTCACCAACAAAATCCCCTCCCAGGCTGGTATGTTTCCCTGAGCACGCGCTTTAAGCAGGGAGCAGAGCACATAGATGAGAAGATAGGCATCGTTCAACTGCTCAAAGCGACTTTTTTGCTGTAGCCTTTGTCTCCTCAAGAACAAAAACCTCTTTTTTGATGTTTGCTTTGACCTCTCTATACACAGGAAACAGAGAGCGAGAAGGTAACTCATATTGCATATGCATTCGCGAAACAACTGGAAATCTTTTTCTGGAGCACTGTTTTTTGTTAAGTCTGCTACAAACCTTCGGCTACTAGAGGCAATGCTGTTGAATGTGCGAACGAAGTCGAGGTCCAGGTCACAGGCGAAGGTGCGGGCGAGGTCACTGGCGAAGGCGCAGGCGAAGTCGAGGGCACGGACAAGGTCGAGGTTGAGGTTGAGGTTGCGGATGAGGCCGAGGCGCGCGCGAGCGAGGTCGTGGGCGAGGTCGCGAGCGAGGTCACAGAGTGAGGTCGTGGGCGTGGACGAGGTCGCGAGCGCGGATGAGGTCTAAGGCGCGGGTGATGTCGAGGTCTAAGGCACGGGCGAGGTCTAAGGCACGGGTGAGGTCGCGGACGTGGGCGAGGTCGAGGCCGCGGACGTGGGCGAGGTCGAGGTCAGCGGACGTGGGCGAGGACAACGGAGTAGTCGAGACCGAAGTCGAGATTGTGGGCAAAAACACTACGGAGACTTGATAGTGCCTCTCCTACATAGACTTTACCTTCCCCAAGCCAGTAGCAGTTAATATCCTTATCTTCCTGAAAGAGACGCGCTCACTTTCTTTCTCGTTTGGCAATCGGTACTGCCAGAGACCTGAATCACGTTCACTCAACCACTGACAGAATGCCCGTGCATCACGATAGCGCACACCCAACACCGGGGCCTTCCCCTGACCAGATGGAAATGAAAGTGTATTCCAATGATCGGGCTGTAGATATTTTCCCTGTGTATAGTGTTGATCAAGAAAGAGTTGGTATTCGGCATGGGTCACCAGTGATATATCAATAAAAATTCCCTCCTCTAGCGGTACCATCTGTCGTTTCCTCTGAGCAAGCAAGACTCCAGCAACCAGATGTCTGCGCCCCTGGTCTGTATCCTCTATTCCTTGTGTCAATAACTGCTCCAGTTGCAAGCGTATCCCTCGCTCAAGTTTGAGTGCTTCTTGCAGGCACTCCCAGGCTAATGTCAAAGTGGAAACCTGGGGAGGATTTCCACGAAGGCATGCGCTGAGAATGGCTGTCGCATCTGTTTGTGCACAGTAAAGGCGAATAGTTTCATGCCACCAGCTATTCCAGACCTGTAAAACTAAATTTTGTTCCAGACCCACATCTTTGATATAGACGGCTGCCAGATATTCCTGGAACGTAAGATGTGCAAATGTATAACGCCCCAACTCTTGCTCTAAAAACAAGCCACTGGTCTGCTCGACGAGGGATACAAACGTACGAGGACTCATATCCGAACTTACCAGAGCCAGCGGTTGTTGAATGATCTGACATACCTCCTCCAACGCAATATCCCGAATGCCCTTCTGCATCATCTGATAGGCCAGTGGTTGTAGCACCTGGCGTTTTTGTGCGGATGTCAGTTCCAGGGTGAGTCCCCTGCTGGCATCTCGTTTCCCTAAAAAGACATCGCAAATCTCAGCATAGAGAGTGACACGCTTATCTGGCAAAACATCATGATAGCGGTGCACGGTCGCAATCATCGTCAGCAAGAGTGGATTCACGGCCAGTGCGTAGAGTGGTGGAGTGGAGCGCAAGCGACGCAACAAATCCTCTGCACCATTGGCAGCTTTCAGATGGACGCCTCTATCTCTCTTCTGGCTACTCATTATCTCGTTGGCTAAATACCAGTTTTGAATAAACTGTTCGATCTGCTTGGGCGTAAAAGGGCGGACTTCGAGCACCATCACGCCATGAAGTGACATATTTCTATACCCATGAGGACGGGATGTAATTAGAAAACGACCTTTCTCACTATAACGGATCATCTGTTGCTCAACCCATGTTGCCACTTTGGCGCGTGTCGCCGCATCTGCCACCTCATCCAGCCCATCGAGACAAATTAAACAGCGTCTCTTTGAGAGTTGCTGTGCTACCCAACCTGGGGTTAAGCGTTGCTTCCACCATTTCAGAGCATGGGCACAGACTGCATCCTCCAGAGCAAACTCTTCGGGTTTTGTCTTGATCGTCTCCGCATGTTCACGCAAAAAGAGCAGAACCGGAAAAAGATGCATTCCTCGAAAGGGATGCCAGAGCACGCGCTTTTTGAGGCACGTCAAAGTCAAATGTTTGAGCAGAGTTGTCTTTCCGCTGCCTGGCGCTCCAAGAATGACCAGATGCAGTCCTTTGAGTAAGGGAGAAGAAAGATAGTCCTGGATAGGGTGAGCGCCTTCCTTCAGTGCCGAAGAAACACGGATGGGATCTGCCGACGACTGATGAGCGGGCGTTGGTACGATGCTCAGTTCAACAAATGTTTGCTCTAGAGCCAGTGTATAAATTCCCTGATTGCTCAGCCCTTTGACATCGACATCCCGATGCTGGTATGCAAGGTCTCGACAATAGTTCCGGTAGGAATGGCTCACCAACCACTCTTTGCGTTGATCAATCCAGTCGGCAAGCTGACTTACCCAGCGTGGCTCCAGTTGTTGCCAGATCTTTGCTCCAAAGGAGATGAGGAAGAGCAAAACTTCATAGAACGCGACCACTCCCACCGTGAGCAAACGATTTTGTTGCGTCAATGTCTGCGCCTGGGGAAGCAGCGTTGCCAGCAGTGGACATAATGCGAGAATAACCCATCGAAGTAGCGACCAGAAATTTGGAGAAGATACTTTATTGTTCATTCAACCTCCCTGCACACGAAACAGCAATTAAGTCGATAAATGTGAATATATTGCCTTGATAAGACTACTCTTCCATAAATAATCTGTCAAGCAAAATAGGGAGAAAGATGCAATGAGGTGGAGATTCTCATAATAGGTGGTCTTTTTCTCGATTCCTCACTGCCGTAGGCAGTTCGCCAGCCTTTGTGTGTGGGTTGTGTTGCCTGTGGAGGAGGCTGCGACGCGGCCTCCTCCACAGGCAACACAACCCACACACGAGATATACTCTGCCATTGCCTACACCTGCAATGGTATGATATCCTGGAAGCGTCAGAAGGAAGCAACGCATAATGCTGGGGCAAAGTGGGTAGACCAGGATATGGAGGTAGAGTATCGAAAGTGATATACTTAAGAAAGCGCGGCCATTGTGGTCGCTCTCTTTGTGATCGCTGACGCAGCTGTACACTAGTATATTGGATAATTGCATGCCTGAACGAGTACTTACCAACGTGGGGCAGGTTTCTCGTGAGACTTCTATACAACCCAAGTTTTTTGATGCTATCGTCATTGGGGCAGGACTGGGTGGTCTGCTCAGCACTGCTCAACTTCTTCAACGCGGAAAGCGTGTCGTTTTACTGGAACGGCTCCCCCACAGTGGAGGACGCTTTACCGCTAAAACCTTTCAAGGGGTACAGGTGAGTACAGGTGCGGTACACATGGTCCCCTTTGGCAGTAGCGGCGTATTATCGCATATGTTGCAAAAACTGCGTGTGTCGCACCGCTTCTTTGATGCCGATGTCTTTGGCTCATTTCATGTCCATGGACAGCAATATCGTGCGCGTGGCTTGTTGGGCGTCTTCAAGTTCCTGGGACCTCGCCAGTTCTTCTGGTTTACACGTCTTGGGTATCTGATGTTCTTTTGCCCTTTAGCACCACATGAACGTAATCTCTCCTTTGATACCTGGTTAGAACAACATATCAATGTGAAGCGTAACCCTCAGTTAGTTGCATTCTTCGAGTGTATCTCACGTTTTGCTCTTAGCCTTGAGCTGGGTCAGGTTGGCACGGCGGAGGTTATCCAAACCACAAAGAATATGTTTCGCTATGGAGCACCGGCGATTGTACAGGGAGGCTGTGGTGAGCTGACAAGACAGCTAGAGCAACATGTCCTCGCCCAGGGAGGTGATCTACGCCTGGCTTGTGATGTCCTCCAGATTCTTCATGAAGATGACCAAGTTAGTGGTGTGCGTGTGCGAGATAAAGCCAGTGGTGAGGAAACGGTCATCAAGGCATCAGTCATCGTTAGCGATATTGGTCCTCGTGCTACCAATGCTTTGCTCTCTGGTCATCGAGTGACGCAGGCAGAGGTATTAAAGCAAAAAGAGAATCAATATACTGCTTCACCAGAGATAGATCATGCTGATGCGGTGATCCAGGAAGCGGTTGGCTTAAAAGTGCATATTCTCAGTGATATTTCGTTGATTCCCCATAAGGGGATTATGTATTGTCTGGATACCAAACGCATTGCAGGGATGGTGCAGCCGACCAATAGTGATCCGCGTCTTGCACCGCCAGGAAAGCATCTTTTAATCAGTCACCAGGTGCTTCAGAGTAACAATATTGAGGAAGAGCGAGCACTTGCACTTGCCGACCTGCGTATGCTCTTTGGTGAAACGTTTGATAAGCACTGCCGTATACTCACAATGGGAACGTATCGCGGAGAGTGGCCTGTGAACCGAATTGTCCAGGGGGAGGATACACAGTCTCAAACATCGTTACGTGGTTTGTATTTAGTTGGTGATGCTGTCAAACCATCAGGTTATCTGATGGTGGAAGGTGTTGCCCAGAGTGTTAATCAGTTCCTTGATCTGCTTGATAATAACGACCAGGAGCAAGAAGCAGCGCAAACAAATGTATTAGGGACTCGCACTCATCATGTCAAAAATGTGACTCTGCCACCTTCGCGTCTCAATGCTCTTCGTTGGTTGTGGAAGGCACCTGGTAACTCTGGCAAAAGCTAAGGAGAATTATGGACATACAAGCGCTCCATACCCCCCATTACCTTATCAAGGGAGGTACACCGCTTCGTGGCGAAGTATCGATCAGTGGTGCGAAGAATGCTGTAACAAAGATGGTCATGGCCTCTCTTTTAACAAACGAGCCATGTGTGTTGCGCAATGTGCCATTAATTGGTGATCTTGATCTGACTATTAAGCTTTGTCGGGATATTGGTTCCGATGTGCGCTTAAATGACCACACGCTCACCGTTTGTACTGACGACATTCAGCAGACAGCCGTTTCCACCGAAGCAGGAGGACTGAATCGCATTGCCGTTATGACAATTGGGCCACTCCTCCATCGGTGTGGAGAAGTTTCCATTCCCACACCAGGCGGAGACCGTATTGGTCCACGCCCTATCGATTATCATATCCAGGGGCTGCGGCTTATGGGGGCAGAGATTGTCGAAAGCGATGGTTACTACCATTGCACTGCGTCCAAAAGGTTGCATGGGGCCACCATCAAGCTACCGTTTCCTAGCGTCATGGCAACTGAGAACTTTCTGATCACAGCTTCTCTAGCTAAAGGGGTCACGGTTGTTGAAAATGCTGCGCTAGAACCTGAGATTATCGATCTTATCAAGCTGTTACAAAAGATGGGAGCGATTATCGAGATCAAAGTTGATCGGCGTATCGTGATCAATGGCGTAGATTCTCTGCGTGGTTGTAGTCACACATTGCTAAGTGACCGCAATGAGGCTGTTTCCCTCGCTATTGCTACCTACCTGACCAAAGGAAATGTCTATTTACGTGGTGCCCAGCAAGATACTCTGCTGACTTTTTTAAATACTCTCTCTCAAATGCGGCTCCCCTTTGAGATTGATGACGAGGGTATTCGCTTTATGAGCAATGATAATGCTCCTCCCGCTATTGCTTTAGAAACTGATGTGCACCCTGGCTTTATGACTGATTGGCAGCAGCCTTTTACCATTTTGTTAACGCAGGCGAGAGGGATGTCGGTGGTACATGAAACCATCTATGAGGATCGTTTCGGCTATACCAGTGCGCTGGAAGGAATGGGAGCACACATTGGTTTATATTCCAAATGCCTGGGAGAGGTACCTTGCCGCTTTCGCGAGAAACAGCATCTCCATAGCTGTCTTATAAGTGGGCCAACTCCGTTAAGAGGAACGCGCCTCGATATTCCTGATATTCGTGCTGGCTGCTCCTATATTTTGGCTGCTTTATGTGCTGAAGGAACTTCCGAAGTCTACGGAATAGTGCATATCGAACGTGGCTATGAGCAACTGGATAGCAAATTACGCCGTCTGGGTGCCCAGATAGAGAGAGCCACCTGAGGAATCCTGGTTGATGTCTACTCGTCTAGTGTGAGTTTTGTGGTCCATGGTGGAGGTTGCGCCGCAACCTCCACCATGGACCACAAAACTCACACTAAAATTCATCCTTGCCAGGCTGCTCGTACCTCGCGTAATTGCTCAGGGGTTAAGATCCTGAACAGGATCAGGAAATTCTCTAAGTCGTACTCTAACCCGATTGAGTGTAACTCTTGTCGGATACGACCAAGTGCGCCAATCTGTGTTGTGTTAATTAAACCATAACTTACAAGGCTTGCTGCCAGAAGTTGATCGGGTGTTAATAATTTAAACATAAGCAAAATTTCACCTAGTTGATAATTTAAGTCCACACCACGTAACATTCTTTGAATGCTCTGTGCAACTTCCAAACGACTCTGAGGGATGAGATGACCTTCGAGTAATACACTCCCTAGTGAGCGAGTCGCTCTCCCATTAAGGACCACCGGTTGCACTTGCTGAGATGGAGAAGGCATAGGTGGAAGGCTTTGCAGAATATCCAGTAGCAAAGCATTATCGGGAATTCCATTTGCTCCTATTTTACTGCTCTGGATAAGCTCTCGCTGCATTTCTTCCAGTAATCGTTGTTCTATACTGGTCTGATCGCTATTCGTTTTCTTTTTATCGGTCAACTGCTGTTCTAACTGGTTTGTCGTCGTTACCTGCTGGTTCATTTGACGCTGTTCCTCTTTCACCTTTTCGGGCTGGGGAGGAGGCTGCATTCTCGCAGGTGCAGACATAGCTGTGGAAATTGATGCCAGGGGCGATATTGCTAGCGGCTGACCATAACTTGTGTTTGCGAGTATGTCAGGGTATCTACCGCTGGTGCTCCCGCCAGCGGTAGGCAGATCTTGAATGGGTGATGCACGCAATAGCTGATTACTGATCTGCTCCGAACTCTGAGCAGGTCGAGATACCATTGGAGCATTCTTTATGACACTGGTGCTATTGAATGGCTGATCTACCGTCATATAGGAAGCCATTGGAGCAGCTTCTACGCTCTGCGTGGGTCCCGTTGATTGGCGCATAGAGCTGCTGCCTATCTCTTCGACAGGAGGTGTCCATCGTCCCTGTACGAGACGCGATAACTGGTCCAGACTGGACTCTTTTAGTTCATCCATCCCATTGGCAAGGCGTTGCAGTATGGTAGAACCTGCTGGAGATAAAGGAACTGGATACGAATCCGCTGGTGGTGCTGATGTAGCTGGTACTTCAGATGGCACTCTACTCTCTTGTATTGCTGAGCCATTACCGTTACCATTACCGTTTGTTGATCCTGAAGAACTCCAGGTACGCTGGTTGGGATAGAGGACTGCGCAAATCTTATCTGTGTACGATGGTGTACCTGACATTGTCGCTGATGGAGGTTGTGGAACCAGTGTAGGCCCAGGCTGTGGTATGGGTCTTTTTGGCGCACTGGTATATGGTTGTGGAGGTTTTATAGAACTTGCCCTGAAGGGCTGCTGGTTTATCACATTTTCTGAGGGAGCGTTCCATGAATTTCCGCCAGGCAACATTACGTTTGTCACTTCCGGCGATGGAGGTCTTTGGGTCGTGATTTGTGGTATTGTTGACTGAGTTGGGGGTGGTGGTGGTACTACTGCTTTTGTAAGACGTGGCATCGTACTGGTCATAGATCCCGTGCTACCTGGTATACGTGTACGCACCGCCTCGACAAGATTTATCACGCCAAGCATACTATCAACTTCTACATCCACCATTGTGTTATGTGGCTGTTCATCCGGGTCTCGTGGGCCATATCCAGCAATATTGGTACAGTGAAATGTAATAACTTGTACCCCACGTCCTCGGCGTTGCGTATCCAGCGCTACCCAGAACTCGCGTCGAGATGCTGCTGCCTGAGCGAGATTAACAAGTACAAGCCGTATAGAATATCGTGCTATAGCATCAAATACTTCCACTGCTGTACGCGCTGTACGACACTCGTAGCCAGCCAGTTGGAACTCACTGGTAAGGAGCGCGGCCAGTTGTTGATCACGCTCAAATAGTAGTATTTGTGGTCCTCCTGCGCTAATGTTCATACCCGTGTTACTCCGGTTAATACATACATTCTCACTGAGCGAGTTGTTTTTCCTCTACCCTCGCTTCATAATCCATTGGTATATTCTCTTATGTGCTTTATATGAACTTTCCTCATTGTCAGGAGCTAGTATAGCATACATCTTTAGTATTGTGTTAGTAACCGTGACTATTGACGCATGCTCCATTTTCCAGGCACATAATAAGAACAGAAGAGTAACTCCTCAGATCTCCTCCTTGACCACCTGCGGTGGTCAAGGAGGGAGATCTGAGGAGTACTAAACAGTTACGAGGTAACAAAATAATGTAGGTTTACGCCGGGAGGCCACTTGCAAAAATGCACAATTATCACATCAATAAATAGAGGAGACTTGCACTCAACGCACCAGGCAGGCCCAAAGAGTGAAAAAGAGAAGAGAAACCCCAACGCTCTTAACATCCCATCAGAAATGTGCTATAATGAGCGTATACGCTGTAGATGATTGGGTGGTTAGCGCCGTGTTTTGAGCGCTGGAAGCGATCATGGTGATTGCTCATGGTTCATCTCTGGCCTGGTACTGGAATGAGAAAGGACAGATTGAAGCATTGTAGGAGCAGCCAAATGATGTCTCTTTCAACTCAATCTCATCGTATCCAATCTAAAGGTTGGACAAAGATTAGCAAAAACCTAAACCAAAATATCCTCTGGAATGTAGGAAAGGGCTGGTTCTCTCGCGTTGATTGTCGAGGAAGAAACTGGCCCTTTTGGTCTTATTGCACCTTCATGTTCGGGTGGAACCGGAGAGGTGTTGTAAGAGCAGCCTTACAATATCCTTGCCTCATTTTATCGTTGCCCGACACGTAGTGCGTTTTCCCAACTGTCAAGATGTAGAAGCAGTTTAGGAGAGTGGTGTGAGAAATACTCCCAGGCGTACCCAGTCACAAATCGTTGATACACCACTGCATCATACAACAGAGAGAGGGTGAACTATGGATCTGGTGAAGCGGTTAGAAGAATATCGAGATCGTGAGCGCGAACTGATGTGGGAAGGCACCTTTGCGCAATACTTTGAGATTGCCTGCAAACGGCCGGAGGTGAGTCGCCTTTCCCATGAGCGCATTTATCATATGATTATGGATGCGGGAGCAGAGACAACCCGCACGGGTGAACCGCGCTACAAATTCTTCGAGCAGGAAATTTTTGGCATTGAGAAGCCGCTACAGCAGATCGTTGACTACTTCCATTCTGCTGCACAGCGCCTGGAAGTGCGTAAACGTGTGCTGCTGTTGATGGGACCGGTGGGAGGAGGAAAATCCACCATCGTCTACCTGCTCAAACGTGGGCTGGAGGCGTATAGTCGCACAAATGTGGGTGCTTTCTATGCCATTAAAGATTGTCCGATGCATGAAGAGCCACTCCATTTAATCCCTCATGATTTGCGCTCAGACGTTGAAAAAGAGTTTAACCTGTATATTGAGGGGGACCTGTGTCCTCATTGCCGCTATATGGTGGATAACCAGTATCGAGGTCGCATCGAGGAGGTCCCGGTCAAACGTATTACCTTTAGCGAGAAATATCGTGTTGGGGTAGGTACATTTACTCCGTCGGACCCCAAGAGCCAGGATATTAGCGAGCTGGTCGGTGGTATCGATCTCTCAACCATCGGTGAAGTTGGTGTGGAAAGTGACCCTCGGGCCTATCGCTTCGATGGTGAACTTAACATTGCAAACCGGGGAATCATGGAATTCGTCGAAATGCTGAAGACGGATGAGAAGTTCCTCTATGTGTTGCTCACACTCAGCCAGGAACAAAATATCAAGACTGGACGTTTCAGCATGATCTATGCTGATGAGGTTGTTGTTAGCCATACCAACGAGCATGAGTATCAATCCTTTGTCGGCAACAAGAAATCGGAAGCTTTGCAGGACCGTATTATTCTTGCCAAAGTTCCCTACAACTTGCGCGTATCCGATGAAGTAAAGATTTATGAGAAGTTGCTGAAACAAAGCGCATTACAGAGTGTACATATTGCTCCCTATACGCTGCGTGTTGCCAGCCTCTTCGCCATTCTTACCCGTCTGGAGCCTTCAAAGAAGGCCGGGATGAGTCCGATGAAGAAGCTGAAGCTGTATGATGGCGAGGATATGGAGGACTTCAAGCAGAAGGACGTTCGTGAGTTGCAGGATGAGGCTGTCCGTGAGGGCATGGATGGGATCTCTCCTCGCTATGTCATCAACCGTCTCTCCAATGCGCTTGTCAAGCAGAATGTGACCTGTATCAATCCTATCGATGCCTTGCGTGCTCTGAAAGATGGACTGGATCAGCATACCAGTATCACACGTGAAGAGCGAGATCGCTACTTGAACTTCATCAGTGAGGCACGTAAAGAGTACGATGAGATGGCGAAGAAAGAAGTACAACGAGCTTTCGTCTACTCCTATGAAGAATCAGCGCGTACCCTGTTGAATAACTACCTGGATAATGTCGAAGCTTACTGCAACAAGACCAAGCTACGTGATCCCATCACTGATGAGGAGATGGAGCCTGATGAGCACCTGATGCGCTCGATTGAAGAGCAAATTGGTGTTACGGAGAATGCCAAGCGTTCCTTCCGTGAGGAGATCCTCATTCGCATCTCTTCTCTGGCGCGTAAAGGGCAAACCTTCGAGTATACAAGTCATGAGCGTCTCAAAGAGGCCATCGAGAAGAAGCTGTTTGCTGATCTGCGTGATGTTGTGAAGATTACTACGTCTGCACGGACTCCCGATAAGGAACAGTTGCGTAAGATCAATGAAGTGGTGAACCGTCTGATGACGGAACATGGCTACTGCCATGTATGTGCCAACGAAATCCTCCGCTACACTGGAAGCCTCTTGAATTGATAGTAATCGGTGAGTTGAGATGGCGATGCAACGTTGAAACGTAGGGGCACCTCGTGCAGGTGCCCTGACGGAGGGCTACTATGCCATCTACTGCCACTGTGTCGCGATACCTGCAAAGGAGGATGATCCATGTCTGTCTCCCAGCATGACTGGTCATTGCACCGTAAAGGACAGATCGACCAGGAACGCCACAAACATAAGATCCGCGAGGCGATTAAGAAGAATTTAGGTGAAATCGTCAGCGAAGAGAGCATCATTCTCTCAGACGGCAAGAAGACGGTGCGAGTGCCAATTCGCTCCCTGGATGAGTATCGTTTTCGCTATGATCCCGGACGCCAGCAGCATGCTGGTCAGGGGAATGGCAAGAGTAAGGTTGGTGACGTTGTCGCCCAGGAGCCACGACCGGGGAAGGGCAAGAAGGGCGATGCGGGCAAAGATGCTGGCCATGATTACTACGAAGCGGAAGTCACGATGGAAGAACTGGCCGCCATGATCTTTGAGGATCTTGGCCTGCCCAATCTTGAGCAGAAACGTCAGCAGGAACTCCAGACCGAGGCTGTGCGCTTTACCGATGTACGCAAGAAGGGTCCTATGGCCAATCTGGATAAGAAGCGCACGATCATGGAGAATATGAAGCGCAATGCTGCTAAGGGCGAAACCAAGTTTGGAGATATCAAGTCCGAAGACCTGCGCTTTAAAGTCTGGGAACCAACGATTAAATACCAATCTAACGCTGTAGTTATCGCGATGATGGATGTGTCCGGGTCAATGGGTGAATTCGAGAAGTATATCGCACGTAGCTTTTACTTCTGGATGGTTCGCTTTCTGCGCACAAAATATAACAACGTAAAGATCGTCTTTATCAGTCATCACACTGAAGCAAAAGAGGTTACAGAGGAAGAATTCTTCCACAAGGGAGAGAGCGGCGGTACGCAAGTATCTTCTGCCTACGAGCTTGCGCTTCAGATCATCAAGGAGCGTTACAACCCTGACGACTGGAACATTTATCCCTTCCATTTCTCCGATGGCGATAACTTGCCGTGGGATAACGATCGTTGTGTGCAGTTAGTCAATAAGTTGATGGAACTGTGTAACATTTTCGGCTATGGCGAAATTCGCGAAGGCCACTATCGTTCGCCCAGTACCCTGATGTCAGCCTACAACAAAATCACTGATAAAAAGTTTACGGCTGTGACCATCTCAGATAAAAAAGAGGTCTACAACGCATTACGGAAATTCTTTGCACTACGTGAGCCTGTTCCTTCAAGGTAAGTCAGGAGCATTTGAATGTCAACGATAGATTCTACCAGCGACATCGAGCGATTGCGTGATGCGATAGATGCTGCCTGGGATGAGGCCCGCAAATTTGGACTTGATCCGTTTCCTACTCATTTTGAACTGGTACCAGCTTCAATCATGTATGAGTTTGCCTCGTATGGTCTTCCTGGTCGCTTCAGCCACTGGACCCATGGTAAGTCGTATCACAGGCAGAAGATGCAGTATGATTTCGGGTTGAGCAAAATCTATGAGATGGTGGTGAACACCAATCCTAGTTATGCCTTCCTGATGGAGATGAACAACCTGCTCCAAAATACCTTTGTGGCGGCGCATGTCTTTGGTCATACCGACTTTTTCAAGAACAATGCGTACTTCCAGCATACCTCACGTCGCATGATTGACAAAGCCAGCATTCATGCCGAGCGTGTTGCCAAGTATGAGTTTGACCATGGCAAAGACGAGGTTGAGCGTTTCCTCGATGCTGCTCTCTCCATCCAGGAACATGTGGACTACAATTTGCTCCTACGTGGTGATGAGTCCGCTAAAAAGGAAGATAAATCCAAAGAGGCCACCACTGAGTATGATGATCTGTGGAGCCTGGAGAAAAAAGCGAAAAAGGCCGAAGAGGAACGCGATAAACTTCCTGGCAAGACACCCAGGTTTCCTGAGAAGCCAGAGAAGGATATTCTCCAGTTTTTGGTTCGTTATGCACCTCATCTGCAACCCTGGCAGCGTGATCTCCTCGAAATTGTGCGTACAGAGATGCTCTACTTTGTGCCACAAATGCAGACCAAGATTATGAATGAGGGCTGGGCCAGCATATGGCACTCGCGCATCATGCGGCAACTTGGAGATATCAGTGTCATCTCCGATTCGGAAACCATCGAATTTGCCCAGTTGCACTCCAGTGTACTCTCGCCCTCGCGTACTTCTCTTAATCCATACTACCTGGGCTTTAAAATGCTTGAGGATATTGAGCGCCGCTGGGACAATCCCACCAAAGAGGAGCAAGAACGTCTTGGGCGTAAGCCTGGTATGGGGCGTCAGAAGATCTTCGAGGTCCGCGAACTTGATAACGATGTCTCCTTCTTGCGTAACTACCTGACCGAAGACCTGATCAAGGATCTTGATCTCTACCTTTACAAAAAGGAGGGCGACGAATGGGTTATTGCCGAGAAGAACTGGCAAAAGGTGCGTGATGGTATTGTTGCCAGTATGACTAACTTTGGCTATCCCTACCTGGTAGTCGAGAACGGAGACTATCGTGGAAATCGGGAATTGTATCTCAAGCATCTCTTCGAGGGCCAGGAGCTTGATCTGGTGTATGCAGAAAAAACGCTACAGCATGTGCATATGATGTGGGGCCGCCCCGTCCACCTTGAGACTGTTTATGAGAGTAAGCGTATTCTGCTCACATACGATGGTGAGCGCAGTAGTAAGAGCACGTTAGAGAAATAGTTAATTCTTCAGGTTCCTTTGTTCGGATTCCTCAGCGCCAAAGGCGCTTCGCATGGCCAGTTTTGTGGCCGGTAGCAAAGTCTGGCAGGGTTTGCGACGCAAACCCTGCCAGACTTTGCTACCGGCCACAAAACAGAGCGAGCCACCGCAGGTGGTGAGCAGCCCAGAAAATAAACTCTGACTCTCAAACCATGTGGCACTCTTCTCGTACATGTTATGATATGCACGATAGTGAGGTCATTTTAGGAACTAGGAGTAATTTCAATGAACATCTTCCTGCTCGCACTTATTGGCACACTGGTCGTTATAGCTCTTCTTACGGTTGGGCGGCTTGGTTTTGGACGCCGTGAAAAGTTTGATGGGCGTAAATTCTTGCTCTGGTTGGTGCGATATTCTGTCTTCAACTACCTCTTCTGTTTGGCGATCCTCTATTTCTCTGAACCTGCCTTGACGGGTCCTTTCGGAGGTTGGCAGTGGCTACTCTGGCCGTTGATCTTGAGTAGTATTGGCAATCTCTTCGCTTTTGCCCGTCCAGCGATGGGCGTTCTGGAAGATGCGGCTATCGTTAGCCAGGGAGGTCGTCCGCGCTCAACGAGTGGTTCTACCGCTCGTATGCCCGCCAATTTTTCACGAGGAGCAGTGGCCGCTGGCATCTTTGGGCTGGTAGTAGCCGGTGTCATTGGGATCGTGGCACCAATCTTGATTACGATCTTTACGACCTGGTTTGATGTCAATGTGAAAGCACTTGCGGCTATACCTGTTGTCACGATGCAAACGTCCTCTGTGTTGCCGCCCACCGATGCTAATAACATTGTACTGGTCAGCCAGAGTGTTGCGGCCTACAAAGGACAACAGGTATTAGGGGCAACCGGGCAGAATCTTGGCTCGGCTTATAGTATTGATCCTGCCAGTTATACATTACAGTCTATTAAGCATCACCTCTACTATGTTGCTCCACTTACCTATAACAATATCTTTGCTAACCTCTCCAGTCCCACTACTCCGGGCTTTGTCGTTGTGGATGCGGAGGACCCGCAGGCTGTGCCGCAGTTGCGTACTGACCAGACTCAGGCGGGTACATCGCTTGCATATCTTCCTGGTGCTCTGCTTAACCAGGACCTATTACGGCATGTATACCTGGGTGGTTATACCTATGGTCGACTGCTTGATCCGACGCTAGAACTGGATGACAACTATCATCCTTACTGGACAATATCGTTAATGCAACCTATCCGTGGCTATGTTGGTGATTCTCTCACCGAAGTTCTGCTTGTTGATGCCCACACGGGTGATATTCGTCAGTACAAGCCGCAAGATGTGCCTGCCTGGGTAGATCGTGTGATGCCAGCGGATACGGTTTCTCAATACCTGGGGTGGTGGGGGCTGTATCATGCGGCACCCTGGTTTAATCCATCGGGTCAGGGACAGCAGACGCCCGCGAGTGCACCTGAATTGCTCTATAACAATGTTGACCAACCAGTCTGGCTTATTCCCATGACCTCGTCATCCGGTAATGATAACTCAAGTACAGGTGTGTTCCTCTTTAACACACACAAGAACGAAGCCACGTTCTATCCACTGGCTGGTTTGGGTATCGGAGACAATGTGAGTACAACCTTCGGGTCCACACGGGCCAATATTCGTGGCTATCAGGTAGCGAGTGTTCAATTATATCAGATCTACAATGTCCCAACCTGGGTTGCCATTTACGTACAAAACACGAGCAGTGGGGACATTTTCCAGGCCGTAGGCTTTGTTGATGCAAGAAACCTGAATGGCAGTAATGTGCAATTTGATTCAACTCTTTCCCAGGGATTGCAGGATTACCAACAATGGTTAACGCAATTGGGCAGCAGTGGAAATACGCCCTCTGGAGGTACCACCCAGACGGTGACAGGGAAAGTATTGCGTGTCTCCTCAGTACAGCAGGGAACCAATACGATTTATTACCTGCAAATAGCTGGTCAAACGCAGATCTTTACTGCCAATCTGTCGCTTTCACCTAAACTACCGTTGGTGCAGCCCGGAGATACCGTCACGGGTACGTACTTGAACGCAGGTGGTACGGTCGTAAACTTCAAGAGCTTCGATAATCTGAGTATGAACCTGGGAGGCACCCCTACGCCAGGAGGAACACCTCCTCTCAGTAGTACCCCGACTCCTGTACTCACGCCTACGCCGAAGCCGAATTAACTTTATGTTATGTAAACTACTCAGTTATTCTCACCACCTGTGGTGGCTCGCTCTTGTTTTATCTGAGTTACTGGCTATGGCGGAGGTTTGCCGACCTCCGCCAATTATTCCTCTCCCTCGTCGTGTAGTATCCCCTTTTGTAGAGAAAGATCAATTAATGCATTTACCTGTGGTATCCCCGCTTCGGTATAGAGGCGAGCGTCATCGAAAGCCAGAAACTTCTCTTTTGAGATCACATCCCCATTATACTCATCCCTCATAAGATAGATATTGTCCTTCTGAACAGCCATTTGCCACTTGCGTCCTTGTGGTGCTTCTCGAGATCCTCTTGGTGCTTCCAAAACGGCGAGAGACAAGGAGTCAGGAGCTATCATAGCACCTATAGCGCTTATCCTTAATGTGTTGTCATCAAGTCGTGCTCTTGCGTTGTTATAAAATTCTGTGCTTGCGTCAAGACTGAAGAAGGTATAGCGTAGCTTCGCCGTTGCCGTTTGACTTTTTTGAAGGAGGCGGGTGAGGTCAGGGTTTTGTGCTTGGGGATGGCTCATCCTTTGCCACAAGCGTGCCAGACCTACCATTCACGTTGACTACCTGTTCAGGACTAACGGCAATGCAGAGGTTTACACCCGGACAGGCTATACTTGAAAGGCCGGAAGTAGTACTATACTTCTGACTCTTCCAGGTGCTTCCCCCGTCATCTGTCATCAAGATTTCTCCCATTGAGACAAACAGAATGAAAGAAGCAAGGATGATTCTAGTAGCTTCGGCAAGAATACTAGCGGTCAGGAAGCAGACGCAAGTGCTGGGGCAGGCGATGTTCTGAAATTCATCAGTGGTACTACTATAGAGCGTCTGCCAGATGTTCCCTCCATCGGTCGTGCTCTTGATGATATTGCGGCCAGCGAAAGGATAATTGAAGGGAGAGCCATCGATAGAGCCAACGGTAAAACAGGTGCTGATGCTGGGACAGGCTATGCTATTAAGGCCCCCACTATAGAGGCTCTGTTGCATCTTCCAAGTCTTGCCTCCATCAGTTGTGTTGATGATGTCCTGTATTGCCTCCATTGTCGGTGGCGACAGCAAAACAGACGTTTGTGCTGGGGCAAGCTATACTCTGATATTTTAAACATATTTTTTAATTGTTATTATAGAGACCGTAACCATACAGGTTTCCCCAGTTTCTCCAGGTACTCCCACCATTGGTGCTCTTGAGTATCTCATTGGTACTAACGGCAAAGCAAGTGTCGATATTGGGGCAGGCTATACGCAAAAGCGAGGAGGGGGTGCCGCTGTTCAGCTTCTTCCAGGTGTTACCGCCATTGGTGCTCTTGAGCATGATTCCATAGTTGCCAACAGCAAAACAGATCTTTTCCGTTGGGGAAGCACCCTGTGGCGCTGAGGAATGAGGAAAAGGGGACCTGAAGAGTTACGGAAAGATTTTAACATGGGTCAGGCTAGGCAATACTTATCCGACATGATATTATGCCTATGGTAGGTAATCGTTATGTATGTCTATGTGTTTGGAGGGAGGCAATGTATGACCCATTACTTCACACGCGAAGAGGCAGAAGCCCTCTTACCCAGGATTACTGTATGTGCTGCGCAAGATTCGAGGAAATCGCAAGGATGTACTTCTCTATTGAAGAGCAACTTGAAGCACTTCAATTGCAATCGATGGGTAATGGGCATCACCTGTACGAGAATATTATGCAGTTGCAGAGGGATCTATTGGGGCGTATGCAGGCTCTCCGAGATTCTCTTGAAGAGTTACATGCTTTTGGGTGTGAACTGAAAGACTCGGATACAGGGCTGATTGACTTTCTAAGTCTGCGCGACGGGCGCGAAATCTATTTGTGCTGGCGGCTTGGCGAAGAGCGAATTGCTTTCTGGCATGATCTCGATGCGGGAGTTGCTGGCCGTCAACCGTTATAATTGAGTGGGTTGTATGATCACCGTTAAGGATATTTTGAAGCAGGGTAGGCAGATGCTTGTATTGGCTGGCCGTGAAAGTGCTCAGCTAGATACATATGTGTTATTGGGTCATGTTCTGAAAGTCGAGCGTGCCACATTCTATGCCTATTCTGAGCGAGAGATTACCGCAGAGCAAGAACAATGCTTTCTCTCGCTTATTGAACGACGAAAGCAGGGTGAGCCTGTTGCCTACCTCGTTGGACACAAAGAATTCTATGGGCTAGATTTCCTTGTTGATAGGCGTGTACTCATTCCACGACCAGAGACAGAACGGCTTGTTGAAACTGCCCTCAATATTATCCATCGTCGTTTTGCTCTTGGACAGACACCGGTTGTTGCTGATATTGGTACTGGGAGTGGTGCTATTGCTATCACGCTAGTGGTGGAAGAGCCGCGCCTTCCCTATATCTATGCCAGCGACCTCTCTTCTGATGCGTTAGAAGTTGCCCGTCTCAACTGCCAACGTCACCACGTAGAACAGCATGTACGCTTACTGCAAGGCGATCTCGTGGAATCACTACCAGAATCCGTTGATCTTCTGATTGCTAACCTGCCCTATGTGGGAACCGAGGAGACGACAGCTCTCGCGCCAGATGTCCGGGCATATGAACCTCATCTGGCGCTCTTCAGTGGCCCCCAGGGCTTAGATCTGTTCCAACGATTTGGTATCCAGGTGCAACAGTTGGGTATGCTAAATAAGGGAGCCGTCATATTGTTAGAGATTGGTTATCAGCAAAGTGCACCGCTTATACAACTATTCTACGAACTATGGCCGCAAGCCACAATAACATGCGAGAAAGATTATGCCGGGTGGGATCGGGTGTTGCAAATAAGCATGTGAAGAGATACACGCTCCTTTTGGGCATTGGGAGCAGAGAGCAACTGATATCAGAGAGAAGCTCTGTATTTGCATTTTCTTTTTTAAAGGTCGTATAATCCAGTGAATAAGACGGAGCGGTTTTATTGTTTTTAGTACAAATACTCTCCGCCGCAGGGGGGATCGGATCCATTATGATTATTGCAAGTATCATCCGAACACAACCACGTTTAAATCTTCCCTTTGATCTGCCAAATAATCTCTCTGTATTGTTGATTAGTGGGGTCTGTGCCTTTTTGTTGGCTTATCTGTTCACGTTCGGTGTCATTGTCGTCTGTCGTAAATTGGGATGGCTGGACCGACCGGCAGCACGTAGAGTCCATACAAATGCTGTACCACGCCTGGGTGGTGTGGCTATTTTTTTAGCTTTTGTCGTTGTATCGTTGCTGTTCTATACCACCGATCCCGAACTACAATCCAAAGAAATTATCATCTACTGGTTATTTCTTGTCGCCGCAAGCTTGATTGTATTGGTTCACGCCTATGATGATATCAAGGGACTGAAACCGCTCTCAAAATTTATTGCTCAAACAATTGCGGTCCTGATCATTCTAGGACCTTTTGGGTCACAATTTCGTGGTGTCCTCTTATTTGGCTTGAACAACCCTTTGGAGTTACCACACCTGGCCATCCCTGGTATCGTGAACCAGTCCTTACATTGTTCATTCACGATCCCACTATTACCCTGGCGGCTATACCTGCTGTGCTCCTTACCTGGTTCTGGATAGTTGGTATGATGAATACCGTAAATCTGATTGATGGTCTGGATGGTCTGGCAACGGGTGTTGTAGCAATTACCAGTCTCTGCATCACGATTATTAGCTGGATGATGGGACAACACACTATCGCTATTCTGGCTGCAATCTTCACAGGTGCCGTACTTGGTTTTCTACCTCACAACTGGAATCCAGCAAAGATTTTCATGGGCGATACAGGCTCGCAATTTTTAGGGATGGGGCTGGCTGTTTTGTCAATTATGGGAGGTGCGAAGATTGCTCTGGCATTGATGGTATTGGGTATTCCTATTCTTGATGTGGCCGTGGTAGTGATCAATCGGGTGAGGCATGGGCAACATCCTCTGCATTATGACAAGACGCACCTGCACTATCGCTTAATGGCAACTGGCTTGAGCGTCAAACAAATCTGTTATGTGTTCTATGGACTCACCATGATGTTTGGAATTCTGGCGCTTGTTCTTACAAGTCTGTGTACAAACTGATAGGTATTGCTCTGGTTGGTCTGGTCATGGCATCTCTGATCGTGTGGATTGATTATCGCCAGCGTCAACGTGGGGTACCTATCGGACTGGAGACTCTGAAGTGGAAACACCGGCGACGCAGAATTCTTCGGAGGAAGCTTCTGCTGGAGAAGGATCGAAAGCTTCCTCCGAATCTGCACTGGAAGTGGTAGACGAGATCAACAATGTGACCGGGTTAACATCTGACGTGACGATTGCTCCTTCTCATACTCAGTTTCCTCTCTAAACAGACGTTTGAGGAAGTAGCCTGTATAGGAAGCTTCATTCTCTGCCACATCTTCAGGGGTTCCCAGGGCAACGATGCATCCACCCGCATCTCCGCCCTGGGGACCCAGGTCGATAATCCAGTCGGCACTCTTGATCACATCCAGATTATGCTCGATCACTACTATTGTGTTGCCAGCGTCGACGAGGCGCTGAAGTACCTGTAGCAAGCGATCCACATCAGCAAAATGTAGCCCTGTTGTTGGCTCATCCAGGATATACACGGTGCGCCCCGTCGCTCTACGTGAAAGCTCTGTTGCTAGCTTGACGCGCTGAGCCTCGCCACCTGAAAGTGTTGTAGCGGGCTGACCCAGGCGCATATAGCCCAGACCTACATCGTTCAACGTTTTCATTTTATTTGCGATTGACGGAACGTTGGTGAAGAAGTCAAGAGCTTCCTCAACCGTCATACTCAGCACATCGGCAATATTTTTGCCTTTATACTGAATCTCCAGGGCTTCACGATTGTAACGCTTCCCTTCACAGATTTCACATGGCACATAGACATCTGGCAGGAAATTCATTTCTATCTTAACGATCCCTTCGCCTTTACACGCTTCACAGCGCCCTCCCTTGACATTAAAGGAGAAGCGTCCAGGCAAGTAGCCGCGAATGCGAGACTCTGGCACCTGGGCAAAGAGTTCGCGTATGCCTGTGAAAGCATTGGTATAGGTTGCGGGATTAGAGCGTGGTGTGCGACCAATTGGTGACTGGTCGATATCAATCACTTTATCCAGATGCTCCATTCCCTCAATCGCATCATGGGCACCAGGCTTTTCATGCGCTCGGAAGAAGGTGTGAGAGAGCTTGTGGTACAGAATATCGGTGATCAGAGTACTTTTGCCAGAGCCAGAGACACCCGTTACGGCGACAAACTTTCCCAGGGGAATCTCTACCGTAATGTTTTTCAGGTTATTTTCGCGTGCACCTTTAATCACTAACGAGCTACCGTTGCCTGCTCGCCGTTCTCCGGGTGTTTCAATTCGTTTCCGATGCGAGAGATAGTCGCCGGTGAGTGAGTCGGTATTGGCGACGATCTCCTCATAGGTACCTTCTGCCACGACACGTCCACCATGCTCGCCTGCTCCCGGACCAATATCAATGATGTAGTCGGCAGCACGCATAGTATCTTCATCGTGCTCGACCACCAGCAATGTATTGCCCAGGTTGCGCAAGCGGACAAGTGTTTTGATGAGACGTTCATTATCACGTTGATGCAGCCCGATACTTGGCTCGTCGAGAATATAGAGCACACCCATCAGCCCTGAGCCGATCTGTGTTGCCAGGCGGATACGTTGTGCTTCACCGCCAGAAAGACTGGCTGCTGCCCGGTCTAATGTCAAATAATCCAGTCCGACATCGATCAAGAATTGCAGGCGAGCACGAATCTCTTTCAGAATTTGGCGAGCGATAAAACGCTCACGCTCCGTCAAGGTACCCAGTACAAGTGGTCCATCGAGGTCGATCTTTGCCAATGGATCACCTAACAGTGAAACCATTGTATTGATCGTTTTACCACTCTTCTTCTTACTTTGTCCGTTGACCTTTGTCGGAGGTAAGATCTCCTTGATCTGTAGAGTATCGGATTCTAGCTCCTGAAAGAAGCGTTGTGCCTGTATAATCGAGAGGCGTGTGACTTGTACAGCGTTACGTCCACCAACGGTAACGGCGAGTGCTTCTGGCTTGAGGCGAGCACCGTGACAATCTGGACAGATGCGTGCTGACATATACCCCTCAATCTCCTCGCGTATCCCCTCACTCTCAGTTTGCTTGTAGCGTTTATCCAGGCTGGAAATTACACCCTCAAAATTGATAGTGTAGTTGCGTGAATGACCATGCTGGGGGGTGTAGCGAAAGGTCAGTTGCTCATCGGAACCGTAGAGGATTTTTTGTTGCAATTCCTGGCTTAGATCTTGCCAGGCTGTGTCCAGGCTCGCATTATAGCGTTTGACCAGCTCGTCCAGAATAGTACTATGCCATTGACTTCCATTGACGACTTTACTCCATGGTGCGATCGCTCCATCGCGTATACTCAACTCTGGATGTGTCACGATCAATTCCGCATCAATCTCTTGCTGTGTGCCAAGACCTGTGCAGGTGGGACAGGCACCATGTGGACTATTAAAGCTGAATGTACGTGGAGCAATCTCTGGAAGGCTGATACCACAATAGACACAGGCCGCCTTTTCGGAGAAGAGGATCTCTTCCCCATCGATAATCGAAACGAGGATGGTACTATTTCCCAACTTGAGGGTAGTCTCCAAAGAGTCCGTCAGGCGTTGGCGGAAGGCCGGATCAACATCTTCATTGAGGGGAAGTTCTACAATGTCAGCTTGTTGTTCTTTAGTGGCATTCACATCATAGAAGGTGGGTCGTTCTGCTACTTGCTTCATTTGTTGTATCATACTGGAGGAGGAAGTATCAGGATTCTTCCTGCCCTTGCGGATAACCAGACGATCGACAACGACTTCAATCGTATGTTTCTTCTGTTTATCCAGTTCGATCTCATCTCCCAGGTCGAGAATTGTACCATCGACTCGGACCCGAACATAGCCTGAGCGTCGCATCTCCTCAAAAATATTTTTATACTCGCCCTTGCGTCCTTGAATCAGTGGAGCGAGTAAAAGAATGCGAGAACCTTCTGGTAAGCTCAGGACGGCATCAACGATCTGCTGAATTGTTTGTTGGCTGACTTTGCGACCACATTTGGGGCAATGGGGATGACCAATGCGTGCGTAGAGCAGGCGCAGATAGTCGTAAATTTCAGTGACGGTGCCGACCGTTGAACGAGGATTATGTGTGGTACCTTTTTGATCAATAGAGATGGCAGGGGAGAGTCCGTCGATGTGTTCAACGTCGGGCTTTTCCATCTTATCCAGGAACTGACGGGCATATGCCGACAGCGACTCGACATAACGGCGTTGTCCTTCAGCAAAGATGGTATCGAAGGCCAGACTACTCTTGCCTGAACCGGAGAGGCCAGTGATGACCACCAGCTTATCGCGAGGGATGGTCACATCAATATTTTTTAAGTTGTGCTCACGAGCACCACGAACCACTATTTTATCTTGGGACATAGTCTTTCAACCATCCATTACTGAAAATTACTAGAAAGATGTAACTATTCAGATATCCCTCTCGCGCCGCCTCCGGCGGCCCTTGAAAAAAGGGGGAATCTGCGAGGACACCTCGCGCTCCGGCCAGGGGGACGGCCGTCCCCCGGCACCCCCTTCTGAATAGTTACTGAAAGGATAATTTTTGATACAAACGTTCCATATAACACTACTATACTTATCATCCTTACGTCAAGTGGTAATAGGACTAAGGCTTTTGCAACAGAGATTTTTTCCGGCATACGCAACGCCAGACATTTTGCGTCGTATAAAATAGTAGAAGACTAACCAATCTTTCCCAGATGAAGGGACTTCCTGGCTGGTATACGTGCATAGACGTTTCAGCATTTGTCAGGATAGACTACAATAGAGCAGATTGGATGGATGTTAGAGAGTCTTGCGATTCGTCTAGCAGTCATAAATTCGGCTTGTATCACAATCGTCCAAACTAAGCAAGCATGTAGGGGAAAATCAGTGGATTCAGAACTTGATTTTGAGAAGCGCTACCGTTTGGTGAGAGAGGTTATCGAAACTGTCGTGCTGACAGTCCTCATGTTCCTGGTCATCCGACTGGCCGTACAGAACTTCAACGTTGACGGTATGAGTATGGAGCCAAACTTACACAATCAAGAGCTTATCCTGGTAGATAAGTGGTCCTATCTTTTTCATCCGCCAACTCGGGGGGATGTGATCGTGTTTGTGGCTCCTCCCCATCCCGCACTGGATTATGTGAAGCGTATTGTTGGTTTACCTGGCGATATTGTTACCATCCAGGGTACCACTGTGATAGTGAATGGTAAAATTCTGAAAGAGTTTTATGTTGACCCAAATCGTCAAGGAAACGTCTATCCCTCGTTTTCGAATCGTATTGTTCCGCCGAATAGTTATTTTGTACTGGGTGATAACCGTGCTGGTAGTTCCGACTCACGCGATTGGGGCTGTGTTCCGCGCCAAAACCTCATTGGACGTGCTGCACTCGTCTACTGGCCGCTCGGACAGGATAATAGTGGTTTACTGCCCAATGTGACCACAGCCTACAATGAGATACCACAATCACCAGGTAACGGTACAAATAATTGTCCTATTGCCAATCAGCCGCCGCTGCATGCTGAAAATACAGGACCGGATAACACCACTATGTTTCTGCTTCTTATGATGCCCGGAACGTTTGTGGTGTGTACGCGACGGCGTCGTGTTAGTAAAAACGTTAAGGAAGTATGACTGTTGGCGGACCTAAGGTAAGGTCCATTTCCTTTTCTTTGAGGATCACACTGGATATATTGTGCTTGAGACGGCCCTGTGCCTCCGCCAGACGGTTGTTTAACAGAACTGTGACCTCATCTGGTGACAGAATAAGGGAAATGATACCCTCAACTGTCACATTGCTGGCAACGAGCTGACCCTTCGATATAGTCGGTCTGGCCGCAATGGCGCAGGAGTATCCATAGAGCTGGAAGCCTAAACGAATGCCATCAGGGGTAATGCTGGTCGCTATATTGGTTATAGGGCTAGATGGTGGAATATTGAGTACAACCAGATTATTGAACGTGCTTTCTTGTACTGGCAATGTACCAGGAGGAAGTGCGACTGCCTGTGGGGGAATTTGCTGGATTGCATCTGCCATTGCCTGATCGATCTGTGTTTGGGCGATATTATGCAAATAGGGACGAAGAACAAATGACCATCCCGCTCCAGCAAAAAGAAGAAGGAGGACAAGGACGATAAGGCTTCCCAGGATACACCCGTTGCGACTACTGCGACGGCGTGTAGGACGATGAGAGGTTGATAGAGTGTTAAAGGTGGTTGGAGGCATTTTTGCTCCTGTCTTTGCTCAATTTTCACTGAGAATATGTAGCGGAGAAGGTAGAGAACATATTATACTGTCTACAGTTTATTGGTTACCTTCCCAATCTTGCCAGTACGTTTAAGATGATGCTCCACCTCTATAGTATATGCGGATTCTGTATGGACGTCCATATATTCGCACGCTAGGGTAGAGCTTTCCAGAAATCTATAGAGGACTCATTAATACGACTATGCACGAGAAAAGTCTCATCACATTAGAGTATCCCAAAATTCAAGCGAAGGTTGCAAAAGAGGCAGCCTTCTCTGCCAGCAAAGCATTAGTGATGGCACTGGAGCCTACTCCTAATCTGGAGGTGGCACGGCACCGTCTTGCTTTTACCACCGAAGCTTCCCGCTTAATCGATTTGCATGCCGATGCAGGTGTACGTGGTGCTCATGATATTCGTCCATTGTTGGCTCGTGCTGCACGCGATGGGGTCCTGAGTCCTTCTGACCTGGTAGAAGTGCTGGAGACAACACGAAGCATCATCTATGTAGCACGTTTGCTAGAAAAACTCGATCGAGAGAGCTTTCCCTTGCTGACGACGTTAGGTGCGGATATCCCTGTGCGTCCACAGATTGTTCGACGCATCGAGGAAACCGTAAGCGAAGAAGGGGAAGTGTTGGATACTGCGAGTGCTACACTACGAAAATTGCGCTTCGATATTCGCGGAGCCAGCCAGCGTTTGCAGGAGCGTCTGCGAACGCTGGTCAACGAGTTTGGCAATGCGTTGCAAGAACCGATCATTACTATTCGTAATGATCGCTATGTCGTTCCCGTCAAAGCTGATAGCCGTGGACATGTACGTGGGATTGTACATGACCAATCTTCTAGTGGAGCTACTGTCTTCGTTGAGCCTATGGTTGTTGTTGAACTCAACAATAAGGTACGCCAACTCCAGATTGAGGAGCGCCAGGAGATTGAGCGCATTCTGCGCGTGCTCTCCTCCGAAATAGGGCATGAGGCGGAAGCACTCAAAGTTGCCGTCGAACTGCTTGCAGAGTTTGATATGCACCTGGCAAAAGCCCGCTATGCAAGGCTGACGCGTTCGAGTGAGCCACGCCTCAACGATCAGGGACGTATCAATTTGCGTCATGCCCGTCACCCCTTGCTAACAGGCAGAGTAGTGCCGACGAACTTCCATCTGGGACAGGACTTCTTTATGGTTGTCATCACCGGCCCTAACACGGGTGGGAAGACCGTCGCACTAAAAACGGTGGGGTTGTTGACTCTGATGGCTCAGGCTGGTTTCCATATCCCTGCTGATGAAGATTCGGAAGTTGCCATCTTTGAGGATATCTTTGCCGATATCGGTGATGAGCAGAGTATTGAGCAAAGTTTAAGTACCTTTTCGTCCCATCTGAGCCGTATTATTGAAATTTTGCGGCGTGTTGATGAGGAACAGCAGCATGGAGTGCCCAATATTCGTGGTAAGATGTCAGAAACTCTGATCAAGAAGCAGGAGAAGCCGCAATCGTGTGTAATGGTACTCTTTGATGAACTGGGTGCGGGTACTGATCCCACTGAAGGTTCGGCCCTGGCACGAGCTATTCTGACCTTTCTGCTCGAACGTTATGTGACGACTGTTGCCACAACACACTACTCTGAACTCAAAGCATTTGCTCATGAGCAATCAGGTGTGGTCAATGCCTCTGTCGAGTTTGACATTGAGACACTTTCACCTACTTACAAATTGAGCATTGGTCTGCCTGGACGTAGTAATGCGCTGGCAATTGCCAACCGCCTTGGACTGGATGAACGGATTATCGAGCGTGCTCGCGAGTTCCTGGGGAGTGCTGGTGTGCACATGGAGAACTTGCTGGAAGGGTTGCAATCCGAACGGAAAGCCGCAGAGGATGAGCGTTTCCATCTGAGCATGGAGCGTACCGAAGCTGAATATCAGCGCAAGCAACTGGAGGCAGAACGCCATCAACTGGAGGAGCAGCGGGTGAAGATCCTCAATGAGGCGCGAGCGCGGGCCCGTCGTGAGCTAGAGGAGGTACAGGCCACACTGGCAAAGGTCAAGGTGAATGTTAATCGTGTGAATATAACCCGTGAGCGCTTGAATGAGAATCGTCAGGTGACGCGCCGTCTTGAAGAGAAGGTTTCTTCCATTCCTGAACCGCAGCGACCAGTGAAAAGAGCAACGCCTGAGCAGGAGCGGCTGGACGGGCCATTACAGATTGGCGATACGGTACGCGTGATCAGCTTTGGTCAGAATGCCGAGTTGCTGGGACTCTCAGCAAATCATAGCGAAGCCGAGGTGCAGATGGGAGCCTTACGCTTCCGTGTCAGTGTGGATAACATTGAGCGTTTAAGCAAGCGTAAGGCGGCTACTGAGGAGCGAATCCCTGATGTTGTTGTGCCGCGTTACGAGGATCGTCCCGTTGTTGCCGTACAACTTGACATGCGTGGCTGGCGCGTCGAGCAGGCGCTAGAGGAACTGGAAACCTACCTGAATGATGCCGCTATGTCAGGCATGTCCTCTGTACGCATCGTTCATGGCAAAGGAACAGGAGCACTACGAGCCGCTGTTCGTGAGCAACTTGCACACCATCCCTTAGTAAAATCGTATGTATCTGCACCGCCTCAAGAAGGTGGTGATGGTGTGACCATTGTCAAATTAAGTGCATAAATGTTGACTGTATAACCTTGAATGCTTTGTAACTACTCAGCCTTTTTCCTGACTCCTCAGCGCTTACAGCGCTTCGCAGGTCGTATTAGAGAACATTGTGGGTTTTGTCGCCCATGACTGAGGTTGCGACGCAACCTCAGTCATGGGCGACAAAACCCACAATGTTCTCTAATACGACTGTTTTGCACTCACCACTGTTAGGGCCTGGGAACTCATTTGCCGTGGAGTTGGCAGAGATATTCGTAGTTGGTTGGGAGTGTCCTGAGCAATTGCGTCTGCTGCTGCTTGATGTTCTCGAAGAGTGGCTCGGCACTTGCTATCGATTCTTTCTGATAGGTCAATCCTGGCAGTGGATGATCTGGCAGGAACCCCAGACCAGCGAAGATACAGTAGTAGTTGCTATTGTTCCAGAAATTTCGGAACTCAGCCTCGAAGTTTCCGTAGTAGGTGCTTTCGTTGGTAGTTGGCAGGTTGACGGGCATCCCCGCCCGATACATAGCGATCTTCTCGCGGATATTGTTTGCCAGATCGAGATCTTTGTTTGCCTTCCAAAATGATGTGTCTACACGCGGTGAGAAATAAAAATGTGCCTGGATGAAGTCGCGCGAGTCGTCAAACATCACTTCGATCTCCCGGTTGAACTGATCTCTGAGGATTGGATCGAAATGTTTATCAGGGAAATGCTTGGCAAGTTGGTAGAGAGCAGCAGTGATGAAGTAAATGCCGGTTGACTCCAGTGGCTCCAGGAAACACGAGGAAAGGCCAATGCTCACGCAGTTCTTCACCCACGTGCGCCGGTTACGACCAACGCGGAACCTGACGTGATTTAGCGGTGTTGAGGCCTCGTCAAGTTTCCAGAGCTGGCAGAAGTCCTTCGTGGCCTCATCCTGACTGGCGAATTTGCTAGAGTAAACATAGCCTGTGCCAAAGCGCGTAAGCATTGGGATTTTCCATGTCCAGCCCGACTTCATCGCGATGGCGGAGGTGTAGGGTTCAACCCCGTTGCCTGCATCATCATGAGGTACGGATGTGGCTACAGCCCGGTCGCAGAGGAGATAATCGCTCATGTCCAGGAATGGTTCCCGCATCGCCTGATTGATCAGGAGGCCACGAAAGCCGGAGCAGTCCACAAAGAAATCTCCGTTCAAGACACGACCGCCCTTGGTCCGCAGCGCCGTAATGAAGCCGCGCTCATCGAAGAGAACTTCCGTCATCTCGTCCTCGATATGCTCGACATTCAACTTCTGTGTAGAGAACCGACGCAAGAAGTCAGCGACCAGATTTGCATCGAAGTGCCAGGCATAGTTGGTCCATCGTTTTCCGTCCAGCCAGCAGGGAGCGAGCCTGGCATCAAGGATTGGCGGCTCCTTGTAGCAAGCATAATCGAACGGCTCGTCAGTCTGACCTTGCTGCTTCCTGTAGAACCAGTAGTGCGATAGGGGAAGGCGCTCGTGATCGGGAAGTAGGCCGAAGAGGTGATAATAATGATCGGTTGACTTGCCGAGCGGTCGTGGGTCAGCAACACCTGTACCACCTGTCCGCCAATTAATGAACTTGATGCCCATCTTGAAACTTGCATTACACTCACGCATCCACTCCTCTTCTGAGAGGCCAAGAGAAGCGAAGAACGTCTTGTGAAGATTAGGAACGGTGGCTTCACCCACACCTATCCTCGGGATAGATGGTGCCTCCAACACTGTGATCGTTACTGATCCCTGTAGAGCTTTGGCAAGGTAGGAGGCGGTCATCCAACCGGCTGTCCCACCTCCGAGAATAACAACATTTTTGAGACGTTGATCCATAACGCTCAACCTCCTTGTATGTAGTTCTATTGTTTATTTTTCGCTATCACGCATTTTAGAGCTGGTAGCATAGTTTCTGCTCATCATCCCTGAGCATGTATGTATACTAGCTCATGAGAAGCTGTGTGTAAAGGTTGCATGAGCCATCCCAGTAACTATTCAGGTTCCTTTCCCTGATTCCTCAGCGCCGAAGGCGCTTCGGCAGGTGTTTTATGTGTGGTTTTGTTGCCTGTGGAGGAGATTGCGTCGCAATCTCCTCCACAGGCAACAAAACCACACATAAAACGGGAGCGAGCCACCGCAGGTGGCAAGGAGATCTAAAGCTGCCTCTAGCCATATGATTTTGCATGTGCTAATCTAAGTACGAAGCAGTGAAATTTAGCTACGTTGATAGCAGAAATTTCAGTAAGCATAGAATGGTTGTTTCGTGTAGAAAAGTAAAGGGAGGATATACTACATTCATGGACAGAGAACGTACCGTCAATACCGTGAAGGATTTCGGGGAACGTGGTCTACACACAACTCTGAGTACTTTGGGTGACTTCAAAACCTTTATTTTACGTGGAAATGTTGTTGATCTGGCTGTGGGTATCGTCATCGGTGCCGCTTTTACTGGTGTGGTCAATGGCTTTGTCGATGATTTGCTCAAGCCGTTAATTGGTATAATTTTTACCCCTAATTTTGCAAATTTGAAGCTTGGTCCTACAAATAACCCATTTCTTATCGGCAATCTCATTGGTGTTATAATTAGCTTCTTGCTTACAGCAACTGTTGTGTACTTCTTTGTTGTACGTCCGGTAAATACATTAAATGCCTATTATGCTCGCTTGCGACCAAAGAAAGAAGAAGATCCTACTACCCGTGAGTGCCCTTTCTGCTTGAGCGCAGTACCACTGAAAGCTACACGTTGTGCTTACTGTACATCTCAGTTGCCACCAGTTGAGATAGTGGCAAAGGCGTAACCTGGATTCTTTGTTCACTGTGTGATCATTGTCACTATCCTATATGCTTGCACAAGTGAAACGGACTGGCGTATACTGCGAATAGGGTATCCATCGACGGTATTGTATTCTAGCAGCAATGTGGCTGCTCCCACTGACTCATTTGAAGCGTGTAAGAGAGTTTGACTGCCCCGGCATCATTGCCCAGTTTCATGTAGAGGAGAAATTTGCTCATGTCGTTAACATCAGAGCCTATACGTCTGGAAGATCGGATTCGCGATGTCCCGGACTTTCCGCAGAAAGGTGTCCTTTTCAAGGATATTACCCCTTTGTTACAGGACGGTCCAGCATTTCGTGCTGCTATGGAGCGCCTGGCCGCTCACTATGCGGGAGCTGATATTCAGGCTGTTGTGGGCGTTGAGTCGCGCGGTTTTATTTTTGGTGCTCCCCTGGCGTATCTGCTCAATTGTGGTTTTGTGCCAGTGCGCAAGTTTGGCAAACTTCCCTCACAGACGGTGAGTGTTGAATATACTCTGGAGTATGGTACCAGCATCGTAGAGGTGCACAAAGATGCAATCAAGCCTGGTCAGCGTGTCTTGATCGTTGACGACTTGTTGGCGACAGGCGGCACCGTATTAGCGACTATGGAACTGATGGAGCGGCTGGGAGGGCACATTGCTGGTATTGCTTTCCTGGTGGAGCTGTCCTTTCTCAAGGGCCGCGAACGTCTAAAAGAGCATGATATCTTTGCACTGATTAAATATTAGCGACATTACTGGATGAGCCACCTTGTATGCGGCCCATCCAGTTGTATTGTGTGATTAATCCTCCCATCCGAGCCATGCTGTCTTCGCTTCGATAGGTGTAGGATGTCGTTCTGTCTGAGAGAGAGCAGGGTAGCCGAGATACACAAAGGCTACAATATGGTCTCCTGCTGACAAGCCCAGCCATTTTTTTACTTGTGGGTCATACGCAGTATCACCTGTTCGCCACATACAGGCCAGACCCATCTCTTCAGCGGTCAGTAGCATATTCTGAACTGACGCTGCTACTGCCTCGACATTCTCAATATCCACTATATTTGGTTGCTCAGGGCATAGTGCTGCTACTGCAATCAAGATAGGTGAACGCAACGGTTTCTGACGTTCTTTCTGCAATGCCGCCCGTGCCTTATCGCTTGTTGTCTCTGTTAGACGAGCCTCCAGCGATTTTTGCATAATTGTACCCAGCTCGTCGCGTGCTTTACCGGCCAGTACAAAGAAGCTCCATGGTTCTACACGATGATGATTGGGAGCATGGGTTGCTGCCTCTAAAATTTGCTCAATCTGTGCACGCGTCGGGCGCTGATCGGTCATTTTCCCAAGACTGCGCCGGCGTTTTATGGTCTCGAATATACTCATTTGCTTACCTTTTAAGTTCTAAATTTATGTTCTGTTGCTATCCATGATAGCATTTTAGAAGATCTGTTATGAGTATATTGTATGCCATAAAGGCGGAGTATGCACACGTCCTGAGTCAGAAGCCATAAGATCAGCGCGTGACCGTAACTGTCAGATCAATGCCAACCGCTTCTACTGTTAAGAGGGATCATGCCGTGTCATCAACCCCTGGTGCCATGCGAAAGCAGCGGCCTGGGTGCGGTCGAGCATATGGAGTTTGCTCAGGATATTGCTGACATGACCTTTTACTGTTTTTTCGCTGATGACCAGCTTGCTGGCGATTTCAGCGTTGGAGCGGCCATCAGCGATGAGACGCAGGACTTCTAATTCGCGGTCACTCAGATCTGTGAAGGGATTAGGTGTGTCTTTGCGAGTGCCACGTAGCTCCTGAACGACGCGGGCAGCCACGCGGGGATGCAGAATAGATTCGCCTCGTGCCGCCTTACGCACGGCGTCGGCTAATTCGTCAGGATTGATATCTTTCAAAACGTAAGAGAGAGCACCTGCACGCAGGGCAGGAAAAATATACTCGTCTTCATGATAAGAGGTGAGGACGATAATCTGCGAGTGCGGGCTGACCTGTTTGACCTGGCGTGTGGCTTCAACGCCGCCAATGCCGGGCATAACGAGATCCATGAGCACCACATCGGGAACAAGTTCCGCAGCCATTAGCACCGCATCTTCACCAGAATTGGCTTCGCCTAAGACAATAAAGTCCGGTTGCGCTTCCAGAAAGGCGCGGATGCCCTGGCGGACAAGAGCGTGATCATCAGTGATGAGTAAAGAGATGGTATCTGTCATATATGCTCCATATCATCATGAGAATTATTGGGAGGAGGCGTAATATCGCTGATACTGATACCCAGACGTTTGCACTGCGCAATGATGCGTGTACCCTTGTCCAGCGTGCTCTCAAGCTGTACATCTCCACTGAGGGTCTTCATACGCTCCTGCATGGAGAGGAGGCCAAGACCAGAGCCGTTGCGATGAGTGGTATCAAAGCCCTGACCGTTATCGGCGATCGAAAGTGTGACGGTATCATCAGTAGTTGTCAGATCTATCTGCACCAGAGTTGCCTTGCTGTGACGGGCAATGTTGGACAGAGCTTCTTGCGCGACGCGGAAGAGCGCCTCTTCTACAGTAAGCGGTAGTATCTCATGGCTCTTTGCACGCAAAGTGGCGACGATACTGGTTTGTTGTGTCCACTGGGTTGTCAGCTCACGTAGAGCAGCGACAATGCCCTTACCATTGAGCGCAGCCGGACGCAATTCACTAATCAGTGAGGTCAGTTCTTGCTGAGCCTGGCCGACAAGCTTTTGTGCCTCCTTCAAACGGACCTCAGCGGCTGCCGGATCGCGTTTGAGCAGAGTCTGTGTGGCCCCGATTTGCATGGCAACAGCGAAGACCTGCTGTTTCACGCTGTCATGCAGATCGCGGGCTAAGCGATTGCGCTCTTCTAGCGTGGCGAGCTTCTGGCGTGTGGAGAGCAAATTCCACAACTGTGTGGCCATACGGTTGAGCTGGCGTGACATCTGTCCCAGTTCGTCATCTGAAGTATCATGGGCTAGCACGGAGAAATCACCGCTTCCCCATCTGTCGGCTACAGTCGATAGACTTTTTAAGCGACGGGTGAGACCTCGTGCGGTGAGGTAGCCGGAGACGAGGCCAGAAACAGTGGCATAGATCGTGGCAATGGTCACACTAAAGGCCACAAATTGCAAGTAGGCTACCATCAGATGAAAGTTATCGGGTGCGACAATTTTCATCACAAATGCGCCTTCTATATTTCCCTTTTGCCCTACAATAGTTGTCATCGCGACCAGTGTATTATCAGCGTCTTGATCAACTGTGCTGGTTGTGCCCTTTGCTCCATGCAATAGCGTAAGGAGGTCCGTGCGATTTTGTGGAGATAATTGTACCTGAAGTGGAGTATTAGGAAGAACGGGATGTATACCGACCGAGGCGATTGTACGGCCTTGTGTGTCTACCACCGTAATATAAATGAGCTGGGAAAATTTGAAGGGTCCCTGCCCGTTCGGTGGATTATCATGCATGATTTGTAGCCAGCTTGTCAGTGCCTCGCGATCTGCTGAGCCATGTACAAAGTAAGGGGTGGCCAGGGGGGCTTCCTGTTCAACTAAGTTCGAGAGAAAGTATGAGACACCCTTCAGGTCGTAGAGCCAGAACGCAAAGCCGGTAAAAACCATTTCAATGAGCAGAAAGATCACGACCGAGGTCAGGGTATAGGAAATGGTGAGTTTGCCCTGTAAGTGGCGAAAAGGTCGTGTGAAGTACCTCATATTGCCTGGCCTTTCTCAGCTTCTGGAAATAAGGTTGTTTCAGTATAGCATATCTCTAGATGGATGAGTTCCACGTTACCTCGAAAGGATATTCGTCAAATTCTTGCATCGTAACTCTTCAGGTTTTCTCACCACCTGTGGCGCTTCGCAGGTGGTGAGGAATCAAAAAGAGATCTGAATAGTTACCTTGCACCATGTATAAGGAGTAGGGGCGCGGTTTACAAGCCCGTATTACTGTTAATAAAAAACGGGCTTGTAAACCGCACCCCTACACCTTGATTATTCGTAGCGGAGTACCGCCAGTGGGCGGACACGTGCCGAACCCCAGGCGACTAATGTGGCAGTGAGCATTGCCAACAATGCTGAACCTCCGACCAGACTAACAACGATTAATGGTGACACGCTGAAGGTGAGGTTGAAGATCAGGCTTCCGAGCAGGGTGATTGCTCCAGTTGCCAGTAACATGGCCATGAGTGCACCAACACCACCGACAATACCATTCTCGATCACCACCTCACCCAAGATGGTGCCACTGGTGTAGCCAACTGATTTCAGGATACCCAGTTCTCGTCTGCGCTCAAGCATCGCCAGAGCGACGGCATTTGCGATGATGATCACCCCGGCAATCAGTGAGAGCGAAGCAATCGCTACGAGCATCTGAATGATGCTATTGAGGAGCTGTCCAACGAATGCGCCGATATCGGCCAGGTTGAGTACCTGAGCGTTTGGAACGAGCTGTCCAAGCTTGGTCAGCGCATTGTCGACTTGCGCGGAGTTGACCTTCATATAGGTGAGAGTAGTGACGCCGGTCGTTGCAGGGCTAAGCGCTTTCACAATTTTTGTCGGAGCCAGTATATTCCCAATGTGACTTCCAATGCGACTCCCTCTAAAAGCATAGGTGCCAACGACCGTCAGCGTCTTGATCGTCTTGCCGTCTGCGCTGACAAGGGTGATAGTATCACCTAGCTTCAGATGCATCTGGAGCGTACCTGCGTTGGTTAGATCACCGCTAATTACTACGTTCGTTGTACCCGCATCGCTGGCAGTCAGGTTGCGGCCCTGAGTAATCGTTGGAGAGGGTGTCGTCTGTGAGAGGTCGTAGCCCTCCATACTGCCCAGGGATGAGATCACTTCCTGGCGGCTATCGCCGGTAGGCAAGACCTGCCGCATTGGTTTTCCATTGATAGCTATTGGCATGATTTGTGCATAGGTATCTGTACTCTCTTTGAGAGACCCGGTATTGTTCCCTGCTTTCCATGCAAGGTGGTCGTATCTTTCCCTGATGTCAAAGTAATAACGTTGTAGTTCAGGTTCTGCGAAAGTGCACCGCTAATCTGGGCCTGTAGGTCTTGCCCGAGTGCCAGAACCATCCCGATGGTGAAAACGCCGATGAACAGGGCCAGCATGGTTGTTGTCGTGCGTGTGCGTTGGCGACCGATATTGCGCAGGGCCAACTTCGTACCGACCTTCCAGGTTCGCGGTGCCAGCACAATGACGATTCCCAGAAGCGAAGCAGCCAGGAGCAGGAGACCAAACACCGGCAGCACCCGGTACAGCAGGGCCGATGCGGTCACACCTACCAGGACCAGAGCAAGATGCTTGAAATTCAACCGTTCTGGTACTGGTAGTTTGCTGACCAGCAAGACTATCAAGCTGAAGAACACGCTGAGTACCAGCAGGAAAGCAAATGTACCATAGACTGTTTCTGTGCCCAAGATGACATCGTTGTTGAGGATCGCAATCGCAAGTACGCAGAAAAGGATGGAGAGCAGGATCAGTAAGACAATGGTCAGGATGACACTGCTTGCCCCTCGATTTTCAGACAGATCACGTATCACATTCAATGGGCGAATAGTGGCTGCCTGGATGATAGGCAGAAGCCCAAAGATCAGTGCAGTCGCAACACCAATGGCGACGCCGCCGGCAACTGTCCAGGGATTGATCACAAATGGGATGGCGAGACCAAGATTTTGCATCAGGACGCGCACTATGGCGCTAACACCTACCGCAGCCACTGCCCCGATAATGCCGCCAACCAGACCGAGCAGTCCTGCTTCCAGACCAAAGAGCGCGTAGAGGTTCATACGACGATAGCCAGCAGTCTTGAGCATAGCAATTTCGGTCTTGCGACGTGACAGCAGGACTTGCATCGTATTAACGATACCAATACCACCAATAAGTAGAGCCAGGAGACCCGCAATTTCCAGGAACTTGTTGATATTATCAATCGAGGATTGCTGACTTTTCAGCGCGTCAGCCACCGTCTGTGTCGAAGTCAGCGGAAACTGCTTGTTAATGGCTTTGACTGCGGCGTCCGTATGTTTCTGGTCTGCTGTTGTGATATAGATGGTGTCATAAGAGGCAGAGTATGCGGAATCGTTGCCAGATAGTCGTGCGCTGAGATAAGCATAAGACGACCAGATTGGGCAAATATGCCCGTGTTGGGCAACAACCCCTGCAATTTTAACATGTAATGTCTGGTTTGAACCTGTTTGGTTTGATATAGACTGTGATGGTGTTACCAACCTTCTTATGAGAGGTATCAAGGAAATTTTGAGTCACAATCACCTGATTTTTGGTAAGCAGAGTCGCAATTTTTCCATTCTTTGGAGTAACAAATGTGGGCAGCGAGACAATGGGATAATTGTTTGGATTGATGGCATTAATGCTAAAGGATTGGGGTGATCCGGCCGCACGTACCGGGCCTGGGCCATTTACGCTGATTGTTGTTGTAGCATTCAATGAACCATTAGACTGATGACAGCCGTATAGTTGGTGATTGTGCCGTCGCTTTTGCGTTGGGCAAAGAAGGTAGAGGTCGCTTGCTTTGAGTGGCGCGCTTTGGGCTGTTATCGAGATATCACCGCCATTGGTATCACGCGTGTTTGAGGAGAGCGAGCTTTGCAGCATGTAGCCTGCCAGTTGCATGGCAACAATGGCCATGACACCGACTGCGACACAGAAGATTGCCAGCAGGGTCCGCTGCCCGCCTCGCAGCAGTGAACGCGAAGGATAATTGAAGTACATAGATGCTTTCATAATAGTGTATTATCCTTACTGCAGAGCTACTGTGTGATAGTGCTGAGGGAATGATCGATCTTGTCAATGGTGCCATCAACAATCCGAATGGCGTGGTCTGCATGCGACGCTACCACCGGGTCATGGGTTGCAATGATAAACGTCTTGCCAGTCTGCTCACGTAGTCGGGCAATCAGATTGAGGACATTTTCGCCATTTTTTGCATCAAGATTACCTGTTGGCTCATCGGCAATCACAAAGGCGGGATCAGTCGCCAGAGAACGAGCGATTGCCACACGCTGCTGCTCGCCACCGGAAAGCTGATTGGGCCGGTGATCGAGGCGGTGTGAGAGGCCAACCAGGGCTAGCAATTCTTTTGCCCGCGTCGAAGGTAAGCCTTTATGTTTGCCGACGTAAAGCGGGACCTCAACATTTTCCTGGGCGGTCAGAGTGGGAATCAGATTAAATGCTTGAAAGACCATGCCAATTTTGCTATTACGGATGGTAGCCAGTTTTCCCTCTGACATGCGGGTGATATCGATGCCATCGATCATCACCTGACCGGTGGTGGGATTGTCCAGGCCAGCGATAATGCCCAGCAGAGTGCTTTTGCCAGAGCCAGATGGACCAACAATGGAGACAAACTCGCCACTTAGAATAGTGAAGCTGATGCCCTTAAGAATCTCGATGCGCTCGTGACCAAGGGGCAGGCTTTTGGTGATGTTGCGGACATCCATAACAATTTTGCGTTCTGCTCTGTGGGTTTGTTCAATTTGGTGAGAAGAGCTGATATTCATAGGAATTGTTACTCCTTTTGCTTTACTTATTTTGCATGTCGGATATTTTGTTTATGTTTGTTTGTTACCATGTTAAGCATAAACAAGTTGGGGAGTTTTGTGATGCGTCTGGAGAAGTGTTGTGAGCAGGACTGGGGACGGGTGTGATACTAAATTGCCTTCTGCATGGTAAGATAAGAGGAACCGGTAGAGAGAAGGAAAAGCATTTCATATGGGGGAATATGGTCTTTATGAAACTTGCTCAATGGATGAGTCGTCCAGAGCGTGGCTTTACCGCCGCTTCTGAACAGGAACCTTTTGTTTTTGGGGCGCGTCGCCCAGGTTTTCCTTTCTCCCGCGTTTCTTCCATGTTTGTCCACACCTGGATTGCCTTTATGCAAGCACAAGGCATCACACGCGTTCTCTGTTTATTACCCTCTCGCCAGTTGGACGCCTATGACGATCTGCTGGGAACCTATCGCCAAATGTTTGGTGAACACAATATACTTTGGGTGCCCATTGATGATTTTCATCTCGCAGAAGAGATCCAACTCATCGATCAGATTCTGCCATTTTTAGCTGAGGCAGAACAGCAACAAAAGAAAACGGTTGTTCACTGCTCAGGTGGGATAGGTCGAACGGGCCATGTCCTTGCTGCCTGGCTTGTGAGTCATCGAGGAATGTCGAATGAGGAAGCGATTGCAGCAGTCAAAAGACAGGGCAGAAATGCACGCGAGTCAAGAGACAAAAGGTTAGATATGCTTCTTGATCGATGTAGAGATGCTTTCTTGCGGATCGAATGAGATCACTTTCTTCAACAAGACATTCCATAGATAGTCACACTTCGCTCACTCTCATCGGATGATCGACGAACCCAGAGGGAAATGTGCGAATCTCATCAATCCCAAGAGCACATATACTTGTTGCTTAAAAGCCTCCTTTCACAAAGTTTTCCATCACTTGACTTTTTACTGTTATCATGTTATGTTGGTAACATGATAACATGATAACATGGTAACAATAAATGAAAGAGAGGAATATGATGAGTCAGGCCGAAGAAAATCTCAGTCCACATGGACAGCGTATTCCCGTTGAGCGGGTGCAAATTGGCGCACGTATGGAAAAGAACCTGGTCAAAGTCCTCAAAGCTCTGGCAGAATATTTTGATATCTCCCTTGGCGATTTGCTTGAAGGGATAGCTTTACATGCTTTCGAGCAAAAACATCCCTTTGGCGAGGAAACCCTTAAACGTATTGCACAGCTCAAGGAAGTTTATGGGATGGGCTATGATGCCAGCGCCAGCCATCGATTTATCGACCAGACCGCACACAATGAGTCATCCTGAATACCGTATGTTTGTCTCGTACTATCCACTCTCCCTCTTCATGTGAGGATGATTTTGAAAGGAAACGATTGCCATGTCGGTTTTTATTGCCCAACAGGTCACACGATCTCATATCATTCATTTGCCTGCCACTCCGCATGATGTGTTTCCCTTGTTTTCTCCGCTTGGTGAAAAGCACTGGGCACAGGGTTGGGACCCTGAAATGCTCTATCCTTCCTCTGGAGTACCTCAGGTTGGCACCGTCTTCACGACCCGGCATGCCAACAAACCAACCCAGATCTGGACCATCATTGCCTATGCTAGAGAGCAAGCACAGGTGAGCTATCTCAATGTATTGCCCGATTCTCATGTGAGCAGGATCGAAGTATCCTGTGAAGCTGAGGGGACGCAGGCGACTCTAGTTCGTATCACGTACACGTTGACAGCACTCACCCCACAGGGGAACACCTACCTTGATGGGTTCACCCAGGAATATTACCAGGCCTATATCTCATCCTGGGAAACAGCCATCACTCATTACTTGCTTCATGGGCAGATGCTCGCCCATGTCTCGCATCAGGTGCTCTCCCATTGAGAGACCATTCATTTTTTGGTGCTGGATATACCGCTTCATCCTTTCAGGTGCAAATTACCTGGTGTCCCCAGCGGGACTGAGAGAGTGCAGGAAGACCTTCAATCGCATCTGCAATGGAGTGTAAGATGCTCTCCTGAGAAGACAAACATGTATTGAGTTCTCCTGCACTCTCCTTTCACCTCACCTATTGGTCACTAAAAGCAATGACACCAGCCCGCGCGACTTCCATATCCTGCGTGTAATGACCTCCGCTCACACCAATTCCTCCGACAATCTGTTCGCCAACAGTCAACGGATAGCCTCCGCCAAAGATCACTAAACGCTCGATCCCAGTGGGAGCGCCTGCCAGCAGCGGAGGATCGTTCTTAATAAAGTCATACCAGGCATCAGTAGCCATGCCAAACCCAATGGCAGTATAGGCTTTGTTTTGTGCAATTTGGACACTGAGGAGAGCCGCACCATTCATGCAAGAACGCTTTCAAGATGCCAGATTCATCACAGACAGCAATCACCATCTTGAGTCCCATGAATTCAGCTTTCTTCTCTGCTGCGGCAATAATTGCTTTCGCAGCATCCAAACTCAAGCTCTTCTTCTCAAATGTTTCGTTCGTCATTCTGTAATCTCTTTTCTTTGGAGAAAGCTTCTATGGTATCAGAAACGCGGCCAAAGCAAGGGGACTGCATCACTGTCAGTGAGAGTCGTTCCTCTCTTCATGGCTCACGTTCTCATAGAAGTATGGATGAAGATGAATAGCCAGGGCAATAGCATCTCATGGTGTGGTGACTTCCAATCGCGCACATCACGAAAGAAAATGCGTGCGGCTCCAATGCAGTCTTCCACTTCACCGAGTTGCAAGTAGGCCCGGTACGAGATGCAAACGAAAATCAAGCCACATAGATTAGCATCTGCATTAGATCTGGTGTTCTAGTTTATCATGCAGCTGCCAACGTTTTCTCCAGGCTCCCCAATGGGGGCCCCCCCCCCCCCCCCCCCCCCCCCCCCCCCCCCCCCACCCGGGCTTTTGTCGTGAATTAGCGTTGGTATATCGTTGGCTGGAATCAGGCTGCATCTCAAGTTTTTGGAGATTTTGGTGTGTTTTCTGATTGGTAACGCAATCTATCTGGATTCTGTTTACTCAACCTGATCAGAATACACTCTACATCGACTGGGAAAGATCTGGGCGAAGCGGACGCTCGCCATATTTCTCGCAAGTGGACGGGCGCAACATCGGTGAGAGCTGTTTTCTTGATCGTTGTGAGCGCTTAAAGCAGGTGCATCCCTGAGTTTCGTGACTGGTGGCATCGGCATGATGTGGCAGAAGCGCACAATGTCAAAGGAACTTGATCATGCACTGGTTGGTCAGCTCGCCTTGAAAGAAACTTCACTGCTCGTCGCCGACCATCCCAACCTGAATCCTGTTCATCTATACGCCATTGCCCCAGGTTAATTCCACTCAGAAGCTAACCTGGCTGGCAGTGCAACTTGCACAGAGGCGCAGGTTGAGGCAAAAAAGCAGACACGACGGATCACCAATCCGCCGCTGCTTCCCCGGCCGTATCATAGCCCTGATCTCCCAGGAAATCGGCAATTGGAAGGTTTCGGTGAACAGCGAAAACACCTGGTCATAGATGGCATCGTTCACGCGAATTATGATGTGATCGACACAGGTAGTTAGTGATAACGAAGGTTGCATGTTTCTTTGATTCCTTTCTGATTTTAAACATACATACGGTATGTATATATTTTGTCAAGGGGGAGATTAGTTTTTCTTCTGCTATCACTTTAGGAAAATTGCTATGATGGCTTACGTCCGATCGTGATGAGGTTTACCCACTCCAAGAGCTTTCCCTTGAATATGGAAGAATAGTTGATCGAGGCCCGTGGCAGGCGAGTCACGATAGCTTTTCGCGTTCATCGCGTGCTTTGATCCACTGTTTCATCAACTGATCTAACTCTTCCACCTTTTTTTATAGGTCAAACTGCACTCATCATCTCGTAGACCTGATATGCTTCTGTATAGTGCCGCTCATGAGCAGGTCAATAACCCCCGCATCCCAGTTTTCCAGTAGGCAATACACAATTCCATATCCCGGTCTTTGCGTTTGACTTCTGTCAATGCCTGATTGTTTAAAAACTCAAGGCGAATACGCTCATTGAAAAAGGGAACGCCTGATTGTAATTTACTCATCTGGGCAAAAGAGTCCTGAGCTTTATCGTATTGGCGTAAAGTGTAGTGTGTGATACCATCTAGCAACGTAAGGATGGGACGATCGATCTCCACATAGACCAGATGCAGATGAGTTTCGGTCGCTGAGCAAAAGCTTCATGCGCATTGCCCAGGGAACGGAGTGCATCTTCCTTGTAGCCACATTGGGCTTGATATTTTGCCAAGTCCTGTGTAGAGACGACTACACACCAGTGGCGTCACATTCTTGAGAAAAGGTATTGCTTGTTTGCAGGTATTAAAAGCTTCCAGAGGATGTTTGCTGGCGTGAATACCCATGCCAGATAACGGAATGCTGTAGATTTCAGATTGTCATCTTGCGTCTCTCTGCTGTATTTGACAGCTTCAGTAAAGTGGTGTTTGGCAACGCTGGGACCACTCACGTGCATGGTCATGAGACCTGCCAGCATATGAGCTTCAGAGAGAAGATGGATTGCGGCCTGCTGCTGGCGCGATGGCTGTTTGGCAAGAGTTGTGAGAGTGGGCAAATAGGAGAAAACCGCTGACTGGACAAAAGCGAGATCAGTTCCCTTACTGAGGTGCCAGCAGGCAGTGAGACCGGCAGTACACTGAGGGAGAAATTCCTCGGCAGGAGTAGGATGTGTACTTCCCAGAAAGGTCAACCCATAGACACTGATTGGCAATGCTGCCAGCAAGCGTAGAGTTTTGCGCCGCTGGGTTCTCTACCCCCGAAGTGTCCTGTTGGGCCATGTCGTCGCGCTCCTGATCAACTGGTCGATCTTGATCTGGAGTGTTTGATAGGATGTACACTTGCGATCACATTGCAACACCAGCGTCACCAGGCGAACTGCCAGATCTTCTGTGTTTAGTATACCATTTTGGACAGATGCGATGATGGAGATATGGTACCCCCGTTATTGTCTCGTTGGGCGTATGAGAAGGCGTCGATGAGGATACCCTCTGGCGTTCTTTGAGTAGAGCCGATCTTGTAGTCCCAGCTCATTGGGTGTTGCGTCATAGAGCCGACATAACTCATTGATAGATGACAACTGAGGCTGGCGCTTGCCTCGTTCCCAGCTTCCTAACGTATTACGGTGCACACTGATTTGTTGGCTAGCTTGCTCTAAACTCCACCCTTTTTTAAGTCGGGCTTCTTCAAGTAAGATATTCCGTCCCATCTGATCTCCTCCGTAAATAGTTTTGCTATTTTTTCTGCTACTGACGATTGTTATAAAGCCTGGAATATTGCTTGTCAAGCCTATTTTACGCGAAAACATAGCTTGTGTGCAGAGATTGTGCACCGGTTGTGCATGAGTTGTGCAGAGAATATTTTCATCTCCTCCATTATCACGATATCCAGTTTTTTTGAGAGAGACACCGATGTGACAGTGCTCGTTCTGAAGTAGTGCAATAAAAGAGTGTTTTATGCGCTATACTCTCTGGTGAAAGCAAAAGTTGTAGATATTACAACATCGAGGAAATAGCGATCATGGAACATTTTATTATTCATTGCAGAAAACGCTATGTGCAGGCATTTCTCTACGAATTTGGCTATCAATTTGCTGAGATGAAAGAGTCTGCAAGAATTCTCTGGCATGGAGCAAGTCGCAAGCGGCTGTCAGGAATGCTTGTCATTGAATGGAGCGGGCAAGTATCATCATCTTTTCTTAACAAACTGGACAGGGATGAAGATATCCTTGATTATGTGCGTTATGAGCTTCCTTGCTCTAACAAGGATCAGATTCTAACGAACATCCAATGGAAGCGCCCACTCCTGGGCTTATGATCCTTGATGTATTACTTGAAACTCAATTCGAGAGGAAAATGAAGATGGTTGTGATTGCGGTTGACATTGATGGAACAATAGCGGGGCGAAATGTTAAACGCTTTAAAGAGATCTGTAACAAGGAATTCAATCTGCAAATTCCAAGAGAACAGCTTGGAGAATTATTTTGCAGGGCTTTTATGGGTACTGAAGAAATGGTTTCATACATCAGAAAAAGCTCAGCTGCGAAAAGCTCTGTGATGACGCGACTCTGTACAAATAGGACAAATGACACTGTGCCTCAAAAGTATTGGGAATTTATACTTAGCACAACGGGATATCCTTAGCAAGAATTAAGCTCTTGTGAGCTTTACCTTAGGAGCTTTTCATGGCACAACTCCATCCAAATCGCCAGCGGGTGGTCGGTCAGCAACAAAATGCGAAAAATGCAGCAATTGTAATAATTGCAATTATTACAGCATTTGTAATTGTAATGGTAATTGTGTGTTGGATATACATTCCTCAGTTCATATCACTCATATCGTTAATTGTGTTTTTGATATACATAGTAGTTTATAGCATATTGGGGCACCACCCCTTCTACTTCTAATGCTGAATACTTTGCTGTTCTGCGTAACATTGGAGCACTGGTGATATACTCCAAACTGGTTTACCAGGTGGCAATGCACAACATCCTCAAAGAATCACCGTGATACATTTTGCGCTAGCCATCGTAGCTACCTGGATAATGGCTCAAGGGCTTCTCAGCGGGATGCCAGTTCTACATCTCAGCCTGACCCGATTTTGCAGGCGGGAGAAGAGAAATATGGAGGGAATGCCGTGTAATAGTACACGCTCCATAGAGGAAGTATCTCACCTCTATGGAGCGAACACCGCTTCATTCGATCATAAATCGTCAGCCCACAGGCTGTTTCTGGTGCAATTGTGACCTAATTCGCCGTCACTTCTCCCAGCATGCCTTTTGCCTGCAAGAAGGCGCGTGCTTGCTTAAGAGAGGTAACTTTCCAGGTCATTGCCAGTATCTCATCCCGCTGATGAGGAACAAGGCGAATGGCAGGTCCTTCTTTGAACTGCCACATTTCTTCACGAGATGGCTCAAGCGGCGCGAGCAGGCGCTGCCACTGTGCTTGCGCCCCCTCCGGGTCTGTTACGCCAACGATCAGGTTTTGTACATCCTCAAGTCCTAACGAGCCTCCATGCTTTGCTTGCAGGAGTGCCTGCTTTTTCGGTCGCTCTTCCGGAATTTTCCAAAAGGTCGGATTGAACTCACACAGGAAGATCGTGCCATACGGGAAAATCCGGTCAAAGAGGAGACTATCTATCTCACCTAAACCTATCTGATCGGCATGGAAGAATTGTGAAAGATCACTGCCTAGCAATTCTCCCAGGTAGACGAGCGTATAAAACTCGCCCCAGTTGCTGAGATATCCTTGTGGTATGGCATAAGGAGGGAGATGAGGAATACACGGCGTGTCAATTCTTGCAAGCATTCGGGCAGTGGAGTCGCTTCCAGGGCAATGCCGTAGATCTGAGCCTGAGATGGATAGAGCGGCTGTTTCCCTGATCGAAAAATCTCCATGCTGATGTTGCCAGCGACGATACCTCCAGCCTTAAATGGTGGATACTCATTGTGGATATCCCAGGAAATTGGCAATTGGAGGGTGTCGGTGAACAGCGAAAACATCTGGTCATAGATGGCATCGTTCACGCAAATCATGATGTGATCGACACAGGTAGTTAGTGATAACGAAGGTTGCACGTTTCTTTGATTCCTTTCTGATTTTTAACATACATACCGTATGTATGTAATATGGGCAAAAAAAGAGAAGCTATGTTCTGGTGAGGCCCTGAAGAAAGAGATTTACGCTCTCTGGTGCGACTACTTTCAACTCGATACTTGTCGGGTCCATCAGCCATAGTGAGGAGATGCCGTTTGCCATGCCCAGTGCCGCCAGCGCTGCTGTCTGCGCGTTGATCTCTGGTGAATCTCACCTGCGGCGATGCCACGCTAAATCAGTGATGCAAGCATGTCTCGTGAGGCACGTATCCCCTGGATTTTTTCTTGCATGCCCTCGGCCAACTCAGGAACAAACTCAGTTTTTAACTGTAAAAGTTCCAGTACAGCGCGAAAGTCGCTATCCTCTTCTGCATAGGTTATCCAGCAGAATCAGAAAGCGGCGAAGTTGCTGCAAGGGACTCTCACCAGGGGCAAACGCTTCCTGGAAAATGCTGGCGGCCTGTGTGTAGCGCTCGCGTACCATCGTATTGAACAACTGCGCTTTATTGCCAAAATGCCAGTGAATAGCTCCTCGTGTGGTTCCGGCCTTCTGGGCAATATCGTCGAGCGTAGTGCTTACATATCCTTTCTCCTGGAAGCATTTCAGGGCGGCCTCTAACAATTGTGCTCGTGTCAGTGCAGCATCTTCTTTTGTTCGGCGCATTCCTCTTCTCCTTCGTATATACAAACATACCGTATGTATATATGTTTTGTCAAGATAGATCAACTTTTCCGCTGTTCCTGATTTGCCATTCTCCGCCGTTGTCCTCTTGGTTGATGTATAATAAAAGGAACATAAATGAATATGAGCACAATAAAAGTGAAGGGATGGATAATGAATACCATGCGAGGCTTTTTTGGCCAGAAGACATCTCCTTGAAAAGAAGACGTCTTCTTTTGGGTGCGGTTCTCCTTCTGGTGTACGCACTTTGGTTTGTTCTGTGCGCCTTGCTCGCTGTTACACCCAACGGTCCCAACCATCAGTTTCTGTGGGGATTGTTTTGGATTGTTGGGATCATCAGCGCTTTTGTCTTTATGCGTCTGCTCAGGACAAGACAGTGAGGGATTGATTGCAATAGCCAACGTTCATTCCAACAGGATTTCCTGGTGGAATGAAAGCTGTTTTCATGCCAAGACAACATTTCTTCGTGCTTGGAATGTGAGTCGAATTTCGCAGATAAGCTCATCATTCACCACCTGAACTCATCGCCGCTACACACTCCGCTTAGCTTGCTTGTCGTCTCAATATGAATCCTCGCTCCCCGGAGCAATTTGTGTTGTCTTTCTCCATCCATTGAGCAAGTTGCCTTCGATTCCGATGGACGGTAATAATTGAGCCTGAGCCTGTGTGCTGAGTGGCAAGCCCCATAGCTTGATAAACCCTAATGCGGCGTTATGGTCAAACTGGTCACCACTATCGTAGGTTGCCAGGCCATGATTGTAGAGGGAGTGCTCAGATTTACGCCCGACGACGCTACAATGTCCACGCGAGAGCTTCACACGCACGACACCACTGACGAAGCGTTGGGTACTTTGCACATATGCCGCAAGATCCTGGTGCAGAGCGCTATACCACTGGCCATTGTAGATCAAGTGTGCATACTCGGTTACAACGCTCTCTTTGAAACGTGCCTGATCACGACTCAACGTCAGACTTTCCAGGGCATGGTGTGCTGCATGCAGTATGGTGGCTGCGGGAGCCTCATAGACTTCGCGAGACTTGATACCTACAAGACGGTTTTCGATGTGATCGATACGTCCGATACCATATTTGCCTGCCTGCTTGTTGAGCGTCTCAATAAGTGTGACACCTTCCACTTCTTCCCCATTTAATCCGATAGGGATGCCATGTTGGAAGGTAATCTCCACATAGGTCGGCTCCAGGTAGTCCAGCGTATCGGGATTAGTTGTCCAGGTATAGACCTCCTCAGGAGGTTCAGCCCAGGGATCTTCCAGGATGCCACATTCGACGCTACGACCCCACAGGTTCTGGTCAACCGAGTAAGGACTGGCAATGGTCGCAGCTATAGGAATGCCGTGTTCTGCTGCATAGGCGATTTCGTTGTCACGTGTCATACTCCATTCGCGCACAGGTGCAATGATCTTTAAATCAGGCGCAAGTGTGTTGATGGAGACATCGAAGCGTACCTGATCATTGCCTTTTCCTGTGCAGCCATGGGCTACAGCTACAGCTCCCTCTGCGCGTGCAACTTCAACCAGCAAACGTGCAATCAAGGGTCGGGCCAGAGCAGTTGCCAGGGGATATTGTCCCTCGTAGATGGCTCCCGCCTGTAATGCAGGCCAGACAAAGTAACGTACAAAGTCAGCACGCCCATCAACGATCAGAGATTTGACGGCACCAATCTGCTTACCGCGTGCAGCAATAGCAGGCAGATCACGCTCATTCCCCACATCGATCGTCAGAGCGATCACATCCAGATCATATTTTTCTTTGATCCAACGGATGGCAACTGATGTATCCAGACCACCCGAATAGGCAAGTACAACTGTTGCCATTTTACAAATCCTCCGTAAGCTTCACATGACTTTGTCCGACCAGGTGATGTATGGCCTCTTCAAAAGCGATAGTACGGTCTTCCCACGCCTGCTTTACGTCTGTAAGACGTTGTTGCGTTTGCTCCAGTCCAAGGTTACCAGCGCCACCCAGGTGACTACGCGCCTTCAAACGTGCGATGAGTTGTTCCTGGCTCTCGACGGGCAAGGCTTTGTGTCGATCTAGTTGCGCCGTTACTTCGGCACCAACGATGCGGTAGGCATCACGGAATGGCATATTCGCAGTCGTAGCAAGTTCGTAGGCACGATCGGCAGCAAATAATTCAAAGGTACAGGCGGCGATGACCCGCTCGGTGTTGACGGTGACGTTGCTCACTACCAGTGCACAGATTTGCAAGCTCTCCTGTACCAGATCCAGCGCTTCCATAAAAGGACGCTTGGTTTCCTGGTAGTCCATATTGTAGCCAGAAGGCAGGCCGGTCACGATACCAAGAATTTGCTGCTGAAGGGCCAGCATGGTTTGCGTACGAGCGCGTACCAGCTCCATTACTCCCAGATTGCGTTTCTGGGGCATGATGCTGCTCCCTGTACAAAGTTCTTGTGGTACCTGTAAGAAACCGTACTCGACCGTTGAGAAAAGCAGAATATCCTGAGCCAGTTTGCTCAGGTCGAGCATAATTTGTGCAAGGACCTGCACAATAGCTGCCTCAATCTTGCCACGACTATTTTGCGCGTAGATCACATTGTTTTGTACACGCGAGAAACCTAACTGGTCAGCGACATATTGGCGATCAATCGGGATTGGTACACCATAGCCAGCCGCTGAACCAAGCGGCGATTGGTCGTTGATGTTGTAAGCCGCAGAAAGCAGTTGTTCATCATCAAGCAAAGCCTCTGCAAAGCCAGAGGCCCATAAACCCATCGATGAGAGCATGGCGCGCTGCATATGTGTGTAACCTGGCATCGGAATATCTGCGTTGGTCTGAGCAAACTCCAGCAAGGTATTGCATAGCCGGAACAGTTGTGCGGCTACGGCATGCAGTTGTTCTTTACTATACAGGCGCATATCTATCAATACCTGATCGTTACGTGAGCGGGCCATGTGAATCTTTTTACCTGCTGTGCCTGCCTTTGCTACCAGGTAGTTTTCGATACTGGTATGTACATCTTCATCGGATGGCTTGATGGTAAACTCGTGTGTGGCCTCTAACTCTAAGATATTACAGAGGGCTGTTTTCAGGGTTTGCTGCTCGGTTTCGCTCAAGATACCGATATGTTGCAACATGGCAACATGGGCAAGCGAACCCCAGACGTCGTGACGGATCAGGCGACTGTCGAGGATGCTATTTTGTGCAGCCTCGAAGCGTTCTACCTGTTCGTTCAGACTATAACCCTTTTGCCATAATTTAGTCATGACCAGGCCTCTTCCTGTGCGATACCTGCCAATTTATTGCGGCGGGCAATCAGCTCATAAGGAAGACCACGCAGGTGTGCGGCGGGTGCACATTCCTTTTGATTGAAACTGGTGCTATGGATAGAGCGCACGTCTGGGAAGAAGAGTGCACTCGATGATGAGCGTGAACGAATATCAATGTTCCCCTTATAGAGGTCAATCACATATTCGCCATTGACAGCCTTCTGCGTGCTGGCAATAAAGGCGTCGATAGCCTCTTTCAGCGGGTGGAACCATTCACCATGATAGACCATCTTTGCCCATTGAGCGTCAAGCTGGCGTTTAAGCTGAGCCTCTTCTTTGGTAAGGGTAAACAGTTCTAGATCGCGATGAACTTTTAGCAGAATGGTTGCCGCTGGAGCCTCATAGATTTCGCGAGACTTCAAACCCATGATGCCATCCTCAAACATGTCGATCTTGCCGATCCCATTAGCTCCACCGATGATGTTCAGTTGCTCAATGATCTGGTCAAGCGGCAACTCTTCACCATTCAATGCTATGGGAAGACCGTTTTGCCATGTGAGTTTAATGGTTGTGGGTTTATCAGGCGCCTGAGCGGGTGGTGTTAACCAGAGCCAGATTGAGTCAGGTAGTTCTGTGTCGAGTCCAATTCCACCGCTGGCGATAGAGCGACACCACATAGTCTTGTCATCGCCACCAGCTATTAACTCTTCGACAGGCATCCCGAAATGTTCCATCAACAACTGTTCTTCGCCGCGTGTCAAATCAAAGTCGCGTACAGGTACAAAGGTGTGCAGACCAGGGGCAAACAGGCTAAAGACATTGTGCATACGATACTGGTCGTTTCCCTTGCCGCTGGAACCCTCCATCAGGGCATTGCAACCCAGATCCAGCGCCTTGAGAGCCACTTTCCTGGCGATCAGCTGGCGGGTCATCGAGGTAGAGACGGGATAGCCATTGTAGTCGGAGTTAGCCTGGATAGCTTTTGTCAGCCAATGCTGAGTAAACTCTTGTTTGGCATCAATGATCAGGGGAGAAATCCCCAGCTTTTTTGCACGCTCCACACCCTCCTGAATCTCCTCTGCGCCCTGACCAACATCGACACTAATTGCAATAAGCTGTTTGAGCATGATACTTGGACTCAGCGAGTTTGACACACAACGTTGAGTCAAGTCCACCGGAGTAAGCCAGTGCAATATTTGTGTCTTGTGGCACATCGACTGCTGCGAGTTTCTGTAGAGCCAGATCGAGCGCACTTTGAGAGTTTGCGAGAGGTGTGTTTGTCTGATTGTTGGTTACCATTGTGTGATGCTCCTTCAACGAAAGATAGAATGGAAGGAGATCGGTAGGCAAGAAAACCCCCGTCCCTTCCGTAAACATTGAAGGGACGAGAGTGCAAGGGGTACAATAGCCCTCTACACACCCGTGGTGCCACCCTACTTGTCTTTCTATCAGAGGAAGTTACTGCTTTAGCAACTCGTTGTTATAATGATAGAAAGACCTCTTTTGCTGGTTATGTTGCTGCGTGGGAACCATCCACCTGTCCTACTTGTCTTCTATAAAGAAGGCTTTCTTCGGTCAGCCGCTCACGAATGCGTTCTGAAGAGTGCATCTCCGTTCCGAACTTCCACTCTGCTTCGGATCGCTGTTGGTCGCTGCTCTCATACTCTGTTCGATCAGCGCGGGTCAGACTGATTGTTATTCTCTTATTACTAAGGATACCAGTGCAGGCACCAAATGTCAAATAGATCATGGTCTATTTACTGCTATGATTTTGTCGGGTGTAATGTGTACAGTGAACATATTCGCTATCTGTTGGGTTTATTTTGATGCTTGAGAGGGGTAGGAGCAAGTTCTTTGTTGGATTGTCTGGCAAAATCCTTGATGAGGAGGGAGCTGCAAAGCTTTTCTGCCAGTGGCAGTCAGCGGACTCACTTAGGTGTGGGGATAAATTCATAAGTTCAATGTGACAATATAGATGGCATTGCTGAAAAATCAAAATTCAATAAGTATGCGCAAAGTTATATTTCTATATTAAACTATCTAAAATCTAGATATTTATATTGATTTATGCTAAAATAACAGATGAGGTGTTACTGATACAATATTGTGTATAAGATAGAGAACTGATGTTTGCTGATACTTGCAGGGAGGGTGGCAGATGAAACGGGGAACCAGACCCATCTTATCTATCGCAAGTCAACAAGCCCTTGATCACTATATCTCTTCTCTCAAGCAACAAGATTTACAACAGGCTGTTGGTACAATTAATGGCTGTAAGAAAGCAGATGGTAATGGGAAAGCCCTTTCGTACATTTTGCTGTTATGCCCGTGAAGATCAAAACTTCCTACACAATCTTAAAAAACATCTGATATCTTTGGAGCGTGAGGAATTAATCATTGTACAGGCTGATATTGATATTAGTCCGGGAACGGAGTGGGAACAAGCAATCTACCATCATCTGGAAGCTGCCGACATCATTCTTCTTCTCGTTAGTGCCAGTTTTATTGCTTCAGATTATTGCTTTAATAAAGAGATGCGACGGGCTATAGCACGACATGAGCAAAAAGTAGCTCGTGTTGTTCCCGTAATCATTCGTCCTGCTTCATGGCAAAGTATGCCATTTGGAAAGCTGCAAGTGTTACCAGAAGACGCTAAACCAGTTTCTACATGGAAAAATCCAGATGAAGCTTTTCTCAGCATCACAGAAGGAATTCGTACACTTGTTCAGGAGTTAGCAACTGGTATTACTGTCAATCGGAAGCCAGGACCCCCATTGTGGCCATCAGCACAAGAAGACTTATTACCTACTAGCAATCAGGGAAGGAACGATATGGATACTAAGGATGACTCAATCCGGTACACTATCGAGAACAAGGGTCCCGTATATGGTCAGGTTATCGGTGGGCAACATGGTCAGGTTATCAGTGGACGGAATATATATATCACTAACAAGCAGAAAGATGGGATACGTTTCTTAGAGAAGGGGTCAAAAGCACTGTTGAACGGGAATTATCCTTCTGCTAAAAAAGAGCTGCGTGCGGCTGTTGAAGAAATTGATAGAGACAATCAACTTCGGGAAGCTTCTAAGGCAAGATATTTCTTAGCATTAGCTTTCTTGAGTGGAAATTTGCCCCGTATTCAAGGAAGAACAATAATGCAATCCATCGAAGAGTTAATGAATGATGCAATCACAATATACCCCTGTGCATCCTACTATCGAATATTTGCATGCATTAAAAATGATTTTTTCAAGTATAATGGGTTTAGCCATCGATTAAACGAAGTAGATGCCTTAGAACGTAAGGGAGCCTTGTTTCTTCGATGTGCAGATGATGACGAAAATGAGGAATATTTTCGTCGCTGCCAACCGCGTTTGGCATTCTAGCTTATAGGCCACTATTGTTCTTATTTTGTTTTGTTTGGGTACATTTTGCATAAAAGGAAATTGATAATGCAGCAGGAACACTATCAGCAGAACGCACGACAGTACCAATATAATTTTACTCATAGAGAGATGCGCCGTTACTTCTATAAACCATCACTGGTATATATATGGTTCCTGATATTCGGTGTATTTTTGCTTGTGATTGGAATGATTGGAATACAGGCAAACATTCGAAGCCAAGGCGCATCTCTTATTGTTTTAGGGTTGATCTTTTTGCTTGGAGGAGGTATTCTTTTTCTCATACACTACTCCTGTCCTACTGATGACCAGTACGCAAAATGGGTCAGTGAACGCTCTCAACCACTATATAATAAGGCTCTTCAGAGACTACATTTGGATGAAAGCCAGTGTGAGAGCATCATAGAAGTACAAGGTGGCATTTCCTCCTTGCTTCAACTCACAAAAAAATTCCCTGAAAAAGAGATAATTGTGAAGTGGCTCCCAAATGGGTACCGTCACTATAGCATTAATGTCTGCACGTATATTTTTCTTACAAAAGATGATCTGGCTATCTACTTGGGTTATATTAATGCACTTGCTCAAAATGAACGTTTTGAGGATGCAGACCATTACGATTACAAGGATATAGTCGGAGTTAGTACGAGTGGCCCTATATATATTTCTAGGGATGGGTCAGCGGAAAAAGAGACCCAGATGCAAGGCTTCCTGGTCAGGATTAGTAGCGGAGAGACAATAGGCACAGATTATGCCACTAGAGGTAGTATTACGAGATGGAGAAAATAGAGTGCAAGCTCAGGGCGTTGATCAGGTTGTAGCAACACTGCTTTTCCTCCTTCGCGACCATAAAGAGGCAAACAGAAGCTCAGAAGAAATTTAATACTTCTTAAAGCATCTAAAGCCTTTCATCTGCGTGAGCGTAATGCCTGAGAGTAAGATTTGGTAGATCAGCCCTTTGGTCTTCTTTTCTAATTTGCCCCTTGATGACAACCATGAATTGTTGATTTTCTACCATAACCGGGCTAAATCTTCATAGGTATGGGTTGGCTCTATCTCCAGAAACATTCTCAGAGAAGATGTAGGCTCAAAGAGGCCAACATTGAATACCCGTTTATTGTACACCCAACTGTCTTCCAGAGGGGTACGCAGATTGTAGGTGACACGCACCCACTGATGAGTTCGCAAAGAAAATTCCGTTCTCGGAAATGCGGGACGTCTTGGCACTCCCTCATCACTACGCTCCCATTCTACCGTTACACGAAGCTGGTTCTCCACAAGCTCGAAGGTGAGGCAATCCAACCAGAAAGGCTGAGATAGCTCCTTTTGTTCCCACTTTTCTCTGGGATGCTCAAAATGATTGTGTTCGCTGTAGACGACCCTATGGAGAAGAACTTCTTCCTTGAATATGGGGAAAGGAAGAGCAGGCAACTCAAGAGCGAGAGGGGTGTGGTTTCTTGTCGAGGCATTGTTCCCTCCGCGTGAGGCTTTCGTCCAGGTAGTGCAAATGCTCTGAATCACTACCAGTGGGTGAGAAAATGACATTGCTATACTCCTCCTTGTTCTTGTAATGTACCTATTCAGACCTCTTTTCCTGACTCCTCAGCGCCAAAGGCGCTTCGCAGCCCGTTGTGTGTGGATTGTATGGCCAGTGGCGGAAGTTGCGTCGCAACCTCCGCCACTGGCCATACAATCCACACACAACGAGGTCTCTCTTAGAGCATTGCGGTAACTGCTGCTTGACGGCGTAGCAGCCACGATACTCCTGCCAGGAGTACTACGACACAACCAAACACTATACCTGCATTTAAAAGCATATCTCCCGACATACTCTGGTTCTGCAATGCCTCATAGATGCCCTGGGCTATGTAGTACGTTGGAAGTATTTTGATCACTACAATTATCTGATTGCCTTGCGAAAGTAGTGTCCCAAGGGGGCCAGTAAAGATTGCGGGAATAATAAAGATCATGCTCACAATGCCGGTGAATGCTCCAAGCGCATTCATGTTCTGGAAGATGCTTCCCGCTGCCAGCCCCAGGGCAAGGCTAAAACATGAACCTAGCAGTATGATGAGCAGTAATGCTGGAATATTTCCGATAAAGCCTTTCATCACGGTGAGCACAATGCCTGATAGTAAGATCTGGTACATCAGCCCTATGAGCAGCTTGCCCATGACTATATCCGTAAATGATGCTGGCGAGACCATGAGCATACGGATAGTTTTCTTCTCTTTTTCCTCCACTAACAAGCTGGGAACAATGGAGGTTCCCACCAGGAAGGAAGAGAGAAGCGCAATGGCTATATATAGACTTTTTAGATCAACGATAGCCGTTGTAGTGGATGGGTTTATGGTCGCTGTGCTGATCGTAATTGGTTGCGGGTTAACAATTGCACTGGCATAACTTGTCAGCAAGCGCACCAATACCTCGCGATCCGTCTCGCTTGTCTCGTCACCATTGAGATACAGATTAACTTGTGGATGAAGACCTTTTTGTAGACTGACAATGAAATTGGCTGGCACTATTATACCAACTGCGTAGGATGATTTTTTGTGAGTCCCGTCTGGCCCAAAGGCGGCCATTACATCGTCAGGCAGCCTCGCATGTGTTACGTTTGGACTTGCCAGTGCCGAGCTTATGACTTTATCCACACCAGAATTTCCTGGATCATAGATCAGGATATTGGTGGTTTTGGCACTAATGAGATTACTGATCACTGTAAACAGGATTGCCATAAAAATCGGTGTTAGTAGAGCAAAAAACGTGCTTTTATTTAGAATAATGTCTAACGCGTCTTTGCGTGCAATGGCAAGAATTGAACGTATGTGCATTATGTGATACTCCTTATGCTGGGCGAATACCAGCGATCTGAAAGAAGACCTCTTCAGAGTGTGGCTTCATTGGTATGCATGGCACGGATCTTGCCCTCAGCCATCCATTGGGTGATCTGAAGCTGGTCCGCAGGATCATCCATATTCAATGTTTGCTCACTAAGGGAGGAAGGATCATTTGGCGCAGCCAGCGTGACCTCTATAGTGCGCTGTCCATGCGCCAGTTTCAGGTTGCGTGGGGTGTCGTTTGCAATGATCTTGCCATTGACGATAAAGGCTACACGTTGGCAGAGTTGATCGGCTTCTTCCATCAAGTGAGTGGTAAGCAGAATTGTCATGCCTTCTTTACTAAGTTGCGCGATGGTTTGCCGTATGTCCCGTGCAGCTATTGGGTCCAGTCCCCGGCTGGGTTCATCCAGAAAGAGTACTGTGGGATGATGTAAGAGAGCACGGGCGATCATGATGCGTTGCCTCATGCCGTTAGAAAAGGTACGAATAGGGTCTTTGGCCCGGTCACGTAGCTGTACAAGGTCAAGCACTTCGTCTACACGAGTTTTGGGAAGTCCGTAAAGCCAGCAAGAAAATTCCAGGTTTAGCCGGGCAGAAAGGCGCTCATAAAGGTTCTGATCCTCGAAGACCACCCCAATACATTCTTTCAGTTGTTGGCGCTTCTTGACGATGTCAAAGCCTGCAACAGAAGCACTCCCGCTGCTTGGATCAATCTGTCCTGTTAACATGCGAATAGTTGTCGTTTTTCCTGCACCATTAGGTCCGAGAAGTCCAAAGATTTCACCACGCCGAACGTCCATGTTGATATCGGATACAGCCTCTTTTTTGCCGAATATGCGGGAAAGATGGTGAACGTCGATCATGAATGCAGAGTCTTCCATAATGCTTACTTGCTCCATTCTGCTGATATTTGCTTTGTATGGTGCTTGAGTTTCGTTACTATCAAGGTAACTGCTCAGGTTTTCTCACCACCGCAGGTGGCTCGCTCTCATTTTATGTGTGGTTTTGTTACCTGTGGAGGAGATTGCGTCGCAATCTCCTCCACAGGTAACAAAACCACACATAAAACAACTTGCGAAGCGCCGAAGGCGCTGAGGAATCAGAGAAAGAGACCTGAATAGTTACCTTAGAATTTAAATATTGCTATCTGCTATATTTAATATAGCAGATAGTTATTGATTTTGTCAAGGCTATTGTTCAGTAACCAGCAGCGATAGTCATATGAATTTGTCTTTTGATCTGGTAATAATGTATTCTATGGTTCTGCCAGATATGAATTAAACAGAAAGGATGTCTTCATGGTCCGCTCAACGAAAAGCAACGTTCTGATTATTGGTGTGACTCTTCTTGTCGTATCATTGTGTCTTTTACTGATGCTCTTACCTGCCTGGTCGGTATCCAGCGCGAAAAATGATCCACAATTACGCCAGTTGCCTACACCGACTCCTACAAGTACACCTTAGGAGAATATATTTCATATTGTTGATACTCGATAATCAGGTATCTCTAGACTTTGGTCTTGAAATCTGTTACAATTTTCCCAATGTAGAATGGCATAAAAAGCGATGATGGGGAGAGTAAGTGTAGTGAGAAAGCCCAGGGAGAAAGGGTCGCCGACTGCAAGCCCTTTTGCTGGACCATGCACCGAAGTTCACCCCAGAGCTGGCTGTTGAAACTATCTCTTGCAGATTGTGTTTTTTGGTAAGTAGACAGCCCCGGATCGTCTCCGTTACAGGACAAACCGAGTGGAATCAAGGCACACATGCGACAGGCTTGATTACAAAGCTGTGCGATGTTGAGTTTGATTCAATACGGGTGGTACCACGGAGCTTGCTATACCGACAACTTCGTCCCTGTTGACGATGTGTCGGTTTTTTGATTCTTGGAGGATGTATGATTGGACAACTTGAAGGCTTGCTTGAGCAACTCGATGAGTTGCGTGTACGTGCTATTGCCGAATTGGAACCCCTCAACACTTTAGCGGAGTTAGATGAGTGGGATACGCGCTATCTGGGGCGCAATCGTGGCGAATTGAAAAATCTTTCTTCCGTGATGCCAAAACTGTCAAAAGAAGAGCGTCCTGTAGTGGGACAGAAGATCCAGGCAGTCAAAGCTGAATTAGAGCGACAGCTTGCGGCTAAGCGTGAGTCACTACGTCAACGCGAACTCATGCAGGCGTTGGAAGCAGAGCGTATCGATGTAACCTTGCCAGGGCGTTCGCTGCCTGCCGGACATATGCATCCCGTCTCGCGCACGATCTGGGAGGTAACCCAGATCTTCGTCAAGATGGGCTTCCAGGTTGTGCAAGGGTTGGAAGTCGAGACCGACTATTATAACTTCCAGGCTCTCAATATTCCTGCGGACCATCCGGCACGCGATATGCAAGATACCTTCTGGGTTGCCCCGGGACAGCTTCTCCTACGCACGCATACCTCACCCATGCAGGTGCGCACGATGAAACAAATGCGCCCGCCAGTACGTGTTGTTGTGCCCGGAAAAGTCTACCGCAACGAGGCCATCGATGCTACACATGAAGCCATGTTCCACCAGATTGAAGGCTTGTTGGTTGATGAGTATTGCACAATGGCGGACCTTAAGGGGTGCCTGGAGCGCTTCGCTCAGGAATTGTTCGGCGAGAGTAGACGCCTGCGCTTCCGTGGGAGTTACTTCCCCTTCACCGAACCGAGCGCTGAAGTTGATATCGATTGTCCCTTGTGCGATGGCAAAGGATGTCGTGTCTGTAAGTATAGCGGCTGGCTGGAAATACTCGGTTCAGGCATGGTACATCCCAGGTTGTTGCGCGAAGTTGGCTATGATCCAACCAAATATCGTGGCTTCGCATTTGGTATGGGTGTAGAGCGTATTGCCATGCTGAAGTATGGCATCGGAGAAATACGGCTCTTCTCAGGCAATGACCTGCGTTTCTTGCGCCAATTTTAGTAACTGTAACTCTCACCACCTGCGGTGGCTCGCCATGAGTCATCGCGAACTTTTGTTTCAAAAGTTCGCAAAAGCAAGGGTGCAGGGAGCGCAGCATCCCTGCCGGTTTGGGGTGTCCCAAAATCCTTTTACCTCTTTTGTTGCCACCGCAGGCGGCGCGAGGAAAAAAAGAAAGTTTTTGGGACACCCCAAACCCCGGTCAAGGGCTGGCCGCCCTTGACAATCCCGCTTCTCAAGCTGCTTGAGAGAAGAACATTTGTTCGAAAAATTTGGGATTACTCATGAAAATCACTTGCGAACTGCGCAGGCTGTGAGGATTCAGGAAGAGACAAAGGAGATTTTTTGATGAGAGTACCACTGAGCTGGCTCAAAGATTATGTTGACATACATATGTCACCTGAAGAGTTGGCGCATATATTGACTATGGCAGGGTTGGAAGTTGAGGCCATTGATTACATTGGTAAGGATTGGGGCGATAAGATTATTACAGCCCAGATTACTCACCTGGAAAAGGTGCCAGGTTCTGACCATCTGAGCTATACGCGGGTCAACATTGGAACTGAAGAACTCGGCGTGGTCTGTGGCGCACCCAATATCAAACAGGGAGACAAGGTACCCCTCGCGAAAGTAGGTGCGAAGGTGGGCGACATCACCATTGGTGAAGCGCAAAAGATGGGGTATGTTTCGCAAGGAATGCTCTGCTCTCCGCGTGAACTGGGCTTTGGGTATGATCACTCCGGCATCTATATTCTTGATTCCGCTGTGGAAGTTGGGCAACGCCTGCTTGATGTGTTGGGAGAGGTCGTGCTGGAGTTTGCTATCAAAGCCCATCGTGGAGACCTTTCGTCAATACTGGGTATTGCACGTGAAGTGGCGGCTTTGACAAATCAACCGTTACGTATCCCTCAGTTGGATCTCCATGAACAGGGAACGCCGACAGCAGAAATGGTCAAAGTGACGATAGAAGCACCTGACCTGTGTCCACGCTATAGTGCTCGTGTCATCAGTGGAATAAAACTGGGCGCTTCGCCCAGTTGGATGGGACGGCGTTTGTTGGCAGCAGGAATGCGTCCCATTAACAACGTTGTGGATATTACCAACTATGTCATGCTGGAGTTCGGTCAGCCGCTACATGGCTTTGATTATGATCTTGTGCCTGAGCATCATATTATCGTACGTCGCGCCCATGAGGGTGAGATGATGACAACGTTGGACGATGTGAAGCGCAAACTTACCCCTGATATGCTTTTGATTACTGACCCGAAGGGGCCAACAGCGATTGCAGGAGTGATGGGTGGAGCTGTCAGCGAAGTGAGTGAGAAGACAACCACCGTTCTGCTAGAGTCTGCGAGCTTCCAGGCATCCAATGTTCGCCGTACCTCGGTGGTGCTGGGTTTGCGTACCGATGCATCTAGCCGTTTCGAGAAGGGACTCGATCCTGAGCTGGTTATCTCGGGTGCGAATCGAGCGGCACAATTGATGGCAGAGCTGGCCGGAGGGACTATCCATCCCGGCATTATGGATTGTTATCCCGGACCGACCCGGCTTCGCACTATCCCTTTCTCCACCGATGAGGTAGAGTGGCTGACATCCATAAAGGTAACACAGCATGAGGTGGTAGAGGCTTTATCTGCACTTGGTTTCACTGTCGTGCCTGACGAGCAGGGTAACACGATGCAAGTGACTGTTCCGACGTATCGCTCAGACGTCCAGGAAGGGGCCGACCTTGTTGAAGAGGTCGTACGCTTAATCGGCTATGACCGCATTCCCAGCACAATTCCAACGGGTCCATTGCCAGAGCCGATGCCTGATGACTGGTTCGAGAGGGAACATGAGCTTCGTACGCATCTGATCGGAGCTGGACTGAATGAAATTGTCACCTATGCTCTGACCAGTCGTGCGCGTATGGTGAATTTATTAGCCCAGGCTGATACGGACCTCTGCACATATCCTGTTACAGGCTCCTATCGGTTTATCAAACGATGCATATGCAGTGGCTCGGTACTGGAAACGCTACATCCGTAGCGACTTTTGATTTACGCACTTTGCCAGCAGTTGCGCTTGCGAACCCATTGAGTGCTGACCTGGAATGCATGCGTTTGACACTGATGAGCAGCCTTTTGGAAATTGTACAGGAGAATAGCAAACGGAATAAGGCCGGGTTACGCTTCTTCGAGATTGGACGACGTTACCTTCCAGCCACCAGTCAAAATGAATTACCCGATGAGCGACGTACACTTGGTATAGCACTATGTGGTCCTGCTGAGATTTCGTGGATTGCCGAATTAGCACGTCCAGCAGACTTTTATGATCTCAAGGGTATTGTCGAGACATTACTGACTGAATTGAAAATTACACGTTATCGTTTCACACCCACGCAACATCCGACGTTTCATCCGGGACGTTGTGCTCTCCTGGAATTGCCACGTTGCTCCGATGAGGGTGAAGAAACGTTCAGTCCTGTTGGTGTGTTAGGTGAGGTGCATACCCTGGTGCAGCAGCGCTATGATTTGCCCTATCGTGCTTACCTCTGTGAACTTGATCTGGAACGACTCTATGCCGCAGTACCAACGCGCTGGAGCTACCAACCCATTTCACGTCACCAGGAGCTTACTCGCGACCTCGCATTAGTGGTGGATCAGCAGGTAGCAGCCCAGGATATTCATGCTACAATTGTACGGAATGGAGGGGAGCTGTTACGAACGGTTGCCCTCTTTGATGTCTATACAGGTGAACCTATTCCTGCTGGCAAGAAGAACCTGACGTACTCACTGATTTATCAATCGCAGGAGCGAACTCTGACAGATAAAGAAGCCAATACTCTTCAGGAGAGAATTATTCGTGCACTTCATGAAGAGTTTGGCGCGGTGCTCCGTTAGGATGATTGTGGCCGCTGTAGGGTGATTCGAAGTCGCCCTACAGTACATTTGGCTTAGAAAAGCCATTAATCCTGCTCTAGAACTAACTTGATGTGACAGAATTGGCTATTTCAACGTTCTTATGATAACAGGTCTACTTTAGAATAGAACTTATTAATGTTAGAAATGCGGTGGATGGCGAGGCACACATTGCATCCTATCCTCAGTTGGATGAGGATTGGTGTATATGGAAAAGAGGGGTGGCAGTTTTTCTATCTGAGAAGAGATGGGATATGAGCCAGTGTTTGCGTTGCAATAAGCCATGTGTTACATCTACTATTTTTTGTGACGAATGTCAGTTACTCTTACGCAATCAGATACAAGTGGAAAACCATAAGCGCAAGGATGTATCTGAAATAACGACCACTCACCACGCAGTGCCATTTGAAGGGAACCCCACGTCTGTAATGGGTGATCCTTTGGAGCGCCTGACCATTCAATATCCTGAGAGAGATGTATCCTCGATACCACCTCCATCTGCGGCTTCCAATATGGTAGAGCAGGCTTTCCACAAGCTTAGCGATGCCGCACGGCGTATTGCTGCCGCTGAACCGGAAAGAGGGCGTCGTAAGCCTCGCGCTTCGCGGCTTTCGCCTCTGCGTGATATCTCCGCAGACATTCGACGCCATAGTACTTCCTTACCTCGCTTCAGGAGAGATGAGGGACGTGGGTACAGCGAGAATCAGAGGGCCAACCTGCCTGACTTATGGCCCTGGTTGCAGGATGCCGATGATGTCGATGAAAAGGAGGAGAGTTGGTCAAATAGCTCGGACCCACTAAACTCGACGTCATTTCCCTGATAGTTTTGAATCCGCAGGTATTGAGGCAGAAGATATGCGGCGCGCGATGGCAGAGAGGTCACCAACCGGCCCTCAGCCACGTCTTTATCAACAGACGACTCGTTTGCGTGTTGCCTTTGCTTGCTTAGCGATTCTTGCCGTGCTGGCTCTGGCTGTAGATAGTCTCCTGGCATCTGTTGCCTTCCTACACCATACTACGCCAAAACAGGGTCTCTTAACAGCTGCTCCTTCCCTGACCCCCTCCGCCACTTCAGTAACCTATGGTCAGACGATTACTTTAACGCTCAGTCACTTTGTACCTTTAACGCAGGTCTTATTGACCCATGATGTAGAAATACCGCTCCAAACAAGTACTGGTAACTCGCTTATTCGTGTAGACCATGAATGGGGCGACAAAAGTGCAAATGATCATCGATAGTAACTGGGGTACAGGGTTTCATAACATTGACGCTGAAGATCTCAGGAGCCGTGAGACCGCCAGTGCGACGCTACAGATTGCAGAAGGTCCCACTCGTCCAGCACATCTGGTCATTATTCCTGACTCTGCTTGATCTAGGCGCTGCTCCACAGGGTGCGAATACTGTTCAGCCTTTGACGTTGAGTAACTCTGGGGGAGGTATCATTACCTGGACAATGAGTAGTAATCAGCCGTGGTTGATGATCTCTCCCACTCAAGGGAGATTTGGTGATCAACAGACTATTTCGGTGGGCGGTGAGCGTGCTAACCTCAAACCTGGGGATTACCAGGGAGTGATCACATTCTCTAGCAATGTAGGGAATCCTCAGACTGTGCAGGTTCAGATGACGGTTCGTCCTGTGTCACTCGATGCTGGCCCTGTCTTATCACTGGCACCTGCCGTCCTTTCGTTTACGGCCATTGATAATGGCGCTGAGCCGGCTGCTCAGTTTCTGGTTATCAACAATCCAGGTTCGCAGTCTCTCTCCTGGTCAGTGACGAGTAGTAGTGCACAATCTGTGTCCGGCCTGAGCTCTACTGGCACTAACTTCAACTGGCTAAGTACAGATCATACGTCAGGTGTTGTTGTTCCGCGTTCAACAGCACTGGTACGCGTGATTGCACATAGTCGCAATTTGTTACCAGGTGCATATACCAGCACACTTGTGTTCACAGGCGCAGATGGAGCTATCAATAGTCCGCAAAGCGTGAATGTGTCACTCACAGTGCAACAACGTTGTAGTTTGATGGTCAGTACAGGGAGTATGTCCTTTACCGCTGTTGCTGGTCAGGGCAATCCAGGCAATCAAGTGTTGAATGTCAAGTGCTACCTCGAGTTGTCCAAATAATGCGAATTGGCAGGCAACTTCCTCGGTTCCCTGGCTCGTGCTTACTCCAACCAAAGGTACCTGGAAGGGCAGTATGATCCCGATCACCGTAAATATAAACACGAGTGGTCTGGCCGCAAGTTCTACTCCCCTGACCGGTTATATCTCCTTTGCGATGGCACAAAATACGCAAACGGTGGTAGTTCAGTTAACAATTCAACCACCGCCTCCGCCGAACTCACCGATTCTTGTGGCAGCGCCGTTGAACCTGAACTTCAGTACAACTCAGGGACAGAGTCGGCCCGCTCCTCAAGCTGTGACCATCACGAATACTGGCGGAAGTGCGTTGAACTGGCGTACTACGGTCAATTTACTGACCTCTTCCTGGCTGGCGGCCTTTCCTTCGGGTGGTTCGCTTACGCCTGGACAGGTACAGAACCTGACCATTGCTGTCGGAACAAGTGGTTTGACTCCTGGTACATATGTGGGACAGGTTGTCATCTATGGGACGGATGCGAATAATCAGTCTATTGCGGGGAGTCCGCAGACGATTACCGTCAATCTTGTGGTACTGCCTGCCTGCGCCCTTGCACAACCATCATCAAGTTCTATGGCTTTTAGTGCTACGCAAGGTAGCTCTGATCCACTGACACAATCGGTGACACTTACCGTTTCTGGCAATTGTGTCTGGCCGCTGAATTGGAGTGCAACTGTCACCAGTGCGGCATCCTGGCTTACAATACCGTCGCCTACTTCTGGCTCCTTGAGTGCCAGCGGACAGAGTGCTTCGCTGACCATTGCTCCAAGTATTGCGGGCCTCACGCCCGGTACGTATAGTACTCAGGTTTCCATTATAGCTACTGATGCTGCTAATCAACAAGCACAGGGAAGTCCACAGCTATTCACTATTGCACTGACGGTTCTGCCGCCCTGTGCACTACAGCTATCGACCACCTCTCTTGCTTTCTCTGTAGCGCAGGGGCAGACCTCTTCGTCACAGTCTGTGACGTTCAATGAGTCTGGTAATTGTGCCCGTCCGGTTTCCTGGACCACTACTGGCGATGCTGGGAGCAGTAGTTGGCTGGTTTTAAATGGAACTTCTGGCTCGGATAGTGGTATCGGAGGTTTGACGGATGTCAGTGTGAATGCTGCCAGTTTGACACCTGGCACCTATACTGGCTCGATTACCATTTCAGCTACCGGCAATGACGGATCTGTTGTTCAGGGTAGCCCTCAGTCAATTGCTGTGACCTTGACTGTGACTAGCTGATTAGTGGAACCTCTTCCCAAAACGACAGGTGAGCCAGGACTTCACGAAGTTCTGGCTCACCTGTCGTTTTGGGAAGAGACATCTCTTCGGACGTATATTTGAGAAATGCAGTCCTATAACGTTTATTAAAATATATCAATAGTAACCATCAATGAGTATTGTTAATTAGCAGACGACCAGGGAGGCAAGGGAGTAACGATCCCTGATGACACTTGTATGGATACCAAACGTTGTGCTTATTGTCATAAATTACAACGGGCTGATACACAAATGTGCAGTCGATGTGGGCAGGGCTTTGTGCAGAAGAAGAAAGCTCTTTCTCGGAATCTGACGAAGCCATCTCTACCGCCGGCGTCACCACATCGTGCTGGACATTACTCTGGTCTACATCCTGAAGATCAGCCCTATCAGTCGAGTCAAATGGTCGTTCCACCTCCTCCTGTGCAGAAACCTGAGCACAGGCATATGCCGCAACGGGAACCTGAATATATTGCCTTGCCTGCTGTTGATGCTCAATCGTTCTCTCTGTCCGTTAAAGTTGTTTTTATCGAGACGCGCCATACCTATCATTCTTACATTGTCATGTACCTTCTTTTTGATTGGCAGTAGCATCCTGGCTTTTGTGCTTATGGGTCATCCTGCTATCAAAGCCAGCGCGGCTGTTTCAGTATCACCCGATACCTTACGTGTGAATGATACTTTTACATTTGCAGGCAAAGGCTTTGGTGTCCATAATCTAATGATCTTTACTTATGATATCAATAAACCTATCTTTGATGAAAATGGGAAACCTCTGGAGGTGTATACCGATAGTCGGGGTATGTTCTCTGTGCAAATTCGTGTCCCGGCTGATTGGGTTGCGGGACAGCATTTCGCCCATGTGACAGATGAAGCTGAGGAACTGAGTATTACAGCTATCATTACGGTACAAGAAGCTCCATTAACTCCTGCGCACCTGCAGCTCTCAAAAAATACTCTCAACTTTGATATTGGCGCAACGGAGACCGTCTCGGGTCAGACGATCACGTTAAGCAATGCTGGTGGTGGACAGGTTATATGGCAAGCGAGTAGTGATGAGGCGTGGCTGACGACTACACCTGACAATGGCACCTTTGCGGGTAGCCAGAATATCCAGATAAAGGTAAATTGCAGTAGTCTTGCTCCTCAAACATATACTGGACATATTAATTTTATGCAGAATGGTGATACCGCCTCTTTGTTGACCCTTGCTGTTACAATGGTCGTCAAGCCTGATCTGACCCTGTTGGATGTTACTCCTGGATCGTTGTCGTATTCAACGACTCTGGGACAGAGTCCCGCCAGTAAGGCTATCACCTTGCAAAACAGCGGCGGGCAGCCACTAAGCTGGACGGCCAGTGCTACTACTATCGATCAAGGACAGTGGTTGGGCGTGACTCCTGCCAGTGGAGCGCTGGATGCTGGCTCACAGGTGAATATGTCCGTGAACGTGGATGGAAGTATGCTCAAAGCTGGTTCCTATCAAGGTACAGTAACTTTGACTTCAGATAATCTCACAAAGCTTGTAGCAGTTTCGCTGACTGTGACGCCGCCTCCGGCTCCCGTTATCAGTGTACCAACCAGTCCGCTCACTTTGACGGCTATCAAGGGAACAAATCCAGATCCACAGACGATCACTCTAACAAACACTGGCAATCTTGTGTTGAACTGGACTGCAACCGAAAATGGAAATGCATTCGTTTCTAGTACGCCCTCACAGGGAAGTCTGCCACCTGGGCAAAGTGTTGCCCTGACTATTAGCTCGAATGTGTCCTCTTCCAGTGCAGGCGTACTGGCCTCGACTCTTACCATTGCCGATAGCGATGCTGGTTCAACAGTCTCAAGTCAAAAGATACCTGTCACTGTGACCATTAAAGATCAGGCTGTGATTACTGTAGCGCCCAGCGGTTTGATCTTTAACAATACCAGTACTTTTACGCATAGCTCACAATCGCTCATCGTCGGCAATACAGGTAGTGCCAGCCTGAATTGGACCATTGCGCAGTCTGCCGTACCCTGGCTGTCTGTCGATACCTCTTCGGGAGCTGTTGCTCCAGGAGGAAGTACAGTGTTAAATGTGTATTGCGATAGTACCGATATGGCTCCTGGTACCTATACTGCGACTCTGGTCATTAGCGATAGCGATGCTGGAACTCCAGTAACTCCGCAAAGTGTATCAGTGACCCTTGTTGTTAGTTGACCGCTCTCACTCTTCTGTGCTACACTCTGACATGTGGAAACCGCCCAGATGGTTTGCCCTGAAGCTTGAAACAATGAGACCGGAGGATAGAGTCGTGCCGACCATTACATATGTACATGAAAATCAGCGGATAGAAGTACCCGAAGGCGATACCGTACGTTACCCTGCACTAGAGAATGATGTGTCCGTCTATTGTGGCTTATGGAAAATTATCAATTGTCATGGGAACGGCCTTTGTGGCACTGACCGCGTCGCTGTTTCCCCCTCAGTCAATACCAACCCTCTCACCTTCATGGAGAAATTCTGGTTGCGTGGTGACCTCAAGAAAAATCCCAATATGCGTCTTGCCTGCCAGGTACAGATCTTTGGTGATGTTGCTGTGGATACGCAGTGTGAGAAATAAATAGATGTGACTGTTGTGACCCGTGGCAGAAATTACGACGCAACTTCTGCCACGGGTCACAACAGTCACACTAAACAGTTACCTCACAACAAAGTAGAGTTGTTGTGCTAGCTGGTTATTCCAATACAATTCTACTCTTCCCTCTGCTGGCTGTGCATAGGATATCAGAGCACTGCCATTCGCTGTAGTCTTCGGGTTAATTTGCTTACTTTCCGTTGTTGCGTAGGAAAGATTGTTCATATACCACTTAACGGTCACTATTCCTGCCTTATCTGGTAATTGCACGCTATAAGTGACATAGAAGGGGATTCCCACCTGGAAGGCATTCACTGGTTGGAGAGCAATATTATTTGGATCGATACGCAACGTAGTGGTTGCCGAAGGGATGATGTTGTAGGCGGGTCCTTTGTCTTTGTCAGTTTGCCCAGGCGGGTCGGGCAACGGTCGCCCAGTTGCTACCTGCAAGCTAGGAGGAGGGGCGGCACCAAAGAATTGCTGCACTGCTATGAGTTTTCCACTGGCCTGAGCATAATAGCCTGCTCCTGTGCATAGCAATAGAGAGACGATCAAGATGCTCAGAAGGCCGCTAATGGCTCGATATCTTGGAATAATGGCCCTGGGCTTGGTATAGATGGGAGGAACATAAACCCTGCCTTGTTCATCGGGGATGGCGGGCAACAACTTCTCTATGTCAGGTACCATTTGTATCGGAATGGCAGATTGATATGGTTGAAGTGCCATACCACCCTGGTAAGGAACTGGCAAGAATGATTGTTGCGGTTGTGCCTGCGGTTCGGCATTCTGTTCCCATGGTTGCTGCTGCATCCCAGCATTTTGCCCCCATGGTTGCTGTTGCATCCCGGCATTCTGTCCCCATGGTTGCTGCTGCATCCCAGCATTTTGCCCCCATGGTTGCTGTTGCATCCCAGCATTCTGTCCCCATGGTAGTTGACTTTGGGGACCGGGATTAAGTGTCCAGGATGCTGCTGGAGGCACCATTGATACCTCAGATGGTGACTGATTCCATTGTTCCATGGGTGCTCTATTGGGACTTCCCCATACTGGTTCTACCGCTCCCCGTCCGCCGACTTGAGATCGTCCCAGCAAGGGCGAAGGTGCTCCGCAGTATGAGCAAGGTGCCTCATTTTCGATTCGTGTTGTATTGCAATGTGGACAGAACATCTTCTTCGCCTACCTTATTATATATCTTCTTGTCCTTTTACACTATCATTGATCCGCTTTAATAATCAAGTATTTCAAGGGATTCTAGGGCAAAATGGCTATCCCTCTCCCTTCTTCATAATGTATTAACGTGTTCCAGGGGACAACTTGCGCTCTGCTTACCTCTTGAAGAAAGCTCCTTTCAGATGTTACTATTGACCATAGATGTAACTTTATCCTGAGGTATCCTGAAGATTTCGTGACGACTCAGGCCCTTTTTCCGGATTCCTCAGCGCCGAAGGCGCTTCGCAAGTCGTTTTTGTGTGGGTTTTGTTGGTCGTGGTGGAGGTTGCGCCGCAACCTCCACCACGACCAACAAAACCCACACAAAAACAAAGCGAGCCACCGCAGGTGGTGAGGGTACCCGAGGAGTTACAGGTTTTCTATCATTATGACAGAGACACAAGAACAATGGTATAATAGGCAGGCTGTTGAACAACTTGCCCAACATATCCCTTTTGAGCGAGATACAGCCAGTAAAGCCGAACAGATCGAAATGTTACGCGGTCTGGTTATTCGTTATGGGCGTGATATGAACCCGGACTTCTTTGGTTTTGAGGCACGCAACGAACTGATACGTCTGGGATTGTGGAATCGCATTGGACGGGTACATGAATAAAAAAACTATCGTCATCACCGGATGTTCTACAGGCTTTGGGCGGATCACTGCTTTAGAGTTAGCCAGGCGTAGTTGGCATGTTTTTGCTACTGTACGCAATGAATCCGACCAAGCGAGTCTGCTCGCTGAAGCGGATACTCTGGGCTGTAATGACAACATGACAGTTCTGCTTGGTGACATCACGCTGTCTGAGCAGATAGGAGCAATGGCGCAGCAGGTAGAAGAATGCTTGCGAACTGATGCTCAAGAGAGCACCATCCCACGGCTGAATGCTCTCTTAAATAATGCAGGAACGGCCTTTGGGGGACCTCTAGAGCTTCTCCCTCTCGATGACCTTCGTGCCCAACTGGAGATTAATACTATTGCACCTGTTGGGGTGATCCAGGCTTTCCTTCCCATGCTCAAGGCTGCGCAAGGAACAATTATCAATGTCAGTAGTGTAGGCGGTCGTGTTGCCAACCCTGTCACCGGAGCTTATGCGGCTAGCAAATTTGCTCTTGAAGCTATTAGTGATGTGCTACGTATCGAGCTTGCACCTTTTGATGTCCATGTCGTTGTTATCGAGCCGACTTCTAGCCCAACTAATATCTGGAATACAAGCTTAGGGCGATCACAGGCAAGTATAGAACAACATAGAAGTGGCCCCTATGCGCGACTCTTAAACGTCACCGAAAAAGTGGCTAAGCACTCAGCTACCGTAGGTTTTCCGCCACAATTGTTTGCTGATACCGTTGTACAAATTCTTCAGAGTCGTAAACCACATGCTCGTTATGTTGTTCCGCGTAGTGCTCTAAGAATAATTCTTCTAAGACGCTTTCTTCCCGATAGGCTATGGGATCGCCTGGTTCGTCGTATGCTGAAGTGGTAGCTCCACAGGAAGGCAGGATCAAAATGGTGAGAGAGCAGGAATGTGGTATCATTACCAGGAGGGAAAGTAAAAGGAGGGAGCTTTGGCTATGTTTCTCAAAGATACAATGTTGTATCTTGCTCATAACAAACATTTACGCGAATTTGTAGTGCATAACAAAACTACACGTAGCGTTTCGCGACGTTTTGTCGCAGGGGAAATACTCGATGAAGCCATTGAAGCGACTCGTGTGCTAAATCAGCACGGTATGCAAGTCGCCCTTGACCACCTTGGCGAAAACGTCTCAGACGATAAGGAAGCCAGAGCAGCTACTCAGAATTATATTACTGCGGTTGAGTTGGTGAAGCAAACAGGGCTGGATGCCAATATTTCTATTAAGCTCACTGCCCTCGGGTTAGACATCTCTCAGGAATTGTGTGAACAGAACCTGATGGCTATTCTGGAGCAAGCGCACAAATGCTCAATATTTGTCTGTGTCGATATGGAAGGCTCAGCCTATACTGCCCAAACTGTGGATATCACCCTGCGTGCGCACCAGCGTTTTGAACACGTTGGGACAGTTATTCAGTCTTATCTCTATCGCAGCCGAAAAGATATCGAGCAACTTATTATTCAGGGTGTGCGTGTTCGTCTGGTTAAAGGTGCCTACAAAGAGCCATCTACCATTGCATTCCAGACCAAGGCTGAGGTCGATCACAGCTATATGCAACTATTACATTTGTTGCTTGCACGTGGTAATTTTCCTGCTATTGCCACTCATGATGAAGCGATCATCAATGCTGCATGCAAGTATATACATGACAACGGCATCAGAAAAGACTCCTTTGAGTTCCAGATGCTCTACGGTATTCGCCGTGATCTGCAAGAAAAACTTGTTGGTCAGAGCTATAATACGCGAATTTACGTTCCCTATGGTTCACAATGGTATCCTTACCTCATGCGTCGTATGGCAGAACGCCCGGCGAACCTTATGTTCGTGATGAGTAATGCCCTGCGTTAGCACTTTGTGGAGGATCTCTTCTTATGGCATATGCCATTTCGGTTGGTCTTGCAGATATCCGTCGTGACCCTGATCCTACCTCCGAACTTATCACCCAGGCTCTTCTGAATGTTTGCGCAACTATTGGAGAAAGCTCGGGTGAGTGGAGCTATGTCACTCTGCCGGATTATGCTGGCTGGATACGTACTGACGAACTGGCCGAACCTCCAGTCAAAGGTTTCTGCAAAATAGGTGCACATTGTGCCACTCCTCTGGAGCTAGTGGCAATCGTCATCGCCACACATACTCCACTCTATACTCTGGCGACCGGAGATGAAGTGTTGGAGATTGTCTATCTCTCAACAGTCTTGCCCTTGTTGGATATCACACTGCCAGAGCGTTTACAGGTTATCTTACCCGATGGGTATACAGCATGGTGTCCACGCCATGCCATTACTATTTGTCAGCATCAGGCTGTTTATCCGCAGGCACCGATCAGCACTATCACCACATATGCGCGAGCTTTCCTGGATGTACCTTATCTGTGGGGAGGAACAAGCTGGCAAGGGATTGATTGTAGTGGTTTCGTCCAACTTTGCTATCGCATGGGGGGTTATGGTATTCCGCGTGATGCTGACCAGCAACATGATGCACTGACCAGGAGCGTCGAACGCGAAGAGATACAAGAAGGTGATCTGATTTTCTTTGGGAGGACTGGCATTACCCATGTGGCTATGGCTCTCAACAATAAAGAGTATATTCATGCCGAAGGCCAGGAATATAACTGTGTTACTATAAATAGCTTTGATCCTGTTGCTATGCATTATGACCAGCGATTGGATGAAATCTTCTGGGCAAGTAAACGAGTGATATGCTAAGGAATGGTTTAATTCCTCAGGTTTTCTCACCACCTGCGGTGGCTCGCTCTTGTTGTGTGTGGGTTTTGTTGTCCGTGGCAGAGGTTGCGCCGCAACCTCTGCCACGGACAACAAAACCCACACACAACGGTTGGCGAAGTGCCGAAGGCGCTGAGGAATCAGAAAAAAGAAACCTGAGGAGTTATGACGATAAGTTACTATATTCCATTAACAGGAGGACATATGCCACTTCTTCCTTACAAGGGTATCTGGCCGAAGATTGCTGATGATGTATTTATTGCTCCTGGTGCGGTGATTATTGGCAATGTTACTATCCATGAGGGAGCGAGTATCTGGTATAACACGGTTGTGCGTGGGGATACCGCTCCCATTGTTATTGGTCCCCGCACCAATATTCAGGATAATTGTACCTTGCATGTTGATGCTGATGCACCTCTAACCATCGGGGAAGAATGTACGATAGGGCATAATGCTGTGGTCCATGGCGCAACCCTGGGAGATCGGATTCTGGTGGGGATGAATGCTGTGGTGCTCTCGCATGCCCGGATTGGCTCACACAGCATAATGGGGGCCTGTTCTTTGCTGGGAGAGCACAAACAGGTACCAGAAGGTGTGCTGGCTGTGGGAGTACCGGCCGGGGTGATACGTGATTTGACCGAGGCAGAACGTGAAAAATTGGCGAAAAGCGCTGCTGGCTACTGTGAACGTGCCATAGAGCATAAACGCTCACAAGAGGGTTGAAGAGTGTCTCTTTCAGAAGACCCTGAAAGAGACACTCTTTCAAATGATTTGATATTACTTTGCCAGTGGCAATGAAAAATAAAAGATACTACCCACTCCGGGTTTGCTTTCCAGCCACATTCGCCCACCCTGTTGCTTGATTATCTCATAGGCAATGTATAATCCCAGTCCCAAACCTTCTCGCTTGGTCTCCTTACTGTTCTGCCCTCGGTAGAAGCGGTCAAAAATATGGGCCTGCTCTTCCTCTTGAATGCCATAGCCTTTATCGTGTACAGCAACGATCACTTCATTAGGTGTCTTGTCGGTTTGCAGTTGCACTATTACCATTACGGGTGCACCGTCGGGACTATACTTGATGGCATTTGTAATCAGGTTGTTTAAGACCTGCTCTATGCGATCTGCATCGCATGTTACTAACAGTTCTCCCTGTTCGGTGTGTAACGTTATCTCATGATTCTGTGTCAGTATATTGCTCGACTATATGCCGTGCCAGTGTGATAATATTTACTTCCTCTTGTTTGCTGAGCTCGAACATCTTACCGCGAATACGGGTTACATCCAGTACCTCCTCGATCAGATTATCCATTTGTCTCACCTGATGACCAATCCTATCCAATAGTGTTAGTTCCTGGGTAAGACGTTGTTCTTGTACCTGGACATTCCCTGAATTGCCGGCAAATTTTTTCAGGGTGCGCTGGAGTATCTGGGCATTGCCCAGAATTGAGGTCAGGGGTGTACGGAGTTCATGAGTAACCAGGGATAAAAAGTCTTCCTTGAGATGGTCGATTTTTTCTAATTCTTGACGTGCTCTGACCTGTTCTGTGACCTCGATGGCTGAGACAAGCACGTAACGTATCGCGTTTGGATCGTCTGGATCGACGATAGGAGCAAGGACATAATCCCAAATGGTTTCCGTTTTGTCCTTGCCATAGACCTCTGGTATACGTAGTGTTGTACGTGTTTCAATCACCGTGTTCCAGAGTCGAGTAGCTTCCTCTGGTGCTACAGCGAAGGTTAAATTATGCCACTGTTGACCAATCAGGTTGTCGGGAGAAGTATTCTGCTTTTGTCCCACAATCTCAAGATAGCGGGGACTACCCATAAGCAAAGCCGTTGTTGAAACTTCATAGAGGGCCAGGGCTGCCTTGTAAGTATTGTTAAAGATCAGTTTGAGTCTCTCACGCTCTTGTTCAATTTCGCGTGTCCGTTGCCTGGTTTCATCGGTAGCGTAGATCAGCACGCCACTCACTTTCCCGTTAGCATTATGGGAAGGTACGATGGTATAGGTAAAATAATTTGCCGATCGGTCAGTGTCTACTTCCTGTTTTGCTGGTTTGTAGCCAAGCATTCGAGGAGTGATCCGCGTCTCATCTAACCTGTAGGCCTCTCTGGCGAGGCGTGCAAGTTCCGTTCCTGTGTTAACCTCCCAGAAGAGATCAAGAACCTCTTCCAGTGGCCGTCCCCGGACGTTTGCAGTGTCAAGCAAGCGTGCGCAATTAGGGTTATAAGCTTCCACAATCAGGCTGAGACCACGCAGTACCAGAATGTAGAATGGGGCCAGCTCAACCATTTCTGTGAGGCACAATCGCTCACCTGCAAGAACGGTGGTCATTTCCTGAAGTTCAGAGGTACGTGTTCGCAGTTCCTCATTGGTGGTTTCTAACTCTTCATTAGTAGCCTGAAGTTCCTCATTATTGGTCTCTAACTCCTCGTTAGTAGCCTGAAGTTCCTCGTTGGTAGTTTCAAATTCCTCAATACTTGCTTGTAGCTCTTCATGGGTCAGCATCAATTCTTCATTAGAGACCTGTAGCTCATCATTCGCGTCCATGAGTTCTTTATTGACATCAGTCAGGCGTTTATTGGATGTACTTAACTCATTCATGAGTTCGGACTGTTCCACCTGAATGGTTTCGAGCTGTCGCCTGATCTGAACCTGGTCTGTTGCGTCGGTGACGCTAATAACCGCTAACTCAGGTGTACCCGATTTTACTTGCATGAGAGCAATCGAGATAGCTACAAAATGTCCGTTACCACCTTCCGTAATGTCAAGTTCTATCTCCGGAAGAGTCTGTATATTATGCTCGCGAAAGGCTGTGTCGATGGCGTTGCGTATTTCGTGGTAAGGAATACCACGTACGGCGTGCAGAAAGTCCTGTTCGGTGGTGATATCACGTAATCCTAAGAGACGCCGGGCTACACCATTTGTTGTAAGAATATGGTAAGCCCGGTTGATCACAATCACGCCAACAGGCAGGAAGCGGAGGAGTAACTCATTGAAACGCCGTAGTTGTCCAACTTCATTTGCGATCGGTGGAGATTCCTGATCCGGTCGCTGTTTACTGGCATTTCTGTTCAAAGGATTCATGGGGCGTCCTTCCATGCGCAGATTACTGATATCAGACAGGCCCTTGCGGCGTACCGTGCCAAGCCCATTGCCGATGCAGCGGTACACTTTCCAGTGCTTGTTGATAAGCTCGTAAAATGATTGGATCGGTCGTACCGTTTCTGCTTTGCCCAGAAAGAGATAGCCATCAGGGTTGAGCGAAAAAGCGAACTGATTGAGCACATAGTCCTGGAGTTCGGGTGTGAAATAAATAAGCACATTGCGGCAGAGTACCAGGTCGATACGGGGAAAGGGGGCGCTGCGACTCAAGTTTTGCTGTCCGAAGATAACCATTTGCCTGAGTGTTTTGGAAATACGATATTCCTGATCGAAGCGCTCAAAAAAACGGTCACGGTATTCAATAGGCAGACCCTTAAGCAAGTTTTCGGAGTAGATCCCGCGACGGGCAAAGTTGATCACCGCTTCATCTAGATCAGTCGCAAAGATTTTGATACCCCATTCAGGAAGTTCTGCTCCTAAGAGATCAGTGAGAAGCATAGCTAATGAATATGGCTCTTCGCCAGTAGCACAACCAGCTGTCCAGAAGCGTAGGATTTTATCACGGCTGCGAGCACGATCTATCAGCTTTGGGAGGATCTCATTTTTCAGGTAAGCAAAGGCCTCTGCATCACGAAAGAACTGAGTAACGTTAATAAGAAAGGCCTTGACTAAAGCGCCAATCTCTTCGGGATGGTCCTTGAGATACTCCGTATAGTCACGCATACTACTGTTGTGGGTCACTGTCATACGCCGACCAATGCGCCGAAAAATGGTCGATGCCCGGTATGAACGGAAGTCAGTATGTGTCTGATGGCTGATCAACTCAAGGATTTCCCGCAGTACATCTTCCGCTCGCTCTTCTTTCTGTGGGATCATGGCACCCGTCAGTAAATCGAAGAGCAAGGGGCCGATTTGTTCCAGGCGAACTGAAAAATCGATGGCAGTGGGAGGCAGTGCCATGGGCATAGAGGGATAACGAGCAGTCTGTGGGTCCTGCACAATCACCGTGCCATTGGCATTCTTGACCTCGACTGCACCTATTGCGCCATCTGAGCCTGAGCCTGTGAGGATGACGGCAATCAAGTGCTCACCGTAGGCTTCCGCAGCACTACTGAGCAGAAGATTGACAGAGGGCCGTGGCCGTTTAGAGGAGTCTTCCAGTAGATCAACCTGATGATCTTTAATAGAGACATGGCGATTGGCGGGAACCACGTAAATTTTGCCTGGTTGAAGGTGAGTATTCGTTGTTACTATCTCAATCGGTAGACTCGTGTGTCGCTGCAAAATCTGGTCTAATGTGCTTGGTCGGTTAGGATCAAGGTGTTGTGCCAACACAATAGGAGCTGGAAAGTCTAATGGTAATGTGCTCACCAAAATTGAGAGCGCCTCAATGCCACCTGCTGAAGACCCGACAACGACTAGATCGTTAGAGATAGCGTTGGTATTCTCAACTTCGTTCATGGGTGTCTTGCTCACTTCCTGGAAACCGATAGTTGGTAGATGCGAAAGAATTCGTAACTACTCAGGTCTGCTCACCACCTGTGGTGGCTCGCTCTTGTTTTATCTGGATGGCGGATTTGTGCCGCAAACCCGCCATCCAGATAAAACGGTTTGCGAAGCGCCTTCGGCGCTGAGGAATCCGGAAAAATGCCTGAGTAGGTACAAAAATTCTCTGTTGACACCACTATAAGCCTGTCTGTTGTATCTGTCAATGCTCTCTCTTAACTGGGGCCTGTCATTTTTGTGTAGGTGCGCGGTTTACAAGCTCTTGAGGCATTTAAGGTGAAAACGGGCTTGTAAACCGCGCACTCTACGTGTTGATCATCTCTACAAAAATTGATTTTGTTTGCCAATGGTATTTCAAGATTTCATTTCTGCCATTTGCCTACAAAATCTTAATGTATGGTTACCTGCGAAGGTGGTTTGTACCGGTGGCTGTTTGGGTCGTTGTATGCTTACCTGGATCAACCATATGCCAGGCATAGAAAAGGTCGTATGTTTATCGAATGTTGCCACATATGTGGGATTGCCTGCTGGAATACTCAAATGTGCCGTTCCCATATCCATGATTTGCATATTGACGGTCAGTCGTACCAGGGCATTACTAACCTGCTGACTATTGCCATCAACGATGGTGATGATCACCGTATTCATGGAATTGACCTGCGCTGGTAATACTTGTAATGTGACTGAGAGATCACCAGCTTGCTTTGTTTGTACATTGGTCAGGCTTATAGGGGTTGGTGAGACGTTAGGGTTAGTATTGGTGGGGTTAGTATAGGTAATGTCAGGAAAGACGATTGGTGGAGTATAGAATGACATAAGGCCGCACTGAGTAGTATACCTGTTCCCAACCATGCTTGCATTCCTATGACGCGTTTCAGGCTACGCTCAGTATGTCCCATTGCAAATTGGCGTGTCCGGCGAGCTGGTAAGTCGGCGTTAACGACTGGCAAAAGCAGGATCTGACGAGTAAGCTTTGGACGTAGCACAAACATCGCGTATAAACTGAGGGGAAGCGCAATGGCAATAATGCCCAGTTGCACCATAAAGGTACGTCCATAAGGGTCATTCAGCAGTTGATAGGTGTTGCTGATACTGGCCTCACCGAGAAAGAGGCTACTCATCAGGAAAATACCTGTACCGATCAAGATGAATGGTGTGAGGCGCTGGAGCAGTGCGGCCAGTGCCTCAGCCTGATGATCCTGTTCGACGATGGGTAGCAGGGGCAGAAGTACATATCCCAGGTAAGCAAATCCTCCAAACCACATGCTCAAGCCCAGGAGATTAAGCCAATCAAAGACCACGGCGCTGATATGTGGCTGTAATACCTGTGCAGCTTCCCCTGAGAGGATATGTGTGACCATGATGAGTGTCGCCAGGAGTAACCAGATCATTGTATAGTTTTGTGGCATGACAGGGGAGCCTGCTTGTGAGTGTTGGATGATCTCCAGACGTTCTTTTGTACTATAAAGATCCTGAGTAGTCTGGTGACGCAATGTCCCTATATTGCTATGACTCAATGGCCCGGTTGTTGTGCGACCAGAAGAACCTGTACGGTTTAACGGCCCTGTTCCCGTACGGCTTAAAGGGACTGTGCGGCTAACTACTCGCTGTAGCGCTGGTTCTGGCGCGCGGGGGGGTGCTCTGGGAACGGCTGGTCCAGCTTAGCAAGCACAGAGCTGCAACGATTAAGATAATGCGTATGATCCAGAGTTGTCCGTAGTTTGTATCTGTCAGCAGGCGGGAAAGGAGGGCCAGATCGAATCCCCCCCCATTTAGATTCTGAGCCACCAGAGAGGTACGCAGGACAAGTGTTACGCACTCTCCTAAAAGGAGTACCGTAAGACAGAGTTGTTGCAGAGCGTGTCCTTGTTTTCTGGCACGCTCAAGCAGTTCTGAACTACGCCTAGTAGCAGTCAGTGGGAGTCGTTCCGTTAAGAGAATACCTACCCAGAGTGTGAGGGTTATAAGGATGATCCACTCCCAGGCGATTCCCATAAAGCCCATAAAACTGGGGGCGCGGATTGCCGCTAAATCATTACTTGTGCTCGGACCAAGTGTTGGAGTACCACCTGGTAGCCCCGTGCTTGCGTAGCCAACGTTGAAACCAATGATCCCATATGTGGTATGCCCATCATCGTTAGAGATGGCTGTCCATTTGACTTCGTAACTCCCCTCTGGTAGTGAGGTGGGTGTTTTGAGTGTAGTATTCAGTTGGCGTGGGTTGGTGGTTGGGATGCTGCCAGAGTCAATGCTTACATCAGTAAGGTGCCCATTTTGTATGGAATAGACCCTCGCGGTACTCAGAGAACTGATTGTGGTGTTAAAAAAGATACGCACCATGTCTGGTACTGCGGCGATAGTTGAGCCATCGACAGGGTCAGAACCGATGACGTAGGCATGTGCAAATACTACTGGCGGCTGCAAGACTGTAATGGAGGAGAAGTATGCCAGTATAGCCAGTATAAGTGCTGTCGTGATGATAAATAATTGTCGTTGTTGCATATGTTCTCTTTGTTATTACCGGATCAATTTGACAATCAAGGGCATTAAGAAGAATTTGTATGAGATTACTTACCCGAAAGATTGTACCTCAGCGCCGCCACGCTCGCAATATTTCGGAAATCAGGTCATGAAGGGTATCAGGGTTCTAATACTGCCTCCCTTCACGGTATCCGGTAGAGCTATGATCTGTTTTGTTGGTCACCTGATCACGGATTTTTGGCCCTCAAATTATATTGTACTCCTGGTTGCAATGGTTTTCCTGGCAGAGTCTGTCAATTAGATCTTTCAATCGCTTGATGCCAGACGGTCGCCTTATCTGGGAAATTTACCAACTCGATGCGCCAGGGTGTTAGCTTCAACACGCCGAAATTGGGATGATCAGCACGCTCGTAAATGGGTGCAGGATCAAATCCTACAGGCGGTGGTACGTCTCACAATTGCCAGATTCGTTGTTTTTGCGAGAGATCATCTACCCACTCTGCTTTACAATCAACGTAGACGGGCTTGGCAAGGTCAGCAATATAGGCTAGCGAGACATAGGGATTGTGGGTGAGATGCCTGACTTTGAACCAGTCGCGGTGGGTGTAATCCACCCGACAGCCCCTTCCCACAATGGATGCAAAACGCGAGAACGGGGACGATTCTTGTGTATCAATGGTTGCGACATTGCACCAGACGACACGCTGAACCCGTTCAAGAAAAGCCTCTTCAATCTCAGAAAATGATGAAACTTCCATGCAGTTCTCCTTTTTACCTCTAGCATATCATATTGGGCATTGGACCTCTTGACTTGCCTGACTCTTCCATGTTACTATTCAGTTATACTTAGTAATTGATACTATATAAATATCTCTATGAAGGAGATGAGGAGGATCAGCATATGCCGAAGCATCTGCCTGAGCTTGGACGCTTTTCCGATCCCGCGATGCTCATTCTTTCCAGTCTGGCGGGTGGTCCGAAGCATGGCTATGCCATGATGGAAGATATCCTGGAGTTCAGCGGCACTCGCCTGGAACCAGGAACGCTCTATGGGGCCATTGGTCGCTTAGAGCAGCGGGGCTGGATCGAACCATTGGCCAGCGAGGATCGACGTCGTCCATACCGTATCACTGGCGACTGGGGCCATTGCGCTGCAAGAGCAGCTCGCGACGATGAGCCGAATTGTCTCGATAGGGCAACAACGCATTCAGACTGTCTAACGTGAGATAGAGATCATCGTCTTCTACTGCTAATAAATAGCTTCAGGGGGAAGCACAAGACATGAAAAACGTTACCTGGATACTCAACTTCTATCCACGTTGCTGGCGTGAACGCTATCAAGAAGAAGTGCTGGCGGTGCTCGGGCAGCACACGGTTAGCGTTCATTACTTTACTTGATCTGTTATTGGGTGCACTAGATGCACATTTGGATCCGGCCTATCGAAAGAAAGGCCGGATTTGTGTTTCACAAGACTCCGCGATCTCCGTGCACTCTCTCTCATCTATATATATGCACTTGCAGTTGCCCTGTTCTCATTGCAGTTCTGGGATGTGCTGACAGACTTCACTTGGTTTGTCTATGTCTCAGAATAATTCTCTTGCTTTCACCACCTCCGTACTTGTAGATTACTGCATGGCTATCATTCCTGCCATCAGCCTTATTGCGCTGTTTGTTGTTGCTATCGTAACGCTCAAAGATGATCTGAAAAGTCATCGGTTTGGTACACTCATCTTTGCTGCTGATCTGCCTTGGTCTGGGCATAGCATGTACTTGCCAGATACTCCCGTTTATTCTTGCACAGGCAGATTCTTTTTTGATGAGCCTGATTTTAGCTGCGCTGCTGATAGGTGCAATATCCCTGGTGACATTTGTTACAGGTGTGAAAGGCTTGAAGTTGCTTCAGGCTCGCCAGTGGTGGCCTCTCGTCTTCGCACTCTTGATTGGTCTGCTCTTACCCGCTGTCCAGGTTGCCTATGACTTCTGGACGATAGGTGAACTGCCAACTTCTGGTAGCTCCAGCCACCAGCTTTTGTTTCTCTCTGTTTACTCTGGTGCCTTACACCTATCTGGGAGCGCTCTTGCTTGGTCTGACCAGCAACGAGTCAAGCACATATGGCTGGCGTGTGGCACGTGGCTTTGGCATTATGTTTGTGCTGGTGCTGCAGTCAATATGATTGCCGTCGTGCTCTACGATATAAATCTCTGGGTAAATGGTGGCATTGGGAAGATTGGTATCTGGCCGCTTTTGGGGGACAACGTGGTAACCCGCTACTGATTACGAGCGCATTGATCCTGGCTGTTACGCTTGGTCTTGCCCTGCTTGCGCTGATCCGCAGTTTTCTGATCCGGCCGGAAGAAGAACAGAGCGAGGAGCGTCTGGCCGCCTGAGGCGAGGGTGCAGGGAGCGCAGCGTCCCGGCCGGGGCGCGGGGTGTCCCCGCTAAAGCTCATTTTGCTTCTTTTGCTCGTTGCCACCTGTGGCAAAGGGAGGGAAATATAAGAATTTTTCTAAGTTGAGGTCTCTCATATGAAGAAAAAACATTCTCTCTTGCCTTTCTCGAAACGCTGGCTTTTTATCATCCCACTGATTGTTCTGATTGCTGTCTGGGCTATTATTCCTGCAATTCGCGCCTTTACTCTTATTATTAACCCTGTTGGCCGTTCTGCTCCCCATAATCCCGGTCCATCTCTCCCTGTTGAGGAGGTACATTTTACGGCATCTGATGGCGTTCACCTCGCTGGCTGGCTGGCAATCGCTTCACCCCAGTCACCTACCATCATCCTGGTGCACGGCTTCAAAGGCTCTCGTGTGGAGATGTTGCCCTGGGCACAGTTCCTTTATCGTGCTCATTACAATGTTCTGCTATATGATAGTCGAGGATGCGGCGAAAGCGAGGGATCGAGCATTGCGCTGGGAGCACGCGAGCCGAACGACGTGATTGGGGCTGTGCAATACCTCGAACATCGGGCCGACCTGACCAACAAACACTTTGGAGCGCTCGGCATTTCTCTGGGTGCGGGTATTGTTTTGTTGGCAGCCGCACGCGAACCAGCCTTGCGGGCAACCGTGGCCGATAGTGCCTGGGTTGACGAGAGTGCGCAGACCAACCATATGAACCAGTTTTCCGGACTCCCGCTTCTACCCTACGAACCAGCGCTCGTTGATAGCCTGATTGGTGCACGCCTGGAAGATACCCGCCCCCTGAGCGTGATCAGCCAGATCGCTCCGCGTGCCGTCATGCTGATTCACAGTGCCGACGATGCGAATACGACGACACCATTGACTGGCGAACACCAACTCTACCAGGCCGCACAATCTCCCAAGGCGCAATGGATTGCCCCCAGTGGAGGCCATACTGGTGCTCTCAAAGCCCACGCGGCAGAATATGAGCAGCGTGTATTGAGTTTTTTCTCGATGTATATCAATAAGTAACGACTCAGGCCCCTTTTCCTGATTCCTCAGCGCCTACGGCGCTTCGCTGACTGTTTTGTTGCCGGTGGCGGAGTTTGCACCGCAAACTCCGCCACCGGCAACAAAATGAGAGCGAGCTACCGCAGGTGGCGAGGAGACCTGAGTAGTTACATAGTTTTTGAAAGGAGAAGATGCTCCTACTCCCGTGGAAATAGCCGTTTGGGTAGCCTATTCGAGAACACAATCGAGAAGGAGCATTGCTTCAGGTAAGATGTTACCATCCGTAGGTGCCAGCCCCCCCTTTAAAGGTCCTACTATATCTTTTGTGACCCAGCCGCCGTAGAAGTCACCTTCCTGGGCCTGTACCTTTTCTCCATTGACATAACATGCGTCCATTTTGGAGGGGTAAAGGGCGATATAATTCGTGATGCCCTCGTAGCCTTGTGTGGGGTGGCGATAATACCAGGCGGCATTGGTGGCAAACTTCTCCCCGACTTTGACTGTGTAGTAAGATGCTGTCCCCTTCCATTCACAGAAGGTTGTGCGTGATGTGGGGGTAAAGTACTCCATTTTCACGTCTTCTGGTGAGAGATAGTAGACCGGAGGATGACTGGTCTCCAGAAGACGTTTAGCTCGTTGTGTATCTACAATGACTATGCCATTAAAGACGACCTGGATATGCTTTGTACTCTCCTCAACGCGTGGTGGGCGTGGATAGTCCCACACGGACTCCTGACCCGGACCTGGCTCTATCTCTCGGTGTCGCTGCGCCATGTTGTCCTCTCCTTTTAGATGGTTACAGTAGAGCTTTACGCCCTTCTCAAGCCTATTTTTCCTGGCATACGAAGAACTAATAAGTTTACGTGCAAGTAGTAGTTAGCGTGCAAGGATAAGCACTTTAAAGTTGCCCATACCCGCCGGATTGGTCAGGGCCGCTATCCGTTGGCGTAAGTTGTGCCATTGAAGCAGTGCCACCTGACCCCGGTCGCTGGCACGTGCGCTATCAATCACCGCGAAATCGCGCATACGAAGCCGTTCTAACTCTTCATTGATACCCAGCCCTGTGAGCCAGAGCTGTTGCGTCGTAAATTTTTGCAAGCGTAACCCTTGTCGTCGCCCTTCATTAATCAGAGCGGTGAAGTTGACATGTGCGGTAATATCCTGCTCACCAGGACGTACGAGCGGACGATCCGTCAACTGATGCTGAAAGTAGCAGGTCAGCGTTCCATAATGCCGGGATCGAGTATACAACGCATGTGCCTTCTCACCATAATCGACGGTGAGAATGAAGCCATGTTTCTTGCGTGTGTGGGATGCATGGGAAGGGAGCAGGTGAGCTGTATGTTCCATCCAGTGCAGTGCATCTAGATTGATCTCTGCACGCCATCCATTGTCAAATGTCGCCCAGGGAATTTTATAGTCGTCCAGGTAGTTCGCCACTGCTGGACTACCTGGCTCAGCCAGCACTTCAGATAACCGGTCATGCTGTACGTCAATGTATACTTCATAGAGTTGTTTATCGCGAACCTCGACGATATGGACGGGGAAGGCGTCAACAAGTTCATTCGAGAGTATCACGGAATAGGGTAAATATGCCTTTTGCCCTGAAGCAGTGACGTTGGCTTCCTCCTCTAGTGGTATGATAGGTGTTATCTGCGCATTCTGGCCTGTGCGTATATCCTCATTGTGATAATCAAGGGCAGTATGAAACGCCGGAAATTCCTGTGCGGCCCAACTACGTATGCCTTCTGCAAGATGTCCTCGACCAGCCCCCTGTTCCAGGACGAGAAAGGGAGTGGGGTATCCTAACTGCTCCCACATCTGATAGAGTTGTCGTCCCACACAGTGAGCGAAGAAATCAGAAAGGTCTGTGCTTGTATAGTAATCGCCGTCCCATCCCATCTTTGCCGATCCCGTGACATAGTAACCGTAGTCTGGTTCGTAAAGGGCCATACGCATATAGTCCGCAAAGGTGATGGGGCCTTCGCGCTGGATGTGTTCGATGATCAATTGTTGTAGAGGTGTGGGCGCCATGTGTTCCTACCCGATGTGACCGGCCAGGGTGTTACGAGCCAAAGTTGACAACCAGGAGATCCAGGGCCATCTCCGGTGTCAGGCGACTGCGCTTGAGAGCGGCATCAGTCGCTAAGAGTTGGCGATAAGTATTTTCTAGCTGAGTCACGCTAAAGTTTCCGACCTGACGTAAAGCCTTATCAGCGATAAAGGGGGCCATATTCAACGTAGAGGCGATTTGTGCTCCCCGCATCCCTTTTTGTGCCAGTTCCTTGACAAGCAGTAATGAGCGTACCTGGGAAGTAATTGTGCTGATTAGCTTCAGTGGCGGCTCACCATCGGCCAGCAGATCATGCAGGATATTGAGGGCCTGTTTGCGGTTACGTTGTGCCAGGGCATCAGTCATATCAAAAATGCGAGCCTCCTGTACCTGAGCTGACAGTTGACGCACATCCTCAATAGTAATGGTGGCTCCTGCTCCGGCGTAGGTTGCTAGCTTAGAGAGTTCATTCGCCAGAAGCCGCAGATGATTACCAATGAAGTTTGCGAGCAAGGAGCTGGCCTCTGGCGTAATCTTTACATTGATACTCTTAGCATGCTTGTTAATCCAGTTCTCCAGAGCTGCTCCTTTGGGGAGTGTACTCTGAATAACCTTACCATATGTCTCAGCTGCTCTAACAAGCGGGTTTGTGGCCTCTAATACTTCATCTACCAGGAGCACCAGGACGGTTGTCTCTGCCATATGGGCAATATGTTCAGCCAGCCCTTTCTCAAAACCCGCGCGTGTAAGGGTCCCAGTTTTGCTGCTCTTTTTGCCTTTTTTACTTTTGGGACCCTTAACGGCTCCCTCTGTCGTCTCTGACGGAGCGGATGCGGTGGTTGCTTCACCTTTTTTTCGTTTAGGCAGACCTTCGATCACCACCAACCGTTGCTCTGTCAGAAACGGCATTGTATTACTGGTAATAGTAATCGTTGTAAGATCGGCTTCGGCACCATTGTAGGTATCCTGGTTATACGCGAAGTCACCCTGTTGACGTAATTTCTTTAATTGCTCTCGACTGGTGAATTCATCATCACCATGGAGAAGATAGAACATTGCTTTATGCTCATTCACGACTCATGAGCGGTTTGCCGGCGGTAGTCATGGCTATGTTTACGTGCAATCAGCAGATCTGTGATGATACCTCCAACGAGACCCAGTACTGAGCAAATCAGGACAGAACCGAAGAATGTTGCTCCTCCGTTAGCGCCAGACAAAGGGGTATTATAGATGAGTTCGCCAACCCAGCCAAGAATGATCAGGAAACCAAGTAGTGCTCCTACAAAAGCACCCGTTACGACAGCCGCCCGATTTTTGATGTCACAGATCCAATATGCGAGAAAGAGTGAGATAGGAAGTGCCAGAATGAGTCCAAAAATGTCTCCGGTAAAGATCTCGTTCACGAGAGGATCACCAATAATCTTAAGGGTGGGCATATGTCAACCTCCTGAAGGATAATAGTAGTACAGATATTGTTTTTATTATACGGTAGTTCTGGCTCTCGTGACAATATAGCGGGGAATCTTGTATGCTTATAGCACAAAATAACTCCTCATGTCTCTTTTTCTGATTCCTCAGCGCCGAAGGCGCTTCGCAAGCTGTTTTGTGTGAGTTTTGTCACCCATGACGGAAGTTGCGACGCAACTTCCGTCATGGGTGACAAAATCCACACAAAATGAATATCTACCCTTACAAACCTCGGCTTACGCCGATAATGATAAGTAAACAGATTAAGATGCTTACCAAATAGTATGTGGCCGTCAAAGCATCATTTCTAGATCTGCATTGGCGGCAGTTCCTCTGGCAGAGGATGCAAAATCTTTTGATGATCCACATCGATTTGATTGGCCAGACTATCCGATGGAGCATGTGATGGTGGGATTGGTGTTACAGATTCAGGAGCGCTTCGCTTCATTGCTTCAAACAACTGACTTTCCACCTGGGAGGGTTCTTGCCGTGCTGTGGTTGACCAATGTCCGCCGCTCTCAGCCACCAATCTATTGCTAGCTGAGAGCGCCTCCAGAAGATCTTTACGCAACTCAGATGGCCACTGATATCTTTGACTTGCAACGGGATGGAGACCTTTCATCAGGATGGCATTGAAATATGGAGAGACAGTGGGATTGAGCCATTGTGCCTGATTGATGTTTCCTCTTTCACTGGCGGGATTTGTTCCGGTGACAGCATAATAAGCTGTTGCCAGCAGGGCATAGAGATCCGATTGCACCGTGATTTTTTCTGGCGCGAAGTCAGGAGCCGTGTAGAGAAGAGACATACTCATATGATCCATGCCAGCAATTACTTGTCTTGTGCAACATGTAATAACGAGTGAAAAATTAGTAAGCATCCAGTGAGAATTGACATTAGCCTGAACCAGATGCTCCGGACTAATGCGACTATGCACTACCGGAGGCAATTGCTGAGAACAGACTTCTATTCCTTCCGTAATATGCAAGCAACACTCGATGATCTCTTGCTCCGGTAATGCTTGTTCGCTGCGAAGCATGCGAGAGAGTAGCGATTCTCCCTCGACGGCATCAAAGGCAAAAAAGACATGTCCATTCTCGCTGCATGTGTCCACCAGAGTTGGAACAGAGTGATGCCTGCCGATTGCAGCTAACGTTCTCGCCGTTGTATCCAGGTTTGCCAGTAAGCTGTCACGTGATGTCAATCCCGGTAGTTGCAGGTCACAGAGCATAATGCGTGTTCCGCCTCGGTGCTCGTCATAGCCGTTCCACCAGGTTTCCAAGCAACCCGCTCCCCATAGCAGCACTTCCTGTTTCTCGCCGAGACGATAGCGACCTGCGCGAAGACGTCCTGTGGATGAGAGACGCACATTTCCTTGAGATGGTTCGTCCTTTTGCTGCCCTGTGACTAATCGTTGGGTTCGTAGCGGACTTGATAGCTTCTGCTCATGCTGTTGTAACTGCTGTGGTGGGTAGTGAGGTGTTCCATAGTCTGAAGGGGATCTTCCTGCCTGGAAGCTATTGAAAGGTGGTGTCGGAGTTGTTGGGGGTGGCATAGGAACACGTCCATTTGTATTGGGCAGACTGATGAACAGGCCACACCGTGAACAGGGACTCTTTGAGACATTACCCTCAGTGTTACAACGTGGACAATGCATCTCAAACCTCCTTCTCTTGTGGACATCCAGTATCATCCAGGTAGAAATAGCGATAAAACTGCAAGGAATCCATTTGTTGCATCAGCCGCATAAGATAGTAATGGTTATCTATGATCGGAATGGTTGTCAAATAAAGCATAAAAACTCCTTTAATGAACTAGCTGGTTACTTTAGTGATCAGGTCCTCATCATCTAAGACCTTCCCTCGATCCGATGCTTGTCCAATGAAATAGGTCATAATGCCGATGAAGAGAGAGACAACCGCAATTCCGGTAATCCACGCAACCCATCCAGTATTATTGATTAGAGGAACCCACGGTGCCGTAAAGGTGGCATAGAACCCAACGCCGCTTGCAATCAAACCCAGCAGCGAACAGGTATAGAAAACCCAGTTCGGGGCCAGTTGTTTGTTGGTAAACAGATCCGGGTACTTCTGACGAATGATCACGATATCGATGAAGAGGATTATCATCGATATCGTCCAGATGATTGTCACGGCTGCCAGGATAATGTAATACATGAGAGTTGCCAGATTTCCCTTGTTCTGTGCAAAGAGAGGACCGATCAAGAAGATAGCTATGACGAACAGGCCCGCGATGGCTGTTTGTACTGTGACGGCTACCCAGGGAACCTTATTCTGGTTCACTTTGCTCATGAAGGTGGGGAGACGACGATCCAGACCAGAAATAAAGAGAAGCCGTCCAAAGGAAAAATTAAAGACACTGGCATTGAAGATAAATACACCGATCATGATGATATCAAAAATAGCAGCCAGAACTGTTCCGGCAGGTCCGAAAGCCATCTGTATAGCTTCGGCAAGCGCTGTAGGATTCGGTTGATCTTTGACCGGAACTACGGCCATCACTCCAAAGGTGGCAATGAGATAGGCGGCCATGACCACCACAGACCCCCAGAGCAGATAGCGGGTGATCGCATGCTCGTTTTTGACCTCAACACCCATATTGAGTGGTACTTCGATTCCTAAAAGCGCAAGAATGACAAAGCCAAAAGTAGTAAAGTTGCCGGTGGCCCCAAAAGTGACAGACCATCCGGCAGCCATCTGTATTGGATGTCCTCTCAACAGCCATAGTGCTCCGGCAATACCGATAAGCAAGATGCTTCCACCATAGCAAACGAAAACAGTGCTGATAATATTCTGTGTTACGCGGAAGCGCAATAGTGACATCACCAAAGAAATAACAAGAACGCCCAGAATTACGAGACCCTGTTGCCAGGGATCAGTCAGTACATTCGCATTGAACAGGCTACCGAGATGTTGGATAAAGGTTACCACCACCACACCAGGGACAATAATGGAAAGGATGCCAGGCCACCAGGCACAGAAACCTGCAAAAAAGCCCATGAAGTTGCCCATAGCCTTATGAGTCCACAAATAGATTGATCCTTCTCCGGGGAACATCAGGCCCAATTGCCCCGTTACAATGGCACCAGGAATAAGAAAAGCAAGAAAGCCTAATGCCCAGTAGAGGTATGCCACGGCTCCCGCACTAGCAACCCCTGGGGCATTCGTAATGAAGACAACAATGGCAATATAAATCGCCACCATGTCAAATGAATTGAGTACTTTGAGTAACACATTTTTAGCAATTCGCTCTGAGGGAAGCGCGTCATCGGAATGCATTACTGTTTCTTTAGCAGAAGTTATTGTTTTCATGAATATCTCTTTCTGCATGAATAGCTGCTGTTGCATATGTACTCGTCATAGTCGAGAAATGATCTGTAAGATCGTAATTCAGAAACTTGCACATTGTATACTAGCATAACATACATTTTTATACAGAGCAATAACGTATAGCTAAATAGTTACGTAAGCACTGATAATAATAATTATTTTTTGTGCCAACTATTTTGCTATTTACTGAAAGAAGCTAAATAGTCCTGATTTTCCTTAATCTTAATGCTAATTTTATGGAATACCTGAAACTTTTCTTGTATAATTTCCAGGATATATCTCAGTAGAGTGATAAAAAAACTTTACTGAAACCGGTATTGCCTGTATTATTTATATAATAAATGTATTCTTCCCACACACTTACGAAAAGGATTATCGAAAATGACAGTGGCTGAACGATCAACATTGAAGATGGAACGAGGATATTCGCCTTCTTCTTCCCCACTTGCCTCTGAAGAATATGTTGAGAAGGTGATGCCACCTCTCCTCAGGACGCGTGACCTGACGGCCATCTTTTTAGTCGCCATCTTCTGGATTACCAATGCTGCTACTGCGGCGTCGGGTGGCGCTACTGCGTATGTGTACTGGATACTCGGCGGCATTGTGTTTTTTCTTCCCAGTGTCCTGGCGACCGCCCAACCGGTGTACTGTTTCCCCACCAAAGCTCGATCTATCAGTGGACTCACAAAGCGCTTGGTCCACCACTGGGGTTTCTTTGCTGGTCTGTGCTGGGTGGTTCCCTATACCCCTTATCCTTGTCAGTGGGGCTGAGACTATTGTCACTTACATCCAGGGACTCATTCCGCCTGGCTGTTGAACCATGGCAACAGGGCCTTGCTATTCTTGCTATCATTGCCTGCTCTGGTGTGATAGCCGTCCAACGTACTCAAATGGTACAGTATCTGATTAATGCGGGTGTTGGACTTATCTTGTTTGCTACAGTGCTCATTGGTATCTCAGGAGGGATCTGGCTACTCACGGGACATCCTTCTGTCACCAGTTTTGTCCACCCAGAGTGACTGGCAGATTACTCCCAGTAACATGGGTCTCTTTAGCTTAATTACCCTTGCATATCTAGGACCCAATACCACTCAATATGGGTGGAGAAATGATGAAGAAAGGACCTGAGAGGGCGCAAACAGGTTACACGCTACTTGCTCTGGGGCGCGCTTTTAGTATGTGGCTGCTACTTCATTGCGACTTTTGCGCTTCTCGTTATAGAGGGTCCAACAAACGGAGCGACGCCATTTGCACTTATCTCCGCCGTTGACAAGGTATTTGGAAAGACCTTTGGGGACATTAC